>NZ_JAPZVP010000013.1 GCF_027622875.1 Glycomyces luteolus | reverse complement strand
TCTGGAGGGTGACGGCGACCTGGTGGTCGCGTATGTTGGCCTCGCTCAGCTCCACGTTGAGGTGCTGGAGCTCGCGGGCCCGTTCGAAGAGCTCGGCCTCCCGCGCCATCGCCTCGGACGGCGCCTCGGTCGGCAGGTGGCGGTTGAAGTCGTGGGATCGGACGAACGCCGTCACGTCTTCGGCTCGGATGAGGATCCATTCGACGGGGCTGTTGCGCCCGGCGATCGGCGAGTTGATGATCGACCACCAGCGTTCCTCGAACGCGGAAGTGCCCTCGATGGGGACGTCGTACTTCTGCAGGGCCATGGTGTGCTGCCGCCCGGTCTCGATGACCCAGTTCAGCGAGGCCTTGACGTTCCGTTCGCCGCTGACGTCGGGATCGGGGAAGACGTCGAAGAGGGGGCGTCCGACCAGTTCGTCGAGGGTCTTGCCGGTGGCCTCCGTGTAGGCGGGATTGGCGGCGACGATCGCGAAGTCCCGCGTGATGACCACACAGGGAGTCGGTATCGCCGCGAACAATGCGACGTAGTCCAGATCCGCCATTTTCAGAACCCCTACGTCCCGGGCGATGCCGCCTGGCCCTTCAGCCCCTCACGTCACTGTATACGCCGGTGGGGAGGCGAAGGGCGATCCCGGAAATCCGTCCGTTCCGGGCCGACCGCTGCGGGCGGTTTCGCGGTAGGGCGGGCGGTACCGGCGTCCGGGGGGCTCGCAGGATCGTTCGACCACGGTGCGGCCCATACGTTGTGAGGATGAGATAACTCAGGATCGCCGCCGCGGGCGCGGCCGCGCTCGGGCTCGTCGGCGCGCTGACGGCCACGCAGTTCGCCGCCGCCGACACCCGGCCCGAGCGCCGCATCGGCACCGCCGCGCTGGAGGACCGGCTCGCGGCCATCGCCGAGATCACGGGAGGATCCGCCCTCGTGGAGGTCCGCGACGGCCGCGAGGTCTGGAGCGATGCGGCCGGCGACCGCGGCCTCGATGACGCGCGGGGCGCGCGGCCGGGAGACCGGGTGCGCATCGGCAGCGTCACCAAGTCGATGGTGGCCGCGGTCGTCCTCCAGCTCGACGGGGAGGGCGCCATCGACATCGACGAACCGATCGGCGCGTACCTCCCCGGGCTCCTGCCGTACGAGGAGGACCCGACGGTCCGCCAGCTCCTCCAGCACACGTCGGGAGTGCCCGACTGGGTCGCCGTCGCCTACCCGGGACTGGAGGCGGGCGACCTCACCCTCGGCGGCGTCCAGATGGGATGCCCCGACGACCCTGAGGAGGTCTTCCTCGGGCATGTCGGCGACGGCATGGGCCACCAGACGCAGACGTTCCACTCCTACGACGGCGAACGCCAGATCACGCTGTCGTGGAGCATCGACGACAAGCACGGCTACGCCGACCCGGCCGCCTTCGGCGAGGCGCTCTCAGGCCTCCTGAGCGCGGGGCTGTGCGGCTGACCGCCGGGGCGGTCACGCCATCGCGGTCGCGGCGGCGGGCTGCGCGGCCGCCCGGAAAGCGGTGGGGCTCAGGCCCTTCCTTCGCTTGAAGGCGTTGCTGAAACCGAACTGGTCGGCGTAGCCGATCTTCCGGGCCACTTGCGCGACGGTGAGATCGGGGTCGGCGAGGAGTTCCTCGGCGAGCTGCATCCGCCATTCGGTGAGGTACGTGAGCGGCGGTTCGCCCATGATCTCGTTGAAGCGCTTCGCGAGCAGCGCACGGGAGACGCCCGCCTCACCCGCGAGGTCGGCCACGGTCCACGGGTTCGCGGGCCGAGTGTGGATCGCCTCGAGCGCGGGCCCCGCAATGGGATCGGCGAACCCCCGGTACCAGACCGGGGCCTGCCGACCCTGCTGGTCGAACCACGTGCGCAGGGTGCACACGAGCCCCCAGTCGAAGAGGCGGTCGATGAACGCCTGCGTCCCGGGCTTGCGCCCTTCGAGGTCCATGGCGCAGGCGTCGAGCCATGCGCACACGTCGGAGCCGTCGTCGATCACCAGGACCGGCGGGAGGGCTCGCATGAGGCGCTCGTGGCGGCGCCCCGAAGCGCGGTAGGCGCCGACGAACAGGGCCGTCGCTTCGCCTTCCACCGCAACGGGAACCGGAGGCTCCATCTCGGCGCAGGCCTCGGGGTCGAAGCAGGTCAGCCAGTAGTCGAGGTGGGGCCGGTGCACCGACGCCGCCTCGTCGGCCATCCGGAAGGGCTCGCCGCTGCGCACGACCGCCGTCTGCCCGGCGTTGACCGCGACCTCCGTGCCGTCGGCCAGCATGATCACCCCGCCCCCGCGCGCCACCGTGACCATCGTCAGCGGGGCCCGGTCGTCGAAGCTGACCACCCAGGGGGCCTTCAGCAGCGCGTCGCTGAGGATCGCGCCTTCCGCACGGATGCCACCGAGGAGTTCACTGAGCGGGTCCATCCGCCAATCGTAGACGGACTCGCATGGATCGGAGCGTCACGGCCATCGCTCGTCCACGAGATCGCGGCTGTACTGGACACCAGGCACCGAATCACCTGGAGCAGAACATGACCGCAAAGACCGCACTCGTCGTCGTCTCGCACCACCGCGCCGACTCCCTCACCGCCCACATCGGCGACGTCGTCGCCGCCCGCCTCAAAGAGGCCGGCTACGCCATCGACCTGCTCAACCTGCACGCCGAAGGCTTCGACCCGCGCATGACCGTGGAGGACCAGCCGGACTGGGACGACCGCGACAAGGCCTACTCCCCCGAGACGCGGGCGCACATGGAGCGCCTCCTCGCCGCCGACGTGATCCTCCCGGTGTTCCCCGTCTACTGGAACAGCCCGCCCGCCCTCCTCAAGGGATGGATCGACCGAGTCTGGAACTACGGCTTCGCCTACGGGCGCAGCAAGCCCAAGCTCGCCGGGAAGCGG
Source organism: Glycomyces luteolus (assembly GCF_027622875.1). GTDB lineage: Bacteria > Actinomycetota > Actinomycetes > Mycobacteriales > Micromonosporaceae > Glycomyces > Glycomyces luteolus. Next base: position 172,369 of record NZ_JAPZVP010000013.1, on the reverse strand, counting down.
ATGCTGTGGCTCGGCCTGGCCGGAGCCGCCGAAGGCGACGAGTACTGGGCGTGGATGAAGGAGAACCTCGACCGCGTGCTGCGCGACGGGATCTCGTTCTACACCGGGATCACCGACGCCGCCGTCGAAGTCCTCCCCGACGCCGAAGGCGAGCCCCAGATCGTCGACGCCGAAGGCAACTTCACCAAGGGCGAGGCCCTCACCGGCGAGCAGCGCACCGCCCACTACGCGGCCATCGACCGCCTCGCCGTCGAGCACGTCGAGAAGTTCCTGGGCTGAGAAATGCGCTCGGCACCCGTTGCGCCGCAGCGGGTGCCGAGACGCGTTCAGGACTCGAGCCGAAGGGCGCCCGCGGGGCAGAGCCGCACCGCGTCGGCCACCTCGCCGTCGCAGTCCTCCGCTTCATCGGCGAGGAGCACGACCCGGCCGTCCTCATCGTCCTGATCGAAGTAGACGGGCGCGGTCAGCGCGCACATCCCCGAACTCGCGCACGCCTCCGTGTCGGCGATGATCCTCACCATGGCTCCTCCTAACCAGGTCACCGGCAGTTCGGCGACGCCGTAGAAGCTCTGCCCGGTCACCAGCGGCACCTCCGCGGCGGGCACGGCCAGCTTCAGGTCCGGGAAGCGCTCGATGAGCCCGGCGAACGCGATGCGCATCTCCATGCGCGCCAGCTGCTGGCCGAGGCACTGGTGCACGCCGTGCCCGAACGTCAAGTGTCCCTTGGCGTCACCTGTCACGTCCAGCTTGTCGGGCTCGATGAAGTGCGCTTCGTCGCGGTTCGCGGTCTGCACCGACACCGTGACGTACTCGCGCGCCCTGATCAGGTGCCCCTCGAACTCGATGTCCTCCTTCACCTGCCGGATCAGTCCGGTGTGGATGATCGTGAGGTAGCGCAGCAGCTCTTCCACACCCCCGGCCATCAGCTCGGGACGCGCGCGCAGCAGCTCCCACTGGTCGCGGTTCTCCAAGAGCGCCATGGTGCCCAGCGCGAGCATCTTCGCGGTCGTCTCGTGCCCCGCCACGAGCAGCAGGGTCGCCATGCCCGCGACCTCCTCATCGGCCAGCTCCGGGTCGGCGGCGAGGTCGGAGAGCAGGTCGTCCGTCGGATTCGCCCGCTTGGCCGCGACCAGCTCGCCGATGAATCCGAAGAGGTTCACCACGGCGGCCTGCTTGCCCTCCCCGGTCTCGTCCATGGTGAAGATCGCCCGCGAATCCGCCTCGAAGCGTTCGCGCTGGTCGTACGGGACGCCGAGCAGTTCGCAGATCATCATCGAGGGCACGGGCACTGCGAAGTCGGCGACCAGGTCGGCGGGCCGGGGCCCGGCCGCGAGGGCGTCGAGCCGGGTCTGCACGTGCTCGGCGATGCGCGGCTCGAGCTGCTTCATGCGCTTGACGGTGAACACGCCGGTGAGCCTGCGGCGCAAGCGGGTGTGGTCCGGCGGGTCCATCTCGATGAACATGCCGGGGGTGAGCGGGAAGTCGCCCTCGAAGTCGAGGTAGTCCTCCAGTCCGGGCATGGGGGTCGGAACCTGCGCCGGGCTGCCGAGCGTGGAGCTGAACCGGGTGTCGGCCAGGACCTTGCGGGCGAGGCGGTGGCTGGTGACGAGCCAGCCCAGGCGGCCCTCGGGGTGGTACCGCATCCGCCGCATCTCGGACCCGCGGTGCAGGGCCATGACGGCGGCGGGCGGGTCGAACGGATGGTCGCGTTCGAGCGGGATGCCGTAGGGCACTTCGGTTTCGGCGGTGTCGGGTGTTGACATCGAGGTCTCCTCGGTGGTGTCCGATCGCGACTCACACGATCTACGTATATATAGGCTATACGTATAACATGAACGGTGCAAGCCCGCCCTCAACCGGCCAGAAGCCTGCCGACCGCGTCGTCGGCGCCGGCGAACAGCGCCGCGTAGTGGCGCTCGCGCTCCCCGCCTTCGAGGCCCTTGGCCTCGCTGTCGAACAGTGCCCGGGTGTGCACGTCCGTGACGTCGCAGAACTCGGCGATCCCGCGCCGCAGCGCCCCGTCGAGCAGCGCGCGGGTGAGGTCCGAATCCGGGTCGTCCTCGGCGAGCCCGGCCAGCCCGAGCCACAGGATCCGCTTGCCCGCCATGGGCTTCTCGCGCCGCCCATACGCCAGCCCGTAGTTCCAGACCCGGTCGATCCAGCCTTTCAGCAAGGCCGGCAAGCCGAACCACCACACCGGGAACACGGCCGCCACGACATCGGCGGCCAGCAGCCGCTCGGCGTGGGCGTGCACCTCGTCCGAGTAGCGCTTGTCGCGGTTGCCGTAGTCGGGTTCGTCCTCGACCCGGTTCCTGGGGTCGAAGCCCTCCCGTTGCAGGTCGAGGAAGTCGACGCGGTATCCGGCGGCGTCGAGGCGGTCGGCGGTGCGGCGCGCCAGGGCCGCCGTGAGGGAATCGGCGCGGTGATGGGCCATGACGACGAGCGCCGTGGGCTGCTTGTCCATGCGGGTCTCCTTCCGGTGGCGCCGCCACTGCGGCAGCGCCCCTTGAGTACAGCCCTGATCTCGTGGACGGCCCATGGTCGAGGAACGGGAAAACCTTCGTGATCGTCTACGGTTGCGGCATGGACCCGCTCAGCGACATGCTCGCCGACATCCGCGCCGACGGCGCCTCGGTGCACCGGGCCGCGCTCGACCCGCCGTGGCGGCTCCGCTTCGACAGCGCTCCGCTGACCATGGTCACCGCCGTCGCCGGGAATGCCGAACTCGTCCTGGGCGGCGGCACCGGCCACCGCCTCACCGCCGGATCCACCGCGATCGCCCGCGTCCCCTTCGACCTCGTCGACGCGCACTCCACACTCGACCGGCCGATCCCGGCGATCGCGATGAGCGAAGCGCCGCAGGCGGACCGGTCCGCGTCCACCGTCCTCATCGCCGGGACCTACCGTCCCGCGAGCGCACGGCACCAGCGGCTCCTGCGCGCGCTCCCCGAAGCGCTCGTCCTCGACGAGGAGGTCGACGACGTGCTCTGGCTGCACTCCATGCGCGACGCCCTCGACCGCGCGCACGCCCCGGGCGGCCAGGCCATGCTCGACCGCATCCTCGACTGGGGGCTCGTGTGCACCCTCGGCTGCTGGTTCGCACGCCAGGAGGCCGAGGCCCCCGGCTGGTATCGGGGCGCGCTCGACCCCGTCACGGGCCCCGCGCTCGAGGCCGTCCACCGCCGCCCCGACCGGGCCTGGACCGTGGAGGCGCTTGCCGCCCAGGCGAACGTCTCGCGCGCCCATTTCGCCAAGCGCTTCACCGAGGTCATGGCGCAGCCGCCGCTGCGGTACGTCACCGAACGCCGCATGGAGCTCGCCGCCGACCTCTTGGCCGACCCTCAGATCCCGGTCGCCGCGGCCGCCGCCGCGGTCGGCTACCGGGATCCGTTCGCGTTCTCCACCGCGTTCAAACGCCACCGGGGACTGAGCCCCCGGGCCTACCGGTCACGAAGCCGTGTGTGACATCGATGCCCGTCACGTTCGCGCCACGAGCCAGCCGACGGCGGCCAGCAGGGCGATGAGGCCGAAGAAGACGTAGATCGCCAGCTCGACCCATTCGCTCGCCGAGCTCGGGCGCCAGAAGCGCCTGCGCTGCCGCCCGGGTTCGTTCCGGTCAGGGGTGTCGTTCATGCGTCCAGCGTAGGCAGTGGACCCCACTGAATCCAACACGGCAAATGACTTTGACGCCATGCCGTTAGCCGCAGAGAATCGACACATGGGATTCGTGGACCTCTCCGGCGTTCGTTACGGCCTCAGCGACGGCACCACATTGTTCGACGAGGTGTCGTTCCGTGTCGGCGAAGGGGCGAAAGTGGCGCTCATCGGAGCGAACGGGGCCGGGAAGACCACCCTGCTCAACATCGTCACCGGCGCCCTCGTGCCGGACGCGGGCACCGTCTCGCACTCGGGCGGGCTGGGCGTCATGCGCCAGCTCGTCGGCATGCGCGAAGGGGAGCGTCCGCTGCGACGCCTCGCCGTGGACCTCGCGCCGCCGCCGGTGAAGGCCGTAGCGGCGCGGCTGGCGATCGCGGAGGGCCGCATGGCCATCGCTGACGGCACGGAGAAGGACCAGCTCGCGTACGCGCAGGCGCTCGCCGACTGGGGCGAGGCGGGCGGCTACGAGTTCGACGTCCTCTGCGACACCGTCGCGGTCGCGATCCTCGGGCAGCCTTGGGAAGCGGTCAAGGATCGTCCCCTCAGGACGCTCTCGGGCGGCGAGCAGAAGCGGTTCGCGCTCCAGCTGCTCCTGCAAGGCCGCGACGAGGTGCTGGTGCTCGACGAGCCGGACAACTTCCTCGACGTGCCGGCGAAACGCGAACTGGAGCAGGCGATCCGGGACTCCGACAAGTCGATCCTGTTCGTCTCGCACGACCGCGAGGTGCTCGCGAACGCCGCGAGTTCGATCGTCACGCTCGAGGCCGGCACGACCTGGACGCACGGCGGCGGGTTCGCGACCTGGCACGAGGCGCGCGAGGGCCGCCACGAGCGGTTCGAGGAGCTGCGGCGCCGCTGGGACGAGGAGCACAAGAAGCTGCGCGAGCTCATGCTCATGTACAAGAACAAGGCCGCGTACAACTCCGACATGGCCTCCCGGTACCGGGCCGCGCAGACGCGGCTGCAGAAGTTCGAGGAGGCCGGGCCGCCGCCCGCACCGCCGCGCGAGCAGGACATCCGCGTCAAGCTCGAGGGCGGGCGCACCGGCAAGCGGGCCGTCATCTGCGAGCAGCTGGAGCTGGAGGACCTGACGTTCCCGTTCGACCTGGAGGTCTGGTACGGGGACCGGGTGGCGGTCCTGGGCGCCAACGGCACCGGCAAGAGCCATTTCCTGCGCCTGCTGGCGCAGGGCGGATCGGACCCGGAGGCCGGGGTCGCGGGGAAGCGCACACTGGACCCGGTGCGGCACAGCGGCATCGCGCGGCTCGGCGCCCGCGTCTACCCCGGGCACTTCTCGCAGACGCACGAGCATCCGGAGTTCGACGGCCGCACGCTCCGCGAGATCCTTTGGGAGGGTGACGAGGACCGGCCCTCGCTCGACCGCTCGAAGGCGATGAGCGCCCTCAACCGGTACGAGCTCACCGGCCAGTCCGAACAGGACTTCAAGACGCTCTCGGGCGGCCAGCAGGCGCGCTTCATGGTGCTGCTGCTGGAGCTCTCGGGAGCGACCTGCCTGCTCCTGGACGAGCCCACCGACAACCTCGACCTGGCCTCGGCCGAAGCGCTCGAGCAGGGCCTGAAGGCCTTCGACGGCACCGTCCTCGCCGTCACACACGACCGCTGGTTCACGCGCGGCTTCGACCGCTTCGTGGTGTTCCAGCGCGACGGCGAAGTGGTCGAGTCGGACGAGCCCGTCTGGGACGTCCGCTAGGACATGCGATTAGGACGCGGCCGGGACGCCGATGGTGGAGCGGTGTCCCGGCCGCGCGTCGGTGCCCGCAAACGGCGGTGGCTTTGGGCGCCAGGGCGGTTCAGTGGGCTCGGTTCACCAGGCGACGGGCAGCGTGTGGACCCCGTACACGGCCATGTCGCTGCGCATCGGGATCGCCTCGGAGGGCACGGCCAGCCGCAGCTCGGGGAACGCCCTGCATCGCCATGAGCCCGGTAGGCGGGTCGTAGCGGGTCTCCCGCCGGTACGGCATGCCGTAGGGGAGCGCTTCTTCTGCGGCGGCTTCGGTGGCGGTGTCTTCAGTAGACATGGAAGCTCCAGGAGGCGTGGCAGCACGGACGAGGCAGCGCGATTGGTTGCGGCGCAGCGCCGTTCACGCTCACCGCAGTCGGTCACTGCTTCGTGGTCCCCACCACATCGGAGCCTATGGCGGAACGCACTGGCGCGCAATGGCTCCATGCTTCCGTGTCAGGAACCCGACACGGATCGTGCCTTACCGCTGCGGCCGTTGCCTACAGGAGTTCGAGGAGCGCCTCGATGTACTGGGCGACGCCGTCGTCGTTGTTGCCCGCGGGGGCGATCTCGGTGGCGGCGGCCTGGACCCACGGGTGGCCGTTGGGCATCGCGACGGAGTGCCCGGCGGCCTCCATCATGCTGAGGTCGTTGGTGGCGTCGCCGAAGACGAGCACGTCGGACCAGTCGATGCCGAACTTGTCGAGCACGACCTGGATGCCGGCGGCCTTCGTGACCCCGACCGGGCAGACCTCGAGCATGCCGACGCCGGACTCGGTGACGGAGACGAGCTCGGGATCGATCACATCCTTCGCGGCGACCAGCAGCTCGGGGCCCGTGTACTCGTCGGACACGAAGTAGCCCTTGACCATCGGGCCCGTGAAGGCGATGTCGCGCGGCGCGGTCTCGAGGGTGACGGCCGTCCAGGGCCAGTCGGGCATGGGATCGCCGGTGATGTGCCGCGACGGGTCGGCCGGTTCGGCGAGCGCGCGCACGGGGCCGACTTCGGCTTCGATCAGGCGCAGCGCCTGGTGGAGCACCTCGCCTTCGACGGAGCGGTCGGCGAGCTGGACGACGCTGTCGTCGTAGCGGCATTCGTAGACGAACGCGCCCTGGCCGAGCACGAGGAAATCGGCTGAGGGGATGTCGTTGCGGCACAGCTCGAGCAGGCGCGGTCCGCGCCCGGAGGCGCCGACGAGGATGACTCCCGCTGCCGCCAGTCGCTTGAGCGCGGCCATCGTGCGAGGCGAGACGGTCTCGTCGGAGCGGACGACGGTGCCGTCCAGGTCCGTCGCCACGAGCCGGGGTGCCCGGTCCAGTTGGATCATGCGTCCTCCTTGGTGGTCTCGCTGCGATCCGCCGCCGTGCCGACGATCACCGCTTGTCGCGCTGACACTGCCACACCGCTCGACGCGGAGCCGTTGGCCCGCTTGAGCTCCTGCCGGGCCGGTGTCGTCAGAACCACCGGGCCAGCACTTTCGCCACCCCGTCCTCCCACACCGAGGGGGCGACCTCGTCCGCTGCCGCCCGCACGTCGGGCGGCGCCTGGCCCATCGCCACGGCCCATCCCGCCCACGCGAACATGGTGAGGTCGTTGTGGGCGTCGCCGAAGACGACGGTGTCGGACGATGATACGCCGTAGCGGGCCGCAATACGGGCGATGCCGGTGGCCTTGCTGATACCGGGCGGTCCGATGTCGACCCAGCCGTTGTACCCGACCTCGACGTGGTAGTCGGCGGCGTCCAGCGATGCGCCCGCGGCGAGGCGCATGGCCTGCGGGCAGCGCTCGGGCCCGCCGTAGCGGTTGGTCGAGTCGACGCGGGCGACCAGGCGCGGGGCGGGGCGCGAGACCAGCTCCTCGAGCGTGATCTCCCCGGCCCAGCGGGCGGGGAAGTCGCGGCGGAAGCCCTTGGTGTGCCACCAGCCTTCGAGGTCCCATTCGACGGCGAATTCGACGGCCGGGTTCGAGGCGACGAGCGCTTCGACCGCGGTGGCGGCGTCGACGGTGGCCTGGTGCGAGATCGCTCGGCTGCCGAGGTCGTATTCGCCCGCGCCGTGCGAGGCGGAGGCGAAGCCCTCGTCGAGCCCCAGGTCGTCGGCGGTGCGCACGGCGCCCCAGATGGCGCGGCCGGTGACGACGGCGACGGGGACTCCGGCGTCCCGGACGGCCTGGAGGGCGTCGATCACCGCGCGGCTCGGCTTGGAGTCCGGCACGCCGCCGGGCTTGACGCCCTTGGTCTCGTGGTAGTCCACGACAGTGCCGTCGAGGTCGACGGCGACGAGCTTGGGAGGCGTCTGTCGGGGCGAGGCCGGGGCGGCCGGGGAGGCGGAGTCTGGCACGGTTCAACCGTAGCCCCGGTCGAGTGAACACAGGGGTACCGGGCGTTTGAACTCACGCCGCCGCGCTCATGACAACCTGCAATCACACCAAACCCACCCATCGTGGCGGCTTGCGGCATACGGTTCGTCTATGGGCGAGATCATGATCGAACGCGTCTACGACTACCGCGCGGACCCGCAGCGGCCCGGGAAGGTCTTCCTGGTCGACCGGCTCTGGCCGCGCGGCGTCAGCAAGGAGGACCTCGCAGGGGTCACCTGGGCGCAGGACGCCGCGCCGTCGCCGAACCTGCGGATCTGGTTCGGCCACATGGCCGACCGCTTCACGGAGTTCACCGGCCGCTACCGCAGCGAACTCGACGGCCACCCCGAACGCGCCGAACCCCTCCTGGAGGCGGCGAGATCGGGCCCGGTGACCCTCCTCTACGCCGCCAAGGACCCGGAAGTGAACCACGCGCTGGTCCTCAAGGCCTGGCTCGAAGAGCAACTCTCCGAGTGATCCTCAATCTGTCGGACCCCCGTCAGGTTTGTTGACCGTGCAGATTGACGGCTCGCAAGCTTCGCCGAGACCGGGCCCGCCGTTGGTAGGCCCTCCCGGCGAAAATCGACACGCCGAGGCTGTCGTACCCGTATGTCAGGGTTATCGACCGGGGGTCCGCAGATTGGTCGGGTCGCCAAAACAACCGGAACCGCCCGAAAAACCCACGGCCCGCCGATCATCGGATCGGCGGGCCGCTCACATTCCGGGCTACTTCTTCGGCTCGAGCACATCCTTGCCCAGGAACGGCTGCAGCGCTTTCGGCACCGCCACCGAGCCGTCCGCCCGCTGGTGGTTCTCGAGGATCGCCACCAGCCAGCGCGTGGTCGCGAGCGTCCCGTTCAGGGTCGCGGCCACCGCGTTCTTGCCCTGCTCGTCGCGGTACTTCACATTGAGCCGCCGGGCCTGGAAGGTGGTGCAGTTCGAGGTCGAGGTCAGCTCCCGGTACCGCCCCTGGGTCGGCACCCACGCCTCGCAGTCGAACTTGCGCGAAGCCGAAGTGCCGAGGTCGCCGGCGGCGACGTCGATGACCCGGTAGGGCAGCTCCATCTTCTGGAGCATCTGCTCCTCGTACGAGAGGAGCTTCTCGTGCTCGGCCTCGGCGTCCTCGGGCTTGCAGAACGAGAACATCTCGACCTTGTCGAACTGGTGGACGCGGATGATGCCCCGCGTGTCCTTGCCGTACGACCCGGCCTCGCGCCGGAAGCACGAGGACCAGCCCGCGTAGCGGCGCGGCGCGGTGAGCTCGCCGAGGTTCTCCCCCGAGTGGTAGGCCGCGAGCGGCACTTCCGAGGTGCCCACGAGGTACATCTCGTCGCGTTCGAGGTAGTAGATCTCGTCGGCGTGCTCGCCGAGGAAACCGGTGCCCTCCATGGCCTCCGGGCGCACGAGCACCGGCGGGATCATCGGCGTGAAGCCGGTCTCGACGGCCTGCTGGATGGCGAGGTTGAGCATGGCGAGCTGGAGCAGCGCGCCGTCGCCCGTCAGGTAGTAGAAGCGGGCGCCGGAGGTCTTCGCGCCGCGCTCGGTGTCGAGCAGGCCGAGGGCCGTGCCGATCTCGAGGTGGTCCTTCGGCTCCTCGATGGCGGGCTTCTCGCCGACCTCGCGGAGCACGATGTAGTCGTCCTCGCCCCCGGCGGGAGCGCCTTCGGCGACGAGGTTGGGGATGGCCTTCCCGGCCGAGTCGAACGCGGAGGCGGTGGCGGTCACCTTGAGTTCGGCGGCTTTGACCTCTTCGGCGAGGGTCTTGGTGCGCTCGAGGAGCGTCTTCTTCTCGTCGGGGTCGGCGCCGGCGATCTTCTTGCCCAGGCTCTTCTGCTCGGCGCGGAGCGTCTCGAAGGACTGGAGGGCACTGCGGTGGTCGGCGTCGGCGGAGAGGAGGGCGTCGACGGCCTCGACGGAGGCACCCCTCTTGCGCTGGCTGTCGCGGTAGGCGTCCGGGTTGTCTCGCAGTGCACGCAGATCAATCACGTGACCAGATTACCGGCCAGCTCACGTCGGCTCCGAGCGCATATTGTGGGCGTGTGGCGGTCGATATGGGCGAGGCGGAATTCGAGGCTGCGGTGTCGGACGCGCTGGACGCGGTGCCGCAGGAGCTGATGGCGATGCTCGACAACGTGGTGATCCTGGTCGAGGCGGAGCCCGAGGGGCCCGAGAGGGAACTGCTGGGGCTCTACCAGGGGACGGCGCTGACGGACCGGGGCTGGGAGTACGGCGGCGTCCTGCCGGACACGATCACGATCTACCGGGGGCCGACGCTGCGGATGTGCGCGACGCCGGAGGAAGTGGTCGAGGAGGTCGCGGTGACGGTGGTGCACGAGATCGCCCACCATTTCGGGATCGAAGAGGCGCGCCTCCATGAGCTCGGCTGGGGCTGAGCTCCCGCATATGCGCCGGATTTCAGCGTAACAGTCTGGTGAATTCGAGCTTCATCGGCTTTCGAGGCTCGCATCCGCGAGGTTAAGATGCTGATATGACGACGTTTCGCATCGGGGAGGCCGCCGAGCTGCTGGGGGTCTCGGCCGACACGGTCAGGCGCTGGATCGACTCCGGGCGCCTCGCCGCCTCACGCGACGAGCAGGGCCAGGGTCAGCGGTCGATCTCGGGCGCCGACCTCGCGGCGTTCGCGCGGGAGCGGGCCAGCGCACCGGACGCGGGGGCCGGATCGTCCTCGGCCCGGAACCGCTTGCGCGGCATCGTCACCGCGATCACCAAGGACCAGGTGATGGCCCAGGTGGACCTGCAGGTCGGGCCGTTCCGGGTCGTCTCCCTCATGAGCCGCGAGGCGGTGGACGAGCTCGGGCTCGAGGTCGGCTCGCTGGGGACCGCGGTGGTCAAGTCCACGAACGTGGTCGTCGAACGCTCTGACCGGTAGACCGCGGCGCCGGTCCGCGAATCCCGGGATCGGACGCCTTGAGAAGGACTGGAGTCCCATGCGCGCCAAAGCAACCCTCGCAGCCGCCGCGCTCGCCCTCGCCCCGCTCGCCGCGTGCACGGGCGGCGGAGCCGAAGCCGGGGCCGACGGCACGTTGACCGTGTTCGCGGCAGCCTCGCTCACCGAGGCGTTCACCGAGATCGGCGAGCGGTTCGAGGCCGAGCACGAGGGCGTGCAGGTCGAGTTCAACTTCGCGGGGTCCTCCGACCTCGCCGCGCAGATCACCGAGGGCGCGCCCGCGGACGTCTTCGCCTCCGCCGATGAGTCCAACATGGACAAGGTGGTCGAGGCCGGGGCGGCCACCGATCCTGACACGTTCGCGCTCAACCGACTCGTCATCGCCGTCCCCGAAGGCAACCCGGACGGCGTCGCCGGGATCGCAGACCTCGCCGGGCTCGACTTCGCCGCCTGCGCCGAGGAGGTCCCGTGCGGGGCCGCCGCGCAGAGCGCGCTCGACGGCACCGGCCTCGCCCCCGTCACCTACGAGGCCGACGTCAAGTCCACCCTCCAGAAACTCACCCTCGGCGAGGTCGATGCCGCCCTCGTCTACCGCACCGACGCCATCGCCGCCGAGGACGAGGTCGACGCCGTCGAGTTCCCCGAATCCGCCGGAGCCGTGAACGCCTACCCGATCGCCGCGCTCGAGGACGCCCCGAACCCGGACCTGGCCGCCGAGTTCGCCGCGTACACGCTCGCCGACGACGCCCAAGCCGTGCTCGAAGCCGCGGGATTCCAGCGCTCATGAGCACGCGGAACGCCATGCCCGCCAAGCGGATCCGCCGACGCCGAGTCCCGGCCGCGCTGCTGGCCCCCGCCCTGATCGGCCTGGCGTTCCTCATCCTGCCGCTCGCAGGACTGCTCGCCCGCGCCCCGTGGACCGAACTGCCCGCGCGACTCGCCGAACCGGAAATGCTTGCGGCACTGCGGCTCTCGCTGTTCACCGCGACCGCCGCCACCGTGCTTTCACTGCTCTTCGGCGTGCCCATCGCGTGGCTGCTCGCCCGCGGTGAGTTCCCCGGCCGAAGCGTGCTGCGCGCCCTGGTGACCGTGCCGCTCGTGCTCCCGCCGGTTGTGGGCGGCGTGGCGCTGCTGCTCGTGTTCGGCCGCAGCGGGATCATCGGGGCATGGCTCTACGAGCGGTTCGACCTCACGATCCCGTTCAGCACCGCGGCGGTCGTGCTGGCGATGACGTTCGTGTCGATGCCGTTCCTGGTCGTGTCGGTCGAGGGCGCGCTGCGCGGGGCCGACATCCGTTTCGAGGAAGCCGCAGCGACGCTCGGGGCGGGCCGCTGGACGGTGTTCACGCGCGTGACGCTGCCGATGGTCGCGCCCGGCGTGCTCGCCGGGGCGGTGCTGTGCTGGGCGCGGGCGCTCGGTGAGTTCGGCGCGACGATCACGTTCGCGGGGAACTTCCCCGGCCGCACGCAGACGATGCCGCTCGCGGTCTACCTTGCGCTGCAATCGGATCCGGAGGCCGCGATCGTGCTCAGCCTGATCCTGCTGGCGGTGTCGGTGATCGTGCTGGCGTCGCTGCGCGAGCGCTGGACGGCGGCCCCGTGAGCGCCGCGACGGAACCCGAGACGAGCGGGTCGGCAGCGGGCTTGGACGCGCACCTGGTCGTGGACCGCGGCGGGTTCCGGCTCGACCTGAGGCTGCACGTCGCACCGGGCGAGACCGTGGCCTTGCTCGGGCCCAATGGTGCGGGAAAGACCACAGCGCTGCGGGCGCTGGCCGGGCTGGAGGCGCTGTCGGGCGGGCATATCGTCCTGGACGGGGAGACTCTGGACCGTCCGGGTTCGCGGGTGCGCCGGATGAGGGCAGCGCGAGGCGAGTCGCAAATCGATGGGCCCCCGAACAATTACCCTGACATAGGGGTACGACAGTCCTCCGCGAGCGGCTTCGAACAAGGCGCTGGCGACCGGCGCGGGTCCCGGTGGGTGCCGCCGGAGGAGCGTCGGATCGGGGTGGTCTTTCAGGACTACCTGCTGTTTCCGCACTTGACCGCGATCGACAACGTGGCGTTCGGGCCGCGGCGGCGCGGGCTCGGCCGGACCGAGGCCCGTGCGCTCGCGGCCGCATGGCTCGACCGGGTCGGCTTGGGGGCGTTCGGAAAGCGCCGCCCCAAGCAGCTCTCCGGCGGCCAGGCCCAGCGCGTGGCCCTCGCCCGGGCGCTCGCCACGGATCCGGCGCTGCTGCTCCTCGACGAGCCCCTCGCGGCCCTCGACGCCCGCACCCGGCTCGACACCCGCGCGGAGCTCCACCGGCACCTGACAGGCCACTCAGGCCCGGCAATCGTGGTCACCCACGACCCGGTGGACGCGCTCATGCTCGCCGACCGGCTCGTCGTTATCGAAGACGGCCGCGCGGTCCAGGAAGGCGACGCCGAGTCGGTCACCGCCCGCCCGCGCACGGACTACATCGCGCGCCTCGTCGGCCTGAACCTTTACCGCGGCAAGGCGGAAGGCCACCAGGTCGTTCTCGACAGCAGTATCCGCGGGGCAACCCCAACGGGTACTGCAACCTACGGCGACGCCTCTGCCAGCGCGACCACGGCCGACGGGTACGAGGAAACCGACGTACCGGAAGGCCCGGTCGTGCTCGTCGCCTCCGATCCGCTCGAAGGCCCCGCGTTCGCCGCGTTCCCGCCGAGCTCGGTGGCGCTCTACCCCGAACGCCCGGACGGCAGTCCGCGAAACACCTGGCAGGCGATGGTTTCGGGCGTCCACCGCCACGGCGACAACCTCCGCGTCCAACTCGACGGCCCGCTCAAGGCCGCCGCCGACGTCACGCCTGCGGCCGCGGCGCAACTCCGCCTCGAACCCGGCCGACGGGTGTGGGCGACGGTGAAGGCCTCCGAGATCCGCGTCTACCCGGCCTGAGCCGACCTGTCCCGCGAGCACTAAGCCCTTGCGCGCCTTCAGCTTGCACGCAAGCCGGGCCGAGGGTGGGCCGTGGGCCACGGCCCCTAGATCGTGAACGCGATCTGCGGCCGACCTGTGCCCGGGTCCACGGTCACCGCCGCATCAACCTCGTAGACTTCCGTGATCAGCTCCGGCGAAAGCACCTCCGCAGGCGGTCCGGCAGCCACGGCGCGACCGTCCTTCAGCACCAGGAGCGCATCGCAGAACATCGCCGCGAGGTTGAGGTCGTGCAGCGCCACCACCGTGGTGACCGGAAGTTCGGTGATGAGCCGCAGCAGGTCGAGCTGGTGCCGGATGTCGAGGTGGTTGGTCGGCTCGTCGAGCAGCAGCTCCCGGGGCCGCTGGGCGAGCGCTCTGGCGATGTGGACACGCTGGCGCTCGCCGCCGGAGAGGCGGTGCCAGGACTCCGTCGCCTTCGCGGTGAGTCCGGTGCGCTCCAACGCTTCCGACACCGCCTCGGCGTCGGCCTGCCGGTCGCCGCCGAACACGCCGCGGTGCGGAATGCGGCCCAGGCAGACGATGTCGCGCACCGTGACATCCACAGTGGTGTCGGCGTGCTGAGTGACGGTGGCGATCGCGCGGGCGGCATCGCGTCGCGGGACCTCGGTCAGCGACCGCTCGTCGAGCATGACGACCCCCGCGGAGGGCCTGGCGACGCCGGAGAGCAGCCGGATGAGGGAGGACTTGCCGGAGCCGTTGGGGCCGAGGAGACCGACCGTGGAGCCGGGGCGCGGGTCGAGCGTGATGCCGTCGACGACGAGGCGGCCGCCCCGGTTCCAGGCGACCTCGCGGGTCTGGAGTGTCACAGGGTCCTCCTGCGGCGGTACATGATCGCGATGAACACGGGCACGCCGACGAGCGCGGTGCTGACGCCGATCGGCAGCGGCGAGGGCGAGAAGGCGATCCGCGAGACCGCGTCGACCCACACCATGAAGATCGCCCCGATGAGCGCGGTGACCGGCACCAGCCGGAGGTGGAGCGGGCCGGCGAGGAACCGGGCGGCGTGCGGGAGGACGAGGCCGACGAACCCGACCGCTCCGGCGACGCTGACCATCGTCGCGGTCAGGAGCGCGGCGGCGGTGATGAGTACGGCGCGTTCGCGTTTGACGTGGACGCCGAGCGAGGCGGCCACGTCGTCGCCGAACGCGAAGGCGTCGAGGACATGCGCGCGTGCGAGGCACAGCAGCGTCCCGGCGAGCGCCGCGATGCCGCACAGGGCGGCGCCGTTCCAGCGGACCCCTTCGAGCGAGCCGAGGAGCCAGAACATGACGCCGCGGGTCGCGTCGGAGTCGGCGAACGCGAAGATCACGAACGAGGTGATGGCCGAGAACAGCTGGGTCACCGCGATGCCGGCGAGGATGAGCTTGTCGTCGCCGCCGCCCGCGAGGCGCGCGATCGCCAGGACCGCGGCGAAGGAGACGAGCGAGCCGATGAACGCACCGCCGGGAATGCCGAGCCCGGCGGCGCCGACGCCCAGGATCGCGACGACGACCGCCCCCGAGGAGGCGCCGGAGGAGATGCCCAGGACGTACGGGTCGGCGAGCGGGTTGCGCAGCAGCGATTGGAGTATCAGGCCGCACAGGCCGAGCCCGGCGCCGCACGCGGCGGCGACGAGGGCGCGCGGCAGGCGGTCCTCCCACACGATCGCCTCTTTCGAGACCCGCACCGGGATGTCGGCGCCGCCGAGGTGGTTGAGGAGGATGTCGCGTACGTTCACCAGCGACACGTCCGCGGGTCCGAGCGTGATGGCCGCGCCGATCGAGACGAGCAGCAGCGCGAGTGCCGCGAGGCCGACCCCGGCGAAGCGCAGCCGCGTCCCGCCCCCGGTCGGCGCGGCCGTCGCCGTTTCGGTCGTCACGCGGCGGCCTGGGCGGGCCGCAGCTCCTCGGCGAGGGCTTCGAGGCCGTCCACCAGCCGGATCGACGGGTTCATCTCGGCGCCGTGCAGCGAGATGAACCGCTCCTCGGCGACCGCGGTGAGGCCCTTGGTGACCGGGTCGGTGGTGAGGAACTCGATCTTCTCGGCGGCCTGGTCCCCGGGCCAGCGCTCGCGGCTGAGGTCGGCCATGACGATGACGTCGGGGTCGCGGTCGACGAAGTCCTCCCAGGTGGTGGCGGGCCAGTCGTCGGCGAGGTCGGCGAACACGTTCTCGGCGCCGACTTCACCCGCGAGCAGGGCGGGCGCGCCGAGGCCGCCGGCGATGTAGGGGGTCTTCAGGTCGGAGAACCAGAACGCGACGGTCAGGCCCGAGGCCTCGATGCCTTCGAGCGCGGCCTGGCGGCGGGCTTCGAGGTCGGCGACGAGGGCTTCGCCGCGGCTGGGGACGTCGAAGATCTGGGCGAGTTCGCGGATCTCCTGGTAGAGCGCGTCGAAGGTGAGGGGCTGGGTGCGGGTGCCGCCGCCGTTGATGCTGACGTCGCCGTCGCAGTCGGTGGGCGAGAGGTAGGACTCGATGCCGGTCTCGGCGAAGCGGTCGCGGTCGGCGACGCCGCCTTGGGCGAAGTGGCGGCCGAAGGAGGCGGTGACGAAGTCGGGGTCGGCGCCGAGGACGACTTCGTAGGTGGGGGCCTCGTCGGCGAGTCTCGTGACCGTGGCGTTGGCGTCGGCGAGGTTCTCGCGGACCGGGTCGGTCCAGGAGGCGGTGCCGACCATGCGGTCTTCGAGGCCGAGGGAGAGGAGGATCTCGGTCGAGCCCTGGTCGAGGGAGACGACGCGCTGCGGGGCGGCGTCGAAGGTGGTCTCCTGGCCGCAGTTGCCGACGGTGAGCGGGTAGCTCGTCGCGCCTTCGCCGGCGGATGCGGTCGTCTCGGGCACGGGTTCGGAGGCGCCGCAGGCGGCGAGGGCCGCGAGCATCAGGGAGGCGGTCGCGACGGCAGTGGTCGCGCGCAGGCCGACATTCATCGTTGCGTTCCTTCTGGGTGCGGTGAATGCGGCCTTTCGAACCGCCTAGCGCGCGATAGCTTAGGTTAGGCTCCACTAACTTGCGAGGAACGTTCGCAGACTTGCGGTTTGCGCCACACCCGGCGGCTGCGGATGCCTGATGGCATCACCGCAGCTCGGACCTCGCTCGCTCACCGCCGCATGGCGCCCGGCGCTCATGCCGAGGCGGCGGCGAGTTCGGGCTCAGGCGCGGGCGCCGGGAGTCCGGCCTCCTCGTCCCGGCCCGCGCGGCGGATCGCCGGGAGGCAGGCGAGCACGATCGCGATCGAGACCAGGCCGACCGCGATAAAGGCGACCTGCACGTCCATCACCGTGGACATCGCCCCGCCGAGCAGGAACCCGATCAGCTGGGCGGCGCTCAGACGGCCGCTGACCGCCGCGTTCGCCCGGCCCCGGAACGCCTCCGGGACCCGGCGGGCCACCGCGATGCCGAGAGCCGCGTTCTCCCCGGCGTTGAAGATCCCGCCGAGCAGGTTGAGCGGCACCATGAGCAGCACCGTGAACAGCGGCACACCCTGCCCGAAGCACACCAGCCCGACCCCGGCCAGGCAGGCCATGACCATCCAGGCGAGCTGCACGTCGCGGTCCAGGCGCCGGATGACGGCGGCCGCGATCCACGCGCCGACGACCATTCCCGCGGTCCAGCACGCCTTGATGAGCCCGTACATGCTCTCGGTCGCGTCGTAGACCTCCCGGATCAGGAACACGCTCAGGACGTTCACCGCGCACAGCGCCCCGATCACCGCGCAGAAGGCCGTGACCACCACCGCGAGGAGCCGGTCGCCGCCCAGTTTCCAAGGGGCGGCGGCCTTCCCACCCGAGACTGCGGCCTCCCGGCGGACCCCGCCGCGGCGGGTGCGGATGTCGCAGCACAGGAGCACTCGCGCCAGCGCGCACGCCGCGGCGAGCATGAGCGCCGCGCCGACGCCGTTCGCGCCGATGAGGAATCCGGCGACGGCGGGCCCTGCGGCGAGGCCGACGAGGCTGCCGGTCTGGACCAGGGCGACCGCGCGGGGCAGATCCTCGTTGCGGACCATTGCCGGGACGAGCGCGCTCACGACCGGTTGCAGGACCGCCGTCCCCGCGGCGTTCACGATGACGAGTCCGTAGAGGCCGTAGAGGTTGCCGGTGAACGCCATGGCGACGATCGCGGCGGTCTGGACGAGGCCGGAGAGGGCCATCAGCGCGCGGCTGTCGAAGCGGTCGGCCATGCGCCCGGTGAGCGGTGCGAGGAGGACCAGGGGCAGGGTCGCGCAGATGATGAGCGCGGCGATGGCGAAGCCGCCGTAGCCCTCGGACTGGAGTTGGAGGGTGAGGGCGAAGTCGGCCGTGAACATGGCGGTTCCGGCGAGGAACGCGCAGAGCGCGGCGGTCTGGACGTCGGACCATCGGGTCCCGTCGAGGAAGGATGTGAAAGACATGCTTCGAAATTACTCTTTCACATCGAGATGCGAAAGAGGTTTTTCAGAAATTTCGAAGTTTTTCTTTCAGAACTTCGGACGGCCCGATCCGCAAGCCGCCCAGGCGGTTCCAGGAAGACTCAGATCCTCGGGAAGAACCGGAACAGGACGTTGAAGACCACCGTGCCGTCCTCGGGATCCGGGCCCTGGTCCGCCCGCTTCCGGGTGCGTTCCGCGTACTCCTGCTCCAGCTCCTGGTAGCGGCGGCTGAACTCCGCCGCCTCCTCCACGGTGAGCCGCAGGTGCGCCTGCTGCGTCAGCGACGCGTCCCGCAGCGCGGGGTCCACGTCGAACCGCTGGTCGAGCCAACGCAGGAAGTTGCGGTCGTGCTGCTCGACGAACACCGCGCCCATGGTGCGCTCGATGACCTTGTCGCTCTCCGACGCGTCGTCCTCGGCCCTGATCGAGAAGCTCTGGATCTTCATGCGCCACAGGCGCTCCCGCGCGTCGCCCCGGCTCGGGGCCTCTTCGATGAACCCGGCTTTCGCGAGGGTCCGCAGGTGGTAGCTCATCGCGCTCGGCGTCATGCCCGCGACCTCGGCGATCTCGGTCGCCGTGGCCCCTTCGAAGCCCGCGACCCGCTGCCCGGCGAGGAAGTCGAAGACGGCCATGCGGGCGGGGTGCGCGAGCGCCTTCATCCGCTCGGGGTCGGTGATCTTCTCGTGCTCCTTGCCCGTGAACCGCGACGGGGTCGGCGGCTCGGGCGGTGCCGGCGGGGTCGGCACGGCGGGCCCCGAGAGGGCCGCGTCGGGACCCGAAGCAGGTGTTTCAGACATGGGTCAAGCTAACCACGGCCCGGCGCGGGCCGCGGCGACGACCGCTCGGAACTAGCCGCTGGAGGTGGCCGCGGCGTTGGCGCCGTCGCGGTTGGCGACCGCCCGGCGTGTCGCCGTGCCGACCCAGTGGGCCTCCGCGAACGCCTTGATCTCCTTGCGGGACGGCCGGGTCTGGCGGTCGGGGAAGAGCGACTTCTCGAGTCGGACGGCGGCGACGAGCGACAGGAGCGCCTGCGTGCGCTCGTCGAAGGCGCGGCCGTTCCGGGCGGCGGAGGCGAGGCGGGTGCGGGCGTCGGCCGTCGCGTTTCGATCGCTCGACCGGTATCGGTTGACGGTGAAGATCCGCAGCGACTTCGTGCGTTCGTGGCGCAGTGCGCCGGAGGCGACGAGGCCGTCGCGCACGGTCGGCAAGAGGCCCTTCGCGGTCCGCTCGACCACCGCATGGGGCGAACGCGGCTTGTCCGCGGCGATCGCGGCGAGGCGGGCGTCGAGGACGGGATCGCCCGTGGAGGTCGGGTCGAGGACGCGGACCTTCTTGCCGTCCAGGCCGATGCGCCCGGCGAGCGCGAGCTCGTAGAGCACCGCGCCGCCGAGGCCCAAGTCGAGGTACGTGCTGGCGCGGCCGTTCGCGCTTTCGTACGAGAGCAGCGCCAGCTCTTCGCGCAGTGTGGACATGCCTTCAGCGTAGGCGGGTCCCGCTCGCGGCGCGGGTCACGCGTTCCCGGTGCCGCGCAGGCTGTCGAGCCAGGCCGCGGCGTCGGAGAAGGCGGCGTCGCTCAGCCCCTGCGGGGGCTGGACGGGCCGGTCGGCGTTGTCGCGCGGGTAAGAGCCGAGGTAGCGGACGTCGGCGCAGATGCGGCGCAGACCCATGAGCGCTTCGCCCATGCGGGCGTCGGCGAGGTGCCCGGTGCAGTCGAGGAAGAACGCGTACCGGCCCAGCGCCTCGCCGGTCGGGCGCGACTCGATCCGGGTGAGGTTGATGCCCCGGATCGCCAGTTCGGTGAGCACGTTGAGCAGCGCGCCGACCTGGTCGTGCTCGATGTAGACGACGAGGGAGGTGATGTCGTTCCCGGTCGGCTCGGGCGGCGCGGCGGGGCGCACGACGTGCACGAACCGGGTCACGGCGCTGGGGTTGTCACCGATGTTGAAGGCCTGCACTGGAAGTCCGACCGCTTCGGCGGTGAACGGGGCGCAGACGGCCGCGTCGAACTCGCCGTCGGCGACCCGCTGGGCGGCCTGGGCGGTCGAGAGCGCCTGGTGGACCACGGCGTTCGGCAGCTCCCGGCGCAGGTAGCCGCGGGTCTGGGCGAGGGCGTGCGGGTGGGAGGCGACGGTGGCGATCGCGTCGGGAGCCTTGTGTGAGGCGAGCACCATGGTGACCGGGAGGACGATCTCTCCGGCGATGACGAGCGGGTCGCCGCCGACGAGCTCGTCCACCGTGACGGTGACCGTGCCCTCCTGGGAGTTCTCGATCGGCACGAAGCCCGCGTCGACCTCGCCGCGGCGCACGGCGTCGAGGACCTCGGGGATCGAGGACATCGGTGTGGCGGTGGCGGTCTTGGCGGCGGGCAGCCGGCGCAGGGCGGCCTCGGTGAAGGTCCCGCGCGGTCCCAGATAGGCGAACTCCATGGGCCAACGCTAGCAAGAGCGGCCCGGCAGGGCCCGCGAGCAGCGCTTCCGTCCTGGCGCCGTTCGATACGGATGAGACGGCGGTCTCATAGGCGACCCGCCGTGGACGGACTCCGCTCTGTCCCGTATGCTTGTCGAGCCCAAGCGGAATTCCGCGGTGGTAAGCCCAGAGAAATCGGAATGCGACTCTCGCAGTCGTGTGCCAGGATCACTGAGCGCCCCCATCGTCTAGGGGCCTAGGACGCCGCCCTTTCAAGGCGGTAACACGGGTTCGAATCCCGTTGGGGGTACAGCCCAGACGCGGCGCCGGTCACACGGCGGGCGGCTGGTATAAATAAAGAGGTCTTACGGCCTTGTAGGACACGCAAGTGTTCGACCAAGGTCCCGTAGAGCAGCTAGGAGTGCTCGCCACCCTGTCAAGGTGGAGGTCGCGGGTTCAAATCCCGTCGGGACCGCATAGAGAAAAGCCCGCCGATTCGTCGGCGGGCTTTTTCGTCGCCTCACTGAGGCCGCCTCGGTCACGGCCGAGGCGGGGCGGGTTCGTCGGGAGGCGGCTCCTCGCCGTCGGGGCCCTCGGGTACGGCCGGTTCGTCCGAGATCGGATCGCCCGGGCCCGGACCGTCGCCCTCGGCGGCCCAGACTTCCGCCTCTTCGGCCGACAGCTCCAAGCCCAGCGGCGTGCCGCGGCCCTCCTCCTGAGGCGTCATGCCGAACCGGTCCGCCTCCGCGTAGTCGTCGGCGTCGAGGATGTCCTCTTCCACTTCCTCACCCTCCTCCTCATCGTCGTCGATGAAGCCGAACGGCTCGTCCTCGCCCTGCGTGTACGCCGCGTTCTCGTCGGACATCGCGACCTCCTCTCCGGCCATGATCGCGGTTTACCCCGCCCCGGCGCCGGGTAATCGGCGGTACCGCGGGCCGCGGCGCCCCGAGCGCGCAACCTGGAGGACACTTTCGGCCTCCGGCTGGCGGGGCTGCCGCGAAGCGCCCCGCCGCGTCCGATTCACGCCTGGTCAAGACCGGCCAGGGGCTGGCGGAAGGGTCCCGGCACGTACCGGATCCACTTTGGTCACGTACGGTGATTCGATGATCGCGAGTGAATTTCAAAGCGCGTTCACCGTGGGTTCACTTTCTTCGTTAACCTTGTGATGTATGACGAATAGTGACCCTGTTCCCCTCGTTGACACCGGTTTGCCGCCCGACCGGTTCCTCGACCGCGAGGAGAGCTGGCTGCGGTTCAACGGCCGGGTGCTGCGCCTGGCCCAGTCCCCCGAGCTGCCCCTCCTCGAACGGGTCAGGTTCCTCTCGATCTTCTCCAACAACCTCGACGAGTTCTTCATGGTCCGCGTCGCCGGGCTCATCCGCCGCCTCGCCACCGGCCTGCCGGTGCGCACCTCCTCGGGCCGCTCGCCCCACGCCGTCCTCACCCGCATCGCCGGCCTCGCTCACCAGCTGAGCATCGAGCACGCCGAGTACTTCCGCGACGAGATCGCCCCGCTCCTCGCCAAGGAGGACATCGCGATCGTCCGCTGGGCCGACCTCGAGGACGCCGAGCAGGCCCGCATGCACGAGCTGTTCCGCACCCGCATCTACCCCGTGCTCACCCCGCTCGTCGTCGACCCCGCCCACCCCTTCCCCTACATCTCCGGCAAGTCCCTCAACCTCGCCGTCCAGGTCCACGACCCCCGCAACGGCACCACCCGCTTCGCCCGCGTCAAGGTCCCGCCGCTGCTCTCGCGCTTCATGGCCGTCGCGCCCGGCCGGTTCACGCCGCTCGAGGACGTCATCGCCGCCCACCTCGCGCAGCTGTTCCCCGGCATGGACGTCCTCGGGCACCACACCTTCCGCGTCACCCGCAACCAGGACCTCGAGATCGACGAGGACATCACCGAGAACCTCCTCCAGACCCTCGAGCGCGAACTGCTGCGCCGCCGCTTCGGACCCGTCGTGCGCCTCGAGGTCGAGGACACGATCGACCCCAAGGTCCTCGACCGGCTCATCGCCGAGCTCGGCGTCGACGAGCAGGTCGTCTACAAGCTGCCCGGCCCGCTCGACCTCGCCGGGCTCGACGCCATCGCCGACCTCGACCGCACCGAGATGAAGTACCCGCGGTTCCGTCCCTCGGAGAAGGTGCTGCCGCCCGACGCCGACCTGTTCGCAGTCATGCGCGACCGCGACGTCCTCGTGCACCACCCCTACGACTCGTTCACCGCCTCGGTCGAGCGGCTCATCGAGGAGGCCGCCGCGGACCCGAAGGTCCTCGCCATCAAGCAGACCCTGTACCGCACCAGCGGCAAGTCCCCCATCGTCGACGCGCTCATCAGCGCCGCCGACGCCGGCAAGCAGGTCGTCGTCGTCGTCGAGATCAAGGCCCGCTTCGACGAACAGGCCAACATCGACTGGGCGCAGAAGCTCGAGCAGGCCGGCTGCCACGTCATGTACGGCATCGTGGGCCTCAAGACCCACTGCAAGCTCGCGCTGGTCGTGCGCCAGGAGACCGACGGGACGCTGCTGCGCTACAGCCATGTCGGCACCGGCAACTACCACCCGACCACCGCGCGGCTGTACGAGGACGTCGGGCTCCTCACCACCGACCCCGAGGTCGGCGAGGACGTCAACGCCATCTTCAACCACCTCACCGGCTTCTCCCGCGACGAGGACTTCCACCGGCTGCTCGTCGCCCCGCACACCCTGCGGCCCGGCCTCATCGAGCGGATCGAGCGCGAGATCGAGAACCACCGCAAGGGCCTGCCCGCGCGGATCCGGTTCAAGTGCAACTCGCTCACCGACGAGGGCATCATCGACGCCCTGTACCGGGCCTCCCGGGCCGGTGTGCCCATCGACCTGTTCCTCCGCGGCATCTGCGCCCTGCGCCCCGGCGTGCCCGGCTTGTCGGAGACCATCCGGGTCAGGAGCGTCCTCGGGCGCTTCCTGGAACACTCTCGGGTGTACGTGTTCGAGAACGGCGGCGACCCGGAAGTATGGTTGGGCAGCGCGGACCTCATGCACCGCAATCTCGACCGCCGGGTCGAGGTGCTCGTGCGAGTCGAGGGTGACGCCCACCGCGCGCAGCTGACCTCGCTGCTCGACCGCGGTATGGACGACGACATCCGGACCTGGAGGCTCGGCCCGCTGGGACTGTGGACCCGGCAGCGGAGCGGGGGCGACCTCCAGGAACAACTCATGCAGGAGCACCGTTGACGCAACCCGAGATCTTCGCCGCCGGCGCCGTCCTGTGGCGCGAAGGCGAGGACGGCCCCGAACTCGCCCTCATCCACCGGCCCAAGTACGGCGACTGGACCTTCCCGAAGGGCAAGCTGAAGCGCGGCGAGCACCTGCTCGCGGCCGCGCAGCGGGAGGTCTTCGAGGAGACCGGCATCCGCCCGGTGCTCGGCCGCCCGCTCGCGCCCTCCTTCTACGACAAGGAGGGCAAGCTCAAGCGGGTCGACTACTGGTGCGCCACACCGGCATCGGACGACACCGTCGACGAGGCGGTGGACCCGCGCGAGGTCGACGACCTCGAATGGGTGCCGCTCGCCGACGTCGCCGACCGGCTCACCTACGAACGCGACCAACCGGTGCTGGCGGACTTCTCCCGCGCCCTGGCACGCGAGACCGTGCCGCTGATCTTCGTCCGGCACGCCGTCGCCATGTCCAAAGCGGACTGGTTCGACCAGGACGAGCTGCGGCCCTTGAACCAGCGCGGCCGTGAACGCGCCCAGCAGCTCGAGGTCCTGCTCGCCGCCTACCCGCCGGGCGCGGCCTACAGCGCTTCGAGCGCGCGCTGCATGGAGACGCTGCTGCCGTACTGCGCCGCCGAGGGCGTCCCGGTCCACGGCCTGCCCGAGTTCACCCTGGGCACCAGCAAGCCCGCCGAGGCCAGCGCGCGCCTCGACGAGATCCTGGAGGCCGGCGAACCGGCCGTGATCTGCGGCCACGGCGAGCACATCGACGAGATGATCGCCTACGCCAGCGGCCGCCTCGGCACCACGATCCCCGTGGGCGCCTTGGACAAAGGCTCCTTCGTCGTCTTCCACGCCGCCAACGGCGAAGTAGTGGCGACCGAACACCACGACTGACCGCCGCGCGAGCCCACGATGCAGGGGTGGGGCCAGGCCGTGCCTTTTTCTCCTGTCGGCGGGCTTCAGTCGCGGTTCGAGCGATCCGCGACGAGAGGGTGGGACCGGGGCGTGCCTTGATCCCGCCCGCTGGCTTCAGCCGCGGTTCGAGCGATCGGCGACGGCGCGGCGAAGGCTGAACTCCCGGTGCGATGCCGTCCCCGAGGTGGCAGCCGGGGCCTGGTCCCTCCTCGTTGGCGAGCCCGGGCAGATGTGGCCTGGCAGCGCGATCAACGGTCGAAGGGTGCTCACTCGTCGGAGGGCGATCGGCGGCCGGTGGGTCATTGCCGCTGGGCGGGTAGGGGGAACTGTCGCGGTCGGCGCGCAGTCGCGCACGCTCTTGCACGGTCGCCGCACGGGCATGATGGGGGCCGTCATGGTCCTTTCACCTCCTTTCCCTCTCACTGGAGTCCATCCTCGGGGCACGGCCACGCCGGGCGTGATCGTGCGGCTCGCCTGCCGGGCGCGAGGCACCGTTCCCTGGCGGGCTTATGCGTCTTGCGAACCGGCCCGCCGATGCGGCCGATCGCCTGTCGCGCTTCTCCGTTCCTTCTCTTCCGGGGTGTCGTCCTGGAGCGAACCCGCCCCGTCGACCGCATTGCAGCGCCCGGGTGTGATGATGGTTCCCTTGCACGCCAACATGATGGGTGCGAGGATGTTGCGTTGCCCGGCATGGTGGGTGATGGGTAGCCCGGGTCCTTCAATCGCCCGGCCGTCATCACCGCTCATGCTGGCGGTCTTACTGATGTGCCTCGTTCCGGACACTGCCGCGGCCGAGGTGATCCCGACCAACGATCTCCCACCCAGCACGCCCCCAAAGGGCCGTGGTCCGCTGTGGAACCCGATAGCACGAAGAGACTGAGCTGACGAGGCTCGGAAAATCATCCGGTTTGGGTTTCGGCCAGAGGCTTGGCGTAGTCTGCTTGCACCTACTTGCCACCTGTACGTTTTCCGTATCCCTGTGCGTACATCAATCATCCCTCACGCAGCATCGGGTTGTCATCACCCACAAGACGAGAAGACCTTCATGTTCCGCCCCAACCCACCTGCGCCCCAATGCAAAAAACAACTTCCGGACCCCGCGGTCGGGTGTGTCGCCCACCCCCATCACACCCGCCGCCCAGCACTCGAGCCCGCCCCTCCACCCGCCTCTTCGTCGCTGATTGCTTGAACCTCAACCCGATCGAGGCGGCAAGTCGGTCGACTTGTGCCGACCTGAACGCGTTCACCCGTCGGCACCTGCCTTCGTCTCGGCGGTCAGCGATTGCAGGCTCTGGTGCGGTCCTTCCAGATTCGGGTCGCGTGCGCGGTGAGTGCGAGTTCGTTGGCGAGGGCCCATTCGGTGTGGAGGGGCTCGGAGATGACGAGTCGCGGCCTCGGTGCCTCGAGGTTGATGACGTGGCCGATCAGGGCCGGGTGGGTGTCGGTGAAGGTCAGACGGAAGCGCGTCTGGCCGACGACGAGTGAGTACTGCACGAGGCGTTCACCGATGGCTTCGGTGGCGAGGATCGGGAGTCCGGAGAGGTCGATCGGCAGGATTGCATCCGGAGGGTCGGTGCGGCGGACCGGGAGCGGGATCGCTTGCAGCGCTTGGATGTAGCGGGCGCGAATGCGGCGGGTGGTGTATCGGTCGGGGATCATGCGGTCGCCCCCAACCCGGGGCCGGTGCCGAGGATGAACGTCTGGCCGGAGTCGAAGGCGTGTTCCCATACGGTCATGTAGGCGCCGGGGTTCGGGCGGGGGACGGGGCGGGGCCGATTCTGCTGGGGCGCGGTCCGCCAGTGGACTGCGTTCGCGCGGCTGGCGCTGTCCCGAACGGCCGCAGCAAGATCGACACTGGAACGCGTCTCCCGTTCAGCGATGACCCTGCGTGCGATGCGAGCACCGGCGACGGCAGCGGCGAGCGCCGCCCCAGGCCAGGGTCCGTGCGCTGGGCTGCTGTCCGTTGACTCGTCTTCCCTGAGACGGGTCACGGGGCCGGGTTGAGTCGGGATCGGCTGCCGCGCAACCGGTTCAGCCTCACACTGGCGGATGACCAGTGGTGCGGGCATGGGAACCAGGCCGAGGGCGAGGACCCATGTCAGCCAGCGCAGGACCCACACCGCGCGCTCGCGCAAGTAGGGCTCTTGCGGGGCGAAGTGCGCGGCCCGCAGTTGGGCGGAGTTGGCGATGAAGCGGTCGAAGGCGTCTTCACGAAGCTTGGAGAACTGGTACTCGCCGGTATCCGCGCTGCCTTGGCCGTCACTTCGCTCGGGATCATGGCGGTCGTTTCGGGTGCCGCCGTGGCCGCTGATCCAACCCGCATCCCCCGGGCCGGAGTCGTGCCCAGCGTGGTTCCAGAACTGCCGCGCAGTACGCGGCGGCGCATCTGGGCCCGGGTCCGGGCGGCCGGTCCGGACACCCCAAGGCCGCGGCGCCCCTTCGGGCTCCTCCTCGGGTTCGGACGGGACCGGACGTCCGCGCCGGCCCCACGGCGGCTGCCGATCCGAACCGCCCCGCTGATCGGTGTCACGCGGCGGCTCGTCGCCTTGGTCGCCCTCGGACCGTTCGACCGGCCGTGCCGACTCCGCTTGCGGCGCTTCGGGCTCAGGCCATTCCGGGGTGCCGGGGAACCACGCGCCCCGGGGTGGCGTCCAGCCTTCGGCGGGGAGCGGGTCCGGAGTTTCGTCCCTGCGGTGGCGGCCGGTCCGCTCGTCCTTGTACCACCCCCGGGAGCCGTACGGGCCCGGGTCGAACGGGTCGTAGGGCCGGTTCGCATCGATGATCCACGTGTCGCCTGGCTTGTGGCGCAGGTGCATCGGCTCATAGCGCGGGCTGCGCGGGTCGGAGTCGGGTGCTTCGAGGTCGCAGCACGCCGGGTTGTGCTGGTACCGGTACGCGCCAGGGCACATCGGGTCCGGCTCGCCGTCCGCGAGGAAGAGCCGTCGACCGGCCCAGTCGTAGTACCCGGCCTGGTCACTCAGACCAGTGATCTCGCGCAGCGGCGCACCGGGGCCGAGGGAGTCGTGCCGGTAGAACGGGTCCTGGACCAGGACCATCGCCCGCGCCTGGTTCCGGTGTGCCGTGAGTTGATGAGTTGCGCCACGCCTGTTTTCGCGTAGGGTGGACTCTGCCATCGGAGGGCTTCCTTCCGTTGGATGAAAGGTGGGCCGCCGATCTGTTTAGCGACTGGAAGGGCGGCCCACCGGCCATATTCAGTTGGTTGTTCGACGCGCGATTCGCACGTGAGTTCAGGCTGGCACAGGATTTTCGCAAAGTGCAAGCGCGACACGCCGTCACATACGAAAGCGTCTAGAAGTCTTCGAACAACCACGCCTATTCGAACGGCATACTGTCGGTTTTCCGACACCTGCACGTCTCCGGTTTTCACCCACTCGTTTCACAGGAGAACCACGAAACGAAGGGACTCCCCCCGATGCCAGGAGATGCGCACGAACTCATCGTGCAGGTCCTACAAGACGAGCCGCTGACGGCGGCTTGGCTGATGGACCTCGCTGACAACGACAGCCGGTTCACCGTCTGCATAGGTGCCGAAACCCAGAACAAATGGAAGGTCGAGAAGCACTTCCGGTTGCCGGGCTATATGACCCGGGCTTTCGAGGACCGCCGGCTGCCAACCGAGCTGGTGCTCGTCTGCCCCGACGACCTGGAAGACGAGCCCGCCCGAATGCTGGAGGAACTCATGCGCACGCAAGCCCGCCCGTACCACTCCGAATACGGCGACAGCGGGCGCAGGGGCAGTTGGACTTCACCCGCGCATTTGCTCTGATGGCGTATGAGGGCTTCCTAGATGCATCGGAAGATGAAATCGAGCTCTGCAACGACCCGCATCAGCTCAGCCTCTGGGTCCATCAGGGGTTGCAGAGATTCTTTGCGCAAGGTCGCAGCGACAGCGACGCGACTGTGTCGCTCGAGGAGTAACCGAAAAAGCTGAAGGAGGTGCCGGGCCTGTCGGCCCCGGCACCTCCTTTTCTGTCGCCTAGCGGGCCAGGCGGATGGTGTCGATGTAGATGCCTCCGGTGCGGAAGACCAGGTAGAGGTCTTGCGTGCCGGTCGCGCCGTCGAGCGGGGCGGTGACGTTGGTGAAGGACTGGAAGCCGGCGGTCTTGGGGACCTCGACTTCGGCGAGGAGACGGCCGTCGGCCGAGCCGGCGCGGACCTCGATGACGGGGTCGGCGAGGTCGGTCCAGTCCGCGGTAGTGGTGGCGGTGCGCAGTTCGATGGCCTTGGCGCCGTCGAGGATCGCGTTGGTGAAGCCCACGTGGCTCCCGGCCCGGCGTGAGCCGGTGGAGTGGTAGCCGCCCTCGCGCTTGAGGGTGTGGAGCTTCGAGACCTCCCAGTAGGTGAGGCCCTCGGCGATGGTGGCCTTCTCCCAGACGTTGGCGGTCTGGGAGAGGTCGAGCGGGGCGATGGTCTCGCCCTGGATGCGCACCTGGGCCTCGGGGCCCTCGCTGTCGGTGCCGACGCCGAAGAGGTAGTCGCCGGTCTCGACGATCCGCTTGCCGCTCACCACGTCCCAGACGAAGAGGTGCTGCGGGTCGACCTCGATCTCGACGCGGCGGGTCTCGCCGGGCGCGATGTCCTTGGCGCGGACGAAGCCCGCGAGGCGGGTCCCGGCGATCCGGTCGCCGTAGGCCGATTCAGCGATCCTCGCGAAGAGGAGCACGACATCGTCGGAGGTCCGCTCGCCCTTGTTGGTGACGTCGACGGCGGCGGTGAACGGCGCGTCGGCGTCCACCGCGGCGGGCACTTCGAGGGCGCCGTATTCGAACTCGGTGTAGCTCAGGCCGTGTCCGAAGCCGAAGACCGGCTCGGCCTTCGAGTACTGGTAGGTGAGGCCGGCGCTGATGACGTCGTATTCGAGCATGTCGACGTCGCTGACCCGGAACGCCTCGGACCTGGGGCCCGCCTTCGGGAGCGAGGACGTGTCCGCGAGCCAGGTCGAGGTGAGCCGCCCGGCCGGCGAGAAGTCGCCCGCCAGGGCCTCGGCGAGCGCGGCGCCGACGGCCTGCCCGGCGTGGGAGGTGTAGAGGATCGCGGCGACGTTGGGGTCGGCGGCAAGGTCGCCGATGGCCAAGGGGTAGGCGGAGACCACGACGACGACGGTGCGGCCGGGCTTGGCGGCGGCGACTTCGCGGACGAGGTCGGCCTGGCGCGGGGCGAGGTCGAGTCCGGGGCGGTCGAAGCATTCGCGGGCGTTGACCATCGGGTGGTTGCCGACCAGGACGACGGCCCAGTCCGCTTCGGCCGCGACCGCTGCGGCGGCTTCGGGGCCGTTCTCCCAGAG
Source organism: Glycomyces luteolus (assembly GCF_027622875.1). Lineage (GTDB taxonomy): Bacteria > Actinomycetota > Actinomycetes > Mycobacteriales > Micromonosporaceae > Glycomyces > Glycomyces luteolus. The sequence goes on along the minus strand of NZ_JAPZVP010000013.1, from coordinate 142,534 downwards.
CGTTTCGGTGAGGATCGGGTCGGCGTCGCCCTTGGTGAGCGGCAGCGTGCCGTCGGCGGCAAGGCGCACGTGGTACGGGCCGTCCGCTTCGGCGGGAACGTGGTTGACGCCGAACAGCTCGACGTCGCCGTCGGCGGCGTCTCCCGCGGCGGGGCGGTAGTGGAGGTTCTGGTGGGTGAACCAGGCGTCGCCGTCCTCCATCTCGGTCTCGACGGCGACGAGGAGCGGTCCGCCGCCGCCGGTGGCGCCGGCCTGGTTCTCGAACGTGGCCGGGCCGTCGTTCTGCTGCAACAGGTTCGCCTGCACGAACCTGCCGGTGGCGGTGTGGCGGAACATGTGCTGCTCGTGCGCCCAGTCCCAGGCCTCGAACGTCTCGGTCGCGCCGATGCCCTCGGCGCGGGCGACGAGCGACCCGTCGTCGGCGACAGTGACGTAGCGTCCGTCGGCGCGCCAGGCGAGGGTGTCGTTGCCGCTGTGGTGGGTGACGTTCGCGAAGCGCTCGCGCAGGGCCTGGAGCGGGCTGGGGCGGCGATCGGCGGGGACGGTGGGGCTGTAGAAGTCGCGGAGGTTGAGGTCGGCGAGCGGGCCGACGACGGCGATGCTCGCGGTCTCCGGGATCGGCAGGGCAGCCTGGTCGTTCTTGAGCAGCACGAGCTGTTCGCGGGCGGCGCGGTGGGCGAGGGCGATGTGCTCGGGCCGGTCCTGCGGGTGCGGGTCGGCCGGGATCAGGTTGTACTCGCAGGCGTCGCCGTCGAGTTTGCCGGTGCGGACGAGGAAGTGCAGCCAGTCGCGCACCGATCGGTCCACATGGGACATATTGACGCCGAGGAGTCCGCGGCGCACGGCTTCGCCGGCGTTCGGGACGAACGGCAGCTCGGAGCCGTCGTGGAAGTGGCTGACGCCGGCGAGGAGCATCAGCGCCGAGGCGTAGACGCCGTTCTCGTCGGCGTCGATCGCGCGGCCCTCCTCCGCGGCGAGGGCGGTCGGGTAGGGCACGTCGCCGCGCGGGTCGACCTCCCAGGTGTCCCACGGCTCGCCCTTGGTGGTGTGCAGGTTGACGCCGTCCCAGCCGTCGGGCAGGAAGAAGAACACGCCGTCCTCGGCCCATTCGGAGCGCAGGGTCTCCATGATCGGCGAGATGATCGAGGGCACGCCGTTGACGAGGTTGTAGGCGGTCATCGCGCCCAGCACCGCGCCCGCTTCGACCGGCATCCGGTAGGGCACGACCTGGTACTCGTGGTAGGCGCGCACGCTCATGGACGCGGAGCTCTGCGAGCGGTGCCACTCGTGGTTGTACCCGAGGAAGTGCTTCTTCTGCGTGAAGGTCTTGACGTACTCGGGGTGGCGCCCGCGCAGGCCCCAGGCGTACGCGGTGGTCATGGCGCCGACGTGGAGGGGGTCCTCGCCGAAGCCCTCCTCGAAGCGCCCGGCGAGCGGGTTGGAGCGGATGTCGGCGACCGGGCCGAACGAGGCGTACACGTCGGTGTCGCGGGCGCGCACCTCGTGGGCGACCGCGGCGCCGATGGCCTCCATGAGCTCGGTGTCCCAGGTCGCGCCGAGGCCGATGGCCTGCGGGAAGAACGTGGCGTCGGGCTTCTTGCCGGAGCTGTGCAGGACCTCGTTGAACTCGTTGGTGAGCCCGGGGAGGGTGTTGCCGTCGGCGAGGACGGTCTCGGGCACGCCGTTGAGGCACGCGAGCTTCTGCTCGTCCGTCATGAGTGCGAGGATCGCCTCCACGCGTTCGGCGACTGGCCTGGTCGGGTCGAGGTACACGGGAGCGGTCATGCTCGTCCTATCGGTCGGAGTCTGTACCCAAGACATTACGACGGACGACCAGACAAATTCAAGTCGGTATCCCGGATCGCCCGCGTCCGCGCTGGGCGACCGCTCCCCCGCCCGTTCGTTACGATTCCTCTCATGAGCCCCGGCCCCCAAGGAACTTCACTCGGCGTCGATTTCGGCACCTCGCACACCATCGCGGTCGTCCGCCGCGCTGACGGGAGCCTGCGTCCCCTGCTGTTCGACGGGGCGCCGCTGATGCCCTCGGCGGTATGCGCCGACGCCGACGGCGGGCTCCTCGTGGGCCGCGACGCCGTCCACGCGGGCCGCCGCCACCCCGAGCGCTTCGAACCGAACCCCAAGCGCCTCATCGACCGGCCCTCGACCCTGCTGGGCGCGCGCGAATACGCGATCCCCGACCTCATCGCGGCGGTCCTGGACGCCGTCGCCGCGGAATGCCGCCGCGTCGTCGGCCAGCCCTCCCAGGTCACGCTGACCGTGCCCGCCGAATGGGGGCCCGCCCGCCGCCAGGTGATCGAGGACGCCGCCGCTCGCTCCGGCCTCGGCCAGGTGCGGCTCGTGCCCGAACCGGTCGCCGCCGCCACGTACTACGCGGAGGCGCTCAAGCACCGGATGGCCGTCGGCGCCTCCATCGTGGTCTACGACCTCGGCGCGGGCACGTTCGACGCGAGCGTCGTGCGCCGCACCGAGCACGGGTTCACCACGGTCGCTCTCGACGGCCGGAACGACTTGGGCGGCTTGGACATCGACGCCGCCCTCATCGAGCACCTCGGCACGACCTACGGCGACCGCGAGGGCTGGAAGCGCCTCGTCAACCCCACCACGGTGGAGGAACGGCGGTACTTCCGCGAGTTCCAGGAGGAGGTGCGCGGCGCCAAGGAGCGCCTCTCGCGCCACCAGCAGTCGGACATCTCGATCCCGCTCCTCGATGTCGAAGCCCACCTGACGCGCACCGAACTCGAGCAGATCGCCTACCCGCACCTCGAGCAGACCATCCGCGTCACCCAGGCCGTCATCCGCGCCGCGGGGCTCGACGTGGCCGCCAGCGCGGGCGTGTTCCTCGTGGGCGGCGCGAGCCGGATGCCGCTGGTGGGCACCATGCTCCACCGCTCGCTCGGCTTGGCGCCCACCGTGCTCGACCAGCCCGAGGTGGTCGTCGCCGAGGGCAGCGTCCTGTGGACGCAGGCCGGGCAGCACACCACCACGTTCCCGATCCACCGGACGCCGCAGCAGGGCTACAGCCCGGCCGCGCCGCTCACCCCTGCGATCGCGAACCTCGCGCCGCCCTCGCCGCAGACCGCGCCCGCGATGCAGGCCCCGCCGCAGACCGCGCCGACCTACCAGCCCGTGTCGCCGTACACACCGTCCCCTCAGGAGGACTGGACCACACCCGCCGCGCCGCAGCCGGAACCGAGCCCGACCCAGCACGACCTGCCGCCGCAGACGCGCGCCGCGCAGTACACGCCGCCGCACTCGGTCGAAGCCGACGACGCCGACGCCGAACCGCCGCGCACCGAGGAGGAGCGCCAGCGCGCCAAGAAGATCGGCCGCCGCGGGATCATCGCGTTCGTCCTCGTCGACATCCTCATCATCGCGGGCCTGGTCTGGTACTTCAATCCGAACCGCGGCGAGGACGAGGACTCGTTCTACGACAGCGGCGGCGACCAGATGCCCGCGGTCAGTGCCTTCGAACCGAACTGGTCCGAGGCCGACGCGGGCACGCTGCTCGCCAGCATCGAGGGCACGCACGACGGCACGGTCGAATCGCTGGCGTTCCTCGACAACGGCGGCCAGCCGCTGCTGTTCTCGAACGGCGCGGACGGCTCCATCGAGCTGTGGGACCTGTCATCGGGCGAGCTGCAGGAGGAGTACTGGCTCGAATCGAACGTCAGGGAGCTGTGGGCGGCCAGGAACTCGTCCGGCGAGCCGATCATGGTCGCCATCGGCGCCGACTTCGAGCCTTACGTGTGGAGCCCTTCGAGCATGGTCTTCGACCCCGCGGGCGTCCCCGAGATGGTCGACGAGGGCATGGAGGTCGCCTACTTCCGCACCGGCACCGACGGCGGCACGCCCGTGCTGACCCTGGTGAGCGATACGGAGTTCGAGGTCTACGACCTCGAGGACCAGAGCACGATCGCCCGTTACCCGGTCCCCGACGGCTACGCCTATATGCGGTTCTTCACCTCGGTCACCTGGGACTACACGGCCCTGGTCGCCTTCGACTCGGAGCGGCACCTGGATTCGATCGACATGTACAGCGGCGCCGCCGACGGCATGGCTGTCAGCTCCGATGACTGGGAGGGGAACTCCGTCGAGGGGTTCGGCGTCGTCTACTACTCGGGCACGCCGCACGCGATGGCGTACGGCGGCGACGGGATGCTGCACTTCTGGGACCTCGACGACTGGGTGCCCTCGTTCGCTCCCATCGCCTACAGCGACCCCAACGACGAGTACCACTTCGAGGTCGTGGACACCGCCTCCGGGGCGTCGCTGCTCCTGATCGACTCGGAGGGCTCCGCCCAGGCGCAGAGCCTCGAAGGATCGGATACCGTTTACTTCGAAGCCGAGGACGAGCTGCCCACCGAATTGGTGCAGGTCACGGTCGAGGACCGCCAGTTCGCGGTGACCGGCGACGACCGAGGCAACATCCGATTCTGGAGTCTGGGGAATTGATCTTCTTCGTCATCGCGGCCGCGATCATCGCCGCCGCCACCGCGTACGGCCTGTGGGCGATCGGCCAGGAGCAGCGGATCGAGACCGCGGTGCACCTCGACGCGCGCGCCAACCGGGTGTGGGCGGTCCTCACCGACTTCCCGGCCTACGGCGAGTGGAACCCGTTCATCACCGAGATCTCCGGGCTCCTCGCCGAGGACGAACGACTCGAAGCGGCCATCCTGCAGCCGAACGGCAAGACCAACCGGTTCAGGCCGCGTGTGCTGCGCGTCTCCCCGGCCCGGCAGATCCGCTGGCTCGGGAGGCTCGGCCCGGGCGGACTCCTCGACGGCGAGCACTACCTCGTGCTCGAACCGCAGGCCGACGGCACCACGGTCCTCACCCACGGCGAGCGGTTCACCGGCGTCCTGGTGCCGCTCATGAAGTCGCTCCTGGCCGACACCGAGCAGGGCTTCAACTCGATGAACTCGGCGCTCGAAGCGCGCCTCAAGACCCTCGACGACTGAGACGGGGGGGCGGGGGGCGGGGGGCCCCCCGCGCGGGTGCCGGGTGGGTGGTGTAGAGGGCCCCCCCGCGCCGCCCCCGCCCCCCCCCCCCCCCCCCCCCCCCGCCCCGGCCGCCCCCCGCGCCGGGCCCCCCCGTTCAGGTATCCCTTGATGTGGAAAGAGCGGCCCGCGCTGCGACGACGCGGGCCGTTCGCGCGTTAGAGAACGCCCGCGCCCGCGAGCTCGCCGACGCCCGCGACCGAGTCCGCAACACCTTCGGAGGTGGTGTTGCCGACGAGGCCGCCGACGAGCGGCAGACCGCCGGTCGCGCCGCTCACGGAGTCGAGACCGGGAACGGCCGGGAGCCCTTCCTCGTTGACGTCCACGTTGGAGGCCTCGGTGGTCGAGAGCTCCTTGTGGCTGTCGTGGTGGTCGTGCCCGCCGGGGACCTCGGCGTCGGAGCCGCCGTCGCACGAGGCGCTGGCGGAGCCGAGGATCGCGACGGAGTTGCCGCACACGTTGACCGGAGTCTGAATCGGGGCGAACACCTGGTTGCCGTTGCCGAGGCCCACGTTGTCCTGGGTGGTCAGGTCGCCCGCGCCCGAGTAGTCGGCGTCGGCGCCCCCCTCGCACCCGGCGGTGGACGAACCGCCGACGGCGATCGCGTTGCCGCAGGTGTTGATCGGGGCCTGGACCGGCGCGAGCAGCTGGTTGCCGGACAGCGCGCCGTGGTTGCTCTGGGTGAGCGTGTCGGATTCGGCCCTGCTTGACCCGGCGGTGCCGGACTCGACGTCGGCGTGCGAGCCGCCGGTGGACCAGCTGTCGGCCGCGCCGCCGACGGCAGAGGCGATGCCGCTGATGTCGGTGGGGGCCTGCACCGGGGCGAACGTCTGGTTGCCGTTGCCGAGACCGGTGTTGTCCTGGGTGGTCAGGTCGCCCGCGCCGTCGTAGTCGGCGTCAGCGCCGCCCTCGCAGCCGGCGGAGGCGGTCCCGTGGACGGCCGCGGCAACGCCGCAGATGTTGACGGGCGCTTGGACCGGCGCGACGACCTGGTTGCCCGACACCGCGCCGACCTGGTCCTGCGTGGTGACGTCAGGGCCGTAGGCCTGGGCGGTGCCGGCACCGGCGACGAGGACGACCCCCGTCGCGACCAGGCCGGTCTGCGCGGTCTTGCGTGCCCATGAGTTATTCACGAAGTTTCACCTTTCAGGGAAATGGTTCTTGCTGTTCCATCACGTATCCCCCGTGAAGCTCCGTGGTTCCGAAAGCTTGTTCGCGTCCGGGCAGGCTGGGTCCTGCGGTCGGACGAGGTGCTTTGAAACCGGGAGAGTTGTGCCTTGCGGTTTTCTTTCCTTGCCCGGTCGGTGGGGCCGTCCGGGCCGGTCGGCGCCTTGCCAGACGCCTCGCGGACGGCTCGCGAGCCGCGGCTGTGCACCGCCGCGGACTCGCGCTGCCGCTCGCGTTCGGACCCTGACGGGCCCCACTGCTCGACCGTGGTCCACGGCGCGCCTGGCGGAAGCGCGCGCCGCGGGGGTGTTGCAGCCTTAGAAGGGCAGCGGCACCGGAAGGCCGCCGCCGAGGCCCGAGAGCAGGTCGTCGACCTGGCTGCCCGCGGGTGCCACCTGGTCGGTCTGGTCCTTGACCTCGTCGGCGGCCCTGTCGGTGACGATGTCGCCCTTGGCCTCCACGTCGGGACCGGACGGCACCAGGGCGTTCGCACCGGGGATCGAGTCCACGGCGCTCAGGCCGGGGGCCTGGTCCGTGACGCCACCGGCCAGGCCGGTCACGGCGTCGGGCGAGACCGGGAGCCCCCCGAGGGCTTCCGGAGTCGCCATCACGAGGTCGCCGGTCGATTCCGGGACCTCGGTGTCGGCGGCCTGGGCCGCCGTTCCGGCGAGCAGCAGAGCCCCCGTAGCGAGTCCTCCGACGAGGCCCGCCGTACGCACAGTGCGCATTTTCATCTGCTTCGTTGCCTTTCTCCGTACCGCACGGACACTGGTCGACGGCTGGGAAAGCAGCGCGGATCGACCGCCGGGCGGTGCAAGATCGCTGAATTGTCAGTGATTGACCAGCGGCTCGAGGCAGCGCGGTCGCCGCGGGGACGTTCGCTCCTGCCGAATGCGGACCTCAGCCGCGACCTTGCCGGCTGGATCGCCGGCGGGTCGAGGACCGCGCTCGCTGTCCATTGGGCCGGTGACACTGCGGCCCGGCCGCTGTGACGCGGCCACACTGACTAACTGGAGAGGCCTCGGAGCGGTTACGCCCAGACGCGAAGAAATTCGAAAACATTGCGACATTGCATCCCCGAGATGCGCGGATGACTCATATGTCCGCGTGGCACGCGAGACGGCCCTCCACTCGACTGAGCAGACGCTTGGCTCGCAAGCATCGCCAAGAGCGAAGGGCCGCAACCTGAAAGGGTGAAAAGCGACTACTGCACGCGGCGCAGGATCATCGTGTCCGAGTGGCCCGCGTTCCCGTTCTCGTCACCGCCGCCGCGCTTGTTGCGGATGATCTTGATCGTGCGGGCGACGATGAACCACAGGAACAGCAGACCGATGACCGCGACCACGATCTTGCTCAGCAGCCCCGAGTACTCCTCGATCACCGGCTTGATCGTCGGACCGAACCAGAATCCCAGCCCGATCCAGATCCCGTTCCAGATAACCGAACCGACCAGGGTGTAGCCCGTGAACTTCCAGAACGGCATCTTCTCGATCCCCGCCGGCACCGAGATCGCGCTGCGCACCAGCGGCAGGCAGCGCCCCGCCATCACCGCAATGCCGCCCCACCGGGCGAACACCTTCTCCGAGCGCTCGAAGTCCTTGAGCTCCAGCAGCGGGAACTTCTCGAAGATCCACCGCGTCCGCTCGCGCCCGAACGCGTAGCCGACGTAGTAGAGGATGTACGCGCCCGCCATCGAGCCGAGCGCGGCGAAGAACATCGCCAGCCAGAAGTTCATCTTGTTGTCGTAGGCGAGGTATCCGGCCACCGGCAGGATCAGCTCGGACGGGATCGGAGGGAACACCGACTCGATCGCGAGGGCCAGGCCCACACCGACCTCGCCGAGATTCTCGATGAGGCCGAGGACCCACTGGATCAGGTCGCCCTGCCCTTCCGCCTCGGGGATCTCAGTCGACGCGGTGGCCAGTGCCAGGCCTTGGCTGAGGAAGTTGGTCACGCCGCCAGCGTAACCGGCTCGCATTCACGCCCGCCTCGGTCGTCTGACCGAGATCGGCCGGCCCCGCGCGGCCATTCGGCGGACTGCCCTCGGCCAGGTGTCGCAAGGCGTGCGGAGCCGGGCCATACTTAGTGATAATTCCGCGCTTCCTACGGCTCGCACATCCCGTGACGGCCAGATCAGCGCAACGCGGATCCGCAGCTTGAGGGGGCTTCGATGAGTCGCACGGTCGGGCCGTACACCGATGTCACGACCGCGCGCGTCGAAGGCGCCTACGAGCTCTGCGAAGGCCTCGACGGGAACGGCCGGCCCGTGCAGATCCTCACCCTCGGCACCACCTCCTCCAAGGACCCCGCCCGCCGCGGCCTCCTCTCCGACACCGTCGCCTGGGCCTACGCCACCGCCGGACCCGAAGACGCCCCGATCCTCGTCGCCGACCTCGAAGCCGAGCAGCCCTACGTCGTCGTCCTGCGCGACGCCCGCCTCCGCGGCGCCGACCGCATCATGGACCGGCTCCTCGCCCTCGGCCCCGCCACCGGCCCGCTCCCCGTCGGACCCGCCGCCGCGGCCCAGCGCGCCGCCCACCAGATGGCCGCCGCCCAGCGCTCCGCCGCCCCCGCCTCGCCCGCGGGCGTCTCCGGGCCGCCCTCCCCGCCGCCGATGTCCCCGCCCGTGGTCATCATCGCCGCGCCCAAGAAACCCTCGCAACTGAAGCCGATCCTCATCGGGATCGGCTCCGTCGTGGTCATCCTCGCCCTCGTCGTCGGCGTCTGGGCCGTCCTCTCGAGCCCCGGCGGCGGCGACACCGGCGGCTCGGCCGAACCGCAGGACACCGCCGCCGTCGACGGCGTCTCCCAGGCCCCCGCCGCCGAGCCCACCGAAGGCGACGCCGGCAACGAAGTGCCCCAATGGGACGAGGAGGCCCCCGCCGAACGCGTCGGCGGCAGCGCCTTCCCCGAAGACGCCGCCACCGAGACGTTCGCGGCCGCCAACTGGCCCTTCGCCTTCCAAGTACCCAGCGAATTCGACTGCGCCGAAGACGGCGCGACCGCGGTCTGCACCGCCGACGACGGCGAATCCGAGATCACCGTCGGCTGGCTCCCCTGCGACGGCGACTGCCCCCGCGCCGCCCGCAAGATCATGCGCGAAGCCCTCCCCTACCAGCCGCTCGAGGAGATGGACGGCGACATCGCCTTCGCCGAGCGCAACCAGGTCTACGGGCGCTGGCGCGGCTCGCTGAGCGTCTTCGTGACCGACGCCCACGGCACCTTCCAGGCCTGGGCCACCGCCGACATCGCCTCCGAGCGCGAAGAAGAAGGCTGGAACGTCTTCAACGACGTGCTCAGCCAGGCCCTGGCGAAAGCCGCCGAATAACGGCTCAGGCGTCCTCGCGGACGTCCCAGCTCTGGAGCGCCGCCGCGATGACCTCCGTCGACGTCGGCGCGGACTGCGACGTCGCCGAGCCGAGCGCGTGCTCGGCCAGCACCTCACCGTAGGACGCGCCCTTGTAGGAGCGCAGCAGGTTCTGCGCCGCCTCGCGCTCGTCCTCGCCCAGGTCGGCGCGAGCCAGCATCGGGTACTCGAACTGCCCGACCTGCGCCGCGCCCGCGGGAGCTTGCAGGTCGGGGTTCCCGGCGGCCAGGACCTCCGGGGCGGACATCACGGCCGGGCCGTCCCCGCCTTCGACGGTGTGCTCGTCGACCCCGAACATGATGATCCACATCAGACTCGGGGCGTGCTGCCGCGGATCCTGGAGCGCGACGTCGGCCTCGTCGGGGAGCACCTGGTCGGTGCTCTCGCCCGCGGGCAGGGCCAGGCCGACTGCGGCGCTGGCGGTCGACTCCTGGAGGACCTCCCACTGCTCCGCCAAGCCGGCGTCGGGAAGGTTGCGCCAGAGGGCGGTCTCGGGGACCCACACGTCCGCGCCGGTCTCGGCGACGGCGTTGCCGCTGACGGCTTCGACGGTGATGTCGGCGCACACGTCCGAGCCGCGGGAGGGCGCCCCGCCGCCGGCGGCGACGAAGTCCTCGAGCGCCGCGGCCATCTCGGGGGCGGCGGCGACGTGGAGCTCCACTTCCGTCCCGCAGGACTGGACGTGGGCGATGGCGGCGTTGAGGGTGTAGGCGGTGACCGGGGTGAAGACGGCGAGCAGCGCGAGCCCGCCGAGGAGGCGGCGGCCCTCTTTCGAGAGGCGCCCTCGTCTGCGATGCACACCGGTCATGTGACGAGTGTATGACGTGAAGCAAACGCAGTCGAGATCGCGTTTTTCAGTTATCGCTTCCGGACAGTCGGTTGTCGCGCGCCAGTAGCGCAGGCGCGCACCGCATCCCGGCCTGCGGCCGGGGTGCTCGCGTACGGCCCGGTGCCCCTTCAGCGGCGCCGCGGGCGGCGCTTCGGCGGGGTCAGCAGGTCGGCGACGATCCGCATCGTCTCGGGGACGAGGCGGAAGTACGCCCACACACCGCGCTTGTCGCGCTCGACGACCCCGGCCTCGGCCAGGATGCGCAGGTGGTGGCTGACGGTCGGCTGGGAGAGCCCGAGGGGCTCGGTCAGCTCGGCCACGCAGGCCTCTTGCTCGGGAGCGGCCTGGATGAGGCTGATGAGCTGGAGCCGGTTCGGATCGGCGAGTGCTTTGAGGACACCCGCGATTCGTTCGGCGTCGGATTTGGAAAGCGTTTCGCCGCTGACCGGCGAGACGGGCGTCTCGGCCTCGACGGTGACTCGCACCATGATCGTGTTCCTTCCGGATTGGTTCCAGTCGGTACCGGATTCGGCCGCACTGCCATTAATCCAGTTCCAACCCTGAATATGCCCTCGCGGTGTGGCCGGGCGGTAACGACGACGCTTCCGGCTCGCAAAGGGTTTCGGTTCCTACGGATCCCGCTCGGGCTGCACCAAGTCCCTGAACGGATCCACCGCCGAGATTACGCCTGCCTCGCCAGCGGATCTACCGTTGACACAAGATCAGTTTGCAGGCCACAGCGGCGGCTATTCAGTTAATGTCGCACTACCTGGAGTTATATCTAAATCTACCAATATTTAAGCGGTTGCCGTCTCGAGATTGAGATCGGGTTCACCTGATTATTTCGGATCGACGTCCCAATATATAGAACATCTTGATTCCGAGCGTAGCGCGAAGCCGCCGCTCATGCGGGCATCTTGTGTTTCAAGACCGTTACATGGGCTTGAGAAAGCACACATCCGGGGGCAAAGCGAAGGGCGGGGCCGATCGGCCCCACCCCGCATTCGCTCCGGGGGCTCAGGAACGCGGACGGGCCGTCGAGGAGCGCTCGATGAGCTCGGCGTCGACCATGAGCTCGTCGGGATAGTCGGCGTCCTCGACCAAGGCCGCTTCCAGGGCCTTCACACCCATGTCGTGCAGCGGGAGCGCCACCGTCGTGAGCGAGGGGGTGAGGTCGCGCACGATCGGGATGTCGTCGAATCCGGCCACCGAGACCTGCTCGGGGATGCTCACGCCGCCTTCGCGCAGTGCCGTGCACAGGCCCGTGGCCTGCACGTCGCTCGTCACGAACACGGCGGTCGGCAGCTCGGCACCGTCGAGGAGCGCCCGACCGGCCTTGTGGCCGCCGTCGCGGCTGAACTCGGCCGACACGTGCGCCACCTCGGCGTCTTCGGGGAGCGCCGAGAGGAAGCCCTCGCGCCGCTCGCGCACCACCTGCAGCTGCTCGGGCCCGGCGACCACTGCGAAGCGGCGGTGGCCCAGCTGGGTGAGGAACCGCGCCAGGGCGGCCGCGCCCTCGCGGTTCGCCGGGCGCACCACCCGCCCGGGCAGGCCCGGCTGGCCTACGCTGACCACAGTGGCGCCCAGTTCCAGCAGATCCGCAAGATGCTCGGAGAGGCGCTGCTCAGCGGCCTCGTCGGTGGTCCGCGAACCGGCGACGATCACCGCGCGCGGACGGTAGCCGCGCAGCGAATCCAGGTGCTGCACTTCCGAATCGGGGTCGATGCCGGTGTCGGCGATGAGCACGCGCACGTTGCGCCGGGCGGCCTCGGCGAGGACGCCGCCGGCGAGCTGCGCGAAGTACGGGTCGGTCACGTCGTGCAGGAGCAGGGCCACGGTCTGGGAGGTCGCGCGGGCGAGGACCTGCGCGCCGACGTTGGGGGCGTATCGCAACCGGCGTGCCGCCTCGCGCACCCGCTCGCTCAGCTGATCGCTCACCCGGTGGGGGGAGCCGTTGAGCACGCGAGAGGCGGTGGCCACCGAGACGCCGGCGGCTCGGGCGACATCGGCCAGTCGGGCCGGTTGTTTGCGTTCCATCTCGCTGAGGCTACCCATCTGCGGAAAGCGCTGCTCAAGCGGTCCTGAGACGGCGTTCCCTCCACACTCGCCAGACCACATACGCAACAGCCGCAACGCCTACGCCGACGGCCGCGGCCTTGAGCGGATTCGGCCCCGACAGGGGCTGGCGCAGGGCCACGGGGCGCCTGAACGTCAGCTGCGGCCAGCCCTCCTCCTGGGCGAGGCGGCGCAGACCGCGGTCGGGGTTGACCGCGCGCGGGTAGCCGACCGTGCGGAGCATCGGCTCGTCGGTGATCGAGTCGGAGTAGGCGAAGGACGCCTCGAGGTCGATGCCGCGCGCGGAGGCGAACGCCCTGACGGCCTCGGCCTTCGCGGGCCCGGCCGCGTAGAAGTCGATCTCCCCGGTGTAGCGGCCGTCGTCGCCGATCTTCATGCGGGAGGCGATGACGTCGGTGGCGCCGAGCATCCGGCCGATGGGGGCGACCATCTCCTCGCCGGAGGCGCTCACGAGAACGACCGCTCTGCCCGCCGAGCGGTGCGCTTCGATGAGGGCGGCCGCCTCGGCGTAGACGGACGGGGCGATGAGCTCTTCGAGGGTCTCGTTGACGATCGACCGGACCTCCTCGGCGGGCCAGCCGCGCGAGAGCGCCGCGATCTGGTCGCGGGTGCGCGCCATCTGCGCTTCGTCGGCCGAGCCGCCGAGGCGGAAGAGGAGGTGCGAGTAGGCGACTTTGAGGACGTCGCGGCGGGCGAGGAGCCCGCCCTGGTAGAGCGGCCGGGAGAAGGCGAGGCTGCTGGCCTTGGCGATCACCGTCTTGTCGAGGTCGAAGAAGGCCGCGCCAGGGCGCGAGCGGCCCGGTGCCGCGACCGGTTCGAGCGAGAGTGCCGATGAGCCGTTGATCGGCTCCGCTGCGTTCATGCCGCAAGTCTAAACAGCCGGACAACCCCGTTTCGACCACTTGTCCCGCGCCGCAGAAGCTGTCGCCTAGGCCACTCGGAGGGGTGGTTTCGCGGCGGGGTCGCGGGGCCGAGGGCGGCGGGCCGCCGCCGCACCGGGCGCCCCGGGATACCCGCCCATTCCCACCTTCACCACAACCAGTGAAATGAGAACACCCTCCCACACACGGGTACGACAATCCCGGCCGGGCATGTTCGAACACGGGTGTCGAGGCAGGTCAGACCGGTGAAAGGCCGTGATCGCAAGGCACGACGGCAGGTTCGGACACGGCCGTGTCGGGCCTGGAACGTAGGCTGGCGCCATGTCGAAGAGCCAGCGAATCGCCTACGCGTGCGGCGCATGCGGTGTCCGGGTCCCCAAGTGGGTCGGGCAGTGCCCCGACTGCGGCGAATGGGGGTCGATGGAGGAGACCGCGGCCCCGCCCCGCCAGAGCGGCGGCGCCGGCATCGGCTCGGCCGTCCCCTCGGCGCGGCGGCCCGCCAAGCCCGCGATGCGCATCGGCACCGTCTCGGCCGCCCAGGCGGCGAGCCTCCCCACCGGCATCGGCGAATTCGACCGCGTCATGGGCGGCGGCCTCGTCCCCGGCGGCGTGACCCTCATCTCCGGCGAACCCGGCGTCGGCAAGTCGACGCTGCTGCTCGAAGTGGCCCACCGGTTCGGTGAAGCCGGGTACGGCAAGGCGCTCGTCGCCACCGGCGAGGAGTCGGCCGCGCAGGTCCGCCGCCGCGCCGACCGCACCGGCTGCCTCTCCGAGGAGCTCTACCTCGCCGCCGAGACCGACCTCGGCGCCGTCCTCGGCCACGTCGAGGACGTCAAGCCCTCGCTGCTCATCCTCGACTCGGTGCAGACCGTCATCGCCCCCGACACCGACGGCGTCCCCGGCGGCGTCACCCAGGTCAAGGCCGTCGCGAGCGCCATCACCGCGGAGGCCAAGTCGCGCAACATGGCCGTGATCCTCGTCGGGCACGTGACGAAGGACGGCGGCATCGCCGGGCCGCGCGCCCTGGAGCACCTGGTCGACACCGTCGTCCACTTCGAAGGCGACCGGCACTCGATGCTGCGGCTGCTGCGCGGCGTCAAGAACCGCTTCGGACCGGCCGACGAAGTGGGGTGCTTCGAGATGACCGAGGACGGCATCGTCTCCCTCGCCGACCCCTCGGGGCTGTTCCTCGACGACGCGCCGACCGAGCCCACGCCGGGCACCTGCGTGACCGTGACGATGGAGGGCCGCCGGGCCGTGCCCGTCGAAGTGCAAGCGCTCCTGGGGAAGTCGGTGAAGGACGGCGCGATCCCCCGGCACACCGTGTCGGGGCTCGACCAGGCCCGGCTGAACATGGTGCTCGCGGTACTCACCCGCCGCAGCGGGATGCGGCTGCTCGACCGCGAGGTGTACGCGACGACGATCGGCGGCATCAGGGTGCGCGAGCCCGCCTCGGATCTCGCGCTCGCGCTGGCGCTGGTGAGCGCGGAGCAGGAGATCGCGGTGAGCGCGGACCTGGTGGCGATCGGCGAGGTGAGCCTGACCGGCCAGGTGCGGCGCACGGTGAACGCCGACCGGCGCATCAGCGAGGCGGCCCGGCTGGGGTTCAAAACGGCGATCGTCCCGAAGGGATCGGTCGCGGAGCGCCACCGCGGCATCGAGGTCGTGGAGGTCGAGACGATCAACGACGCGAAGCAGGCGGCGGCGCGCACCTGGGCGCGCCGCGGCTGATGCGAGGCTCGCCTCCGGGGTGACCGATTCGGGCTCGTTTTGTCGGACCCTCCGGTCACCCTTGATGTTTCGGGGGCCCATGATGAAGGATTCCGCGCGTTTCCGGGGTGCCTTCAATGCGGTTGCCCGCCGCGGTCGCACCAGCCTACGGTGAGACTTGTGACAGCTTCTGATTCTGCTGCGGCCGTGCCCGATCTGCGCACCGAACGCCTCATGCTTCGCGTGTGGACGGCCGCCGAGGCGGCCGTCGTGACCGAGGGCGGGCGCTTGGACGATTGGGCCGAGGGCTTCCCCGACGAGGGCGACAAGGTGATCGCCCCGCTGATCGCGGCGGAGCCGGAATGGCTGGGGCCCTTCGGGCACCGTCTGATCGTGGAGCGCGAGAGCGGCCTGGTCGTCGGTTCACTCGGCCTGTTCTGGCCGCCTTCCGACGGCGCGGTGGAGCTCGGGTACGGCGTCGCGCCTTCGCGGCGCGGCCGCGGCTACGCCTCGGAAGCGGTGCTGGCGCTGACGGCTCACGCGTTCACCGCACCGGAGGTCAGGGCGGTCTTCGCGCATGTGGAGCCGTCGAACCCCGCCTCGGTCCGGGTGCTGGAGAAGGCCGGATTCACACCGGCCGGTCCCGGCGCGGAGGAAGGCACCGTCCGCTACGACGCGCCGCCGCCGCAGGGCTGAGCTCGCCGTCCGCCGTCGGTGCGTTCACGCAGGGCGCGGGCCGACCGGGTCGTAGGGGCGTTCGACCACGGCTTCAGCCTGGTTCGCGAGCAGGCCGCGTTTGCGGTTGAGGTCGGCGATCTGGTCGTTGAGGCGTTCGAGGGCGCCGCGCATGACCGTCGCCGAGTGGTCGCAGTGGCGCATGCCGTCCTTGGTGTGGCACGGGATGAGATGGCGGATCTCGCGGGTCGACACGCCCGCTTCGAGCAGTTCCCTGATCTGCTCGACCCGCGCGGGAGCGTCCTCGGGATAGCTGCGGTAGCCGTGCGAGTCCCGTCCGGGCAGGAGCAGCTGCTGCTCCTCGTAGTAGCGCAGCAGGCGGGTGCTGACTCCGGTGCGGCGCGACAGCTCTCCGATCAACATCGTGACCTCCGGCACAAGCGTGTGGCCTTCACACTGATGTGAAGCCATAACGTCGCAGCCATGACGAACATTTCCTCGCAGCGCCCCGCGCTCACCACCGAGATCCACGGCTCCGGCCCCGGCATCGTCCTCGCCCACGGCGGAGGCGGCCGCATCGACTCCAACTTCGGGCCGCTCATTCCGCTGCTCGCCCAAGGCCACACGGTCACCGCGTCCTCCTACCCGGCCGACGACACCGTGCTCGAGCTCGACTCGCTCGCCGACGCGCTGGTCGAAGCGGCCGCGACCGAGCGGTTCACGATCATCGGGTTCTCACTCGGCACCGCCGTCGCGGTGCGAGCGGCCGCCCGCCACCCCGAACGCGTCAGCGGGCTCATCCTCGCGGCCGGGATCGCCCGCGCCGACAACCGGCTGCGGCTCGCCCTCGACCTGTGGCGCTCGCTGCTCGCCGCGGGCGACCGGGAGTCGTTCGCGCGCTTCGTGCTCGGATCGGCGTTCAGCGCGGACTTCGTGAACGGCATGCCCGCCGCCGACGTCGCCGCTACGGTCGAGCAGATCGCGGCGTCGATTCCCGGCGGCACGGCCGCGCAGGCGGCCCTGATCGGGACGGTCGACACGACCGCCGACCTGCCCGGCATCGCCGTCCCGACCCTGGCGATCAGCGCGAGCGAGGATCTCCTGGTCGATCCGGCCAACCACCGGTTCCTGGCCGAGCGCATCGCGGGCGCCGAGTACGCGGAGGTCAAGGCCGGGCACGTGTTCATGGCCGAGCAGCCGGACGCCTGGCACGGGCTGGTCCTGGACTTCCTTGAGCGCCACGGCCTCTGACGCCCGTTCAATTCATGACCAGGGCGATCACAGCGGCGACGAGACCGAGGATGCCGACGATCTGGGCGGAGATCTCCAGCCAAGAGGCCCCGTGAAGCGTCGGATCCTGCCCCCGGTACCGCGCCCGGAAGCGCCGCCGTAGTCGTAGCCGGAGGGGGCCGGTACTCGGCGCGCCGCGCAGGGCCGGCCCGGCGGACCCTGCCTGTCGCGATCCCGGACAGGACTCCGACCGTCTGACCGGCGGCGCTCGACTACAGGCCGAGCTTGGCCAGGTCGTTCCGTGAGGCCACGCCGAGCTTCGGATAGGCCTTGTACAGGTGGTATCCGGCCGTCCGCGGGCTCAGGTAGAGCTGCTCGCCGATCTCGCGGTTGCTGAGACCGGCCGCGGCGAGCCGGACCACTTGCAGCTCTTGCGGAGTGAGCTTGCCGGCGAGGTCGGGAGCGGCCTCGATAGGGCCCGCGTCGCCGGCGGCGCGCAGCTCCCTGCGCACACGCTCGCTCCACGGCTCGGCCCCGAGCCGCTCGAACACCGCTGCGGCCGAACGCAACCGGGTCTTCGCCTCGTTGACGCGCCGGGCCCGGCGCAGCCATTCGCCGAAGACGAGGTCGGTGCGCGCGGACTCGAACGGGAACAGCGCGTCGGTCTCCTTGTGCAGTTCGGCGGCGCGCTGGTAGTGCGCCCCGGCCTCCTGCTCGTCCGCGAGCAGGCCCCGGCAGCGTTCGACCTGAGCCATCAGATGCGGCTGCCCGCTCGCCTCGGCCCACTGCGTGAACCAGTCGAACGCGCCCGCGACCCGCTCCGGTTCGCCCGCGCGCACCGCCGCCTCGACGGCGAACGGCACCCAGTCGAGCGCTTCGCCGGGCGCGCTGGACTCGAGTTGCATCATGAAGCGGTCGAGCGCTTCCTCGTTGCGCCCCAGCGCGATGTCGAGGAGGGCGAGCGCGTTGTCGATGGCGACGACCGTGTCGCCCGGTGAACCGGCATGCGCGTCCTCCACGAGTTCGCGCACGCGTTCCTCCTCGCCGCGCAGGGCCGCGATCGGGGCGAGCACGTGGGCGCGGGCCTTGACGGGCCCGATCCGCTGCCCGAGCTCGATCGAGAACTCGACGGCGTTCCAGGCGAGCGCTTCGGCGTCCTTCCAACGGCCCCTGTGGAACTCGGTGATCGCGTTGAGCGTGAGCGCTCTCGGGAGGGCTCCGGCCGCCCCGGTGGTGCGGGCCGCGTGCACCGTGCCGGAAGCGGTCTGCTCGGCGGCGTCGATGTCGCCGATGAGGGTCTGCCACCAGGCGACCATCGCGCGGTTCTCGGGGGAGACGGATTCGCCGAAGCCGAGGTGGATGTCGATCAGGTTCCGGAGTGCGGCGACCGCCTCCGCGACGGTGACGGTGCAGGAGCGGTTGAGCCCGGCAGTGGCCTTCGCGAGGTCCCGCACCCACGGGGAGTGGTCGATGCCGAGGCGCTCGGCGTATTCGGCGGCGACCTCCGCGCGGGAGAAGTCCCCTGCCTGCCAGGCGAGTTCGACCGCGCGGAACAGCGGATAGCCCGTGGAGGTGATGTCGGCGGCGACGTAGTGGTCGGCGGCCTCCATGTAGAGCCGGTAGGACTCGCGGATGTCGTTGTCCCAGGCGGCGACCATCGCGGCCATGAGGGTGGCGCGGGCGAGGATCGCGCGGTCCTCGGTGATCCGTCCGATCTGGATGGACAGGGCGCGGGCCTTGGGGCCGTTGCCCGCCGCGACGGCGGCTTCGGCGGCGCGCAGGAGCCTGCGGCCCCGTTCGCGCGGGTCCGGGGTGAACGCGGCGGCGCGTTCGAACACCGTGTACTCGTAGCCGTGCCCGCCGCAGGTGGAGCCGCAGTCGGCGGCGGCTTCGAGGGCGGCGGCGACGGCTTCGTCCGGTCCGGTCGCGGCGGCGGCGAGGTGGAGGACGCGGCGGTGGTCGTCGGCGCCCATGATCTCGGTGTACACGCGGTGGGCCTCGAGGCGCCGGAAGACCGGCGCGCCCTGGTAGGCGGCGGTGCGGATGAGGGGGTGGCCGAAGGTGAAGCGGTCGCCGTGGAAGCGCACGAGGTCGTCGGCTTCGGCGGGGGCGAGGTCGGTGAGCTGGGCGCCGAGCTTCGCGGCGACGTCGAGGACGAGACCGGTGTCGGCGGTGTCGTCGGCGGCGATGACGAGGAGGAGGGTGCGGGTGGGTTCGGGGAGGCGGTCGATGCGGTCGCCGAAGACCTGCTTGAGGCGGCTGGTGGTGGAGCGCCGCCCGGTCCAGTCGGCGGCGAGGCGCGTGTCGGATTCCACAAGCGGCAGTTCCAGGAGCGCGAGGGGGTTGCCTTCGGCTGAGTGCAGGATCCGGCCCCTGTCGGCGTGGGTGTGGCCGCCGAGGCGCTCGGCGAGGAGCGACGCGGCGGCGGCGTCGTCGAGCGGGCCGAGGCGGAGTTCGTCGAGACCGGGGGTGGGGAAGTCGGGAGCGTAGCCTTCGCGGACGGTGAAGATCATCAGGGCCGCCTCGGCTGCAAGGCGTTTGGCGATGAAGAGCAGGACGTCGGCGGAGTCGGGGTCGAGCCAGTGGGCGTCTTCGACGATGCAGAGCACAGGCCGGTGCCCGGCGGCTTCGGTGAGGAGGCTGAGGGCGGCGAGGCCGACGGTGAAGCGCAGGTCCCCGGGCGGCGCTTCCTTCTCGGGGGCGGGGTCGAGGCCGAGGGTGCGGGAGAGGACGCACGCGTGGTGCTCGGGGATGGCCTCGAGGTGCCCGGCCAGGGGCAGGAGGAGCGCTTGGAGGCCGGCGAAGGACCAGGCGTGCTCGGATTCGACGCCGGTGCAGCGCAGCACGGTGACGTCGGCGGCGTTCTCGGCGGTGGCGGCGACCAGGCTCGATTTGCCGATGCCGGCTTCACCGCGCACGACGAGGGCCGAACCTCGGCCCTCGCGGGCGGCGGCCAAGCGGTCGGCGAGGGCGGCGGTCTCGGTGTCGCGTCCGTACAGCACGGTTCAACGGTACCGGCGCATTCGCGCGGCGCCAGGGCCCCGGACCGGGTCCTAGGACGTATTGCCTAGGGACTCCCTTGCGGATCGGGGAGCGGCGGTATCCGAGTCCGTTCGTTCGCTCTCGCTCTACTGATTGACGGCTCGCAAGCATCGCCGCGGAAGGCCCCCCGATACCGGTGTTGCATCGGGGGGGCCGACAACGCGGCGCGGACCAACGGGCCGGATGACCTGATCCGCAGGGCAGCCCCTCAACCCGGTCCGGCGGGGACTAGAAGGGGCTGGGGAGCGGGGTCGCGTTGCGGGCGTTGGCGAGTGCCAGCGCCCACCAGTGGAGTTCGTCGAGGAGGGTCTTGGCGGCCGGTTCGGTCTCGCCGAACTTGGTGAACTCGCCGCGGTCGTCGAAGTGCTGGTAGAAGCGCGGGAACGCGATCGAGTTGCGGATGGTCATGGTGCGCAGCTCGGGGAAGATCTGGCGCAGGTGCTGGGCCGCGTTCTGGCCGCCGGTGATCTTGCCGCCGTAGGTGACCATGGCGACGGGCTTGGCGGCCCACTCGTTCATGTAGTAGTCGATCGCGTGCTTGAGGGACGCGGGGATCGACATGTTGTACTCGCCGGAGACGACGACGAACGCGTCCGCGCGGTGGAGCCGCTCGGAGAGGGCCGCGACGGGCGCGGACGGGTCGGCCTCGGTGGACCACATGTCGTCCTCGACCAGGTGCTGTGGCAGGTCGGCGTCGAGGAGGTCGATGAGGTCGACGTCGAAGCCGCCGTGCTGCTCGGCGACGCCCGCGATCCACTTGGCGGGGGCGGGGGCCCAGCGGCCCTCGCGGGTCGAGCCGATGATGACGCCGAGGTTGAGTCTGTCGCTCATGATGTTCCGTTCCTTTGCCTGATTGGTTCGGATCCGACGCTACGAACGGTTCGACCGGCGGGACATCTGTCGGCCGACTGGGGCGCGACTGGACCGGTCGGCCACGCCGCCGCCGGCCCGGCGCGGCGGCCCGCGGCGCAGTGACCGGTCGGGTGTGCCCGTCGAGCGACGGATGCGGGCCCGGTCGGCCGCCGCTTAGCGTGGCCGCCATGACTTCCACGGAAACCACGGCGGCCCCGGAGGCCGCGACCACCACCCGATGGGGAGCGATCCTCGCCGTCGGCTTCGCGCAGCTCGTCGTCGCCGGCGGCATGTCCACCCTCGCCGTCGCCCTCCCGGCGATCCGCACCGACTTCAACGTGACCGAGGCCGCGACGGCCTGGGTGCTGCTCTCCTACGCGCTGCCGATGGGCGCGGTGGCGATCGCCGCCGGGCGGCTCGCCGACCGCGCCGACCTGCGGGCGGTCGCGGTATTCGCGATGGGGGCGTTGACGGTCGGCTCGGTCGCCGCCGCGTTCGCGCCGACGTTCGGGCTGCTGCTGGCGGCCCGCGCGGCCGGCGGTCTCCTCGGCGGGCTGCTGTTCGGCATGACCGGGCGGATCATCGTCACCTCGGCCTCGCCGGAGCAGCGGGGCCGGGCGATGTCCGTGATCGCGCTGCTCATGACGGTGGGCGGCATGGGCATGATCGGTGCGGGCGGGTTCATCATGGCGGCCTTCGACTGGCCGGGCCTGTTCTGGGTGCACGCGGCCATGTCCGCGGCGGCGCTCGTGGCGGTGGCGGTGTCGGTGCCGAGCAACGGGACAGGCCTGCCGCGGCCGGACCGGGCGCTGCTGATGGACACGGCGACCTCGGGCGGCGCGATCGCGGCGTTCCTGCTCGCGTTCGAGTACGTCGACTCGGCGCCCTGGATCTCGTTGGCGGCCCTGGCGTCGAGCGTGGCCCTGGCGACGGTGTGGGTGCGGCAGAAGACGTCGGCGCCGACGGTGGCGCTGCTCCGGTCGCCGCAGGTGAGCGGGGCGCTGCTGAGCCTGACGCTGCTGTCGGCGGTGACGGGCCTGCTGAACTTCAGCCTGCCGTTCCTGCTCACGGACGTGCAGGGGGTGCGCCCGGAGCTGGTGTCGACGGTGCTGCTGACGTTCATCGGCGGCGTGGCCGCGATGACGCCGGTGGCCGGGTGGCTCGCCGACCGGTTCGGGCCCGGCCGGGTCTCGCTGGCGGGCGCGGGGCTGGTGATCGCGGCGGTGGTGCCGCTCCTGTTCGTGGAGGCGGACACCGGCCTGGTCGACCTGGGGGTGCGGATCGCCCTGCTGGGCTTGGCGTTCGGGCTCTTCAACAGCCCCATGAACGCGTACCTGCTGGACTCGGCCCCGGCGGAGCAGTCGGGCACCGCGGGCGCGTTCATGGCGACGACCCGCACGATCGGCACGTCCGTGGGCCCGGTCTTGGCGGCGCTGGCCTGGGGCCTGGGCTCGACGGGCGTGGAGGGGTACCGGTTCTCGGCCTGGGCCGTGGCGGCGATGCTCGTCCTGGGCGCGGCGCTCCAGGCGACGACGAAACCGTGGCGGACACCGGTGCCGGCGGCGCCGTGATTCGGGGCCTCCTCGGGTTCACTACTCTGTTCGAGTGAAAAACGACGCCCCGGGCCCGGATCGGGCCCGGGTCTTGTCGTACCCGGCCGGGAGGATCGGCGCTACAGCCGCTTCCCCTCTCGTGGTGGGTGGGGGCTTGTGGACGGGCGGTGAGTGGGGCTTGTGGACGGGAGCCGGATGGACCCGCCCCGAATGCCCCGCCGCGGCCTACAGGTCGAGCTTCGCCAGTTCCGTCCTCGAGGAGACGCCGAGCTTCGGGTAAGCGTTGTACAGGTGGTAGCCCACTGTGCGGGGGCTGACGAACAGCTGCTCGCCGATCTGGCGGTTGGTGAGCCCGTCGGCGGCCAGCCGCACCACCTGAAGCTCTTGCGGCGTCAGGAGTTCGGCGAGGTCGGGCTTCGACTCGACGGCCGTCGAGTCGCCCGCGGCGCGCAGTTCCCCTTGGGCCCGTTGCGTCCACGGCACCGTGCCGAGCCGCTCGAACACCTCGGTGGCCTCGCGCAGGTGCGCCCGCGCCTCGTTGATGCGCCGCACCCGCCGCAGCCATTCGCCGTACAGCAGCTCGGTGCGGGCCCGCTCGAACGGGTCGATGTCGTCGGCGCGGTGCAGCTCCACGGCCCGCGCGAAGTGCGTCCCGGCCTCGGCCTCGGTCGCGAACAGCGCGCGGCAGCGCTCCACGAGCGCCTCCCAGTAGGACCGCCCGGTGGCGTCGGCCCAGTCGGCGAACCAGTCGAACGCCTCCTTGACCTCGGCGAGCCGCCCTGACCGGAACGCGGCCTCCACGAGGGTCGGGACCTGCATCAGGACCTCCATGGGCGTGACGCCCTCGGCGATCCGCAGCAGCCGCTCGAACGCGGCCTCGTACCGCCCGAGCCCGAGCTCCAAGAGCCCCAGCGCGGTGTCGGCAGGGATCACCGAGTCCTCGGGCGCGTCCTGGATCGCGGCGGCCACGAGCTCGCGGCAGCGCCGCTCCTCGCCCCTGATCGCGGCGATCGGCAGCAGCACCCAGATGCGGCCCTGCATGAGCGCCCGGCGGTCGTTCTGCTCGTGCGCCAGCTCGATCGCGCTGGAAGCGGACGCCTGCGCGTCCGCATATCGTCCATAGTGGAATTGCGTTTGCGCCTGCACCAGCAGCGCCTGCACGAGCGGGCTCAGCGCGCCGCGCTCACGGCAGGCCCGCACCTGCTCGGCCGCGGCCTGGTGCGCGGCCGGCACGTCACCGGCGAGGAACCGCCAGCGCGCGGCCAGAACCTGGTCGAACGCCTGGAAGTCCTCGTGGAGCGGCTGGTAGTAGTCGTAGAGGGAGCGCAGCGCGTCGACCGCTTCCCCGGCGGTGTCGTCGGGCTGGCGGTTGAGCCCGGCGGCGGCACGGGCGAGTCGGCGCACCCAGGCGTTGTTGGAGCCGCCGTACTTGGAGGCGAGCCCGGACGCGTACTTCACCTTCGTGAAATCGCCGGTCTCCCAGGCGTTCCAGACGCCGCGCAGGAGCGGGTAGCCGGTGTTCTCGTGGCCGGTGGCGGCGTAGTGCTCGGCCGAGTCCATCCACACGTCGAAACCCTTGGAGTTCCCGGCCCAGGAGAGGATCGTGGCGCGGATGAGGGCGGTGCGGGCGAGGAGCACGTGGTCGTCGGTGAGGCGCTCGGCGGCCTCGGCGAGTTCGACCGCCTTGCCGGTCATGCCTGCGACATAGGCGCATTGGGCGGCCTCGGTGAGGCGGCGGGCCCGGCGGCAGGGGTCGGGGGTGAAGCTCGCGGCGCGTTCGAGGGCGGCCATCTCGGCGACGCAGCCGCCGCGTTCGGCCTCATAGGACGCAATGGATTCGAGGGCCGCGGCGGCCTTCTCGTCCAGGCCCGTGGTGGCGGCGGCGAGGTGGCGGGCGGCGCGGATGTCGCCGTCGCCGAACGCTTCGGAGAGCGCGCGGTGGGCTTCGATGCGGCGGGCGCGGGGCGCCGAGTGGTAGGCGGTGGAGCGG
This sequence comes from Glycomyces luteolus, assembly GCF_027622875.1. GTDB lineage: Bacteria > Actinomycetota > Actinomycetes > Mycobacteriales > Micromonosporaceae > Glycomyces > Glycomyces luteolus. Next base: position 118,144 of record NZ_JAPZVP010000013.1, on the reverse strand, counting down.
ATCAGGGGGTGCACGAACTCGATGCGGCCGCGGTGGTAGCGCAGCAGATCGTCCACTTCGGCCGGTTCGAGGTCGGCGAGGCTGGCGTCGAGCTTCGCGGCGGCCTCGGCGATCACGGCGGTCTCACCGGTCTCCTCGGCGGCCGCGAGCAGCATGATCGTGCGCGTGCTCTCGGGGAGGGCGATGATGCGTTCCGTGAACGCCTGCTTGATGCGCGAGGTCGTGGAGTAGCGGCTGTTGGAGGTGTCGGCGCGCAGCAGCGACTCCTCGTTGTCGGCGGCCGGAAGCTCCAAGAGCGCCAGCGGGTTCCCTTCCGCCATGCGGAGGATCCAGTCGCGGCCGGTGAAGGGGATCTCGTCGGTGCGCATGTCGAGGATCGCCTGCGAGGCGTCGAGGTCGAGCGGGCCGAGGGTCATCTCGGGGATGCCGGGGGCGGGGAAGTCGGGGGCGAAGCCGTCGCGTACGACCAGGACCATCGTGATCGACTCGGTCGAGAGGCGCCTGGCGGCGAACAGGAGCGCGTTCGTGGAGTCCCGGTCGAGCCAGTGGGCGTCGTCGATGACCACGTACACGGGCTGCTTCGCGGAGGCGTCCACGAGGAGGTTCAAGAGGGCGAGGCCGACCTGGAGCGAGTGGGCGCGGCCGGTGCCGTCGCCCATGCCGAGCGCGGTGCGCAGCGCCTCGGACTGGGCGGCCGGGAGACGGTCGACGCGGTCGAGCAGCGGGTGGAGCAGCATCTGCAGGCCCGCATAGGACCACGTGTGCTCGGCCTCGACGCCGAGGGTGCGCAGGACGGTGAAGCCCTCGGCGCGCGGGATGACGGCGTCGACGATCGCGGACTTGCCGATCCCGGGCTCGCCGCGCACGACGAGCGCGCCGCCGTGGCCGACGCGGGCGCCGTCGAGGAGGGCCTGGATCGAATCGAGCTCGGCGTCGCGGCCGTACAGGACCGGGCGATCGAGGTCGGGCTCGTCGAGGAGCGATGGGGCACCGGCGGCGTCCTGGCGCGCGCGCGTGCTGTCGGCGATGGGTTTCACGGCGGCTCCATCCTCAGGACGACCGGGGACTCCTCCAGGGTAGCCACGAGTACCGACGGCCCGCATCTGTCATTCGACTGGGGTCGACTGGGACGCCCGCCACCAGGTCGAACGCCCGCACCGACCGGGTTCGGGGACCAGTCGCCGGGCCCAGTCGCCCGACCGGGGCGCGCGGGCGCGCGCGGCCTTAGCGTCGACGGCATGACCGCACCGACAGAGACCCAGACGCCAAGGGACGCAGCGCCTTCGCGGGGCACGCTCCGCTGGGCGCCGGCGCTGTGGGCGGCTTACGCGCAGGCCGTGGCCTACGCGGCCGCCGCGGTGACCGCGTTCCTGATCACCGACATCGCCGCCGCCTTCGACGCCTCACCGGGCACGCGGCTGTGGCCCCTCGGCGCCCTGGCGATCGGCCTGGTGGTGGCCGCCAACGCCACTCGACGCACCGGAGCACTCGGACGTGCCCGTTACACGGGGTCGATCGCGTTGGGGGCCTTGGCGCTCAGCGCCGTCGCCCTCGCGCTGGCCCCGGGCTTCGGGTTCGCGGTGGGCGCGGCCGGGGCGTTCGGGATCGCCGCGGGGTTCGCGATCGCGCTGGCGGGGCGGGTGGTGGCGGCCGCGGAGGTCGGGGACGGCTCGGCTTCGGTGGTGCTGTCAGCCGCGGCGCTCCTCGCCGGGATCGCGGCGGGCGTGGGCGCGCTGTTCGCGGTGCCGCTGTACGGCTGGCGGGGCGTGTTCGGTCTCGTGGTGGTCGCGGCGGTGCTCGCGGCATGGAAGTTCGCGGAATATGTCCCGGATGACAACGCCGTGTGAGAGAAATGTGACGTGAGATTCGCCTGAGCTCCACGGGCGCTCTGAGGCTTGAATGTCACGACGAGATCCGTCCGGGTATTCGGAGGTTTTACCCGGCGCGCGGGCACCGGCCGTCCTGTGGCGGTGTCCGGAAGAAGGCCCCGGGGAGGTTCGAGACCCCGGGGCCTTCCCCATGTCCGCCAATCGCATCCGGGCCGCGGGACTGCGCTGTAGGTTCCTGAAGCCGCCTTCAGGCGGCTTTAGCCTGGCTTAAGGTTTCGGCGTCAGACTCGTCCTTGGTCCGGCGCGAAGGACGCCGGATTCGAGCGGACGGCCCACGATCTCTTGGGCGAGTTCGGCAGTGCGGATGAGGGCTTCGAGGTCCACACCGGTCTCCACACCCATGTCGTGGAGCATGTGGACCACTTCCTCGGTCGCCACATTGCCGGAGGCGCCTGGAGCGAACGGGCAGCCGCCGATCCCACCGACACTGGCGTCGAACTCCACGACGCCGCGATCGAGCGCAGTGAGGAGGTTGGCGAGGGCGGTCCCCCGGGTGTCGTGGAAGTGCATGAGCATCGGCAGAGCGGTGTCGACGGCATCGAGCAGTTCCGTGACGCGGCGAGGGGTGCCCATACCGGTGGTGTCGCCGAACGCGACCCGACCGGCCCCTGCAGCCTCGGCCGCCTCCACGATCCGGGCGACCTGCGCGGGTGCGATGTCGCCTTCGAAGGGGCAGCCGAAGCTCGTGGCGATGATGACCTCGATCGAGGCCAACTGCTCGCGCGCCAGGCCGCAGATGTCGGGCAGTTCGGCGAGGGACTGGTCGACGCTGCGACCGATGTTCGCGCGGTTGTGGGTCTCGGAGGCCGAGACGACCACTTCGACGGCGGTGAACCCGGCGTCGAGGGCCCGCTGCACGCCGCGGAGATTGGGGGCGAGTGCGCTGTAGCGGATGCCCGAGTGCTTCTCGACGGCCGCCCATACCTCGGCGGCGTCGGCCATCTGCGGCACGGCCTTCGGGCTCACGAAACTCACGGCCTCGATCCGCTCCAGGCCGGTGCGCGAGAGCGCATCGATCAGCCGGATCTTGTCCGCGGTCGGGACGGGAGGTTCGTTCTGCAGGCCGTCGCGCGGGGCGACCTCGCGCAATGAGACCCGATCGGGCTGGTGCATCGCTCCGCCTCCCCGGGCCGCGAACCGTTGCGGCCCATCAGCCCATGCTAACCCCCGATCCCGAAATACGGGACGGACGCCCACAGGAAAGGAGGTGCCGCAAAGGCGCGACCGGGCCCGACAAGGTCAACACCTCGCGTCGACCGACATCCAACGAGCGCCCGACGGCAGCGAGGCGCGCAAAAGACACGATCGGCAGGAGAAACGGCGATCGCGGACAGCGGTGGTGAGCGGGCGGGGCCGGAAAGCCCGAGCAGGCTAGCCCGGGTCGAGGGCTCGCAGGGCCGCCGCTCGCAGCAGGGCCGCCGTCTCGTCGGCGCTGACCTCGTCCCCCAGGGAGAGGTACGGGGTCGAGTTCATGAGGCCGAAGGCGCCGTGAGCGAGCACGCGGGCCTGCTCGGGCTGGAGGCCCGGCCGCAGGCGGCACAGCACGCCCACCCACTCCTCGACGTACACGCGCTGGAGCTTGCGCACCTGCCGCCGCGGCTCCTCCGGGAGCCGGTCGAGTTCGTGCAGATGGAGGATGACGATCTCCGGCGAATCGATCACGACCTCGAGATGAAAGTCGACCAGCGCCTCAAGCGCGGCCTGCGGGTCCTCCGAGTGCAGCGACGCCCAGTGCCGCCCGCCGGCCAGCAGCCGCTCCGAGACGGGAATGAGCGCATCGGCGAGCATCTGCTCCTTGCCGCCCTTGAAGTGGTGGTACAGCGCCGGCCCGGTGATGGAGGCGGCCGCGCCGATGTCGTCCATCGACACTCCGTGGTACCCGTGCTTGGCGAGCAGTCTGACGGCCACATCGAGGATCTCGCGGCGGCGTTTGGAACCGCCCCTGTTATCGCCATTCATGTCCACCTCGATGAGGCTACTCGCGCGTACTCGCGCAAGCAGGGAGCAAAAGCCCACTTTCCCCGGGTGTGCAGGCGGTGAATCGAGCGCCGGACCGCCGCCGGCGCAGCGCCGCGAGGTAGGAGCGCCCGAAGTCGACCCCGAACGCGGGCCGGCCGCACTCCGAGAACGGAGCGCGGCCGTGTGCCGAGCAGTGCTTCCCTATTCGCGGCGCCGCCCGCCGGTCGGCGCCGCGTGTCACCACCACGGGAGACCGGACACATCGTCTCCCGGCGCGGTGGCTACGGCTCGTTCGGCGGCATGGGACGCTCGGACTCGACCCCGGCGCCGGCGCCCGGCATCCCTTGCGTGGTGTCCTCGCGCATCGACCCCGAAGGCGCCTGCGCGTCGGTCTCGGCCCCGTACCGGCCGGAACGGTACGTCTTGGACATCGGCGAGGTGGTGTCGCCGCGGCGCATGCCACCGGTCGTCTTCCTCCGGGTGGCCTCGGTCTCGGCGGTGTCGAGCATCCGTTCCCAGCGCTGGCGCATCGGGCCGACGAGCCCGCCGCCCACGCCGACGATCACGACGCCCGCGATCATCGCCAGCACCGTCCACAAGATCGGCGTGGTCACCGTCGTGGCGATCCCGACCTGGCCGAACGCCGCGACGACGCCGAAGAAGATGATCCCGAACTGGCTGATCCGGGCCACGGTGTTGCCGTAGCTGGTGTCGGCGAGCATGCCGCTGACGAGCTCGTACACCGCGTTGGCGACCGCGAAGGCCACCACGATGATGACCAGCGCGATGAACAGCTGCGGCAGCCAGCCGACGAGCTGGTTCAGCAGGCTCGACACCGGGTTGTTCCCGAATGCTCCGAAAGCCAGCTGCAGCGTGAACAGCAGCAACGCGTAATACACGAGTTTGCCGAGCAGGTCGCTCAGCTCGAACTTGCCGGTGAAGCGCCGCAGCCCGGATTTGTCGCCGGCGCGGTCAAGCCCGACACGGTGGAGCAGCTTACCGACCATCTTGCCTATGAATTTGCTGACGATCCAGCCGATGAGGAGGATCGCCAGGAAGGCCAGCGCACGCGGCAAGAAGGCGATGACGCTGTCCCACATGTTCTGGAAGCTCTGCGAGATGTCCATAACCGCAGGTTAGGCCGAATGACACCCGTGTTCAGCGATTCGCGTGAGAAACGCTTGACGGTTGTGCAAGTAGAAACGGTGATTACGGACAAATGCAGCCTAGGTGGGCCAAGTGCGCCAGTGCATCCACGATTTCGACGGGGTAGGGCCGCGCTGGTCCTGGTAGCGGGAGAAGTTGGCGCCGGCGCCGTACGGGTTCTCGGCGGGGCTGGAGAGCCGGAAGACGCAGAGCTGCCCGATCTTCATGCCGGGCCAGAGCGTGATGGGGAGGTTCGCGACGTTGGAGAGCTCGAGGGTGACGTGCCCGGAGAAGCCCGGGTCGATGAACCCGGCGGTGGAGTGGGTGAGCAGGCCGAGGCGGCCGAGGCTGGATTTGCCTTCGAGGCGCGCGGCGAGGTCGTTCGGGAGGGTGAAGACCTCGAGGGTGGAGGCGAGCACGAACTCGCCGGGGTGGAGCACGAACGGCTCGTCGTCGCCGACCTCGACTTCGGCGGTGAGGTCGTCCTGCTGCTTGGAGGGGTCGATGTGGGTGTACTTCTGGTTGTTGAAGACCCGGAAGCGCCGGTCGAGCCGGACGTCGATGCTGGAGGGCTGCACGAGCTCGTCTTCGAACGGCTGGATGCCGAGGCGGTCGTTCTTGACGGCATCGAGGATGTCGCGGTCGCTAAGCAGCATGGCCTCAGGTTAGTGCCAAGCCTGTAGGCGCAGCTCAACGGGCCCTGGGGTGCGTGCGCGGCTCACGATCCGGCGGGCGGGAGGGCGTAGGCGACGGTGCCGAGGTCGTGGAACTCCCAGCCGTCGGGAGTGAGGTCCTCGCATTCCTCGAGGTCTTCGGCGCAGACGATGGCGTCGACGGTGGAGGGGTCGGCGGGCTCCTCGCCGGGGACGATCGATTGCAGAGCGACGATCTCGGTGTCCTCGGGGAGGAGGATCCACCACGGGTACTCCCAGGAGTCGTTGCCCTGCACGAGGCCCACGCGTTCGGGTTCGGCGGCCGCGACGGCGGCGGCGGCCTCCTCGTACTGGGGCAGCCATTCGCGGCGGCGGACGAAGCGCTCCTCGATGTCGGTGAGGCTGAAGACGGACCAGGTTCCGGCGAGGCGCCGGGGGTAGCCGTAGGCGACGGTGAGGACGCCGGCGAGGGAGGCGGCGACGGCGATCACGGTGACGAGGACGCAGGCGGCGCGGCGGCGGCTCCGGTCGCGGGCGGTGGCGGCGAAGCCCTTCACGAGGCCGGCGGCGAGCAGTCCGGCGGCGGGGGCGCCGAGGACGACGAGGAACATGACGAGCCGGTTGATCCAGGGCTGCCAGGAGACGGTGCAGACGACGCCGATGAAGGCGATGACGAGCGCGGCGGCGTAGGCGCGGCGCAGCCGGGGGCCTTTGACCGCGAACCAGGCGAGTCCGGCGACGGCGGCGAGGCCGGTGACGGGGAACGCGGCGCGGTCTTCGTCGGGGTACCAGGCGGGTACGGGGAATTGGGTGGAGCCGAAGGTGATCCGGGGGTCGTTGGGGTCGACGCCCATGAGGCCGGCGAGGCCGCTGATCGCGGCGGCGAACGCGTCGGAGAGGAAGAACAGGGGCGTGTCGAGGTTGGTCTGGGCGATGCGCAGGCCGTTGATGAGGAGCAGGCGCGGGTCGGCGGTCTGGACGCCGATCGAGTCGCGCAGCACGTCGGGGCCGAGCGGGTGCCCGAAGGTCTGCTGCATGCGGACGAGGAACGGCCCCACCAGGATCAGGGCGATGGCGAGGACGGCGAGGGAAGCGGCCACCGTGGCGGCGCGGGCTATGGCGGCGCGCGAGGCGTCGGAGCGGGAGCACTGCTGGGGGTTGCGCCCGCAGAGGCAGGGGCGGCGGCGGTGGCCGTCGCGCACGAGCCGTCCGATGCCCCACACGAGCAGCAGCGGGGCGGCGGCGAGCAGCCCGGTGCTCTTGGTGACTGCGATGAGGCCCAGCGCGAGCCCGAGGTAGAGGGCGTCGGAGCGGGGGGCGGCGACATGGAGGATCCCGCTCGCGTCCCCGGGTCGGGTGAATTCGTCGAGCACGATCGTGGCGAGGCACGCGACCCAGGCGGCGGCGACGAGGTCGACCTGGGTGCTGGAGGCCTGGAGGAGCACTTCGGGGGTGGTGGCGAGGATGAAGACGGTGGCGAGCTGGGCGACGGGGCCGCCGCCGAGCTGCGCGGCGATCCGGGAGGCGGCGAGGGCCGCGCCGATCGCGGCGAGGTACTGCAAGAGGTTGTAGGCGCCGTCGCCGCCGGAGAGGAGCCGCACGTGGGTGAGGAGGTATTCGGAGCCGGGCCCGATGTCGACCTGCCGGTGGATGTCCGTGGGGTAGACGGCGACGCTGGCGTTCTGGATCCAGTGCTCGATGCGCGGCAGGTGGTAGGTCTGGGAGTCGAAGTTGTTGGGGGACGAGCCGATCGCGAGTACGGCGACGCTGATGGCGAGGATCGCGATGACGCATCCGAGCGCCCACTGCCAGGCGGGGGCCGCGGCGGCGGCGGACTTGGTGCGCCGCCAGGTGCGGCGGGTGGCGCCGCGGCGGGACCGCAGTTCCTCGCGGAGGGCGTCGAGCGGCTGGCCGCGGCGCGCGAACGGCCCGGAGCCCTCATCTGGGGTTACGTCCCGAACGCAGCGGGCGAGCACGGCAGCGATCACGGCGATGGTCGCGGCGATCCACGCGATGAGGACCGTCGGCGCGGTGAGCGCGGTGAAGGCGGAGGCGACCTCGACGACGCCGATCGCGTACGCCCCCAGCAGGATCGATGCCCGCACGACGGCGAGCCTCGCGGGGGCCAGGACGGCTCCGTCGCGGGGGCGGAGGGCGTAGGCGAGCGCCGGAAGCAGTATCAGGAGCCACAGAACGAGCAGCACCCGTTCATTCAACACGACCAGGATTCAACACGAGCCGTCCGGCCGATGCCGTCCTGGCATGAGCGCGTTATGGTTGTGCAATCTTGTTCGATCCGCGGGGATGGAGCAGCAATGCTGTTGTCGATTCTCGTTCCGGTCTTCAATGAGGAACGCCTCGCTGCCGGAACGTTGAAAGAGCTGCTCGCAGTGGAGTTCCCCTGCGAGACCGAGATCGTTGCCGTCGACGACGGCTCCCGCGATCGCTCCTGGGAGGTCTTGCAGACCTTTGAGGACAATCCGCGGGTGCGGTTGATCCGCCACGACCGCAACAAAGGAAAGGGCGCGGCGATCCGCACGGCGGCCAAGGCCGCCCAAGGCGACTACGTCGTCGTGTTCGACGCCGACGGCGAGTACGACGCCGCCGACCTGCCCCGGCTCCTCACGCCGGTGCTCGACGGCAAGGCCGAGGTGGTCTACGGGTCGCGCTCGTTCGGCTCGCACTCGGCCTACTCGTTCTGGTACGTGATGGGCAACAAGGGCATCACGCTCGCGGCGAACATCCTCTTCAACTCGTACATCTCGGACCTGGAGACCTGCTACAAGCTCCTGCCGCGCCAGATGTACCTGGACTTGAACATCCGCTCGGGCGGCTTCGGCATGGAGGCCGAGCTGACCGCGAAGCTGCTCAAGCAGGGCATCCGGCCGTACGAGGTGCCGATCTCCTACACGGCGCGCAGCCGCGAGGAGGGCAAGAAGATCACCTGGACCGACGGCGTGCAGGCCCTCTGGCTCCTCGGCCGCGAACGCGTGCGCCGCACGAAGCGCTAGCCGCCCCTCGGGTCAGCCCGCGGTGGTCCGCCACTGCTGGTTCACATCGTCGGCCGTGCACGGACTGAGCGTCGGCGCCGGGTCGGCGACCGTGAGGCAGTAGTTGCCGTCGCCGGAGGCGCGCACCTGCCAGAAGTCGGCGTCTTCGGCCTCGTCGGTGCGCAGGTACGTGAACTGCCAGGTCGTTTCCCCGCATCGTTCGGCGAGATTGAGGTGCTCCTCGTCCCACCAGATGCATTCGGTGATGGTCTCGCTGCCGTTGGGCCAGTTGTCGTATTCGTACGAGTGGGCGATGCTCACCTCGTCGCCTTCGGTGACGAACGCGAACTCGTCGATGCCGTTGTCATCGCACAGCCCCATTTGCGCGCTCGGCGGCGGCGTGTCGTGGTAGCCGACCAGGCAATCGCCCGTCGCCGCGCTCACCAGGACCGACGTGCCCGGGAGCGGCGGCGCCTCCTCCTCGCTCACCGCCTCGCTCGTCGCCTCGTCGGCGGTCGCGGGCTCGGTCGCCTCCGGTGCGCCTCCCTCGGCCGTCGGGTCCTCGCTCGCGCCTTGGCCTCCGGGCTCGTCCTCGTCGAAGAGCCGCATGGTGCCGATCGTCAACGCGACGGCGGCGATCACGGCGGCGAGGCCCCACAGCACGCCCCTGCCGCGGCGGCGGCGCGGCCGCTCCGGTTCCGGGGCGGCCGGCATCGGCGCGGTCGGCCGCACCGGCGGGGACGACGACACCAGTAGGTCCACTGTGGTGCGGTTGGATTCGGCGGGGGCCGGTTTCGTCTGCTGCACGGCCACTCTGCATTCCTGCGCGAACATCCCGGCTGAGGCCGGGCGGTCCGCCGGGTCCTTCGCCATCGCCCAGTCGACCAGCTCGGCCGCGACCGGCGGCACGCCCGGAGGCAGCGGCGGCGGCGCCTCGTGCAGGTGCCCGGTGATCACCGCGGCGGGCGAGTTCCGATCGAACGGGATGGCGCCGCTGAGGCATTCGTAGGCGATGACCCCGAGCGAGTACAGGTCCGACGCCCCGGTCAGGTCCTCCCCGCGCAGCTGCTCGGGCGAGGCGTACCCGACCGTGCCAAGGACGGTCCCGGTGGCCGTCAGCGCGGTCTGGTCGCGGCGCAGCGCGATCCCGAAGTCCAGAATGGTCGGTACGCGCTTGGCGTCGACGATGATGTTGGCGGGCTTGATGTCCCGGTGCACGATCCCGGCCTGGTGCGCCACCTCCAGCGCGTCCGCGATCTGGGCGAGCAGCGGCAGCACCCGCTGGGCGGGCATCGGCGCGTGCCGCTCGATCACGGTGTGGAGCGACTGGCCTTCCAGGAACTGCATGACCAGGTAGGTCATCGCTTCGCCGTGCTCGTCGCGTTCGGCGCGGATGTCGAAGATCTCGACCACGCCCCTCGCCCGCAGCGCCGCCACCGTGCGCGCCTCCTCGACGAAGCGGCGCTGGAAGCCCTCGTCGTCGGAGAGCGCCGGATGCAGGACCTTGAGGGCGACCGGCCTGCGCAGGATGGTGTCCTCGGCCCGCCAGACCTCGCCCATCCCCCCCCGCGCCGATCCGTTGCCGAAGGAGGTAGCGGCTGCCAAGCAGCACACCGGGTCTCGTGAGGAGCATGGCGCCGATTATGGCCGCGTCCGACCACTACTGGACGTTCATGGTGAATCGGCAATGCGTGACAGGCCAGGTCGGGGCGGCCTGCTTGGCACTTCGCCGCACCCGCCGCTTTCCAGGGGCAAGCGGTGGTACTCCGCCGTGTTCCCAGCGAGGTTGGTTCTGGGTCGGGGTTCAGGCGGTCAGCGACGAAGAGGCGAGTGACGGGGCGGGGTCGGGAGGCGGCGGTCGGCTCGGTTGGGGTTGGGGCGCAGTCGGTCAGGGTGCGCGGCGGGCGCGGGACGTGAAGGTTTTCGCATCGTGTGGGTGATGACGGTGGGGGGCGTATTGAGGATACTTGAGATACGTACAGGGACAGGGAATTCGTACAGGTGTCGAGTAGGTGTACGCAGACTACGACAAGCCTCTGGCTGAATCGACAAACCGACTTGTTTCGAGGCACTCAGCCCCCACCGGGGGTTCCAGACCTCATCCCCGTGCTATCGCCCGCAGCTGTCCGCGCCCCCGATGGGCCGTGACTGGGTGGACGGTTTCCTAGTTGGGATCACCCCAACCAGAAGGCAGTGCCGCACACGGTGGCATATGCGACCAGAGCAAGACCCGCCAGCGTGACCGGTAGTGCCATGCCGAGCAATGAGAGGACTCGGTTCCGCAGCACCAGCACGTCCATGGCGAGCACTCGTTCCGTCCGCGCGCCCCCATGCGCGAGAGAGGCCGTGCCTTCAGGACGGAACCCCAAGCAAGGCACGGCAAGCAGCGGGAGGCGATACCGCCGCCAGGCAGACACCGGGGCGGCCACATCGGTCAGGCAGGCGTGGAGGGCAAGAACGCCCTCCCCCCTCAGGCAGGACGTGGACAGGCAGAGGCCCGCGCCGAGGAGCTCGGCGCGGCGGCGCTTTCCATGAGCAGCCACGGCAACTCGGAAGGAGGTGAATCGACCATGCGGAATGCGGCCATGCCATCGAATCGACGCAGCGAAAGCCACGGCACCGGCACACCGATCCAGCGGCGAAAGCCACGGCGACCGCGGACCGATCCCCGGGACCACACCCGACCGGCCTTCGCCATTTCCGCGGTTGCAGTGCCCATCGGCCATCACCCCGGCCACATCGGCCGCCGCAGCGACAACGGCAATGGCCCGGGATCCCGGCCGGGGTCCCGGGTGCCCCGGCCACGGCAATCCACCCGAGTTCCGCCGTCGCCGTCGCTGATCGCTCTGACCGCGACCGGCAACCAGTCCTCGCCGCAGCGTCACATCCCAGGATTGGTCCTCGCCGCTCTGTCGCTGACTGCTTGAACCGCGACCGAAGACCGGCCCCAGACCTCGCAGTCCTCCTTGGCCTGCTGCCACGATCGACGATTGGGGCAGGTCATCGCCTCGCCTTTCATTCGTCTCCAGCGCACCATCGGCACGCGATTCGCAGTCCCATCGCGATGTTGAAGCGGGCGGACGAGGTCAGTCCTCGAGGAGCACCACGTCAAGGCGGCGGGGGCCGTGCACGCCTTCGACGCGTTGGAGTTCGATGTCGCTCGTCGCCGAGGGCCCCGAGATCCAGGTCTGCGGGGCGACTGGGTCGAGCATCGGCAGCGCCTCAGCCAGGTGGCCCACGATCTGCTCGCGCCGGACCACCACCACATGGTGGTCCGGCACCAGCGTGATCGCCCTTCTGCCTTGGGCGGCACCGGTATCGAGCATGATCGTGCCGGAAACCGCGACGGCGGCGGCGCAGCCGGTCAGGACCGCGTCCGTCCCATCGAGGTCCGCAGTGGACAGACCAGTGTCGGGGACGAACTCGGCCCCGCCGAGCCGCCAGTCCTCGGGGAGGTCGGCGGGCACTACGACGCGCTTCGCATCACCGAGCGCGGCAGCGATCGAGGCGAGGCCGTGGTGGACGTTCGCCTTGTAGTCCACCAGCCGGTCGATGAGCATCGCGGTGATGTCCGCATCCGCGTCCAGCGAACGCCGGTACTCGCGCGGCGGCACCGGGGCCTCGCCCGCGCCGTCGAGGGCCCGGCGCATCCGCGCCAGGATCTCCTCGCGCGCAGTCGGTCTCGCGCTCATCGCTGCCGCTCCTTCCACCAGTCCCGGAAGTCCTCCTTCGGCGGCACGGGCAGGTCCCGGCTCACCGTCCACTTCGATCCGGGCCACGGGAGCCTGCGCAGGAAGCCCTTGCGGCGCCACGGCATCGACCCGATCCTCGCGGCCTTGAGCGCCGCCCGCCACAGCCTCGGCCGCGCCATCACCGCTTTCGCGGCGCGCATCGCGGCCCGCTCTCCCGCCTGGTGCGGACCCTGCTGGCGCAGGTGGACCAGCACCTCGGGGATGTTGATCTTGACCGGGCAGACCTCGTAGCAGGCCCCGCACAGGCTTGAGGCGTAAGGCAGGTCGTCATGCCTGCCCGGTTCGAGCTGCGGCGCGAGGATCGCGCCGATCGGACCCGGATAGACGTGCCCGTAGGCGTGGCCGCCCGTGCGCTCGTACACCGGGCACACGTTGAGGCACGCGGAGCAGCGGATGCACGAAAGCGCCTGGCGGCCGACCTCGTCGGCGAGCACGCCGGTGCGGCCGTTGTCGAGGAGGATGACGTGCACGTCCTCCGGCCCGTCGCCTTCGCGCGCACCCGTCCACACCGAGGTGTACGGGTTCATCCGCTCCCCTGTGGAGGATCGCGGAAGCAGCTGCATGAACACCTCGAGGTCCGCGAAGCGCGGCAGCAGCTTCTCGATGCCCACGATGCTGATCAGCGTTCGGGGCATCGTCAGGCACATGCGGCCGTTGCCCTCCGATTCGACCACGACCAGTGAACCCGTCTCGGCTACAGCGAAGTTCGCGCCCGATACGGCCACCTTCGCCGACAGGAACCGCCGCCGCAGGTGCTGCCGCGCGGCCTCGGCCAGCGCGGCCGGCTCGTCCGTCAGGCCCTTCGGGGCGTCACCCATCTTCTGATCGAAGATGTCGCGGATCTCGGTGCGGTTGTAGTGGATCGCGGGCACGAGGATGTGGCTGGGCTTGTCCTCGGCGAGCTGGACGATGAGTTCGGCCAGGTCGGTCTCGAAGGCCTTGAGGCCCACGGCCTCGAAGTGCTCGTTGAGCTCGATCTCCTGGGTGGCCATGGACTTGACCTTGACGACCTCGTCGGCTCCGGCCTCGCGCACGATCCGGGCGGCGATCTCGTTGGCCTCCTGGGCGTCCCGGGCCCAGTGGACGCGGGCTCCGGCGGCGGTGGCGTTGCGTTCGAACTCGACGGCGAGTTCGGGGAGGCGGTGCTGGACGTCGGCTTTGATCGCGGATGCGGTATCGCGCAGAGACTCCCAGTCGTCGAGTTCACCGGCGACGTTGGCGCGTTTGGCGCGGATGGTGCCGGTGGCGTGGGCGAGGTTCTTGCGGAGCTGCGGCATGCCGAGGGCGACCTTGGCGGCCTTGGGGAAGGGCGCGTCGGCGGGGATGAGCGAGGCGGCCGGGACGATGCGGGTGCTCATGCGGTGCTCGCGAGGATCTCGGCGTAGTGGATGGGGCGGGGTCCGCCCGCCCGGAAGATGCCACCGCCGATGTGGGTGAGGCACGAGTTGTCGGCGGCGGCGAGGTACTCCGCGCCGGTGTCGGCGGCGTGGCGGCATTTGTCGGCGAGCATCGCGGAGGAGACCTCGCTGTTCTTCAGGGCGAAGGTGCCGCCGAAGCCGCAGCACTGGTCGGCGGCGGGCAGGTCGACGAGTTCGATGCCCTGGACGGCGCGCAGGAGGCGGAGGGGCTTGTCGCCCAGGCCGAGTGCGCGGGTGCCGTGGCAGGTGGGGTGGTAGGTGACGGTGTGGGGGAAGCGGGCGCCGACGTCTTCGACGCCGGCGACGTCGATGAGGAATTCGGAGAGCTCGTACACGTGATCGCCGATGTCGGAGCCGATGAGGTGCGGGTACTGGTCGCGGGCCATGGCGGCGCAGGACCCGGAGGGGGTGACGATCGCGTCGTATGCGCCGAAGACGTCTTCGAACGCGCCGGCGAGTGTCGCGGCGTCCTTCTTGTAGCCGGAGTTGGCGTGCATCTGGCCGCAGCAGGTCTGGGCGGCGGGGAAGTCGACGTCGTAGCCGAGGCGTTCGAGGATCTGGACGACGGCTTTGGGGGTCGCGGGGAAGAGCGCGTCGTTGACGCAGGTGATGAACAGGCCTACGCGGGGCATGGCTATCGCACCTCGGCTTCCGGGGTCGGGCGGCCGTCGGGGGGTCGCGGTGCGGACTGCGGCGGCCGGGCGCTTGCCGCTGCGCGGTGGTGTCGCTGGTCGGTTTCGTTCATCGGGTCGCCTTGGCGCGCTTGGGTTTCGGGGCCGGTTCGGTGGTGCGGGCCGCTTCGAAGGCGGCGCGGTGCCGGATCCGGGAGCGTTCGAGGTGGCGGCGCATCGCCTCCTCGGCGGCAAGCGGTTGCTTGGCAATGATAGCGTCCGCGACCGCCAGGTGCTCCACCTCGGTCTCCCCGATCGACTCGGGCTCGATGTAGGCGCGGTGGAGGTGCAGGTGCGCGTCCAGGCGGCGGATCGCCTTCGCGAGCTGGGCGCTGCCGCTCAGCTCGGCGACGGCGTTGTGGAAGCGGGCGTCCGCCTCGGTGAACTCCAGCTTGTCGGCGCCCTCGCCGGGCGCGCGCGCGGCGTCCGTCAGCGCTTTCGCCTCGGCCGCAACGAGGCCGGAGGCGCGGCCCTCGGCGGCCCGCTTCGCCGCGCGCGGCTCGAGCATCATGCGGATCTCGAAGAGGTCGTCGAACTCGGCGGCGGACAGCAGCGGCTCCACGGTGTATCCGCTCAGCGGCCGCCGCGCGAGCAGCCCTTCGGACTCCAAGCGCGCCAGTGCTTCCCGGATCGGGGTGTGCGAGAACGCGAGCTGCTTGGCGAGCCCGTCGATGCTCAGCTTCGCCCCGGGGACCAGCTCGGAGCGCATGACCCGGGCCTTCAGCTTCGCGTAGGCCTCGTCCGCGAGCGTGCGCTTCTCGGGGGTCGCTGGTGTAGCCGTCATGCGCGCAATCCTATAGGATATGACGCGACGGCGCGGCTGAGCACTGCTCGAGCCGCCTCGACGCACCTTTTGCTCCCATAGGAGGCCCCCGTGGTCGGAGACCGGCACGCACTCCCCACCCGCACCCTCGGCGACACCGACGTGTCCGTGACCGCCGTCGGACTCGGCTGCGCCCCGCTCGCCGGGCTCTTCTCGCCCGTCGACCCGGCGGTCGCCGCCGCCACGGTCGACGCCGCCTGGAACGGCGGCATCCGGCACTTCGACACCGCCCCGCATTACGGCGCCGGGCTCTCCGAGGAGCGGCTCGGGAGCGCTCTCGCCTCGCGGCCGCGCGACGCGTTCACCTTGTCCACCAAGATGGGCCGCGTCCTCGTCGACCACGAAGGCCCTTGGGACATCTGGGGCGAGCCGAACGGCAAGGCCTCGGTCTTCGACTTCTCCTACCGCGGTGCGCACGACGCCCACCTCGGCAGCCTCGAGAGCCTCGGCACCGACCGCGTCGAGATCGGCCTCATCCACGACCCCGACGACCACGCGTCCGAGGCCCTCGCCGGGACGCACAAGGCGCTCACCGAGCTCAAGGCCGCCGGGCGCATCGGCGCCGTCGGCATCGGCATGAACTCGACCGATGCCGCGGCCGACCTGCTCTCGCAGGCCGATTTCGACGTGGCGCTCATCGCCGGGCGCTATACGCTGCTCGACCAGTCCGCCTTGGACCGGCTCTACCCCCTCTGCGTCGATCGCGGGGTCTCGGTGATCGCCGCCGGCGTCTTCAACTCCGGGATCCTCGCCGACCCCAAGCCCGGGGCGCACTTCAACTACGCGGAGGCCGACCAGCGGCTGCTGGCCCGCGCCCAGGCCATCGCCACGGTATGCGCCAGGTACGACACTCCCCTGCGCGCGGCCGCGCTCCAGTTCCCCGCGGCCCATCCCGCCGTCGCGTCGATCCTCGTCGGCGCCCGCAACCCCGGAGAGGTCGACGACGCCCTCGCCATGTACGCCCACCCCATTCCCGGCACGCTCTGGCACGACCTCAAGCGAGCCGGTCTGCTGGCCGAGGAGGCACCGGTTCCCGCATGAGCAGCTCACCTGTGATCGACGCGCACCACCACGTCTGGACCGCCGACTATCCGTGGCTCGCAAGCAAACCCGAGCTCGAGCCGATCCGCCGCGACTACGGCGTCGCCGACCTCCGCGCCAACCTCAAGGCCGCCGGGGTCGACCGCACGGTGCTCGTCGAGGCCGACTGGGGCCACCCCTCCGAGACCATCGAGTTCCTGCACCTCGCCGGGGCCGTGGACGAGATCGCCGGGGTCGTCGGCTTCATCGACCTGCTCGACCCGCGCCTGCCGAGCACCTTGGCGCGCTACGCGAACCACCCCCGCGCGCGCTACCTCGTGGGTCTCCGCGACCAGGTCCAGGGCCGCCCCGACCCGGACTTCCTCGCCCGGCCCGAGGTCATCACCGCGCTGAAGACCATCGCGGGCACCGTCCCCACCTTCGATCTCATCGTGCGAGTCGACCAGCTCCCGGCCGCCGCCAAGGCCGCCGCCGCCGTTCCTGAACTGGGGTTCGTGCTCGACCACCTCGGCAAGCCCCAGGTGCGCGAGGGCGACGCCGGGCTCAAGGCCTGGCGCGAGGCCGTGGCGCCGCTCGCGAAGCAGCCCAACGTGACCGCGAAGCTCTCCGGCCTCGTCACCGAAGCCGACTGGCGGCACTGGACCCCCGCCGACCTGCGCCCCTTCGCGCAGACCGCCCTCGAACTGTTCGGACCCGACCGCCTCATGTTCGGCTCCGACTGGCCCGTCTGCGAACTGGCCGCCACTTACACCCGCGTCAAGGACGCCCTCACCGAGGTGCTCGGGCGCATCGACCCCGACGTGTTCGGCGGCACCGCCGCCCGGACCTACCAGCTAGGAGAGCAATGAAGTACCTGCGCATCGGCCGGCCCGGTTTCGAGACCCCCGTGGCGTTCTCGGACGGCAAGTACTACGACCTCTCGGGTCCCGTCGGCGACATCGACGGCGCCTTCTTCTCCGAGCACAGCCTGGGGCGCGGCGGTATCGGCACGCTCGAGGGCTTCCCGGAGATCGACATCGCGGGCGAGCGCATCGCCCCGCCGATCGCCAAGCCCTCCGCGATCGTCTGCATCGGCATGAACTACGCCGCGCACTGCGCCGAGTCCGGCGCCGAGCCGCCCGCCGAGCCCGTCGTGTTCTACAAGCACCCCAACACGATCGTCGGCCCGAACGACGATGTGGAGATCCCCCGGGGGTCCACGCGCACGGACTGGGAGGTCGAGCTCGGCGTCGTCTTCAAGAAGCGGGCGTCCTATCTGGAGTCCGAAGAGGAGGCGCTGGAGTGCATCGCCGGGTTCGTCGTCGCGAACGACCTCTCCGAGCGCGAGTTCCAGATCGAGCGCTCCGGCGGCCAGTTCTCGAAGGGCAAGGCCTGCCCCACGTTCACGCCGCTCGGCCCGTACCTGGTCACCCCCGACGAGATCACTGACGTGCAGGCACTGCGCATGTGGTCCAAAGTGAACGGCGAGATCCGCCAGGACTCGAACTCGAAGGACATGATCTTCTCGGTGGCCCGCATCATCCACCACATGTCGCAGTTCATGGCCTTCGACGCGGGCGACCTGCTGCTCACCGGCACCCCCGAGGGCGTCGCGCTCTCCGGCCGCTTCCCCTACCTCAAGGCCGGGGACGTCGTGTCCGTCGGCATCGAAGGCCTGGGCAGCACCGAGAACCCGACGGTGCAGGCATGACGATCACGGCAGTGGACGTCCTCGACGTCCGCTTTCCCACCTCGCGGAGCCTCGACGGCTCCGACGCGATGAACCCCGATCCCGACTACTCGGCCGCCTACGTGGTGCTGCACACCGACAGCGGGCACGAGGGCCACGGGTTCACCTTCACGATCGGACGCGGCAACGACATCTGCTGCGCCGCCATCGAGACGCTCAGCGAGTACGTCATCGGCGCCGACGTCTACAGCGCGGCGGATCTCGCCGACCTGTACAAGCGCCTCACCCATGACTCGCAGATCCGCTGGCTCGGCCCTGAGAAGGGCGTCATGCACCTCGCGGCCGCCGCGCTCGTGAACGCCGCCTGGGACCTCGCCGCGCGCCGCTCCGGATATCCACTGTGGAAGTTCCTCACGCTCCTCACTCCGGAGGAGATCGTCCAGTCCATCGACTGGCGCTACCTCTCCGACGCCCTCACTCCCGATGAGGCCCTGGCGATGCTGCGCGAGGCCGAACCGGGGAAGGCCGAGCGGATCGAGGAGATCGAGCGGGACGGCTACCCGGCGTACACCACCTCCCCCGGCTGGCTCGGGTACGACGACGAGAAGGTCGTGCGGCTCGCCCGCGAGGCCGTCGCCGAGGGGTACACGCAGATCAAGCTCAAGGTCGGCGCCGATCTCGAGGACGACCGCCGCCGCTTCGCCGCCGCCCGCTCGGCTGTCGGCCCGGACATCCGGATCGCGGTCGACGCGAACCAGCGCTGGGACGTCGGGCAGGCCGTGGCGTGGATGGAGGCGCTCGCCGAGTTCGACCCGTGGTGGATCGAGGAGCCCACGAGCCCGGACGACGTGCTCGGGCACGCCGCGATCCGGCGGCGGGTCGCCCCGATCAAGGTGGCGACCGGCGAGCACGTCCACAACCGGGTGATGTTCAAGCAGCTGCTCCAGGCGGGCGCGATCGACTTCCTGCAGCTCGACGCCGCGCGCGTCGCCGGAGTGAACGAGAACCTCGCGATCCTGCTGCTGGCCAAGAAGTTCGGTGTCCCGGTGTGCCCGCACGCGGGCGGAGTGGGCCTGTGCGAGCTGGTCTGCCACCTCTCCATGTTCGACTACACCTCGGTGAGTGCGACCATGGAAGACCGCGTGATCGAATACGTGGACCACCTGCACGAGCACTTCACCGCACCCACCGTGATCAAGGACGGCCGCTACCAGGCGCCGACCGAACCGGGCTTCTCCGCCGAGATGAAGCGCGACAGCCTGATTCGGTTCTCCTATCCGCACGGTCCTGAATGGAGGAGCAACTGATGAGCGGCACCAACGGCTTCGCGGGCCTCACCGCCGTGATCTCCGGAGGCGCCTCGGGCATCGGCGCGGCCGCGGCCGACGCCTTCGCCGAACGAGGCGCCAACGTCGCGGTGCTCGACCTCAACGAGAGCCCGAAGCACTGGTCCCACAAGTGCGACGTGTCCGACGACAACCAGGTCCGCCTGGCCGTCGCCGCCGTCAAGGAGCACTTCGGGGGCGTCGACATCGTGGTGAACAACGCCGGGATCGGCGCGGTCGGCACCGTCGAGGAGAACTCCGACAAGCAGTGGTTCCGCGTGCTCGACGTGAACCTCCTCGGCATGGTCCGCCTCTCGCGCGCGTGCCTCCCGCACCTGCGCGAGTCCGCGGCCCCGGCGATCGTGAACACCACCTCGATCGCCGCCCTGACCGGGCTCGTCAATCGCGCCCTGTACTCGGCGTCGAAGGGCGCGGTCCACTCGCTCACCCTGGCGATGGCCGCCGACCATGTGGCCGAAGGGATCCGCGTCAACTGCGTCAGCCCCGGCACGGCCGACACGCCGTGGGTGCAGCGCCTCCTCGAGCAGGCCGAGGATCCGGCCGCCGAGCGCGCCCGGCTCGAGGCCCGCCAGCCGACCGGCCGCCTCGTGAGCCCCGAAGAGGTCGCGGCCGCGATCGTCTACCTCGCCGACCCTCACAACAAATCCCTCACCGGCACCAGCCTCGCCGTCGACGGCGGCCTCGCCGGCTTGCGGATCGTCCGCTAGCCCTTCCCTAAAGAATCTCTCCAGTTTCATTGCAGCGCAAGGGTAATGCATGTCCCCTCGCACCACATTCGGTTGCCTGCTCCCCCTCAAATGGGAGGAGGGTCACCGAGGGCATCCTTCGCCGCGCCGCCACGCGTCTCCTCGGTGCACGGAATACAGCAAACCAGCTGCAACCGTGTCGAACTCGGGAGAACGCGGCGCAAACAGGCGCTGCACGGCGAAAGGTGCTCATATGAGCGGCGAGAAGATCGAATCGATGAAGCGCCGGTTGAAGTCCGGAGCGGCGATGGCCGGTGTAGCGGTGGTCGCGGGCCTGGCCCTGACCGCCGGCTCGGCGCAGGCCGAGACCAACACCGACGCCGAGATCATGGCCGGCGGGTGCGCCTCAGGCTACTTCTGCGGCTGGGAGGACAGCGGCTACAGCGGCGACAAGTGGGTCAACTGGCGCGTCGGCGGCGTCGGAACCGTGTACGAGATCGACGGCTGGGACGGCGACAACGAGATCTCCTCGTTCTCGAACGAGTCGGGCAGGAAGCTCCGGCTCTACAACGGCGACAACGCCTCGGGCTTCTCGATCTGCATCGGCCCGGGCGACGACGTCCGGAACCTGAACGACGAAGGCGCCGGCGGCGGCGCGTACAACGACTGGATGGAAAGCATCAAGGTCGTCGCGTCCTGCTGAGCGGCGCATGAGCCGGGCCGCGGCGGTGCCTTGCCGCCGCGGCCCGGCTTCTTCCGTGCCGCGCGTCAGGACCCGGTCGTGATGCGGAAACGGTTGCGGTAGTCCGTGGGGGTCGTGTCGAGGACGCGGCGGAAGGCCCGGACCAGGGTGTCCGTGGTGCCGAAGCCGCAGGTCGTCGCGACCGGGTCGAGCGTGTCGGCCTCCGCCCGGGGACGAAGGCCTTGGCACGGTGTCCTTCTCGGCGATGGCCGCGGCGACTTCCTTGATGGCGCTGCGAATCAGGTCGCCGTAGGGGCCTTCGGGAAGTGCCGGGGCGGCCTGTTCGGCCGCGCCGATGTGAGTCTCGGCGGTCTCGAAGGAGCCGAGGCGGCGGTAGTCGTCGGCGAGGTTGAGATGGAGGGACGGGTAGAAGCCCGTGATCCGCAGGCCGGCGTGATGGGCTTGCACGCGTTCGTCGGTCGCGGCGTCGGCGGCGTCGAGGGCGCGAACGTCCCAGGCGAGGGCGCTGGCGGCGTCGTCGTAGAGGTCGGCCATGGAGTGGGCGAGCGTGCAGCGGTGCAGCGGGTCGCCGGTGACGCCGATCTGTTCCCAGAGGTCGAGCAGTGCCGTTCGGGCAGAAACGATGTCGCCGTTCTGGCCTTGCATGACGGCTCGGCCGACGGCTTCCATGACCTGGTCTGGAGCGGCGGGTGTCTCGGTCATGGGCCCATCCTCCGTGACAGGTGCGACATCTTCCTCCCGGCCGTCACACTTCGCGGCGCTGTTCCGTCCTCTGTGTGTACGCCCGAGAGGAAGGAACCCCGACATGACCGACTTCCAGGCCATCGCCGACCGCGTGGAGATCGAGGCGCTGCGAGCCGAGTACTCCGACGCGGCCATGATGCGCGACTACGACCGGCTCGCCTCGCTGTTCGCCGAGGACGGCGCACTGCGGATGCCGAACATCCCCGTCGAGCTGGAGGGCCGCGAGCAGATCCAGGCGTGGGGCCGGCGCGCACCCACCTTCTGGCGCTATTTCATCCAGACCTCGCATCCGGGCGTGATCGTGCTCGAAGGCGACACCGCGACCGGCCGCGCCTACATCCAAGAGCTCCTGGAACTCAACGACCACGGCGGGCATCAGAACATCGCGGTCTACCACGACCGGTACGCGCGCACCGCGGACGGATGGAGGTTCAGCGAGCGCGTGTACGAGGTCCGCTACGTCGACTCCGCTCCGCTCACGGGAACGGGCACCATCGTTCCCGTTCCGCCGCACGGCGATTGATCAAGAAGCGCGGCGGAGGGAACCGACGGCGCGGGTGGATCGAGCCGAGGAGTCGGCGGCTGCGGGCAGCAATGACCGGAGCTTTGAACCGAGGTCATCGCGGCCGCGACCGGCGACCGCATCGGAAGGAGGTGGTTACGCACTGCAGCCGAGGGACCTTGAGGGAGCGCCGGGTCACAGTCGTGGATAGGCTGGGGAGCATGGATGCTGCGTCGTTTCTCCGCCATTTCCGGCGCGAGCTCGACGCGTTCGGTGCCTGCCTGGCCGGCGGCGACCTGGACGCGCCGATCGAGCACGTGGACGAGGCCCGGACCCTCGCCGAACTCGCCGCGCACGTGGGCACCGCGAACCTGTTCGCCGCCGCGGCCGTCACCGACTGGGACGGCAGGCCCGAGCCGCCCGACGCCGACCCGCCGAAGGTCCCCGAGGACCGGTACGAGCTGACGCGCTGGGTCGACGGCACCGGCGAGGTGCTGCTCATGTCGCTCGACATCGACCCTTCGGCCCCGGCCTGGGGCTACTACACGCCGCCGACCGCCGGGTACTGGCAGCGTTCGCGCGCGGTCTCGATGATGCTGCACCGGTGGGACGCCGAACGTGCCATCGGCGACGCGGGCCCGCTCGACGCCGAGCTGGCGTGCGAGGGGATCTCGGAGGTCTTCGACGTGCTGGCCCCCAGGCAGATCGGGCGCGGCAAGGCCTGGCCGCCGGACGTGTGCATCCGCTTGGACGCCACCGACACCGACGACTGGTGGGTCTTCGGCCCGGGCGAGCCGGTGGCCGACATCGCGGGCACCGCGGGCGATCTCCTGCTCCTGCTGCGCGGCAGGCGAACCCCGGCCGACGACGTGTTCCGCTGGACGGGCGACCGCAACGCGGCACTCGCAGTGCTAAAGGGCCCCTTGGCCTAAGAGCCGAGAGCGCACGCCGCCTGCGCCACCGCCGAATGCGCGAGCCGAACAGGATCAGCAGCGACGCGCAGGATCGCGCGGCGGGAGGGCGGGCCGCGGAGCGCGCGGTCGGGAAGGCGCGGCACCGCGATGAGCCGCGACCGGCGAGCGCGGCTGCCGGCTATGCCGGAGCACGCGATTCGCAAGCAGGCGTTGGTGAGGGCGCAGAGGCGGTCGGGGGATCGCCTTGCGGCGCTCGGCGCCTCGGCTTACACCTCGCTCGGCGCTGCGGCTTCGATGACCTCGTTGAGGATTTCGCGGGAGCGCTGGAGGTCGGCGATGGCGCGGTCGATGCGTTCGCGTTCGGCCGTGAGGTCCGCCGCGAGGGAGGCCGTAGCCGCCTCGTTCGGACCGCCGTCGTGGTCGCGCATGCAGGGCAGGATGCTGTCGATGACGCGGCTGTTCAACCCCGCCGCGTAGAGCACCTGGATCCTGATGACCCGGTCGACCGCCCGCTCCGGGTACTCGCGGTGCCCGCCCGGGGTACGGTCGGACTCCAAGAGGCCCTGCTCCTCGTAGTAGCGCAGCGACCGCACACTCACGCCGGTCCGGCGGGCCAGTTCCCCGATGCGCATGGCGTGCCTCACAATCCCTTGAACCTGACATTGGCGTCAGGTTCTACGGTACCGCCATGACGAACGAAACCGCACCTGTCGAACCCACGGCCCAGCACCTCTTCCAGCCCGCCCGCGTCGGCGCACTCGACCTGCCCAACCGCCTGGTCATGCCACCGATGAGCCGCAACCGCGCGCCCAGGGGCGTCCCCACACCCCTCATGGCCGAGTACTACGCGCAGCGCGCCTCCGCGGGACTCATCATCGCCGAAGCCAGCTCCCCCAGCCAGGTCGGCTACACCTACCCGAACATCCCCGGCCTCTTCACCGACTCCCAAGTGGACGGCTGGCGCGGCGTCACCGGCGCGGTCCACGCGAACGGCGGCCGCATCTTCCTCCAGATCGAGCACGGCGGCCGCATCGGCCACCCCGACACCAGCGGTCTGATCCCAATGGCGCCCTCCGCGATCGCCCTCCCCGGGTACATCCACACCCCGAACGGCCACGGCGAACCGCCCGTCCCGCACCCCATGACCACCGCCCAGATTCGCGCCACCATCGACGACTTCACCGCCGCCGCCCGCAATGCCCTCCGCGCCGGAGCCGACGGCGTCGAAGTCCACTCCGCCAACGGCTACCTGCTCAACCAGTTCCTCGCCACCAGCACCAACCACCGCACCGACGAGTACGGCGGCTCCATCGCGAACCGCATCAGGTTCGTCGTCGAAGCCGTCGAAGCCGTGGCCGCCGCCATCGGCCCCGAACGCACCGGCCTGCGCCTCTCACCCGGCAACCCCCACAACGGGATCGACATGGACGACGCCGACCAGCTCTTCCCGGCCCTGCTCGACGCGCTCGCACCGCTCGGCCTCGCCTACCTCCACCTCGCCTACGCCTCCCCCACCCCGCTGTTCGCGGCGCTTCGCCGGAGCTGGCAGGGCATATTGATCGCGAACCCGTCGAATCCCGAAGCGCCCGAGGCGGATCCGATCCCGGCCGACGGCGGCCTGGCCGCGGCGGCGCGCATCATGGACGCGGGCGCGGACCTGGTGGCCATCGGCCGCCCGTTCATCGCCAACCCCGACCTGGTCGAGCGCCTGCGGACCGGCGCGCCCGTCAACCCGCTCCGCACCGACCTGCCGCTCTACGGCGGCGGGGCCGAGGGCTACACCGACTATCCGACCCTGCTCTCGCTCGAGTCGGCCGAAGCATGAAGCGTCGGGTCCTCGCCGTCCAGCTGCGAGGACCCGAACCGGCTTGCGCCGGAACGGCTCACGTCCACGAGCGGGCCTTCACCAGCAGGTAGCCGTGGGAGGACGCCAGCTCGGCTTCGGCCCGCCCGAACGCGCCGCCAGAGACAGGGTGTTGATCGGCGGGATCTCCGGTTCGAGCAGCGCGACGATCTCCCCCGAGGCCAGGTCCTCGGTGCACCGGTACGCCGGCAGCACCGAGGCCCCTCCCGAGCTCTTCACCGCCGCGAGCACCCCGCGCGCTAGTCCTCTATGGATTCCGATGGGCCAATTGGCGAGCCGCGGCCGGCGGAGCGGGCAATCAGGCGGCCCTCCAGCCGCTCCGACCGTCACTCCCCGGACCCGCGCCGGATCGGGATTGATCGTCCGCCCGCGACCTATGCTGTCGATCACTCTCTACCGCACGCGAACCGAAGCGACGACTCGGCCGAGTCGACCCGCACCGGCGACTTCAGAGCGTGACGAAGCCCCGCGACTATCGCTACGTCAGAACGTGACCGGAATCGCGGACTATCGGTGCAGCTCAATCTGTGTGCGTCCCAAACCACACCATATATACCGACCTGATAACAAATTCGGTCCAGTTCGGGTGTGGCGGCATCAAAATTCACTTTGGCAGGCGAACATCCATCTATGCCTTCTGAATCGAACCGGCCTGCGACCGCGCGCAGGAGTGCGGGGATCACGGACCGAGGTGTGACTGTCCGTGACGACGCGTTCGTCGGACAGATCATCACGCCGCTGCGCCGCTACATCCCCGTGGGCTGGTTCGACTGGGAGCCGTACGGGAAGCGGCCCAAGAGCTGGTGGCCCGACGTCTTCATGTTCCTGGGGTTCCTCGCGCTCTCGTTCGCCGTGAGCTACCCGTCGTGGCTCGTGCGCCTCGACGTGGAGGTGCGCCTATGGGCCGTGGACGCCAACGACCTCGAATGGCTCACCGCCCTCGCCAGGGGCGGGGCCGAGTTCGGCCAGGCCCGCACGGTGGCGACGGTGACGCTGCTGATCGCGATCTGGTGCGCGCTCCGCTCGAGGTCGATCCGGCCGCTGCTGATGTACGTCATCTCGTTCATCACCCTGGCGAGCATCCTCGGCCTGAAGCATCTGCTGGGCCGCCCGCTCTCGCAGCACCCGTTCAAGCTCCTCGAGGTCTCCCCCGAGGGGCCGATGCTCTTCACCTACCACGCCGAGGGCGGCGGCGCCATCGTCGACGCGACGGCGTTCCCCTCAGGGCACGCCGTCAACTCGATCCTGCTGTTCGGCCTCATCGTGATGCTCATCGGCCACGTCATCCCCGCGTGGGCGCGCTGGACGCTGCTCATCGCCCCGCCGGTCATCGTCTTCAGCTCGCAGGTGTACCTGGGCCAGCACTGGCTCACGGACGAGCCCGCCGGATTCCTGCTGGGCCTCATCATCATCCGCAGCGCCAAGCGGGTGCCGTGGCACACGATCCCGCTCGGCCCGCTGTCGGTGTTCGACCCGGCGACGCGCCGCACGATCCTGATCTCGGTGCTGCTCATCCTCGGCGTCATGCTCACGCCGACCCTGCACCTGATCCCGGCGCTCATCGCGGCCGCGGTCCTGCCGACGCTCGGCCTGATCTGGCTGTGGCTCAGCACGAAGGCGAAGCAGCACCGGGACGCGATCGAAGCGGCCGAACTCGAGGCCGCCGCCAACGGGGAGGCCGCGGGCCAGGGTCCCGAAGGGGACCCTGAGATCCCTAGCCAGCCGTCAGATAGTCACCCGAAAGCTTGACGCCGGCGTCGCCCTCGGTCACCTCGCCGATGGTCCAGGCCTCGACGTGGCGGGCGGTGAGCACCGCCAGCGAGCGGTCCACCTGGTCGGGGGCGACGATGGCGACCATGCCGATGCCCATGTTGAAGGTCCGCTCCATCTCCTCGCCGCCGATGCCGCCGATGCGCTGCACGACGTCGAACACGGGGTTCGGCGCCCAGGTGCCGCGGTCGACCTCGATCTGGAGGCCCTCGGGGACGGACCGCACGAGGTTCCCGGCGATGCCGCCGCCGGTGATGTGCGCGAAGGCGTGCACGTCGCACTCCTTGGCGAGCTCGAGGCAGTCCTTGGCGTAGATGTGGGTCGGGGTCAGCAGCTCCTCGCCGAGGGTCCGCTGGTTGCCGAACTCCGGCACCACGGTGCCGAGGTCCATCTTGCCGACGCCGAACAGGGCCTCGCGCACGAGCGAGAAGCCGTTGGAGTGGACGCCGGAGGCGCGCATGGCGATCGCGACGTCGCCGGGCTTGACGCGCTCGGGGCCGAGCAGCTGGTCGGCCTCGACGACGCCGACGCCGGTGGCGGAGATGTCGTAGTCGTCGGGCTTCATGACGCCCGGGTGCTCGGCGATCTCGCCGCCGATGAGCGCGCAGCCGGCGTACCGGCAGCCGTCGGCGATGCCCGCGCCGATGTCGGCGATCTTCTCCGGCACGACCTGGCCGGTGGCGATGTAGTCGAGGAGGAACAGCGGCTCGGCGCCGCACACGACGAGGTCGTCGACGACCATCGCGACGAGGTCGATGCCGACCGTGTCGTGGATGTCGAGCTTCTGGGCGATCACGAGCTTCGTGCCGACGCCGTCGGTCGAGGAGGCGAGCAGCGGCTTCTTGTACTTCTCGGTGTCGAGCGCGAAGAGCCCGGCGAACCCGCCGATGCCGCCGACCACCTCGGGCCGGACGGTCTTCTTGATCAAGGGCTTGAGGGCGTCGACCGCCCGGTCTCCGGCGTCGATGTCGACGCCCGCGGACTGGTAGGAGATGGTCCTCGGAGTGGTGGTGCCGCTGCTCACGCTGTGGTCCCTTCCCGCACTTGCGTGCTCGCTTCGGTCGATCGCTGGGCGCCCGGCTTCGCTGCCTGCGGCGTTTCCATGAGGTGCTTGCCGATGAGGTCGGAAGCGGGCAGTTCGATGGGGTACTGGCCGTCGAAGCAGGCCATGCAGAGCCGGGACGCGGGCTGCTCGGTGGCGCGGACGAGGCCCTCCATCGAGACGTAGCCGAGGGAGTCCGCGCCGATCTGGGCGCGGATGCCGTCGGTGTCGAGCGATCCGGCGATGAGCTCGGCGCGCGTGGCGAAGTCGATGCCGTAGAAGCACGGCCATTTGACCGGCGGCGCGGAGATGCGGATGTGTACCTCGACCGCGCCCGCTTCGCGGAGCATCCGGACGAGGGCGCGCTGGGTGTTGCCGCGCACGATCGTGTCGTCGACGATGACCAGGCGCTTGCCCTTGATCTGGTCGACGAGCGGGTTGAGCTTCAGGCGGATGCCCAACTGGCGCAAAGACTGCGAGGGCTGGATGAAGGTGCGGCCCACGTACTGGTTCTTGGTGAAGCCCTGGCCGTAGGGGATCCCGGACTCCTCGGCGAACCCGATCGCGGCCGGGATGCCGGACTCGGGGACGCCGATAACGAGGTCGGCGTCGGCCGGGTACTCGCGGGCGAGGGTGCGGCCGACCTCGACGCGGGTGGCGTAGACGTTGCGTCCGGCCAGCTTCGTGTCGGGGCGGGCGAGGTAGACGTACTCGAACAGGCAGCCCTTGGGCTCGGGGTTCGCGAAGCGGGTCGAGCGCAGGCCGTGCTCGTCGATGGTGAGCAGCTCGCCGGGTTCGACCTCGCGCACGAAGTGGGCGCCGATGGTGTCGAGCGCGGCGGTCTCGGAGGCGACGGCCCAGCCGGAGGCGAGGCGGCCGAGGACGAGCGGATGCACGCCCTGCGGGTCGCGGGCCGCGTACAGCGTGTTCTCGTCCATGAAGACCAGGCAGAACGCGCCGCGCAGCTGCGGGAGGACCCGCTCGGCGGCAGCGGCGACGGACTCGTCCGGGTGCGCCGCGAGGAGCGCGGTGATCAGGTGCGTGTCGGAGGTGGTGGTGCCCATGTCGATGCCCAGCCGGTCGACCTCCTTGAGGAGGTCGGCGGTGTTCACCAGGTTGCCGTTGTGCGCCAAGGCGATCGCGGTGCCCGTCGAGGTCGACCGGATGGTCGGCTGGGAGTTCTCCCAGGTGGGGGCGCCGGTCGTGGAGTAGCGGGCGTGGCCGATGGCCAGGTGGCCCTGGAGGGGGGCGAGGGTGGACTCGTCGAAGACCTGGGCGACGAGGCCGAGGTCCTTGTAGACGACGGTGCGCGCCCCGTCGGAGACGGCGATGCCCGCGGCTTCCTGCCCGCGGTGCTGCAGCGCGTAGAGCCCGAAGTAGGTGAGTTTCGAGACCTCTTCCCCTGGGGCCCAGATGCCGACGACGCCGCAGGCGTCGCGGGGGCCGGGATTGTCGGGATCGAGTTCCGTGGTGAGTCGACCGTCACCTCGGGCCACTGCAACTCCTCAGTTTGCTGGGCTGATTCGATGGCGCACGAGCTGCGGCACCGAATACACCGATGGCCTGCCAGCTCGCCATCTGGCGGAACCGCCAATCACAGTCTATCGGACCTGCGGGAAGTCGCCACCGTCCAACAACGGCGGGTGTGGGCCGGACCCCTCGCCGAAGAGGTGGAACTCGCCGCATACCGGCCTAGGGAGGCCGCTTTCGCCCGGGTGAAAGCGATCACGGTCAAGGCGAAGCGCCCCGCGCGAAAGCGTCTGGACGCTGAACCGCCCACCGCCCCGTGCCTCGGCCCTACCGGAGCCCGACTCGCGTTGACCGCGAATGTCGGACCCGTGTGGGAGAGTCATCGCATTTCTTCGGTTGGTCGGAGGCGGATGCGGGTGGGAAGGGGCATGCCCTATGCCCGGCCCGCGCCGCGGGCCCGGCCCTCGCCGCACCGCATTCACGCCTCACCGCGCCGTCGCCGACCTCGCCGCCTGAGCCCTCGAAGCGGAACGCCGGGGGGGGGCGCACACCGCCCCCCCGGGGGGGGGGTTGAGTTACGTAACGGACACAGCCCGCCACCCCCCCCCCCCCCCCCCCCCCCCCCCCCCCCGCCGCCCCCGCCCCCCCCCCCCCCGGGCCCGGCCCCCCCCCCCCACGGCGTTCCGTTGCTTTCAGACCGTTCCCGTCACCAGGACCGGGGACGGTCGTCCCACTCGCCCCAGTTGCGGCGGTCGGTGCGCTTGGCGTCCGGGTCCTCGCCCTCGCGGTCCGGCTCGCCGCCGTACGGCGCGGCCGGCGGCTGGGGCTGGTCGCCGTACTGCGGCATCGCACGGGTCGCCCCGTACTCGCCCGTCGGCTGCGGAGGCTGCTCCTGCGGCGCGTACGGGTCGCGGCGCAGCGACTGGCTCGGGTACGCGTCATTGCTCGGCGGGGCACTGCGCGGCGCACTCGGCGGAGCGCTCGGCGCACCGTGCGCGCCATAGCCCGGCTGGCCGCCCTGCGGCCCGTAGCTCTGCGAGCCCGGACCGTACTGCGGCGCGCTCGGCGAGCCCTGCGGGCCGTAGCCCTGGTCGCGCGGCGCGCTCGGCGCCCCGTAGCCCTGGTCCTGCGGCGCGTGCCCCGGCTGCTGCGGATCGAACATGGAACCGGCGGACGGCGGCGGCGTGGGCGCCGGGTGCGGGCGCGTCGAACCGGCGTCGCCGTACGGGCTCGGTGCGCCAGCCGGGGACGGCCCCGGATGCGGCCGGGTCGCGGCCGGGTCGTACGGGTTCGAAGGCGCGACCGGGCTCGCCGGCGCCGACGGGGCCGCGTGCCTGGAACCCATGTCGCCGTAAGGACTCGGCGGCGCGGCCGGCGGCTGCGAGCCGAGGTTCGCCTGCGGCATGATCTGCGTGGCGTCGGAGGCGCCGGGCCCGCCCGGCTGCTTGACGACCGGGAGGATCGTGGTGCCGTCGGGGCCGACCTGGCCGCCCGGCATCCCCGGTGCGGCGCCGAAGCCGCCCTGCGGCATGACCTGCGTCGAATCCGAACCGCCGTACGCGGGCCCGAACTGGGTCGGCGCGGCCGGGCTCCCGCCGACGAGGCCGCCGGGGTGGATCATCGTCGGCGCGTCGGCTTCGGGGCCGGGCGCGGCCTGGTAGACGCCGGGCGTGCCGACCTGGGCCGCGGTCGGCGTGTGGTCCGGCGGCGTGTCGGGGGCGAAGCTCTCCGCGTCGTCATCGTCCTTGTCCTTGCCGCCGCGCAGCAGGAAGAAGATGCCGACGATGCCGCCGATCACCAGAAGCGCGCCGATGATGATGAGGAAGATCAGCGTTGCGGACATCCCGCCGTCGTCGGCAGGGGGCTCGCTCGGCTCCGCGGAGGAGGTCGGCGCGGCCTCGGTGGTCGCCGCCGTGCTCGGCTCGGCCTCCTGGACCTGGGCGAGCGTGATGTTCATCTGGTACGTCTGGCTGCCTTCGCGGACGTTGAACTCCTCGGTCTTCTCCTCGAAGCCCTCCGCGGTGATCTTCAGCGTCATGTCGCCCGGCGCGATCGGGTTGGAGTTGTCGCCGGTGAACTCGTACTTGCCGTCGCTGTCGGTGGTGGCCTCGTGCTCGCCGCCCTCGCCGTCGGTGAGTTCGAGCTTCGCGTCCGGCACCGGTTCGGCGTTCGAGGTCACCTCGCCGCTGATCGAGGAGACCGTCGAGACGGTGGCAGTGCCGACCACGCTGAGTCCGCTGGACTGGGTCTGGCCCTCGAAGTCGACCGTGAAGTTCCCCGAGACCTGCTCGCCGCTCGGCAGCTCGGACTCGGTCACGGTGGAGACGGTGAACGAGATGGTCCGCTGCCCGCCCGGCTCGACCTGGGCGCACTTCACCTTGTCCGCGTCCTCGCGGGTGCAGAGGCCGGCGCCGCCGTCGTTGTCGATGCCGCCGACGACGTCGTTGAGCCCGTCGACCTTCGCCTTGACCGTGATGTCCTTGGGCTGCACGGGGTTGTTGTTCATCACCGTGAAGCTGATGACCGTGGCCTGACCGCCGATGGACACCGGGTTCGGATTGAACGAGCCGTTGAACCAGCCTGCGACGTCCTGCGCGGACGCGGCCTGCGGGAACGCGAGGATGCCGAGAAGGACGCCGCCCGCCGCGGCGAGGCCGGCCAGGCGTGACCGCAGGCCACCCCGTCCGCCGCGCCGGGACCGCGGGACGTTAGTCTGGGTCCCGCTCGGTTCGGACGCTACGGTCATCTACATCCCCTCCTGGGCATGTGCCATCCGGCGCTACTCGCGGCGATCTGCCACGGGCAGGCACGACGAACCCACGGAAGCGGGCCATCGTCGCCACTATGCCTGGTCTCATTTCGGTCACGGGACCGGGGTGCAGGCACTGCGGCAACCATATGGCGCCCGGGCGACCGAGCGCGCAGTGGTCTGAGAGCACACAATTTTCTGGGGCACGCCGGTTCGGTGACGTGCCGTAACGGGCAGTCTAACGTGGGTCGGAGGTCTCCTCGTGGATGCTGTGGTCGATGCCATGGCCGCAATCGACAACGATGAGGCCCCCGATCGGGAGACGCTCAAGGGCGCCGTGCGGGGACTCCTCCAGGCGCTGGCGGCTAAAGCCCCTGGTCACACCGTGGAAGTGCGGGTCCCGCCGTACGGGGCGGTGCAGTGCGTCGAAGGCCCGCGGCACCGCCGCGGCACTCCCCCGAACGTCGTGGAATGTCAACCGCTCGTGTTCCTCCTCCTCGCCACCGGCCGCACCGCATGGCAGGAAGCGGTCGCGACCGGCAAGGTCACGGCCTCGGGTCAGCGCGCCGACCTCAGCCGACTGCTCCCGCTCGCGACCCCCGAGGGCGAACTCATCGGCGAGTAGCCGCCGATACCTCTCTTATATGGCGACTCGCGTCTCCTTGCCTTCAGCTCGGCTTCAGGTCGCTTCAGGTCCGCTTCAGGTCCACCCCGCTAGCTTGGAAAACCGGGGACCCTTAACCCAGAGGCACGGCGGCTTTCGGCGTGCCCCGAAAACGAACCGCCCCGGAGCCGAAGCCCCGGGGCGGTTCTCGTGTCGATGCGCTACTCGCCCAGCAGGGCGCCGATGCGGCCCTTCCAGGACGCCTCGAGCTCATCGCGGCCGATGTCGAAGTGGTCCCGCAGGTGCAGGCCGTCGGTGTTCGCGTCGGCCACGCCCAGCGGCGTGATCGGCAGGGCGCGCTGCTCGCAGGCGGTGCGCACGGCCAGCTCCTGGCCGCGCGGGATCACCACGAGCACCCGCCCGGACGACTCCGAGAACAGGTACGTGAACGGGTCCGCGCCCTCGGGCAGGAGGACCTGCGCGCCGAGCCCGGAGTGGCAGATCGCCTCGACGAGCGCCTGCGCCAGCCCGCCCTCGGAGAGGTCGTGCGCGCCGGCGAGCTGCTCGGTCTCGGCCATGCGCGAGAGGAGCTCGGCGAGCTTCATCTCGTGGTCGAGGTCGACGACCGGCGGGACGCCGCCGAGGTGGCCGTGCTTCACCGAGGCCCATTCGGAGCCCGAGAGCTCCTCGCGGGTCTCGCCGATGAGCGCGATCGTGTCGCCGGTCTTGCCCAGCCCCAGCGGGATGCGGCGGTGCACGTCGTCGATCACGCCGAGCACGCCGATGACGGGCGTCGGGTGGATCGCGTCGCGGCCGGTCTGGTTGTAGAACGAGACGTTGCCGCCGGTGACCGGGATGCCGAGTTTCTGCGCGCCGTCGGCGATGCCGGTGACGGCACGCTCGAACTGCCACATCACGTGCGGGTCCTCCGGCGAGCCGAAGTTGAGGCAGTCGCTGATGGCGATCGGGGTCGCACCGGTGACGGCGACGTTCCGGTAGGCCTCGGCGAGCGCCAGCTGCGCGCCCGTGTACGGGTCGAGCCGCGCGAAGCGGCCGTTGCCGTCCAGGGAGATCGCGATGCCGACGCCCGTGGTCTCGTCCAAGCGGACCACGCCCGCGTCGTGCGGCGTTCCCAGCACGGTGTTGCCGAACACCGAGGAGTCGTACTGCTCGGTGATCCAGGACTTGTCGCACAGGTTCGGGCTGGCGGCCATGTCGAGGACGGTCTGGCGGATCTCCTCGTCGGTGGTCGGACGCGGCAGCGTCTCGGCGCGGTCGACGGCGATGAGCGCCAGGTCGTTCGGTTCGGCGATGGGCCGGTGGTAGACCGGGCCCTCGTCGGCGAGCGACTTCGGCGGAACGTCCACGACGGTCTGGCCGTGGAAGTCGATCACCAGGCGACCGGAGTCGGTGACGGTGCCGATCTCGGTGGCGAGCAGGCCCCAGCGACGCGAGCGCGCGAGCACTTCCTCGGCCTTGGCGGGGTCGACGATGAGGAGCATCCGCTCCTGCGACTCCGAGGCGAGGATGTCGTGCGGCTCCATGCCCTTGGCGCGCAGCGGGACCCGTTCGAGGTCGACGTGCATGCCGCCGTCGCCGGCGGCCGCGGTCTCGGAGAGCGCGCAGGTGAGCCCGGCGCCGCCGAGGTCCTGGACGCCCACGACGAGTCCGGCGTCGAAGAGCTCGAGGCAGACCTCGATGAGCAGCTTCTCGGTGAACGGGTCGCCGACCTGGACGCTCGGGCGGGCGTCGCCTTCACCGGTTTCGGAGAAGGTGGCGCTTGCGAGCACGGAGACGCCGCCGATGCCGTCGCGGCCGGTCTTGGCGCCCATGAGGATCACGGTGTTGCCGACGCCGCTGGCCTGCATCGACTGGAGGCGCGAGCGGGGCAGGACGCCGACGCTGAGCGCGTTGACGAGCGGGTTGCCCTGGTAGCACGGGTCGAAGTAGGTCTCGCCGCCGATGTTGGGCAGGCCCACGCAGTTGCCGTAGTGGCCGATGCCGTCGACGACGCCCGGGAGGACCCGGGCGGTGTCGGGGTGGTCGATGGCGCCGAAGCGGAGGGAGTCCATGACGGCGATCGGGCGGGCGCCCATGGCGATGATGTCGCGGATGATGCCGCCGACGCCGGTGGCCGCTCCCTGCTTCGGTTCGACGTACGACGGGTGGTTGTGGGATTCGACCTTGAAGGTGACCGCGAGGTTCTCGTCGATGGCGACGACGCCCGCGTTCTCCCCGATCCCGGCCAGCAGGCGCGGGGTCTTCGGGTTCTTCTCGCCGAACTGGCGCAGGTGCACGCGGCTCGACTTGTACGAGCAATGCTCGGACCACATGATCGAGTACATGGCGAGCTCGGACTGGGTGGGGCGGCGCCCGAGGATCTCGCGGATCCGCTGGTACTCGTCCTCTTTCAGGCCCAGTTCAAGCCACGGCTGCTTCTCGTCGGGGGTCGCGTCGGCGACCCCGACCGTGTCTATCGCGACGTTGAGCTGGCTCATCGGCTGACTCCACTGGTGTCGACGGCCCCGGTGAGGTGGGCCAGGACGGAGGCGACAATGCCGAGCCCGTCGGTCGACGGGCCGGTCAGCTCGTCGACGGCGTGCTCGGGGTGGGGCATGAGGCCCACGACGTTCCCGGCCTCGTTGGTCACCCCGGCGATGTCGCGCATCGAACCGTTCGGGTTGTCGAGGTACCGGAAGACCACGCGGCCGTTCGCTTCGAGCTCGTCCAGGACGGCTTCGTCGGCGACGTAGCGGCCCTCGCCGTGCTTGGCGGGGAAGACCACTTCGCTGCCCGGCTGGTAGAGACGCGTCCACGCGGTGCGGGAGGTCTCGACGCGCAGGCGCGCGGGACGGTTGCGGTAGCGCAGGTGGGCGTTGCGCACCAGGGCCCCCGGCAGCAGGTGCGATTCGCACAGCACCTGGAAGCCGTTGCACACCCCGAGGACGGGCATCCCCTGGGCCGCGGCGGCTTTCACGGTGTCCATCACCTGCGAGAAGCGGGCGATGGCCCCGCAGCGCAGCGCGTCTCCGTAGGAGAACCCGCCGGGCAGGAACACGGCGTCGACGCGTCCGAGCGCGGCGTCGTCGTGCCACAGCCCCACCGGCTCGCCGCCGGCGAGGCGCACCGCGCGGGCGGCGTCCCGGTCGTCGAGCGAGCCGGGGAAGGTCACGACCCCGACGCGCGCGCTCATGCGCCCTCGATCGACAGCGAGAAGCTCTCGATGACCGGGTTGGCCAGGAGCTGGTCGGCGATCACTCGCGACTGCTCCTCGACGTTCTGGGCGTTCTCGTCGAACTCGATCTCGACGCGCTTGCCGATCCGCACCGACGACACGTCGTTGACGCCGAGGCGGGGCAGCGCCCCGAGGACGGCCTCACCCTGGGGGTCGAGGATTTCGGACTTCAGCATCACGTCGACCACTACACGGGCCACGGGCGCACTCCTGTCGGTCACATGGACGGGACAACAGGCCAAGCATATTCACCGGCCCTGACCAGGGCCAGTGCCGAGCTACGAGGACGGTGCCAGGTCACAGCGAGTCATAGGATGTTTCCCGGCCGGTAGGACGCGGCCTCGGGGTGCGATTTGGCCGCCAAAGCCACTCTTTCGGCTACACGGTCCACCTGATCGCCTGCGGCGCCGATGAATTCACCCGGATTCGCAACGAGGGCGTCGAGGCCGTCCCGGTCGAGGGGCAGGCGCGGGTCGGCGGCGAGGCGGTCGAAGAGGTCGTTCTCGCGCTGGCCGTTCTCGCGCATGGCCCGGGCGACGGCGACGGCGTGCTCTTTGATGGCCTCGTGGGCGTCCTCGCGGCCGCCTCCCTGCTTGACGGCCGCCATGAGGACCTTTGTGGACGTCAGGAAGGGGAGGTACCGGTCGAGTTCGGCGCCGATGACGGCCGGGTAGGCCCCGAAGTTGTCGAGGATCGTGAGGAATGTCTCATACAGACCGTCGACGGCGTAGAACAGGTCGGGGAGGGCGACGCGGCGGACCACCGAGCAGGAGACGTCCCCTTCGTTCCACTGGTCGCCGGCGAGCTCGCCGAGCATCGCGGCGTACCCGCGCACGACCACGGCGAGGCCGTTCACCCGCTCGGAGGAGCGGGTGTTCATCTTGTGCGGCATGGCGGAGGAGCCGACCTGGCCCGGCATGAAGCCCTCGGTGGCGAGCTCGGCCCCGGCCATGAGGCGGATCGTGATCGCGGCGGAGGAGGGCCCGGCGACGGCCTGGACGAGCGCGGAGCCGACCTCGTAGTCGAGGGAGCGCGGGTAGACCTGGCCGACCGAGTCCATGACGCGGTCGAAGCCGAGGTGCCCGGCGACGCGGGTCTCGAGCTCGGCGAGCTTCGCGGTGTCGCCGTCGAAGAGGTCGAGCATGTCCTGGGCGGTGCCGACGGGGCCCTTGATGCCGCGCAGCGGGTAGCGCTTGAGCAGGTCCTCGATGCGGTCGAGGGCGGCGAGGAGCTCCTCGGCCCAGGTCGCGAAGCGCTTCCCGAGGGTGGTGGCCTGGGCGGGCACGTTGTGGCTGCGTCCGGCCATGACGAGGTCGCGGTGCTGGGCGGCGCGGGCGGCGAGGCGCACGAGGGCGGCGACGAGGCGGTCGCGCACCAGCTCGAGGGACTGGCGGACCTGCATCTGCTCGACGTTCTCGGTGAGGTCGCGGCTGGTCATGCCCTTGTGGATGTGCTGGTGCCCGGCAAGGTCGGAGAACTCCTCGATGCGGGCCTTCACGTCGTGCTTGGTGACGCGCTCGCGCTCGGCGATCGAGGCGAGGTCGACCTGGTCGAGCACGCGCTCGTAGTCGGCGATCACGCCGTCCTGGACGTGGACGCCCAGGTCGTGCTGGGCCTGGAGGACGGCCAGCCACAGGCGCCGCTCGGCCTTGATCTTGCCGACGGGGTCCCAGATGTCGCGCATCGAGGCGGAGGCATAACGCTCGGCGAGCACATTCGCAGTCACGCGCCCATCATGGCACTGCTCGTGCACGCCTGCGCAGGGTCGGCGTCCGACCGTGACCCGGTCGGCGCGGTCGAGCCTCGATGCTGGCGCTGTGCGCGTACCCGCCCTAGTAAGGGTGGGTCACTGTTAGACCATCCCAAGCCCCCACCCACCCAGGGGACCGTAGCGCCCACGATCCCCGCCGGGTACGACAAGAACCGGCGCCCGAATCGCCGTTGTCACCCGAAAGAGGACAAGACGCGAGCGCGGCCCCCGTTCAGGGCCCGCTCGCGGTCCCGAGTGCCGGGAACCACTCGGCGTGGCGGTTAACCTGCACGTATCCGCCACGTAAACTGGCGGTGTGCGAGTACTCCTGATCGGCACCGGCGGCCGCGAGCACGCCCTCGCGGCGTCGCTGGCCGCAGACGAATCCGTCACCAAGCTCATCTGCGCGCCGGGCAACCCCGGCATGGCCGCCCTCGGCGACTGCGTGCCGGTGAACCAGACCGACCCGGCCGCCGTGGCGTCCCTGGCGGTGACCTCCGCGGCCGACCTCGTGATCATCGGCCCCGAGGCCCCGCTCGTCGCGGGCGTCGCCGACGCGGTGCGCGCCAAGGGCATCCCGGTCTACGGTCCGAGCGGCGAAGCCGCCCTCATCGAGGGCTCGAAGGCCTTCGCGAAAGAGGTCATGGCCGCCGCGGGCGTCCCGACCGCCGCCGCGCGCGTCTGCAAGACCCGCGAGGAGGCCGAGGCCGCGCTCGACGAGTTCGGCGCGCCGTACGTCGTCAAGGACGACGGCCTCGCCGCCGGCAAGGGCGTCGTCGTCACCGAGGACCGCGAGCAGGCCCTCGCCCACGCGCTCGAATGCGAGCGCGTCGTCATCGAGGAATACCTCGACGGCCCCGAGGTCTCCCTCTTCGTCGTGAGCGACGGCACGCACGCGAAGGCGCTGCTGCCCGCCCAGGACTTCAAGCGCATCGGCGACGGCGGCACCGGCCCCAACACCGGCGGCATGGGCGCGTACACGCCGCTGCCGTGGGCCCCGGACGACCTCGTCGCCGAGATCATGGAGCGCGTCGCCGAACCGACCCTTGCCGAGCTCGCCGGGCGCGGCACCCCGTTCGTCGGCACCCTCTACTGCGGCCTGGCCCTGACCTCCAAGGGCCTCAAGGTCGTCGAATTCAACGCCCGCTTCGGCGACCCGGAGATCCAGGCCGTGCTCGCGCTCCTGGAGACCCCGCTCGGCGGGCTCCTGCACGCCGCCGCGACCGGCAAGCTCGACACGATCAAATCCTTGTGGTGGCGCGAAGGCGCGGCCGTGTGCGTCGTCGTCTCCAACGAGGGCTACCCGGGCGACACCGTGACCGGGCGCCCGCTCTACGGCGCCGACGAGGCCGGGGTCTTCCACGCCGGCACCGCGCTCGACGCCTCGGGCCAGCTCATCGCCACCGGCGGCCGCGTCCTCAACTGCGTCGGCACCGGCGCCTCGGTCGCCCAAGCGCGCCAAGAGGCCTACGCCCTCGCCGAAGGCGTCAAGCTCGAAGGCGGCTACTACCGCAAGGACATCGCCGCCAACATCTGAGCGACACCAGCAGAGCAGTGAGGGCCGCTCCCTACCGGGAGCGGCCCTCACTCGCGTTCATCCTCCGACGCGTCAGCGCAGGCAGCAGCGCCTCACTCGGCGGTCGGCTCCTCGCGGGCGATCGGGCAGGACATGCACCTGGGGCCGCCCCGGCCCGAGCCGAGTTCGGAACCCGGGATCGTCATGACCTTGATCCCGGCGCGCTCGAGGCGCGCGTTGGTGACCGTGTTGCGCTCGTAGGCGACCGCCACACCCGGCGAGAGGGCCAGCGTGTTGTTGCCGTCGTCCCACTGCTCGCGTTCGGCCGTCACCACATCCCGCTCACCGGTGTGGATGATCTCGATCCGGTCGACGCCGATTGCCTCGGCCGCCGCGTCGAGGAACCGCCTGGGGCCCTTGATGGACAGGCTCGCGCCGCCGTCGGCGCTGGTGAGCGTGAACGCCTCCAGGCGCTGCTCCGCCGGGGCGTACATGACCATCCGGTCCCGGTCGACCATCGTGCACACCGTGTCCAGGTGCATCGTCGCCCGCCGCTGCGCGATCGGCACGACCAGCACCGTGTGGATCCGGCCCCGCTCGAAAGCCCTGCGCGCCAAGCGCTCCGCGCCGGCAGGCGTGGTCCGCTCCCCCACTCCGACGGCCAGGACGCCCGGCGCCAGCGCCAGCACGTCGCCGCCCTCCAGGTGCTCGAGCGAGGGGTCGTACAGCTTCGGCACCTCGCTGAAGCGCGGGTGGTGGTGGTAGATCAGGCCGGTCAACGTGGTCTCGCGGCGCCGCGCGGGCATCGCCAGGCTGGTCACGGCCACCGCGTCGCCGATCCACACCGAGGAGTCCCGGGTGAACATCATGTTCGGCAGCGGGTCGATCACGAACTCGGTGGGCCGCATCATCTTGTGCCGCAGCGACAGCGAGGAGCCGAACTCCTCTTTCGTCAAGCCCTCCACGAGGACTGACGCGAGGCGTTCCGGTTCGAGGTCCGCCAGGTAGGCCGCGAGCTCGCGCCCCAGCGTCTGCCCCAGCCGCGGGTCGGCGGTCACCGAGACGCTGACCGCCGCGCGGGCTTCCGGCAGCTCCAGGCACTCCGCGAGCAGCGCGCCCACGTACAGGACCTCGACGCCGTGTTCGAGCAGCGTCCCGGCGAACCGGTCGTGCTCGGCCTGCGCCCGCTCCACCCAGGGGATCCCGTCGAACAGCAGCGCCCCGTTGTTGCGCGGGGTCAAGCGGCGCAGTTCGCCCCCGGGGCGGTGGAGCATGACACTGCGCAGGCGCCCCACCTCGGAATCGACACCGAAGGCAGGCGCGTCGTTGGCACTCATGATCTGAGGGTAGACGCGCGGGGGACGAAGATCAACTTATCTCTGTTAACGTGGACAGACTGAGCGTTACGACTACCCCCGGGACGCCCAAATTGACACAACTCGAACTCGTCATCCCGCTGCGGGCCACCGCGCCCGGACCCGATGGCAGAAGGCTGGATCCGGCGCTGGCCACCTGGCGCACCGCCGTGACCGCTTCCGCCGACGCCTGCCTGCTCCTCGCCGCCGACACGCGGATCGTCGCCGTCTCCCGTGCCGCCCGGCACGTGCTGGGGTTCGGCG
The DNA here is from genome assembly GCF_027622875.1 of Glycomyces luteolus. GTDB lineage: Bacteria > Actinomycetota > Actinomycetes > Mycobacteriales > Micromonosporaceae > Glycomyces > Glycomyces luteolus. Next base: position 77,619 of record NZ_JAPZVP010000013.1, on the reverse strand, counting down.
CGGACGTCGAGACCGCGATGCCGCGCTTCCTCGACGCGGGCATCCGCTTCCTTGACTTCACTGCGGGAGCGCACCCGCTCGTCGACTCCGAGCTCGCCCGGCTCGCCCCCGTCCAGACGCTGCAGACGGACGCGCTCGAGCGCAGCCTCATGCGGATCGAGCACCGCGGCGTGCACCGCACGTTCGACGTGACGGCCTCGCCGCTGCACGCGCCGCCGCGCCTGGACGCGGTGGGGTCCTTGACGTTCCTGACGCCGATGGGCCCCGCCTGAGCGGCTAGTCCGGGTTCAGGTCGTAGACCGCGGCCGTGCTCGTGCGTTCCACATCGACGCCGAACGGGTCGGCTTCGGTGTCCATCCCCGCCCAGTCGCTGCCCGGCAGCGAACCGGGCACGACCACGACGGTCTCGATTCCCGCATCGCGCAGCGACGCGATCGCCTCGTCGCTCGGGAAGCCCATCGACATCGAGCGGATGCCCGCCTGCTCGTCGGGCGTGAACGCCGCGACGCCGTTGGCGACCTCGGGGAAGCCGTCGATGCTCCAGTACTGGACCTTCGTGTCGCCGCCCCCCGCGGGCAGGAACAGCACCGGCCCCTCCAGTGCGGACATGTCGACCGGCGCCTCCGGCACCTCGACATACGGGGCCACGGTGAGCCCCTCCCACAGGACCAGGCCGATCGGCAGGAACAGCAGCGCATGCACCCGCTTGGGCGCCTTCACCTTCAAGCGCTTGTCGACGCGCGCGCGGTGCGCCAGGTCGTCGGCCTCGTCGGCGATGCGCGTGAGCGTCCCCGCGGCGAGCACCGCCAGGATCAGCGTCAGGTAGATCGCCAGGCGCCCCGGCGTGCGGATCGCGTCCCAGCCCGGCGCGTACTCGTACAGCAGCGCCCACGCCCACGAGCCGTCGTCGAGGAAGTTGGGGCCCATGGCGACCGCGAACACGACGGCGCCGCCGAGCGCGAGCCACACCCGCTGCCAACCCGTCCAGCAGGACCAGACGAGCCCCGCGGCCGCCAAAGCGACCAGTGTGAAGCCGACGAGCAACGCCTGCTCGGGCGCCCACGTCAGCTCCGCGCGCGCGGCCTCGTGCGCCGCGCCCCACACGCGCGACTCCTGCGGGGCGATGATGAAACTCTGCCAGGTCGGGCTGAACCAGCTGATGTACTCGGCGTCGCGCACCGCCTCGGGGTAGGCCTTGGCGACGACCGCGTGCTTGTCGGCGATCCAGAGCACGCCGAGGCTGAAGACCGAGCCGCCGATCCCGTTGGCGGCCAGGGTCTGCCAGCGCAGCCGGGGGCGTTTGGCGAGCCAGTGGATGCCCACGACCACGCCGATGCCCAGCAGCAGGTATACGAACGGGATGCCGAGCCCCGCGCCGATCGAGAACTGCCACAGGGCGGTGAGCCATCCGGCGAGGATCCAGCCGGGCCGCTGCCGCTCGGGCTTGAACCCGCCGCGGAGCGAGTAGCCGTGGCCGCGCGCGAGCATCGCGAGGGCGAGGACGATGCCGCCGCTGGAGAGCACCTGCAGGTGCCCGGCCTGGCCGAGTTTCCAGGGGGCGTAGGCGAAGGCCGCGGCGGCGACGGCCGATCCGGCGACGCGGGCGCCGAGCTGGCGCAGCAGGGCGTAGGCGCCGAGGAACGCGAGGGCGAACGTGCCGATGTAGAGGACGTTGTAGACGACGAGCGCGCTGGTGGGGCTGGTGGCGAGGAGCGCGGCGGGGGCGTAGCCCATGAGGGTGTCGGTGAAGAGGTAGGCGTCGTCGAGGGGCCAGAAGCTGTTGGTGTCCCAGATCCCGGCGGGGTTTTCGCGGAGGGCGTGGCCGACCCAGCCGAGGATGTAGGTGAGGAGGAGCGGGTCGCCGGTGTCGTGGGGGATGCGGTCGGTGAGGTGGCGCGCGAGGGGCCAGGTCATGGCCGCGGCGAGGGCGATGCTGACGAGTCCGGCGAGGGTCCATTCGCTGGTGGCGGCGCGGCGGAGGCCGCGGCCGAGTGCGCGCAGGCGGCCGGGCGGGAGGGTCTCGGGCGGGTCTTCGCCGCCCGCGAAGCGCTGCCAGCGTTCGTGTTCGCTGATGCTGCTGTCGCCGGTGCCGGTCCGGGGGGCTTCGTCCGCGCGCGCGGGCGCGGGGGTCTCGGGCTCGCGCGGCTCTGCGGGCTCGGTGTCGGGCTTGGTCGTCGCCATGGGGTTCTCGCGGTCCTCGCTCGGTGCTGTCCCGCACATCCTACGGACGGGTGCGCCGCTCGCTACGGGCGCATGAGGACGGATCCGGGCGTGGGACCGGATCCTGCGCGGCCGGGCCGTCACCTTTCCCGCGCCCGCTCGTTGAACGCTGTTGAGACCTGATCCCCACTGGCGATCAGGTCGGTATCCGGTCGAAGACGCAGTTGGAGAGACGCAGGCATGGGAAGTCACACCACGAAGCCCGGCGAGCAGTCCCGGGCCCAGACGCGTCCTCCGCTGCCGTACCCGGTGAACGACGGCCGGGTCGCGCCCGCGGTCCGGGAGTCCATGGACCGGCGTGCGCATCGGAGGAAGTCGCGCCTGGCGGCGATCTCGGCGGCCTCGATGCTCGCGGTCGGCGGCGCTGCCGGGGTGAGCATCGCGACGGCGGACGAGTCGGAGTCGGGCAGCGGCAGCGAGGTCGTGTTCAGCGGCGACTGCGGCACCCTGGGGCTGGTCTCGGCCACGTCCGCTCCTGACGCGTCCGAACTCACCGTGGAGCAGGGTTCGAAGGTGCGGTACAGCAATGACCTGGGCACTGACGCGAAGCTGCACGTGGGCGACGAGGTCTACGACATCGGCTCGGGTTCGAGCCAGGTGTTCGAGATGAACCGCTCGGCTGAGATCGCGATGGTCCCGGACTGCCACGGGCTGTTCGCCGAGTACGAGTCGGCGCAGGTGCGGGTCGTCGAAGCGCAGTCTGATGATGCGCCGGCGGGCGAGGACGAAGCGGGCGAGGACGTCGGGCTGCCCGCCGCTGAGAACGACGATGCCGAAGCGCCCCAGTACGACTCGCAGGACGGGGACGCCAGCGCCTCGGACGGCGCCGGTGAGGCCCAGCAGGCCCCTGACGCCGAAGCGCCCTCCGCTCCCGCGGAGGAGGTCCTCCAGGAGGACGAGGTGAACGCGTTCGGCCCGCCGCCTTCGGCGCAGGACTCCGGCGCGGGCGACGACGCCCCCGCCGTCGAGGACGAGGTCGTGGCGGTCGACCCGAAGGCCGTGGCCGACGGCGCGAACGGCCTGCTGGCCCTGGTCGCGATCATCTGCCTGGTCGGCATGGCCGCCGCGGTGATGCGCACCCTCCTCAAGCAGCGGGCGGCGGCATGACGCCGGTGCCCGTCCCGGGCCCGGCGCCGCAGGCGGCCGCGAGCGCTCCCGTGCACGGTTCGGCCCGGCACCTCCACGGCGCGCAAGCGTCGCAGTGGGTGCCGAGCGGCCGCGTGCGGAACCGGCGCGACCGGCTGCGAGCGGCCCGGTGCCTCACCGGCCCCGACCAGGCCCGCGTTTCGCGGTCCGGACGGCCGAGGCGCGGTGCGGTGGAGTCTCCGTGAGGCACTGAGGTTCGGGCGCTCGTTGATGGTCATTTCCTCCCCAGGTCCCACTGCGAACGCCAGTCCCAGTGCCTCACGGCCCGCCGAATTCCACAGGTTCAAGGCAGCGCCCGCCGGTCGGCGGGCGCTTCGCCGTTGCCGGCGAGGACCCGCGAGCGACACAGAGAGAGCAGTATCACCGGGATGGTCCAGGCGGTGTTGTGCAACCGTTACGGAACTCTCAATCAACCCTGCTTGTGATCGCTTCGACGACTGCTTTAGCGTGGGCCGCAGCATTTCGTTCGCGCCCCCGTACTGAAGTCAGGTTTCCGCTGTGACCTCCCAGCCCAAGCACGCCCCTTCGCGACGGCTCTGGCCTTTCCTCGCCGTGCCGGCGATCGCCGTGCTCATCGCGGCCGTCATCTACGTCGTCGACCTCTCCGGTGACGACGACGGCTCCGGCGGTTCCGCCGATGGGACCCTGCCCGGCTCCCAGGAGTCCGTCGAGGACGACTCCTCGATGCAGCTTTCGGACGAGGAGCTCCATGCGGCCGCGCAGGCGCGGCTCCAGTCCGACCTCGACGCCGCCGTCAGCGAGTACGTGGCGGGCCTCGAGGACGAGAACTTCTACGCCTCGGTCGCCGTCGACGACGCCGAGTTCCAGCTCGCGTACGAGGGCGAGGTGCAGCACGACACGGCCTCGATCGTGAAGGTCGAGATCCTCACGATGGTGCTGGAGGAGTACGGGACGCTCGACGAGGTCCCGGACTGGCTGCTCGACAGCGCCGAGGCGATGATCAAGGACTCGTCCAACGACGCGACGAACGACATGCTGTACGGCGGCACGTTCGGCGACGGGCACGACGCGATCCGGCAGGCGCACATCGACTACGGGCTCGAGAATACGAACCCGAACGAGACCGAGCAGTGGGGCAAGACCCAGACCACCGCCGTCGACCAGCTGCGGATGCTGGAGCTCGCGCTGTACGAGGACGTGCTCGACGCCGAGCAGGTCGAGTACGCGCGCTCGCTCATGGGCGACCTGGCGGAGTCGCAGCAGTGGGGCGTCTCGGCCGCGGCGGCCGAGGGCGAGACGGTGTGGATGAAGAACGGCTGGGACACGCGCGACGCGATGGGCGGCGAGTGGGTGGTGAACTCGATCGGCGTGATCAACGGCGAGACCGAGGAGCCCATCAAGATCGCGATCCTCACCGGCGGCTCGGCCTCGGACGGCGAGGGCATCGAGCGGGTCGAGGAGCTCGCGAAGATCATCCGCGAGATCGTCGACACCGACCCGAGCGCGTAGGCCCCCGCGGGCTCCTCCGCACGTAGGCCTGCGGGCGGGCTCACAGGCTCGGCACGCAGGCCCGCCGGCGGACTCACCGGCTTGGCATGCAGGCCTGCGGGGGCCGCCGCTCGGGAGGCGAGGTTCGCAGCGAGCCCGACCTCGGGCGCGGCGCCCAGAGGGCGCCATCGCCCGCAAGCCGGTTCGCGGGCCGGTACTCACGCTTTCGGGTGACACCATCGCCGCGGGCCCCGGTTCTTGTCGGACCCGGGCGGGATGTTTGCGGTGGACCCTTCGTTCCCCTCCAGTGGTGGGTGGGGGTTTGTGGACGGGGTGCTGCGGGCCTTACCCTCGCGGGATGAGCGATCTGATCTCCGCGTTGACCGGAGCCGGGCTCGAGCCCGTCACGGATGCCGACGTCCTCGCCTCGCATTCGGTGGACCACGCGGCGCTCGTGCCGCCCGGCCGGGCGGTCGCGCTCATCCGGGCGCGGTCGACCGAGGAGGTCAGCGCCGCGCTGCGCGTCGCCGCCGAGTTCGGCACCCCCGTGGTGCCGCAGGGGGCCCGCACCGGACTCGCCGGCGCCGCCACCGCCGTCGACGGCGCGATCCTCCTCGACGTCTCACCGATGGACCGCATCCTCTCGATCGACCCCGTGAACCGCCTCGCGGTCTGCCAGCCCGGCGTCCTCAACGCCGCGATCACCGGCGCCGCAAGCGAATTCGGTCTCCGCTACAGCCCCGACCCGGGCTCGTGGCAGATCTCCACGATCGGAGGGAACATCGCCACCGCCGCCGGCGGCATGTGCTGCGTCAAGTACGGGACCACCCCGGAGTACGTGCTCGGCCTCGAAGTCGTACTCGCCTCCGGCGAGGTCATGCGCTGCGGCCGCGAGACCGCCAAGGGCGTCGCCGGGTACGACCTGGTGCGGCTCTTCTGCGGTTCCGAAGGGACCCTTGGGATCATCACCGAGGCCACGGTGAAGCTCTCACCCGTCCCGGCCGGGCGGCTCACCCTCGCGGCGGTCTTCGCGACCACCGCCGACGCCGGCCGCGCCGTCACCGCGATCATGGCCTCCGGTCATCAGCCGAGTCTGCTCGAACTCATCGACAACGTGCACCTGCGGGCCCTGGAAGACCTGCGCCCCATGGGTTTGCCGACCGATGCCGCGGCGATGCTGCTCGTGGCCGCCGACGCGAACCCGACCGAGGAGCTCGCCGCGATCGAGCTGCTCTGCAGTGCATCCGGTGCCTCCGAGGTGTACCGGGCCACCGATGCCGAAGAGGCGGACGCCCTGCTCGAATCGCGGCGCAGCGCGTATCACGCGATGGAGCGGCTGGGCACGGTCCTGGTCGACGACATCGCGGTGCCGCGCTCGCGCCTGGCCGAAGCGCTCGACGGCGTGCAGGCCGCCGCGTCACGGCACGGCGTGGTCATCGGCGTCATCGCCCATGCGGGAGACGGGAACCTGCACCCCAACATCATCGTCCACCCCGAGGATCCAGCCTCGCTCGAAGCCGGGCGGGCCGCGTTCGACGAGATCCTCGAGATGGCACTCGCCATGGGCGGCACCATCACCGGTGAACACGGCGTGGGAATGCTCAAACGCGATTGGCTCGCAAAGGAACTCGACCCGGTGAATCTCGCCGTGCAGCGGCGGATCAAAAACGCGCTCGACCCGCTCGGCATCCTCAACCCCGGTAAAGTCCTAGCAGGTTGAGCGGCTCGGACTCACGTTTCCCGTGCAGCCGATACGGTTTCGTGTCGTTCCTGTTACACGTTAATGGGGCCGCAGCGCTTGCCCATTCGCTGCGGCCCCGATAAAGTGGAGGAGCTCCACTTTTCATTGGCACCAGTAGGGCTGTGCCCGATTGCCCTTACTGGTTTTGTGCCCCCGGATTGTTCCGTGCCTCCCGGAAGACTGCCCATGTCCGTCCGTTTGGCTTGTCGGCGTGACCGGAACACTCATTACTATGAGGACCGTCTCTGGGCGTGGCCTGTGTTGAGCCTGAGAAGAACCTGGGAAACGATGTCAAACCGTTACTCGGGGACCTCGAAACCCGCGAGTTTGTCCAGCTCAGCCGTGATGTCAGGGCGCTGAGCCACAGCTTCGCCATCGATCTGGGTGATGAAGGCCACACCTCGTACGGAGGAGCTCAGCCACGCCGCCTCGGCATTCTTCAAGTCCCCCACCGAGATCAGCTTCTCGACCGTCTTCAGCCCCGCCTTCGGAGCCTGCTCCAGCAGATACGCGCTCGTCGTGCCCGGCAGGATCCCCGTCGAGGTCGGCGTCGTGCAGAGCGTGTCGCCCTCGAGCCACAGCAGCGACGAGGTCGGGCCCTCCAGGGCGAAGCCGTCGGCCGAGACCCACAGGGCGTCATCGGCTCCCTGGGTCTTCGCCCAGCGGGTCACCGCCATCATCGACGCGTACGACAGGGCTTTGACGCCGCCTAGAAGCCACGGGGCTTCACCCCGCGCATCGGCATTCACCCCCAAGGTCGCCGTGGCGATCTTCAGGCCGTCCCGGCGCGGCAGGATGCGCTCGCGCGGAACGGGGTCCACCGTCGCGTAGACAGTGGGCGGGCCGCCGTGCTCGCGGCCGCGGGTGGCGACCAGGCGCAGCGCGCCCTCGCCGTCGGCCCGCTCGCGCCAGGCCTCCAGGGCCTGCTCGGCGAGCTCGGCCATCTCCGCCTTCGCGGGCAGCTCGAACTCCATGCGGCGCGCCGAGTTCGCCATCCGGTCGAGGTGCTCCGAAAGCAGGAACGCCTGACCGGCGCGGACGTTGATGGTCTCGAAGACGCCGTCGCCCCGGAGGACTCCGAGGTCGTCGGCGCACAGGAGCGGCGCGTCGGAGTCGACGACGCCGCGGTGCAGTACTGCGGTCACTAGTGCCATGAGCTCATTCTGCTCCTCGGCGGGGCGGGGCCGCCGCCGCGAGGCCGTGTCGGTCCCGGCGACGCCACTCCGCAGCCGCTTCGGCCGTCGGTGGATCCCCGTCCACAAACCCCCACCCACCACTGGAGGGGAACGAAGGGTCCGCCGCAAACATCCCGCCCGGGTCCGACAAAAACCGGCCCCCGCGGCGCCCTTGTCACCCGAACGTGTTTCCGCGCGGGCGCAGTACGATGCACTTATGCCCACCGAAGCCGAGGCGGAGACCGAACTGGCCGCGGTGCTGCGCGCCAAGGGGCTGCGCATGACCGCTCAGCGCCAGCTCGTCCTGGAAGCCGTCCGCGCGCTCGGGCACGCGACCCCCGAGCAGATCCACGAGCGCATCCGCGGCCAGGTCGAAGGTGTGAACATCACCACCGTCTACCGCACCCTCGACCTGCTCGAAGAGCTCCAGCTCGTCTCGCACACCCACCTCTCCCACGGCGCCCCGACGTACCATCTGTCAGGCGACCGCGGCCACGCCCACCTCGTGTGCCACCGCTGCGGCCGGATCACCGAAGTCGACCCTGCCCTGTTCGCGAACGCGCGCGAGGAAGTCGCCGACGCCAGCGGGTTCGTCATGGACATCGGCCACGTCGCCGTGTTCGGGACCTGCGCCGAATGCCTGGAGAAGGAACGATGACCGAGACGACCCCGTCCCCGCTGCTCAGCCTTCCCGGCGCCGTCGCCAACGCCGGCGGTCGCACCGCCTGGCACTACGGCGGCCCGCTCACCGAGCAGCGCAAGGCGATGGAGACCGCCGCGATCTTCGACCGCTCCGACCGCGACATCATCACGGTCACCGGGTCGGCGCGCCTCGAATGGCTCCATTCGCTCAGCACCCAGCAGCTCACCAACCTCAATCCCCACGAGGGCACCGAGGCGCTCATCCTCTCGCCGACAGGACGCGTCGAACACCACGCGAACCTCTACGACGACGGCCAGACCACCTGGCTCGACACCGAGCCCGGCCGCGGCGAAGCGCTCCTGAAGTACCTGCAGCTCATGAAGTTCCGCACCGAGGTCGACGTCGCGGACGCCTCCGGCGAGTGGGCCATGTTCACCTACACCCACCCCGGCCCCGACCACAGCGTGGACGGCGACACCCCGGTGGTGCAGCCGATCCCGGTCGCCAAGTTCGTGTCGAAGGACATTCTCAAGGTCCCCACCTCCGTCTACCCGGGCCGCGCGCACGGCGACACCGCAGGATGGAGCCGCCGCACCGACGCCCTCGGCGTCTACACCGTCGACGTGCTCGTCAGCCGCGAGCAGTTCGAAGCCGAATCGAAGGACGCCGATCCCGGCAAGTACGCCGGCACCTGGGCCTGGGACGCCCTCCGAGTCGCGGCCGGCTTGCCCGCCTTCGGAATCGACACCGACGAGAAGACCGTCCCGCACGAGGTGCACCACTGGCTCGCCGCCGCCGTGCACCTCGACAAGGGCTGCTACCGCGGCCAGGAGACCGTCGCCAAGGTCCACCACCTCGGCCAGCCGCCCCGCCGCCTCGTCATGCTCCACCTCGACGGCACCGACGAGCACCCGCCCGCCCACGGCACCCCGATCACCATGGGCGACAAGCAGGTCGGCACCATCGGCACCGCCGTGCAGCACTACGAACTCGGCCAGATCGCGCTCGCCATGCTCAAGCGGAACGTCGCCGACGACACTGACGCGCGTCTCATCGTGGGCGATCAGGCAGCGCGCCAGTGACACTGCGGTTAACCTCGCGGTATGAGTGCTTCCTACCGCGGCGGCGAACCCGTCGCCGAGATCGTCCGGTCCGGATTCGCCGAGAGCCTCCACCGAGGCAGCGTCGCCGTCACCGACCCGTCCGGGAACCTCCTCGCCTCGATCGGCGACACCGGTTCCGCGGTCTTCCCCCGCTCCTCCAACAAGCCGATGCAGGCCCTCGCCATGCTCCGCGCCGGCTGGGCCCCCGGCACCGAGGCCGACCTCGCCATCGCCTCCGCCAGCCACCGCGGCGAGCCGTTCCACCTCGCCCAGGTCGCCTCCGTGCTCGGCGGCGCCGGACTCGGCGAGGACCACCTCCAATGCCCGGCCGACCTGCCGAGCGACCCGACCGCCCGCAACGCGGTCATCACCGAAGGCGGGGAAACCCGCCGCGTCTACATGAACTGCTCCGGCAAGCACGCCGGGATGCTCGCGGCCTGCGCCGCGAACGAATGGGACCTCGCCACCTACCGCGACCCCGAGCACCCGCTCCAGCGGCTCGTGATCGCCACCGTCCAAGAGCTCACCGGCGACACGGTCGAGTCGATCGGCGTCGACGGCTGCGGCGCGCCCGTCCTCGCCGTCTCCCTCGCCGGGATCGCGCGCGCCTTCTCCCGCCTCGTCGGAGCCCCCGCCGGCACCGACGAACGCCGCGTCGCGGATGCCATGCGCGCCAACCCGAAGCTCATCGACGGCACCCGCGGCCCCGACCACCGCATGATGACCGCCCTCCCCGGCCTGCTCGCCAAGGGCGGCGCCGAAGGCGTCCACGTGCTCGCCGCCCCCGGCGTCGGCGCGGTCGCCGTCAAGATCGACGACGGCGCGGGCCGGGCCTCCACGCCCGTCGCCCTCCGCGCCCTCACCGCCATCGCCGGGCTCGAGATCCCCCGAGAGGCCAAGCCCGAGGTGGACGCGCTCATGTGGCCGGAAGTGTTCGGCGGCGACCAACCGGTCGGGCGCCTGCGCACCCTCCTGTGAGTGGCCTGCAACTCAACCGGGGCAATACCCCGTTGAACACCCAGGTCCGGGCACGGTAGTATCGTCGCGTTGCAAGTACCAACACTCGCGCGAGTGGCGGAATGGCAGACGCGCTGGCTTCAGGTGCCAGTGTCCGTAAGGACGTGGGGGTTCAAGTCCCCCCTCGCGCACCGACAGGGCCCGGAGGTTTCGACCTCCGGGCCTTTCGCTTCCTTCAAGGCCGGCGCGAGCGGGAACACCCCGCGAACCTTCCGCGTTAGGCTCGGGAAGAGGTACCGGATCAGCATCGAGACGTTTGGGGCCACACCGAACCATGAGTGAAGCGAACAGCAAGCCGGAGCAGGGCGGCTACGAGGAGCGCGATTCGGAGGACCAGCCGTTCATCGTCGACGCCGACGGCAACCCGGTGAAGACCGATGCCGACGCCCCGGACGTGGACGGCGAGGACCGCTACGAGTCCGACCCGACCAAGCTCGTTCCCGAACCCGCCAAGGTCATGCGCGTCGGCTCGATGATCAAGCAGCTCCTCGAAGAGGTCCGCGCCGCCGACCTCGACGCCAAGGGACGCCAGCGCCTGCGCGACATCCACGCCCGCTCGATCGCCGAGCTCGAGTCCGGGCTGGCGCCGGAGCTGCGCGACGAGCTGGAGCGGCTGTCGCTGCCGTTCAGCGCCGACGAGATCCCGACCGAGGCCGAGCTGCGGATCGCGCAGGCCCAGCTCGTGGGCTGGCTGGAGGGCCTGTTCCACGGCATCCAGGCCGCGCTGGTGGCGCAGCAGATGGCGGCGCGCCTGCAGCTGGACCAGATGCGTTCGGGCGAGTTGAAGGCCCTGCCCGCGGGTGAGGACCTTCCGCCGCAGCTCCGGGCCGTGATGGCGGAGCGGGCGGCGCGCGGTGACGATCGCGACCACCACCCTGGTCAGTACCTGTAGGGCTGCCTCATGCCTTAGACTCGGGCCTGCCTTCCCGGCGGGTCCGGCCGCGCCCGCGGCGGGGGCCAGTGTGGTTCGAGGGTTTCGCCCCGTGCGTTCCGCGAGCCATAATTGGTAGCCACGGCGAAGCCCGCGAGCCGTTAATTTGCGCGGCCCCGACGTTTCCCGCGGTCGGGGTGAGACCACTGGAGAGCTGAACACGGTGCTGTACAAGACGTTGCAATGGACGGCCGCGCCGACCATCAAGCTCATCTACAGGCCTTGGATCGACGGGAAAGAGAACATCCCGGAGGACGGTCCGGTCATCCTGGCGTCCAACCACCTCTCCGTGGCCGACCACTATTTCCTGGGTCTGACCACCAAGCGGCACATCGCGACGATGGCGAAGATCGAGTACTTCACGGGTGCGGGCCTGAAGGGCAAGCTGATCTCGTCGACGGTGAAGGCGCTGGGCCAGGTGGCCGTGGACCGCTCGGGCGGTCGCAAGAGCGCCGCTTCCCTGGAGCCGTCGCTCGAGGTGCTCGAGGAGGGCCGGGTGTTCGCGATCTTCCCTGAGGGCACGCGCTCCCCTGACGGGCGGCTGTACCGGGGCAAGCCGGGGGTGGCGCGGTTGGCGCTCACGTCGGGGGCGCCGGTGATCCCGGTGGGGTTGATCGGGACGGAGAAGGTGCTGCCGATCGGCGAGTCGCGGCCGCGGGTGGCGCCGGTGGGCGTGCGTGTGGGCAAGCCGCTCGATTTCACGCGGTACAAGGGCATGGAGAACGACCGGGTGGTGATCCGGGCCGTCACCGACGAGGTGATGGACGCGATCCGCCGGTTGACGGGCCAGGAGTACGTCGACAAGTACGCCAAGCGGAACGGTTCGGGCGCCGAGTCCTCGGACTGACGGCCGCGGCTCAGCCGCCGGTGGTGGCGGTGCCGGTGGGCGTCGCGGTGCCGGTGGCGGACCCTGTTGGTGTCGCGGTGCCCGTGGGGGTGCCGCTCGGGGTGCCGCCGGGCGGGGTGGTCGCGCCGAGGGGCGGGGTCGCGGTTCCCGTTGGGAGCCCGGGGGTTTCGCCGGTCGGCGCGGGAGCGGTCGGGAGGCCTTCGACGTCGCTGATGGTGACGCCCCAGATCTCGACGGGAACGGGCGGCGTGCCGTCGTATTCCACGGTCTCGGTGAGGGCCGCGATCTGGTCGAGCACTTCGTAGCCGTCGACGATGCCGCCGATGACGCTGACGCCGGGGGTGGGGACGGCCGCGCCGCGGATGAGCGCGAAGGAGCTGCCCGCCCGGCCCTGCTCGTCGGTGATGAGGGCGAGGACGTCGGAGACGTCGTTGCCGGCCATGCCGGTCTCGGCCTGGAAGCGCCAGCCCGGTCCGTGCGACTCCTCGGTCTCGGGATCGGTGCCGGGGCTGCCGCAGCGGAGGATCGCGGTCGGGGCGACGGTCTGCGTGGTGATCCGGTCGCATTCGTGCGAGGCGTAGAACGCGGTCTGCGAGAGGTGCGTGAAGGCCTGGACGCCGCAGGGGGCGAGGTCGCCCCAGAGGAGCACGACGATCTCGCCGTAGTTGGTCTGGACGGTGGCGAGGGAGCGTTCGGCGGGGGTGCCCGGTTCCATCGGGTCGGCGCCCTGCCCGGCGTCGTCGGCTTGGGTGACGCTGCACTGCTCGGCGATGACCTCGCCGGTCTCCCCGGCCTCGCCGCCGCCGTCGCGGAAGGCGAGCCAGGCGACCGCGGCGATCGAGCCGGCGGTGAGGACGACCGCGCCGAGTCCGGCGAGTCCGCGCTTCCAGCTGCCGGTGCCCTCGCGCTGCCACGGGGCCGTACCGCGGTAGGGATTCGACGCTACGGGTTCGTGCTCGGTCTCGCTTCGGTCGCGGCGGGGGTCCATGTCTGTGAATCGTACGGTGCCTCGTCTCGAGCGAGGTAGGCGTATCCGACGCAGATCAGACCGTAGGAAAGCGCTACGCCGACGAGGGTGCCGGGCGCGTAGCCGTTCTCGGGGACGACGAACGCGGCCGCGAAGAGGCCGGCGAGATAGCCGACGTTGTAGACGGTGTCGTTGACGCTGAAGACGCGCCCGCGGTAGGCGTCCTCGACGCCGCGCTGGATGCTCGTGTCCACAGTGATCTTCAGGCCCTGGGAGGCGACGTTCACCAGGAGGACCGCGACGGCGAACATGACCGGCTTCATCGTGCCCGAGAGCGAGGCGGCGACGACCGCGCACAGCGCCATGAGCACGACGATCCAGTTCTTGGGCCCCCAGACGCGGGTCGCGCGCGGGGTGGCGATCGCCGCCGCGAGGACGCCGACGTTGCCGAGGACGGCGAGGACCAGCAGCCACGAGATCGTGGTGGTGCGGGTCGGGTCCGACTCCACGTCCCAGAAGAAGCCCATGAACAGGGCGATCGCGATGATGAACACGATCCCGTACAGGAACCGGTGCAGGCCCTGCACGGCCATGGCGAGGGCGGGTCCTCTGCGGCGGCCGAGGTGCTTGAACCCCTCCCACATGCCCGAGCTGGTCTGGGCGATACCGCGCCACAGGCCCGTCGGCGCGTCCTCGTCCACGGGCGGGCCGAGGTCGGGGCGGCGGAACGAGGCCCCCACGATGCACGCCGAGGCGAGGTACCCGACCCCGGCGGCCAGCGCGAGCATCGAGTAGGACACCCCGGAGTCGAGGAGTTTCGCGATGCCGGTGGTGGCCAGGCCGAGGCCGTAGGCGAGCGCGCCGAGGGTGGAGGCGAGGGAGTTGGCGGTGACGAGGTCTTTGGCGGGGACGACCTGGGGGTGGGCGGCGCCGAGTCCGGCGAGCACGAACCGGTTGGCGGCGAGCACGATCATGGCGCACAGCACCCAGGACCAGTTGAAGCCGCCGGGGAGGGTCAGGCAGATGACGATCATGAGCGCGGCCCGGGCGAGGTTCGCGCCGCCGATGAGGTTGCGGCGGCTGAACCGGTCGAGGACGGTGCCGACGTAGGGTCCGAGCAGGGAGTACGGGCCGAGGAGGATCGCGACGGCGGCGGCGTACCGGAACGGGTCGCTCGCTTCGCCGAGGGCGGGGTTGAAGAAGACGGAGAGCGCGAGGGAGGCCTGGAACATGCCGTCGGCCGCTTGGGACGTCAGCCGCACCGCCAGCAGGTGCCTGAATCGGCGGTTGCTCGCGAGGTTCCGAACGTGGCCGTCGGTGCGCATTGTCCGAGGATAACTCCGGTGAATGCCAAGGGGGACCCCGATTTGCATACGGAGTCCCCCTTGGGAGTGTGTAGGGCTTACAGGCCCGCGATGAAGTTCTCGACGGAGATGCGAGCTTCTTCGTCGGAGAACTGCTTGGCCGGCGACTTCATGAAGTAGCTGGAGGCCGATTCGACCGGGCCGCCGTGGCCGCGGTCGAGGGCGATCTTCGCCGCGCGGACGGCGTCGATGATGACGCCCGCGGAGTTCGGCGAGTCCCACACTTCGAGCTTGAGCTCCGCGTTGAGGGGCACGTCGCCGAAGGTGGTGCCCTCCAGGCGGATGTACGCCCACTTGCGGTCGGTCAGCCACGGGACGTGGTCCGACGGGCCGATGTGCACGTCGGCGCCGAGCATCTCGTGCGGGATCTGCGAGGTCACGGCCTGGGTCTTGGAGATCTTCTTGCTCTTGAGGCGGCTGCGCTCGAGCATGTTCATGAAGTCCATGTTGCCGCCGAAGTTCAGCTGGTACGTGCGGTCGAGGCGCACGCCGCGGTCTTCGAACAGCTTCGCCAGCACGCGGTGCACGATGGTGGCGCCGACCTGCGACTTGATGTCGTCGCCGACGATCGGGATGCCCGCGTCGGTGAACTTCTGGGCCCATTCGGGGTCGGAGGCGATGAACACGGGGAGGGCGTTCACGAACGCGGCGCCCGCGTCGATCGCGGCCTGCGCGTAGAACTTCGCGGCCTTCTCGCTGCCCACGGGCAGGTAGCAGACCACGACGTCCGTCTTCGCCGCTTTGAGCGCGGCGACGACGTCGACCGGCTCGTCGGTGGACTCGGTGACCATCTCGGTGTAGTACTCGCCCAAGCCGTCGTGGGTCGGGCCCCGCAGCACCGGGACGCCGGTCGGAGGCACGTCGGCGAACTTGATGGTGTTGTTCTCCGACGCGAAGATCGCGCTTGCCAGGTCCTGGCCGACCTTCTTGGCGTCGACGTCGAATGCGGCGACGAACTCGATGTCGTTCACGTGGTAGTCGCCGAACTGGACGTGCATGAGGCCCGGCACCCGGTCCTCGGGCTTGGCGTCGCGGTAGTACTCGACGCCTTGGACCAGCGAATTGGCGCAGTTGCCCACGCCGACAATGGCTACGCGCAGCTTACCCATCGCGCATGCCTCCTTTGCCTTGTTTATTTGGGTCTCCGGCGCTCGCAGCCGGATCGGGTGTTCCCTGTTCCGTGGCGGCCTGGGGCCGTCCCGGTTCGGCGAAGGGCTCGCCGAAGTCGTCGTGCCGCTCGGGGCGGCGGCTCTCCTCGGAGGCGATGAGCTCGTTGAGCCACCGCACCTCCCGCTCGGCGGTCTCCAGCCCGTGCCGCTGGAGTTCGAGCCCGTAGGCGTCGAGCCGCTCGGCGGTGCGGGCGAGGGCCTCGCGGATGCGCTCGCGGCGCTCCTCGACGCGGCGGCGGCGGGCCTCGAGGATCCGCAGGCGCGTGGCCGGGTCGGTGCGGGAGAAGAACGCGAAGTGGACCCCGAACAGCGCCTCGTCGGCCGATTCGGGACCGGCCTCGGCCATGAGCTGAGCGAAGTGCTCCTTGCCTTCGGGTGTGAGCCGGTAGACCTTGCGGGCCCGGCGGCCGGTGAGCAGCGGGGTCTCTGGCGCACCCTCTCCTGGGGCCTCTTCGGCGATGAGCCCGCGCATGCGCATGCGCTTGAGGGTGGGGTAGAGGGAGCCGTAGCTGAACGCGGCCCGGATCGCCCCGAGCAGGGCGAGCAGCCGTTTGCGCAGTTCGTAGCCGTGCATGGGGGTCTCGTGCAGGAGTCCCAGGATGGCCAGCTCGAGCATCGCGTCCCTCCTCTCACACGGCGATCTAACGCGTTGATGTATCGCTCCGATACATCAGCGTTAACCATAGCGGCAGGCGCAAATCACGTCAAGGCACGTGTCCGCGCCCTGTTCAGAGGGCTTGTCATCCGATAGGCTGGCCCACCAAGCGATCTAGCAGAGTTCTCTCAATTTCGATGTGCGAAACTGCGAGACGACCGGCCACCCCATGCCGGGAGTAGACCTTTGCGACCGCCGGTCCGCCGGGCGCGTTCCCCTCGGGACGCCGCGCGCCAGGTGCACCGGGCCGACCGGCAGAACCCGGAATATGGCTGGGTTACACAGCACGTGGATGGTTGAGCATGAGCGACTACGGTTATCGTCCCGCCCCGCCCCCCGAGGACGGCAGGCCCCAGGGCCAAGGCGGACGACCGGACGGCCGCGCCTACGGCAGCGGCGGTTCCGGGGACCGCCAGGGCGACTACGGCTGGGGCGGTTCGCAGCAGGGCGGCCACGGCCAGGCCCCGCGTCCGCGCCAGCAGCCGTACGGCACGCCCGCCTCGGGCAGCGCCTCGGTCGGCCGCGGCTCGGTCCCGCCCGGGCGCGGCTCCGCTTCCGTGGGCGGCCGCCCCACCGGTTCGGCCTCCGTCGGCGGCGGCGCCACCGGCAGCGCCTCGGTCGGCGGCCCCGGCCGCACGGGACGCGCGAGCGTCGGCTCCGCGTCCGTGGGCTCCGCTTCAGTCGGTTCCGCTTCAGTGGGATCGGCATCGGTCGGTTCCGCCTCGGTCCGGCCCGTCAGCCCCGCGGGTCCCGGCGAGCGCACCGGCCGCGCCAGCGTCACCGGCACCCGCCGCGCCGGCCCGGGGAGCAAGAGCGACCTCGAAGGCGGCAAGAAGAAGCGCAAGCGCCTCGGCCGCAAGATGCTCGCCGTGGTGATCGCCCTCGGCATCCTCGGCGTCGCCTCCATCACCATCGTGGGCGCCTACTTCTTCCAGACGACGCCGACGCTGACCGGCCTCGCCCGCGACGGCGAGTCCTCCTCCTTCTATCTCGTCGACGGTGAGACCCAGGTCGGCGCGTACGGCGACACCCTCCGCATGCAGGCCAAGGAGGGCGACATCCCCGTGACGGTCACCGACGCGCTGGTGGCGCTGGAGGACCGCAAGTTCTGGGAGCACGGCGGCGTCGACTACGTCCGCACCGCGGGCGCGCTCGTCAACAACCTCACCGGCGGCGACATGCAGGGCGCCTCGACGATCACCCAGCAGTACGCGGGCATCTACCTCGACGCGCGCGACGAGATCTCCTACGACCGCAAGGCCCGCGAAGCGGCCCTGGCGATGAAGATGGAGAGCGAGTACAGCAAGAAGCAGATCATCACCGCCTACCTCAACGCGGCTTACTTCGGCCGCGGCGCGTACGGCATCGAGGCGGCGGCGAAGAACTACTTCAACGTCCCGCTCAAGGAACTCGACTACGACCAGGCCGCTTTCATCGTCATGCAGGTCAAGTCCCCCAACGGCTACTACGACCCGTACTTCACCGAGTACTTCGACGAAGAGGCCTCCAAGGCCCGCTGGAGCTACACGATGGACGCCCTCGTGGAGACCGGCCAGATCTCGCAGGAAAAGCGCGACGGCTACGAGTACCCGACTCCCGCCCCCGAGTTCAAGGCGGGTTCGTGGGGCGGCGACACCCCCCTCGGCTTCCTCATCAACGAGCAGGACGGGTACGTCTTCGACGAACTCTACGAGCGCTACGGGATCACCAAGGACGAGCTGGGCGGCAAGGACGGCGAGAACGGCGGCTACAAGGTCGAGCTCACCATCGACAATCAGATCCAGGACGCGCTCGTGACGACCGGCTCACGCGGTGACGTCGTGCTGAAGCAGGCCGAGGACGGCACCTACCTCGACGCCGACGACAAACCCGTCGAGTCCGCCGACCAGGCGGCGCCCGAACTGACCGAGGACGGCTACGCCCAGTTCGAGAACTCCAACGATGAAGCCGCGCTGAAGGAATACAAGGAGTACATGATGTCGGCCATGGTCGCCATCGATCCTGAGACCGGCGCGGTCCGCGGCTACTACGGCGGCGACGACGGCTTCGGCGTCGACAAGGCCGGCGCCGAGTCCCCGCACCCGCCGTCCTCGACCATGAAGATGATCACCGCGGCGACGGCCATCGAGAACGGCACCTCCATCGAGTCGTGGTTCAACGCCGGCTCGCCCCGGGAGTTCGAGTCGCTGAAGCTCGACGACAGCGAAGAGTGCATCGGCGGCGGCGACTACCCGGAGTGCACGCTGCGCAACGGCAGCCAGGCCGACCCGGATCTCGAGCTCGAGCTCACCGACGCGGTCCGCGACTCCAAGAACACGCCGATGTACGCCATCGCCGAGGAGTACGGGGCCGACTCGATCCTGCAGTACGCCGCCAAGATGGGGCTCACCCAGATGAGCCAGACCCGGTCGCTCCCGGACGACAACGGCGAATACCACGACGTCGTGATCAACTACTCGATCACCGGCGGCGACACGCCGATGTACTCGCTGCACGGCAAGGCCGTCGACGCCGAGGGCAACCCCGTCGTCAACGCCTCGGGCAACTGGAACGACTGGGCGGACATCCAGGTCGACGAGAACTGCAACCCGGAGATCAACCTCAAGGGCGAGTTCATCGAGAGCACCTCCGAGGAGCCGGTCGCGTGCGAGGTCGGCCAGAACGGCGAGACCGACCCGTTCTACTACCACCTCTCGTTCGGCCAGTACCCGACCAGCGTCCGCGACATGGCGGCCATGTACGCCACCATCGCGAACGACGGCTACTACCACGAAACCCACTACGTCGAGGCGGTCTACAACAACGACGGCCAGAAGATCGAACCGAAGCGGGAGCTCAACGAGGGCCAGGCCATCGACGCCAAGACCGCCCAGGACCTGCAGTGGGTCGGCTCGGAGATCAAGGGCGAGAGCACGGTCGGCGAGGACCTCGAACGCGACTACTTCGGCAAGACCGGTACCTGGGAAGCCACGGGCGAGGACGAGGACGGCAACAAATACGAATCCGGCTGGAACGCCCACGCCTGGTACGTCGGTGCGATCAAGCAGCTGGCGATCGCCTCCTGGGTCGGCAACCTCACCTCGGAGTCGGACCCGATCGCCGGTCCCGACGGCAGCTTCGACGGCGTGTTCGGCGGCAACACCGCCTATCCGGTGTGGCTGGACGCGATGAACCGCATCATCGACGCCAAGGACGGCGATGAAGCCTGGGAGCCGGTCGACTGGGAGGGCAAGGCGCTCAACGGCTCCGCGCAGACCTGGGACATCGAGAACGCCGGCATCAACCCGGCGGGCGAGTACTGCGCCGCGAACCCCGAGGACACCGCCTGCGGTACGCCGGAGGAAGAAGAGGACGAGGAAGCCTGCGAGGACGGCGACAACGGCGGCGGGAACAACCAGGAATGCGAGACCACGCCTGGCGAAGGTGAGACGACGACCACCGATCCCACCGACGAGAACAGCGAGTCCGGTGAAACCTGCCTCCCCTTCCAGAACTGCCAAGACGAGGAGACCACCACCCCGGAGGAGGGGGCTTCCACCACTCCGGAAGAAGGCGACAACGGCAACGGCAACGGTTGACCCGCGGTTAACGCGGCGAACCGCCGATAGCGCCGGGACGGCGGCATGGGCCACAATAGGGCCCATGCCGCCGTCTTTCACTGAGCAGCCGCGTTCGACTGAGCGCCCCCCGGTCGCTCCCACCCTCACCGACCGCATCGCCCGCATCGCCTCCGGCCTCATCGGCGGACCCCTCGGCGACCACGCCGTCGATCCACCGCGGCGCCGCTACTGGACCCCGGTCCGAGTCATCCTCCTCACCGGACTCATCGCCTTCGCGGTCAACTGGCTGCAGAAGTACCCCTGCGCGGCAGGCGGATGGACCGACTGGTCCCAGTACACGAACGCCTGCTACACCGACATCCGCGCGCTCTGGGGCGCCGAACGGCTCAACGAAGGCGCCGTCCCCTACCGTGACCACCCGGTCGAATACCCGGTACTGACCGGATGGTTCATGGGGATCCTCGGGCAGATCGCCTTCCGCGCCGGCAACGTCTTCGGCACCGACGGCGGCCCGATCTTCTACCACCTCAACGCGATCGTGCTCTTCATCTGCGGCGCGGCCGCCATCGCGATCCTCCACAAGATCCGCGAGGACAACCGCCGCACCGACCTCCCCGGCCCCAACCCCGACCCGGCGCTCGTCCACTCCCGGCCCTCGCGGCCGTGGGACGCGATGATGCTCGCCGCCGCGCCGGTCGTCCTCGTCACCGCCACCGTGAACTGGGACCTGTTCGCCATCGCCCTGTCGATGCCGTTCTTCCTGTACTGGCAGCGCAGCCGCCCGATCATGGCCGGGCTGTTCCTGGGCCTCGCCGTGGCCGCGAAGTTCTACGCGCTCCTGTTCATCGGCCCGCTCCTGGTCCTCGCACTCCGCCAGCGCAAACTCCTGCCCGCGCTCCAGACGACCGCGGCCGCCGCCGTCGTGTGGGCCTTGATCAACGCGCCCGTGGCCTACTTCTGGCGCGACTCGTGGATGCGGTTCTTCGAGCTCAACTCCGAACGCCCCGTCGACTGGGGCACCGGGTGGTACGTCCTGCGCGGCGTCACCGGTTGGGAGAGGCTCTGGGACTCCGAGTTCGTCAACGACCTCTACCTGGTCCTGTTCGCCTTGTCCTGCATCGGGATCGCGCTGCTCGGCTGCTTCGCGGGCCGACGGTCCGGCGTCCCCGGGCTGCGCGGCATCGCGACCGCCGACGACCTCATGCCGCGCCTCGCGCAGCTGTGCTTCCTCGTCGTGGCCGCTTTCTTGCTCTTCGGCAAGGTCTGGTCGCAGCAGTACGTGCTTTGGCTCCTGCCGCTCGCCGTCCTCGCCCGCCCGAAGTGGGGTGCGTTCCTGCTCTGGCAGGCCGCCGAGCTGTTCTACTTCTTCTCGTTCTACGGCAAGATGCTGCAGGTCTCCGCCGAGGAGGAGGGCCGGGGCATCCCCGAGTTCCTGTTCCTCACAGCCGCCGCGTCACGCTGGATCATGGTCGCCGTGATGTGCGCCCTCGTGGTGCAGGAGATCCTCATTCCGCGTCTCGACGCGGTGCGACGCCTTCCCTTGCGGCCCAAGCCCGCAGCTCCGACTCCGCTTCCTCGCGGGGCATCGGGCCCCGCTCCAGCCGCAGCTCCTTGAGGAACGCCCACGCCCGGCCCACCTCGGGGCCGGGCGGGAGGCCCAGCAGCTCCATGATCGCGTTGCCGTCGAGGTCGGGGCGCACCGCGCGGAGGTCCTCCTCGGCGCGGATGCGCGCGATCCGGTCCTCGAACGCGTCGTAGTCGCGGCGCAGGCGCTCGGCCTTGCGGCGGTTGCGAGTCGTGCAGTCCGAGCGCACCAGCAGGTGCAGCCGCTCGAGCTGCGCGCCCGCGTCGGTCACGTAGCGGCGCACGGCCGAGTCGGTCCAGCCGGCCTCGCCGTAGCCGTAGAAGCGCAGGTGGAGGCTGATGAGCAGCGAGACGGCCTGCACGTCGGACTTGGGGAAGCGGAGCTCGCGCATCCGCCTGCGCGCCAGGCGGGCCCCGGCCACATCGTGGTGGTGGAACGTGACGCCGCCTCCGGCAACCACGTCCTTCGTCTCAGGTTTGCCGATGTCGTGGAGCAGGGCCGCGAGCCGCAGCTGCAGGTCCGGCCCCTCCTGCTCCAACGCGATCGCGTTGCGCAGCACCTGCAGCGAATGCTCGTACACGTCCTTGTGCTCGGCGTGCTCGTCGATCTCCATGCGCAGCGCCGGGAGCTCGGGCAGGAACCGCTCCGCCAGGCCGGTGTCGACCAGGATGCGCAGGCCCACCACCGGATCGGGCGCCATGATGAGCTTCGTGAACTCGTCGCGGATCCGCTCGGCGGTGATCCGGCCGAGCTCGGGTGCCATGCGCCGCATCGCGTCCAGCGTCTCGGGGTCGATGCCGAACCCCAGCTGCGCCGCGAACCGCGCCGCCCGCAGCATCCGCAGCGGGTCGTCGGCGAACGACGACTCCGGCGACGCCGGCGTGCGGATCGTCCGCCGCGCGAGGTCCGCCAGACCGCCGAACGGGTCCGCGAACTCGTGCCCCGGCAGCGAGACCGCCATCGCGTTCACGGTGAAGTCGCGGCGCTCCAGGTCGTCGACGAGGTTGTCCCCGTACTGGACGATCGGATTGCGGCTCACCCGGTCGTACGCGTCGGCCCGGAACGTGGTCACCTCGACCTGCTCGCCCCGGAACAGCCCCCCGATCGTCCCGAAATCCGCACCCGTCGTCCACACCGTCGAACAGTGCGCCCGCAGGATCGCCTCCGTCGACTCCGGACGCGCGTCCGTCGTGAAATCGAGGTCGCTCACGGTGCGGCGCAGGACCGCGTCCCGGACCGGGCCGCCGACCAGGTGCAGCTCGTAGCCGCCGTCCGCGAACACCCGACCCAGTTCATCGGCTATGGGCGGGACCGTGATTTCCTTACCGCTACTGTTGTCAGACATCGCCGGGCAAGCTTAGCGGAGAGTGCGAGAATGGCCGAACCTAGCGCGAGACCGGGCTCCGGGCACTCGCCGTCTGGGCCCGTCCGAGGCCCCCAGGGCAACCCCTACGGAACCCCTCCGACCTCCTACCCCCAGACCGGCAACGGCTACGCCCCCATCGGCGCCCCGGTCCCCCCGACGCCGCCGCCCCAGGGCAAGAACGTGGTCCGCTCCAGCCTCCTCATGGGCGCGGGCTCCCTCGTCTCCCGCGTCACCGGCTTCGGCCGCACCGTCGTCATCTCCGCCGCCATCGGCGCCGGACTCCTCGGCAACTCGTACACGACCGCGCAGTACTTCCCGCAGATGATCTACGAGCTCGTCCTCGGCGGCGTGTTCGCGAGCATCATCATGCCGCTGTTCGTCAAGGCCCACAAGAACGACCCCGACGGCGGCGACGCCTTCGCCCAGCGCCTCCTCACCCTCGCCACCCTCGTCCTCGGCGCCGCCGCGATCCTCGTCACCCTGTGCGCCCCGCTCATCTCCGTGCTCATGGCGAACCCGGCGCAGCGCGACCTGGTCACCCAGTTCTCCTACTACATGCTCCCGGCCCTGCTCCTCTACGGGCTCTTCGCGATCCTCTCCGGCGTCCTCAACTCCCGCGAGCACTTCGGCGCCCCCATGTGGGTGCCGATCATCAACAACCTCGTCGTCATCACCGTCGGCGCGGTCTTCTACACGGTCTTCACGCGCGACGCCGTGCCCGACGCCAACGGCGACATCTTCAACAGCGCCGACCAGGTGACGAACGGCATGATCGTGCTCCTCGGCGCGGGCACCACCGCGGGCGTCGTCATCCAAGTGGTGTGCCTCGCCCCGGCCCTGCGCAGGGCCGGGTTCCACTGGCGGCTGCGCTTCGACTTCCGCAGCCTCCCGCTGCGCACCATCGGCCACCTCGCCGCCTGGACGCTCTTGTTCGTGGCCGCCAACCAGATCGCGGTCATGGCCGTGATCAAGGTCGCCAACCTCGCCACCGACACCGACAGCGACGTGTTCGTCCCCGGTGTCACGGTCTACAACAACGCCTATCTGATGATGATGATGGCGCACGGCATCGTCGCGGTCTCCGTCATCACCGCGCTCATGCCGCGCATGACCCGCGCCGCCGACGACCGGCGCTGGCCCGAACTGGCCGACCACCTCTCTTCCGGCATCCGGCTGGCGTCGTTCCTGCTGGTGCCGATCGCGGCGGCGTTCGTGGCGCTGCACGAGCCGATCGCTCTGATGATCTTCCAGTGGGGCGCCTACGAGCCCGAGCAGGCCGTCGCCACCGGGCAGGTGCTGCTCATGGCCGGTCTCGTGCTGCTGCCGTTCTCGATCAGCCAGCTGCAGATCTACGCGTTCTACGCGCAGACGGACACGCGCACTGTGGCGATGTTCAACCTGCCGGTGATCGCGTTCCGCATCGGCGGGTACCTGCTCGCGTTCGCGTTCCTGCCGGCCCAGTGGGTCGTGGTGGGGCTGTTCGCCTCCAACGGCGTCTCCTACCTCGTGAGCCTGCTGCTCTCGATGAGCTTGCTGCGCAAGCGGATCGGCCTGCTCGACATGAAGAAGACCGCGAACGGCCTGATCAGGACGACCTCGGCGGCCGTGATCGCGGGCGCGGCGGCCTACGGGGGATGGGTGCTCTGGCCCGAGCTCCCGGTCGACGGGGCCATGGCGAAACTGGGGCAATTCGCCTCGTCGATCGTCCTGGGTCTGGTGCTGCTCGGCGTGTACTTCGCGGCCTGCCTGGTATTCCGCGTCACTGAAACAGCGTCGCTCCAGGCAACGGTGCGCGCAAAGCTGCGACGATGAGGCAAGTACGATCCATACGTGCACTCTGGCCGGATCCCGCAGAGCCACTTGGACCGCACCATGACCGAACCGGCCCTCAAAGGCCCCGGCCGGGACCCCCTCGCGGGGTCGCGTTGAGAGGGGAGGACCCCGCATCATGACCACCGCCGAAGTGCCGTCCGTGGGCGACCTGCTCGCCGAGCGGTACCGCCTCGAAGAGCACGTCGGGGGCGCGAACGGCTACCGCCAGCTGTGGCGGGGCGTCGACGTCCTGCTGCACCGCTCCGTAGCGGTCGTGCTCCGCTCCCCCGGCGGCGAGGACGCCGCCCCCACCATGACCGCCGCCGTCGCCGCCTCCCGCGCGCACGTCGACTCGATGGTCGACGTGTACGACGCGGTCGACGAAGGACGCTTCGCCTACGTCGTGCGCGAATGGGTCAACGGCTCCTCCCTGCGCGGCGTGCTGGAGCGGCAGCGGCTCGAGAGCGCGCACGCGCTCGAGCTGGTCGCCTCTGTCGCCGACGCGGTCGCCGCCCTCCACGAAGGCGGCGTCACCCACGCCGACCTGCACCCGGGCACGATCCTCCTCTCCGAAGACGACCGGGTCATGGTCACCGAGCCACGCAACGAGCCGGGCAACACCCAGGTCGAGGACGTCCGCGCGCTCGGCGCGACGCTCTACGCCTGCCTGACCAGCACGTGGCCGCGCGTGGTGCCCGCCGAGAACACCGGCCTCGCCGACGCCGCCACCGACGAGTGGGGCCGCGTCCTCGACGCGGACAAGGTCGTCCCCGGCCTTCCCGCCGCCCTCGCCAAGCTCACCGCCGACCTGCTCGACCATTCGCAGACGCCGCCTTCCGCGGCCGAGCTCGCGGTCGACCTGCGCCGCCTCGCCGAGACCGGCGGGGCCGAGCCGACCGCCGCGATCGCAGCGCCCACGAGCGTGCTCGGTGCGATCAGCCTGGGCCGCCGCGGCGGCACCGCGGCCGACGCGCCGCCCGTCGGGATGAAGCGCCTCGCGGTGGTCGCCGCGATCGTCGCCGCGGTCATCTTCGCGGGCGTGGTCACCAGCGCCGTCGTCTTCGGCGGCGGCGACGACCCCGCCGGAGCCGAGGACCAGGTCACCGGCGAGGACACCGGGGCCGGCACGTCCGACGCCGAAGGCGACGGCGACGGCGAGACCACCGAATCGACCGCGCCGACCGAGGTGGCGCTCACCGCCGACTCGATCCGCGTGGTCGACCCGCCGACCGGGGACCGCAACCAGAGCGAGGGCGTCGAGAACGTCATCGACGACAACGCCTCCACCGGCTGGACCACCAACACGTACCGCGGCGACGCGAACTTCGGGAACCTGAAGCCGGGCATGGGCATCCTCATCGACCTCGGCGAGGCCAGGGAGGTCTCGTCGGTGCGGGTCCAGATGACCAGCGCCGGCGCCACGGTGGGTCTGCTGGGCGGCGACGAGGACCCCGGGGACTCCAGCGAGGGCGACCAGGCGATCGTGGACGGGTTCACCGTGCTGGCCGACCAGGTCCCGGACGCGGACACCAACATCGAGCTGAAGTCCGACGGTGCGGCGGTCCGCTACATCGTCGTGTGGGTGACCGAGCTGCCGACGGTCTCCGACGGCTACAAGCTCACCATCAGCGATATCAACGTCTTCGCCCGGTAGCGAGACGCGCATGCCCGCCCCTCTCCCGCACGGCCGGGGCCCCGTCGGCCCTGGTCCCGACTTGAGCGGCGCCACCGACGCCGAGCTGCTGCGCCGTCATGTGGGCGGCGAGCGGGAGGCCTTCGGCGAGCTGTTCCGGCGCCACCGCGGGCGGCTGTGGGCCGTCGCGGTGCGCACGCTCGGCGACCCGGAGGACGCCGCCGAGGCGGTGCAGGACGCGATGATCAAGGCCTATCAGGGCGCCGGGGGATTCCGCGGCGGCTCCGCCGTGACCACCTGGCTGCACCGCATCGTCGTGAACGCCTGCCTCGACCGCATCCGCGCGTCGGGGCGGCGACCGACCGTGCCGCTCGCCGACGACGACGCGCTGTCGCTGCCCGCGGTGGACGCGGCGCTCGACCCGCAGCAGGCCGCGCTCCGGTTGAGCGTGCACCGGGCGCTCGCGGAGCTGCCGTTCGACCAGCGGGCGGTGCTCGTCTACGTCGACATGCTCGGCTACCCGGTCGAGGAGGTCGCCGCGATCCTGAAGGTGCGTCCCGGCACGGTGAAGTCGCGGGCTTCGCGGGCGCGCAAGCGCCTCGCGGAGCGGCTGCCCGAATTCGACCCGGCCTTGCAGGACCGCGCGTTCCGCGATCCGGCCGTCGGCCTGCCCTTGGGCGGCGTGGGCGGCGACACGCCGCTGAGAGGCGGCGCGGACGCCGAGGCGGGGAACCCGCCGCGGCAGCCGGGCGTCGAACCAGGAGCGACGTTCCAGACCGGCACGCTCGAAGACGGCAACGGCAGAGGGGAGGGGAACCGATGAGCCCGCAACGCCCGGATGACGCCGAAGCCGAGGTCAGCCGCATGCTGCGGCAGGCCTCCAGCGACTACGGCGACCTTCCCGAGCAGGTCGGGGACCGCCTCGACCGCGTCCTCGACACCCTCCCGCCGGCGGACACGTTGCACGCGCGCGGCCGCGGGAACGCGTTCGAAAGCTGGGCCGAGCGGTTCGCGGAGCGCCTGCGGCCCAAGCGGGTCCGGTACGCGATCGCCAGTGCCGCGGCGGCCGTGCTGGTCACCGTCGGCGGCGTCGCGACCGCGATCCAGCTGACCACCGGCGCGTCCCAATCGGACAGCGGCGCGAGCTCCTCCGAGGTCCTCGCCGAGGACCAGACCGACCGCGAAGGCGAGGCGGAGGGCGCGACCGGGGACCCGGGCCCCGCCGAGTCCGAAGGGCCGCAGAACGAATCCGGCGAGGACGAGGCGGGTGTCGACGGCCTCGCGGGGATCGAGACCTTCGCCACCGGCAGCGACTACGGCGAGGGCACCGACCTCGTCGCGGTCCTGCGCGAGCTCGGCGCGGACAGCGCCTCCGGCGAGGTCCCGCCCGAACTGGCCGACCTGGCCGCTGGCGGCGACTTCTGGCAGCGCTGCGAGGAGGCCATCGCCGAGCGGTACGAAGGCCTGCTCGTCGCGGTCGACTTCGCCCGCTTCGAGACGCGGCCCGCGATCATGGCGCTCATGGTCGGCGACGACGGCGACATCGCCGTGGCGCTCACCCCCGCCTGCGCCGACGGCGTCATCGAACCGCTCGCCGAGCAGGCCTGACGCCGAAGCGCCGAATCCGGCCTGTTCGCGGCCGGCGGACGGGTGAGCTTCCCCACGATCGGGATATTCGCCTGTCACAAGCCCGCCACAGCGGCAGGGCCCGGAATTTCGGGTCAATAAGATGACGTTGAAGCAGTCAGTTCAGGGAGCCGTCCCTGGAGCGCCGAACCATCTCAGGAGCGAACCCGGTGAGCGAAATCCGCGACGTCATCATCATCGGCTCGGGCCCGGCCGGCTACACCGCCGCGCTGTACACCGCCCGCGCCGACCTGCGCCCGCTCGTGTTCGAGGGCTTCCAGTTCGGCGGCGCGCTCATGCAGACCACCGAGGTCGAGAACTACCCCGGCTTCCCCGAGGGCATCATGGGCCCCGAGCTCATGGACCAGTGGCGCAAGCAGGCCGAGCGCTTCGGCGCCGAGCTCGTCTCGGACGACGTCACCCGCGTCGACCTCACCGGAGCGATCAAGAAGGTCTGGGTCGAGGACCGCGAATACCAGGCCAAGACCGTGATCCTCGCGACCGGCTCGGCGTTCCGCCCGCTCAACGTGCCCGGCGAGAACGAACTCATGGGACGCGGCGTCTCCGCGTGCGCCACCTGCGACGGCTTCTTCTTCCGCGACCAGCACATCGCGGTGGTCGGCGGCGGCGACACGGCGATGGAGGAGGCCACGTTCCTCACCAAGTTCGCCTCCAAGGTCACCATCGTCCACCGCCGCGACGAGTTCCGCGCCTCCAAGGTCATGGCCGAGCGCGCCCTGGCGAACCCGAAGATCGAGGTCGCCTGGAACTCCGCGGTCAAGGAGATCAAGGGCACCGACGGCAAGGTCTCGAGCGTCGAGCTCGTCGACACCGTCACCGGCGAGGAGCGCGAGCTGCCCGCCACGGGCCTGTTCATCGCGATCGGCCACGACCCGCGCTCGGAGCTGTTCAAGGGGCAGGTGGAGCTCGACGAGTCCGGCTATGTGAAGGTGGCCGCGCCCTCGACCCGCACGAACCTCGAAGGCGTGTTCGCCGCCGGCGACCTCGTCGACCACACCTACCAGCAGGCGGTCACCGCCGCCGGCACCGGCTGCACGGCCGCGCTCGACGCCGAGCGCTACATCGCCGCCCTCGAACACCGCACCGCGCAGATCAGCTGACCCACCCGCTCTCATCGACACACAGGAGGATGCCCATGGGCGCCATCAAAGCAGTTAACGGCCAGGCCGAGTTCACGGCCGAGGTGCTGGAGTCCGACAAGCCGGTGCTCGTCGACTTCTGGGCCGAATGGTGCGGGCCTTGCAAGAAGGTCGCCCCGGTGCTCGAGGAGCTCGCCGCGGAGACCGACGACTTCGTGATCCGCAAGCTCGACACGGACGCGAACCCCGAGATCACCCGCGAGTACCAGGTCATGAGCGTCCCCACGATGATCCTGTTCAAGGACGGCAAGCCCGCCCAGCAGCTCATCGGCGCCCAGCCCAAGGCCGCCATCCGCAAATTCCTGGGCCAGTAACCAACGCGAGCGACTTTTCATCGATCGGAGGACGGAACCGCGGTTCCGTCCTCCGATTCATGTCATACACCCGCGATAGCGTTAACTTCAGGGGTCCCCCGGGCGGACATTTCCGGAAAATCCGCTTTCACCTTCGCGGACTTCAGTCGAAGAGCTCGCCGCCGCGCTGCGTGCCGGGGCGGTCGATCCGGGCGTGGCCGCCGGTCGTCGGCTCGCCGAGGAACTGCTCCAGTTCGAAGTCGTCGAGTTTGAACCACTCCACCGGGTCGCTGAACACCGACGGCTCCTCCGCCTCCACGCTCCGGTCGAGCGCAGAGCGCAGCTCCAGGCGCAACCGCGGATAGCGCCGATCCTGCCGCACCGTCTTGAAACCCACCGAACGGTAGAAGTCCGCCGGGACCAGGCACGCGCGCGCTTCGCCGCGGGCGTCGCCGAACGTCTCGATCGCGTAGATCCCCCGCCGCGCCACATCGGCCGCCACGGTCTGCACCAGTTGGCGGCCCAGCCCCGTACCCGCGTAGGTCGGGTTCACGTAGGCGGTCATCAACAGCGCCGCATCCGGCGAGACCGGACCCGACGGGAACTCCATCGAGCGCGGCACGAACTTCGGCGAAGCGTAGGTGACGTACCCGGCGACCTCATCGCCCTCAAAGGCGATCCGGCCGCACCCTCCCCATTCGAGCAAGGTGTGCGACAGCCACGCCTCCTTCTCGAGGGCGGGCTCGCCAACGTCGCGGGCGGCCTCCGCGCACAGGGGTGAGAGCTCCCAGAACACGCAGGCCCGACAACGCCCCGGAAGGTCTTCCAAGGAGTCGAGTGTGAGGTTGACCATGCGCCGATGCACCCGTACAGAGTACGTCCATCCGGCGTCCACATGACGGAAAACACGCGGCCCCTTCGCTCCTCGTGCTAGTAGAGTTGTCCGATCGCACGTCACGCGCCGCGAATCTTTCGAGCGGCGGCAACGCCTCAGCGCGTAGGCTGGTCGGAACACCGTTTCGGCCCTCGCGGGTCAACCGCGGACCGCGGCCGGACGTGTCCATACGAGATCCCGCGCGAGCGGCGCCGTATACGACCCGAGCTCCCGAGCGAAGCGTCGAGCGACACCGCCGCACCGACCCGCGACCACGGATCGCGGGCGACGAGGACCATCAGAGGAGGTCTCCGCGTGTCCGGTACAACACTCGACGATTACACCGGTCGCTACGCATCCCGGGTTCACGGGATGGCACAGTCGGAGATCCGCGCACTGTTCTCGGTCGCATCGCGACCCGAGGTCGTCTCCCTCGCCGGAGGGAACCCCTACACCGCCGCACTGCCCATGGACGAGCTCGGCGAGATGTTCACCCGCCTCCTCTCCCAAGTGGGCGCCGAAGCGCTCGGCTACTGCCCCGGCCAGGGCAGCGTCGCGCTCCGCGAAGCGCTGTGCGGCGTCCTGGAGCTCTCGGGCATCCGCGCCTCAGCCGACGACCTCGTCCTCACCACCGGCGCGCAGCAGGGACTCGACCTGCTCGCCCGCACCTTCCTCGACCCCGGCGACATCGTGCTCGCCGAGGGCCCGACCTACGTCGGCGCGCTCGGGGCCTTCCAGGCCGCGCAGGCCGACGTCCGGCACCTGCCGATGGACGACGACGGGCTCATCCCCGCCGGGCTCGAAGAGGGCCTCGCCGCGCTCGAACGCGAAGGGCGCCAAGCGAAGTTCCTCTACACGATTCCCACGTACCAGAACCCGGCCGGCGTCACCCTCACCGAGGGGCGCCGCGAGGAGATCCTGGCGATCGCCGAACGGCACGGCCTCCTCATCATCGAGGACGACCCGTACTCGATGATCAACTTCGACGGCGCCCCGCCCGCCCCGCTGCGCGCCCGCGCCGAACGCGGCGTCATCTACCTCGGCACCGTCTCCAAGATCTTCGCCGCGGGCCTGCGCCTCGGATGGGTCCTCGCGCCGCCCGCCGTGCGCGACAAGCTGCTGCTGGCCATCGAGGCCTCGATCCTGTGCCCGTCCGGGCTCACCCAGGAGGCCACGCTCCGCTTCCTCACCGAGATGGAGTGGCGCCAGCAGGTGAAGGTCTTCAACACGCTCTACCGGGACCGGCGCGACGCCCTGCTCGGCGCCCTCGGCGACTACATGCCCGAGGGCATGACCTGGACCATGCCGGGCGGCGGCCTGTTCATCTGGGCCACGCTTCCCGAAGGGCTCGACTCGAAGGCGATGCTGCCGCGCGCGCTCCAAGAGCGCGTGGCCTACGTCCCGGGCACCGGTTTCTACGCTGACGGCAATGGCCGCAGGGAGATGCGCTTGAACTTCTCTACCCAGACCTCCGAGACCATCCGCGAAGGCGTGCGCCGCCTGGCGGGCGTGGTCGCCGGCGACATCGACCTGCGCGACACCTTCGCCGGAGGCGCAGCGTGAAGGCGGGTCCCGCAGCCTCGGACATCCGCGTCCTCATCCTCGCCGGAGGCATGTCCTACGAGCACGAGGTCTCGCTGAAGTCCGGCCGCCGGGCCGCCGACGCCCTGCAGCGCCAGGGCATGGTCTGCGACGTCCGGGACCTGGACGGCGAGCTGCTGCCCGCCCTCCAGGAGTTCCCGCCCGACGTGGTGCTGCCGCTCGTGCACGGCTCCCCCGGCGAGGACGGCTCCCTGCAAGCGGTGCTCGAACTCTCCGACATCCCGATCGTGGGCACCGGCTCGGTCGGCGCGCGCCGCGCGTGGAACAAGATCACCGCCAAGGACCTGCTCCGCACGGCCGGGATCCCCACGCCGGACTGGACCGTGATGCCGCGCCAGGCGTTCTCGGACTTCGGGGCCCGTAAGCTCCTGGACCGGATCGCCGCGAAGATGGGCCTGCCGCTGGTCGTCAAGCCCAACTCCGGCGGCTCGGGCCTCGGCGTGCACGCGGTGCACAAGGAGGACGACTTCCCCTCGGCGATGATGGGCTGCTTCTCCTACAGCGACGAAGCGCTCATCGAATCCTTCGTCGAAGGCCGGGATATCGCGGTCGGCGTGGTCGACCTCGGCGACGGCCCCACGGCCCTCCCGCCGGTGGAGATCGCACCGCTGCACGGCGACTACGACTACGCCGCCCGGTACAACCCGGGCGCGACGCGCTGGACCGTCCCGGCGGCCATGAGCGAGCCGGTCGCGACCCGCGTCGCCGAACTGGCCGTCCAGGTCCACCGCACGCTCGGCCTCGGCGACATGTCCCGCATCGACATGATCGTCGACGACGCTGGCGGCATCCAAGTGCTGGAGGCGAACGTCGCCCCCGGCACCACCGAGACTTCCCTGCTGCCCATGGCGATCAAGGCCGCGGGCCTCGACTTCGGCGAGGCCCTCGCGACCATGGTCCGCCGGGCCATCGCCCGCTCATAGGGCAACGCACACCTACCGAACGACTGAGGGTGTCGATGTTTCACGTGAAACATCGACACCCTCAGTCGTTCGGGCGTCAGTCGTCCGAGAGCCAAGCAGCGATGTACTCCAGGTTCATCTGCCACTCGTGCTCTTCCACCGGCGGCAGGATCTCATCCCACATCGTCATGAACGGGCCCCGCAGTTGGAGATAGCCGTGCGGGCGGGCCAGGAACCACTGCTGGAGATGCGCGGTGCCGTCGCCCCAGCGGTTCACGTGAACCTGCGCGACCGACTCGAGCGAGCGGATCGCCCGCTCCAGCCGCACCGTCAGCACACCGAGCTCGGCCGCGTGCATGGTCGAGAGGTCCCCTAGGTCGAGGTGGGCGCGCGGCTCCAGGATCACCACCACGGGCAGGCCGCTGGGCGCTGGCGGGCTCTTGAGGCGCCACCGCTCGTTGGACCAGAGGTAGGCGGAGTCGGGGGTGTGGCAGGCGGCGCACTGCTCTTGGCGGTCGCCGCGGCGCGGCGGCTCGGCGTCCACCGGTTCCTGCAGGGGTTTGATGCGAAGCTCGCCTTCGAACGGAAAGGCGGGCCAGTCGACGAATGGGGGCAGGGTCGGGCGCACGCCGTTCGCGGGCGGATTCGGGTGTCGGCTCTGGTTCGTCAGGTCGGGCTTGGAATTCGGGCCGGGGGTGCTCGCAGATGCCACCATCGAAAAATACCGCATGAATGCGAGACTGGAAACAGCCGGAATCGACCTTTTGGCAGATTTCCACGAGGTTACGCGGCGCGTCGCAGGATCGACACCCGATAGTGGACTGACATTTAGTGCGTGAAGCAGGGCAATCGTCGTCAGAATACGGTTTTCGGGGCCGATAGTGACGTGCGCCCATATGGCGGGAAGGGACTGTCGGACGGGCGGGTCGGTAGGGCAAGCTGGAGGGCGTGCAAGCAACAGTTACTGATAGCTCCATGCCGGAGGCGTCGCCCGTTTCGGGCGGCGACATCGCCGTGCTCGTGGACCCCCCGGTGACTGCCGCGCTCGTTGACGAACTCAGCCATCTCTGGGTGAGAGTGACGAACGCCGGCGGTTCCGTCGGGTTCGTCCCGCCGGTCAACATCGAAGAGGTTCGCCCTCACACCGTTTCCATTCTCGCGCGAGTGATCGACCAGACTGACACGCTGGTCGCTCTAAAGGAAGGAGCCGCCATTGTCGCTTGGTGTGTTCTCACATCAAACGACAGCCCGCCGCGACAGGGCTGGCGGACCATCCGCCACGTCCAGGTCGATCCCTCCCGACAGGGTGGCGGTCTCGGTGGCAAACTCCTGGCGGCAGTCGATCAAGTCGCGCGCGAAGAGCTGAAGCTCGATGCGCTCAGCCTCAAGGTCCGCTCGGGCACTGGTGCCGACGCCTTCTATAGGCGGCACGGCTTCACCGAGGTCGGACGTCTGCCGCGCGCCGTGCGCATGGCCGACGACGACTACCGGGACGACATCATCATGTGGCGGGAGCTCTCCTGACGGAGACACCCGAACGACGAAGGCCGGGGCGATGTTTCACGTGAAACATCGCCCCGGCCGCTTTTCGTAGTCACTCGAACGAGTGAAGCGACACGCCCGATTCTTGTCGGGCCCCCCGAGTATTTTTGATTCCAGGGGTCCCTTAGGAGGGATAAATCGGGAATATCCGGTTTCATGTTCTCGCCCTTGGGGTTCGGCGCTTATTTGATGCCGATCTGTTCGACGATGCGGTCGAGGTCGGCGAGCGAGCCGAATTCGATGGTGATCTTGCCCTTCTTGCGGCCCCAGGAGATCGCCACCTGCGTCTCGAAGTGATCCGAGAGGCGCTCCTTCAACTCCTCGAGTCCGGGCGCCTTGATGCGGTCTTTCGCGCTCCGCGCGGAGGCACTGCGCGGCTCGTCGAGCTCGGGCTTCTCCTCCAAGCGGTTCGCCGTCACGAGTTCCTCGGTGCTCCGCACCGACAACCCCTCGCTGATGATCCGCTCCGCGATGTGCTCCTGCGAGTCCGCGCTGTCGAGGCCGAGCAGCGCCCGCGCGTGGCCTGCGGTGAGGACACCGGCGGCGACCTTCGTCTGCACCGTCGGCGGCAGGCCCAAGAGTCGGATCATGTTCGAGATCTGCGGGCGGCTGCGGCCGATCTTCTTCGACAGCTCCTCCTGCGTCACGTTGAACTCTTCGAGCAGTTGCTGATAGGCCGCGCCCTCTTCGAGCGGGTTCAGCTGCACACGGTGGATATTCTCGAGGAGTGCTTCGCGGAGCAGTTCCTCATCGGCGGTGCGGCGCACGATCGCCGGGACCGCGTCCCAGCCGAGCGCCGTTGCGGCGCGGAGTCGCCGCTCACCCATGACGAGCTCGAAGCGGGCACCGTCCTCGCGAGGCTCCTCGGGGGTGCGTTCGCGCACCGCGATCGGCTGGAGCATCCCGACCTCGGTGAGGGAGGTCTGAAGTTCGGCGAGGTGGTCGTCATCGAAGATCTGGCGCGGCTGCTTCGGGTTCGTGCCGATGTCCCCGATCGGGATCAGCTGGAAGCTCGCCCCGGGGACCGGCACGAGTTCCGGTCCCTCCGATGTTTCACGTGAAACATCGGCCTGAGCCGGCGTCGATGTTTCACGTGAAACATCGCGCTTCTTCGGGGCCGCCTGCCGGGGCGCCGCGACCGGAGCGGGAGCCGCTTCCGGCTCCTCCTCGGTCGTCGTGGTCTCGGCCAGACCGGTGGGGATGAGCGCCCCCAGTCCGCGACCGAGCCCTCCGCGTTTCGCCGCAGCCATCGACTAGTTCCCGCCCTTCTGGTTCTTACTCCGCCGGGAGAGCTTCGCGCCGCGGCGCGCGATCTCCTCGGCCGCTTCGAAATAGCTCGTCGCACCCCGGGAGCCGGGGTCGTACGTCATGATCGACTGCCCGTATCCGGGTGCCTCGGAGACGCGCACACTCCGCGGCACGACCGCGTCGAGCACGATCTCGCTGAAGTGCCCGCGCACTTCCTGCTCCACCTGATCGGCGAGCTTGGTCCGCTTGTCGTACATGGTGAGCAGGATCGTGGAGACCCGCAGCCGCGCGTTCAGGTGCGCCTTGATGAGTTCGATGTTCCGCAGGAGCTGGCCCAGTCCTTCGAGCGCGTAGTACTCGCACTGGATCGGGATCAGCACCTCCTCGGCGGCCACGAGCGCGTTGACCGTGAGCAGGCCGAGGGAGGGCGGGCAGTCGATGAAGATGTAGTCGAGTTCCCCGCTGTAGGTCGCGATGCTCTTCTCAAGGCGGCCTTCACGGGCCACGACGTTGACGAGTTCGACCTCGGCACCGGCCAGGTCGATCGTCGCCGGAACGCACACCAGTGAAGGAATGCCGTCGACCGGAGTGGCGATCTCGTCGAGCGACTGGCCCTCCACGACGGCTTCGTACACGCTCGGCGTGCCCGCGCCGTGCTCGACGCCGAGGCCCGTCGAGGCGTTCCCCTGCGGGTCGAGGTCGATGACCATCACGCGGTTCCCGTGCAGCGCCAAGGCGACCGCGAGGTTCACCGTGCTGGTGGTCTTACCGACCCCGCCCTTCTGGTTGGCGATCGCGATGACTCGGCGGCGCGGCGGCCGCGGCATCGTCACGCTCCCTGAAGGATTGAGCACCCGCACGGCCCGCTGCGCTTCCCGCGCCAGCGGCAAGTCGTCATCAAGAGGGTCGGGCTGCGCGGGCACCGGCGCCTCAGTCTTCACTCTGCCGTTCTTGGCTGCCTCGTCCGGTGCCACATGCCGACCCGAACGACCTCGCTGCGATGTGCCTCTGGGCATCCCGTCCCGCTCTCCCCCGTTGTCAGCCCGGGCCTCCGACGATGTGCCGCCGTCCGCACCGGACTCCATCGTCACCGATTCTGGCCCACCTTGGCCGAAGGCCGGGGCTGCGCCACCCGGCGCCGGTGAAGTTTCTCGATAGCGGTGCCGCCGAGTCGGAGGCGCCTCTTCGCTCACGGCCGCATCGAGGAGGTTTCGGATGCGCCGTTCGGCCGGGGTATCGCCGCCAAGGGAGTTCTGGAGTTCACGATCTTCAGAAGGAAGGGGGTCGCGCACGTTCACCGCCACAGACTACGGGCCGGATGTTTCACGTGAAACATGACCCTGCTCGGAGAAGCTTACGTGCCATACACTATCCGAACGCTGCGCAGTCCGCCGAGCGCAAAGCGTGGAAACCACAAGAACGGATGCCGCGATGATGGTCTCATCGCGGCATCCGTTGCAGTACAACGCTATTCGAAACTATCCTCGAGGTGAGTCGTTGCGGGCGCGGTTCAGCGGATCCGCTCGATCTTCACTACCGTTGCGGGGATGGTGAACTCATCCTGCTCAGATAGCTTGGACTCGCCGCAGGTGAGAATCGAGGCCTTGCCACCGCCGGCTCGCTTGATGAGCCCGCCGCTCTCGGTCACCTCGAGCGAGGCGCCCTGTCCCTTGATGGCCAGCATCGCGCCGCCGACACGGGCCAGCGGCAGGCACCAGCCGACGAGCTTCGCCAGCGGGGCCACCGCTCGGGACACCACGATGTCCGCCTGGCCCTTCGGGTCCACCTCGGCGGCGCGGGCGCGCAGCACTTCCACGTTCGAGATGCCGAGAGCCTCGATGACCTCGGTCAGGAAGTCCACGCGGCGCTGC
The DNA here is from genome assembly GCF_027622875.1 of Glycomyces luteolus. Lineage (GTDB taxonomy): Bacteria > Actinomycetota > Actinomycetes > Mycobacteriales > Micromonosporaceae > Glycomyces > Glycomyces luteolus. The sequence continues at coordinate 40,118 of NZ_JAPZVP010000013.1, read as the reverse complement.
ATCGGCTCCACGAGCGTGACCCACAGGTCCGGCCGCGCGATAGCGAGCGGGATGCCCGGCAGTCCGCCGCCGGAGCCGACGTCGAGCACGTCGGACTTCTCGGGGATCAGCTCCTCGACCACGGCGCTGCTCAGCACGTGCCGTCCCCACAACCGCGGTACCTCGCGTGGGCCGATCAGGCCGCGCTCGATCCCGATGGTCGAGAGCAGACCCACGTAGGCCTCGGCCAGGGCGATCCGCTCGCCGGCACTTTCAGGATCTCCGGCTCCGAACACAGAGGCCAATGTTTCACGTGAAACATTGGCCTCGGCGGATTCGGAGCCCGTCGGCTCCTCAGTCATGTTGTCCTACTCGGGCTTCACGACGACCCGGCGGCGCGGCTCGGCGCCCTCCGACTCGCTCTGGACGCCGTCGGTGGCGTTGATGACGTCGTGGACGCACTTGCGTTCGAAGGCGCTCATCGGGTCGAGCTTGACCACTTCGCCGGACTCGATGACCTTCTTGGCGGTCTTCTCGGCCAGCTCCGCGAGCTTCTTGCGACGCCCGGCGCGGTAGCCCCCGATGTCGAGCATCAGGCGCGAGTGGTCGCCGGTCTTGCGGTACACCGCGAGGCGGGCGAGCTCCTGCAGCGCCTCCAGGGTCTGGCCCTTGGGGCCGACGAGACCGCCGAGGTCTTCGCCGACGATCTCGACCTGAGGACGGTCGCCGACCACCAGTTCGTCGATGTCCCCGTCGAGGTCGAGGATGTCGAGCAGGCCTTCCAGATAGTCGGCCGCCACTTCACTCTGCTCAAACAGGTCGTCTTCGGAGGCCACCTCGTCCTCCCGCACCGTTGCTCCCATATTTGCCAACTCGTCTCTATCGCTCGTTATAAGCCTAGTTTGCACCATTGTGGCTGATCCTGCGGCGCCTGCGCAGCCGCGGGACCGTCCCCCTAGCCTTTTTTCTTCTTGGAGGCCTGCTGCGCGCCGCTGACCTTCTTGGCCCGTGCGATGCGTTCCGCCCGTGAGAGGTTCTTGCCCGAACCGGGGCCGCCCTTGACTTCCGCCTGCGGCGCTTCCGAACCGTTAGCGTCTGCGACGGTCTTGCTCTGCCCGCCCGGCTTGGCCTTCGCGCCCGGCTTCGGCTTCGACCCCGGCTTCGGGGCGAGCTCCTTGCGGCGCTGCTCGGCCTCGCGCTGCTCCTCGAGCATCTTCTCGTGGGCCTTCGAGCCGGGCTTCGGCGGCTTCGTCGCGGCGTTCTGCGCGGGCGGCGGGTACTTGTGCAGCACGTACTGCTGCTGCCCCAGCGAGAACAGGTTGTTCACGGTCCAGTAGATGACCACGCCGATCGGGAAGGCGCCGGCCGAGAAGATCATGATCACGGGGATGCCGTAGAGCATCACCTTCTGGATCATCCGCTGGTTCGGGTCCTCGTTCCAGCCGGTCTTCAGGATCATCTGACGCGTGGTCAGGAAGGTCGTGAGGATCATGGCCGCGCCGAGGACGCCGGCGACGAGCTTGACGTTGAGCGAAGCGGCGTCGACCGCCGCCAGCTGGTCGCCCCCGGTCAGGAAGGTGCTCCAGAACGGCGCGCCGAAGAGATCCGCGTGGATGTAGGACTGCCAGTCCTGCTCGGTCCACCCGTACAGCGTGTGGTTCGCCGTCTGGTCCGGGTCGGGGCGGCGCAGGATGTGGAACAGCGCCAGGAACACCGGCATCTGGATGAGAATGGGAAGGCAGCCCATGAGCGGGTTGGCCTTCTCCTTGCGGTACAGCTCCATCATCTCTTTCTGGAGCGTCTCGCGGTCACCCTTGTAGCGCTCCTGGAGCGCTTTGATCTCGGGGGCGAGCTTCTGCATCGCGCGCTGCGACTGGATCTGCTTCACGAAGAGCGGGAAGAGGATGACGCGCAGCGTGATCACGACGCCGACGATGGCGAGGACCCAGGCCCAGTCGGTGTCGAGAACGCCGCTGCCGCTGTTACCGAAGACATTCGTCCAGAGGTCATGCCATCTCAGCAGCACCCAGGACACGCCGTCGTAGGCCCACTCCATCACTTGCGGACTCCAGTCTGCTCAGTCTTCGAAATCAAATCGCGGTCATGCCGTGGGGGTACGGGGTCATGACCCCCAGGATGAAAGGGGTGGCACCGTCCCAGCCGTCGCAGGCTCAACCATATGCCACGTGCGGCACCGTGCCGGGACAGCGCCTCAAGGGTATATGCGCTGCAACTGGGGTAGAAGCGGCAGCGGGCGGGTAGCGCGGGGCTGATCCACCGACGGTACGCGATCACCGGGGCCGCGACCACTCGCACCGCGAGGCTTTCGCCGCCGCGAGAAGGGGTTTCAGCCAGGACCGGGGTGGGGTTCGGCTCGGCCGCGGCGTGCGTCATGGCGTGCTCCGGCGATCGGGAGCGCGGTGCCCCTTGCGGGCGCGGGCGGCCTGCACGGCCTCGACGAGGTCCCGCTGCAGCTCGGCGAAGTCGCGTTCGGCGGCGCGAGGGGTGGCGCGGACGACGACGTCGGTCCCGGGCGGCCAGTGCGGCAGTTCGGCGGCGACGGCGTGCCGGAGGCGGCGCTTGACCTTGTTCCGGGCCACGGCGTTGCCGACGGCCTTGGATACGACGAAACCCGCCCGCGCCGTGCGGTTCGCAACGGCGGCGGGCGGTGTCGGCGGCTGTGCCGCTTGGTCTTCGGTCGATGCGGTCGCAGGTGCCCAGTGCACGACGACGCCGCCGCGGGCGGCGCGGCGGCCTCGCTTGAGCGCCGAACCGAAGTCCTGACTGCTGCGAATGCGCGCGTCGGCTGGAAGCACTTGGATCACGTCCTCATCGAGGCCCCTAGAGCCTGCAAGGGACCGGGAGGCAAGCGCTCAGACGGTCAGCTGCTTGCGACCCTTGTTGCGGCGCGCGTTGACGATGGCGCGGCCGGCACGGGTCCGCATGCGCAGCCGGAAGCCGTGGGTGCGCTTGCGACGGCGGTTGTTCGGCTGGTAGGTGCGCTTGCTCACGACGGATGTCTCCCATTACGAATAAGTTGCTGCTGCGCCGGGCCTCGGGCCCAGCCCCGGATCGGGGCTACGGGGACGCGGAGAACAGCCTAGCAGGGCATTCACGCGCGGCCCCCGCCGCGGACGGCGGGTGTGGCATGCCCCTCTGGTTCGAGAGGGCAACTCGCTCATGTTACTCGCCGCGTCCGGGCCGTCGCCACGGCGGGGTGGTGCTCCGGAGGCGGATCACGGCGGCGCGGTCCCCGTTCCGGACCGTCCATTCAAGCGGCGCCGCACGCGCCGGGTCCGCGCCTGTGCAGGAGCGTCGCGAGGCTTGCGAGCTGCCTGTGGATAACTTTTCGCGGATCGTGGACGACTTCGGTGCCACCCGAACGGCTTCGTCGGCAGGCCCACAAGAAATCGCTGGTCATGACCGTGATTCAGGAAACATTGTCACAAGGGGCGCATGTGCACAGGGCAGCTGAAGGCCTGTGGATAACCTGTGGAAAACTTGCTGGAGCGCACTGGGGACGACCGGGTGCGGCGGTGCGGATCGCCTGTATCGGAGCCTACCTGGTGCGGCCTCTGAACTTCGTGAAACAGCCCGTACATGGACAGAAGAAGCGAGGGATGGCGAAGGTGACCGACCAAGATCTGTCGGCAGTGTGGTCGGCGGTGTCCGCCGAGCTGGCTGACGCGTCGGCGCTCACCCGTCAGCAGTCCGCGTGGATGCGGCTCTCGCAGCCGGTGCTGTCGATGCCCGGCACGTTCATCGTCGCCGCCCCCGACAAGTTCGCGCGCTCGGCCTTCGAGTCGAAGCTGCGCGTGCCGATCAGCGAGGCCCTCTCCCGGCATCTGGGCCAGCCGACGCAGATCGCGGTCACCTTGCAGGAGAAGCAGGCCGAGCCCGCGCCGGTGAGCGAGGAGCCGCCCGCGGCCCCCGAGCCGCCGGTCAACGGTGCTTCGTTCGCCGACGCCACGATCGTCTTCGAGCGGCCCTCCTTCGACGAGCCGCCTGCGGCACCGGTAGTAGAGGAGCCGGTCGAGCCGCCGGCGCCGCGCAAGCCGCTTTCGGCGCAGAACCCGCCGAGCCTTTTCGACACCGCGGCTTTCCGTCCCGGCGACGCCGAGGCGACGCGCGCGCCTGAGCCCGTCGAGTCCCCCGCGGAGCCGGTCGAGCGGCCCGCCGCGATCCCGCACCAGCCGGTCCGCCCGGCCGAGGCCGACCGATGGGAGGAGCGAACCCCCGAGCCTCCCGGTGAGGAGCTCGAACGGGTCCTCTCGGAGTCGGCCGCGCGCCAGGGCGGCAAGGATCACGGTGCGATGCCGCCGGTCGCGCCCCCGCCATCCGACGACCCGGACCCGGCCCGCCGGGGCGGGATCACCAAGTCGCACAAGGACACCGCGCCGGTCAAGGCCATCGACGGGGTGGGGCGGCTCAACCCGCGGTACAACTTCGACACGTTCGTCATCGGCTCCTCCAACCGCTTCGCGCACGCGGCGGCGTTCGCCGTGGCCGAGGCGCCCGCGAAGGCGTACAACCCGCTGTTCCTCTACGGCGGCTCGGGGCTGGGCAAGACGCACCTGCTCCACGCGGTCGGCCACTACGCCCACGACCTGGGCACGGCCCAGTCGGTGCGGTACGTGACGACGGAGGAGTTCACGAACGACTTCATCAACTCGCTCTCCGACAGGCGGCAGCAGGCCTTCCAGCGCCGCTACCGGGACGTCGACATCCTCCTCATCGACGACATCCAGTTCCTCATGGACCGCGAGCGCACGCAGGAGGAGTTCTTCCACACCTTCAACGCGCTGCACAACGCGAACAAGCAGCTGGTGATCTCCTCGGACCGCTCGCCGAAGCAGCTCCAAACCCTCGAGGACCGGCTGCGCACCCGCTTCGAATGGGGCCTGCTGGCCGACATCCAGCCGCCGGACCTGGAGACGAGGATCGCGATCCTGCGCAAGAAGGCGGTGCAGGACGACCTCAACATCCCCACGGACGCGGTGGAGTTCATCGCCACTCAGATCCACCACTCGATCCGCGAGCTCGAGGGCGCGCTCATCCGCGTCACCGCGTACGCGAGCCTCAACCGCAAGCCGGTGGACCTGGGCCTGGCCGAAGAGGTCCTGCACGACATCATCCCGGAGAGCGGCAAGAACACCGAGGTCACGGTCGACCAGATCATGCAGGCCACGGCCGACTACTTCGGGGTGCAGGCGGCGGACCTCAAGGGGAACTCGCGCTCGCGGGTGCTCGTGAACGCCCGCCAGGTCGCGATGTACCTGTGCCGGGAGCTCACGGACATGTCGCTGCCGCGGATCGGGCAGGCGTTCGGGGGGCGCGACCACACCACCGTCATGCACGCGAACAAGAAGATCCGCAAGCAGATGGCCGAGCGGCGGGCGCTCTACACTCAGATCGCCGAATTGACGAACCGTTTGAAACACACCGGCGAATGAGCGGGCCTGTGGACAACTCTGTGGAAAAGCTGTGGATAACCGCGAATTTCTGTGGAAAGCCTGTGGACAGAGTGTGGAAAACAAGCGGGAGTGCGATTCTGGTTCGCGATTTTCCTGTGGGTAACCCTGTGCATAACCTGTGGAAAAGCTGTGGACAGACCTGTGGATGAGATGTGGAAAACTCGGCGATTGTCGGGGGCTGTGGATAAGCTCCTGATTCATCCACAGGTTATGCACAGTCCGTCCACAGCCCTGAACCTGGAGGGACCTGCGAAAAGGCGGGTTTTCCACAGTTTCCACAGCACCGACGACTACGACGACAGTTATATCTATAGAGAGTTCATTAGTAATAGCGCTGTGAACAACCGAGCTTCAGCTAGAAGGAGCGAACCATGAAGTTCCAAGTTGACCGAGACACCTTCGCCGACGCTGTCTCGTGGACCGCCAAGAGCCTCCCGGCCCGCCCGTCGGTTCCCGTCCTCGCGGGCGCCCGCCTCTCCGTTGACGAGGGCAAGCTGACGATCTCCGGTTTCGACTACGAGATCTCCACCCGTGTCACCGTCGACGTCACCGGCGAGTCCGCCGGGACCGCCCTGGTCTCGGGCAAGCTCTTGTCGGAGATCGTGAAGGCCCTCCCGAACAAGCCCGTCGACTTCGTCGTCGACGGCCCCCACGCGGAACTCACCTGCGGCTCGGCGCGCTTCACCCTGCCGACGATGCCGCTGGAGGACTACCCCAGCCTGCCGCAGATGCCCGAGGCCATCGGCACGATCGACGCCGACGAGTTCGCGAAGGCCGTCGCGCAGACCGCCGTCGCCGCCGGCAAGGACGAGACCCTGCCGACGATGACCGGCGTCCAGGTGGAGATGACCGGCGGCGGCATCGGCATGCTCGCCACCGACCGCTACCGCATGGCCATCCGCGACTCCTCCTGGGAGCCCGGGGCCTCTGACGTGGCCGTCACCGTCCTGGTGCCCGCCAAGGCCCTGGCGGACACCGCCCGCACCTTCGGGTCCTTCTCCGGCCCCGTGACGATCGCCGTGCCCACCGGCACCGACGGCGCCCCCGGGATGATCGGCTTCATCGCGGGCGGTCGCCAGACCACCTCCCGCGTGCTCGACGGCCAGCTGCCGCCGCTGCGCAGCCTCCTCGCCACCTCGTACGCGACCACCTTGCGCGTCAAGACCTCCGAGCTCATCGAGGTCGCCCGCCGCGTCGCGCTCGTGGGGGACCGCAACTCGCCCATCCGCCTCTCGTTCGACGAGGACGGCCTCGTGGTCGAGGCCGGCGGCGCCGAGGACGCGAAGGCCTCCGAGGCGATGGACTGCACGCTCGACGGCGAGCCGGGCAAGATCGCGTTCAACCCGACCTACCTGCTCGACGGCCTCTCGGCTGTGGACGCCCCCTACACGGCGTTCAAGATGAACGAACTCGGCAAGCCCGTCGTGATGACCGGGCAGCCCGCGCCCGAAGATGAGGACTCCGACACAAACCACGACGTGTACCTGTACATGCTGCAACCATTGCGATGGGACGCCTGACCGCACAACGACGTGAGTGACCCTGGCGCGAACTTCGCTCAAGAGCGGACTTTTCTGCACTCAGTTTTGAAGGGGGGCGCGACATGCAACTCGGCATGATCGGGCTCGGCAAGATGGGCGGCAACATGAAGTTGCGCCTCGAGAAGGCTGGACACCAGGTCGTCGGCTACGACCGCAACCCCGACGTCGCCGACGTCGGCTCCTTGGCAGACCTCGTCGCCGCCCTCGAAGGCCCCCGGGCCGTCTGGGTCATGGTCCCCGCCGGGGAGCCCACCAGGTCCACCGTGGCCGAACTGGGCGCGCTGCTGTCCGAGGGCGACATCGTCATCGACGGCGGCAACTCGCGCTTCACCGACGACGCCGTGAACGCCGCGCTCCTGGCCGAGCGCGGCATCGGCTACGTCGACGCGGGCGTCTCCGGCGGCGTCTGGGGCATCACGGAGGGCTACGCGCTCATGGTCGGCGGCGCCGAGGGCGACGTGGAGCGCCTCATGCCGATCTTCAAGGCGCTCAAGCCCGAAGGCGAATTCGGCTTCGTGCACGCCGGCGGCGTCGGCGCGGGCCACTACGCCAAGATGGTGCACAACGGCATCGAGTACGCCATGATGCAGGCCTACGCCGAGGGCTACGAGCTGCTCGAGGCCTCCGAGTACGTCGACAACGTGCCCGAGATCTTCAAGTCCTGGCGATCGGGCACCGTGATCCGCTCCTGGCTCCTCGACCTCATGGACCGGGCGCTCACCGACGACCCCGAGCTCGACCGCGTCAAGGGCTACGTCGAGGACTCCGGCGAGGGCCGCTGGACCGTTGACGAGGGCATCCGCCTGCGCGTCCCGCTCCCGGCGATCACCGAGTCGCTGTTCGCGCGCTTCACCTCCCGCCAAGAGGACTCCCCGGCGATGAAGGCCGTCGCAGCGCTCAGGAACCAGTTCGGCGGCCATGCGGTGAAGACCGAGTAAAGCAAGCGGGCATCATAGAGGCGTGCGTGTACGACAGCTGCAATTGACGGACTTCAGGTCCTACGCGCACGCCCAAGTCCTGTTCGACGAGGGGCCCTCGATCCTGGTGGGCCCCAACGGACACGGCAAGACCAACCTGGTCGAGGCCCTGGTCTACCTGGCGAACCTCCGCTCCCACCGCGTCTCCTCCGACGCCCCCCTGGTCCGGCAGGGCTGCGAGCAGGCCGTCATCCGGGCCGAGATCCTCCACGAGTCCCGCCGCCTCCTCGCCGAGCTGGCGATCGTCCCCGGCAAGTCGAACAAAGCGCGCCTCAACCGCACCGACCTCAAGCGCCCGCGCGAGCTCATCGGGGCGCTCAAGGCCATCGCGTTCGCCCCCGAGGACCTGGCGCTCGTGCGCGGCGAGCCCTCCGCGCGGCGCCGCTACCTCGACGAGCTGCTGTGCGCGCGCTTCCCGCGCTACGCCGGGGTCCGCGCCGACTACGAGCGGGTCCTCAAGCAGCGCAACACCCTCCTGCGCACGGCCTACCTGGCGAAGAAGACCGGCGGCCGCGGCCCCGGCGGCGCCGAGATGGCCACCCTCGACGCCTGGGACGCGCACCTCGCGCGGCACGGCGCCGAGCTCATGGCCGGGCGCCTCGCGCTCCTCGAAGACCTGACCGAGCCGATCGGCAAGGCCCACAGCAAGATCGCGGACGGCCGCGCCGAAGTGCACCTGGCCTACGAATCGGAACTCGGCGGCGACCTCAACGCCGACCAGGACGTCCTCGCCGCCCGCCTCGGCGCCGCCCTCGCCGGGGCCCGCGCCAAGGAGGTCGAGCGGGGGACGACCCTTGTCGGCCCGCACCGCGACGACCTCGACCTGCGGCTCGGCTCGCTTCCCGTGAAGGGCTACGCCTCGCACGGCGAGACCTGGTCGGTGGCCCTCGCGCTCCGCTTGGGCGCCTTCGAACTCCTGCGATCGGACGGCACCGCCCCGATCCTCATCCTCGACGACGTGTTCGCCGAGCTGGACGCCACGCGGCGCGAGCGCTTGGCGGAATACGCTGAAGCCGCACCGCAGACGCTCATCACCTGCGCCGTCGCCGGGGACGTCCCCGAGCGGCTGACCGGCGCCCGCTACGACGTGTGGGAAGGGGAAGTCAAGCGTGTCCTTTAACGGCTCGGCCTCGAACGGCGGCTACGACTACCGCCCGCGTCCGCGCAGACGCGGCAAGTCCGACGACCCGCGCTTCCGCAAGGAGTGGTCCGGCCCCGGGCCCGACAAGCGCGACCCCGAGACGCTCGGGAGCCTCCTCCCCCAGGTCGTACGCAAGAACGGCTGGACCCGCAAAGTGGCCGACGCCTCGGTGTTCGGCCGCTGGGAGGCCATCGTGGGACCCGACATCGCGAGCCACTGCCGGCCCCAGAGCCTGGAGCACGGCGAACTCCTCGTCGTCGCCGAGTCCACCGCCTGGGCCACCCAGCTGCGGTTGTTCTCCCGCCAGATCCATGGCAAGCTCGCCGCGGCGCTCGGGCCCAGCGTCGTGAAGCGCCTGCGGATCGTCGGGCCGCAGCAGCCGACTCGCTCCTTCGGCCCGAGGCGAGTACGGTTTAATGGCTCCCGTGACACGTTCTGAAGCCGCGCACCCCTAAGTCCGTAGGGGGGTTCATGTCCCCGCCCCTCGATGCGACTGTGACGACAACGAGGCGCACGGAAGCGGTTACAGAAGTCCGGGCCAAGTAGACTTGACGGATGCGGTCCGGCCGGCGCTCGCAGCGCCCGGCCGTCTCCATGGTCGGCCCGCCCTCGGGCGCCTCAGGACCAGACATTCAGGCAGGTCCGAGGTCAGATGACTGAAAAGTGTCACAGCCATGGACTAACTTTTCACTACTGACTGTGAACGACGACAGAAGGAGTTGCCGGTGGCGGCGAAGCAGCAGGACGAGTACAGCGCCAGTTCGCTTACAGTCCTCGAAGGCCTCGAGGCCGTCAGGAAGCGGCCGGGCATGTACATCGGCTCGACCGGCGAGCGCGGCCTGCACCACCTCATCTGGGAAGTCGTCGACAACTCGGTGGACGAGGCGCTGGCCGGCTACTGCACCGACATCCTCGTGACGCTCACGGACGACGGCGGCGTCCGGGTCGAGGACAACGGGCGCGGTTTCCCGGTCGACCTCCACCCGAAGCTGAAGAAGCCCGGTGTCGAGGTGGCCCTCACGGTCCTCCACGCGGGCGGCAAGTTCGACTCGGAGTCCTATGCGGTCTCCGGTGGTCTGCACGGCGTCGGCGTCTCGGTGGTCAACGCCCTGTCGACCCGGATCTCGATCGAGATCTGCCGTGACGGCTACGTGTGGCGCCAGGACTACAAGCACGCCCAGCCGGGCCCGCTGGAGAAGGGCGAGACGACCGACAAGACCGGTACGGTGCTCACCTTCTGGCCCGACGGCGACATCTTCGTCACCCTCGATTTCGACTACAAGACGATCTACCGCCGCCTCCAGGAGATGGCGTTCCTCAACGGCGGCCTCGCGATCACCCTCCGCGACGAGCGGCCGGACCACATCGACGAGGAGACCGGCGTCAAGGAGGTGACCTTCAAGTACGAGGAGGGCATCGCCGACTTCGTGCGCCACCTCAACGCCTCCAAGAACGCCATCCACCCGACGGTGGTCGCGTTCGGCGCCGAAGAGGACGGCCAGTCCCTCGAGGTCTCGATGCAGTGGAACGAGTCGTACGGCGAGTCGGTCTACACGTTCGCGAACGGCATCAACACCCACGAGGGCGGCTCCCACGAAGAGGGCTTCCGCTCGGCGCTCACCAACGCGGTCAACAAGTACGGCCTCGAGAAGAAGATCATCAAGTCCGAGAAGGACCGCCTCTCCGGCGACGACATCCGCGAGGGCCTGGCCGCGATCATCTCGGTGAAGCTGCGCGAGCCGCAGTTCGAGGGCCAGACGAAGACCAAGCTCGGCAACACCGAGGTCAAGGGCTTCGTGCAGCGCGTCTGCAACGAGCACCTCCCCGACTGGCTCGACCGCCACCCGAAGGAAGCGCGGATCATCGTCCAGAAGGCCTCGAGCGCGGCGAACGCCCGCAAGGCCGCCGCGCAGGCCCGCAAGCTGGCCCGCCGCAAGAGCCTCCTCGAGACCTCGTCGATGCCGGGCAAGCTGGCCGACTGCCAGTCGACGAACCCGGAGGAGTGCGAGATCTTCGTGGTCGAGGGCGACTCGGCCGGCGGCTCGGCGAAGCAGGGCCGCAACCCGCGCACGCAGGCGATCATGCCCATCCGCGGCAAGATCCTGAACGTGGAGAAGGCCCGCCTCGACAAGATCCTCAAGAACAACGAGGTCCAGGGCATGATCACCGCCCTCGGCACCGGCATCCACGAGGAGTTCGAGGCCGAGAAGCTCCGCTACCACAAGGTCATCCTGATGTCGGACGCCGACGTCGACGGCCACCACATCAACACGCTGCTGCTGACGCTGCTGTTCCGTTTCATGCGCCCGCTCATCGAGCTCGGCCACGTGTACATGAGCCAGCCGCCGCTGTACAAGATCAAGTGGAACAAGAAGGGCGACCTGGTCGACTACGCCTATTCGGACGCCGAGCGCGACCGGATCATCGAGGCGGGCGTCGCCTCGGGCAAGGCCGACCCGCGGCGCTCCGACGGCGTCCAGCGCTACAAGGGTCTCGGTGAGATGAACTACACCGAGCTGTGGGAGACGACCATGGACCCCGCGCAGCGCAACCTGCTCCAGGTTCAGCTCGACGACGCGGCAACCGCCGACGAGCTCTTCAGCGTCCTGATGGGTGAGGACGTGGAGAGCCGCCGCCGCTTCATCCAGGAGAACGCCAAGGACGTCCGGTTCCTGGATATCTAACGGCCCGCCGACCACGTTCCGACGACAAGCAAGGAAGCACTGGTGCCTGAGAACAACCAAGACCAGCTTGAGATCCCGGAGGGCCACGGCCGCATCGAGCCGGTCGGCATCGAGGTGGAGATGTCGCGCTCCTACCTCGACTACGCCATGAGCGTGATCGTCGGGCGCGCGCTGCCCGACGTGCGCGACGGACTCAAGCCCGTCCACCGCAAGATCCTGTACGCGATGTACGACGGCGGCTACCGCCCCGACCGCGGGTACGTGAAGTGCTCGCGCGTCATCGGCGACGTGATGGGCCAGTTCCACCCCCACGGCGACTCCGCGATCTACGACTCGCTGGTGCGCATGGCGCAGCCGTGGAGCCTGCGGTACCCGCTCATCGACGGCCAGGGGAACTTCGGCTCCCCCGGCAACGACCCGGCGGCCGCCCACCGGTACACCGAGTCGCGCCTCGAGCCGCTCGCGATGGAGATGCTGCGGGACATCGACGAGGAGTCGGTGGACTTCGAGCCGAACTACGACGGCAAGACCACCGAGCCCACGATCCTGCCCTCGCGGATCCCGAACCTGCTGGTGAACGGCTCCGAGGGCATCGCGGTCGGCATGGCCACGAAGATCCCGCCGCACAACCTCCGCGAGGTCGCGGCGGCGGTCGACTGGTGCCTTGACAACCCGGAGGCCACCGAGGAGGAGGCCCTCGAGGCGATCCTCGGGATCATCACCGGGCCCGACTTCCCCACGGGCGCCACGATCCTGGGCCGCGCGGCGATCGAGGACGCGTACCGCACGGGCCGCGGCTCGATCAAGATGCGCGCCGTGATCGAGGTCGAAGAGGACTCGAAGGGCCGCGCCTGCCTGGTCGTCACCGAGCTCCCCTACCAGGTGAACCCCGACAACCTGGCCGAGCGCATCGCCGACCTCGTCAAGGAGGGCAAGCTCGGCGGCATCGCCGACATCCGCGACGAGTCCTCGGGCCGCACCGGCATGCGGATCGTGATCGTGCTCAAGCGCGACGCGGTCCCGAAGGTGGTGCTCAACAACCTCTACAAGCACACGCAGCTGCAGGACACGTTCGGCGCGAACATGCTCTCGCTGGTCGACGGCGTCCCGCGCACGCTGAACATCGCGCAGATGGTCCGCTACTACGTGGCGCACCAGATCGAAGTGATCGTGCGGCGCACCCAGTACCGGATGCGCAAGGCCGAGGAGCGCGCCCACATCCTGCGCGGTCTGGCCAAGGCCCTCGACCTGCTCGACGAGACGATCGCGCTCATCCGCCGCTCGCCTTCGGCGGAGGAGTCGAAGCAGGGCCTGATGAGCCTGCTCGACGTGGACGAGATCCAGGCCGTCGCGATCCTCGACATGCAGCTGCGGCGCCTGGCGGCGTTGGAGCGGCAGCGGATCGTCGACGAGCTCACCGACATCGAGACCAAGATCGCCGACCTGGCCGACATCCTCGCCAAGCCCGAGCGGCAGCGCCTGATCCTCCGCGAGGAGCTCGGCGCGGTCGTGGCCCGCTGGGGCGACGAGCGGCGCACGGTGATCATGCCCGACGCCGGCGAAGTGTCCATGGAGGACCTCATCGCCCGCGAGGACATCGTGGTCACGATCACCCGCGGCGGCTACGTCAAGCGCACCAAGACCGACTCGTTCCGCTCGCAGAAGCGCGGCGGGAAGGGCGTCCAGGGCGCGCAGCTCAAGCAGGACGACATCGTCAGCCACTTCTTCGTGTGCACCACGCACGACTGGATCCTGTTCTTCACCAATAAGGGCCGCGTCTACCGGGCGAAGGCCTACGAGCTGCCGGAGGCGAGCCGCACGGCCCGCGGGCAGCATGTGGCGAACATCCTGGCGTTCGGGCCCGACGAGCACATCGCGCAGGTCATCCAGCTGGCCCACTACGAGGTCACGCCGTACCTGGTGCTCGCGACCCGCAACGGCCTGGTCAAGAAGTCGAAGCTCACCGATTTCGACTCGCCCCGCACCGGCGGCATCGTCGGCATCAACCTGCGCGACGGCGACGAGCTCGTCGGCGCGGCGCTCATCCAGCAGGAGGACGACCTGCTGCTGGTCTCGCGCAAGGCCCAGTCGATCCGCTTCCAGGCGACCGACGAGGCGCTGCGGCCCATGGGCCGCGCCACCAGCGGTGTCATCGGGATGCGGTTCGTCGGGGACGACGAACTGCTCACCATGATCGTTCTGCGCGATAATATGGACATCCTCGTGGCCACCAGCCGCGGCTACGCGAAGCGGACTCCCGTCGACGCGTACCCGCAGCAGGGCCGCGGTGGCAAGGGCGTCCTGACCGCGAAGATCACGGAACGGCGCGGCGACCTGGTGGGGGCGCTGTCGGTGACGCCGGACGACGAGCTGTTCGCGATCACCTCGGAGGGAGGCGTCATCAGGACTCCGGTGCAGCCGGTCCGTCAGACTTCGGACCGCAACACTATGGGCGTCAAGCTGATCGACCTGCCCGAAGAGGTCTCGCTGCTCGCGATCACCCAGAGCGCCGAGGAACCGGAACCCGATGAGGGGCAGGACGAGTAGATGACCGAAGCGAAGGCCACCGCTGCGGAGACCGAGCGCGAAGACGACGTCCCGGAGTTCAGCTCCGAGGCGTCCGAGCAGGCCGAGCAGACGACATCCGGTGACTCGGTGTCATCCGTCTCCGCTCCGCCCTCAGCTCCGGCCCAGGACCAGACGTTGACGCTGCGCCGCCCGCCGGGCATGACGCCGCCGCCGGTCACGCCGGATTCGATCCCGTCGACCACGGGGAACACCGCGGCCAACCAGGCCGCGGGCGTGGCCTCCTCGGCCCGCGTCGCGGACGCCGTCCGCGCCGCGCGCGCCGCGGTGAGCCAGGCGGCCGCGCGCGGCCCGCGCCGGGCCCGCCTGCGGCTCAAGCGGATCGACCCGTGGTCGGTGATGAAGTTCTCGTTCGCCGTCTCGATCGTGCTGTTCATCGTGATGGTCGTGGCGACCACGGTCCTGTACATCGCGCTCGACGCGATGGGCGTCTTCGACACCGTCAACGACATGCTGCAGATGCTCATGGGCACCAGCGCCGAAGAAACGGCCGCCGGCACGGCGCCCTTCCGGATCACCGCGAAGGGCGTCATCGGGGCAGCGGCCCTGCTCGGCGTGGTGAACATGGTCCTGTTCACGGCGCTGGCGACGCTCGGCTCGTTCATCTACAACGTGTGCGCCGACCTCGTCGGCGGCGTCGAGGTGACGCTCGCCGAACGCGACTAGCGACAAGCGAAGCGAATGCCCGCGGCCTCCCGGTCGCGGGCATTCGCCGTCCCGATTCCGCCTAGTGACGGCCGTCCCTTACGACAGGGGGCCTGTTCGGCGGATCGTTCAGGGATGAGGTAATCTTTCTCAGCGCTGCCGATAAGGCCGCAACCTATAAGGGCGTATAGCTCAGGTGGTTAGAGCGTCGAGCTGATAACTCGAAGGTCCCAAGTTCGAGTCTTGGTACGCCCACCAGTAAAATCCCAGCTCAGGCCATGTGCCGAGCTGGGATTTCTGTCTATTCAGGATCTTGTGGGCCTGGATTTGAGGCAGATTTGAGGCATCTCCTAGAGGAAACCCGCAGGTCACGAGTGTTCTTGCGCCCCAAGGGAAAATAACTCCAAGGTCACAACATTCATCGATGTCTCCCATATTGCGGGAGGTTTCGGGCGGGGGCTACGCCCGCCCCGGAGGTTCCGTCCCACGCGCCGACATCGTTGAGCTCTGCTCACGCCTGGCCTCCACCGGCACGAGGCTTGCGGCAAGATGGGGTTCAAAAGATGAAAGGCCCTCAGTGTTGATAGTCAAATACTCCAACCGCATGATCCTCATCGTCGGCTCGATCTTCGGAGCCATCCCCGCGGTCTCGGTGATCCGCCTCGGCGAGGGAAGCCTGGTCAACTTCTGGATGCTCGGCTTGACTGCGGTCACGTTCGGGGTCGGCGCTGCCATCGGCGCGTTCGGCGTTGCACATTCGGTCACCCGTATCGACTCCCGCGGTCTGGCGCGTCGCCAGAGCAACGGGCGTTTCCACGAGCTCAAGCGGCTGAGGCAGGGCCAACGGTTCGTGATCGCTAAGAACTGCCTCTGCATCCAGCTGCCTGACGGAACCATCGAGAAGACCGAGATCGCCAGATGGCGGCTTCGCCGCAAAGACTGGGATCTGGTCGAGCAGCAGTACCCCGACGCCGACCCCGCCGACGCGCGACTCTCCGATCGCCGCGGCTGAACAGCGGGGACCGCGTGCGGATCGTCGCTCCGGCCTGTACACCAGACCGTGAGCACGTCGCCCGTGGCGTTGAGGTGCTCACTTCCTGGGGTCTTCAGGTCGAGCTCGGCGAGCATGTCTTCGACCAGTGGGGCTACATGGCCGGACGCGACGCGGACCGTGCCGCCGATCTGAACTCCGCGCTTCGCGACCCCGGTGTGCGCGCCGTCTTCGCCGCCATGGGCGGTAAGGGCACCTACCGGATCGTCGCCGGTCTCGACGTCGAGGCGGCGCGGCACGACCCCAAGCCGGTGGTCGGATTCAGCGACATCACCCACCTCCACCTCGCGCTCTGGAACCAATGCCGGCTGGCTGGCCTGCACGGGCCATACCCCAACCCGAGTGACGAAGGGGCGGTCTGGGCCGAGTCGCTGCGACGCGCGCTGATGACCACTGATCCGATCGTCCTCCACCAGGACGCTGATGAGGCTACGGCGGAAGTCACGGTCGAGGGCACCGCGACTGGCGTGCTGATCGGCGGCAATCTCGACGCGGTTCGCACCGAAGCGGGGGCCGGCCTGCCGAGCCTTGAAGGGGCGATCCTCTTCCTCGAACACCAGAAGGGCACCGGCCTGGGCGAAGTCGACCGGGCGCTCACCCAACTGGCGCGTTCGGGATCGCTCGATGGTCTGCGCTGGGTCGCGCTGGGCCAGTTCCTCGGCTTCGAGGACATCGCAAGTGACCCGACCCAGGGTGGTTGGGAGATCACGGATGTCCTGCGTGACCATCTGGCCCGCCTGGGTGTCCCCGTCCTCGGCGGTTTGCCGATCGGGCACGGCCGTTACCCGTCGATGCCGCTCGGCACCCAGGCCACCCTCGACACGGCCGCGGGAACTCTCACCGTCGAACCGGCAGTCTGCTGACCACCGACCAGCAGACGCCGTTCTGGTGGCCCGCTGGTCTTCGCCGTCCTGGTACGCCCGGAACGGCGTTCAAGAATCCGGCCTCAGGATTTATATCCTTTGTGGATATTTGTTGGGGCAGATTTGAGGCACTGGCCTGTGCTCGCATGTCTTCGGATGATCGGTGATGAGCGGCCCTGCGAAGTAGTTGCCCAGTTCAAGAGGCATATAGCCAGGTAGACGAGTATAAGAAGTGAGTTCTGATAACTCGAAGGTCCCAAGTTCGAGTCTTGGCACGCCCACCAACAACCCGCCGTTCACCGGCGGGTTTTTTCATGCCTGTGGCCCGCATCGCGGCGCGGAATAGGCGGGCCGCCCCTCGGCCTTGGACCTGTCAGCGTTCCCCCTGAGAAAGCAGCCCGCCATGACCGCCGCGCCCCGCTCGTTCCTGTTCCTCCTCGGCTCCGCCCGCACCGGCGGCAACACCGAGGCCCTCGCCCGCGCCGCCGCCGAGCACCTCGCTCCGGGGACCTCGCAGCGCTGGATCCACCTGGGCGAGCTGGGCCTGCCGCCGTTCACGGACCGCCGCCACACCGGGGACGGCATCACGCCCTTCGCCGAGGGCGCCGAGCAGATCGTGCAGGACGCGACCCTCGCCGCCACGGACATCGTGATCGCCTCGCCCCTGTACTGGTACTCGGTGAGCGGGCCGGTGAAGAACTACCTCGACCACTGGTCGGGCTGGCTGCGCGTCCCCGGCCTCGACTTCAAGGCCCGCATGGCGGGTCGGCGCCTGTGGGGCGTCACCGTCCGCGGCGACCACGACCCGGCCGCGGCCGTGCCGCTCGCCGGTACGCTGCGCCTGACCGCCGAGTACCTGAAGATGGACTGGCGGGGCGTGCTCCTCGGCTACGGCTCCCGCCCCGGCGACGTCGACCGCGACGAGAGCGCCCGTGCGGCCGCCAAGACCTTCTTCGACGGCGCCCGCGCCGAGACCCCGGACATCCTCTACTGACAGGCACCGGCCCGGCGGCCGGGCGGGGCGCGGTTCGCTATGCTGAGGCGCATCGCGCAATACCGATCACGGTGTTGCTGTACGCGGCAATCTCTGATATGGGGGCCTGGGTCCATGTGGAAGAAGATCCTGATCGTCGCCGGCGTGGCAACGGTCGCGTTCGTCGTGGCCAAGAAGGTCAAGTCGATCAACGACGACCGCACCCTGTGGCACGAGGCCACCACCTCCGCGGAAGACGTGCGCTAGCGAATCGCGTTAGCCAGTTCACTGCGATCCGGGTATCCTCGCTGTGGCAGTAAGCGCTACGGCGATACTTGGAGAGGTCCAGTCTCGTAGGGTTCAGTCCGCGCGACTGACCGAGGGGCCTTAGCTCAATTGGCAGAGCACCTGCTTTGCAAGCAGGGGGTTAGGAGTTCGATTCTCCTAGGCTCCACATGAAGAAGGCGGCCATCATGCGATGGCCGCCTTTCTCGTGCCCGGGGGCTAGCGCAGTCGGCAGGCGCCGTCGGCGCATTCGCGTTGGAGGCGGCCCCGGGAGACCGTCTCGATCAGGCCGAGGATCCAGCAGACCGGGCAGCCGCGCAGGGCGAGCATGCCGACCGCGATGAGGGCCAGGGCCGGCCAGCCGAACACCGGCAGCAGCGCTACCGCGGCGATCATGGCGCCGAAGCCGAGCACGCCGCGGATGAGGTGGCGCGGCACGGACTCGCTCGCGAAGCTCCCGCTACCCGCCATGGCAGTCCCCCTCGGTGCGGTGCAGGCCTTCCTGGACCGCAGCGCGGGCGCGGTGCAGCCGCGACTTCATGGCGGCCGTGCTGATACCGAGGGCGTCGGCGGTCATGCGGCCGCTGCAGCCCTGGACGTCGCGCATGATGAGCACCCGGCGCTGCTCGGAGGGCAGGGAGGCGATCACGTCGGCGACGATCCCGGCCTCCAGGAGCTGCAGCGCCTCCTCCTCGGCCGACGGTGCGGCCCGCTCGGGGAGCGGGCCGCGGTGGCGCAGGGCGAGCCGGGCGCGGCGCACGCATTCGTTGCGCACGATGCGGAACATCCACGCCGCGAGCGCCCCGGTGGCGCGCAGCATCCCGATCTTGCGGTACAGGATGATGAGCGCCTCCTGCGCCGCGTCCTCCGCGTCCTGCGGTGTGGTGCAGAGCGAATGCGCGAACCGCCGCACGTGCGGGTGCGAGCCCGAGACGAGCGCGGTGATCGCCCGGCTGTCCCCGTCCTGCGCGGCGGCGATCAGCGCCTCGCCCGGCCAACTCGTCTCAGCCACGCGCTCTCGCCCTCCTCCGCAGCACCACGATGCTGCACATGCCCATGAGCAGCACCAGGACCCCGATTGCGATACCGATGACCATGTCGACCTCCATCTCTGGACCGGCCCATCTGACCGGACGGATAAGAGAGGCGGGCATCGGCGCAAAGGATTCGCTCCGGGCCGGTCTTTCTCGCGATCGGTTCGAATGTAGCGACGTTGTATCAATGGGCGCGGGTGCGGCAAGATGAGGCGGTGAGAATCGGATTGCTCGGCGCGTTCCATGTGCACGTAGGCGACGAGACCCTCGAGGTCCCCGGTGCGCGCTCGCGGGCGCTGCTCGCGGCGCTGGCGCTGGAGCCGGGCCGGATCGTGCCGCGGACGCGGCTGGTCGACTGGATCTGGGGCGAGGAGCCGCCCTCCGATGAGGCGAACGCCTTGCAGGTCTTGGTGTCCCGCCTGCGCAAGGCCCTGCCGAAGGGCGCGGTCGAGTCGAAAGCCGGCGGGTACCTGCTCGCCGTGGAGCCCGATGCGGTGGACGTGAGCCGCTTCGAGGCCATGGTCGCGAAGGCCCGCAACGCGGAGGACGCCGAGAAGGCCGAGCTGCTGCGCGAGGCCTTGGGCCTGTGGCGCGGCACCGCCATGGAGGGCATCTCCCTGTTGGGCAGCAAGGCGTTCGACGCCGTGGTCGTGGGTCTGAACGAGCGGTACGTCTCGGTGCTGGGCGACCGGGTGGACGCGGAGGTGCGCCTGGGGCGCGGCGCGGACCTCGTCACCGAGCTGACCGACCTGGTCGCGAAGTACCCGATGCGGGAGGGCTTCGTGGCGGCCCTGATGCGGGCGCTCGCCGAGGCCGGGCGCGGCGCAGAGGCCCTGACCGCCTACCAGCAGCTCGCTGAGCGGCTGGGCGAGGAACTCGGCGTGGACCCCTCGGCGGAGCTCTCGGCCCTGAACATCGCGCTGCTGCGCGGCGAGATCGGCGGCCGCACCGAGAACCGCCGCACCAACCTGCGCGCGGAGCTGACCGCGTTCGTGGGCAAGGAGGACGACGTCGCCGCCGTCGCCGACCTGGCGTCCCGGCACCGCCTCGTCACGCTCCACGGCGAAGGCGGCGCGGGCAAGACCCGGCTCGCGGTCGAGACCGCGCGGTCGATGCTCGGCGACCTGCCGGACGGGGCGTGGCTCGTCGAGCTGGCAACGCTCGACGCCGAAAGCGAACTGGCGCAAGCGGTCCTGACCGCGATCGGCCTGCGCGACCAGCAGGGCGCGGCGGGCGGGGACGCGACGGAGCGGCTCGTGGCCGCGATCCGCGACCGCGTGATGCTGCTCGTCCTCGACAACTGCGAGCACGTGATCGAGGAGGTCTCGGCGTTCACCGACCGGCTCCTCGGCGAATCCCGGAGCCTGCGCATCATCGCGACCAGCCGTGAGCCGCTCGGCATCACCGGCGAGGCGCTGTGGCAGGTCGAGCCGCTCGCGCTGCCCGCCGAGGGCGCGAGCGCGCAGGAGGCCGCCGCCTCCCCCGCCGTGCGGCTGCTCCGCGACCGTGCCGAGGCCGTGCGCCGCAACATCGGCGGCGACGAGGCCACATTGTCCACTATGGCTCGCATCTGCCGGGCGCTCGACGGGATGCCGCTCGCGATCGAACTCGCCGCGGCCCGCCTGCGCACCATGTCCGTCGCCCAGCTTGCCGACCGCATCGACGACCGCTTCCAGCTCCTCACCGGCGGCAGCCGCACCGCGATGGCCCATCACCGCACCCTCCGCGCGGTCGTCGACTGGAGCTGGGACCTCCTCAGCGAGACCGAACGCGAACTCCTGCGCCGCCTCTCCGTCTTCACCGGCGGTGTGAGCCTTGAAGCGGCCGAACGGGTCTGCCCCGATGGCGAATACGCCCTCGACCTGCTGACCGCCCTCACCGAGAAATCGCTCCTGCGCGCCGACGGCGATGGCGAGCCGCGCTACCGGATGCTCAACACCATCCGCGAGTACGCGGCCCAGCGCCTCACCGAGGACGGCGACCCGGCCGCCGCCCGCCGCGCGCACCTCGCCTACGTCACCGAACTCACCGAGGCCGCCGACGCGCACCTGCGCGGCAGCGACCAGCTGACCTGGCTCTCCGCGCTCGAAACCGAGCACGACAACATCAACGCGGCGCTGCGCACCGCGATCGGCGACGGCTGGGCCGCCGAGGCGATGCGGCTCGTCGGCGCCGCGGGCTGGTACTGGTACCTCAGCGGGCACCGCGCCGAGGGCACCGAGCTTGCCATCGCCGCCGGGTCCCTCGAAGGCGAAGTGCCTGACGACATCCGGGCCGTGAGCGGCACCATCGTCGCCATGTTCCTCACCTCCGGGTACGGCGGCGACCAGTACCAGGCGCAGGAGTGGATCCAGACCGCGAACGCGGCGGCCGAGCGCAGCAGCTCCCGCCACCAGATGCTCGCCTTCATCGCCCCGCTCGCGCGGATGCTGGAGGCCCCCAAGGACTTCCTCGCCGCGTTCGACCCGCTCGTGGCCGGCACCGACCCCTGGGTGCGCGCGCAAGCGCGGCTCGCCCGCGGCCGCCTGCGGCTCGTCCTCGGCAGCGACGAGACCGATGTGGACAGTGATGTGGAGCTGGCCCTCACCGAGTTCCGCGCCATCGGCGACCGCTGGGGCGTCTCCTCGGCCATCAGCTTCCTGGCCGAGCGGACGGCCGCGCGCGGCGAGTTCGCCAAGGCCTGCAAGCAGATCGACGAAGCGGCCGCGGCGCTCGCCGAACTCGGCTCCACCGAAGAGGTGATCAGCGCGCGGGCACGCCAGGCCCAGCTGTACTGGCTGCACGGCGACGAGCGCGCCAGCGCATCGGCGCTCGCTCAGGCGGAAGCGCTCGCGGCCGGGATCTCCTGGCCGGGCACGATCGCGGAGCTGACGTTCGCGAAGGCGCACTTGGCGCGCTGGCGCGGGGACCTGGACGAGGCTCGCGACCTGGTGTCGACGGTGGCGGCCCGCCCGGCCGATGACGGGGTCGGGATCCAGTTCGCGGTGCTGGACTTCAGCGGTTATCTCACCGATGACCTGGACCGGGCGAGGGGTCTGCGGCGGGAGGCGCTCGCGGCGGGTGTGGGCCTGTCGTATCCGCCGATGATCGCGCAGGCGCTGATCGGGATCGCGGATCTGGCGGTGCGGCAGGGGAAGGACGTGGAGGCCGTGCGGCTGCTGGCGGCGGCGGACGTGGTGCGCGGGGCGGTGGATCTGACGCTGTTCGACGCGGTGCGGATCGCGGAGGACACGCGGAACCGCCTCGGCGAAGCGGCGTTCGGCGAGGCGGCTGGCGTCGGCAGGGAACAGGACTGGAATGAGTTGGTGGAGGCCGTTCTCGGTTCGTGAAGGGTCGCAAGGCCGTTAGCTCGCCTGCGCCTCCTTGACGGTGATGTCGCCGCCGCTGGTGCGGACGCGCACTTTGACGGTGGCCTTGGGGGTGCCGGGGACGGCGACGTGGTCGATGACGCGGCCGGTGGCGCTGCGGGCGTCGAGTTCGACGGCGGTGTCCTGGGGGACGCCGACCTGCAGTCTGCCGATGGCGGTGGTGAGTTCGACGGGGCCGGTGCCGATCATGCCGATGGTGATGTCGCCGATGGAGGTCTTGGCTTCGACGGCGGCGCGGGCGGTGTCGATGGTGATGGGGCCGTTGGCGGCGTTGACGCGCAGGTCGCCTTCGGCTTCGCCGATCCAGGTGTTGCCGCCGATGTTCTTGACGGCGGCGTCGCCGCCGATGCGGTGGAGTCGGATGTCGCCGCTGCCGCTGACCTCGGCGTTGCCGCGGACCTGTTCGACGTGGACGCGGCCGCCGGTGGTCTTGAGCTTCACCTCGGCGGTGTCGGCGACCTTGATGTCGCCGATGGCGTTCTTGAGGTTGCAGGAGCCGATCCGGCCGCGCACGACGTATTCGCCGTCGGCGGTGTCGCCTTGCACGTCGGATCCGGCGGGGAGTGCCACGGTGATGCGGACGGAGCCGAATTTGCGGGTGAAGGCGGTGCGGAGCTTGGGGTGCCAGACGCGGAGTTTGCCGGCTTCGAATTCGACGTTGACCTTGTCGGCGGCTTCGATGTCGAGTTCGCGGGTCGGGTCGATCGGTTCGACCTGGACGGCGGTGTCGGTGCGGTCGGCGGCGGTGAAGCGGATGTCGCCGAGGATGATGTCGACGGCGGCGGTGATCGGCGCGGGGGTGTTGAAGGTGTGCATGTCGGTGCCTCTTTCGGTGTGGCCTTGCTGGCTTGATGCCGTAACAATGGGCCGCCGTGCTGTCACCGGGCTTGCTTGTGCCTGTCGTCGCCCCTGACGCGTGTCAGTCGCCTGGTTGCTGCGCCTTTTTCACTCCGGTTTCTCGAGGTCGGCGAGGAGTCCGTCGAGGGTCGCGCCGAGGGCGTCGGTGTTCGTCTCGTCGAACCAGGTGGTGCGGACGCGCTCGTTGCTGCCGCCGGGGGTCTCGTGTTCGGCGGCGAGGCGGTGGAGGGTGCGGGTCTCGTCGGCGAGGGATCGGCCGACGCCCTGGTAGAGGCTGCGGAGGTAGCGGTCGGCGGCTTCGGTGGGGAGGCCGTGGCGGGCGGCCCAGTCGGTGAGGGCGGCGAGGTAGGCGTAGTGGGTGCTGATGGTGCTCGAGAGCGAGGAGCACACGTTGTAGGCGGTGAGGTCGGCGACGGGCTGGGCGCCGCCGAGCCGGTCGAAGAGCGCGTCGGCCACCGGGTGGGCCGGGTAGGTGACGGTGACGGATTTGCGTTCGCGCACGGTGGGCAGGGGGATGGCCGAGACGAGGTCGGCGTCGGTGTCGAGGAGTTCGCGCAGTTCCTCGTGCGGCACACCGGGGATCACGTTGATGACGGTCTTGTCGGCGCCGATGCGGAGTCCGGTGAGGGCTTCGCGGCGGTCGGCGCGGCGGACGGCGAGGACCACGATGTCGGCGTGGTCGGCGACCTCCTGGTTGCCGGTCCGGACCGTGACGTTCGGGTATGCGGCGGCCAGTTCGGCGGCGGTGGCGGCTCCTCGCGGGGAGAGGTCGATGCCCGGCGGGGTCTCGGCGCCGTCGCAGAGTCCTTCCACCATGGCCTTGCTGATCTCGCCTGTGCCGATGAATCCGATGCGTTCCACTGGGTGCTCCTTGTCGTCGGGTTTGAGGCTAGTGCACCGGGGCGCGAACGACGAGGGTCCGAAATTTTCGGCACTCATCATTGAAGTATGTCAATGAAAATTAGTGCTTGAGCAGGGATTGACACTACGACTTGTCAAAATTATCCTGATATTGGCAAACGGTATCTCCGAAAGTTTCGGAGATTCTCGCAATCAGGAGGAGCAACGATGCGTCATCCGAACGAACCCGCGACCGCGAAGGCCAAGCTGAAACGGCGGTCCCTCATCACCGCGGGCGCGGCGCTCCCGGTACTCGCCGCCGCCACCCCGGCCGCCGCCCAGACGACCATCACCGTCGAACCCGGGACCGTGCAGCAGACCATCCAAGGGTTCGGCGGCATGAACCACAGCGTCTGGATCGCCGACCTCACCGCCGCCCAGCGCGACACCGCGTTCGGCAACGGCAGCGGCCAGCTCGGCTTCTCCATCCTCCGCATCCCCGTCCACGAGGACCGCGCCAACTGGAGCCGCGAAGTCGCCACCGCCCAGCGCGCTGTCGCCCTGGGCGCCAAGGTCTTCGCCTCCCCCTGGAACCCGCCCGCGCACATGACCGAGACCTTCTCGGGCGGCAAGCGCCTCCGCTACGACATGTACGACGACTACGTCCAGCACCTCAACGACTTCGACCAGTTCATGGCGAGCAACGGCGTCGACCTCTACGGCATCTCCGTCCAGAACGAACCCGACTACGCGCACGACTGGACCGCCTGGACCCCGCAGGAGATGCTCAGGTTCTGCCGCGAGAACGCCGGATCGATCGGCACCCGCGTCATCGCGCCCGAATCGTTCCAGTACCGCAAGAACATGTCCGACCCGATCCTCAACGACCCCCAGGCCCTCGGCAACGTCGACATCATCGGCGCCCACCTCTACGGCACCCAGAACGCCGACTTCCCCTACCCGCTGTTCCAGCAGAAGGGCGGCGGCAAGGAACTCTGGATGACCGAGGTCTACCACCCCAACAGCTCCGACTCGGCCGACCTCTGGCCCGGCGCCCTCGACACCGGCGAGCACATCCACCGCGCACTCGTCTACGGCCGCTTCCAGACCTACGTGTGGTGGTACATCCGCCGCAGCTACGGCCCCATGCGCGAAGACGGCCAGATCTCCAAGCGCGGCGCGAACATGGCGCACTTCTCCAAGTGGGTGCGACCCGGCTACCAGCGCATCACCGCGACCGCGAACCCACAGGCGAACGTCTACATCACCGCGTTCAAGAGCGGCGCCCGCATCGTCATCGTCGCCATCAACAAGAACACCGCCGCCGCCTACTTCCCGTTCACCGTGCAGGGCGGCGGCAACGCCACCGTCTCGACCTGGCTCACCGACGCGAGCAACACCCTCGCCGCCTACTCCTCCCCCACCATGACGAACGGCTCGTTCGGCGCGCAACTCCCCGCCCGCAGCATCCGGACGTTCGTCATCAACTGACGTTGAGAACCCGGCCGATGCGGGTACTCCACCTTCTCGAAGCGGGCGCCCCCGCGGGCGCCCGCCCACCCGAAGGAGGACCCATGGCCGTCAAGCAGCGCCTCACCGTCCATGTGACCGACGCGCCCGAACGGAGCCGCTACGAGGCGCGGATCGACGGCGAACTCGTCGGCTACACCGAGTACCGCCACCACGACGATACGACCCTGCTCGCCCGCACCGTGGTCCCCGACGAGCTCCAGAACCACGGCATCGGCACGCAGCTGGCGAAGTTCGCGTTCGAGGCGGCACGCCGGGCCGGCAAACGGATCGAGCCCGCGGACCCGTTCATCGCCGGATTCATCGAGCGCCACCCCGAGCACGCCGACATGCTGCACGAGAAGGCGATCCACCTGGGCGAGGAGACCTAACCCCTGCCGCTCGGCGCGCAGCTCGGCCCAGCGCTCGAGCCGTTCGCCGACGCGCGCTTCGTAGCCGTTCCTGGTGGGCCGGTAGAAGCGCTCGCGGTCCATGTCCTCCGGGAAGTAGTCCGCGCCGGAGAAGCCCTCGGCCGTGTCCGGGTCGTACTGGTAGCCCTTGCCGTAGCCGATGTCCTTCATCAACCTGGTGGGCGCGTTGAGGATGTGCGCCGGGGGAGCGAGCGAACCGGTCTGCTTCGCGCTGCGCACCGCCTCCCCGAAACCCCGGTACACCGCGATCGACTTCGGCGCGGTCGCCAGGTAGACGACGGCCTGGGCGATCGCCAGCTCCCCTTCGGGCGAACCGAGCCGCTCGTACACGTCCCACGCGGCGAGCGCCTGCTGCACGGCCTGCGGATCGGCGATCCCTATGTCCTCGTTCGCGAACCGCACGATGCGGCGCGCGATGAACAGCGGGTCCTCGCCGCCGTCGAGCATCCGCGCGAGCCAGTACAGGGCCGCGTCCGGGTCGGAGCCGCGCATCGACTTGTGCAGGGCCGAGATGAGGTTGTAGTGGCTCTCCTGGGTTTTGTCGTAGAGCGGCGCCCGCTTCTGGATCCGCTCGGCGAGCTGGGCGGTGTCGAGCGGCGGTGTGCCCTCGGGGAGGTCCTGCAGCTGCTCGACCATGTTGAGCAGGTACCGGCCGTCGCCGTCGGCCATCGCGATGAGCGAGCCCCGCGCCTGGTCGTCGAGCGGCACGGGCCGCACTTCCTTCTCGGCGCGGACGAGGAGCGTCTCGAGCGCGGCGGTGTCGAGCCGGTGGAGCACGAACACCTGGCATCGCGAGAGCAGCGCGCCGTTGAGCTCGAAACTGGGGTTCTCGGTGGTCGCGCCGACGAGGATGACCGTGCCGTCCTCGACGTACGGCAGGAAGCCGTCCTGCTGGGCGCGGTTGAACCGGTGGATCTCGTCGACGAACAGGAGCGTGCCCTGCCCCATCTCGCGCCGCTGGCGGGCGGCCGCGAAGACCTTCCGCAGATCGGCGACGCCGGAGAACACGGCCGAGAGCGGTTCGAACGCGAGGTCGGTCTCCTCGGCGAGCAGCCGCGCGATCGTGGTCTTGCCGCACCCGGGCGGGCCCCACAGGATCGTGGAGACCGGTTTGCCGCGCCCGACCATGCGGCCGAGCGGCGCGCCGGGGGCCAGCAGGTGGTCCTGGCCGACGACCTCGGCGAGCGTGCGCGGACGCAACCGGTCGGCGAGCGGCCGGGGCGGTTCGTCGCCGAACAGTGGCAGCGCTGGCGCCGGTTCGTTCATGCCCCCACCGTATCGCCGGGGTACGACTTCGCGGGTGAACGTGAGAGGATGCACGGGCTTGAAGGAGGCGCAGCGTGCACGCGATCTGCGAGGTAGTGATCACCGGCCCCGACGCGGGCTGGCTCCGCGAGTTCACACGGAAGCTGGTGGAGGAGCGGCTGGCCGCCTGCGGGCAGAACCTCGCTGAGATCCGCTCGATCTACCGGTGGGAGGGGCGGATGCACGATGAGCCGGAGGCCCGGGTCATGCTGCACACGCGCCAGTCGCTGGTCCCCGAGATCATCCGGATCGTGCGCAGGGAGCACCCGTACGACGTGCCGTGCGTGCTCGCGACCCTGATCACGCAGGCCAACCCGGACTACCGGGCCTGGGTCGTCGAATCGACGAAGGACCCGGACGAGGACGCGTAAGGGCGCGACCGCGATCGGCCGCACCCTTCGAGTTCGCTAGCCCTGGCCCCAGAAGACGTCCTCGGCGATCTGGTCGGCCGAGAACAGCCACACCTCGGCGACCTTCCCGTTCGCGACCCGCAGCAGATCGACGCCGTCCATCGACATTTCCGCGCCGTCCCGCTTGCCGGAGAAGCGGATCGGGAGTGCCGCGAGGTCGCCGTTGATCATCGGCGCGCCGTTCGGCGCGAGCGCGAAGGTGCCGCCGCTGACGCCCATCATGGCCCCGATCATCTCGCCGACGGCGCCGCCGCCGTGCTTGTCGCCGGAGAACCGGTTGCGGCCCGGCTGGTGCCAGACGAGGTCGTCGGCGAACAGGGCGGCGAGCGCACTGGGCTCGCCGGAGGCCATGGCGTCGATGTACAGCTGGGCGACGGCTGCGGTGGATTCGGTCATCGTGTGCTCCCTCGAATGTGCGGTGCCGAGTCGTCCATCCTCACCGGCGCCCCCGCGGGGACACCGGCGAATCCGGTATTTGTAACTCGTTTCCGCGGCCGCGCGCGGTATTGACCGGCGGCGGGGTCGATGGCAGGATCGGCAGCTCGGACGCTGATGGGGGAGTCATGACCGAGATTCGCGATATCGAAGTGGTCGTCTTCGACGTGCTCGGCACGTTGGTCGACGAACCGGACGGGATCGCCGCGGCGATCCGCGAGGCGCTGCCGGAGGCCGAGCCGATCGCGGTCGACGAGCTGGTCGCCTTGTGGCAGCGGCACGTCGAGGACGAGCAGGCGCGCATCGCACGGGGCGAGCGCGAGTACGCGAACACCGAGGTCATCGACGCCGAGGCGGCGTGGGCCGTGGCCGAACGGGCGGGGATCGACGACCCGGCGGACATCGCGAGACTGGCGACGGCCGGTCAGCGCCTCGCGCCTTGGGAGGACTCGGTCGCCGGTATCGAACGGCTCTCGTGGCACTTCCCGACGATCGGACTGTCGAACGCGAGCCGCGCTGCCCTCTTGCGGCTCAACGCCTTCGCGGGACTGCGGTTCCATCAGGCGCTGTCGACCGAGTGGGCCGGGGCCTACAAGCCCGCCCCGGAGGTCTACCGGCTGGCACTCGACGCGGCCGCTTGCGAGCCCGAACGGGTGCTGATGGTGGCCGCCCACGCTTGGGATCTCCGCGGGGCCCAAGCGGTCGGGATGCGAACGGCCTACATCGGCCGCTCCGTCGGCGACCCGCCGAAGGACACGGATACATTCGACGGCCACTTCGACGGCCTAGCTGCCTTGACCGCCGCGATCGTCCCGCAGTAACCCGGGAACCGGCGAGATCGCACTCGCCTGGTGGGGCCTGCACCCGCTGCTGCTGGCGATCACCTCGATCATCGCCTCGATGGGCGTGTACGCCTTGAGCTCGTACTTCTTCCCCAACGCCGGCGGCGCGGTCGTCAGCGTCCTGACGATGATCGGCATGGCCGTCGGCGTCGACTACTCGCTGTTCTACCTCAAGCGGATCCGCGAAGAACGCCTGCGCACCGGCGGAACCCTGAGCGTCGCCGCCTCCATCGAGGCCGCCGCCGCGACCGCCGGGCGCACCGTCCTGACCGCCGGCATCGCGGTGATCGCCTCACTCGCCGGGCTCTACCTGGTCGGCGACGTGGTCTTCTCCTCCATCGCCACCGCCTGCATCGTCGTGGTCGCCATCGCCATGATCAGCTCCCTCACGGTGCTTCCTGCCCTGCTCGCGAAGATCGGCCGCCGCATCGACGGCGGCAAGCTCATGCGCCGCAAGCAGCCTCGGAGCGAGAGCCGAGTGTGGTCGGCGATGCTGCGCCCGTCCATGAAACACCCGGTCGCGACCTCCATCATCGGCCTGACAGTCCTCATCGGTCTCTCCGCGCCCGCCCTGGGCATGAAACTCAGCGTCGAAGGCAAGGAGACCTTCCCCGACTCGCTCCAGACCATCGCCGCCTACGAGGCGATGACCGAGGCGTTCCCCGCCGAAGGCGTCTTCCACATGGCGGTCGCCGAGGTCGAACCCTCCCAAGCGGACGAACTCGCCGCCGCCGTCACCGAACTGGAAGCGCGCACCCGGGACAGCGACCTGTTCGCCGAGACCGACCACCCCCGGATCCGCGCGTCGCCAGACGGCTCGGCAGTGGCGCTCGAACTCCCGATCCACTACCCCACCAGCGACCCCCGCGCCGCGGAGTCCCTGAACCTGCTGCGCGACGAACTGCTCCCGGACACCGTCGGACAGATCGACGGCGCCACCTACGCCGTCTCCGGCGAGCCCGCCTACGCCGCCGACTTCTCGGACCTGCAGTCCTCGCGGCTGCTCGTCGTCCTCGGTTTCGTGCTCCTGGCGACCTTGCTCATCATGTTCCTCACCTTCAAGTCCTGGATCATGGCGGCCTTGAGCACGATCCTGAACCTGCTCTCGAGCCTCACCGCCTGGGGCGCACTGGTCCTGGTCTTCCAGGGCACCTGGGCCGAAGGCCTGCTCGCCTTCGAATCGCCCGGGTTCCTCGGCTCCCGCACCCCGCTGATGGTCTTCGCGATCCTCTACGGACTCTCGCTCGACTACCAGCTGTTCGTGATGAGCCGCATCAAGGAGGCGGCGAAGCGCGGCCTCACGCCGCGAGCAGCGATCCGGGAGGGCATCATCTCCTCGGCGAGCGTGGTGACCAGCGCAGCCGTGATCATGATGTCCGTGTTCGTGGCCTTCATCTTCACCGACCGGATCGAGATGAAGCAGCTCGGCTTCGCCCTCGCTCTCGGCGTGCTCCTGGACGCCGTGGTCGTGCGGATCATGCTCCTACCCGCCCTCATGAGCCTGGTCGAACGCCGCGGCTGGTGGCCGATGCGCTGGCAGGCGAACGGCCCGGCGGTGGCGCCCGCCGGTGCCGAACTCCTGGACTCGGCGCGGCGGTAGCCCGCCCATCGGAGAACGCGGGGCGGGGGGGGGGGGGGGCCCGCGGGGGGGGGCGGGGGGGGCGGGGGCGGGGGCGCGCCGGGGGGGGCCCCCCCCGGGGCCCCCCCCCCCCCCGCCGCGGGGGGGGGCCCCCCCCCCCGGCCCCCCCCGGGCCCCCCCCCCCCCCCCGGGCGGGGGGGCCCCGCGCGGTTCCTACTGCTACCCAGGCGTCTTCGCGGTGCTCTTGAAGGAGCGCAGCCGGAGGCTGTTGCCGACCACGAACACGCTCGAGAACGCCATCGCCGCGCCCGCCAGCATCGGGTTCAGCAGCCCGAGCGCCGCGAGCGGGATCGCCGCCACGTTGTAGGCGAACGCCCAGAACAGGTTGCCCTTGATCGTGCCGAGCGTCCTGCGCGACAAGCGGATCGCGTCCGCAGCGGCCCGCAGGTCGCCGCGCACCAGTGTCAGATCGGCGGCTTCGATCGCCACGTCCGTACCCGTACCCATCGCGAGACCGAGGTCGGCCTTGGCGAGCGCGGCCGCGTCGTTCACGCCGTCGCCGACCATCGCCACGACCCGGCCTTCGGCCTGCAGCCGAGCGACCTGCTCGACCTTGTCCTGCGGCATGACTTCGGCGATCACCTCGTCGATGCCGACCTCGGCGGCGATCCGCTCGGCCACGACCTTGTTGTCGCCCGTGAGCAGCACCGGGGTGAGGCCCAGGGCCTTGAACTGCGCCACGGCTTCGGCGCTGGTGGGCTTCACCGTGTCGGCCACGATGAGCACGCCGCGCGCCTCGCCGTCCCAGCCGACCGCGACGGCGGTCTTGCCTTCGGACTCGGCGGCCGCTTTCGCTTCGGCCAGTGCGGCACTCAGTTCGAGGGTCCAGTCCGCGAGGAGCGTTTCGCGCCCGACCACCGCGAGGTGGCCGTCCACGACGCCTTGCACGCCCTTGCCTTCGATGCTCTTGAAGTCCTCGACCTCAGGAAGCGCGCCTTCAGCGGCGGCGGCCTTCGCGATCGCCTGCGCCACAGGGTGTTCCGATGCGTGCTCCAGAGCGCCGGCGAGGCGCAGGAGCTCCTCGCGCTCCACTCCGTCCGCGGGCACGACCTCGACGAGGGTCATCTTGCCGCTGGTCACGGTCCCGGTCTTGTCGAGCACGATCGTGTCGACGCGCCGGGTGGACTCCAGGATCTCCGGCCCCTTGATGAGCACGCCCATCTGCGCGCCGCGCCCGGTCCCGACCAGCAGCGCGGTCGGCGTCGCGAGCCCGAGGGCGCAGGGGCAGGCGATGATGAGCACCGCCACGGCGGCCGTGAACGCGGCGGCGGTCGGGAACCCGGCACCGAGCCAGAACCCAAGGGTCGCAACCGCGATCGCGATGACGATCGGGACGAAGATCCCGGCCACCCGGTCGGCCAGCCGCTGCACCTCGGCCTTGCCGGACTGCGCGTCCTCGACCAGTCTCGCCATCTGCGCGAGCTGCGTGTCGCTGCCGATCGCGGTGGCCCGAACGACGAGTCGCCCGCCGGCGTTGACCGTGGCACCCGTGACCGAGTCGCCGACACCGACTTCGACGGGCACGGATTCGCCCGTGAGCATCGAGGCGTCGACGGCCGAAGTGCCGGTGACGATCTCGCCGTCGGTCGCGATCTTCTCGCCGGGTCGCACCACGAACTCGTCGCCCACGGCCAGCTGCGCGATCGGAATCCGCGTTTCGACGCCGCCGCGCAAGACCGCGACTTCCTTGGCGCCCATGTGGAGCAGCGCCCGCAGCGCCGCGCCCGCCTGCCGCTTCGAGCGCTTCTCGAAGTAGCGTCCGGCCAGGATGAACATGGTGACGCCGGCGGCCACCTCGAGGTAGATGTTCCCGGCGCCGTCGCTGGGGGCGACGCTGAACGTGAACGGGTGGGTCATGCCCGGCGTTCCGGCGGTGCCGAGGAACAGGGCGTACAGCGACCAGACGTAGGCGGCGAGGGTGCCGACCGACACGAGCGTGTCCATAGTGGCTGATCCGTGGCGGAGGTTCGTCCAGGCCGCCTTGTGGAACGGCCAGGCCGCCCACAGGACCACGGGGGAGGCGAGCGCGAGCGACGCCCACTGCCAGTACTCGAACTGGAGCGCCGGGGCCATCGCCATCGCGATGACGGGCACCGAGAGCACGACCGATCCGATGAGCCGCTGGCGCAGGCCGGTCAGTTCGGGGTCGGGCTTGTCGTCTTCGTCGGCGTCCGAGGTCTCGGGCTCGGGCGGGGCCGGGAGCGCGGCGGTGTAGCCGGTCTTCTCGACGACCGCGATGAGCTCGGCCGGGTCGATGCCCGCGGGGGCTTCGATGCGGGCCTTCTCGGTGGCGTAGTTGACGGAGGCGCTGACGCCTTCGACCTTGTTGAGCTTCTTCTCGATCCGCATCGCGCAAGACGCGCAGGTCATCCCGCCGATCTCGAGTTCAATGCGGTCGACCGGCCCGGGGGGCAGTGCAGTGCTCATTGGTCGTCCTTCCTCTCTCGTTCGGGATCAGTGGCCGTGGCCGTCGGTGCCGTGCTCGGCGGATTCGGACGGTTCCTCGGTCGGCGCTTCGGTCGTTCCGGCGCTGGGGTCGGATTCGTCGGCGGTCGTGCCTTCAGCGGTGTCGACCACGAACGCGGCGCTGTGCACCTGGCCCGCGACCTGGAAGTCGAAGTACAGGAAGTACCGGCCATCGGTCGGCACCTCGATCGCGAAGGTGACGTCGGGTCCGCTCAGGTCGCCCGCCTGCGGCTCTTCGCCCTCGGGGTGGACGTGGAGGTAGGCGAGGTCGCCTTCGCGAAGGGCCACAAGGTGACCGAACGCGCCGAGGTAGGGCTCCAGCTCGTGGACGGGCTGCCCGTCGCGGGTCACTGAGGCCGTGACCTCGGACGAGGCACCGGCGCTCAGGTCGCCCTCGAGCGTCACGGTGAACCCGTCGACCTCGGAGACCAGCGAGGGCTCGGTGGCGATCTCGGGACCGTATTCGCCCGCGACCTCGACCGTGCGGGTCAGGGTGAGGTCCTCGCCGTCCTCGGGGACGAAGTCGGCGTAGACGCGGTACGAACCGGCCGCGTCCCAGGTCCAGGGCAGCGACCAGGTGCCGTCGGCGCCGAGTTCGGGGTGCACGTGGCGGAAGTGGGTGCCGTCGGCGCGGACCACGATGAGGTGGAGTTCCTTCTCGTGGGAGACGGTGTAGTCGGTGAGCGGCTTGCCGTCCGCGCCGGTGATCTGGAATGCGAGCTCGCCCGCCGCGCCGATCGCGGTCGGGGCGCTGACCTCGCTGAGGAGGTAGCCGTCCTGCTCGATGGAGAGGCCTCGCACGGGGACGGCTTCGCCGTCGCCGCTGCCGTGACCGCCGTCGTGGCCGCCGTCGTGGCCGCCGTCTGCGGACCGGTCGTTCCAGTCGTCGGCGGCGTCGTCGGGCATGACGGCGGCGGCCGTGCCGAACGCGGCTGCGAACAGCACCGCGAGGCCGCCGCCGTAGAGGCCGAGGCGTGTACCGGTGTTCATAAGACCCTCCCGATCAGATGATACCCCCTTAGGGTATCCGCATGACTAGAATTTATACCCCCTAGGGGTATATGAGTCAAGCCGGTGACCGAGACGTGAGATACGAGACAGGGCTCCCAGAAGGACATCGACCGGTGCGCCGGTTGCGGTGCACGGCAAACGCCGCCTTCCAGGCCGCATCGTGCTCACGCGGGCAACCCGCTTGACCCATCTGCCACTCAGGTCCCACAATCGGTTGCGTGACCGACGCGCTCCTCCTCGACCGGCTGCCGACCGCGGCAGAACACCGCCGAATCGCCGAAGCGGTCGGATGGGCCGAGGCGTTCGACTGGGACACGCTGCCCGCATCCCTGGATCGGTCCCTCGCGGGCGCGGTCGCTCTGCAGGGCGGGCATGCCGTGGGCATGGGCCGCCTGGTCGGGGACGGCGTCAAGTATTTCTATGTCCAGGACCTCGCCGTCCTGCCCGAATACCAGGGAGCGGGCATTGGGACGGCGCTGGTGCAACGCCTGCTGGACCATGTGGCGAGCACCGCGCCGTCTACGGCCTTCGTCGGCCTCTTCGCGACCGACGGCGCCATCCCGCTGTACCGGCGGCACGGATTCGCGCAGGGCGACATGACCGGGATGTTCCGCCTGGTCGAACCGGCCGTCCCCGCCGCTACGATCCCGTCGCGGCTGGCGTGAGGAGAAGCGGTGGGACGGCTGGATCTGCATCACTACTACGAGCGTGACCTGGGCCCCTTCCGGAACCTGTCCGACCTGCCCGCAGCGGAGGCCGAGGCGGTCCAGCAGCGACTTCGTGAACGCGGCGACGTCTTCGCAAGTCAGCGTTCGCCCGATTACCTGAGCATTCGGCGAGGACTCGAGCAACGCGCGCGAGCGTTGTTCGCCGACAAGGGCGGCCGCCCGGTCAGGGAGCGGCCGCACTACATGACCCTCGGGGCCTGCCCGTGGCTCTTGGACTGGTACCGCCGAGGGCAGGAGCTGACCATCGGCCTCGACAGGTTCGATCCGGCGGCGATCAGCTTCACCTACGGCGACCTGTTCCCCGCCATGCGCCTGGCCGGTCAGCGGCCGTACTGGGGGCAGGTCTACACCCTCGATGAGATCCGTGCGGTCATCGAGGAACACGGCCTGCCACAGGAGTGGAACGCCGACGGGGCCGGCGGCCCCGAGCGCTACATCGAAGCGCAGATCTGGGACGACGCGCCTCTAGCCGGTCATCTTGCAATGACCGCGCAGGCTCAGGTCTAGCCGTTTCAGCCGTCGCAGTTGCGGATGCAGTCGCGCCAGGCGCGCTCGGCCGCCACTTCGATCTGCGCCGCGATGTCGCCGCTCAGGACCCACGGCCAGGCCTCGTGATCGCAGATCCAGAGGTCGGGCGCTTCGTTGACGAGTCCGCTGAAGTGCCCGAGGAGGTTGGGCCCTTCAGGCGAGTCGGTGGTGATCCACAGGCGCGGATGCCCGCCGTGTACGCCGAAGACGAGGGCTCGGTCGTCGATCATCACCCCACCCACAGTGGTGAGCGCGTCGAGCCTGGGCGGAAACACCACTGTGGACTTCGCGGGGAGTGCGGCAAGAGCGCGCTGGTAGGCGCGGCGGACTTCCAAGGGCGCGTTGCGGAGCCGGCTCATCAGAGGTCTCCGCCCGGGAACGGGGTCGCGCTGGCCGGGACCAGACGAGTGGTCGGACCGACCGGGGCCGGACGGCTCGTCGCGCCGACCGGGACGACCGGGATCGTGCTCGGGAACGAGCGGGCGAGGGCGAGGCTGCGAGGCCGGTGGTTGCGGCGTCGCTGGATCGCGCCTCGGCGCGGGTTGGTGTAGGCGTCGGAGGGAGTGAAGTCCTCCCAGCTTCCCCTTGGCCACGTGAGGTTTCGGAGGTTCTGGTCGCGGGTCATGCCGTAGGTGTGGAGGAAGATCCGGCGCGTGTCGGCGCGGCGGCGGCTGTGGGCGGCGTTGCGCGGGGCCATGACCGAATGCGGCCGGATCGCCTGACGCGAGCGGACCGGTGGTCGCGAACGTGGCGGATCAGCACGTCGTTCCTGGGCGGGTCGGACTTGCGGGCGTGCAGCGGTGCGCCATTCGATCTGGATCGGCGGCTCGACCGGTTGCGCCAGGATCAGATGCTGCGTTGCGGTCTCCGCGACCGGGTTCGGATCGGCCGTGAACGGGGCCATCCCGATCGGATCGACCACCGGTCGAGTGACCACGGCCGCTCGACCGACGTATCGAGTTGATTGGCGCAGTTCGCAAGCGGCGCGGGAGCGTCGGCAGCGCGACGGGGGTTCCGGGAACGGAACGACGCGCCAGTACAGGATCGCCACCACGATCTGGAGGTACCAGCGCAGGTAGACGAGGATCTGGTTCGGTTCCGGCGGTTCGAGGTGCGCGCGGTGCAGCTCCTCGGAGTCGCGGAGGAAGTCGCGGTACGCGGCTTCGCGCAGAGGCGAGAAATCATGCGGTTCTTCGGATTGAGGGTGCGATCGAGGCGGCTGGAACCAAGAGCCGCCCGGCGGCTGCGCTCGGTCGCCCTCGTGCGCAGGGGTTCGGCCGCGATCCGGCGACTCGAACCAGCCGCGTCCTGGCGGCTCGCTCCGCCGCTCCGTGGGCGGGAAATTGAGGAGCGCACTGTGCCGCTCAACGGGTGGGGAATCGAAGGGATCGCTGCGCCACTCGGACGGCACGCGCTCGTTCCACCGCTCTTCGGGCTGCGGGTCCGGCAGTTCGCCTCGGCGCCTGCGGCCCCGGCGCGGGTCGGGCTGCCAGCCGGGCGTGCCGTACGGGCCCGGGTCGAGCGGGTCGTACGGCTTCTCGCCGATCCGCCAGGTAGCCGTTTCGGTGTTTTCAGGTACGCCGGAATGGCGTATCGTCGTCCACGACACGAAAGTTCTCTTTCCTGTGTTAGGTCGCCCGGTGGTCAGGAGTTGGTAGCTACGAAGCCACCGGGCGACTGATGGAAATCTTGCACTATGGATTTGTTGCGTTGCATGCGGCCTGCGACGTAACCCATTCGGGTGACGACGTAAACCCTTGTCGCACTGGGCAGATCGCCAATTGCGGTTACTGCATGATGAGCGATGACTGCGCGCATTGTCAACAACACCGTCTAGACGCGAGCCCTCATTTTTTCGCTTTGCTTGCCCCGCAACACGATCCGGACTGTGACGGTCGTCGCCCTTAGAGTGCGCGGCAGCCTGTGGCAGGCTCAACCCGATTGATCGATGAACTCGCGAAAGCCAACATGCACGGGAGACTGCGGCAGGACCGCCAGGCCACGGACCTCGGATCGAGCCGATCATCCCGCAACGGAGTCGCAAGAAGATCATCGGTCTTGGCGCCATCCGGCAGGGTGGTTTCAAGTCCCGGGGTTGGGGTGAGCTGTCGGGTTGAGACAGGTTGGGCTGCATAGCAGTACAGGCACGGAACTGGCGATCATTGTGGTGTCTTACGCCCGATGATCTCGAAAGCATCCCGTGCCTGCCGATACATCCTCACAGGTCCCTGCCGTGCTCACCAGGCTGGGTCCGCTCGACGCCGACCGGATCGCAGACCTGCGCCCTTACCTCGACTCGGTGCCCGACCCCAGGTCGCGGCGGGGCCAGTGGTACTCCCTGACCGCGATCCTGCTCATCTGCGCCTGCGCGGTCGTCTCGGGCGCCAAGAGCATCGACGAACTCGCCGAATGGGGACAGCGCGCCCGGACCGACCTGCTCGAAGCGATCGGCATCCGACGTCACCTGCTCCGCTGGCGCCGCTCGCCTCGACCGCGTCCATCGGCCGCGTCCTCGAACGCCTCGACGGCGACGCGCTCGACACCGCGATCGGCGCCTACCTGGCCGACCAACACCGCCGATCCGCCGCCGGGCGACGCCCACCAGGCCACGCCCGAGCACCTCGCCGCTTTCGTCCGCGGCCAGTGGGGTATCGAAAACTCCTCGCACCACATCCGCGATGTCACATTCGGTGAGGACAGCTCCACCGTCCACGCCGGAACGGCTCCGCGCGCCATGGCCGCTTTCCGCAACCTCGCCACCGGCGCCCTCAAGATCCTCGGCGCGACCAACATCGCCAAGACCACCAGGGCAATCGGTGAGGAACCCGAGCGAGCCCTACCGATCCTGGGCATCAGCTACATTGCGGGGGCGCTACGAAAGAATACGCAGCTCAGTGCGACGGAAATCGCGCTTATCGAGCGCAACTTCCCCTAGTTGCCCTGCTCGGGCGGGGCTTGACCAAGTCCTGATAGCGTTTGCTCATGACCTCTCCCCTGGCGACTGACTCTCACGGCAACGCACTGATCGATTTGACCTCCGCGACCAGGGAACAACTCGAAGATGCCGCCAGGCACACGCCTTGCCCGCTCGCGCTCGTCGTCCTCACCGACATGTCGACCGACGAAGTACTGTTCGGTCTGAATCGCTGGCGGCGAGAATACGAACTCCCCGGCGGCATTGTCGAGGACGGCGAATCGTTCCTTGCAGCCGCGAAACGTGAACTCGAAGAGGAAACAGCAATCAGGGTCGAGACTCTCGATCTGGTCGGCTATGCGAGGTTCACCCTGACCAAACCGCAACGTGAGGAGCTTGGGGCGGTCTACTTCACGCGCGTCGCCGACCCGCAGGCACAAGCCAGCGAGGAGCTACAGGCATTCGTCTGGAGGAAGCCGCTGAGCGAGTCGGCACTCGCGATCGCCGCGCTCGACGACGTGATCGCAGCATGGGCCACAACGTCAGGCTAGACCGCATCGCACAGTTGCAGCGAGCCCTCGAACCCAGGCTCGGCTCGCGCCTTCTTCGCCCGCGAAGCCGCCCTCGCAGGCGAGGGCGATGGGCGTTGTCTGAACCATGCGGGCCATGACCGCGTTCCGAACCCTCCCGATCCTTGACATCCACCACCAACCACACCCTTCAGGAACTTGAGAAAGCCCTGACCATCCGGTGGGTGGTCGAACAAGCCATTGCCCACCTCCACCAGTTCAAGCGCCTCGCTGTCCGATGGGAACGTTGTCTGGACCTGCTTGAGGGCTTCCCCAAGCGCGCGGCATCGCTGATCTGCTGAAGGCGCTTGGCGCACAACGTCATTCGGACCTGCTAACACGATTCCAAGCGGGAATTCCCTGGCCCGACCCACCTCCCGATTGCTACATTCAGGCGATGGAGGACACGACACCCGTGATCACGATTCGCCCGGCTACCGGCGCTGATGCGGTCGAACTGGCTCGGCTGCGGTGGGAATTCAAACTCGAAGAGGAGCCGGTGGCACCGGAGGCCGGAGCGCAGCAGGCGTTCCTCTCCAACTGCGAGGCATGGCTGCGCACCCGGCTCGCCGATACCTGGATGGCGTGGGTCGCCGAGACGGCCGACCAAATCATCGGTCATGTCTTCGTTTCGGTCGTTGAACGGATGCCGTCACCCACCGGTATCGATGCACCGATCGGATACGTCACCAACTTCTTTGTCGTACAACAGCATCGCGGTCGAGGCGTTGGCGCCAGTCTGCTGGAAGCGGTCAACGACCACGCCAGGAAAGTACCGCTATGCGCCATGATCGTCTGGCCATCGGAACGCAGCGATCCCCTCTACCGGCGCCACGGGTATGCGGTCAGCGACGAGCTACTGGAACAACACCTCATCCACGACTGACAACTTGAAATACGTTCTTAGCTTGCGTTTTAACCTTCTTGGTATGCGCTGCAGGGTGTTTGGAGGCAGCGTGAGGTGGATGGTTCATCATCTTGGTTGTGCCACAGGAGTTTGCGACTACTTCCGCTGCTGAGCCGGGGCAAGCC
>NZ_JAPZVP010000012.1 GCF_027622875.1 Glycomyces luteolus | reverse complement strand
AGGAGCCGGGCGCGGGCGGGACTGATCGGCTCGCCTTCCAGGAGCGGGGTGCGGCCGGTGTCGTGGCCTTGCAGCGTCTCGATGTCCGCCACCAGGTTGAGGGTGGCGGTGTGGCCGTGCCGGGTCGCGGCCTGCGGGGAGGAGCCGTAGCCGGCCAGGAGCTGGTGCAGGGCTTCGGCGTGCCGGTTGGCTTGCGGGGGCAGGATGCCGTCGGTGTCGGTCTCGTCCTGGCGGGGCGGGGGGCAGGCGGTCTTGAGGTACTTCTCCAGCAGCCGCCCGGTCGCGTCCGAGAGTTGCCCTTCCAAGGCCCACATGCCGTTGCCGGTCTCGGTCAGTTCCAGGCGCTGCATGGACTGCTGGCCCAGCTCATCGAACAGCTCGGCTTCCTCGGCCAGGTTGGCGGCCAGTTCGTCGAGGTGGCGCTGGAGGTCCTTGAAGGGCGCGTGGGTGCAGAACTGGGCGACCATCGCTTCGGGGGTGGTGCACAGAGTCTGGGGGTCGAAGGGGGAGGGGACCGGGGTGGTGAAGGGGGTGCGGGCGAAGTGGCGCATGGCCGGGGTCTGGTCGAGCTGGCGGACCGCGAAGGCGACCTGGTCGATCCTGGCTTTCCCGGTCGTCGCCGCCTCAGCGAGCACACGGAACTTCCCCGAGAGCCGGGCGATGGCCGCGATGGCGCCTGCGGTGTTGAACGTGAAGTCGAACTGGGAGACCAGGAGGTCGCGGAGGGCGGAGAAGCCGAACTCGGAGCGGTGCAGGCCCTGCTCTTTCATCGCGATCACTGCCGAGAGCACCTGGGCGTGCTGGGCATTGATGGCGGCGGCGGCCTCGTCGAGGGTGGAGCGGATAGCCGCTGCCTGGGCGGGCCGGTCGGAGGCCAGGGGAGGGACGGGGACCGGGGTGGTGGTGCAGTGGCTCATGGGTCCTTTCGCCTCCCTTCCTGTTCTCGAATGTCCTGCCGGTTTTCGCTTTCTTGTTCGTAGTTCAATGATGACAGGTCGGCTGCTTGGTGCCATCACCCAATGGGGTGAACATTCCATGAGGGACATTCACGGAGGCCTCCAGACCGCCTGGGGCGCAGAACAGGCCGGGGGAAGTTCGGACCTCCGCCGCTCCACCTCTGCGCTGCCGGGCTGCCGCACGGCACACCCCGAAGGAA
Source organism: Glycomyces luteolus (assembly GCF_027622875.1). Classification (GTDB taxonomy): domain Bacteria; phylum Actinomycetota; class Actinomycetes; order Mycobacteriales; family Micromonosporaceae; genus Glycomyces; species Glycomyces luteolus. The sequence goes on along the minus strand of NZ_JAPZVP010000012.1, from coordinate 175,303 downwards.
TACGACCCTTTGTCGCCGCCGGGTTTGACGCCGAACCCCGCCAGCCGCTAATGGGACACTTCCGTCTGACGCTCAGTCTCCGGCGTCACTCAGTTGGTGATGGCACGCTGGCGGGCCACTTCGTAGAGCGCCACTGACCCGGCATTCGCGGCGTTCAATGATGAGGCCGCCTTGGGCGACATGGGGATTCGTGCTGTCGCGTCGGCGAGCTCGAACCAGGCTTTCGACATTCCGGTTGTCTCATTGCCGACCACGAGCATGACCGGGCCCCGCAAATCGTGTTCGGACAAGGTCTTCTCGCCGCGCTCATCAGTGCCCAGAATGGACGGTGTGTGCGGCTGCTTTCGGGCCCATTCAACCACCTCATGTGCCGAAGCGGCACTGATGACTGGGATCGCGAACAGGCTTCCGGTGGTGGCCCGAACAGCCTTGGGGTCGTAAGGATCTGCGGCATTGCGCCCGGCGATGATCACGGCGTCGGCACCGAAGGCGTCGGCCGAGCGGATGAGCGAGCCGACGTTCCCGGGGCTGGTCGGCCGGTCGATGACGATGCCCAGCCAATCGGTGCGGGTCTCGAGATCGGCGAGCTTCCGCTGCGGGATGGCAACCTGGGCCAGGAGTTCAGGCGGGTTGTCGTCCTCCTTCTCGCCGAGCTCGGCGAGCAGCGGGCCGGAAACGGCGGCCTGCTCGATATGGGGCCGCTCGAGGAGGCCGCGGGCCCAGTCGGAGAGCCGCCGGCGATCGGCGTCGTAGAGCAGGGCCTCGATGTTCCAGCCGTGCTCGACCGCAAGCGAGATCGGCCGCACCCCCTGGACGAGGAACGACCCAGCGCGGTGGCGCTTGGTGCGGTTGCGCAGCAAGGTCTCCCACTGCTGGAAGCGGGCGTTTCGGACGCTGACCTGCAGGGTTCTCGCCATGGTCTCCGCAATTCTCGTTTGGTCCTGGACGCGCAGAAACCTACCACGGCGGCGAGCGCCGGCGGCCGCGCGAAATCAGCCGCGGTCCTCCGCCGCCAGCGCCTCCAGGGTCTCCGAGAGTTCCCGGAGGAGGCGGTCGACGTCGGCGGCGCGGTCGTCGCCCAGTGCTTCGCACAGCCGGTCGGCGAACACGGCGTGGGCCGGGCCGATGCGCTTGACCGCTTCCACGCCCTGCGGGGTGGGCGCGACCAGTTTGGCCCGGCGGTGCGCCGGGTTGCGCCGGTACTCGACCATCCCGTTGTCGGCCAGGATGTCCGCGATGCGCTGCACGGCCTGGCGGGTGATGCCCATGGCGCGCGCGATGCCCGCCACCGGCAGGGGCGCTTCGATGACCGCTCCGAGCACTTGCCAGTGGGCGGCGGTGAGGCCCGCCGGGCGGGCCAGTTCCTCTGCCACGTCGAGGAACTGGCCGTTCAGTCGGAACACCGTCACGGCCATGCCCGACAGGAGTACTTGGCGGTCGGTCACGCGGCCTCACCCATCAGCTCGAAGTACCCGGCCGGGTCGCCGAGTCCGTACAGCTTGTACCACGAGGCGAGGACTTCGGGCGTGTACAGGTCGAGGGCGGCGAACACTTCGCGAGCGAAGTCCACGGGCTTCGTGCCCGAGGCGGTGATGAGGCCTCGGTCGGTGACGGCCGGGACGTCGCAGTACAGGTCGGCGCCTTTGGATCCGAAGGCCTGCACGAACTCCGGCGCGTTGCTGGTGTGGCGGCGGTCGTCGAGCAGGCCTTCGGCGGCGAGTCCGCCGGTGGCCCCGCAGATGGCGGCGACCGGGACGCCCGCGTCGAGGAACCGCCGGGCCTTCTTGGCGAAGTCGGCGTTGTCGCCGGTGAGCCAGGTGCCCGCGCCGGGCAGGATCAGCATGGCGCTGTCCTCGGCGTTGAGCTCGTCGAGTGTCAGGTCGGGCGTGATCGTCATGCCGCCCATGGTCCGCACGGGTTCGGGGCCGGCGCCGACGGTGCGGATCTCGTAGCGGCCCGGTTCGCGCTGCCAGTCGCCGTTGCCGATGTGCGCGGTCGCGTATCCGACCTCCCAGTCGGCCAGGGTGTCGTAGACGGCCAGGTGCACGTGCTGGGTCATGATCTCGTTCATGACAACATCCTGTCATATTGACAACGTATTGTCAAATCAGTGGAGATGAAAAAAGGCCGCGGCGGGGGTTCCGCCGCGGCCTTCTCGAAGCCGGGATCAGCCGGTGTTGCGCAGGCCCGCCGCGATGCCGTTCACGGTGATGAGGAGGGCTCGCTTGAGCTGCGGGTCGACGTCGCCGTCGGCGCCGCCTTCCGAGCGGTAGCGCTTGAGCAGAGAGATCTGGAGGTGGTGCAGCGGCGCGAGGTAGCGGTCGCGGACCTCGAGGGTCCGGGCCAGCTGCGGGTTCGCGTCGAGCAGCCGCTCCCCGCCGGTGAGGGCGAGGACTTCGGCGACCGTGCGCTCGTGCTCGGCCTTGATCGCGTCGAAGACCGGGTGCAGCGCAGCGGGAACCAGCGTCGAGACGTACTGGCCCGCGATCGACAGGTCCGTCTTCGCCAGCGTCATCTCCACATTGGAGACGAAGTTGCGGAAGAAGTGCCACTTCTCGTACATCTCGGCGATGTCCTCGCCCAGACCCGCCTCGCGGGCGGCCGCGAGGCCGGAGCCCACGCCGTACCAGCCCGGCACGATCTGGCGCGACTGCGTCCAGCCGAAGACCCACGGGATGGCGCGCAGGCCGCCCAGGCCCGCATCCGTGTTCGGGCGCTTCGACGGGCGCGAGCCGATGTTCAACGCGCCCAGCAGCTCCGTCGGGCTCACCGCCCAGAAGTAGTCGGCGAGGCCCGGCATCCCGGTCAGCTCCCGGTACACGGCCTTCGAGGCCTCCGAGGTCTGGTCCATGACCCCGAACCAGCGGCCCAGCACGTCCGGCTGGTGGCGCGGCTCGGTGTGCAGCAGCGTCGCCTTCAGCGAAGCGGCCACGGTCAGTTCGAGGTTCTCGCGGGCCAGCGCGGGCAGCGTGTATTTGTCCGAGAGCACCTCGCCCTGCTCGGTGATCTTGATGGCGCCGTCGAGCGTGCCCGAGGGCTGGGCCAGGATCGCCTCGTGGGTGGGGCCGCCGCCGCGGCCGATGGTGCCGCCGCGCCCGTGGAAGAGGCGCAGGCGGACGCCGTGCTTGTGGGCGACGTCGCGCAGCTGCCGTTGGGCGCTTTGGATGTTCCACTGGCTGGCGGTGATGCCGGCGTCCTTGTTGGAGTCGGAGTAGCCGAGCATGACCTCCTGGATGTCGCCGCGGGCGGCGACGATCGCGCGGTACGCGGGGAGGCTGAGCAGCCGGTCGAGGAGGGAGTCGGCGCCCGCGAGGTCTTCGACCTCTTCCATGAGCGGGACGAAGCCGATGTCGGCGCGGCCGCGGGCGACGTCGATGAGGCCGGCGTCGCGGGCGAGGATCGCCGGGGCGAGGACGTCGGCCGGGTCGTGGGTCATGGAGATGATGTACGACTCGACGATCGCCTGTCCGAACTGGACCTGGGCGTCGCGGATCGCGTGGAAGACGTTGAAGGTCTTGCGGTTGCGTTCGGCGAGTTCGACGTTCGCGGGCGCGAGGGGGCGCTGGCCCGAGAGCTCCTTCTCGAGGAGCGCGTCGCGTTCCTCCGCGGTGAGGTCGGCGTAGGGCTTGTCGAGTTCGCCGGTGGCGTCGTAGAGCTCGGCGAGCACGGCGTGGTGGGCCTCGGAGTGCTCGCGCACGTCCATCGTGGCGAGCTGGAGGCCGAAGGCGGCGACGGTGCGGATGACGCGGTCGAGGACGCCCTTGGCGGGGAGCTGGCCCCGCTGGCGGGCGAGGGAGTCGCGCATGACCTGGAGGTCGGCGAGGAGCTCGCGGCCGTCGGCGTAGTCGAAGCCGGCGCGGTGCGGGAGGCCTTCGGCGTGGCGGGCGCGGGTGTTGGCGAGCTTGGCCTCGATGGCGCGGGCCTTGAGTCGGTAGGGCTCTTCGCCGTAGATGCGCTTGTAGCGCTCGGGGATGTTGTCGAGGACCTTGAAGTCGGCGGCGACGGAGTCGAGGAGCTCCTGGGCGGCCGGGCGCACGGTCTGGGAGACGGAGAGCTCGTTGATGAGCCCGGCGACGGCGCCTTCGGCGGCGGCGATGCCGTGCTCGTGCTGCATGAGCAGGACTTGCTTGGTGACTTCGGGGGTGACGAACGGGTTGCCGTCGCGGTCGCCGCCGATCCAGGTGCCGAACTTGAGCGGCGCGTGGCCGGGGCGGGGGGAGCCGCCGAGGTCGGTGAGGGTGGCGTTGAGGTCGGTGAGGACCCGCGCTGCCGCGTCCCGGTAGAGGTCGGTGAGGTAGTAGATCGCGTTGCGGGCCTCATCGGTGGGCTCGGGCTTCTCGACGCGGAGTTCGTCGGTCTGCCAGAGGAGGTCGATGATCTCGGCAAGGCGGGAGTTGACGGCGTCGACGTCGGCGGCGCCGAGGACGGCGCGTTCGGCGGTCTCGGCGTCGAGGAGGTCGGCGATGCCGCGGAGCTTCATGAGGATGGAGCGGCGGGCGGCCTCGGTGGGGTGCGCGGTGAACACGGGGCGCACTTCGAGGCGTTCGGCGGCGGCCGCGATCTGGTCGGCCGGTACGTCCTCGGCGGTGATCTCGGCGCGGGCCTGGGAGAGCCAGCCGCCGTTCTCGGCGCGGGAGCGGCGCATGTCGCGGGCGCGGTGGACCTGCTCGGTGATGTTCGCGAGGTGGAAGTAGGTGGCGAACGCGCGGGCGAGGTCGACCTCCTCGTTCACGTCGAGTTTCGCGAGTCGGGAGGCGACGGCCTCGGGCTGGTGGCGCACCAGTCCGCGGACCTCTTCGACGAGCTCGAGCAGCTGGGGGCCCTCCTGGCGGACGAGCGCCTGGCCGAGGAGGTTGCCGAGCCGGCGGATGTCGCGGCGGAGCTGCTTGTCGTCGGTTCCGCTGGAGGAGTCGAAGTAGTCCATGGAGGTCTCCACTGGTGGTCTGGGCGGTACCAACTTAAGGCTCCGCATGCTGCGCCATGAGGCCCGAGGGGTTGGCCGCGCCGACGTCCTTGTCCGCGGTCACTGCTGCACTGGTGCTCAAACCCGTACGGCACGCGCTTGCGAGGCCGTGACTGGGCACCACGGCACCTGCTTGCGAAGCCGTAGAGAGCACACACGGCACCTGCTTGCGAAGCCGTAAATGAGCTCCGTCAGCGTAACTTACCGGTAATGGGTACGCCACTTTCTCAGTCCGCCATGCGGGACGATCCGGTTCATAAGCGCCTGCGCGGGTGGTGCGAGTGACGGACCCGTGGCATACGCTGGTGCGACCGAAAACGATGACGCCCCGCCCGAAGCACTGCGAAGGGATCCCGACCGCCGATGTCTGACTGGGTACTGCCCGATGAGATCCTCGCCGAGGCGCCGAGCCACACCCCCTTGCCGCACGAGCTGGCCGACCTGGAACTGCTGCTCTACGGCGCGTACGCGCCGCTGCGCGGGTTCATGGGCGAGGCGGAGGCGCGGGCGGTGACGCGTACCGGGATGCTCCCGGACGGGACGGCGTGGCCGGTCCCGGTGACGCTCGACGTGCCGATCGCGACCGCGCGGCTGCTCGACAACCCCGACCCGAAGCGTCGTGTGCTTCGCATCACCGACCCGGAGGGGGCGCCGGTCGCGGCGGTCGAATGCCACAGCCTGGACGCGCTCGGGCCGGACATGGTCCGCGTCGGCGGGCCGGTGCGGCGCATCGCCGACGCCGCGCACGGGGTGTTCACGGGCCTGCGCGCGACACCGGAGCAGGCGAAGACGACGTACACGAAGCCGCGGGTGCTCGCGCTCGTGGCCGACCGGCCGCTGCACCGCCCGCAGCTGGCGCAGCTCGCGCGGGCCGCGCACAATCTGGCCGCGCACGTGCTCGTCATGATCCCCACGGGCGACGAGACGAACGGCGACCGGGAGCTGCGGCTGCCGACCGCGGCGCTGGTGCGCTCGGTGCTGGCGGCGAAGGACCGGCTGCCGACGGCCACGGTGCTGACCGTGCCGCTGTCGAAGCGCGGGGACAAGCTCCGCGACGGGCTGCTCACCGCGAAGGTGGCGGCGGCTTACGGCGCGACCCACATCATGACCGGCCGCGACGGGCTCGGCGGGGGCGACGGCGTGCGCTCGATGGTGCCGCGCGAGCTGGCGTACGACACGCGCGACGGCCAGTGGCGCCCGATCGAGGACATCGAGCCGCCGTTCCGGCGCATCGCGTTGAGCGACGCGGAGATCGCCGACATGCTCGACCGCGGCTTCGGGCTCCCCGAGTGGCACACGCCGCCGAGCGTCGCCGCCGAGCTGCGCAAGGCGCGGCCGCCGCGCCGCCAGCGCGGACTGGTGCTGTTCTTCACGGGCCTTTCGGGTTCGGGCAAGTCCACGATCTCGCGCGGCGTCTACGAGGCGCTGCTGGAGGACGGGACGCGCACGGTGTCGCTGTTCGACGGCGACGTGGTGCGCCGGCTCCTCTCGAGCGGGCTCGGGTTCTCGCGGGCGGACCGCTCGGTGAACATCCGCCGGATCGGGTTCGTGGCGGCCGAGGTGGCGCGGCACGGCGGCATCGGCATGGCCGCCCCGATCGCGCCGTACGAGGCGGACCGGGCGGAGGCGCGGCGCATGGCCGAGGCGGCGGGCGCGGACTTCGTGCTCGTGCACGTGGCGACGCCGCTCGAGGTGTGCGAGGCGCGGGACCGCAAGGGGCTGTACGCGAAGGCGCGCGCGGGGCAGATCCCTGAGTTCACCGGGATCTCGGATCCGTACGAGGAGCCGCCGGCGGCGGAGCTGACGATCGACACGAGCGAGATCACCATCGGGGAGGGGGTCGAGCAGGTGCTCGAATTCCTTTCGGACGGCGGCTGGCTGGAGCCGACCGGGCTGCGGCTGGGTTAGGACGAAGCGAAAGGCCCCGGGCACGCGCCCGGGGCCTTTCGCTTTGTCTCGAGACGGCCGTGCCTCTAGAAGAGGGTGGACCAGTAGTCCCAGAAGCCGGTGCCGACGATCATGACGACCGCGGCGTAGAGCAGGGTCAGGCCGATCCAGTGGTAGCGCAGGAGGTCGTCGACGGCGTCGCGCCAGTCCTCGCCGACCGGGATCGCGCCGGTGCGGAGATTGCGGACAGTGGAGAACCAGAAGATCGGCAGGACCACGGTCCACACCGCCATGCACCAGGGGCAGAGTACGCCGATCTGGTACACGGACTGGTAGATCAGCCACGACACGAAGGCGAGCCCGCCGAGGGCGCCGAGGTTGAAGGCGAGCGCGATCCAGCGCGGCAGTGAGACCTTCGACAGGAGCAGGACGCCCATGAACACCACGAGCGGGAACGCGACCAGGCCGATCATCGGGTTCGGGAACCCGAATACGGAGGCCTGCCAGGTGTTCATCACGGTGCCGCAGGACAGCACCGGGTTGAAGTCGCAGGAGATCGCGTGCTCGGGGTCGATGAGCGAGGCGATGCGCTCGTAGGTGAGGTCGAACGCGGCGGCCAGGCCGACCAGCCCGCCCACGAGCAGGACGAGCCCGGTCACGGTGCGCCCCCGGATCTCGAGTGCGCTCTCCCCGAAAGCCTCGTCCATCCGTGCTTCCTCCGTCTCGGCCCGTACGGCCGCTGCAATCATGCCCATGCGAATCTAACGACGTCGGCAAGGCGGAAGTTGCGGACCTTGGTCCTGACTTGTCCCGCCTTGCGGCGGTTCAGGCCCGGAGCGACCTGCCGCCGTCGACGACGAGCGTCTGCCCGGTGATGTAGGAGGCCGAAGGCGCGCAGAAGAACACGGCGGCCGCGGCGACCTCTTCGGGGCTGCCGGGGCGGCCCATCGGGCCGTCGAGGCCCTTCTGGAGTTCGGGCACGGTCGAGGAGCCGGTGCGGATGAGGCCGGGCGCGATCGCGTTGACGGTGACGCCGTCGGCGACGACCTCGGTGGCGAGGGCCTTGGTGAGGCCGGTGACCCCGGCTTTGGCGGCGGCGTAGGCGGCCTCGGCGGGGACGGCGTTGACGACGCCGGTGGTGGCCGCGACGTTCACGATCCGGCCCCAGCCGCGTTCGGCCATGGACTGCACGAAGGCGCGGGAGACCAGGAACGCGGTGTCGAGGTTGCGGGTCAGCTCCGTCTGCCAGTCCGCATAGGACAGCTGCGCGACGGGTTTCACCACGGCCGGATCGGACTTCGAGGTGAGCCCTGCGTTGTTGACGATGATGTCGACCTCGCCGAGCGCTTCGACGACCGCGTCGGCGAGCCCGCCAACTTCGGCTTCGTCGGCGAGGTCGGCGACGAAGCCGATCGCGCCGATCTCCTCGGCGCGCTCGTGGATCCGCTTGGTGGTGGAGACGATCGCGACCGCCGCGCCCGCGAGCCGCAGCCGCGTGGCGATCGCGAACCCGATCCCGTCCGGCGCACCCGCACCGGTCACCAGCGCGATCTTCCCTGCGAGGGAATCGAGTTCCTGCAGCCGCCCGCGAGCGGGCTGCGTCGCCTGCGACCCGCCGTTCGACGGCAGGTCGATCACTTCGGCGAGGCCCTGATCGACGGTGGCGTACGCGTCACCGTCGTAAGCAGCGCGGTCGAAGGACGAGTCGAATGCGTCGGCGCTCGTGCGCGGTTCACTCATGCCCGCAGTCTCTCACGTGACTGTTACCAAACAGATCACCGGCAGGCCGAACTGCGCCAAACCGGCACCATCGGGTCACCTGAACCGCGAGGACTCAGTGAAGCCGAAGCGGCGCAGGCGATCGGCGGCTCCACCGACGGCCATCCACAAGCCCCCCGCCCAGCGCTGGAGGGGAACGAAGGGGCCGCCGCAAATATCCCGCCCGGGTCCGACAAGAACGGGGCCCCGCGGCCGCCGTGTCACCCGAAAGAGCCAGCGCGCGTTGAGTTGAGGACGGGAAGCCCCGCGGCCGCGCGGGGGCGTTCCCGCGCTCGGCGGGATCTCGCCTTCCTCCGCATGGCACCATCGGTGGATGGACCCGCACCCCGAGCCAGGCCTCGGACCGGTGCTGACCGCGCTGGCGCGCAGCGCGGTCGCGACCTCGTTCGCGCCCAGGCCGCCCGGCGCGGCCGCCCTCATCACCGCCACCGCGGGAGCCGCCGCCCACGCCGCGGCGCTCGCGAAACGCGAGGCGACCTTCGTGACGCTCCAACGGGACGGCCGCCTCCGCGGCTGCATCGGCACCCTGACCGCCCTGCGGCCCTTGGGCGTCGACGTCGTCCGCAATGCCCGCCTCGCCGCCCGCGACCCGCGCCTGCCGCCCGTCGAGGCCGCCGAGGTCGAGTCGCTGCGCCTCACCGTCACGATCCTGTCCCCGTCCGAACCGATCGCCGTGCGGGCCTTCACCACCCTGCTCGACCACCTGCGCCCCGGCCGGGACGGCCTGACCCTCAAGGACACCGGCGACCGCCGCGCGACCTTCCTGCCGTCGGTGTGGACGAGCCTGCCCGACCCCGACCGGTTCGTCGCCGCGCTGCTCCGCAAGGGCCGCTGGCCCCGGCACCTGTGGACGACGGAGCTGCGATCGGCAGTCTGGCCCGAAGGCCTTGCGGCCGAATGCTACGCGGCCCGCGAATTCTCCGGTTGAATCTAGGAGGGCAGCGTCACCAGCGTGCCCTCGGCGACTTTCACGGCCGCTCCCGTCACCGAGACCGACACGACCGCGCCGTGCTCGACCACGACCTCGCCGTGCAGGGTCGACGGGCGGTCGATCTCCGCGCCCTGCTCGATCTCGTACCGGTGCACGCCATCGCCGCTGAGCAGGCCCTGGTCGACCAGGTGCACGCCGAGCGCCACGGCCGCCGAACCCGTCGCCGGGTCCTCGCCGACACCGCGGTGGAACAGGCGGGCGTGCACGGCGTGCGTCGCCTCGTCGAAACTGAACAGGTAGACCTTCTCCAGGTGGCCGGGCACGTCGACCGCGGCGGTCACGTCCTCGTCGGCGAGGCGCACGAAGTTGTGGTCGAGGCCGGCGCTGGCGTTCTTCGGGGTGCCGATGATCTTCGCGGCGTCGAGGCCGATCGCGGCCGCGGCGGTCCCCGGGTCGATCTCCGGACCGACCGCGATCGCCGTCGAAGTGAGCTTCGCGCTGCCGCCGTCGACGGCGATCGTCATGAGACCGGCGCCGCATTCCTGGACGACCGTGCCGTCGCCCGCCTGCACCCGTCCCGACCCGACGGCGGCGATCGCCGCCCCGATCGTGGGGTGCCCGGCGAAAGGCAGTTCCTCCGCAGGGGTGAAGATCCGGGCGAGATAGTCGGCGCCCGGAGCGGCGGCCGGGAGCACGAACACGGTCTCGGAGAAGTTGAACTCGAGCGCGATCGCCTGCATCTGGGCCGTGGTGAGGTCCTTGCCGTCGTAGACGACTGCGAGCTGATTGCCCGCGTAGGCGCGGTCGGAGAACACGTCGTAGATCGCAAAGGGAAGCATGGGCCAGTTATAGCGCGGCCGCTCCGCGGGGCAGTGGCGCCGGGTGCGGTAAGGCTACGCTCACATTGGCGAACCGAATTGCGTGGTTACGATTGAGTCATGTCTGACAACGCTGCCGTCGTCGAGGCCGTGCATGAAGCGCTCTCGCACGTCAACGACCCCGAGATCCGCCGCCCGATCACCGAGCTGGGCATGGTCGACACCGTCGAGGTCGACGGCGGTCGGCTGTCGCTGAAGATCCTCCTGACCGTCGCGGGCTGCCCCATGCGCGACACGCTGCAACGCGACATCGCCGGCGCCGTGGACGGCGTCGACGGCGTCTCCGAGCTCGAACTCGAATTCGGCGTGATGAGCGAGCAGCAGCGCGCCGACCTGCAGACCAAACTGCGCGGCGGCCGCCCGGGCGCCGAGCCGGTGATCCCGTTCAACCTGCCCGAATCGCGAACCAGGGTATTCGCGATCGCCTCCGGCAAGGGCGGCGTCGGCAAGTCTTCGATGACGGTGAACCTCGCCGCGGCCCTGGCCCAGAAGGGCCTGTCGGTCGGCGTCGCCGACGCGGACATCTACGGGCACTCGATCCCGCGGATGCTCGGCGTCGAAGGCGCCCCCACGCAGGTCGAGGACATGATCATGCCGCCGCAGGCGCATGGGATGAAGGTCATCTCGATCGGGATGTTCACGCCGGGGAACACCGCCGTGGTGTGGCGCGGGCCGATGCTGCACCGCGCGCTCCAGCAGTTCCTCGCCGACGTGTACTGGGGCGAGCTGGACGTGCTCCTGCTCGACCTGCCGCCCGGGACCGGCGACATCGCGATCTCGGTGGCGCAGCTGCTGCCGACCGCGGAGCTCGTGGTCGTCACCACGCCGCAGCAGGCGGCCGCCGAAGTGGCCGAGCGCGCCGGCGCGATCGTCACGCAGACCCACCAGAAGCTCGCGGGCGTGGTCGAGAACTTGTCGTGGATGGCGCTGCCGGACGGGTCGCACATCGAGCCGTTCGGCTCCGGCGGCGGCAAGACCGTCGCGGCGGCGCTGACCCGGGACGTGGGCTCCGACGTGCCGCTGCTCGGCCAGATCCCGCTCGACCCGAAGCTGCGCGAGGGCGGGGACGCCGGTGTGCCGCTGGTGCTCTCGGACCCCGACTGCGAGGCGTCGCGGGCGATCCGCGCGATCGCGGACCAGCTGGCCGTGCGGAAGGTGTCGCTGGCGGGCAAGCAGCTCGGGCTCAGCCCGGTCTAGACACTGAGAAGACTGTTTTGAGCGGCGGCCCTCCTGTGCCTTGAGGGCCGCCGCTCGTTTTCCCCAGTTTCCTGATCAAAGCTTGCGGACGGAGACGGCCGTGCCGTAGGCGCACACCTCGGTGCCCATGTCGCGGGCGTCGGAGACGTCGAAGCGCATCATCACGACCCCGTTGGCGCCCAGGGACTTCGCCTGCTCGACCATGCGCGTGACGGCTTCCGCGCGGGACGAGGAGAGCGCCTTGGTGAGGCCTTTGAGTTCGCCGCCGAGGAGCGACTTGACCCCCGAGCCGAAGTCGGAGATGAAGTTCCGGGACCGCACGGTGAGGCCGAAGACCTCGCCGTAGGTGTCGAGGACCTCGTAGCCGGGCGGGTTCTCGGTCGTCACGACCACGAATCCCGGGGTGGTCGGGCTGGCCGCGCCGAACTCTCCGATTCTGTCCATGCCGACCAGGCTATGCAAGATTCGGAGGCCGCACCTCGAACTCCGGGATGAACCGCGCGAACGCGAGTAGCACCCGGGTACTACTACGGAGGTGGGCGGGGAGCCGGAGGGAGGGTCGGGCGAGTTGCGGCGCGTCCGGGACGAATCGGGCGCCGGGATCCGCCCCCGAATCAAGGATGCCCTGAGGGTCCGACACCGGTTTCGGAGACGTCGAAGGCCCCGGCGGATGCCGGGGCCTTCGATGCGAAGCGTGTTCGCCTACTGGGCGCTGTGCAGGGCGGCGTTCAACTCGCCCCAGGTGCCCGTGCGGGGGCGCACTTCGAGGACGCCGGTCTGGGTGTTCGTCCAGAACTGCAGGTTGTCCTTGCCCGAGAGGGTCGCGGCCTTGACGACCGCGCCGTCGGGGGTGGTGACCTTCGACCCGGCGGTCACGTAGCAGCCCGCGGCCACGACGCAGTTGTCGCCCAAGGAGATCCCGATGCCGGCGTTCGCGCCGAGGAGGCAGCGCTCGCCGATCGAGATGACCTCCTTGCCGCCGCCCGAGAGCGTCCCCATGATCGAGGAGCCGCCGCCGATGTCCGAGCCGTCGCCCACGAGCACGCCCGCGGAGATGCGGCCCTCGACCATCGAGTTGCCGAGCGTCCCGGCGTTGAAGTTCACGAAGCCCTCGTGCATGACCGTGGTGCCCTCGGCGAGGTGCGCGCCCAGGCGCACCCGCGAGGCGTCGGCGATGCGCACGCCCGACGGGGTCACGTAGTCGGCCATCGGCGGGAACTTGTCGAGCGACTTCACCTCGAGCTGCCGGCCCTCGCCGCGCAGCTTGAGGCGGGCCGCGTTCACCTCGTCGGCCGGGAGCGGGCCGAAGTTGGTCCAGGCGTTGTTCGGCAGCAGGCCGAAGATCCCCTCGATGCTGATCGAGTGCGGGATGACGAACCGGTGCGAGAGCAGGTGCAGCCGCAGGTACACGTCGGCGGTGTCCGTCGGCGCCTCCGCGAGGGACTTGACGGTGATCGACACGCCCTTCGAGGTCGTACCGGTCGGGTTCATCCGGTCGAGGTCCGGCGCGGCCACACCCGTGGGGGCCTCGCCGAGGCCGAGGCGGGTGAACCACACGTCGAGGACCGTGCCGTCGGCGGCGACCGTGGCAACGCCGACGCCCCATGCTCCGTCAGTCAGGAAATCACTCATGCGAAAAGCCTATCCACGCGGCGAGTATCGTCTGCGGATGTGACAGTTTTGAGTGAGGCAGTCCTCGCCGACCCGGTCGCGTTGACCAGGGCCCTGTGCGACATCCCGTCCGTGTCCTGGAACGAGGCCGAGATCTGCGACGAGGTCGAGGCGGCCCTCAAACGCATGGGGCACTTGACGACCGAGCGCGTCGGGAACACGCTCGTCGCCCGCACCGAGCTGGGCCGGGGGCGGCGCGTGATGCTCGCCGGGCACCTCGACACGGTCCCGGTCAACGACAACTTCCCCACCCGCCTCGACGGCGACGTGCTGTGGGGCCTGGGCACCTCCGACATGAAATCGGGCACGGCGCTGGCGCTGTGGATCGCGGCCACGGTCCCCGAGCCGAAGTTCGACCTGAGCTTCGCGTTCTACGACCGCGAGGAGATCGAGGCCGAGCACAACGGCCTCAACAAGCTCTCCAAGACCCGCCCCGAGCTCCTCGCCGCCGACTTCGCGATCCTCCTCGAGCCGACGTACGGGCTCGTCGAGGCCGGATGCCAGGGCACGATGCGGGTGCGCGTCACCACCAGCGGGAAGCGGGCGCATTCGGCGCGGTCCTGGAAGGGCGAGAACGCGATCCACAAGATCGCTCCCGTCCTGGAGCGCCTGAACGCGTACGAGGCGCGAGAGGTCGAGGTCGACGGCTGCACCTACCGGGAGGGCCTGAACGCGGTCTTCATCGGCGGCGGCGTGGCCGGGAACGTCATCCCCGACGAGGCCTGGGCGGACGTGAACTTCCGGTTCGCGCCCGACCGCGACGAGGCCGCCGCCGAAGCGCACGTACGCGAGGTCTTCGCCGGTTTCGACGTGCACGTCTCCGACACCGCGCCGTCCTGCCGCCCCGGATTGGACCGGCCCGAAGCGGCCGAGTTCGTCGCCGCCGCCGGGGGCGGGTTCCGTGCGAAACTCGGCTGGACCGACGTGGCCCGCTTCGCGACACTGGGTATACCGGCCGTGAACTTCGGGCCGGGCGACCCGAACCTCGCCCACAAGCAGGACGAACGCGTCGAGATCCCGCGCATCCGCGCCTGCGCGGACGCACTGCGAGCCTATGTGGAGGAATCATGACGATCAAGCGCCGAATCACCGCCGACGAGCGCCTGCTCGACGTCGCGCACCGCGAAGAGTGGAAGCAGAAGGCCGCCTGGCGGGTCATGAAGATCCAGGCCGAGTTCGTCGAGGGCTTCGACACCCTCGAAGCGGCCGAGCTGGGCAACGCGGTCGGCGTCTACGGATCGGCGCGCACCGGCGTCGACGGCGACGAGTACAAGCTCGGCATCGAGCTGGGCCGCAAGCTCGGCGAAGCCGGGTTCTCCGTCATCACCGGCGGCGGCCCGGGCGCGATGGAGGCCGCCAACCGCGGCGCGGCCGACGCGGGCGTCAAGTCCGTGGGCCTGGGCATCGAGCTGCCGTTCGAGCAGGGCATCAACCCGTACGTCGACATCCAGCTGGACTTCCACTACTTCTTCGTCCGCAAGGTCATGTTCCTCAAGTACTCGTGCGGGTTCTGCGCGCTCCCGGGCGGCTACGGGACCATGGACGAGCTGTTCGAGTCCCTCACGCTGGTGCAGACCGAGAAGGTGGGCAAGTTCCCGATCGCGCTCATCGGCGTCGACTACTGGGGCGGCCTGGTCGAATGGCTGCGCAGCGCGATGGTCCGCGAGGGCAAGATCAGCCCCGACGACGTGAACCTGCTGCTCGTCACCGACGACCTCGACGAGGCCGTGGAGCACATGAAGCGCGGGCGGGAATAAGCGACGAACCGGCCGCCGTGGATCATCACGGCGGCCGTTCGCGTGCTCAGAGGCTCCGGTGCGGGGCCTTCGGCGGCTTGTCGCCCTTGATGGCAGCGATCATGTCGAGGACCTCCCGGGTGGCCGCCACGTCGTGGGCGCGGAAGACGCGGGCGCCGTTCCAGGCCGAGATCGCGGTCGCCGCGAGGGTGCCGTTGAGGCGGCGGTCGACCGGCAGGTCGAGGGTCTCGCCCACGAAGTCCTTGCGGGACAATGCCACAAGCACCGGCCAGCCCGTCGCCGCGAGCTCGTCGAGGCGGCGGGTGAGGTCGAGGGAGTGGAACGTGGTCTTGCCGAAGTCGTGGGTCGGGTCGATGAGGATGCCGTCGGCGCGCACGCCCGCCGCGACGGCCGCCTCGGCGCGCTCCACCAGCTCGGCGCGGACCTCCGCGACCACGTCCTCGTAAACGGCCTTGGCCGCGACGGTGCGCGGCTCCAGGCCGCCGGTGTGCGAGACGACGAAGCCCGCGCCGGTGTCGGCCGCGACCTCGATCACCGTGGGGTCCCAGCC
Source organism: Glycomyces luteolus (assembly GCF_027622875.1). Lineage (GTDB taxonomy): Bacteria > Actinomycetota > Actinomycetes > Mycobacteriales > Micromonosporaceae > Glycomyces > Glycomyces luteolus. Next base: position 159,690 of record NZ_JAPZVP010000012.1, on the reverse strand, counting down.
CGCCCACGTGTCGTTGATGAGCTCGGCCCCGGCCGCGACCGCCTCGCGGGCGACCTCGCCGCGCCAGGTGTCCACCGAGATCACGAGGTCGGGGTGCTTCTCGTGCACTGCCGCGATGAACGGGACCACCCGGTCGATCTCCTCGGCCGCGCTCACCTCCGGGCCGTCGCCCGCCTTGACGCCGCCGATGTCGACGATGTCGGCGCCGTGCGCCACCGCGTTGTCGACCGCGGCGACCGCCGCTTCGAACGCGAAGGTCGCCCCCGAGTCGTAGAAGGAGTCGGGCGTGCGGTTGACGATCGCCATCACCGCGTAGTCGCCCTCATCGAACACCCGTCGGCCCAGTTTCAACGCTCGCATCGTCCAATGGTCGGCCACCTGGACCGGAATGTGCAAACTCGCTGCACCGGCCCGCCGCGGAACGGTCGCGGCGGGCGATTCCGGGCCGCACCCAGAACCCGAATAGCGCTTATTTTTCATTATTTGTTCTATATCAGCGATATCATCAGGGTATGTGGACAGTTCTATGGATTCTGATCGTCGTCTGGGCCGTGCTCGCGATCGTCGGCTTCGCCATCGAAGGCCTGCTCTGGCTGGCCGTCATCGGCGCCGTGCTCTTCGTCGGCACGATCGTCTTCGGACTCATCAGGCGCGGGCACGGCCACAAGACGGCCTGATCCGCCGAATCCCGCGACCACCCGGGATTCCCGCTCCCCGGCACCGCCGGTGAGACGCCCGCACTCGCCCCGAACACCCCCACAGTGACTCCAGCATCAGCGACCGCTCCCGCACCGGCCAGTAAGCTCGCAGCAGCCGCTGTCGCCACCCGCCAGCGCGAGTCGCCTAAGGAGCACACCGATGCCTCGCTTCGACCGGTCGCACACCGACGACCTCGCCGCGTACATCAAAGCCAGTCCGACCCCGTACCACGCGTGCGCCGAGGCGGGCCGCAGGTTCGAGGCCGCCGGGTTCCGGCGGCTCGACGAGGCCGACGAATGGCCGGTCGACATCGGCGGCTACTACACCGTGCGGGACGGCTCGATCATCGCCTGGCGCATCAACGACGACGAGTACGACGCGTTCCGTATCTTCGGCGCGCACACCGACACCCCCACGTTCAAGGTCAAGCCCCGCCCCGACACCGGGGGCGCGGGCTGGAAGCAGATCGCCGTCGAGGTCTACGGCGGCGTGCCGCACCAGACCTGGCTCGACCGGGACCTCTCCGTGGCCGGGCGGCTCGTCATGCGCGACGGCTCCGAGGTGCTCGTGCACGTCGACCGGCCGCTGCTGCGCGTGCCGCGCCTCGCGATCCACCTCGATCGGGGCGCGAACGAGGGCCAGAAGCTCAACGCCCAGTCGCAGCTCACCCCGATCTGGGGCCTCGGGCAGCCGCGCGACGGCGAGTTCCTGGAGTTCATCGCCGCCGAGGCCGGGGTGGACGCGGCGGATGTGTTCGGCCACGACCTCTTCACCGTCGCCCTCGACGAGCCCGCGTACCTCGGCAAGGACGAGGAGCTGTTCGCCGCTTGGCGGCTCGACAACCTCACCAGCACGCACGCCGGGATCGCGGCGCTCATCGCAGCCGAGGGCACCGGGACCCGCGTCCCCGTCCTCGCCTCGTTCAACTACGAGGAGATCGGCTCGATGACCTACTCGGGCGCGCAGAGCCCGTTCCTGGAATCGGTGCTCCACCGGCTCATGGGCGACGATTTCGAGACGTACGCGCGGGCCATCGCCGCGAGCGGCATGATGTCCTCCGACACCGGAAACGCCCTCCACCCCAACTACCCCGAGAAGCACGAGCCCGGCCACCGCCCGATCCCCGGCGCGGGCCCGATGATCAAGGTCAGCGCCAACCAGCGCTACGCGAGCGGCGCGGAGGAGCAGGCGCTGTTCCGGCGCGCGGCCGAGGCCGCGGGGATCCCGTGGCAGACCTATGTGAACCGCAACGACATTCCGGGCGGGACGACGATCGGTCCGATCTCGGGCACGCAGTTGGGGATCTTGACTGTGGACGTGGGCCTGCCGATCCTGTCGATGCACTCCGCCCGCGAACTGTGCGGCGCTGAGGACCCGGGCCTGCTCGCGGACCTGGCGCTCGGCCTGTTCACGCATTAGGGGGCCGTGCCGACGCTGCTGCATAGGGGTGCCTCGCTTTCGTGCCGTGCCACCGGAGTCCGGTCCCGGTATGGTGGTCTCGTCGACACACCCGGCCTCGGCGAAGCTTGCAAGCCGTAGATGAGCACTCTCGGCGACGCTTGCGAGCCGTGATTCTTTCAAGGAGGCGGCTTTGACTTGGCGGACCGAATTGGAGCGGGCGGCCGCGCGCCTGCGCGAGGCCGCCGGCGCCGCCGACCAGGCCCAGTCGATACTTCAGGATGACGCTTCGCGGTTGGCCGCAACGGGAGTCGAGCAGCGTCGCAGTGAACTGGCCGAGCGGCTGCGCGGCGTCGCGGCGCAGACCGCGACCGGGTGGATCGGCGAGGACCTGGCCGCGATCGCTCCTGGAACGCCGCTGTGGACGGAAGCGCCGTCCACTGAGGCCGTGCGAATCGGCACCGCCGAGATCGACGACGCGCCCGCGTTCCCGGCGCTCACCGGGCTCCTCGGCAAAGGGCACCTCGTGTGCGACGGCGACGCCGCCGACCCGCGCGTCGCCGGGATGCTCCAAGCGCTCCTGCTGCGGATCACCGCCGCGCAACCCAACCTCGAACTGAGCCTGGTCGACGGCGTGACCCTCGGACAGGTCTTCGCGCCCGCCACAACGCTCGTGGACGCCGGGATCGCCGGTCCCGTCGCCACGGACCACCTCGCGCTCGCACGGGTCCTCACGCACGCGGAGAAGCGGCTCACCGAGCTGCGCGACATCGCCGCACGCGGCCAGTCGATCGCCGACCGGCCGTTCCATCTCATCGTGATCGCCGGTCTGCCCCCTGAGGTCGGGAATTCGACCCGCGAGCGGCTGGCCGCGCTGGCGCACGCCGGGCCTTCGGCGCGCTGCCATCTCGTGCTGTGCGGGTGGAAGCAGCTCCCGCACCGGGAGTCGCTGCCCGCGATCGAGCACGCGACCTACCTGCACTGCAACGAGAACGACGTGCGGCTCGGGAGCCTGCCGCTGCCGGTGCGGCTCGACGCCGCGCCGCCGCCGAGCCTCGCCCGCGCCGTCTACGGGTCGAGGGCGCAGCAGCGCAAGGAGGCCGGGGAGCTGAGCGTCGGCGACCTCGTGCCGGAGGTGCTGTGGTCGGCTTCGAGCCGGGACGGTTTGTCGACGGTGATCGGCCGCGACCAGGCCGGGAGCGCCACCGGCGGCGATGTGGAGGTCGCGTTCGACGACGCGACGCCGCACTGGCTCATCGGCGGGCGCACCGGCGGCGGCAAGACCGTGTTCCTCCTCGACGTGCTGTACGGCCTCGCGACCCGCTACTCCCCCACCGAACTCGAGCTGTACCTGCTCGACTTCAAGGAGGGCGTCTCGTTCACCGAGTTCACGCCCTCGCCGCTCGATCCGTCGTGGATCCCGCACGTGCGGGCCGTCGGCGTCGAGTCCGACCGCGAGTACGGCGTTGCCGTGCTCGGGGCGCTGCGGGCCGAGCTCTCCAGGCGCGCGGGGCTCATGAAGCGGGCCGGGGCGACGCGGCTGGCGCGGCTGCGCGAGCTGCGGCCGGAGACGCCGCTGCCGCGGATCGTGGCGGTGGTCGACGAGTTCCACGTGCTGTTCGCCGGGAACGACCGCCTTGCGGGCGAAGCGGTCGCGCACCTGGAGGAGCTGGCGCGCAAGGGCCGCTCGTACGGCGTGCACCTGGTGCTCGCGAGCCAGACGATCTCCGGCATCGAGGCCCTGTACTCCAAGAAGGACTCGATCTTCGGGCAGTTCCCGCTGCGCGTGGCGCTGCCCGGCGCGAAGCACCTGCTCGACGAGGGCAACGACGCCGCGGAGGGCATCAGCGTCGGCCAAGCCGTCATCAACGACGCCGGGGGCATCAAGGGCCGCAACCGGACCTGCCGGTTCCCCGACGCCTCGAGCGCCGAAGACCTGCTCACGGGCCTGCGGCGGCAGCTGTGGGAGCGGCGCGACTCCGATGTGGAGCCGATCGTCTTCCGCGGCTTCGACGAGCAGCACCTTGAGGACGATCCGCGGTTCGCGGACCTCGCCCCGACCCACGCGCCCGTCGCGCTCCTGGGCCGGGCCGTCGACGTGCACATGTCCTCCGTGGGCTACCAGTTCGACCGCAGCCCCGGGCGGCACCTGGCCGTGCTCGGCACCTCGGCGGTGGCCGCCGACGTGCTCGCCGCCGCCGCGATCTCCCTTGGGCGCCAACATGAACCCGGGAGCGTCGCGTTCGAGGTCGTGGCGACCGCCGTCGGCGTCGAGGACACCGCGCGGCAGGTCCTGACCGAACTCGGGGCGGGCGGGCACGAGTGCCGCCAGCTCGCGCCGGGGACGATCCTCGGCGGGAAGCGCGGCAAACCGACGTACCTGGTGTGGTTCGGAGCCGACGGCGCCGACGGGCAGCCCTCAGCGCTGCGCGACCTGCTGCTGCACGGCCCGGCGGACGGCGTGCACCTGCTCGGCTGGTGGCGCGGCGCGCGCCGGTTCCTCGACGACATCGGCGGCTCGGCCGGACGCGAGCACTGCGCCGGAGTCGTGGCGCTCAACATCGCCGGGAACGACCTCGCCGCGATCACCGGCGGCTTCGAACGCACCTGGGAAGCCCGCACCAACCGGTGCCTGGTGATCGACCGGCACGCGGGCACCGAGACGCTCGCCGTCCCGTACGTGCGGCCCGGCCGACTCGACGGCCTGCCGGTCCAGGACAGCCACGGAAAGGTGGAGTCGCGATGAGCCTCAGCGCATACGAGGACCTGGTGCACGAACTGGCGCGCCTCGACGCCGACACGACCGCGAGCACCGCGCAGGCGACGCGGCAGCTGGAGCGGCGCCGCGAAGCGCTGCGCGAGGTGCGGTCCGAACTGGACGACCAGACGATGGCGCTCGCGGAGCTGTGCGCGCGGTTGCGGCACAGTACGCCCGACTTGACACCGCAGCAAGTCGAAGCCACTGCGCCCGACTTGCAGCCAGGGCAAGACGCGGACAATGCCGACAGGGTCCTGGAACGCGCGAAGACCGCCCTGCGGGAGTCCGAGCTCGCCCGGACTGCGACGACGCGGGCCGCGCAGCGGCCGACGCTGCTGCCGAAGGCGCACCACATCTTGCGGGAACTGCTCGTCTACGGGTCCTGCATGGTCGCGTGCCTCGCGGTGCAGCTCGTGTACTTCGCCGTGACGGGAGGGAACGACGATTCGAAGTGGTGGGTTACGTTCCTGCTGCCGGTGATCGCCACGATCATCGGATATGTGCTGGTGGGGATGGCCAACCGGCCGCGCCTGCCGCTGCTGGACCGGAGCGGCAAGCCCATCAAGGCGGTCGTCCCCCACAACCCGCGTCTGGGAGTGACCCTCGCGGTCGGCACAATTGCTGTGGTCCTGCTTTTCGCGTGGTTCTAGTCGGAGGAGACTCCTGTGGGTTTCGTGCTGCCGGTCATCGTCGCCGTCATCGGCGTGTGGATCGCCTTCTCGATCGTCGTGTGGGCCACCGGCCGCGACACGCTCCTGGACATCGCCGCCGCGGGCCCGCCGCTCGGCCTCGGCGAGGGTGCGGCAGTGGACGAGACCGCCGTCGCCTCCGTCAAGTTCGACACAGGCCTGCGCGGCTACCGCACCGACCAGGTCGACGCGGCCCTCGACCGCCTCGCGTGGGAGATCGGCCGCCGCGACGAGCTGCTCGCCGAGATGCGGGCCAGGCTCGACACCGCCGAGCCGAGCACCTCCGCTGAGGACGATGCGCTGCGGCTCGCCGACGAGGACGACTCGGTCGTCCCCGGCGACCTCGCGACCGGTTCCGATGCCGCCGGGAGTGAGGCAGGGCGCGAGGGCGGCGGTGAGACGGCGCCGCGCGACGAGGCGTGATGGGATATGCCCATGCGTTATTGGCTGCTGGCGTTGGACGAAGACGAGTACACCGAGCAACAGGCCTACGAGGTCGAAGCGGTCGAGCCCGCGGCGGCGCTCCCCGAAGGCGCCGCTGACGGCGACGAGGTGGCGCTGGTCGGCCGGGAGGGCGTGTTCGCGCTCGGCGAGATCGACGGCGCGGCCGTCGCGTACCGACGCCGCCTCGAAGAGCCCGCCGCGACCGCCGAGACGGTGAGCGTCTACGGCACCGAGGGCGCCGCCAAGGACGCCTGGACCGCGCTCAACCCGGAGGCGTGGGAGGACCTGGTGCGGACCCTGCCGACCCCCGAGCGCCGCAGCGACTGGCTCGTGACCCTCTCCATGCCCATCGAGGCGGTGGACAAGGCCGAGGCGGTGCGCCAGTTCTGGTCGTACATCCGTTCGCTCGGGCCGAAGGAACTGCCGACGTTCGTCGCACCGTACGGAAGGGAACTTGAGGGCACTTCGTTCCTTTTGGGCGTCGAGCACGAGCAGGACCCGGAAGAGTGAGTGACCGGGGTCATAGTCCGTTAAGAAAAATCACGCAAGTCACAAAAGGCACTTTCCGGTAGATTTCTACGCATCTTTGTCACATACCCGGAGGGGCGAGTTGGCCTTCGCCCACGTCATCGGGGAAACTTGATCTAGCAACGTCGAGTCGCAACCTGCGGCCTTGGATCGAGGGGAGACCAAAATGGCGGCCATGAAACCGCGGACTGGCGACGGCCCACTGGAAGTAACTCAGGAGGGCCGCGGCATCATCATGCGGGTTCCGCTCGAAGGCGGTGGGCGGCTGGTCGTGGAGATGACCCCGGAAGAAGCAGCGACCTTGAACAAGGAGCTCCAGGGCGCCCTGGAGTAGTCCCTTCTCCACCACGCCACCCCACCACGGCGGTCACCCCGCTGCCGATCGGACCTGAGGACCCGCTCCGTTCACGCGGAGCGGGTCCTTCAACCTCTGCTGCCCGCACTTGCGCCGATTTACGGTCGCAAGCCTCGCCGAGGCCGGCTCGTCCGGTTGGCGGACCATCCGATACGGGGCGGAATGGCGGGGCAGATGAACGAGCGGCAATTCCGGCATAGACTTTCAGTCATGACTTCCGGCACCCAGCCGCCCCAGGCAGATCCGGGCAATCCGCAACACCCCGAACCGGCCCATGCGCCGCAGTCGAACGGGCCGTACGGGACCGCGCCGCAACCGGGGGTGCCGCACGCGGGGTCCGCGCAGGAACCCGCGCCGTACGACTCGGCTGCCTCCGGCATGCGGCAGGGCGCCGATCAGCCCGCGCAGGACCCGGCCGCGCCTCCCGGAGCGCCCTCGATGAGCGGACCGGCCCATCAGTACGCGGCCCCGCAGCCCGACCAGTCGGCCTGGTGGCACCCCGCCGCCGCCTCCGACCCATGGCGCGACCCCGCCAGCCGCGCCGTCATCGAGACCCGGCCGGTCCCCCTCGCCCCCGCACCCGAGCCGCTCCCGGCACGCACGCCGCGCGCCAGGCCCGCGCTCGGCATCGTCATCGCCGTCTCGGCCGTCACCGCGCTCATCGCGGGCACCCTCGGCGCGGCCATCGGCATCTGGGCCACCCGCTCCGGCTCCGGCGACGGCAGCTTTCTGGGCGCCGAGCCGCAGACCGAACGCGACGTCTCCTCCGTCGCCGGCGTCGTCGAGCAGATCATGCCCTCGGTCGTCACGGTCCTCACCTCGGACGGCGGCAACGGCTCGGGCTTCATCGTCTCCGACGACGGCTATGTCATGACCAACCACCACGTGGTCGTCGGCGGCGGCACCGAGCCCGCCGACAGCCTCCAGGTGCTCTTCAGCGACGGCAACGTGACCACCGCCGAGGTGGTCGGCTCCGACCCCGACTCGGACGTCGCCGTCCTGCGCATCGAAGGCGACGAGCACCCCGCGATGGTCCTCGCCGACTCCGACCGGGTCGCCGTCGGCGACCCCGTGCTCGCCGTGGGCGCGCCGCTCGGCCTCTCCTCCACGGTCACCGAGGGGATCATCTCGGCCATCGACCGGCCGGTGCTCACCGAGAACAACAACGGCGAGGTCGAATCGGTGATGGCCGCGATCCAGACCGACGCCGCCATCAACCCCGGCAACTCCGGCGGGCCGCTCACCGACATCGCCGGGCAGGTAATCGGCATCAACACCGCGATCGCCTCCACTGCGGCAGAAGGGGAGGCCGGCAACATCGGCATCGGCTTCGCCATCCCGATCAACCAGGCCAAGCGCATCGCCGACGAGATCATCGCGACGGGCTCGGCCAGCCACACCGTGCTCGGCGCCGAACTCGGAGAATCCGAACTGGGGATCGGCGTGACCCTCAGCAAGATCGTCGCCGGGTCCCCCGCCGACGACGCCGGACTCCAGGACGGCGACGTCCTGACCAGCTTCAACGGCAACATGGTCGCCGAGAACACCGAACTCATCGCGCTCATCCGCAAGCTAGCCCCGGGCACCGTTGTGACCGTCGTCTACGAGCGGGATGGCGAGGAACACAGTGCCCAGGTCACGCTGGAGGCGGCCACCGACTGAGTGGAGGTACTCTAGGCGGAGGTTTTTCAGGTATCAGCAGGCACAGGTAAGCATTGGGAGGATCAGCGTGTTCGGAAATTTCGGTCCGACCGAGTTCCTGGTCATCATCCTCATCGCGATCTTCCTGTGGGGTCCGGACAAGCTGCCGAAGGCACTCGCCAACCTGCGCCGCTTCATCTCGAAGGCCCGCAACATGGCGTCCAACGCCGCCGCGGACCTCAGCCGCGAGATCGGCACCGACATCAAGCCCGAGGACCTCAACCCCAAGGCCTTCGTCCGCAAGCACATCCTGACCGAAGAGGACCAGGAGATGCTGACGAGCCCCCTCAAGTCCACGATGCGCGACCTCCAGGAGGGCACCAAGCCGCTCAAGGAGGGCCTCACCGACACCACCCGCGAACTCGAGGGCACGCGCCGCAGCGTCAACCGCGGCAGCCTCACCCGGGACGCCAACGGCTCCAACGGAACCAACGGCTCCAACGGGTCGAGCGACACCGCGGCCGAGGCGCCCGCCGAGCGGACCCGCGAGCGCGCCGCCACCTTCGACGACGTCACCTGAGCCGAACTCGACGCTGATCACGGCCGCCCGGTCCGGGCGGCCGTTTTCTGTCGCACCCGCGTGCCACACTGCGGGGATGATCGGCAAATGGCACGGCCTCATCATCAACTGCCCGGACCCCGAGACGCTCGCGAACTTCTACCAGGAGCTGCTGGGGATGGTCCGGGTGCAGGGCTACGACGAGAGCTGGATCGTCATCGGCGACGCCCCTGATCGGCCCGGAGTGGCCTTCGAGCAAGTGGAGGACTACCGGCCGCCCACCTGGCCCGGGAACGGCGTTCCGCAGCAGATGCACTTCGACGTGCGCGTCGACGACCTCGACGAGGCCGAACCGAAGGTGCTCGCGCTCGGTGCGCGAAGGCTGGAAGGCGGCGGCGACGCCTGGCGGGTCTTCGCCGATCCGGCGGGGCACCCGTTCTGCCTCGTCGTCGTCTGAACGCTCGTCGGGCAATGCGGCGCGGCGCCGTGCCCCTTGCGGCGACCGCTGCTGCGAACACGAAAGCGGCGCGGGCCTGGGACCGCGCCGCTTTCGATGCAGCTGTTCTAGTACGTGGTGGCCGCGCCGGTGCCCAGCATGGTCGCGCCGACGGCGAAGAACATGATGATGCCGATCGCGGCGAGCGCGCAGACGATGATGCCGAGCACGAGCCCGGTGATCGCCTGCCCCTTGCCCGCGGCCTCACCTCGGTTGATCTTCTTCAGCGCCACGCCGCCGAGGATCGCGGCGATGATGCCGAGAACCAGGCTGGCGAAGTTGATGTACGGGATGCAGAGGCCCGCGACGCTGATGATGCCGGTGACCATCGAGCCGATCGCCTGGCCCTTGGGCAGCTGCGGGCCGTAGCCGGGCGCGCCGTATTGCGGCGGGTAGCCGGGGGCCTGCGGCGGCAGCTGCGGCGCGGGGCCGTAGCCCGGCTGCTGCGGCTGCGAGGGCGGGCCGTAGCCGGGCTGCTGCGGCTGCGAGGGGTTCTGGGGCTGGGAACCGGGCTGGCTGCCGTACGGGTCGTACTGGAAGCCGCCCTGACCGGACTGGTCCGGAGGAGGCGGAGGATAAGTCATCGCTATAGCTCTCTGCTCGGGTCTGCTCGGGCGGGAAACGGCGCGGGGAGGTTCACGATAGCCGACCCCCGCCACAGGTGGGGACCAGGCCGGTTCAGGAATGCCGCAAAAGCCGCAGGTCACTGCGTTTTTATTTGGGGGACTTGAGGATTCGCCCGCGCAGGACGATGAGCGCGGGCTCGCGGGCCGCCGCGAGGTCGGCGCGCGGGTCGCGTTCGTAGACCACAAGATCGCCGAGATCCGTTGGGAGGCCGAGCCATTCGCGGGCGCGCCAGGACGCGGCGGCCACGACGTCGGCGGCCGGGATGCCCGCTTTCTCGTGCAGCAGCCGCATCTCCTCGGCCGCGAGTCCGTGGTCGATGCCGCCGCCCGCGTCGGTGCCGAGGTAGACGGGCACGCCCGCTTCCCAAGCGGCGCGCACGACTTCGGGGAAGCCCTGCTTGAGGCGTCGCATGTGGTCGGCGTAGCGGGGGAACTTGACGTCGGCCCCGGCGGCGATGTCGTCGAAGGTCTCGATGTTGATCATGGTGGGCACCAAGGCGATGCCGCGCTCGGCCATGCGGTCGAGGAGGTCCGGGGCGAGGCCGGTGCCGTGCTCGACGGAGTCGACGCCCGCTTCGACGACGCACGCGACGGCCTCTTCGGAGAAGGTGTGCACGGCGACCTTCGCGCCCTCGGCCTGGGCGGCGTGGATCGCGGCGGTGAGGATCTCGGGTTCGAAGGACGGTGCGAGGTCGCCCTTGTCGCGGTCGATCCAGTCCCCGACGAGCTTCACCCAGCCGTCGCCGAGTTTCGCCTGGCGGGCCAGCGCGGCCACGGCCTCGTGGGGCTCGCATTCGAGGCCGATGCCGCGCAGGTAGCGGCGGGAGGCGGCGATGTGGTGCCCGGCGCGGATGAGGCGCGGCATGCCGTCCTCGCCCACGAGTTCGGGGTAGGGGTAGGGCGATCCGGCGTCGCGGATGGCGAGGACGCCGGTGTCGCGGTCGGTGTGCGCGAGTCCGCGGGCCTGGTCGAGACTCTCGATGGGTTTGGGGCCGCGGCGGATGCCGATGTGGCAGTGGGCGTCTACGAGCCCGGGGAGCGCGAACCCGTTGGTGGCCACGGTGCGGGCGCCCGGCACGGGTTCGAAGGTGATGCGGTCCCCGTCGACGTACACGTCGCGGACGGTGTCGTCCGGGAGCCAGACGACCCTGAGGTGAAGAGGCTCGAGTCGCTGGGGCTCGAGCGGTGCGAGTGCGTTCATCGCCTCGCAGTATCGCCCGCGCGGGCGCGGAAGTTCAACGGGGGCGCGCGGGACGGGAAGGCGGGGGTGCGCGGGCGCGGGCAGTCCTTGCCCGCCCAGGGTGGTTGAGTTCTACCGCCACGTTCCGCGCCCGGTCCGACAAGACGGCGCTTGCCTCGCGGCGGCCGTGTCGGAGAACACGTCAGGCCGGTCGCGCTCGGCGCGGACCGGCCTGCGGCGGTCGTTTCGCGGTCGCCCGCCGGGCGATCGCGGTTGGCCGCTCCCGACCGCCCGGCGGGGGTCGGGACCGTTGCCTACTTGTTCTTCTTCTGGTCCTTGAGGAACTGCTCGAAGTCGATGTCGGGGAGGTCCCCGGCGTTGAACTGCGAGAGGTCCGGCATGCCGGGGGGCAGCTGCATGCCCGCGGGGAGCTGCGGCGCGGCGTTCTGGGCGGGCTGGCCGCCGCGGCGGACCACGGGCTTCTTCTTGGTCTTCTTGCCCTTGCGCTTGTTGTAGGGCGATTTGGTGGCCTTGGTGCCGCCGCCGAGGCCCATCGCGCCGGTCATGCCGCGCATCATCTTCTGCGCGTCCTTGAACCGCGACAGGAGCTGGTTGACCTCGGAGACCGTCACGCCGGAGCCGTTCGCGATGCGCAGGCGGCGCGAGCCGTTGATGAGCGAGGAGTCGCGGCGCTCGGCCGGGGTCATGGAGCGGATGATCGCGGAGGTGCGGTCGATCTGCTTGTCGTCGATGGCGTCGATCTGCTGCTTCATCTGGCCCATGCCGGGCATCATCTTGAGCACGTTGCCGATCGGGCCCATCTTGCGGATGGCCTGCATCTGCTCGAGGAAGTCCTCGAGCGTGAAGTCCTCGCCTTTGAGGAGCTTCTGGGTCATCTCCTCTTTCTGGTCCTCCTCGAACACGGCCTCGGCCTGCTCGATGAGGGTCAGCATGTCGCCCATGCCGAGGATGCGGGAGGCCATCCGGTCCGGGTGGAAGACGTCGAAGTCCTCGAGCTTCTCACCGGTGGAGGCGAACATGATCGGCTGGCCGGTCACGTGCCGCACGGAGAGCGCGGCACCGCCGCGGGCGTCGCCGTCGAGCTTGGAGAGGACCACACCGGTGATGCCGACGCCGTCGCGGAAGGCCTCGGCGGTGTTGACCGCGTCCTGGCCGATCATGGCGTCGATGACGAAGAGGACTTCGTCGGGGTTGACGGCGGCCCGGATGTCGCGGGCCTGCTGCATCATCTCCTCGTCGATGCCGAGGCGGCCGGCGGTGTCGACGATGACGACGTCGTGGCCCTTGCGGCGGGCCTCTTCGATCGAGTCGGTGGCGACCTGGACGGGGTCGCCGACGCCGGAGCCGGCCTCGGGGGCGTAGACGGCCACGCCGGCGCGCTCGCCGAGGACCTGGAGCTGGCCGACGGCGTTGGGGCGCTGGAGGTCCGCTGCGACGAGGAGCGGCGAGTGGTCGTCGCCCTTGAGCCACTTGGCGAGCTTCCCGGCGAGGGTGGTCTTACCGGCGCCCTGGAGGCCCGCGAGCATGATGACGGTGGGGGCCTGCTTGGCGTAGTTGAGGCGCCGCGTCTCGCCGCCGAGGATCGCGATGAGCTCCTCGTTGACGATCTTGATGATCTGCTGGGCGGGGTTGAGGGCCTTGGAGACCTCCGCGCCCTTGCACCGCTCCTTGACCTCGTTGATGAAGGTCTTGACCACCGGGAGGGCGACGTCGGCCTCGAGCAGGGCGAGGCGGATCTCGCGGGCGGTGGCGTCGATGTCGGCATCGGTCAGGCGGCCTTTGCCGCGGATCGACTCGAAGATCCCGGACAGTCGATCTGACAGAGCGTCGAACACGGGCGAACCTCTCGATGGTGCAGTACAGGTTTACAGCTCGCAGGCGGCGCCGCGAGGCGCGAATGCGAGCGGGGCGCCTTGGGACGGCGCGACGGCTCCTACGAGCTTAACGGGGATCGCGGCGCGCCCGCCGCCCGGTGATGCCCGGATCGGGCGTGAGCTTCCCCTGAGGAGGCGGAACGGCCTTCCCGGGACAAGCGGAACGGCCGCCCCGGGGGGAGGCGGCCGTTCCTTTTAGCGGTGACGTGAAGTCGGTTGCCGTTAGACGTTGACCTTCTCGACGGCTTCGGCGTTGGTCTCGGGCAGGCCGGTGCCGGTGTTGCCGTTGAGCGGCAGGTCGTAGCCCGCCTCGCCGTGCTGGGCGGCGTCGATACCGGCCAGCTCCTCTTCCTCGCTGATCCGCACCCCGATGGTGAACTTCAGGATGAAGGCGATGATGAGGGAGGCGACGAAGGAGAACGCGACCACGGAGAGGACCGCGGCGGCCTGCTTGCCGAGGAAGGCGGCGTCGCCGCCGTAGAAGAGGCCGTCGACGCCTTCGTCGTAGACCCCGGCGATCACGGTGACCTCGGAGACCGCGAAGAGACCCACGGAGATCGAGCCCCAGATACCGGCGACCATGTGCAGGCCGACCACGTCGAGCGCGTCGTCGTAGCCGAGCTTGTGCTTGAGGCCGATGGCGAAGGGGCAGATGATGCCCGCGACGAGGCCGATGGCGATCGCGCCGACAGGGGCGACGTAACCGGCTGCCGGGGTGATGGCCACGAGGCCTGCGATGACGCCGGAGCAGGCGCCGAGCACGGAGGGCTTGATGCCGCGGATGCGGTCGACGATGAGCCAGGCGAGGATGGCGGCGGCGGTGGCGACCTGCGTGTTCAGCAGGGCGAGGCCCGCGGTGCCGTTGGAGGCGAAGGCGGAGCCGGCGTTGAAGCCGAACCAGCCGAACCAGAGGAGCCCGGTGCCGATGACGACGAGCGGCAGGTTGTGCGGCGCGAAGTTGCCGTCCTTCCAGCCGATGCGGCGGCCGACGACCAGCGCGAGGGCGAGGCCCGCGGCACCGGCGTTGGCGTGGACCGCGGAACCGCCGGCGAAGTCGAGCACGCCCCAGTCCTCGATCCAGCCGCCGCCCCAGACCCAGAAGGCCACGGGGGCGTAGACCACGACGACCCAGACGGTCGCGAAGATGACCCAGGAGAAGAACTTCATGCGGTCGGCGACGGCACCGGCGATGAGGGCGACGGTGATGATGGCGAACATCATGCCGAAGGCCGAGAGGGCGCCGTTGGAGACGCCGGCGGTGACGCCGCTGAGGTCGGTGAGGTAGTCCAGGCCGAACGAGCTGCTCAAGTCTCCGAAGAAGGAGTTCGTGGCGGCGCTGCCGGTCTCGGGGTCCGTGTTGCCGATCGCGATCGACTCGCCGACGAGGACCCAGGCGATGGATACGACACCGATCGCGACCAGGCACTTCATCATCATGTTGAGGACGCTCGAGGCCCTGGTGAGACCGCCGTAGAACAGGGCCAGACCAGGCGTCATGAGCAGAACAAGGGCGGCGGAGGTCAAGATCCAGGCATTGCTGCCAGTGTCGAGCTCGGGCATGGCCGCCTCCTCTCAAGGGAGATAGAAAAGTACTGCGGGCTTTAAGGCTGTTCCGGCGTGAGGGGAGCGACGGTGCTCGGGATAGGTGTTGTCACGCGCCGACCGACGAATCGGCCGGCGCGTGATGCTCCTACCTACCGGAGTGATGCCAGCTTCACCAAGACGTGTTACGCGACCCGGGCCTGCGTGTTAAGAAGTTGTCGCCAAAGATTTCGAGTGTGTGAACTCGGCCTCACAAGCCCCTCGAAGAGCGCAACCGAGGCGACTGGAGGGCCGGTTGTGCCGTTTGGGGCATTCGCGGGGGCATCCGGAACCGTTACCTCGGCATGACCCCGCTGTTGCGAAACTGTGTTGTACTGTGATTGACCCATAACCAAAGTGATCGTTAACATCACTCGGCGTATCGTCGTATGGGACTGCGGCCACACTAGGACTGGGACGGCCCGGTCCCCTGGGACGGCCTGCGACGAACAAAGAAAGAGACCTACAGCGATGGCGCAACCGAAGAAGGCAGCCAGTATCTGGGATGTGGCGAGACTGGCCGGGGTCTCCCACCAGACCGTCTCCCGCGTCGTCAACGGCTCGCCGCGGGTCGCCGCGGCGACCCGGGACAAGGTGCTGGAGGCCATCGCCGAGCTGGGCTACCGGCCCAACCGGCTGGCCCGCAGCCTCGCGGGCGGCGCGGTCGAGTCCGTCACGGTGCTCGCCGCCGACACCTCTCTCTACGGGCCCGAGGCCGCACTGCGCGGCATCGAGAAGGCCGCCCGCTCGCTCGACTGGAGCGTGCAGATCTCCGTGCTCGACCCGGCCGACACCCACTCGGACGAGGACATCATCGCGCGCCTCCCCCGCGCGGGCGAGCCGACGATCATCATGGCCCACGACGAGCCCGGGATGCGCGCCAAGCAGGTCCTGCTCGACACCCAGCCGCAGGCGATGGTCGCCATAGGGCCTTACACCGCCGAGGAGCTCGCCGCCTCGCCGTGGCTGGTCGGCATGGACGACGGCAAGGCCGCGGCGGAGGCCACCCGCTACCTGCTGGACCAGGGTCACGAGACCGTGCACCATCTGGCGATCCCCACCTCGACGGGCACCTTCGGCGGCGGCAAGGCCCACCGCGCGGACGGCTGGGCGCGGACCCTGCGCGAGGCCGGACGCGAGGTGCCCGACGCGGTGCCCTCCGGCTGGACGTTCGCCGAGGCGTTCAAGGCAGTGCAGCCGCTCATCGCCGACCCCTCGGTGACCGCGATCCTCTGCGGCAACGACCACCTCGCCCTCGCGACGCTGCGCGCCGCGCACCTCGCCGGGCGCGACGTCCCCGGCGACCTCTCCATCGTCGGCTTCGACAACACGCCGTTCACCGCGTACACCACCCCCGCGCTGACCACCGTCAACCAGGACTTCGAGAGCGTGGGCCGGGGCGCGTTCGAGCTGCTGCGCCACCGCGTCGACAGCACGAACCCGCGGCCGAAGCCGAGCTGGCCCGACCCCGAGCTCATCATCCGCGAGACCTCGGGCCCGCCCCGCTCCCGATCCTGATCCGAAAGGCCCGGCAATGGCCCTCAACCCCCTCCCTCAGGGGGCGGCCCGCCTCATCGCGGATTTCGCCGCCCCGACCGGCCCGGTGCTGCACGGCGCGGCCGGGTCCCTGTACGGCGTCTCTGAGGACGGCGTGCCCGGCGACGAGCTGCTCGACGCGCTCGACATCACCACCCTCGCGGTGAAGCCGGACGGCGGCGCGCAGCACCCGGGAGGCGACGCGTCCAGCGTGGTGAACGCCCTGCGCCGCAACGGGGACGGCCTCGCCTTCGTGTACCTGCAGGACCTGTTCGCCAAGTGGCCGTACGAGGACGTGGGCATCGACGTCTACCACGAGCGGCTGTGCGCGGTCGTGCCGCCGATGCTCACGCCCGAGAACGCCGGGCGCCTCGTCTGGGTGCCGTTCAACGAACCGGACTGGATCTGGTACTCGCTCAAGGAGAACGCGCCCGCGAAGTTCGACCGGTTCCTCGCCGACTGGATCACCACCGTGCAGCTCCTGCGCGGGCTCGCGCCCGGCGTGCCGATCGCCGGGCCGAACGAGGCGTACTACCACCCCGAGTTCCTGCCGCACTTCCTCAGGCGCGCACGCGACACCGGGACGCTCCCCGAGTGGATCGCCTGGCACGAGCTCTCGCCGCGCTCGCTCGCGGAGTTCCGCGGCCACTACGCCGCCTACCGGGGGCTGGAGCGCTCGCTCGGGATCTCGCCGCGCCGCGTGAACATCGACGAGTACGGGAACAACCGCGACCTCTCCGTCCCCGGGCAGCTCGTGCAGTGGGCGGCGATGTTCGAGGAGGCGAAGGTCCACGCCGACATGGCGTACTGGACCGCCGCCGGCGGATACTCGGGCGCGGCCCCGCAGCCGAACCTGCCGAACGGCGCGTGGTGGTTCCTCAAGGCCTACTCGGGGATGACCGGCCAGACCGTGCGCGTCGAGCCGCCCCATCCGAACACTGTGGACACCTTGCAGGGCATCGCGACCATCGACGCCGCGCGGCGCACCGCCCAGATCCTCGCGGGCGGCACGGTCGAGGACTTCCTCGTCGCCGCAACGGGACTCGACCCCGAGTTCTGGGGCGAGCGGGTCACGGCCACCGTGCACCGCATCGACTGGACCGGCTACGAGGGCGCCTCGGGCCCGCCCCAGCCGATCGCGCAGGTCGTAGGTCACCCTGCGGGCCTTGAGATCCCGGTCTACGGTCCCGACCGCATGGCCGCGTACTGGATCACCGTCACCCCCGGCGAAGCCGCCGTCATCGGGCCGCCGCCCTGGAAGGGCCAGTGGGACGCCGAGGCCGCCGACATCACCTCCGGCGAGATCACCCGGCACGGCCACGCCGACGACGGGAACGCCTTCGCCGCCTCCGGCGAGCACGACGTGTGCGGCCTGAACCTCACCGACTCGGCCGTGGTCTTCCAGGTCGAAGTCCCCGAGGCCGGCGAATACGACCTCGCGGTCTTCTACTCCCACATGTACGGGCGCGGCGCCGAGGCCACCGAACCCCAACCCGCGCAGCAGGTCCTCACCGTCAACGGCGCGGAGCGCTTCCTCGACTACCCGAGCACCATGAACTGGGGCCATCGCTCGATCGCGCGCGTCCCGATCACCCTGCGGGCCGGCGCGAACACCGTCGAGCTCTCCAAATCCGGGGCGATCGGCACCGCCCGCGGCGAGGTCGCCCTCGACAAGATCGAGCTCACCGAGCGCCGCGGCGGCCACGTCTCCTACGACGCCGCCTTCGCCCGCCCGCACGCCGACGGCCTGGTCTTCGACCTGTACGCGGCCGAAGCGGGCTACCACCGCATCGAAGGCACCGACACCGGCGTCCTCGCCGGGCCGCAGAACCAGGACGTCCTCGTCGACCTCTCCCGGCCCGTGTTCCTCCACGCCGGGGTCAACCGGCTGCGCACCGGGCCGATCACCGGGCCGATCCTCGTCGCCCCCGCGACCGGACCCCGACCGGTCGAAGTGGACGCCGCCGAGGTGGCCCGCTCGGGCGGCTCCTGCCTCGTCGTCAACGACTTCGCCCACCGCGGCCACGTCATCGGCTGGAACGGGCGCGGCGCCACCGCCGCCATCGAGGTCGACGCCGCCGGGGGCCCGCACATGCTCCTCGTCAGCTACGCGAACGGCGAACGCGGCGAAGGCCACGAATACAACATCGACATCGTCACCCGCCACTGCGCCATCACCGTCAACGGCAAGGACGCGGGCACCCACCCCATGCGCGGCACCTGGACCTGGAACGACTTCTGGACCTACCCGGTCGTCATCGACCTCGCGGAAGGCCGCAACACGATCGTCTTCGCCAACCCCGACGGCCCCACCGCCGAGTTCGAGCACTTCCGCATCGCCCCGCTCAACCCCTAAGGCGCACAAGAAAGCCCGCGCCGGATCGGCGCGGGCCCCCTCGTCGTCCGCTAGGCCGAAGCCAAGCCGTTCAACGCCTCGTACTGGGCGTCGGTGAGCACCAGGTCGCGCGCGCCCACGTTCTCCTCCAGGTGCGCGATCGAACTCGTGCCCGGAATCGGCACGATGTTGTCCGAGCGGCGCAGCAGCCACGCCAGCGCGGTCTGCGCCGGGGTCGCGCCGATCTCGGCGGCGATCTTGCCGACCGGCCCGTCGGGCCCGGCGTGCTCGCCGGCGGCGATCGGGAACCACGGGATGAACGCGATGCCCTGCTCGGCGGTGTAGTCGAGCACGGCCTCGCTCTGGCGGTTGATGAGGTTGTAGAGGTTCTGGACGCTCGCGATCGGCGCGACCGCCTGGGCCTCCTTGAGCTGGTCCACGGTGACCTCGGAGAGGCCGATGTGGCGGATCTTGCCCTGGCGCTGGAGTTCGGCGAGGGTCTCGATCTGGTCGGCGATCGGCAGGCTCAGGTCGAGGCGGTGGATCTGGTAGAGGTCGATGGTCTCGACGCCGAGGCGGCGAAGGCTGAGTTCGACCTGCTGGCGGATGTAGCCGGGGTTGCCGACCGCGACCCATTCCGCGGGCGAGGGGCGGGTGTTGCCGCCCTTGGTGGCGATCACGACGCTGTCCGCGTAGGGGCGCAGGGCTTCGGCGATGAGTTGCTCGTTGTCGCCGAGCGCGTAGGCGTCGGCGGTGTCGATGAAGTCGACGCCGAGTTCGACGGCGCGGCGCAGGACGGCGACGGCGTTCGCGCGGTCCTTCGGCGGGGTGAAGATTCCAGGGTCGCCGGACAGGCGCATCGCGCCGTAGCCGAGCCGGTTCACCTGGAGGTCGCCGCCGATCACGATGTCGCTCATGGGGAATGCCTTTCACGCAGGGTTTCGGTGTCCGCGGGGCCGAGTGATCGGCCACGTCCGGATGCAACCGCTTGACCGGTCCGTTTGTTCCCTTCCGGGTGATGTCGCCTGCGCCACGTCGACACTGGGATTCGCGACTGCTGTTCCAAAGCAGGGGGATGCGAAACTCTTGGGCATGATCAAAGGGTTCAAAGATTTTCTGATGCGCGGCAATGTGGTGGAGCTGGCCGTCGCGGTCGTCATGGGCGCGGCGATGACGGCGCTCGTGGCTTCGTTCGGCACGGCGTTCCTCAATCCGCTGATCACGCTGGTCACGGGCGGGGCCGAAGTGGGCGGCGAGTTCACGGTGAACGGCGTCGTGTTCCCGTACGGACTGTTCCTGAACGGCGTCCTGGTGTTCTTTCTGACGGCGCTGGCGGTGTACTTCGTGGTCGTGCTGCCGATGAACAAGCTCCGTGAGCGATTCGCGCCGAAGGTCGACGAGGTGCACGTGGTGGCGGAGATCGAAGTGCTGCAGGAGATCCGCGATCTGCTGCGGCAGCAGCAGCAGAGCCGCGATCTATTGCGGCAGCAGAACCGGAGCTGATGTGATCGGAGGCCCGCCCGCGCTCGGCGCCGGCGGGCCTCGGCGCGTTTCCTTGGCGCGGCGGGCGGGTAACCGCCGGATCCGCCTCGCACCGGCCGCGTCGGCTCGCCGGAGGCCTTGCCTGCGTCGTACCCCCGTGGGACGGTGGGGGTGACCGACCGACCTGTGAAGGACCGCCGCATGCCTACCAAGATTCCGCTGGGAGCCCCGATCTGGGCTGACGCGAACACCCCTGATCTGACCCGAGACCTGGATTTCTATATGCGCCTGTTCAAGTGGGCGAGTTTCGGCACCGGGGAGGAGTTCGGGCATTACACCGAGCTGTGCCTGGGTTCCACGGTGTCGGTGGCGCGCGCCGTGGGCGGGCTCGCCCCGAATCCGCCGGGCACCGCGGATGCGGTGTCGGAGTGGGGGGTCGCGTTCCATGTGGCCGACTGCTTCCAGGCGGCGGCCGACGCGGAGAAGCTCGGCGGCCACATCATCAGCCATCCGGTGCGGGTGGGCGACGACCTGGTGTACGCGGCGGTGAAGGACCCGGACGGCGGGGCGTTCGGCCTGTTCGAGCCGATGAGCGAGCACGTGGGGTTCACGGCGTACGGTGAGCCGGGCGCGGCGGTGTGGTTCGAATACGTTTACGACGGCGCGCCGGTGGAGGCGATGCAGTTCTACTCGGAGCTGCTGAACTGGTCGGTGAAGGTGCCGGGTGCGGAGGAGGCGTCGCATGACGCGCCGTACGTGGGGCTGTGGACGCACCACCACGGCCTGACCGGGTCCGCGGTGGAGTTCGGCGGGGCGCGGATGGCGCTCGGGCCGGAGGTGCGGATGAAGCCGCATTGGCTGGTGTGCTTCGGCACCAACTCGGTGGACCTGACGGCGGCGAAGGCGGTCGACCTGGGCGGCCGGGTGGCGGTGGCGCCGGTGGACGACCCGGGAGGGCGCATGGCGGTCCTGGTGTCGCCGACGGGCGCGCACTTCACCATCATGTCGAGCAAGAAGATGGACTGAGGACGGGCGACCGCTGCGGGAGAAATCCTGCGGCTTTCGGCGCCGCGTGGGACGGTGAGCGAAGCGCCAGTTTCCCAACCTGCGAAGGAGCAGCCCGCCATGACGTCGATCCCGATCGGAGCACCCGTCTGGTCCGACGCCCTGACCTCGGATCTCACCGCCGACGTCCCGTTCTATGAGCGCTTGTTCGGCTGGGCGTCGACGGACGCGGGCGAGGGCTTCGGCCATTACACGACCTTCTCGATCCCGGAGGATTCCGGGCCCGACCGCCCTGTTGCGGGGATCATGCCGTGCCCGCCGGGCATGGAGCCGTCGCGGATCTGGAACCTCCAGTTCCGGGTCGCGGACTGCGACGCCGCGACCGATCGGGCGCGGAGGCTCGGCGGCACGGTCGTGGAAGAGCCGCAGGACGTGGGCGACATGCTCCGGTTCTCGATGATCAACGACCCGAACGGCGTCTCGTTCGGCCTGGTCGAGGCGAAGGACCCGAGCTCGGGCTTCGGCGCGTGGGGTGAGCCGAACAGCGTCTCGTGGGTCGAGTACCGCTACGACGGCGTGCCTGCCGAGGCGATGAAGTTCTACGTGGACCTGTTGGGGTGGAACGTGAAGACGCCGCCTTGGGCGGACGCGTCGAACCCGAAGCCGTACGCGGCGTTGAGCGCCGCCGGGAGCGAGCGCGAGTTCGGCGGCTGCCACGCGGCCGAGGGCTGGGAGCTGAGCCTTCCTCCCCAGTGGAACGCGATGGTCGCGGTGGACGACGTCGACCGCGTCTGCGAGCGGGCGGTCGATCTGGGCGGTTCCGTTGCAGGCGAACCGATGGACGTGCCGGGCCTGCGCATCGCCGGGATCGCGACGCCGACGGGCACGATCGTGGGCATCCAGTCGGCCCGGTCCTGGGAGTAGCGGACAGCGAGCGCGAAGGCCGGGCCGCCGCGAGATCGCGGCCCGGCTCGGCCGTGCCGGTCTGCTCGCGCTGGCGCTCGGGTTGTCGCTGGGGATCGCCGAAGTCGCGTGGTCGGTGCTTCCGACAACGGGCCGTGGTGGATCGCCGGCGCGAGCCTTGCGATGGCCGTGAAGCTCGTCGCTCTGGCTGCGAGCGGCTATGCGCCCGTGCAGCGTGCCGACCTTTCAGGGTGAGCCGCATCTCTTAACGCGAACAGTTCCCTATTGCAAATCAGATGCAATAATGGCTCTCATGTCGGATATCGCGGTCGCACGAGGCACCAGGGGTGTAGAGGGTTACGTTCTGCGGCAGGCGGAACCGGAGGATCTCCCGGGTGCCCGGTCCGTGATGCTCGACACCGTCTACCGGGATTTCGGGCACGGATACCTGCCACAGTGGCACTCCGACATCATCGATCTCGACTCGTATTACCTTGCGCCCGAGGACAACGCGCTGTTCGTCGCCGTACGCGGCGGCATGGTCGCGGGCACGGCCGGCGTGCGCGGCCAGACGCCGGTGTCGCCCCCGAACCCGCTCGAGGTGACGAACCGCTTCGAGGAGGGGCGCACGGCGACGCTGTACCGCGTCTACGTGCGGCCCGAGCACCGGCGGCGCGGGCTGGCGGGAGCATTGGTCGACGCGTGCATGGCGTTCATCGCGGGCCGCGAGCGCTACAGCGGGGTGTACCTCCACACGGACGCGCGGACCCCGGGAGCGGTCGAGTTCTGGTCCAAGCGCGGCACGGTCCTGTTCGACGAGCGGGTGGCGGTGAACGAGATGCGCACCGAGGGCTTCGGCGAGCCGTTCCAAACCGTCCACTTCGAACTCACGATCCCGAACTAGCCGAACCCCCGAACGTCGCGCCCTCCGGCCGGATACGCCCACCGACTGCGCAAACACCCGAGTGTCGTACCTGTGTGGGAATGTGGTCTTTTTCGGTTGGTCGGAGGCGGATGCGGGTGGGAAGGGGCATGCCCTACGCGCCCAGCCGGGCGCCGGCGCAGCCCGACACTCCCGACCTCGGGGGGCGGCCGCCAGCTCGTCAACTCCTCGGCGTGCCGATCCTCAGCCGGTTCCCGTCCGGGTCGCACAACTCGATCTCCTTTGCGCCCCACTCCATCGCCTCGGCCGCGACGCCGAACTCCGCCGCCACCGCGTCCACGTCGCGGACTCGCAGGTAGATCACGCCGTCCGGGGGCGCGTCGCCCTTGTGCTCCGAGAGGAAGAGCCGCACCTGCCCGCGCGCGACCTCCACGAACAGAGGGAACCCCGGCTCGAACCGGTGCTCCCACTGCTTCACGAACCCCAGCCGCTCGTACCAGGGCAGCGCTGCGGCCGCGTCCTCGACGCGAAGGATCGGAATCGCCTGCTCGATCGATTCGTGCTCAGTCATGCACCGATGGTGCCATCGGGGTACGACACCGGCCCTGCGAACGGTCCGGCCGGAACCGCCCGCCGCGGCTGCCGCGGACGCACGAAGGGCCGCCCCGGCGGCAGGGCGGCCCTTCGCTTCTCGGTGTGAATCCTGGGTTCGCCCCGGGCTAGCAGTCGCGGGCGGCCACGGCCAGGTCCGGGAAGTCGCTGAAGACCGCGTCCACGCCCAGGTCGTAGAACAGCTCGAACTCGGCCTCGATGTCGCCCCACGCGGCCGGGTCGGAGCCCTCGCGCAGGTTCGTCGGCAGGAAGTTGTTCTCGGCGCGGAAGGTCCAGACGTGCACGTCCAGGCCCCGGTCGTGCGCGCGCTCGACGATGTCGGTCGGCTCCGAGATCGAGCCGTCGGCCGCGCGCGGGAAGATGCGGTTCTTGTTGAGGCTCACGGTGTCCAGCGTCTCGGCGTACTCGTCGAGGGTCGCGTCCGGGATCGCGCCCTGGCCGTCGATGTTCAGGCCGATCGGGTTGTCGACGCGCTCGTCGATGTTGAGCAGGCTCTGGTACTCGAACGACTGGATCCACACCGGCGACCGCTTGCGGTCGAGGTTGCGCTCCTCCAGCAGGTCGGCCAGCGCGTCCTCGATGCTCATGCCCTTGTCCTCGTAGTAGGACGGGTGCTTCATCTCCGGGTAGGTGATCACCTTGCGGTCGAGGGTGTCCACATAGTCGAGCACCTCGTCGTAGGTGACGAGTTCGAACCGGCCGTCGTACGCGGCGCTGTCAGGGCGCAGTGCCGGAAGGCGCTCTTCGGCGCGGAGGGTCTTGAGCTCGGCGAGGGTGAAGTCGTCGGCGAAGAAGCCGGTGACGGGCTTGCCGTCGATGAGCTTGGTGGTCTTGCGGTCCGCGAATTCGGGGTGCGCGGCGACGTCGGTGGTCTCGTCGAGGACCGGCTCGTGGCGGGCGAGCAGTTCGCCGTCCTTGGTGAGCACGAGGTCGGGTTCGATGACGTCGGCGCCGAGCTCGACGGCGAGCGCGTAGGCCTCGAGCGTGTGCTCGGGCATGTAGCCGCTGGCGCCGCGGTGCGCGATCACGAGGGGCTCGTGGTGGTGGGACTTGGCGGCGGCCGGGGCTGCGGCGAGGCCGGCGAGGGCTCCGGCGGCCGTCAGCACGGCCGCGCCGCGCAGGAGCGCGCTCTTGAGGGACATGAAGGTCCTTTCGTGGGGCTGCCTTTCGGCACTGGACTCCATCGGGAACGGGCCTTCAGTCAATCGGCCGCGGTCGTCACCCGCTCGGCGCGAACGTGAACGACGCTTGAACGATGTCAGAAATCCGGAGCGCGGCGACGGTCGACACGCCGCCCCGGGGCCAGGGCGCCGCCCGGCCATGCGGGAGGCCGTCGCCTCGGCGGTGGTGGCCACCCCGGCATACACCACCAAGACCATCGGTACGGTCACCGAGGCGACGGCCTCCCCGCCGGTCCCGCCCGGCCCGATCCGATCGCGGCAAGGTGTCGCGAACCGATGCCCGGGGTCGCGAATCCACAGTTATCGGTTTCTAGATCAGGTCACCGGTCAGGAAGCTGGAGAGGCTGGACCTCACCAAAAACGATTCATGTGTTGATAGGAACCGTTTTCTAGGCAATCTTGGCGCATCGGAGCCCGGACGTCAAGCATCGAAACCTTCGAATACGCCACGGTGTCGCGCGGGCGGTCGCGAGGTTGCGCGCAGATCGACGGTGTCGACCCAGCGGAGGTGACCCCGACCTGGAGGTGCCGGGCACCGCGGGTGTCCTGCATACTGGCCACTTTCGTGCCACTGTCGTCACTGGATCGGAGCATCCTCGAATGGAGCACCTTCCCCCGACCTACTCGCTGATCGGCTGCTGCGTCACCCGCGACGCCGCCGAACTCGGCCGCGACCCGCTGCCCCGGCCGGTCCACTTCGTCTCGCGCACCCGCATCCAGAGCCTGGTGTCGACGCCGACCCCCATCGACCCGGACGACTTCAAGCTCGACTCGGCGTTCCAGCGCCGGACCGTCGTCGAGGACCACCGGAAGACCGCGCTCGACCCGCTCGACGACATCGACCACCCGATCGTCATCGATCTGATCGACGAGCGCTGGCCGCTCATCGACACCGGCTCCGGGCTGGTGACCTCGACCATCTACTTCCGCAACGCGGGTATGGAAAAGCGACCCGGGTCCCGGCCGGTGGCCAACGACGTCGAACTTGCCGACAACGGCCCGTTCGCCACTGCCGCAAGGGCGCTCGCGGCACGGCTCCCGCAACGGCCGGTGCTGATCCACCGCGCGTTCTGGGCCTCGCACAACACTGCGGGCGAACCCATCAGCGACCTGCGGCGCACTCGGCGGAACAACAACCAGCTCGAACGCGCCTACGACATCCTCCAAGCGGCCCTGGGCGAGCGGGCCCTCCCGCCGGTCGAAGTGGACGCCGGCCTTCGCATCGGCGACCCCTCCCACCGCTGGGGCCCGGGGCCGTACCACTACATCGACGAGTACTACACCGAACTCTCGGACCAGGTCCGCAAGGCACTCGCCAACGCGCCGACCAGGTAACAGACGAACCCGCACCGCCCGATCGCGGGCGCGCTGCTCCCCTATGCCGCCGTGAGCAGTTGCGAGGCGGCCAGGTCGCGGTACAGGTCGTCCTTTTCGACCAGCTCCGCGTGCGTGCCGACCGCGCGTACCAGGCCGGCGTCGAAGACCACGATCTGGTCGGCGCTGGTCACCGTCGAAAGCCGGTGGGCCACAACCAGAACGTTCGTGCGCTCGGCCGCGTCCAGCATGACCTGCTTGAGCGCCGCCTCGTTCGCGGCGTCGAGCTGCGAGGTCGCCTCGTCGAGCAGCAGCAGCCGCGGCTTGCGCAGCAGCGCCCGGGCGATGGCGACGCGCTGGCGCTCGCCGCCCGAGAGCGTCGTGCCCCGGTAGCCGATCCGCGAGTCGAGCCCGTCCGGCAGCTTGCCGACCAGTTCGGTCAACCGCGCGACCTGCACGACCTCGTCGAGGTCGGCGTCGCTCGCCGCGGGTGCGGCCATCACGAGGTTCTCGCGGAGCGTGCCGTCCAGGACCGGCGCGTCCTGCTCGACATAGCCGATCAGGCCGCGCAGTTCCTCGAGCGGCCAGTCCGCGACGTCGACACCGTCGACCTTCACCGAACCGGTGGTGGCCGGGTAGAAGCGCTCGATGAGCGAGAACACCGTCGTCTTGCCGGCTCCCGAAGGGCCGACCAGCGCGGTCAGCCCGCGCCCGCTCGAGGCGAACGAGACTCCATGGTGGACGTACGGCAGGTCTTCGGCGTAGCGGAAGGTCACGTCCTCGAACACGACCTGCGCGGGCCCGGAGCCGACCGGGAGGCGCACTGCCTCCGGGAGGGTCTCCTCGGTGGAGGAGTCCTCGGCGTCGAGCCGTTCGACCTCTTCGATGCGGTGGATCGCGGCGAGGCCGGTCTGGAGCTGCGAGAGCGACGCGATGAGCCCGTTGATCGGGCCCATCAGATAGAACAGCAGCAGCAGGAAGCCGATGAGGGTGCCGACCTCCATGGCCCCGGAGGCGACGCGCGCGCCGCCGACGCCGAGGACCATGAGGAACGCGATGTTCACCGGCAGGAACGCGACGACCCCCGCGAGCGCCTCCCAGAACGAGGCCTTGACGCCCGTGTCCCGGGCGGTGGTGGCCGCGCCGTTGAGGCGGGCGATCTCGTGGTCTTCGGCGCTGGAGGCCTTGACCGTGCGGAAGGCGCTGAAGATGCGCTCCAGAAGCGATCCCATGTCGCCCAGGGCCTTCTGCGAGGCGATGGTGGCGTTCTGGATGCGCGGCATGATGAACAGCATCGTGACCGTGACGAACGCGACCATGGCCATGGTGGTGCCGAAGAGGGTGAGGTCGAGCCAGGCCATGAGGCCGATGCCGCCGAGGATCATGAAGGCGTCGGTGACGCCGCCGATGACGGTGGTGCTGGCGACGGTGCGCAGGAGGTTCGTGTCGGAGCTGAGCCGGGAGACGAGGTCGCCGGGCTTGAGGCGGTCGACTTCGGCGACTTCGAGGCGCACGAGCCGGTCGATGAGCTGTTTGCGCACGGTGAGGACGACGTCCTGCCCGGCGATCTGCATGAAGTAGGGGCCGAGGGCGCCGAGGGCGCCGCCGACGAGGACGACCGCGGCGAGATAGAGCAGCGGCCTGGTGAGGGATTCGTTCGCGGAGAGGGTGTCGATCACGTCCATGGCGATGAGCGGCTGGACGAGGCCGACGAGGCCTCCGGCGAAGGAGAGGGCGCCGCCGATGACGAGCAGGCGCAGGTGCTGGCGGGCGTAGGACCACAATCGGGTGATCGGGGCCTTCGCCGGCGGCGTCTCGGCCGCCTCCGGGGTGGGTGTGGTGGTGTCGGTCATGGTTCCTGTTTCCTCCGCTGGGTGCTGCGGTCTCCATCGACGCTACCTGCGGCGCCCGACACTGCCATCGGCCGATGGTCGTGAACGTCCTATGACCAAAGTCGTACGCCCATCGGGTGACAGCGGCCGTTCGCAGCAGGCCGCCGGTCCTCCGATGGGCGTACGCCTGCGTCAGTCCTCGGCGAGGACGATGATCTTGTCGCCGGGCTGGAGCATGAATTGCAGGCCCTTGTCCGGGTTGAGGTGCACGCCGTAGTCGGGGGCCTGCTTGGCGAGGGCGGCCACGCGGTAGCCGATGGCGGTCTCGCCGCGCCGCCGCGCCGATTCGGCCACAGTGTAGAAGTTGACCGGCACGCCCGGGCGCACGTAGTGGTCGGCGGGCTTGAGGTAGATCTCGGAGCCGTCAGGGCTGAAGAGCTGCCCGAAGACCTGCGAGAGGTGGGGGTTCTCGGCGGTCTGGGTCAGCAGGAGGCTGATGAGCTTGTCGCTGACGATGAAGTCGTCGGCCTGCGTGACCTGGGCAAGCGTGCGGTTGCGGTCGTCGGCCATCTCCGAGACGACCTTGAACCGGCTGTTGCTGCGCTGGGCCATGTCGCGCAGGTGGAGCAGGGTCACGAGGGTCTTGGAGTCGGCGAGCTGCGGCGCCACGTCGTCCGAGCACAGCGCGATGATGTGGTTGTACGAGCCGGGGTTCAGGGACTCGAGGAGGACCCGGTCGGTGGTGTCGTCCTCCTTGAAGTTGAGGCCCTGGACGCGCATGGTGGGGCCGATCTTGCGGATGGCCTCGGGCGCGTCGGGGTGGTCGGAGACGACGTCGGTGACCGATCCGGGCGCGACGTACTGGTCGAGCTGCTCGAGGATCGTGCGCGACATGGCGTTCCAGCCGAGGATGAGGGTGCGCTCGGGCCGGTTCCCGGCGTCGGCGCGGGCGACGATGACGCTCTCGTCGATGACGGGGCGGGAGCCGTCGAGCACGATCGCGGAGTCGTCGGCGGCGATGAGGATGAGTTTGTCACCGGGCTGGAGCGAAGCGGAGGAGGGCGGGTTGATGATGCAGCGGCCCTCCTTGGTGAGCACGCCGATGAACGAGGACGTGCGGTAGGAGTGCAGGGCCTGGCTGAGGGGCCGGCCGAAGAGGCCGGGCTCCTCGACCATGTAGATCTCGTCGCCGCCGAAGTCGAGCAGGTCGGTGTAGACGACGGAGAGGCCGGACTGGCGGCAGGTCTGGACCATGAGGCGGGCCATGAGGTCGTTGGCGTCGACGATGTGCGCCGCGCGGCCGCCGGCGAGGCGGGCGGCGGGCAGGTTCCGGCCTTCGGCGACCGCGCCCACGACGTGGCACTTGATGCCGTTGCCGCCCTGGGTGACGGCGAGGAGGGAGCGCACGAGCTGGGCGTCGGGGTCGTCCTCGGCGGAGGTGAGGATGATGACGCTCTTCGCCTGGCCGGGGTTGACGAGGCCGATGCTGTCGGGGTCGGCCGGGTCGCCGGTCCGGCAGACGACATGCGTGGACTTGAGGTCCGCGATCTTGGTGCGGATCTCGTCCTCCATCTCGACCTTGTCGCGGTCGGCGAGGATGGCGATGACGGCGCGCTTCTCGCTTTCGTTGGCCTCCACCAATTCCGAGATGACGATGAAGACCTGATCGGACCATCCGAGAATGACGGTGTGATCCTTCTCAACGACGAGCGAGCGGCCTTTTCGAAGGTCTTCGAGTTTCGCGTCGAGACCGGTGGTCAGCACACCGACGAGTGACGACAGGATTACCAGGCCGCCGATGGTGGTGATGAACATGACGACCATCGCGGGGCCGCCGGCATCGTCTCCGGTGATGGTTCCGGCGTCGAGGATGTGGATGAACGACTTCCACAATGTACCGCCGAAGCCGTCGGCGTCATTGACGATGGCGAGGAAGAGGGCACCAATCGCGGTGAGCGCCAACGTGATTACGGTCAGCCAACCGATCAGCGCTTTCGTGCCCTTCGACATGGTGTTGTCGAACCAATAGCGTGCCCGCTGTTTGAACGTCGGCTCGGACATCGGGGGCGTCCTTTCTGGGAACGGCTTTCGACCGGCCGACTCGGGGCGGAGGCGAGTGGGCCGGGAGTTATTCCGGGGTGTCAGCCACTATTACTGCATTGCGTCCACTGCGACCAGTCGAAGCGGTCTCGCTACGCGGGGTCACCCGGATCCGAAGGGCGCCGGGGGTGGGCGCGGCGGGTGACGACGCCTCCCACCCTAGTTCGAAACGTCCGGCCCGATGAGGCGAGGGTGACCGGACGCCGGACGGCGATGGTTCGCGCCCAGGTGAAGAGAGCCTCGGGGGCGCGGAGGGTCTTGAGGGACTTGAAGATCGCGATGAGGGCCTCCTGGGCGGCGTCGGGGCCGTGGCCGAGGGCGATGGGTGCGCAGATGCGGCCGATGTAGGGCGCGAGGGCGTCCAGGAGGTCGTTCATGGCCAGCGTGTCGCCCCGCTGGGCGCGTCGGACCAGCGGGGCGAGCTCGGCGGGGTTCACGAGTCGAATCCTGGCATCAAGGTTTCGCGTGAGCCACTTCGGCCCGGCTGCGAAGCGGCTTCGCGCCACTTCGGACGATCGTGAACACGGCGGCCGCCATCGCGAGACACAGCGGCGTGTACGCGAACAGGTTGAGCCGGTGGAAGTCCGCGTGATCGGCCGCCGCTCCCACCCCCAAGGCCCAGATCAGGCCTGCCAGCGCCCGGACGCTGACGAAGGCCAGGAATGCGAGAGCGCCCGCTTGGAGGAGCGGGTAGAGGCGGTGGCACCGTTCGACGCGGGCGCGGCAGTGGATCACGGCGAGCGTCGTCAGGGCGAGGGCGGCGAGCGCGAGCAAGAGGCCGGGCGCGAACGATACCTCAGCCCCGAGCAGTGCGTAGGAGAGCGTCCGGACGTCGGCGGCCGGCCAGGTGCTTCCAGTCGCCCAGAGCAGATGGAACGCGGCGTCCGCGATGAGCACGGACTCGACGGCGTAGGCGAGCTTGCGATGGCGGACGGTCAAGGGCTTCTCCTTCCGAACGGAACGGTTCGTAGGAGAAGAGGAGTGTTGTCGGGGAAAGGTTCCCGACGGATCTCGGACGTCGCGACGGCCACGTTCTGTGCAGCCGTCGGCCGGGGCGGGTGCGGCTTCGACGGGCGCAAGCGGGCCGCGTGCAAGCACTGTCGAGCCTGGCTACGCGAAGCCGATCTCGTCGGGGACGACCTCGATGGCGAGGCGGGTGTGGCGCTTGGGGACGGTGAAGCGCGGCTCGGACGGCGGGCCGGTCCCCTTGCGGTAGGCCGTGATCTGGAGGCTCACGCCGTCCCGGCATTCGCGGTCCCAGACGCGGACCTCGTCGGCGACCCGGACGGCGAGGCCCGGGCCGTTCGGGCCGTGACCGCGCACGCCGATCTCATTGCCGCCGCCGGTCTTGCGGCACACCAGGTACGCGAAGTCCTCGCCCTCCACGACCGCCGGATCGGCCCAGCGCAGCAGCAGCCGCTGCAGGCCGTGGTCGCCGAAGGGCGCGCTCATGCGCCCGTACCCGGCGAACGCGCAGGCGAGCCACAGGGACAGCTGCGTGGCGTCGTCGTTCACCTTGAGCTGCACGGGAGTCCACACCGTCGTGCCACGACCGTCGAGCACGCCGCGCGCGCCCTCGGCCTCGACGTCCCGCTCCACATGGAAGGTCATGATGCGGCCTTCGGAGAGCTCCACGGTCTGGTCCTCCTGGCTGCCGAGCCCGCGCATCGGCATGAAGCCGCAGCTCACGATGGAACGGCTGCGCATCACCCCGTCCGCGCAGTCGAAGGCGACCGAATGCTCGCAACCTCGGATGCTCAGGGGCGCAACCAGTCTGCCCCCCTCCGCGAGCTGGTCCCACCACGCGGGCGGCAGGTCCCAGGTGCCGACCGTGGCGATGATCCGGTCGTACGGCGCGCCGTCGACGAAGCCGAGCTCGCCGTCGCCCTGCACGACCCGCACCCGTTCGCACCCGACCGCGTCGAGGGCTTTGCGCGCCCGCCCGGCGGTCTCGGAGTCGATGTCGACAGTGGTCACGGCGCCTTCGGGGCCGACGAGCGCGTCGAGCAGCGCGGCGTTGTAACCGGTGCCCGCCCCGATCTCGAGCACGCGCTGGCCGGGCCGCACGTCGAGCTGTTCGAGCATCTCGGCGACGATCGCGGGCTGCGAAGCGGAGCTGACGGCCTCGCCGTCGCTGTTGCGCTTGGTGACGTAAACGTCGTCGGCGTAGGCGATGCGCAGGGGCGCTTCGGGGACGAAGCGGTGCCGCGGCACGGCGAGCATCGCCGCCTCCACCGCCTCGGTCCGGATCACGCCGCTCGACCGCAGCGCTCCCACAAGGCGGGTGCGCAACTGATGCGCCTCGTTACCCGAAGTATCGGTGTGATCACCCACATTTTCCAGCGTACGTCCGATGTGCCACGTTCGCCTCCTCCAGTTCCATCGATTGGAACGGTTCAAGCCCTCATTCCCGCTCCGCGCAGCGGACCTCCAACATCGCCCAGAGCGCCTCGCGCCGGTCCTCCGGCACGTCGATCGGTGCGGCGACCGGATCGCCGCCGTCGATGGTGATCCACACGGTGAACCCGAACGGATGCTTCGCGTCTCCCACCACGTGGCCGTCGCAGCGGTGCGCGTCGAACACCAGCGGGACCGTCACGCCGCCCGCGGCTCCAGCGCCGGAGCCGTCACCCAGGTGGACCTCGAACAGGACGCTCCCGCGCACCTCGGTCACACCGAGCGCCGCCTCCCCCAGCGGCGTCACGCTCAACCTCCCTTCGAGGGTGCCCTCCGCGGTTTCGGTCAGCTCCCCCAGTTCGATGCGGGCCGACGCGGCCAGTGCCTGCGCCGCGCACGCCTCCCGGACCAATCGGTCAAGTGTGCCGTTGGGGTACGACAATGCGAGGGTGACCGTGTGGACGGTCGCGTCCTCGGTCGCGACCTGAAGCGCCACCGAGGCCGGTTCGGACTGCGAGGCGACGCCGTCGGGGCAGGTCGCCTCGCCGTACTGGACGATCAGGTCGCGCGCGTTCTTGCTCGGCGGGACCTCCGTGTCGAACTCCTGGACGCCCAAGGGCGCGAACGAATCCGTGAGCAGCTCGACCCCCAGCACGCGCACTGGCGCGTCGCCGTGGTTGGTCACCGCGATCGCGACCTGGCCGGGTTTCATGAACATGCGCCGGATCTCTGCGGTGGCGGTCAAGTCGGGAGGATCGGAGGCGACGGCCGGGCCGTCCGCGGCGTCGCCACGCGGGCTCGCGATGCTCCCGGCGAGTCCGGCCGAGGCGGCGGCCAGTACGAAGGCGCCGAGGATGGCGAGCCGAACCCAGCGCATGTGACCTCCCGGCGAGCCGATCCGAAGGCCCGCAGCGAATGGCGTGGCACGGACGGGCCCGATCGGGTCCAGTCTGGCATTGCGCGCGCCCGGTGTGAAGGGCCCGAGCGGGCAGGAAGCGTGGTCGTCAGTGGTTGGGGGTCAGGCGTTCCGTCTCGTCGAGACACCAGGCGAGGGCCGAGGGCCAGCGGCCGTAGCCGTCGGTGAAGGTGAGGTGGCCGTCGCCGGGGAGCACGTCGACCTCGCAGCCCAAGGCCCGCCCGTATTGCTCGGCGGCGCCTTCGACGCAGTACGGGTCGTTGTCGGAGCAGGCAAGTCGGACCGAGTGGCCGGCGAGACGCAGGCCGGCGAGGTCGAGCCCGGCAGTGCTGAACCCGGCGATCACGTCCCAGTCGTACGCCTCGGGGCCGGGCGGGCTCACGAGCAGGACACGGTCGGCCGAGGCCGGGTTGGACGAGGCGGCGTCGGCCGCCGCGAGGTGCATCCACGCGGCGCAGGCGAGGCTGTGGCACAGGACGATCTTCTCGCCGCGCATGAGCGCCAGCTCGGCACGGATCGCGTCGGTCCAGTCGGCCAGCTTCGGCCGGTCGGTGTCGGGCAACTGCGGGTAGAAGACCTGCTCGCCGCGCTCGCGCAGGTCCATGGCCAGCTCGTGCTGCCAGTGGCCTTCAGGCCTGCGGTTCTCCACGCCGTGGAGGATGAGAAAGCTGCGAGTCCACATGCCATCGGAGGTTAGCCGCGCGTACTCGCGGCGGCAAGCAGCTTCCCGATCCGCGGGGCGCCCGCATCGTTTCGGACGCCCCGCCGCGTTCAGGCCGGGATCGTGGCGATCGTCAGCAGGTGGTTGCTCGCGCCGAGCAGCGAGGGCTCGGCCTCGATGATGCGCAGGCCCTCCATGAGGTGCTCACGCACTTCTTCGTCGTCGATGAGCGCCTCCAGCTCGGGGATGTAGCCAGGAGGCCCTTGCACCGCGTATTGGGCCGCGCCGCCCAGGCCCGCATCGGCGAATTCGGACGCGACCTCGGAAGGATGGGCCAGGTAGGCGGTGGTGAAGATGTCCTGGTCGAAGTACCGCAGCGTGCCTTCGCGCATGATGCGCAGGCTGGCCTCGGCACTCAGGCCCTTGTCGTTGCCACCGGCCCGGAACAGCAGGTAGTCGTTCCAGCCGGCTGTGCGGTTGATGGTCGCGGCCGCGACGATGCCGCCGGGGCGGGTGCAGCGGCGCGCCTCCGCGATGGCCTTGACGCGGTGCTCGCGGTCGGTGAGGTGGTAGAGCGGCCCCATGAGGAGCACGGCGTCGAAACTCGCGTCGTCCCAAGGCAGTTCGCGCGCGTCTCCGACGACGGCGGTGACGCCGGGCAGCTGTGCCGCGACCTCGACCTGGCTGGCGACAGGGTCGATGAGACTGACGCGGTGGCCGTCCTCGGCGAGCCATTTCGCGTGAATACCCGTGGCGCCGCCCACGTCGAGCACGTCGAGGTTCGCACCGGGGAGCTTGCGGCGCAGGAGGTCCTGCGTGCGGGCGAATTCCAGGCGTCCGCGCGCGTTGCGCGTCAGGCGCTCACGTTCGCCGCCGCGCTCGTAGTACGACTCGATCTCGGTCTCAAGTTCCCAGGTGCTCATGGCGATCATTCTGCAAGAACGCGAGTGATACCGCTATCGAGAATCCGGGGCGCGGAAACGGCGGCCGGTCTGCCGTCCCACCGCACTCCCGCAAGCGCGAAGGGTCGGCCGGCTGGCCGCCGCGCTGCTATCTCACCTCATGGCCCGCGAACACCGCCGCGCGGGGCCGCCCGCTCCACGTTGCATCGGGCGGTGCGGTTCAGTTGGCTGCCACTCGCAGGCCGAGCGCGACCATGACCGCCCCGGTCACGCCGTTGAGCCAGGCCCGCACGCGAGGGCGTTCGAGCACGGCGCGGAACAGGCCGATCAAGTTCGCGAGTCCGATGTAGAACAACCCGCACACGGCCATCCCCACGGCCGCCAGCTCGCCGATGAGCACCGCCTGCGAGCCGCCGCCGACGAGGAACTGCGGCATCAGCGCGGTGAACAGCACGACCGCTTTCGGGTTGAGCAGGTTGCACATCAGGCCCGAGCGGAACGCGGCCCAGTGGCTCATCGGCCGGTCGAGCCGGATCTCGGCGACCGCCCGCCGCCGCTCCTTGATCGCGGCGCGGATCGACCGCACGCCCAGGTAGACGAGGTAGACCGCGCCCGCGAGCTTGACGACCGTGAAGGCCAGCGCCGAGGCCGCGAGCAGCGCGGCCAGGCCGATCGAGGTGGCGACGACCCATACGACGATGCCGAGTCCGATGCCCGTGGCGGTCCACATCCCGCTCACGCGGCCCGAGAGCACGGTGTTGCGCACGACCATCGCGAAGTCGGGGCCGGGGACGATGGCGGCGAGCAGGATCGCCAGGCCGAAGAGCAGCGGCGCGGTCATGGTTTCCCCCTGGTCGTGATGTCCGGTTCCGTCCATCCTCCGCGCCGGGGGCGGCGGACGCATCCGCACGATGACGGGGTTGGGCGACCAGGTTTTTGGGC
The DNA here is from genome assembly GCF_027622875.1 of Glycomyces luteolus. Classification (GTDB taxonomy): domain Bacteria; phylum Actinomycetota; class Actinomycetes; order Mycobacteriales; family Micromonosporaceae; genus Glycomyces; species Glycomyces luteolus. The sequence goes on along the minus strand of NZ_JAPZVP010000012.1, from coordinate 123,840 downwards.
GGGTCGGTCAGGCCGGGTCGGAGAGTCGCCAGTACTGCTTCTTGTCCTTGTCGTGCACGACGACGCCGAGGTCGGCGAGTTCGTCGCGGAGTTCGCGCAGGTCGCCGCCGTTGGACTTCTCGAGGGCCTGTTGGCGGGCCTTGAGCACGGCGTTCGCGCCCTGCGGGAGTCCGTCGGCGCCCGGGACCCAGCGTCTGAACTCGGCGGCGTACGGGTCGCCTTCGGTCAGCCAGGCGTAGCCGTGCCTGCGGAGGGCGGCGGCGAGCTTGTCGCGGTCGAGGTCGAATTCGACGTTGGCGAGTTCCTGCCGGCGGTGGCCGAGTGCGACGACCCGCTTGTCCTGCACGAAGACTCCGGTGATGTCGGCGCGGTCGAGTTCGCGCTCGTAGTCGCCGCGATTGAAGACGATGCGGTCGCGACCGACGGTGATGCTGAGCATTTCGTGGAGGACGAAGAGCGCGAGGACGAGGCCGAGGAGCAGCCCGACGGCGAGTGCGACGATCAGCCGGAGCGGGTCGGACAGGTCGGTGAACAGCTCGAACAGGCCTTGGAAGGGGAACCACCGGAGGCCGACGATCCATTCGACGATGAACGTGAGCCCCCACCCGAGCGCGGCGCCGACGAGCGGGAGGCCGATGAGGGCGGCCGGGCCGACCCAGGGTGCGTCGGCCACGGTGATGGTCTCGCCGATACGGGCGTTATCGGTCGACATGGGGTCGCCGCCTTTCCGTCTGATGCGAACGACTTCACTGTATATAGGCCTTCTGACCTGCGCAAACGGTGTGTCTGAAATCGATCCGTAGGGATGAGCGCTGCGGGGCCGCTCGATACCGAAGACGCCCGCGCCGGGGCTGGGCGATACGAAAGTATCGGAGGCCCGCCGCAGCGCCGTCCGCCGGAAACATGTGAATCCGCCGCAAACGGGATTGGGCCCGCCGCCAGGTACGGCGTGACCTGCACGTACGAGTCGTCCCGGGTGACGCTCGAACGCGAGGGCGAGGCCCGCCGCTACAGCGGCGGGCCGATCGGCGCGAAGAAGGCCGGGGGTTCGTTCCTGTGCCCGGGCTCGGTGAACCTCGATTCGGCCCAGGCCCACTTCCACCGGTAGCCTTCGCCCTCAAGCCAAACCCGGTTCACAGCATCAACGGCGTCCGCTCGACCAGCGTGCCCTGCCTCGCCCCCGTGACCGCGTCCCGCCAAGGCTGGGCCGCGGCCGGGTCGAGCAGCCTCGGCACGCGCTCCTCCAGCAGGTCCAACTGCAACTGCTGCATGCGTTCCTGCGCCACCCGCACGGGCCCGAACCCGCGCAGGTACCGCCGCCGTGCGCGCCGCCGCGACAGGCTCGCCGCCTCGACGGGCGCGAGGCTCCCGGCCCGCACCTCCTCTTCGGCGACCTCGTCCCAGCGGGCCCGGAATCCGCGGCGCACCACCAGGTACACGACGATGAGGATCGCGAAGTTCACCAGCGGCTTGCCCACCGCGCCGGCGAACCCGCCGAAGAGCGGACTGTCGAACAGCCAGTGCATCCCCATCGCGAGCGCCATGCACCCCACCGCGACCCAGACGCGCCGCGCCGTTGACCGCCCCGAAGCGCTCACGAGGTAGCCGATCCCGGCCCCCGCCACCGCGCTCATCGTCCAATGCGAGCCGATCCCGGTGAGCAGGATGCGGACCCACAGCACCTGGCCGGTCGCGGCCACCGGATCCACTCCGCCCGCCAGAGCGACCCCGTTGAGCCCGTAAGTGAAGTTCTCCATCAGCTGGAAGCCGAACCCGACGAGCGCGCCGTAGACGAACCCGTCCGCGGTGCTGCGCACAAGCCGCGTCGAGACGCACGCGAGCAGCATCACGCCCGCGGCCTTCACCGCCTCCTCGTTGACCGGCGCGGTGAGCGCCGCCGCCCAGTCTCCGGCCCCCTCCAGCCCCAGCACCCGCGACCAGGCCGCGAGCAGCAGCCCGTTCATCACCAGTGCCAGCCCGCACGCCCCGAACGCGCCCCACATGAGCGCCAGCCAGGTCCCCGACCAGGGCGGGGCCTGCACGGGCCGCAGGAACCGCCGCGCGATCCACACCGCCACCGCGAGGCTGACCGCGAGCACCACCAGGTCGAGCACCGCGCTCCCCGGGAAGGCCATCACGACCGGCAGGAAGTCCTTCCGCAGCGTCCACAACCCGAAGGCGGACAATGCGATCAGGGTCCAGAATCCCAAGGTCCTGGCACTGACGGCGGGCGGGCGCGGCACCGCCGCATGAGCGTAGACGGTCATGACTCCTCCTCGAACGCGATCGAATCGATGAGCGCCGCGGCGGCGGACCGCTCGTCGTCACCGGCGTGGGCCGGGGCGAGGACCTGCACTTCCACGGCCTGCTCGCCTTCGGCGTCGGCGAGCACGAACGCCTGGCCGACCCGGGTGCCGACCTGCAGCTTCCCCTGGAACCCGGCGGTGCCGGCGGCGTTCTCGAACTCGGACGGGCCGTCGAGCCGTACTTCGATCCCTTGGCGGCGTTCGATGTCGAGGAGCCGGTCCATGCCTGCCCACATCTCGTCCGGCGAAGTAGGCGCGGGAAAGGTCACGCTGGACAGTTCCACCACCATGTCGCCCCGCACCAGGACGAGCCGCGCGCTAGCGTCACTGGAGGCGCTGTCGAGCACCCAGCCGTCCCCGACCTGCACCGCCGCCCGCTGCCCGGTCCCGAACTCGATCACCGTGTCCGGCACGACCGCCACCCCGTCCGGCTGCGACCGCGCGAAGGCGACCTCCCCGACGATCAGCGCCAGCAGCACCCCGACCACCGCGAGCGGCACCCAGATCCGGCGCCGGCCGTGCACCGCGTTCCCCGCGGCCCCTATGTCGTTCATTCACAGAACGTAGCCAGAATCAGGCCGCGTTAACCTGGGAGAACGATCAGCGTCGGATGAGGACTCACGGACTGCCGTGGACGGCGGCCCCGTTGAGGAAGGTCCGCTGGATGTTCCACACGTCCGGGTTGAGGGCCATCCGCGCCCCGTACCACACCCGATAGCCGGGGACGCCGTATTCGGTGTCCGCGAAGATCGTCGCGCGGTACAGGTGGTCGTGCATGAACGGTTTCAGCCTCGGCGTGGTCGAGAAGCTCCCGTTCGTGAAACTCGTGGGAGTCGTTCCGAACAGGAAGATCAGGTCCCCGTCACGGCCTGTGGAGGTGAGGTCGGTGTCGTTCAGCAGCCCGATGTACGAGGCGCCGTCCTTGGCGACGTCCAGGTGCCACGGCTCCTTCTCCTTCTGCATCGCTCCCAGGTTCACCGTCTGCATCGCGCCCCAATTGGCCTTGGCCGGTGTGGCGCCGCCTTCGAAGTACACCATGCGGTTCGGTGTCCGGAGGATGTCGATCGCCCACATGACCCAGCGGCCGTTCTCGTACAGGAAGGCCGGCGACAGCGGTCGGCGCACGGTCATGGAGCTCCGCAGGGCCTCGACGGGCGCCGACCAGTTGACGCCGTCGGTGGAGGTCGAGTACTTGAGCCGCTCTTGGAACGCATCGGGGATCACGACCCGCCAGAACACGTACATCGTGTTCCCCGGGCCCATCTCGATATCGGTGTCGGAGTTGTAGGGGCCCGGCAGTCCCGGCTGGTCGTCGAGCGGGTTGGTGAGACCTGCGGGCACGACCCAATTGACGCCGTCGTTGGACGCGGCGATGTTCGGGTCCTCCCAGGCGGAGTTGCTGCCGGGGTAGGGCGTGTGCGCCATCCAGTACTCGTAGCCGTTCCAGCCGCCGGGGATCCGAATGACGGCGGGGTGGGTGGACTGGCCGCCCCCGGGTTCCTGTTGCGTCGGGACCGTCTGCTTCCCGCCGTATGGCCCCCAGACCCGGTTGGGTACCTCGGTCTGCTCCGGCACGGTCGGAGTGCATTCGTCCAGGTCCGCCTCCCCCTGCAGCACGATCCTCTCGCGGTTTCCGTCGGCCGCGATGCGGTCGACTTCCGCGCTCAGGACGACCTGCTCGGTACCGCCGGGGACGACTGTCATTCCGGAAAGCGAGCCTTCACCGGGCGGCGGCACTTCGGCGCCGGGTTGGAGGGTGCCCGCGAGTCCGCTGTCGTGCCAAAGGCTCGACTCAGGTCCGATCTCGGCCTCGACGTCGGCGACGACATAGGTGTACTCGGGGTGAGCGGGTGCACCGATCGGATCGGTGAGCAGGAATTCCACCTCCAAGTCGCCCACCCCGCTGCAGATGGCCGAGGCGAATTCGACCACCGGCTCGTGGCGCTCCTGGGCCTGGGTGGGGAGGCCGACCGCCACGGCGGCGAGAAGTCCGGAGGCGGCCACTACCAGCCGTCCGCGTGAAGTGAAGCGCATAATACTTCCTCTCTCCCTAGTAGAGGGACATGCCTAGCCGGCGTGCGTGACGGTCAACTCGAATTCGCTGATGAAGCCGATGGGTTCGGATCCGGTGATGCCGTCCTCCCCTTCCCAGAGCAGCGCCATGCTCGGTATGGCGAAGGTCCGCTCGTATGGCGGGAACTGCGGGTCCGCGACGGGTTCGGTCGGCAGCATCCTGATCGGCTGGGTATAGAGGAATCTGTCGGTGCCGTTGGTCAGCCCTGGGACGGTTTCGGCCCGGAACTCCAGGCCGGGGTTGAAGATGATCGACTCGGCCGAAGTGTCGTACTGGTAGTCCACCGGGATGCCGGGGCGGATCGCAAGGTAGACCTGGCCGAAGTCCAGCTCCTCGTCTGACGAGGCCACGAGGTTGGCGGCCGACATCGCCTGCTCCCCCTCGGGCTTCGCGAGGTCGACCTCGCCGGTGATCGCTCCGGTCGAGAGCTGGCCGTCCAGTCCGAGGATCTCGATCGTCGCGCCCGGGGTCGACACACCGACTCGCTTGTAGTTCGGGTTCTCGTCCACCGGGTCCTGCTCGGTCGCTCCGGGCACCGAGTCGGAGGTGAGGGAGGGCGCCGCCGCGGTCAAGGTGGCGGCGACCAGGACCGCGAGCGACGCCGTGACCGCGACTACGGCAAGGCGATGCCCTCGCAGGACGGCGGGCTTGCGTCGGGCGGGTCGTTCGGCCGGTTCGGGCGCCATGACGCCACCTCCTGTTCCCTCGTTGCTCAGTCACGTTGTTCCATACCGGACGATAGCCACCGCTGGCCCGGGACAGGTCGATTCGGCAGAATCCTCGATCAACTCCGCGAACGCCGAAATACAAGGATTGCTCATTCCTTTCGAGAGACATGCCTGTATCCACTATGTCTAGTTGAATGGGAGTTGCCTCTTGCATAGGCATACGAAGCGGGCTTAGGCCCCGACTAGAAGGAAGCGAAATGGAAGACAGCGCAATTCAAGGGCGCCTCGCCCGGATCAAGCGGCGGTACCTCGCCTGGAGCATCGGCATCGCGAGCATCGCGGTCCTCATCGCTCCGAACGCGACGTTCGCCCAGTCCGCGACCGACGGCACGGCCGCGCCCGAGCAGGTGCCCTCCGGCAACTACGACTACGACGGCGACGGGCTCTCCGACGTCGTGGCCCGCAGAGACGCGACCGGGGCCCTGGAAATCTGGCCGGGCAACGGCTCCGGCAGCTTCGACTTCAACGCCAAGTACACCGTCGGTCTCGGCTGGAACGCCATGAACCTCATCGAGACCGCGGGCGACCTCAACAGCGACGGCAACGCCGACATCATCGCCCGGGAGGCGAGCACCGGCCGACTGTACTTCTACCCCGGCAACGGCAGCACCTTCGCACCGTTCCAGTCGATCGGCCGCGGATGGAACGTCATGAGCGCCATCGTCTCAGGGCACGACTACACCGGTGACGGCCACGTCGACATCATCGCGGTCGAAGGCGGCACCGGCACCCTGTGGCTCTACCCGGGCACGGGTACGGGAACGGCGTTCGCGCAGCGGCTCGACATCGGATCGAGCTGGAACCTGTGGCACGACCTGACCGCCGTCGGGGACACCACCGAGGACGGTTACGCGGACATCAACGCTGTGCGCAACTCCGAAGACGCCATGTACTTCTTCGCGGGACCGGGCAGCGAGAAGTTCGAGCCCGGGGTCCGGTTCGACTGGGGCTGGGACGTGTTGGAGCAGGCCGCCGCCGTAGGCGACTTCACCGGCGACGGCCACCTCGACTGGGTCGCCAAGGACCCGGACCACAACCATCTTTATCTGTTCCACGGAGACGGCACGGGCAGGTATGACACCTCGCCCGTCATCGACTACGGCTGGAACTCCATGACGATCGCCTGACGCGTTCAGCCGACGGGACCGGCCGCCGCGGCCAGCGGCAGCCGGTCCATCAGGGCCTTCGCCGAGAAGCGGTCGGCGAGCTGGCTCCAGGCCGCCGCCTGCTGCGCTGAGTACGCGTCCGGGTCGGCCGCCAGCCGCTGCGCGACCGAGGCGACTTCGCTCGGCTCGCAGTAGATCGCGGCGGGCCCGAACGCGGCCTCGAACCGCCGGTCCATGATGACCGGCACGCCCGCCGCCATCGCTTCGAGCGGCGCCCGCCCTGAAGCCCCCGTGCCGTCGGCGGCGACGAAGTAGGCGGCGACGTCGACCTGCGCGAGGAAGTCCTTGGCGGCCATGGTCTCGGGCGGGTACACCCTCCAGTTCGCGGGCAGGCCCTTGAGCAGGCGTGCGGGCGTTTCGGCACCGCCGAGGACGTGGATCTCGAACGGGTCGCGGTCGGGATAGCACTCCAGCAGCGCCTCCCGCTGCTCGGGCCATTGCAGCCGGTGGTTGCGCGCATAGCGGCCGATGCGGATGCGGCCGTCGGATTCGCGGCGGCCGTCCAACCGCCACTGGTCGATCTCGATCACGTCATTCCACGGCTCGGGGGCCAAGTCGAGGCCGGCGATCTCCTCGGCGTGGTGGTCGAGCAGCGCCGCGCCCACGAGCGGCCCGCCCGCGTACCAGGTGTGTTCGCCGAGCCAGTCGGTGACGTGCTGATCGACCGTGGCGAGGTCCCAGGCCTTCTCGCGGAAGCTCTGGGCGCCATAGGATTCGAACGGCGCCTGGTCGGCGATGACGACGGTGCGCCCCGCCGTGATCCGGGGTCGCCGCTCGAGCGGGAACATCAGCGCCACGGGCGTCCGCACGACCGCGAGCGCGCATTCGACGTCCTGATCGAGGCCGATCGCGCGCACCTGCTTCCCGTCGATCAGCGCTTCGATCTCGGGACCGATCGGCGAGTTCGGGTCCCACCGGTGGACGGGGTGGTGCAGCAGGCCGACCGTGAGACCGAGGTCCCGGCAGGCCTCGATCTCGGCGACCGTGGCGGCGGTGCCGTCGCTCGGCTGGCCGAGGTACGAGACGAGCACGACGTCGAACGCGACCCGTTCCGGCGGCAAGACGCGCGACAGCTCGTCCTCCGTCTGCCACGCCTCGACCGCTCGCAGCAGCGCGAGCCGTTCAGCGATGGGAATCCGCTGGTCCGAGGCGAGTTCCCGCGCCTCACGTACCGCGGAGACGGGGAACCCCCCGTCCAGCGCTTCGAGGGCGCGCTGCATGCAGCGCTCACCGTCCTTCCTGGGAAGGGTCTGCTCGGCGTAGGAACCGAGCAGACCGGTCGCGGAGCGCTTGGCGGCGATGTCGCGGCCGAGCCGCCGGAGGCGGACGGCGGTGCGCCATCCGCCTCCGATGAGGACGGCGAACACCAGGCCCGCCGCGGCCAGGGCGTACTGCATGTCGATGACGAGCGGCAGCGCCATGGTCGCCGCGGCGATGCCGAAGGCGACGACGATGCGCCGGTCGACGTGCGAGTGCTTGCGGGTCTTCGATTTCATCGGGTCCCTCCCAGGTTCGGCTCGGCGGCGGGTGCGGCGGTCGTGACGCCGAGACCGCTCACCCTGCGCAGCAAGGCTTCCGGAGAGAACCGCTCGCGGACGACGCGCAGGCCGGCTTCGACCCGTTCGGCGTAGTAGGCGCGGTCGGCGGCGAGGCGGCGCACTTCGGCCGCCACGTCCTCCGGTTCGCAGTAGACGGCGCCGTCGCCGAAGAGCTCGGCGAAGTTCGGCGGCAGGATCGTCGGGAGCCCCGCGGCCATGGCCTCCATCGGGGCCCGCCCGAACGCCTCGAGCAGGTTCTCGTCGATGTAGTACGCGTACACGTCGACGTCGGCGAGGAAGTCGACCGCCGACATGGTGCCGAACGGGAGGGAGATCCAGCGCGGCGGAATCGAGCCGAGGATGCGCTGCAGCGCATCATGGCCGCCGAGCATGTGGATCTCGATGTCGTCCGCTGCCGGATAGGCGGCGAGCAAGCGCTTCGCCATGTTCGGGAACTTGGTCACGTGGTCGCGGCTGTGGCGGCCGAGCCGGATCGGCTCGCCTTCGGCGCGGATCCGGCGCTGCGGCGGCGTCCAGTCGGCGACGTCGATGGTCTCGTACCAGAAGTCCTGGGCGAGTTCGATGTCCGCCATCTCTTCGGCGTGGTGGGCGTGCAGGACGTCGCGCACGGCCGGGCCGATGGCGTACCAGGTGTGGTGCCCGAGCCATTCGGTGACGTTGCGGTGCACGTCGGCGATGCTCCACGCGGTGCCGTAGCCGCCGGTCGGTCCGTACTCCTCGAACGGGGTCTGGTTGACCAGCAGCACGGTCCGAGCGGCCTTGATCTCGGGCCGGTCCTCCATGAGCTGTTCGAGGGCCACCGGGAACCGCACGATGGCGAGGTCGCAGTGGACGGTGTCCTGCGGGCGGACCTCGACGACCCGCTCGCCGTCGATGAGCGCGCGGATCTTCGGGTCGATGGGCCGACCCATGGCCCGTTCCTTCACCGGGTGGTGGACGAGTGCGACGGTCAGCCCGGCCGACAGGTAGGCGAGGATCTCGGCCTCGTTCGCGGAGGTGGTGCCGCCCCGCAGGTTGAACGTGGACACGATGACGATGTCGGCTCGCAGGGTCCGGGCGCGGTGCCGGTTGCGGGCCGCGCGGTGGCTGCACAGCGCGGCAAGGGCCCCGACCTGGGTCTCGCGCGGGCCCTTCTCGGAATCGGCGGCGATGCTGGAGAGGCGGGCTCCGGCGGTCACCGACCAGCCGTGGTTCAGGCGCGTCTCCCAGCTCTCGAGCATGCGGCGCTTCGGTGCGGTGAGCCCGGTCCCGGTGGGGGCGCCCCGATCCGGCGCGGCCGCGGTCATGCGGGTGCGATCGAGCGCGCGGAGCAGCCGCGAGTGCGTCGTCGCGGCCAGCAGGCACAAGACCGTGAGCGCGATGCCGACGGCGAGCCGCGGGTCCGGCGCGAACGCGCCGAGCGCGGGAACCAGCGGCGCGATCGCGGCCGCCGTCCAGGTGCGGCGTTGCACCGCGGCCTTCACGAAGCGGCGCAGGAGCTTCGCAGGCGAGTTCCCCCCAGCGTCGGGTGCCGCCGGCCGGACCGCAGGTGCCGCCGGGTCGGCTCCGGCGTCCCGCACCACGGCCGTTTGCGATTCGAAGGTGCGCCACGCGGCCAGCGCGAACAGCGAACCGGCCCAGAGCGCAAAGCTCGCGCCCGCGACCCACGGCACTACGGCGGGTTCGATGGCGGCCGCGACCGCGACCGACGCCGCGACGGATCCGAGGCCGCAACCTGCGAGCAGGAAGTCGCTGCGGTTGAAGGCCGGTCGCAAAGCGGCGGAAGCCTCCTGAGGCGAAACCGGCCGGTCCGCGCTTCGCTGCGCACCAATGACGGGCGGGTCCACGGGTGCTTGCACTGTCGCGCCGTTCGCGACGGCGCCCTGGGCGGCCGCTGTTGCGGGTGCGGGATGCACGTGGATGCGCTCGGGCGCGATCCCGGGGTGCTCGAACCGAAGCACTTCGGCATAGGCCTCGGAAGGCGTGATCACCGGCGCCGTGTGGGGCCCTGCGGGTTCGATGAAGTCGAGCCCGTGCTCGGAGGCGGCGGTCAGGACCGTGCGGTCGACCAGTGCCTGGTCCCCCTTGATGCCCTTCAGGTCGGGGCAGTGCACCAGCGCGATCGCGGCGCCCTCGTCCGCCCTGTCCTCGGCGTCGTCGAGCATCGCGCGGCGCGGTCCGTCGAGGGCGCTCCAGTCGGCGGCGTAGATGCGGTCGTATTCGATCGCTCGGTTCTCCGCATTGGAGCGGGTGATGTCGCGGGCGATCGGGAACGGCCGCGGCCGTGCGACCGAGGCGAGGAACGGCGATGCCTGCTCCCGCCCGATCGCGCGGTGCCAGCGGGCGAACCCGGAGTAGTAGGCGAACCGGCTCGCGGACATCCAGTGCCGCGAGACCTCGCCCGCCGAGAGCGTGCTGTCGTTGTAGCGCACGGCCGTCAAGGGGCCGTTCCCCATGCGCAGGAAGGCGCCCTTGCCGAACGCGGTCTGGATGCGGAACCGGTATTCGGAGTCGGCGGTCTTCCTGACCTCGTCGTAGAAGCCGACCTTCTTCAGCACGGCCTCGGCGCGGATCATGATCGGCGTCGAACGCGCGGCGATGAGCGCGATCTGCGGGTCGATCATCAGCGCCAGGTCCTCGGCGAGGGCGATGCAGCGCGATTCGACCATGACCAGCTCGGGCCTGGCGATCATCGGCCGCACCTGCAGCTCGAGGCGGCGCGGGTGGGACCAGTCGTCGGAGTCGAGTCCGGCGATGAACTTGCCTTCGGCGACGGCCATGGCGCGGTTGCGGGCCTGGTAGGTCCCCGCGTTCTCAGGCTGGATGAGGAGCTTGATGCGCGGGTCGAGCGAGGCTGCCTTCAGGAGCACCTGCTCGTACTCGGGGCCGGAGGCGTCGTCGACGAGCAGCAGCTCCCAGTTCTGCCACGTCTGCTCCACGATCGACCGCACTGCGGTGAGCAGTGCCTGGCCGGGTTTGTAGCAGGTCATGACGACGGAGATCAGCGGGCCGCGCTCGATTTTCGGCAGCGGGGCCGTCCGCAGCCCGTCGATGCTCAGTGCCGCACCGTTCTCAGGGGCGAGCAGGTCGGGCCAATCGGCGAGCTCCTTGAAGCGCCGCAGGTACGCGGCCGTGCTACCACCGTGGCGCGGATGTGCGGCCTGGCAGCGGAGCGACCGCTTCAGAAGATCGGTGACCCCGGCGTAGGCCCGGCTGAGCTCCTTCACCTGCCGGGATCGGCCGTGCAGGTGCGCCGTCATCACGTGCAGCTCTTGGTATTCGAGGGGCATACGACCCCTGAGCCGACGGTAGGCCAGGTCGAACAGCGCGAGGGCCTTGGCGCGCTCGTCCCCGGTCCGGGCCTTGAGCCCGATGGAGGCCGCGAGCGCACAGAGCGCTTCGAGGTTGAGCGCCGCCTTCTCAACGCGCGGCTCATGGCCGCGCAGGTCCAGCATCAGCTCGGGGTCGGCCGGGTAGGCGAGACGCGAGAGCACATGCAGCACCAGGCGCGAATTGTGGAACTGTCCCCACTCGTGGATGTCCTTGATGCGCGAGGACGCCACCGAGCCGAGGGCTCGATCGACCATTTCCTGGACGTTGGGCATGTCGTCCAGGCGCATTGAATCCCCATCGGCGGAGCTCGGGCTACGCCGGGATTCGGGAACGGGCGAGAGGGTTCTCATTTCGGTAGAACCAGTCATGGGCAGGTACTTTACGAGCATTTCGGCCCTGGTTCGGCCACATTGCGGCGTGTTGCCTCGCTCGGACGGAACCGGACCGGTCGACCCCCACCTGAGTCGACCGGCCCGCCGGGGCCTATTGGGGAGGCGCCCCGGTGATCAAAGCCTTGGCCCGCTTCATAAGCCATCCGCACCACGCGTCGCCGTTCCACGATCCGCGCCAGACCGGCGTGTAATCCGCGTCATCTAACCGGCAGACCTCGTGCGGGCCCACGCCGTCGTCGCAGTCGATCAGGAATTCGCAAGGACCATTCGGATACTGGGTCTGATCCGGTCCGAGCCGGTAGACCGAGAACAGCGCATGGCCCCTTTGCGAAGTCCCCCAGGAACCCGACGGTCGACGGCCCGCCGTCTGAGCAGCGCCCGCATCCGGCAGCGTCCGGGGCGGCCCTCCACGATGGGGCGGCCCGGCGCATCGCTGCTCGAGACACGGACCCGACAGGTCCGCAAGCTATCCCGGAACTCCCCTCGCTCCAGTCCTTGCTGAATGACCAATGCCTTACCTCCATTTCAGCCTGTCGGATTCACGACAGTTTCTGGACTGGCGGTGAATCCCCCTTGAAACAAATGTAGGCAAAGGCCCGGCGCCGCATAAGAATCAGCGGTGCAACACTTCCTCAGGCAAGAACTGCCTGCAAGAACTACCGGAAAGTTTTGCGCCCCAAACTCTCCGAACCTCGCTCCCTATTGATTCGAACAGGCGGCCGAGTGTACATTTTCCATTACAGTCCGTTCCCGCCAACGAACTCCGGGGATACCTCGATGCAGAAACCGACACATCGAGCACCCCGAGAAAATCGACTTGTACCATGGGCTGGTCAGGGGAATGTGGTCCCCCGCGTGGCCGTATAGAAGGTGGTTCAATGACCGAGTTCACCGGCTGGAGTAAGAGCAGCCGCAGCTCCGGTGCGGATGACGGCAACTGTGTCGAGTGCCGCGTGACCTGGCGCAAGAGCACCCGTAGCGGCAGCGGCGACGACAGCAGCTGCCTCGAAGCCCGTCCCCAAGCTGGAGGCTTCCAGGTGCGGGACTCGAAGCTCGGTCATGATTCTCCGATCTTCGACCTCGGCGCGCCTGACTTCACGGCGCTTCTCGCGGCCGCAGAGTAAACGCATGAGATCTTCCGAGTACTGGGAAAAACGCTACGCGCGGGGCGGGAACTCCGGCGCGGGCTCGCGCGGCACGCACGCGGACTTCAAAGCAAGCGTGCTCAATAAGTTCGTTGCCGATCAGGGCATCGACTCGGTCATCGAGTTCGGTTGCGGCGACGGGGAACAGCTCGCGCTCGCCGAGTACCCCCGATACCTCGGCTTCGACGTGTCCCCCACGATGCTGAGCCAGACCATGGCCAGGTTCGCGGAGGACAACACGAAGAGCTTCGCGCTCTATGACCCTGAGCGTTTCAGCGACCGGGCCGGGATCGTCACCGCCGACCTGGTCCTGTCGCTCGACGTGATCTTCCACCTCACGGAAGACGACGTCTACGACCTGCACCTGGAGCACGTCTTCGGTGCCGCCCGCCGTCACGCGGTCCTCTACACGAGCGATGCCGACGACCCCAGGATGACCGGGGAGTTCGCTCCGCATATGCGTCACCACCCTGTGCTCCGCGATGTCGCGAAGCGCTATCCCGAGTGGCGGCTGCGCGAGCGGATCGACAACCCGCACCCCTGGTCCAGGGAGGACCTGGACGGCTCGATTTCCGACTTCTTCATCTACGAACGCGTTAACGGCGAATAAGCCGCGATCGAAGGGCCGTCGTCGCGAACCTCGCGGCGGCGGCCGCTTTGCATGTGAGGGCGTGGCAGATCCGCCGGGTTCGGTGGGAGGATGTTGCGCATGTCAACGATCGAGCAGGGATCAAGGAACCACCGGTTCCGCCGCATGACGGCGCGCGACCCCGAAGAGTCGCATCGCACCGCGACACCCCTCGAACTGCTCTTCGACCTCACCTTGGTGGTGGCGTTCAGCCAGGCCGGCGCGCAGATGGCGCACCTGCTCGAGCTCGGGCACTACGGGCCCGCGATCGGGGCGTTCTCGTTCTCGGTGTTCGCGATCTGCTGGGCGTGGATCAACTACTCGTGGCTGGCGTCGGCGTTCGACAACGACGACGTCTTCTTCCGGGTCGCGACCATGGTCCAGATGCTCGGCGTGCTCATCATCGCGCTCGGCCTGCCGCAGATGTTCCATTCGATCGACGAAGGCGTCCACGTCGACAACAGCGTGGTCGTCGCCGGATACGTGGTCATGCGGGTGGCGATGATCGCGCTGTGGCTGCGCATCGCCCGGCACGTCAGCGAGCAGCGCCGCAACGCGCTGACCTACGCCGTGCTCATGGGGATCGCGCAGGTCGCCTGGGTCATCCAGATCTTCGTCGACCCGCCGCTGTCCGTGACCGCCGGCATCGTCGTCGTGCTGGCCCTCTTCGAAATGCTGATCCCGATCGTCGCCGAACTGCGGGGCGGCCGCAGTCCATGGCACCCGCACCACATCGCCGAACGCTACGGACTGCTGGTGATCATCACGCTCGGCGAAATCGTGCTCGGCACGATCCTCGCCGTCTCGGCGGTGATCGAGGCGCAGGGCTGGACCGTCGAGGCCGTCCTGGTCGCGTTCGGCGGCACCGCGCTCGCGTTCGGGCTGTGGTGGGTTTACTTCATGCTGCCCTCAGCCGAGGTGCTCGCCCGCCATCGCGAACGCGGATTCGTCTGGGGCTACGGGCATCTGATCATCTTCGGCTCGCTCGCCGCGACCGGCGCGGGCCTGCACGTGGCCGCCCAGGTCATCGAACACCAAGCGCACATCAGTGCGACCGCCGCCATCCTGACGCTCCTCGTTCCCGTCTTGATCTTCACGACCGCGCTGTTCACGCTGTACTCGTATCTGCTGCACCGGTTCGACCCGTTTCACATGGTGCTCTTCGTCGGTGCCATCCTCGCCCTCGCCGCCTCGGCTTTCGCGGTCGCCGCAGGCGCGACGGTCGGCGTCGGCATCGTGATCGCGACGTGCTCGCCGCTGGTCGTCATCGTCGGGTACGAGACGATCGGGCACCGCCACCAGTCCGCCGCCCTCGAACAGATCCTGAAGTGATCACGCGCGGGGGCGCATGAGGTGGAGGTCGTCGCCCCATTCGTCGAGGATCTTGTCGTGTCCCGCCTTGCGGGCCTTGGGTTCCACCTCGGCGAAGAGGCCCCGCTGGAGGTCGGAGTCGCCGGTGGCGACGATGCGGCCGATGGTGTCGAGCAGGGCGGCGGTATCCCAGCCCGGAAGCGGGTGGCGCTCGAGTTCCCATTCGAGGCACTTGTTGTAGGGGCGCGGCCGGCACTCCAGAGTGAACAGCAGCTCGAGCAGGTAGCCGACGCTGTCGGCGGCGTCGAGGCGGCCCGCCAGCGCGCGGCCGTCGCGGTGGTTCTTCACCGATCGGTACAGGGAGTTCGCGTAGGCGTCGAGGACCTCGTCGGCGTGCTCGAAGGCCTGTTGCGGGTCGAGGCGGCCTTTGCCTTCCAGGAACGCGGTGAGTTCACCGCCGGTGCGGTCCATGACGACACGGCTGCGGGCGAAGGCGTAGCGAACGTACTCGGGCACGACGTCGTTCAGGAGGTCGTCGAGGGGCACGACGTTCAGGTCGACGTTCGGCGAGCGCATGCCGTGGTGCCGTTGGAGTTCGGTGGTGGCGCCTGCGGCGGTGATGATGAACAGGTCGTGGTCTGAGTGGTCGGTGGTCAAGCCCTCCATGGCGTTCGAGCCGATGAGGAAGAGTCCGACGACGGCTGGGTCGGCTTCGGCGATGCGGACGGCGTCGTCGTAGGTGAGCGGCTGCGTTTCGGTCATGGTCGTTGTCTAGCAGTCGAAGTGCCGAAAGGGAACCGAGTTTCCGGCAGTCGCGGACCGGGTTCAGTCGGAACGCGATCCACCTGGCTCGGATCGGCTCCGCTCGGGGCGGTGCCGCCGCCACGCGAACAGCAGGAGGCCCCCGGCAAACGCGATGAGCGCGGCCCAGGCGAGCATCTGCAGGGGCGTCATCAACACCCGCTCCTTGGCGTCCATGGTCACGAATTCGGCCTCGTCGCTGGCGACGCCGTCGGGACCCCTCCCGCGCAAGTGAGCCGGTCAGCCGATGAGGTCCTGCTTGGGGCGGACGACGCAGAACTCGTTGCCCTCCGGGTCGGCCAGCACGGCCCATGACTCGTCGCCGGTCTGGCCGATGTCGACGCGGGTGGCGCCGAGAGCGAGGATGCGGTCGATCTCGGCGAGGCGGTCCTCCGCGCTCTCGGCGTTGAGGTCGAAGTGCAGGCGGTTCTTGACGCGCTTGGGCTCGGTGACCGGCATGAAGCAGATCCCCCACGCGGCGTTCCGGTCCGGGCCGATGATGACCTCGCGTTCGCGCTCGGAGACGACCTGCCAGTGCAGGACCTGGGCCCAGAACCGGGCGAGGCCGGGCAGGTCGTGGGCGTCGATGACGACGTGGTGGATCGCTACGGACATCGCCGCAGTATGCGCCTCGCCGGAAAACAGGCGTGAGCGGGCCTCGCAGTCTTTAGACTGCGGGGATGGCGATTCGATGGACCACCGCGTTCTGGGACCTTCCGGCCGACGGTTTCGAGAGCGGTGTCGCGTTCTGGCTCAAAGTGACCGACTCGACCCTGTCGGCGCGGCGGGGGCCCGACGGCGAGTTCGCGACCCTGCTTCCGGCGGTCGGCGACCCGTACCTGCGGGTGCAGCGGATCCGGGACGGCATGGGCGGCAGTCATCTCGACCTGCACGTGGACGATGTCGCGGCCGAGGCGGAGCGGGCGGTCGGGCTCGGGGCGGCCGCGGTGTACCGGGAGCCGGGGCTCGTAGTGCTCCACTCCCCTGCCGGGTTCGCGTTCTGCCTCGTCAGGTACGACGGCGAGACCGCGGTGCCGCCGCCGCTCGAGTGGCCCGGCGGGCAGCGGAGCCGGACCGATCAGCTCTGCATCGACATTCCGCCGCAGGCATTCGACCACGAGCTCGCGTTCTGGCAGATGTTCACCGGCTGGCGCCAGACCGTGACCGATGCTCGGGAGTTCCGGCGACTCCTGCCGCCGCCGGAGCTCCCGCTCCAGTTCCTGTTGCAGCGCTTGGACCTCGCCGAGAAGGGCCAGAGCGCGGCCGCGCACATGGACCTGGCCTGCACGGACATGGAGGCGGAGGCCGAGCGGCACGCGGGGCTCGGCGCCGAGGCCGTGCGCCGCCACCACTGGTGGCAGGTCATGCGCGATCCCGCGGGACTCGAATACTGCATCACCCGCCGCGACCCCGACCTCGACCTCCACCCGATCACCTGAGCGGCGCGAACGCCTCCCGCGGGTGTCGACGGGAGGCGTTCGCGCTGTCCTGCGTCAGGCTTCGGGTAGGCGCCTGCCGAGGACGGGGATGAGGATCGCGGCGACGATGACGTGCAGGACCGCCAGGAAGACCTTCATGCCGAGGGTCGCCTCGGCAAGCACGATCGGGAGCACCTCGAGCGCGAAGACGACGCCGGCGCCGATGCGCCAGACCAGGACCGCGCGGTGCTTCGCGAAGCGGTCGAGGATCGCGCGGGCCAGCCAGCCGAGGCCGCCGAAGAGCACCACGGACATGACGACGTTCACGATGCCGACGGGCATCGCTTCGCCGCCGGGCTGGCTCGCCTCGAGTTCGACCCCTGCGGCGTGTGCGACGACCCAGGCGAGGACAGCGGCGGCCATGGTGACCGCGAGGGCGAGCAGTCGGGTGCGCCAGACCGGGGCTGGGGCCTTGACCGCCGGTTCGTCTATTTTGGACATAATTTGACTCCACAGCCTTGGGTTGCGTTTCCGGGGGACGCCTTCGAAGGTATGGCGGGGAGTCGCCGCCGCCCATCCGCGAACGTCCTCGGTTCATACGCGATCGTCCTCAGGCCTGCCGCGCCGCGAATCCGCTGGCTAGGGTTGCGGCATGGATGTGCTCAGCGACGTACTGGCCGTGCTGCGGACCGGCAGGCCCTTCGCCGCCCGGTTCTCGCACACCGCGCCCTTCTCCGACCAGCGCCGCAGCCATGCGAACGGCTTCGGCGTCCAGATCATGGTGCGCGGCGGCGCATTCGTGACCACTGAGGACAGACGAGTCATCGAGTTGGCGGAAGGCGACGTGCTCGTCGTTCCTCGCGGCAGCACGCACTCGATCGTCGCCGACTCGCTCAGTACGCCGCCCGGGCCCGAATGCGACGGCGCCGGGCCCGCCGGGCTCATCCTCCGCTCGGCGCACGACCCGGCCGCGACGCACGTCATGGTCTGCCTCGCCTACGCGATGGCGCCCGGCCGCACCCACCCGTTGCTCGCCGCGATGCCCGATTTCACCGTCATCCCGGCCGATCCCGCCGCGCGGCCCGAACTCGCGGGCGCGATCACCATGCTCGAGAGCGAACTGCGGGCCGAACGCGGCGGCGGCGACACGCTCGTGCCCGCCCTGCTCGACGCGGTCCTGATGTACCTGCTGCGAGCCGTCCTCGAAGGCAACGCCCGGCACTGCGGCTTCGACGGCTGGGCGGCGGCCCTCGCCGACCGCTCGATCGGCGCGGCCCTGCAGGCGATCCACGCCGAACCGGCCCGCCAGTGGTCGGTGAGCTCCCTCGGCGAGGTCGCCGGGCTCTCCCGGTCGGCGTTCTCGCGCCGGTTCACCGAGCTCGTCGGGCAGCCTCCCTTGGGCTACTTGACCTCTTGGCGGTTGACGCTCGCCGCGCGAATGCTCTCGGACACCGACGCGCCGCTGGCGACCGTGGCCCGGCAGGTCGGGTACGCCTCCGAATTCGCTTTCGCGGCCGCGTTCAAACGCGACTTCGGGCAGGCGCCCGGTCGCTTCCGCAAGCAGACCCCGGCGTGCGAACCGGCGGTTCCGGCGTTCGAACGCGAGCCCGTGCCGGTCTGACCCGCCGCCTGGACGTGAGTCTCAGAAGTCGTAACCGAAATTGCTGCAAGCCTGCTCTATCTCATAGAGAACCGATTCAGTGTCGCCCTCGGCAGGACTGATGCCCTTATCCTCGAACTCGATACAGGCCGGCTCGTAGTACCGATAGGCCTCCATAAGGTCGGTGATTTCGTATACACCCTCCACCTCCTCGAATTCTTGAACGAACTCTTCAGACCGATCGCTGTCGGTCAGTCTGATTCGGAAGGCGGACGGCAGGTCAGCGGCATCCGTCAAATCCACAAGGTCAGGCTGTTCTGAAAAGGTGTCCTGGAACCTTTCCAAGGCTTCTTCCTGGGACTCGTACTCAATCTGCTCGGTCAGCGGATGTTCCTGGAGCGCCGACTCAATCTGCTCCAGGACGTCGTCCTCGACGTCGCGATCAAGATAGACGATCACATGGTGGTCGCCGGGAAACCCATGGGGCGCAGCCTGTTCCCCGCGGACGAGGAAATACACGAGCGTCCCGGCGACCGCGACCCCCACGCATAGGGCCGCAATCGCGACTTTTCGGCCGCGGGACATCTTCGCGGGACCAGTGATCGTGGACATGACTGCAGAATACCGAGCAGCTGCAAGTCCGAGGGAACATGCGCTGAGGGCCTTCAGTGCGGTGCCGCAGATCCGGTAGCCGACCCGTTCGTCCATCGTCGACCGCTGAACTTAGATCAGATCGACCGCCTCGGAGTCGGAGAGCCGCAGCGAGGTCGTCTCGCCGTTCTCACCGTATGCCTGCGGACGCAGCGTCAGCCTGATGCGATGCAGGCGCGAACCGGCGCGGGTGATGTCCGCCTTGCCGTCGACCACCCCGAGGACTGAAACACCGGCGCCCCCGGAGCTGTTCTGGCTGATCTCCAGCGTCAGTTCCAGTTCGATGTCCGTGACCTCAAGGGCCACTTGGTCATCGGCGGTCAGCATCGCGATCTTGAGTTCACGCCGGATCTCGGCCACGGCCGAACTGAGGGGAATCGGTTCCATCCCGCGAGCTTAGTCACGCGGCGGGGAGGCAGTCGGGGAGCGGGGGCGCCCTCGCCTGCGTGAGCCGTTCGATCGCGCCGAGCGGACCGAGGAGGGGAAGGCGACCGCGGTATTCGACGGCTTCCGCCCGCGCAACCAGGCGAGACCTCCCTCTCACAAGAACGATCCGGACTCCGACGAAATCGGTTGCTCATCGAAGGACGGCCCACCAGGATGAGGCCCATGAGCGAACAGATGGGCATAGAAGGCACGCAGGGCAAGAGCGCGGCGCCGCGCCCGCTGGCCCTGGTCACCGGGGCCGGCCGTTCTGCGGGGATCGCGGCGTCCGTGGTACTGAACCTGGCGAGAGCCGGTTGGGACGTCGCCTTCACCTATTGGACTCCGTATGACACTCGGATGCCCTGGGGCGCTGAGCCGGAGGCCCCCGCAGCGCTGCGCCGGCAGGTGGCTTCCCTCGGGGCGAGAACCATGGCGGTCGAGGCGGACCTGAACGACCAGGCGACGCCAGTCCAGATCTTCGACCGCGTCGAGCGCGAACTCGGAGGCGTCACCGCGCTGGTGTTGTGCCATTGCGAGTCGGTCGACTCCGGGCTGATGGACACCACCGTGGAGAGCTTCGACCGGCACTTCGCGGTCAATGCGCGAGCGACGTGGCTGCTGATTCGAGAGTTCGGGCAGCGCTTCCGCGGGCCCCACGGCAGCGGTCGGATCGTCAGCCTGACCAGCGACCACACCGCCGGGAATCTCCCCTACGGGGCGAGCAAGGGCGCCATGGACCGGATCGTCCTCGCCGCCGCCAGCGAGCTCGCCGAACGGGGCGTGACCGCCAACGCGATCAACCCCGGACCGACCGACACCGGATGGATGACCGAGGAGCAGAAGGCCGACTTCACCCGCTATACACCGCTCGGGCGCCTGGGTATGCCGCAGGACTGCGCGAACCTGGTGACGTTCTTGTGCTCGGCCGAGGGCGGATGGGTCAACGCCCAACTGCTCCACAGCAACGGCGGTCTCGGGTAACCCGGCAGGCGAGGCATCGTGCAGAGGCGATTCCGGCCGCGACCAAGTGCACGAACGTTAGAGTCCCATCTCGGGGAAGCCGGTGCTGCCGCCGCGCATCCATTCCGTCGGGGTGAGCTCACCGTCGGAACCGATGTCGATGCCGCCAATCCGTTTCAGCTTGCGGACAAGCGTCTCAGCCTCGTCCTCGGCTCGCTTGGCGTCGTTGCTCCTCTGCAGCATTTCCAGCGCGAAGACCATGAAACGCAGGGCATCCAGGAGTCTGCGGCCGTGAAGTCGGGGCGAGGCCTCGGCCAGCTTTCGTCGGATGTCGACGGCTCTGGACACCGACTCCAATGCGGCCTCAAGTTCGCCCGCTTCGGCGTGCGCTCGGCTGAGATCTTCGAGTGCGGTCGCAAGCGTGCTGTAGGCGCCGGGCGTGTCTTCGACGATCGTCTCCAGCAGTTGGACTTTCAGGGACGGCTTCATCCCCGGCAAATCGGCGCCGATGCGTGATGCCCCGTACCAACCTCGTCGCGAATCCTGTGTGGCCACTGACGCCGAAGCCCGGAACCGATCGCGACCGCGCTCGATCGACTCCGATTCCTTGAACAGCTGAACAGCGGCATGGTACTGGTCGGCGCCCCATAGGGCCACCACGCGATGCTCCATGGTTCGGATGGCTTCCGGCCAGAGGTCGGGGTGCTCTCCCGCCGCAGCGCGCATGTGCGCCTCTGCGTCCTTGAGCACCTGCAACGAGGGGACCCGTTGACCCTCAGACCACAGGGCCAGTCCGTACTCGGCAAGCGCTCGAGCGAGTTTGACGTCGGGCCTCGGCACATCCCTCGCCATCCGCCGACGCATCTCGACCGCCACACTCAGCACGATCAGCGCCGTCTGACGGCGCCAGCCCCACCAGAGTTGGCTCCCGCATGCTTCAAGCGCGTCGGCGACCTCGGGCCGGAGGCTGTGGTCCTGGGTCGCGAGCCACTGCAGCAGCGTCGCCGATTCCTCGACGGCCTCCGGTTCGACACGCTGGATCGCACGGTAGATCGCATCAAGCCGCTCGAAGTTCCGGCGGTACGCGTCGAATTCGATGTCACCGATGTGTTGCCGCAGCCGAAGTGCCTCCATGGTCGCGGCCATCGCTTCGAGAGGGAACCGCTCTTGGCATGCGGCTGCGATCTTCTCGTATTCGTCAATGGCCGGAAGGAAGTCAGACGACCGAATCAGACCCAGTTCTTGACGCAGGCCCACGGTGCGGTCCAGGAGGTTGCGGGCCTCGTCGAGCCGGTCCTCCCTCCGCGCTTTCCGTGCCGCCCGCTCCAGAGTGCTGAGGCTGCCCGCGTAAGCAGAGGGAGCATCCGTTCCTGTCGCCTGCAGAACCCGTATGAGGGTCTCGGCGGCGTTGACGGACTCCTCGAAGAGGCCGTCGTCTTCGAGCTGACCGCGAAGTTGCTGCATCGCCTCCACGGCCCACATCCTGTCGGTGAACAGCTCCGTCTGCAGACGCAGATTGATCGACTCGTAGAGGAGGTTGAACGCCTCGACGAAGCGGTCCTTCCCGAGGTACCCGCGAGCGGCCCCCTCCAGGGCGGCCATGAGGTCGGCGGCATCGCCCTTTTCGCGGTGGTAGCGGACCTTGATGTCGTAAAGGGTCTGCCCGAGTTCGGCGAGGCGCCCGTCGTCGTGGTCGGCAAGGATCTCGACGTCGGCCGCGACTTCGGCGATGCGATCGAGGTCGGAGACCTGTTTCAGTGCACTGGAAAGGAGATTCGCGACCTCGGCCTCTTCGCCGCGATCGACCTGTCCGACGGCGATCTCGATGAGTCGGGCAAGGCTCTGATCCAGGATCTCGGCGATCGACAGCTCCTCTGCTTCCCCGCCGAGAATCCTCGTCAGTGCGTGGACGAGCATCTGCTTGGCGCTTTCGACCGCATCGGGGTAGTGGTCGTGGGTCAGCGTCAGCAGGTGGAGCATCCGCGCGAAGTGGTCGGTGTTGAGGGGCATCTTGTGGAGCGAGGCGGTCACAGCCGGAAGATCCTCGATGCCGGCCACCAGGTGCTCGGAGACGAGGTCGGGCTCGATCGGCGCGGTCCGGCCGTCTTCGGCAGGGTAGAGGCGGGCCAACGCTTTGGCCGCTTCTCGTCTCGCCGCATTCGATTGGTCGGCCCAGAGCTCGGAGGCTTTCAAGAATTCCGCGGCCTCCAGGATCGTCGGCCCGGTCAGGGTCATGATCGCTACCGCGTGCAGAGCCTGGTCGCTTTCGGCGGGACCGGCGTTGGTGGTGGAGAGGGCGGGTTCGGCGGCCCAGCGGCGGTCGCGTTCGCGCTGCAGGAGAAACCCGAGGAGCCGGTCGCGGAGCCCGCCGCGATCGGGCGAGGGAAGCGTCGACCCGCTCGCCGCGAGCAGAGCGGCGATGTGGACGAGGAGTGGGGAGTCGTACTGCGCGCCTTCGATGAGGTCGATGAACCGTTCGGAATCGATCGGGTTGTCGATCTCGTTGGTGAAGCGCGCGTATGCGCCTCGGAAGTGCGCGGCCCGCTCCTGGGGCCCGAAGTCGCCGCGTCGTAGTGCGATCCGGGGCGAGTCCTGGGCTTTGAGTCGTTGTTGCAGGAGGGTGCCGCCCTGGTCGCTGAGTTGGTCGTACCAGCCTCCGGCGGCCCGCGAGATGAGCAGGATCCGGACGGGGAAGCGCAGGCGTTCGCCAAGTCGCTCAAGGTGTTTGAGAAAGTCGATCACCTTCGCCGTGACCGCCGAGCGCTCGACGTAGTCGAAAACGACGAGCAGCGGCGTCTGCGGCAAGTGGGATCCCCAGGGCGCCTCCTGGTCGTCGAGGGCGAAGCCCGCCCGCCAGGCCGGGTCCTCCTCGGAGACGCGGCGGCAGAGTTCGGCGGCGAGGCGGGTCTTGCCCGCTCCGGCGGGGCCGGTCACCAGGCGAAGGGCCACGTCGCAGCCGGAGGCGGGCTCGGGTGCGGTTGCGAAGCACCAGGCGGTGAGTGCGTCGAGGACATCGCCGTGGCTTTCCCTGACGAACGGGACCTGGCCGTATCGGGCGGTGATGAGTTTGAACTCGGTAGCCTCGCCGAGCGGCTCGAAGGGGCTGCGCACGAGCGGGTGAGGGTCGGACAGGGACAGCAGTTCCGGGTCGCCGAGGAGCTCGCGCAACGTTTCCTGTTCGAGGATCAGGGTGGCGGGGATCGCGTTGAAGCGCCGTTCGCGGGTGCCGGATCGTTCGGCGAGGATGCCGAGGAGGGCGTGGTCGTCGAGGATCATCGCCCCGGAAAGGCCGGACCAGTCCCGCTGGTCGATCGCGTCGGGTGAGGCGAAGTCGAACTGCATGCGGCCCTTGCCCGAGCCTTGGCCGGGCACGAAACCGCCGTCGATGCGGGCGGCGTGGTGGGCGCCGTTCTCGCGTTCAGCGCGCGGGAATCCGATGCAGCGGGCGGCTTTCGCGCCCACGTAGTCGGTGTATTCGCCCCAGAGGACGCGGCCCGCCGGGGCCCGAAGCCCGGGTACGCGCAGCAGGGCGACGTCGATCGAGTCGGATTCGGCCTCCTCGGGCCAAAGCAGTTGCGCCGGATGGGCTTCGCTACTGGGAAGGCAGACCTCGCGGGTTTCGGCGTCCGCCACGTCGTGGGCGCAGGTGAGCACGAGTTCGTCGGCGACGAGGTACCCGGTGAGGCTGTATCGCCGCTGATGCTTGACGGTGCTGATCCTGACCACGCGCTCGTCGCTGCACCAGAGGCGGTCGGTGGGAGACATGGCGGGGTTCCAGTTCTCGCGGGCATCGGCGGTCGGTGTTCGACCGCGACGGGACGCGCACCCTGCTCGCGGGCGAGACGGGGACCGAGTTCGGGCGCGTCGGTCATGGCCGAGTGGTTCCAGGTTCTCATGTCCCGGTATCCGGTGGGGGCCTTGCCGATCACGTCCGGGGCGAGGGGACCGCCTCATGGGCTCAGGCGCGTGCGGCTGCTTTTCGGCGGGCGCGGACCGCGATGAGGACGACCGGGATGAGGAGGAGTGCGCCGATCCAGAGGACGCCGCCGGGGGCGGTCGCGTCGACGACGTAGCCGCCCGCGAAGGAGCCGACGGCGATCGACAGGTTGAACATGACCGTGTTCAGGGAAGTCGCGATCTCGACCTCGCCCGGCTCGACCGAGTTCATGTACCAGGTCTGCAGGACCGGCGAGACCAGGCCGTAGCCGATACCCCAGAGCACGAGCACGGCCGTCGCGGAGAACAGGTCGCCGACCGCGAACGCCATGAGCGCCATGCCGAGCGCCATCGCGACCCCGAGCGCCGCGAGCGTGCCGCGCAGGCGCGTGCCGATGAGCGAGCCCGAAGCGACCGTGGCGATGAGCGCCGCCGCGCCGAACGCGAGGAGCAGGCCGCTGACCTGACCAGCCCCGATGCCGTTGGCCTGGAGGATCGGGCTGATGAACGTGTAGGCGATGAAGTGGCCCGTGACGATGAAGAAGGTGAGCGCCAGACCGACGCGCACGCCCTTGTTGGCGCGCACCAGCTTCGGCAGCGACGCGAACGAGACCGTGGTGTTCGACGGGAGCCTCGGCACGAGCACCGCGATCGCGGTCATGGCGATGAGCGCGAGCCCGGCGAGGGCCCACATGGCGGCGCGCCAGCCGAAGTGGTCGCCGATCAGCGTTCCGGCCGGGACGCCGAGTACGGTCGCCGCGCCGATGCCGCCGTAGACCGCGGCGGTCGCGCGCGGCACGTCACGGGCGGGGACGAGGCGGAGCGCGATGCCGCCCGCGACGGCCCAGAACGCGCCGATGGCGAGGCCCACGAGGATGCGGGCCGCGAGGAGCAGTTCGAAACCGGCGGCCAGCGCGGCGCCGACGTTCGCGGCAGCGACGAGCACGGCCAGGCCGATGAGCACGACGCGGCGGTCGAGGCGGCGGGTGAAGACGATGCTGAGGGGCGCGGCGATGGCGGCGACGAGGCCGGGGACGGTGACCATGAGGCCGGCGGTGCCGGCGCTGACGCCGAGTTCGCCGCTGATGGGGGTGAGCAGGCCGACGGGCAGGACCTCGGAGGTCATGACGACGAAGACGCCGAGGGCGACGGCGGCGACGGCGAGCCACTGCTTGAGCGTGGCGCGCTCGGGCGCGGCGACAGTGCTCGTGTCAGGAGCAAGCGCTTGGACGATGGAAGTCTGGCGGTCGTCGAGGGTGGTCACAGGCGTGGCCTTTCGCGGCGTTCGGTTCGGTTCAGAGTCCTGGGACTCATTCGCCGGAACCGGTCCACCACTCGGTCCGCGCTCGGTGACACGGGCTCAGCTCGTACAGGGGCTGTGGGCCTCGCGAGGAGGCGTTCGGCCGGGAGGAGGACTCCCTTGGCGGTGTACGAGCGTTTGCCCTGACCAGAAGCTTGTTGTCCTTCTGGGGCGTCGCCTGTCCTCTAGGGTAGCGCCGTCGCGGGCGATCCGGAATGGTGAAATCCGTCGCAGCGGCGGTCCGCGCGCCTGGCGAGATGGCGCGGACTCGTCGCGATCGGTGTGGCGGGGCCATGACAGACTCCTTTCTGCGTGTCACGCACACATACGGAAGGAATGGCGAGCAGATGTCAGCAGAAGGCGGCACCAAGGCGATCGTCGCGGCGCTAGCGGCGAACACCGGCATCGCGGTGAGCAAGTTCATCGCGGCGGCGATCACGGGATCGGCGTCGATGCTGGCCGAAGGCGTGCACTCGGTGGCCGACGCGGCCAACCAGGTGCTGCTCCTCATCGGCGGCAAGGCCTCGCGGAAGGCGGCCAGCCCGGCGCACCCGTTCGGGTACGGGCGCGAGCGCTACATCTACGCGTTCATCGTGTCGATCGTGCTGTTCTCGATCGGTGGCGTGTACGCGCTGTACGAGGGCTACCACAAGCTGACGCACGAGGGCGAACTGCACAACCCGCTGGTCGCGGTGATCGTGCTGCTGGTCGCGATCACGTTGGAGTCGTTCTCGCTGCGCACGGCGGTGAAGGAGTCGAACCACGTCCGCGGGAAGCAGTCGTGGGTCCAGTTCGTCAAGGGCTCGCGCTCGCCCGAGCTGCCGGTGATCCTGCTGGAGGACATCGGCGCGCTCGTCGGCCTCATTCTCGCGCTGCTGGGTGTGGGCCTGTCGTGGATCACCGGGCTGGTCGTGTTCGACGCGCTCGGCACCATGGCGATCGGCGTGCTGCTGGTGCTCATCGCGATCGTGCTGGCCATCGAGATCCGCTCGATGCTCATCGGTGAATCCGCGACGCTCGAGGACATCGACGCGATCACGACCGCCATCAA
This sequence comes from Glycomyces luteolus, assembly GCF_027622875.1. Taxonomy (GTDB): domain Bacteria; phylum Actinomycetota; class Actinomycetes; order Mycobacteriales; family Micromonosporaceae; genus Glycomyces; species Glycomyces luteolus. The sequence goes on along the minus strand of NZ_JAPZVP010000012.1, from coordinate 97,076 downwards.
CGACGGTGAGGGCGACACCCTCATCCACCTCAAGACCCTGCACGTGGGCCCGGACGAGCTGCTGGTGGCCGCGAAGGTCGGGATCGGCGTTTCGGCGACCGGCGAGCAGGTGGCGTCGCAGATCGACGCGGCCGAGGCGCGCATCCGCGCGGCCGTGCCGAAGGCGAAGATCATCTACATCGAGCCGGACATCCCGCGCACGGGCGCTTAGGCTTCGATCATGGCCAAACTGGTGCTGGACCTGCACGACATCTTCAACAAGGGCGACCAGATCGAGAAGGCGCTGCGGGACGTGATCGACGAGGCGGTCGCGAAGAAGATCGACCTCGTGGAGATCATCCCGGGCAAGGGCTCGGGGCAGTTGAAGAAGAAGGTGCTGCGGTTCCTCGACCAGAAGGAAATCAAGGCCTTGTACCACCGGGTGGACAAGGACTCGAAGAACTTCGGTCGGCTGTTCGTGCATTTTCAACACAAGCACAGCCAGCACAAGGACAAACGCAAGAAACGGTGAAAGACGTCAGGCGGCGCTGCTCCACACGCCGAAGCTTGCGAGTCGTGCATGAGCTCAGGCCCTGGGGCGGCGCCGCCGTTCGTCTCGCGGTCGCTAGTCGATCAGCATCCGGTCGCGTTCAGGCCTGGGATCCGGCGCGCCGAGCAGTTCGAGCAGGCGCAGCACCGGGACCCGGTAGCTGTGGCCGATCCGAAGGACTTGGACGGGGAACTGTCCGTCCTTCGCCAGCCGGTACGCGACCGTCCTGCCGATCCCGAGGATCTGCGCGGCCGTCTCGACATTCGTCATCACGCCGAGCGACTTGACTCGCTCGACGGTCCAGATCTCGTCGATGACGACACTCGAAGGCCCCACCTTCGCATTCGGTGTCATGTTGGTCCTCTCTGGCGCGCCGAGCCGACACGGGGTGCATCGGCCGGGTGACGCCTAGGACCAGTCGACCCCACCCGGCACCGCCAAGTCCAGAGTGCCGCGCCGGAATTCACTCTTACGCGTGGTATCCGATTCCTCACTTGGAGGAGAATCATTTGGGCGCGAAAGGGACTCATTGGCCATTTCGCACGCCGAGTCGCGTCGCGCCACAGGACTGACCTGCCAAGATGCGCGCTAGCGCAGGATAGGTTAGCCTTGCCTACATGCCAGACGGCCCCACCCTGAACGACCCCGCGAACGACGCCGGCTTGAACGACTCCGCTTTGAACGACGCCGGCTTGAACGGCCGCGCGCTCCGGCTCGCCTACTTCGGCGACACGGTCGTCCACGACGCCGACATCGCCCTCCGCGGCGGCCAGGTCACGGCCCTCCTGGGCCCCAACGGATCCGGCAAGTCCACCCTCCTGCGCTCCCTCGCCCGCCTCCACAAGGCCGAGGCCGGGAGCGTCGAATTCACCGATGGCACCGACGCGACCGCCTTGAGCCCCAAGGACTTCGCGCGGCGCGTCTCGCTCCTCGCCCAGTCCCGCCCCGTCCCCGGCGGCATCCGCGTCGTCGACGTCGTCGGCTACGGCCGCCACCCCCACCGCGGGCGGTGGCGCCAAGGCGACGCGGAAGGCCCCGCGAAGATCCAGCGCGCCATGGAGATCTGCGGCGTCGCCGACATGGCCGAGAAGGGCGTCGAAGCGCTCTCCGGCGGCGAACGCCAGCGCGTCTGGTTCGCCTCCTGCCTCGCCCAGGACACCGCGGTGCTCCTCCTCGACGAGCCCACCAACCACCTCGACCTGCGCTACCAGGTCGAGATCCTCGACCTCGTGCGCGACCTCGCCGACGAGCACGGCACGGCCGTCGGCATCGTCCTGCACGACCTCGACCAGGCGGCCGCGATCGCCGACCACGTGGTCCTGCTCCACGAGGGCCGCGTCATGGCCGCCGGCACGCCCGCGGAGGTCCTCACGGCCGAGAACCTCACCACCGCTTACGGCATCGACATCCGCGTCGACGCCGACCCCGTCACGGGCCTGCTCACGGCCCGGCCCATCGGCCGGCACAGCCGCAGGTTCGCAAGCACCGCCACCGAATAGCTAAGGAAATCGATGCTCTCTTCCCCCCACCTCAAGCGCTCCGCCGTGCCCGCGGCACTGGCCGCAGCCGCTCTATTCGCCGTTTCCGCTTGCGGCACCACCGAAGAGGGCGCGGGCGGTGACGAGGCGACGGCCGCCGAGTCCGGCCCCGTCTCCACCGTCGACTTCCTGGGCCGCACCGTCGAACTCGACGCGCCCGCCGAGCGCGTGGTCATCCTCGAATGGTCCGAGGTCGAGATCAGCATCAGCCTGGGTGTGATGCCAGTCGGCGTCGCCGACATCGAGGGCTACAACGTCTGGGCCGGTGCCGCCGAACCGCTCGACGACACCGTCACCGACGTGGGCATGCGCGCCGAGGCCTCGATCGACGCCATCGCCGGGCTCGACCCCGACCTGGTGATCCTCGAGAACGACAACGAGGCCATCATCGAGCCGCTCGAGGAGTTCGTCCCGGTCCTGGTCACCGAGGGCTCCAACGAAGAGGACAACCTCGCGCGCATGAAGCGCGACGTCGACATGATCGCCGACCTCACCGGCAAGAACGCCGAAGCCGAGACCCTGTGGGCCGGCTTCGAGGCGAAGATCGCCGAGACCGCCGCCGCGATCGAGGCCGGCGGCAAGGCCGACGTGCCCGTCTTCATCGTCGACGGCTGGATCGACGGCTCCTCGATCTCCGTGCGGCCCTTCGGCGAAGGCTCCCTGTTCGGCGCGCTCGCCAAGGAAGTGGGCCTCGCCAACGCCTGGACCGGCGCCACCGACGGCGTCTGGGGTCTCGGCGCCACCGATGTGGAAGGCCTGGCCGCGTACACCGACACCGAGCTGAACCTGGTGTACAACAACTCCTTCAACGACAACATCTTCAATGAGGAGCTGGTCGGCAACCCGATCTACGACAACCTCCGGTTCGTCAAGGACGGCACGCTGTACGAGCTCCCCAAGGGCGCCTGGACCTTCGGCGGCCCCCGCTCCTCCGAGCTGCTGCTGGACTTCCTCGCCGAGGTCTACGGCAGTTGAGCACGATGAGCCCGCCAGCGCGGCCGGGGGCCCCGGCCCAGGCGCCGCCGAAACTCCTTCCCACCGCGGCGGTCTTCGCCATCACTCTGGGGACCCTGGCCGTGCTGGCGGCGCTCCACCTGACCCAAGGCACGTCCGAAGTGGACACGATGGACGTGCTGAGACTGGTCACCGGGACCGCCGACCCGGGAGTCTGGAACGTCCTCGAAGGCGCGCGGCTGCCGCGGCTGGCGGCGGCGGTCCTCGTCGGCGTCGCGCTCGGCGCCTCCGGCGTGCTGCTGCAGTCGGTGGCACGCAACCCGCTCGCGAGCCCGGACACGCTCGCGGTCAACGCCGGGGCCTACCTGGCGGTGACCGCGGTCGCCGCGTTCGGGCTCAGCCTGCCGCTGCTCTCGGGCATCGGCGTGGCGTTCGTCGGGGCCGTGGCGACGGCAGGCCTGGTGCTCGCGCTCGCCGCGGGCGGCGGCGCGACGGCCACCACCCGGCTCATCCTCGCCGGATCGGCGACGGCGATGGCCGCGAACTCCCTCGTCTCGGTCCTGCTGCTCCTCTTCGAAGAATCAACGACCGGCCTGTTCGCCTGGGGTTCAGGCAGTCTCAGTCTGGCCGGGTTCGCGCCGGTCGCGCAGTCCGCGCCGATCGTGCTCCTCGCCGTCATCGGGGCCTTGGCGCTCGGGCCGCGTCTGGATCTGCTGCGGCTCGGCGACGACACCGCGGCGAGCCTCGGCGTCCACGTGCGGCGCACCCGCACCCTGGCAGTCGTCTGCTCGCTCCTGCTGGCCGCTTGCGCGGTAGCGGTGGCGGGGCCGATCGGATTCGTCGGCCTGGCCGCGCCGGTCGCGGCCCGCCAGATCGCCCGTCGGCTCCCCGGGCTCCTGACCCATCGCACGCTCATCCCGTTCAGCGCCCTGTGCGGCGCGATCATCATCATCGGCGCCGACCTCGCCCTGCGGGCGTTCGTGGACCCGGAGACGAGCATCTACATCCCCGTGGGCGTCACCACGACCCTGCTCGGCGCGGCCGTCATGGTGTGGCTCGCGCGCTCGGTCCGCAGCGCCGGATCGCAGGACAAGCCCGCGATCCTCCACGGCGCCGCCAACCGCGGCCGGATCGGCTTCGCGCTCATCGTGATCGGACTCGCGGTGGCTTCGGTCGCGGCCCTGGTCGTCGGCATGATGGCCGGGGACACGATGCTCCTCGGCGGCGACCTGGTCAACTGGCTCGCCGGGAAGACCGGTTCCACGTACACGTGGATCATCGACCAGCGCTACCCGCGGGTGCTCGCCGCGATCCTCGCCGGGGCCGCCCTCGCGTGCGCCGGAACCGTGACGCAGGGCGTGGCCCGCAACCCGCTCGCCGAACCGGGCCTGCTCGGTGTGACGGCAGGGGCCGCGATCGGCGCGGTCACCCTCATCACCTGGGCGCCGAACGCGGGGGCTTGGACAGTGACCGCGGTGGCGGCGGCGGGCGGCCTCGCGGCCTTCGCGGTCGTGTACGCCATCGCCTGGCGCGGCGGGCTCGACACCGGGCGGCTGGTGCTCGTCGGCATCGGCGTCTGGTCGTTCGGGATGGCCGTCATCACGCTGATCATCCTGGCCTCGGACCCCTGGGACACGCCGAAGGCGATGACCTGGCTCTCGGGCTCCACCTACGGGCGCACGGCCGAGCGGCTCATCCCGCTCGCGGTGGCACTCGTGCTGGTCGTCCCGGTGGTCGTCATGTACCGCAAGGACATCGATCTCCTAGCACTGGACGACGACACCCCGCGGGTCCTCGGCGTGCGCCTCGAACGGACCCGCCTGCTCCTGCTGGGCGCGGCCGCGGTGCTGACGGCCGCCGCCGTCGCAGTGGTCGGCGTGATCGGCTTCGTCGGCCTCGTCGCCCCGCACCTGGCTCGAGCCCTGGTGGGCAGCAGGCACACCCGCGTCCTGCCCGTGTCCCTCCTCATCGGAGTACTGCTGGTGAGCATCGCGGACACCTTGGGCCGCACCGTGATCGCACCAGCCCAAATCCCGGCGGGCCTGGTATGCGCCCTCATCGGCACGCCCTACTTCATCTGGCTCCTATGGAGAACCCGGACGAGGACGTGAAGTAGGAGCGCAGCCGCTCTGCGAAGACCTGCCGCTCCGCAGCATCGGCCCAGCCGGGCAGCGGATTCGAGGAGTAGAGCCGGTCGCCTTCGTAGCGCGGGAAGACGTGGACGTGCAGGTGCCAGACGTCCTGGTTCCCGGAGGGCTCGTTGTGCTGGCGCGTGGAGACGCCGTCGCAGCCATAGGTGGCGCGGATCGCGACGGCGACCTCCCGCACCAGATCGCCTACGGCCGCATAGGCGTCGGCCGGGATCGAGTACAGGTTCTCGTGGTGCCCGGTCGGCACCACGAGCACGTGCCCGCGGTTGTTCGGCCACCAGCGCGGCGAGACGAAGGCCGCCGCATGCCCGTCGCGGTGCACGATGTCCTCCACATTGGCGACCCCGTCGCTGTGCCCCGCAAGGAGATTGCAGAACGGGCAGTGATATCCGGGCGGCTCGTGCGAGGTCTCCATGGTGCAAAGGTAACCGGTCGTCCCGGCGGGGAATTCGTTCTCCGGGTCGAGCGGCGTTCACCCGGGATTCACGGGCGGGCCCGACCATCGAATCGACAACTCAACCCCGATTCGAGGAGACTCCTTGCTTTCCCGACTCATCACCCTCACCGCCTTCGGCACGGCCGCCGTGCTCGCGTGCGCCGCGTCCGCCCAGGCCGACTACCGGTCCGACGACGAACTGACGGCCGAGCTCGAGACCCCCGCACTCTGGACCGACGATGGCGCCGACGCCGACGACCCCGCGATCTGGGTCGACCAGGACGACCCCGAGGACAGCCTCGTCATCACCACCGCGAAAGAGGCCGGGCTCTATGTCCACGACCTCGAAGGCGAAGAGGTCCAGCACATCGCGCCCGATCCCGCCCCCGGCGAGGACGACGCGCCCGGCCGCTACAACAACGTCGACCTCGTGCGCGGATTCGCGCTCGACGGCGACAAGGTCGACCTCGCCGTCGCCTCCGACCGCGGCATGGACGACCTCGGCGTCTTCGCCATCGAAGACGGCGAACTCCGCGAGGTCACCGACCCCGGCGCGGGCTGGATCTTCAGCGAATCGCAGGCCGAGATCAACGACGAGCACACCGCGTACGGCCTCACCACCTGGCAGGACGCGACCGGCGCGTACGCGCTCGTCAGCCGCAACTCCGAGACCGAAGTGGCCCTCCTGAAACTCGTCGCGAACGGCGACTCCGTCGGCTGGGAGAAGATCCGCACCCTCGCCCTCCCCGCCGAGTTCACCATGCCCGACGGCTCCACCTGGACCACCTGCGACGACCCCGGCCAGTACGCGCAGGTCGAAGGCATGGTCGTCGACGAGTCCACCGGCACCGCCTACCTCGGCCAGGAGCTCGTCGGCATCTGGAAGGTCAGCGCCGACCTCACCGGCGCACCCGAACTCGTCGACACCGCAGTCGAATTCGGCCTCCCCGGCGCCTACAACGCCGAGACCGACGAATGCGAGTACGGCCAGAACCCCGGCTTCGGCGGCGACGTCCTCCGCACCGACATCGAAGGCCTCACCATCTACTCGACCGGCCGCGGCACCGGCTACCTCCTCGCCTCCAGCCAGGGCGACGACACCTTCGCCGTCTACGCCCTTTCGGGCGGCAACGACTACCTCGGCTCCTTCGCCATCGCCGCGGGCGACGTCGACTCGACCCAGCACAGCGACGGCGCCGACGTCGTCAACGTCAGCCTCCCCGGCTTCGACGGCGGGCTCCTCGTAGTCCAGGACGGCGACAACACGCCCGAAGGCAGCGACGAGTCCAGCACCAACTTCAAGTTCCTCGAATGGGAGGACGTGGCCGAGGACAGCGGCCTCGGCCTCGCCCAGGCCCGCGGACGCCGCTAGATGAATGACTCCGAGGGGTCGGCGGTCGCAAGCGGTCAGCGATCGTAGGACCGGCTCGCCGAGTTGGTCGTTGTACCAGGCTGCAGCGGTCAGGGGCGAGGATGCGTTGCATGAGGCGGGCCAGACCGTTTGAGAACTGTACCGATTCCGGGTGAATCGACTGTACTGCAACAGGTTTCATCCCGAGGCCGCACATCGCCCGATCCTGGCCTCGGGTGCCGACACGACCGCTCCGAGAAAAATCGTGCGCTGTACGCAACTCTGGGTCGGGGCCACTGCGTACTTTGGTCAGCACTCGGACCAAATCCATTGGCACCGAACGCATTCCCCCGCCTGCGCCCCGCCTCGGAGCGCGGTCACGACCATCAGAGAGGCATCCCCATGCGCAACCGCTTCGCGGCGCTCCTCGCCGCGCTCGCCGTCCCCCTGTTCGCCGTTCTCGGCCTCGCCACCCCGGCGTTCGCCGCGTACGAGCAAGACTGGACGACCAACGTCACCTGGTACGAGGACAGCTCCAGGGAGTGCGTCGAGAACCGCTACGTGTCCGGCTGCGTCCAGCCTTACGGCGACTACATCTGGCTCAAGAACAACGGATCGGCCGACTACGTCGTCAAGATCACATGGTGGGACCTCGACGGCGACCGCGAAGGCTACTGCACCAACAACTTCGCCCCTTCGGCGGGCTGGACGGTGTGCAACAAGGACTTCCCCGAGGGCCACCGGATCGCCTGGTACGTCGTGTACCACGCCAACGGCCAGTGGTGGTCGGGCTCGAACCAGACCACCACGGTCTAGAGGATTGATTCCAGGAGGTCGCTCAGGCAGGCGCCCTTGACGACCGCGGCCTCCGGCCGGGTTCGATCAATCATCTAGGCGAACGCGCTCGCGCCGCCGGGGCCCCCAGGACCCGGCGGCGCCTCCGTTCCGTCAATCCGCCGTGCTCGGCAGCGGCCCGGCGCTCGAACGGACCTTCCACGCCGCCACCGGCGTGAAGCAGACGGTGACCAGCAGCGCCCAGGCCCAGAGCTTCGAGAGGTGAACCGGCTCCCAGCCGTCGGCCTGGTGCGGATACACCCACGCGCCGAAGTAGGTCCCGATGTTCTCCGCGATCCACAGGAACACGGCGATGAGCGTGAACGACAGCGCCAGCGGCATCCGGTACTCCGCGTCGCCCACGGTGAAATGCACCCACGTGCCCAGCGTGATGAACACCAGCAGCACCGTGAGCGCCAGCCGGACGTCGAACAGCCAGCCGCTGGACAGGAAGTTCAGGTAGATCAGCAGGCTCACGGCGGTGGTCGCCCACAGCCGGTACCCCTCGATCCGCAGCCGCAGCAGCCGCCAGGACCGGCACACGAAACTGCCCACGGCCGCGTACATGAACCCGCTGTACAGCGGCACGCCGCCGACGGCGAGCACCCCGAGGTCCGGGTACGTCCACGAACCGATCGCCACCTTCACCAGCTCGAACCCGAGGCCGAGCGCGTGGAAGCCCGTGACGAGCAGCAGCTCCTTCCACGTGTCGGAACTGAACAGCAGGAAGAACAAGGTCATGCCCATCCCGTAGATGAACAGCGCGTCACCGCGTTCCATGGGCAGCGGCACGACCGCCGAGGCCGCCAAGCCGAGGAAGATCGCCACCGCGAAGACGCAGGCGCGCGCCTCCAGCAGCCCGAATCGCCACAATTGCCCTGCCAAGCGGCCCAAGGTGAACGGGGTCCGCTCGCGGCCCGGCCGCATCTTCCACAAGAACGACATCGGCCTATCGTGACGGACCTTCGCGTGTCTGCCAAGCCCTGCCGAGGCCGGCGCCGTGCTACTTCGGCTTGCGGGCCACGATCAGGTCGCGGTTGATGGCCTGGTCGACACGGTGCTCGAAGTCGAGGAACGGGGCCGCGTCCATCACGTCGAGGCCCGATTCCTCAAGCATCGCAATGAGATCGGCGCGGTCGGTCGTGTAGAGGTTCCACGACAGGCCGATCGCCCCGCCCGGGCGCAGCAGCCCGGCCCACACCGGGATCGCGGCCTCCAGGACCTCCGTCGGCTTGCGGGTGAGCGCCCGCGTGTCCTTCACCGCGGCATGATGCACCCCGTACGGCGCGTCCGTCACGATCAGGTCGAACGAGGCGCGCTTGAACACCTCGCCGCTGCGCAGCGTGTCCGCGTTGACGAACTCGAGCACCTGCACGTCGCCCGCGCGGTGCAGCTCCTTCGTCGCCGCGAACTCGACCCGCGTGCGCTGCCCGACCCCGCGACCCTCGCGCTTCACCCGGCTCTGCAGGGCTCGGTGCTTGAGCCGCTTGTCCTTCAGCCAGCGCTGCACGAACGCGCTGTAGGTCTCGAAGTCGCGCTTGTCGACCTCTACGCCGAACGCGTCCCAGCCGTACATCGCGGCCTGATTCAAGGTCGTGCCGCGACCGCACATCGGGTCGAGCACCGCCACGTCGCCGGAGAGGAGGCGGTCGGGCGCGAGCGCCACCGCGGCGGTGACGTTGAGCAGCAGCTTCGTGAACTGCTCGTTGGTCTTGCCCACGTACTTGAGGATCGTGACGAGGTCGTCGTCGTAGCGGTCGAGCCGCTCGACCGCGATCGGCTCGAGCATCGCGCCGCGTACCGCGAACAGCGCGTACAGGGACGAGAGGTTCGCGAGCAGCCGGAAATCGCGCGCGCTGAGCGAATCGGAGCGGAAGGTGAGATAGGGGACGGCGCCGAGCACGGCCTCCTCCACGTCCTCGATGGCGCCGTCGAGGGCGTGGGCGCTGAAGACCCGGATCTCGTTGGCCGCCATGCGGGCGGCGGTGCGCGCGTACACGCGATTGGCGGAGGGCGATATCAACATCGCGTACTGCTGCATCGACTTGCAAACCTTCAAGGACCATCGGACACGTAGAAGGCCCCGGCCTACCGGCGGGGCCTTGACCAGCGTGACCTTAGCAAACACCGGGCGGCGGCGCGACCGGCCGCCGCGCGGTGCGGGCTATCGTCCCAGCAGCTCCCTGCGCGCCCGGTCGAGCATGAACGCGCTCGACTCGCGCGCCCGCTCGTCTCACGCGAACACCGCGACCATGTCGAGAGCGATCGTCATCGGTTTCATTTCTAGGCGTAGAAGTCGGGGCGCGGCGGCAGATCGATCGGCACGATGCCTCCAGAATGAAGCGAGCGGACCGCCGCATCGACCACGACCGTGGCCGCGAAACCGTCCCACGAGGTCGGGCCGGTCGGCTCCTGGCCCGCGATCAAGCGGTCGACCCACTCCTGCAGCTCGACGTCGAACGCGTCGGCGAAGCGGTCGCCGAACTCCTGCAGCACCTCCGCACTCGCCCTGCCCGCCTTGCGGACCACCGGCCCGGCCGGGTCCGGCAGGCGTACCGCCCCGTCCTCGCCCACGATCTCGCACTGGATGTCATAGCCGTACTGGCAGTTCACGAACGCCTCGACGTCGACGCGCGCACCCGAAGCGGTCTCGAACAGGAAGATCTGCGGATCCTGCAGATGCGGGAAGCGCTTGGAGGTCTTGCGCGGCAGGATCGTCTGCACCGACGTGAACTCCTCCCCCAGCAGCCACCGCAGCGAGTCCACCTCGTGCACGGCCGTGTCCTTCGCGGCCATCTCGGTCGTATAGGCCTCGCGCACGTTCGGGTTGCGGTGCACGCAGTGCGCCATCAGCGGCGCACCGATCTCCCCGGAATCCAAGACCCGCTTCATCTGCCGGTACCCCGCGTCGTAGCGGCGCATGAACCCGACCTGCACGAGCCGCCGCCCGGCCGCCTGCTCGGCCTTGAGAATCCGCTGGCCGTCCGCGATCTCGGTGATGAGCGGCTTCTCGCAGAACACCGGCTTGCCCGCGGAGATGCAGGCGAGCACCTGCTCGGCGTGGGCCGGACCCCACGAGGTCACGACGACCGCCTCGACCTCCGGATCCTCGATCAGCGCCTCGGCCGAGTCCACGACCCGGGCCCCGACCGAGGCCGCGACCTTGCCCGCCGACTCGGCATCGATGTCCGAGACCGCGACGACCCGCGCGCCGGAGACGACGTTCGCCAGCCGGTGCACGTGCTGCTCGCCGATCCAGCCCGTGCCGATCAGACCGATGCCGATGCTCATGGTGTTCCGTCCTTACTTCTCGGTGCCGGTGACGCGCACGGGATCGCGTTCGAGCTCGTGATGGAGCGATTCGAGCTCCGCGCCGCCGGACATGTGGTTTGTGAGTCGTCCAGGGTCCGCTTTCGGAGAGGTGGCACAGGCCCTCAGGCCTGCTGGTGACGGGCCCCCAGACCGCAGCCGTTGAGGTACTTGCGAGTGCGGACCGCGATCGGGAAGGGGACGTCGGGTTCGCACGGGTACAGGTCCTGCTCGACGATCACAAAGAGCTCGGCGTCCAGCTTCGACAGTTCGGTGACGATGTCGGCCGGGTTCGGCACCCCGGCGGGCGGCTCCACGCAGACGCCGCGCTTGACGGCCTCGCCGAAGCCCAGGCCCTCGTCGCGGACCTGCCGGAGGATCTCAGGGTCCATCTGCTTGATGTGGACGTAGCCGATCCGCTCGCCGCAGCGGCGGATGAGGTCCACATTGTCCCCGCCGCCGTAGGCGACGTGACCGGTGTCGAGGCATAGGGACACGTAGTCGGAGTCGGTGCCGTCGAGGAATGTCTCGATCTGCGGCTGAGTCATGATCTGGCAGTCGGCGTGCGGGTGCAGGGCGATGGTGACGCCGTACTCCTCGAACATCTGCTTGCCGATCCGGTTCGCCGCGGCGTGCACCGTCTTCCACTGCGTCGCGTCCCACTCGGTGACGTCGTTGATCGCGTCGGTCTTCTCATCGCGGAACAGCGGCGGGATGAAGACCACGTGCTTCGCGCCCTGCGAGGCCGTCAGCTTCGCTACCTTCGAAACGGTCGCGAGGGTCTCGTCGAACTTCGCGGGCGTGTGCAGGTTGCCGAAGACGGTGCCGCCGGAGACCTTCAGGCCCCGCTTGGCGACCTCCTCGGACAGCACCTCGGGGTCGGTCGGCAGGTAGCCGTAGGGCCCGAGCTCGAGCCATTCGTACCCGGAGCCGGCCAGCTCGTCGAGGAACCGCTCGTACGGGAGCTGGTGGTCGTCCTCGGGGAACCACACCCCCCACGAGTCGGGGGCGGAGCCGAGCCGGAGGTTCAGCGCTTGCGTCGTCGCTCTTGGCGTCGTCATTGACGGTCTCCTTTGCGGTGCTTAGCTGGAGGTCGGGAAATGGAAAGCCGCGTCGACCGACTGCCGCACCTCGGGCCAGCGGGTCGTGACGGTCTTGGCGCGGGTGTAGAAGCGCACGCCTTCGGGGCCGTGAATGGGACTGTCACCGATGAGCGAGTCCTTCCAGCCGCCGAAGGAGTAGTACGACATCGGAACCGGGATCGGCACGTTGACGCCGATCATCCCGACCTTCACCTCCCGCTGGAAGCGGCGCGCGGCCGCGCCGGAGGACGTGAAGATCGCGGTGCCGTTGCCGTACGGGTTGGCGTTGATCAGCGCGATCGCCTCGTCCACATCGGCCGCGCGGGCGACCGCGAGGACGGGACCGAAGATCTCCTCCTTGTAGGCGTCCATCTCCGGAGTCACGTGGTCGAGGAGGGTGGGGCCGACGAAGAAGCCCGCTTCATGTCCGGCCACTTTGTACTCACGGCCGTCGACGACGGGGGTCGCGCCTTGGGCGATGCCCGACGTGACCAGACCGGTGATCCGGTCGCGGGAGGCGGCGGTCACGACGGGGCCCATTTCGGACTCGGGGTCGTCGCCGGGGCCGACGACGACCTCTTCGGCCTTGCGCTTGAGGACTTCGACCAGGGCGTCTCCGGCCTCGCCGACCGCGACGCCGACGGAGATGGCCATGCAGCGCTGGCCGGCCGAGCCGAACGCGGCGGCCGTCAGGTGGTTCGCTGCGAACTCCAGATCGGCGTCGGGCAGGACGATCGCGTGGTTCTTCGCGCCGCCCAAGGCCTGGACTCGCTTGCCGTTCGCGGTGGCCTTCTCGTGGATGTACTTGGCGATCGGGGTCGAGCCCACGAAGGAGACGGCCGCGATCTCCGAGTGGTCCAGGATCGCGTCGACGGCGGCCTTGTCGCCGTGGACGACGTTGAAGACCCCGTCCGGAAGGCCCGCTTCGGCGTACAGCTCGGCGATCAGGTTGGAGACCGACGGATCGCGCTCAGAGGGCTTCAGGATGAACGTGTTCCCGGTGGCGATCGCGATGGGGTGCATCCACATCGGGACCATGATCGGGAAGTTGAACGGCGTGATCCCCGCGCACACCCCGAGCGGCTGACGGAAGTTGAAGACATCGACCCCGCGCGAGACCTGATCCGAGTAGGAGCCCTTGAGGACGTCGGCGATGCCGCAGGCGTACTCGACGACCTCGCGACCGCGGATGATCTCGCCGCGGGCGTCTTCGACGACCTTGCCGTGCTCGGAAGAGATCAGCTTCGCCATCTCGTCCTCGCGCTCGACCATCAACTCGCGCAGGCGGAACATGACCTTGCTGCGCTGGGAAAGCGACGAGTCGCCCCAGGTTTCGAACGCCTTGGAAGCGGCCGCGACGGCGGCGTCCACGTCGGCATGCTCCGCCAGCAGGACCCGCTTCCGCTCCTCGCCGGTCGCGGGGTTGAACACCGCGCCGGTGCGGGTCGACGCGCCGCGCGTGAACGCCCCGCCGATCCAGTGCTCGATCGTTGTCATTCGAGATCCCCCTAGAGGTAGTGGCGCTGTTCGCGCTTGTGGTCGACGTAGTCGGCGCGCGCCGCGCGAGTCGAGTCGAGTTCGGACACTTCGCTCACGGGCACGTCCCACCACGCGGAGCCGGGCGGGTTCGGGCCGGTCAGATCGGTCTCGACGTGGACCACGGTGGTCCTGGTGCTGGCCTTGGCCTTGGCGATGGCCTTGCGGAAGTCCGCCACGTTGTCGGCGGTGATGACCTCGGCCCCGAAGCTCGCGGCGTTCGCGGCCAGGTCGACCGGCAGCACATCGCCGTCGAGGAGGCCGGACTTGCCGTCGCGGTAGCGGTACTTCGTGCCGAAGCGCTGGGAGCCGAGGGATTCGGAGAGCGAGCCGATCGAGGCGAACCCGTGGTTCTGGACGACCACGATGATGACCTTCAGGCCCTCGGAGATCATGGTGGCGATCTCGGAGGAGAGCATCAGGTACGAGCCGTCGCCCACGAGCACGACCACTTCGCGCTCGGGTGCGGCCATCTTCGTGCCGACCCCTGCCGCGATCTCGTAGCCCATGCACGAATAGGCGTACTCGACGTTGTAGGCCTTCGGATCCCTGGCGCGCCAGAGCATCTGGAGGTCGCCGGGCATCGACCCGGCCGCGTTGATGACCACGTCCGCGTCGTCGAGCGCCTCGTTCAGGGCCCCGAGGATCTCGGTCTGCGCGGGCAGCGGCCCGTGGCCCAGGTCGAAGCACTGGTCGGTCGTCGCGCGCCACTGTTCGGCGAGGCGCAGGGCCTCGGCACGGTACTCCTCGCCGACGCTCCAGTCCCGCAATGCGTCCGTGAGCGCGGCCAGGCCGGTCTTGGCGTCGGAGAGGAGCATTTCGGCGGAGTGCTTCGCGGCGTCGAGGCGGGCGACGTTCAGGTTCGCGAAGGTGACGTCCGGGTCGCCGAACACGGTGTGCGAAGCGGTCGTGAAGTCCGAGTAGCGGGTGCCGATGCCGAGCACCACATCCGCTTCCGCCGCAAGCGTGTTCGCCGCGGTTGTTCCGGTGGAGCCGAGGCCGCCTACGGCGGACGGGTGGTCCCACGGGACCGCGCCCTTCCCCGCATGGGTGTCCGCGACCGGGATGCCCGTGGCCTCGGCGAAGGCCCGCAGTTCGGCCTCGGCCCCGCTGTAGACCACGCCGCCCCCGGCGACGATCAGCGGCCGCTCGGCGCTGCGCAGGAGCGCGGCGATCCGTTCCACGGCAGCGGGTTCGGGCACGGCGCGGCCGATGCGCCACACGCGCTTGCGGAAGAACTCGGTCGGCCAGTCGGAGGCTTCGGCCTGCACGTCCTGCGGCAGGCACAAGGTCACCGCGCCGGTCTCGACCGGGTCGGTGAGGACCCGCATGGCCGCCAGTGCGGCTGGAATCAACTGCTCCGGGCGGCTGACCCGGTCGAAGTACTTGGAGACCGGCCGGAACGCGTCGTTCACCGTGACGTCCCCGGCGCGGGTGTCCTCGAGCTGCTGCAGCACCGGGTCGGGGACCCGGGAGGCGAACATGTCGGAAGGCAGGAGCAGCACGGGGAGCCGGTTCGTGGTCGCCAGCGCGGCGCCGGTGATCATGTTGGTCGAGCCCGGGCCGGTCGAGGCCGTGCACGCGAACGTCTGCAAGCGGTTCTTCATCTTCGCGAACGCGGCCGAGGCGTGCACCATGGCCTGCTCGTTGCGCGCCAGGTAGTACGGCAGGTCGGCTTCGCCGGTCTGGGCGGCTTGGAGGAGGGCCTGGCCCAGCCCGGCCACGTTCCCGTGCCCGAAGATCCCCCACACGCCCGGGATCAGGCGCTGCTCGATCCCGTCCCGCTCCGAATACTGCGCGGCGAGGAAGCGCACCAGCGCTTGGGAGGTCGTGAGTCGTACGGTCTCAGCGGGCATCGTCGCCCTCCTTCTCCACGGCAGAGGACAGCGGCAGGCGGGGATCGAGATCCTCAGGGGCCCAGGTCGACCTGACCCAGGCGTGGGCGGGGTCGTCGCTGATGAGCCAGGCGCGGTGCTCGCCGGGTCCGGCCATCACGTTGAGGTAGTAGAGGTCGTAGCCGGGAGCGGCGGCGCTCGGGCCGTGCCAGCCGTGCGGGATCACGACCACGTCGCCGCTGCGGACCTCCTCGCTGACCTCGATCGGGCGGTCCGCGGTGCCGTAGACGCGCTGCCAGCCGAAGCCGTCCCTTGGCGAAGCGGCGCCGTTCCCGGCGATCTCGAAGTAGTAGATCTCCTCGAGCTCGGCCTCGCCGTCCTTCGCCTCGTCGTGCTTGTGCGGCGGGTAGGAGGACCAGTTGCCGCCGGGGGTGATGACCTCGCAGGCGATGAGCTTGTCGGCCTCGAACGTCTCGGGCGTGCAGAAGTTGTTGACCTGGCGCGAGGCCTGGCCGGAGCCGCGCAGTTCGACCGGGACCTGCTCGGCCGGGCCGTAGCGGGCGGGGAGCCGCCGCTCGCACTTGGCGGAGGGCAGGGCGAACCGGCCCCCGCTCGCGCTGGACACGGTGACCCGGGCATCCCTTGGCGCGTAGACGAAGTCGGTGACGCGGCTGAAGACGTTCCGGCGGCCCTGGACCTCGAAGGTCTCGCCGTCGCAGGTGACGGTGCAGCTTCCGGAGAGCGGCAGCACCAGCGTTTCGGCGTCGCCGGTCGCGAAAGTCGCAGTGCCCGAAGGGCTCAGCTGGAGCACTTTGAGCCCGGAGTAGCCCCAGCCGGCGGATTCGGGGGTGACGACCGTGTCGTACGGGCCGTCCGCAGTGGATCCGGCGGGCAGATAGTAGGTGTTCACAGGAGGCTCACCACCGCGTCGACGGCCCCGGCGACGTCGCCGTCGGCTGGGTAGAGGAGGGAGCGGCCGACGGTCAGTCCGACCACATTGGGCAGTTCGAGGGAGGCGCCCCAGCTCCGGCGCTGCGCTTCGAGGTCGGCGACCTCGCCGCCGAGGATGACCGTCGGCAGGGTCGAGGCGGCCGCGACGCGCTCCATGTCGGGGGCGGTCGGGACCTTCAGCCAGGTGTAGGCCGAGGTGGAGCCCAGCCCCGAGGCGATCGCGACCGACGTGACGACCCCCTCCGTCGTCAAGTCGTTCACGACCTTCCCGCCTTCGCGGCGGGAGATGAACGGCTCGACCATCGCGATCAGGCCTTGAGCGGCGAGCGCGTCGATCGCGTGCGCCGTCGCTTCGAGGGTGGGCGCGGTCCGGTCGTCGTCGAGGTCGATCCGGGTGAGCGTCTTGCCGCCGTCGAATCCCATGCGGGCGATGGCATCGGCGCTCGTCCCGGTGAACCGGTCGTCGATCTCGAACGCGGCGCCGGCCAGGCCGCCGCGGTTCATCGAACCGAATACGACCTTGCCGTCGAGGGCCCCGAGGAGCAGCAGGTCTTCGAGGATGTCGGCGGTGCCCAGCACGCCGTTGCATCCGGGGTTCGCCAGCGCGGTCCGCAGCCGGTCGAGGAGGTCGCCACGGTCGGCCATGGCCATCGGGTCGCCGCCGGTGCCGAGGGCGCCGCGGGCGGGGTGGTCGGCGGCGATGATGAAGCATTTGCCCGATGGGCCGACGGGACTCTGGGCGCGCTTGCGGGCGTCCGCGGCCCTGCGGATCGCGGCCGGGTCGGTCAGCCGGGTCCGGACCAGTTCGGCGAGCTCGTCACGCCGCATCGGGTGCCTCCTGCAATTTGCGCTCCACTTCGGATTCGGTCGGCATGGCGTCGGAGCAGGCGAGTTCGCCGGCGACATGGGCGCCGGCGGCGTTGGCGAAGCGCATGATGCGCATCGCGGGCCAGTCCGCGAGCAGGCCGTGGACGAGCGCGCCGCCGAAGGCGTCGCCCGCACCGAGGCCGTTGACGACCTTCACCGGCACCGGCGGCACCTCCACCTGGCCGGTGTCGTCGAGGGCCAGCACGCCTTTCGGGCCCTGCTTGACGACGGCGAGCGAGACGCCGGCCGCGCGCAGTGCCCGGGCGGCTTCAGCGGGAGTGTCATGGGCGCCGACTGCGACCTCGCATTCTTCGCGGTTGCCGACTGCGACGGTGACGTGCGGCAACGCCAGTTTCACCCAGTCGCGGGCGGCTTGGGGCGAGTCCCAGAACATCGGCCGGTAGTCGAGGTCGAGCACGGTGATGTCGCGCTTGCCTCTCGCTTCGAGTGCGGCGAGCGTGGCCGAACGGGACGGCTCCTGGCACAGGCCGGTGACCGTGACCCAGAAGACCTTCGCGGCGCGGATGGCGTCGAGGTCGAGCTCATCGGGGCGGATGTCGAGGTCAGGGGCCTTCGGGAACCGGTAGAAGTAGAGCGGGAAGTCGTCCGGGGGGAAGATCTCGCAGAACGTCACGGGGGTCGGCAGGTCCGCGGAGGTGCCGACGAGCCGGTCGTCGACGCCGTAGCCGCGGAGGGCCTTGCGGATGAAGCGGCCGAAGGGGTCGTCGCCGGTCTTGGTGATCACCGCGGCGCGGCGCCCGTACCTGGCCGCCGCGACGGCGACGTTCGTGGGGCTGCCGCCCAGGAACTTGGCGAAGGACTCGACGTCCTCGAGGCCGACGCCGATCTGCTGCGGGTAGATGTCGACGCCCACCCGGCCCATCGTGATGACGTCGTACGTCTCGCCGTCCGCTGCTGCGGCCACGGGCAATCCCCTCTCATGGCTCTGTGCGTCATGAAGCGCTTCACTGTCGCGCGTTACTGTCGCGCGACAGTGATTTGGAATATACTCACATCCGGGCCCGCGCGTCAAGCCGCCGGGCCCGTCGGAAATAAACTCGGGTTACCGCCCGATTGCCGAATCAGACCAGAAGAGGGAGGGGCGTTGGACGAAACGCTCGAGCCACAGCCGAACGCGGGCCGAAACCAGGGTTCCCCGCAGCGAGCCACCATGGCCGACGTCGCCGCGCGGGCCGGCGTGTCCCGCACGCTCGTCTCCCTCGTTCTGCGCGACCGCCCCGGCGCCGGCGCGGCCACCCGCGAGCGGGTCCTCAAGGCCGCCGACGAGCTCGGCTACCGGCCCGACAGCGCCGCGCAGATGCTCGCCCGCGGCCGCAGCCGCACCCTCGGCGTCCTGATGAACCTCGAGCAGCCCTTCCACGCCGAACTCGTCAAGGCCATCTACCCGGCCGCCCAGCAGCTCGGATACGACGTGCTGCTCTCAGCCGTGGCCCCCGGACGCGACGAGCACGCGGCCACGGGAGCGCTCCTCGGCCACCGCTGCGAAGCGCTCGTGCTGCTCGTCTCCGACCCCGAATCGCACGACACCGAGAAGCTCGGCGGCACCGTCCCCACGGTCGTCGTCGGCCGCAAGGCCACCACGCCGAAGGTCGACAGCGTCCACACCGCCGAGGCCAAGGGCATCCGGCAGGCCGTCGACCACCTCGTCGAGCTCGGCCACCGCCGCATCGTGCACATCGACGGCGGCAAGGGCCCCGGCTCGGCCGACCGCCGCACCGCCTACCGCGCGGCCATGCGCCGCCACCGCCTCGCCGACGAGATCCGGGTGATCCCGGGCGCCCAGGACGAGGACGCCGGCATCGCCGCCGGGGCGCTCCTCCTCAGCGAAGAAGCACTGCCCACAGCGGTACTCGCCGCCAACGACCGCTGCGCCATCGGCCTCATGCACGCCCTCCGCGGCGGCGGCGTCGACGTCCCCGGCGACGTCTCCATCGTCGGCTACGACGACAGCCACCTCTCCCACCTGTCCCACATCAACCTCACCACCGTCCGGCAGGACGCCACGGGCATCGCCGAGCACGCCGTCCGCGACGCCGTGGAACGCCTGGAGAACGGGGCCCTCCCCGCCCGAGAGACCATCTGCGACGCCAAACTCGTCATCCGCGCCACCACTGTGGCACCCCGAACCGCCTAAGGCCCTTGGGAAGCCGTACTCAGGCGACGTCCAGGACCGTCTTGAGCCGGCCGTCCTCTCGACGCCGTAGGGTGGGTCTCGCCTCTCGGGCGTCGCCCCCGGTGGGGCGGCGCGCCCCCCTTGCGATGCAAGGCGGCCGCTCAGCGTCCGGGGGATTGACGAAGTCTTCGATGATCACGGTGATCACCGCGACGACCGACAACACGATCACGACCGCCACGACGACCGCAACACCTATCAAGGGCTTGTGCGACATCGCGTCTCCTTTCGGGGGCTGGCCCATGTATAGCAGCTCCCGTGCGGGACCGGTCCCGATTTTCGAGCCGACAGCGATGACAACTGAAGGGGCTCAACGTCTTTCAGGCGCGGATCACTGATGTGGTTCGCGGTGGCACGAGCCTGTACTTCGCCGCCGCCCGCTCAGGCGTGCTCCTTCAACGCCTCGCGGCGCCCTTCCTCGCGGGCCCGCGCGAGTCTGCCCTCCAGCCGCGCTCGCGACCGGCGGCGTCCTCGCAGGCTCGAGACGGCCAGCAGCACGATCCCGGCGAGTACGAACAGCTGCGGCCACGGGAGGGCCCAGAATCCGGCGTCCGCCGTCACGGGCTCGACCGCGGCGCCTTCGCCTTCGCCGACCACGGTCGGCGTCACCGTGACGGAACCGGGCGCGAACACCAGCGGCCACACGTCCTCGACAGTCACCGTGAACGCCCGCCGGTCCCCCGGCAGCAGTTCCTGGTCGATCTCGTCCGGCCCCGGGAAGGCGACCTCCTGCCCGTCGGCCCCCACGACCCCCGTCACCAGGAGTCGGGCGTTACCGGTGTTCACGACCTCGAACGTCACCTGCGCCGAGCCGGGCGCGAACGGATTCCACGACAGCTCGTACTCGGACGCCACCGCCTCGACCGACGCGGCGGGCGCGAGCTCGCCGGTCACGCGGGTCATCACGCGGAACCCCACACGGGACTCCACCCCGACCGTCGCGCCGTCCTCCCCCACCTGCTGCGACAGGACCGATGCCGCGATCCCCGCGGCGTGGTCGCCCGGAGTCGCGTTCTCCGGCACCGCGGTCGTGAACGGCACGATCACGGTCTCGTCCGCGCCGACCGTGACCTCGTCCTGCACCTCGATCCACAGCCCCGCGTCCACGGACTCCTGGTCGGAGGGCAGCATGCTGAAGCGGCCGTTTTCCTGGAAGTAGCCGTCCGCCGCCGAGATGCGGAACGTCACCTCCTGATCCGAGAGGTTCCGGATCGCCAGGTGCTCCGTCGCGGTCTCGCCCGGGTCGAGCTCCTGCTCCACCCACGACCGGCCGTCCTCGCCGGCCTCGTCCGCCGGGCGCACCGACCATGTCACCGTGCCCGGGTCCCCGCCGTCCGTCTGCGCGGCGGCGGGACCGGCGGGCCCCCACACGAGCAGGAACGCCGCCGCAGCGGCGAACAGGCCGCGCAAGGCGCGGGAACGGAGGGAGGGAACCATGATCGGCCTTTCCGGGAATCAGACGTCGAGGCGGGCCCGAACACGCGGGCGCACCTCGACCAGCATCGCCGATGGGCGGGCGTCTCGCAAATACGGCGCCCGCCCGACCGGTCTCATTCGAACAGCGAGAGCGTGATGGTCGAGGTGTAGGAACCGGGCTCGACGTCCGCCGGCACCAGCAGCGTCAGGCCCGCGTTGGCCTGCCACGAACCGATCGCCTCCTCGCTCGTGAGCGCCATCGCCAGCAGCTCGCGACCTTCGAGACCCACGTTGTTCGGAGCCTCGTCCGCGTCCAGCACCGGAGCGACGTCCGGGCCAACGGCGACGGCACCCGAGCCGTCGTCCACGATCGACGGCGACCAGCCCAGGTTCTCCGCCCCGATCTCCGGCTGACCGGCATCGCCCACGAAGCTCGACGCCGTGCCCTCGACCCACCAGAACGCGCCGTCGGGGATCTCGTCCGCCGTCCGCGTGTCCGTCACCGTCACCGTCGGCAGATCGCCCGTGAACTGACGCACAGTCCCGGTCGACCCGTCCTCCACCAGCGTCGTCGTCGTCCCCGCCACGCTCATCGCGAGAACACCGGTCTCGGTGTCCTCGATCGTCACATCGACATCCACATTCGAACCGGACCCGACCTGCTCCTGCGCGAACGCCGCACCCGCGACACCCGCCAGCATCGCGCCGCCGACCGCGGCCACCGACACCCGCTTCACCATTCCACGATTCATGATTGGAGACCTCTCCTCGATCCATCCCGGGGACGACCATCGCCCTCCGGATCACCACGTCGTCCGGGATGCCCCGCCGCCGGCCCAGGTGCCGGGACGGCGGGGACGGCGGCCCCGGACCGCCGCTTTCTACGCCTCAGCCGCAGCTCGCGGCCGCGAAGGCGACTTCCTGCTCTGCGGCGGCGGCGTCCGCCGCTGTCGCGGCCACGCTCACCGTGCCCGCCGCGATCTGCGCCGTCCGGGTCGTGAACCCGATCGTCGCCGTGCGGCCCGCGGCCAGCGACGCGATCGTCTTGTCGCCGTAAGGCGTCGACACCACGAGCGACACCGGTCCCTCGCTCTGGTTCGTGACCGACACGGTCAGCACGACCTTGCCGGACACGCACCGCGATCCCATCGCCACCGCGAACTCCGGTCCCGGCGAGGGCACGGTCTGCGGCTCGACACTCGAAAGGGTCGGGGTGACGGCCTGGAACAGGCCGTCCTCGCCGATCTCGAGTTCGTCGATCGTCGTCTCGCGGTGGGTCCCGTCGCCGCCCGAGAGCGCGAACCGGTGGTAGGCGATGTACCAGTCGTCCGTGCCGGGCACGTTGATGATCGAGCTGTGGCCCGTGCCCTTGATGCCGAGCGACGTGTTCTTCTGGAGGATCACGCCGCGGTAGGTCCACGGCCCGTCGATGCTCGTCGCCGTCGCGTAGCCGACGCGGTAGTTCTCCGAACCGGTGTCGTCGATCGAGTAGGTCAGGTGGTACAGGCCGTCGCGGTAGTTGAGGAAGGTCCCCTCGCGGAAGCCGGTCAGTCCCGAGATCCGCTGGTAAGTGCCGGCCTTGATCGACACCATGTCGTCGTTCAGCTCCGCGATGACGGGGCTGCCGTTGCCCCAGGCGAGGTAGTACTTCCCCGACACCGGGTCGTGGAACGCCGCGGGGTCGATCGCCTGATTCGAAGTGACGGCCTCGTTGTTGAGGATCATCGCCGCCGGTTGCGCCGTGAACGGACCCTCGGGGCTGTCGGCGACCGCGACGCCGATGGTCTTGCGGTTCAGGGCCGTGTTGTGGCCGCTGAAGTAGAAGTAGTACTTCCCGTCCCGCTCGATGATCGTCGGCGCCCACGCGTTGCCGCTCGCCCAGGGGACGTCGCCGTTCGCGCCGTCCAGGGTCAGGATGGGCTCATCGGAGCGCGTCCAGTCGACGAGGTTCTTCGAGGACCACACGTAGAAGTCCTTGCCGCCCCAACCGGGGTATCCGTCGGTGGTCGCGTAGATGTAGTAGGTGTCGCCGAACACCGCGATGTTCGGGTCGGCGTAGAGCCCCGGCAGCACCGGGCTGTTCACGATCTGGGCGGAGAACGTCCACGTCGTGGTCTCAGTGCCGGCCGTGACCGTGTACGCGACCGGTTCGGACAGGTCCACGACCGTGCCCGACGGCGGCGAAGTGGTAGCACCCGTGGCCGTCGTGAAGACCGGCGCGAGCGCCGAGACGTCGGTGCCCTTCACGACCGGGAAGACGACGGTGTGCGCCTGGGAGTCCACGAGCGGCGCGGTCGCGAGCGCCTCGGCGTCGGCGAGCGACACGTCGGTGACCGCACCCGTCGCGCCCGCCGCGTCGAGCACCTCGGCCGAGCTCAGCGCACGGTCGTAGATCGCGAACGACCGGAACTTGCCCTTGAAGCGGGCGTCCTGCTCGTACAGCGAGCGACCGAGGTAGTTCGCCCAGGTCTCGCCGCCGGAGATGTCGCCGGGATCGATCGTCACGCCCGTCTTGGTCGAGACGAGCACGCCGTCGAGGTACAGGCGGGCAGTCTCCCCCTGGAGCGTGTAGGTGAGGTGCGCCCAGCGTCCGCGCGGCAGCGCCGTACCCGAGCTCGCCGTCTGCTCCGACGTGTACGTGCTCGCCGTGATGCTCGTGCGGTACGAGCTGTTGCCGGTCGTGAAGAGGTAGCCTCGTCCGGCGCCCGCGGCGTCGGTGTTGCCGAGTCCCCAGATGAAGTAGCTGCCCGACTGCGCGGTGTCGACCCACACGTCGGCGTCGACCGAGATGTCGGTGAGGCCGGCCATGAGGTCGTCGGGCAGGTCGACGTAGTCGTTCGCGCCGTCGAAGGTCAGCGCGCCGTCGGCCCAGGTCGCCCCGTTGATCGTGGCGTCCCGTCCGTTGCCCGACACGTCCGCGAGCGTCGTTCCCGTGCCGTCCGAGAAGTCGTAGCGGACGACCTCGCCTTCGGCGTTCGACGAGATCGGCGCCCGGCCCTCGTACAGACCCGCCAGTTCTTCGGCGGTCACGGGGATGACGGTGCCGTGGCGCGGGCTCGCCGGGAGGTCGTAGTTCGAGGCGACGGTCCATCCGCCGGTAGCGATGTCGTCGGTCACGAGCGGGATGTAGCCGCGCCCGCCGTACTCGTCGACGAACAGGTAGTGCTTGCCGCCGCCGTTCACGTCGCCGGGGTTGGACTTGAAGATCGAGGGACCCTCGACCGCACTCGTGCCGGCGTCGCGGCCGATGCACGAGTCGATCATGGTCCACTCGGGAAGCGGGGCTCGCAGGGAGGTCGAGGACTCCTGGATGATGTCAGAGCACCCGGTCGACCCCGCGCCCTCGTCCTTCGTGAAGCGGTAGTAGACGCCGTCGTGCAGTGTGACCGTGGAGTCGATGCGCGACTTGCCGTCCTGCCAGATCTGCGGCTCGCTGAACGTGACGAAGTCGCGCGTCGTGGCGTACAGCATGCGGTTGTAGGTGCTGCCGGTGTGCCCCGGATCGCTCGTCGCGTACAGCTTCGACGCCCAGAACACGACGTAGGCGCCGAGCTGCTCGTCGTAGTACGCCTCGGGCGCCCACGTGTTGCCGGCCGTCTCGGGCGAGACGAGGACGTGCCGCTGCGCCGACCAGTTCACGAGGTCGTGCGACTCCCACACTTCGAGGTACCGGCTGCCCTGGCGCTGCGAGGTGTCCCACGAGGTGCCGGAGCCGATCGAGAGGTCGGTCGCGATGAGGTAGAACTTGTCGCCCTCGGGCGAGCGGATGATGAAGGGGTCGCGCAGGCCCTGCTCGCCGTATTGCGACGACAGGACGGGGAGCCCGCCGTTCAACTCGTTCCAGTCGAGGGCGTTGTTCCCCTCGCTCGCGGCGAAGTGGATGTTCTCGCCCGCCACGGAGTTGCCCGTGAAGTATGCGAAGGCGTAGCCCTCGTACTCCTCCTGCTGGTTGGCGGCCCGCACCGTGAGGGCGAACGCTCGCGTGAGGCCGCCCGCGGTCGCGGTCAGGACGACGTCCTGGTCGGCGGCTCCGCGCGTGACGACGCCGGGCGCGATCGCACCGTCGGCCTCGGTCGACACCACTCCCTCAGGCGACGCGGTCCACGTGATCGGGCTCCCGTGCACGGGGCCGGTCTCGGGAAGCGTGATGTTGCCTCGGATGTCGTCGGCGTTCGGGATCGAGATGGCATCGAGATCGGCTTGGAGATCGGCCTCGCCCGTCGCGGGCACCGTGGCGGTGAACTCGCGCGTCATCGTTGCGGAGCCCTTCACGGCCGTCGCGGTGAGCGTGACCTCGGCCGTGCCGCTCGCGGGTCGCGTCACACGGCCGGTGGACGAGATGACGGCCTCGTCGCTGGAGGCCCAAGTGATCGTCGAGCCGTTCGGCGCCGTCGTCGGCAGCGCGAGGTCGGTGGTCACGTTCGAGAGGTCGCCGAGCGAGAGCGCGTCGAGGTCGCGCTGCGCCCTCGTCGCATCGGACGGCTGGAGCGCCGCCACCTCGGACGCCGAGAGCGCCACGTCGTAGATGCGGAAGTCGCGGACGCTGCCGGCGAGGTACTTGTCGGCCGCGTAGTTCGAGCGTCCGATGTAGTTCGCCGTGGTCGTGCCGCCGCCGATCTGCGCCGGAGTGACCGTGACGCCGGTGTTCTTCGCGACCTGGACGCCGTCGAGGTAGAGGGTCGCGGTGTTCGTCGCGTCGTCGAGCGTGTAGGTGATGGTCTTCCACACGCCGCGCGCGAGGTTCGCGCCGCTGGTCGTGTTCTGCTCGCCCGACCAGTTGCCCGTCGTGATGGCGGTGCGGTAGGCGTTGCCTGTCGAGAACAGGTAGCCCGTTCCCGAGCTCGAGGTCGCGGGGTTGCCCAGACCGTAGATGAAGTAGGGCGTGCCCTGCTCCGGGCGCACGAGCACCTCGGTGCTCACCGTGATCGAGGTGAGCCCGGCGAGGATGTTGTTGGGCAGTTTGACGTGGTCGTCGGCCCCGTCGAGGCGGATGCCCTCGCCGCCGGTGAGCTTCGCGCCTCCGGCGATCTGGGCGTCGCGGCCGTTGCCGGAGCTGTCGACGGCGACGGTGCCGCTCGTCTCGCCGAGCGCGTATTGCGCCACGAGGTGGTCCTCGGCCGCGGCCTGCGCCGGGCTGACGCCTGCGACCGCGAAGCCGAATGCCGTTGCGGCGGCGAGGAAGCGGAGTGTAAAGCGGCTCGCACGGGATGGGAGGTCCATGCGCTCTCCTTCGAGGGGACGTGGCAACAACTTTGTTACCGGTATCAGATGTTAACGGGAGTGAAGCTCAGGAGGCAAGGGGAGCGGTCCGGCCTCTGCACTTGAGGCCGGACCGTTACACCTCACCCGCAGGTGTAGGCCCCGTACGAGGCTCCGACTTCGACAGTCGCGGTGCCGCCGGCGAGGCCGACGGTCGCCGATACGGAACCCGCGGCCACGGAAGCCGCCCGCGTCGCGAACGCCTGCGAGGCGGACGCGCCGGCCGCGAGCGACGCGATCGTCTTGTCGCCATATGGCGTCGCCACCACGACTTCGACCGGCTCCCCCGAGGAGTTCGTCACCTTCGTGACGAGCTGCACCTTGCCGGCTACGCAGCGGGGTGCGGCCGTGATCTCCGCCGAGACCGGGGGCGCGTGGACGATGTGGACCGTGTAGACGAGGTCGGTCGTATGGTCCTGCGCGTAGGCGGTGAGGACGATGTCGGTCGTGTCGGCGCCGACGGCGACGGTGCGGGGCAAGGTGTCGTCGATGAGGATGTCGCCGAGGTAGACGAGCCCGCTGGGCGTTCCCGGCGACACGTGGAGGACCGTCTCCGTCGCGTCGGCGGGCACCGTCACGGTGTACTCGCGCACCTCCGGATCGAACGCGGGAGCGATCGCGCCGCCGTCGAACGACAGGCTCGCGAGGGCCGCGTCGGTGTCGTAGTGGTCCGACGCGGTGGTGTAGACCCCGTAGACCCCTCCGACCAGGCTCGCGCCGGTTCCCTGGAACCGCACCGTGACGACCGGGATGCGGTGCCCGGCTTCGTCGAGCACGTAGTCCCCGTTCTGATCGCGCTTCCAGCTGTCCGCGGCCTCGATGCCGTCGAGCACTGCGCGCGGGATCTCGTCGTACTGGAGGTACCAGCTCGTCGCGCCTTGCGCGTTCGTGACGGTCTCATGCTTGAGGAGCACGTCGTTGACGTAGACGTCGAACGTGCGCCCGCTGTCGCCGCCGTAGTACCGCACCCCGAGGTAGTTCGCTTCGAGAGCGGGGTCGACGATCATGTCGTACTGGAACCACGCGTCGGCGGCCTTCTCCGCGTGGCGGAACGGCTCGCCGCGGTAGACGCCCACGGAGGACCTGTTGAACGCGTAGTTCTTGTCCGCCTCCGAGTTGTTGTTGTCGAACGAGGTCAGCGCGTCGATCGTCGTCTCGTCCTGGCGGAGCTGCTCCTTGCCGTCGAGGATGAGCGCCTGCGCCTCCGCCGAATCCGGCTCGACGAGCGTCACGTACGTCGCGTACCGGGCGTCGTAGAGGCTGTAGTACGGCTCGAAGGTCAGCGCCGCGGCGTCGGGGTCGACGCCATGCAGCTTGAATCGCATGGTGTCCAGTCCGTTGCCGTTCACGCCGTCCTCGATGCGGACCAGGTTCTGCGCGATGCCCGCCTTCCACTGCTCGGCGTCGTCGACGACGACGTTGCCGGTCAGGGACGGATCGGCGACGCCCATCTGCACGAGCACGCCCGCGGTGTACGACGCGCCGACGTTCTCGCGGCTGAGCTCCGCCGCCAGCAGCACGGGGCCGTACGTGAACGCGACCCAGTTCGCGTTCTCCGTGGTGTCGGAGACCCGCACCTCGGCGGGGAGGGTGTAGACGATCTCGTCGCCCGCGGCGACCTCGAAGGACACGTACCCGTCCACGGCCGCGACCTCCAGGCGCTCCCCGTTCACGGTGAGCGACGGCGTGCCCGCGACCCAGTTCGGTACGCGCAGGCGGATGGTCGTGCCCTCGGCGACCGCGCTTCCGTCGAGGCCGGCGACGCTCAGCCGCACGGTGTCGTCGCGCGGCACGTCCGCGACCTGGGTGAGGAGCAGGTTCCGGTCGGCGTACCGCAGCTCGGATGATCGGAACTGGTTGACGTAGACCGACGCCTCATCCCGGAAGTAGAACGCCGTGCCGAGCTTCGTGAAGCCCTCGACGCCCGTGCCGTGGTCGCACCAGAACTGGTCGAACTTCGTCCCGAAGACCTTCGCGTACCCCGCCGTCTGCGGCTGGAAGTACGTGACCATGCCGGTCTCGGGGTTCTGGGAGGCGAGGATCGTGTTGATGAACGTCGACTCGTAGAAGTCGGCGTACTTCACGTCCTTCGTGACCTCGAAGAGCGCCTCGCTGAGTTTGAGCATGTTGTACTCGTTGCAGCCCTCCGATGTGGAGTTCTCGCCGTAGCCCGAGGTGACGCCGTTGTTCGCGTACTGGTACAGCGTGTCCGCGCCGTGGAAGTGCTCGGACTGGCTGTTGCCGCCGTTGGCGTAGGTGTGGTCGTCGACGACGATCTGCCAGAAGTTCTCGGCCGCCGTGCGGTACATCTCGAGGCTCGACTTCTCGGTGTCCGTGAGCGTCGCGTACAGGTGCGGGTTCTCCGTGAAGACCGTGTAGCGCTTGAGGGCGCCGACGAGCTTGGGGATGGTGGTGTTGGCGTGCTTGCCGTTCAGCACGTCCTGTCCCGCGGCGAGCTGCTGGAAGAGGGTCACCTCGTCGAAGTACTCGGCCGCCCGCTTGTGCGCCGGGTTCTCCGTGATGCTGTACAGCTCGTAGAGCGCCTCGTTCATCCCGCCGTACTCGGTGTTCAGGATGACCGCGGGGTTCGACAGCGACGCGGCGTAGTTCCGCGTCCATGTGCCGAAATCGGACGCGACCGCGAGGGCCTCGGCCGAGACCTCCTCCGGCCCGTACTCGTACGCGTCGAGGAGGCCGGCGAGGACCTTGTGCAGGTTGTAGAACGGCACGAGGAGTCCGTCGCCGCCGCTCGGAAGGACGCTCGTCGCGAACGGGGCGACGTAGCCCGCGTTCGACGGGTGCGCCGCCGCGTATGCGTCCTGGCTCCGTGCCAGACCGTCGACGGCCTCGGTGAGTTCCGTCAGCAGGAGATCGCGCGTGGCCTCGTCCTCGGTCGTGGCGTACGCCTGCGACAGGGCCGAGATGTAGTGGCCGAAGAAGTGGCCTTGGAATCGCGTTCCGCTCGACCGCTCCCATCCGCCGTACCCCGAGGAGGTCGTCGGCGTGAGCCCGGCGGTCGTGTAGAAGGAGTAGAGGAACTTCTCCGAGTCGAGTTCGAGCAGGTAGTCGATCGTCTTCCCGTTGGCGTTCCGGAGGTACGGATCCTCCACTGCGACGTTTTCGAGCCCCGCCTCCAGCAGGTGCATTGCGGCTTCTTCATCGATCGGTTCCACGGTGACGGTGAACTCGCGCGTCGCCGTCCCTCCGCCGTACGTGCCGGTCGCCGTGAGCGTCACCGTCGACGAGCCCGACTCCGGCGCCGTGACGTCGGCCAGGCCCCCGTCGATCCGGATGACGGCGGAGTCCGACGACGCCCACGAGATGCTCGTGCCGCTCGCGCCTTCGAGCGGCACCGCGAAGTCGTAGGAGGCCGTCGGAGCGAGGCCGACCGCGTCGAGGTCGGCCTGCGCGACCGCAGCCGGGTCGAAGTCGGGGTCGTGCACCCGCGTGAGCGCGACGACGTCGTCGACCGAGGCGGCCGCGTTGTACAGCGCATAGTCGTCGAGCAGGCCCATGAGGTGCGATCCGTTGTAGCGAGGACCGTTGTATCCGAGCGTCTTGACGGTCGTCGATTCCGAGCCGAGCACTCCAGTGGCCGTGCCGCTCACCGGGAACTTCACCGTCGACGTCTGCCGTATGCCGTTGCGGTAGAAGGCGACGGCCTTCGTCGCGCGGTCATAGGAGGCGACGACGTGCGTCCACTCCCCCACGGGGAAGAAGTCGGCGCGCGCGGTGTCGACCGCCACCTTGTACGGCTGCGAGCCCGCGGGCCCGATCGACAGGACGAGTGGCGACGAGGCGCTCTCCGAGGTCAGGTACCAGCCGTCGGCGTTGTAGGCGTCCTTGCTCCATGCGAACACCTGCTCGCCTGTCATCGCGGCCGTCGGCTTGTACCAGAAGGAGACCGTGAGGTCCTGCGGCTGGAGGTACGAGGCCGTGCCGAGCCGGATGGCGCTGGAGCCGTCGAACCGGAACGCCTGACCGCCGTCGAGGCCTTCCGCGTACGCTTCGGTGCCCTTCTGCATGGTGACGGCGGCGGCGTTGGCGCTCGTGTCGGCGAGTGAGCCGTCGAAGCGGAGGTCGAGGACCTTCGCGTCCTCGAACGAGGGCTCCTCCGCCGCCGCGGCGGCGGGCGCGAGCCCCGAGACGATCATCGCGAGGGAGGCGGCGACGGCCAGGCCGACCCCTCCCGCACGACTTGCTGATATGGACATCTGGGTTCCATTCGCCGAGGGGGTCAGCCGCAGTTCGCGGCAGGGTAAGCGGTCTCGAGGGAAGCGCCGTCAGCGGTCGCGAGCACCTTGCCGGCGGGGACGGAGGCCAGTCGCGTCGTGAACACGGCCGATGCGGTCGCTCCGGCGTCCAGATCGGTGACGGCCTTCGCGCCGAAGTCGGACGAGAGCACGACGTCCAAGGCGGCGTCGCCGACGTTCGTCGTCTTGACGACCACGAACGCCTTGCCGCCGACGCACCGCACGGACGCGGCGACCGTGAGCGGAGCGGTCACCGTGACGGTGGCCGTGACGGGAGCGCGCGAGTCGTCCTGTGCGACACCGGCGACCGTGAAGGTGCCGGGCTGCGCGTACTGCGCCGCGTCGATCGCGTCCCACACGACGGCGACGTCCTGCACCGAGCCGTCGGCCTTGGTGAGGTGCGCGCCGGGCAGGACCGGTGCGGTGCCGGCCTTCGTGGTGACGGCGATCTCGTCGGCGCCGGCCACCGCGATGTCCGGCGCGAAGGCCGCGAGCACGGTCTCGTACTCGGCGCGCGTCACCGGGATGACGGTGCCGTGGCGGGGCTTGCCTCCGTCGGCGTTCTCCGGCAGGTTCTCGCGCAGGGTCGCGCCGACCGGCTCCCATGCGCTGCCGTCGGCGATGTCGTCGGTCGCGAACGGGATGTAGTAGTTCGGTCCGGCGTGGTACGAGGGCTGGTCGATGAAGAGGTACCACTCGTAGCCGTTCACATCGCCCTCGTTGGCGGGGAAGATGCTCGGGCCCTCGCCCTGGGTGAAGGTGCCGCCCGGCTCGCCGTTGGGGAGCCCCGTGGCGACCTTGTCCTTGACGAGCGTCCACTCGTCGGCGGCGCCCGTCGTGCCCGGAAGCGCGCCCGTCACGGTCGCGAGCAGGTCGTCCGACCGCTCCTGGCGGATGGTCATCGACGCCTCGTCCTTGATGAACCGGTAGAAGGTGTCGTCGACTCGCGCGATGGTCGCGTCGATGGTGCCGCGGCCCGTGCCGCGCTTGACGTCGACCCAGGGCTTCGCCGCGGAGAAGTGGACGAAGTCGTCCGTCGTCGCGTACATCATCCGGTTGTAGGTGACGGCCGTGCGCGCCGAGGCGTCGGTCGTGTCGTAGAGGTTCGAGGCCCAGTAGACGACGTACGTGTCCAGCTCCTCGTCCCAGTACGCCTCGGGCGCCCAGGTGTTGCCGGCGAAGTCGCTCGAGACCTTGACGTGGCGCTGGTCGGACCAGTGCACGAGGTCGTTCGACTCCCACACTTCGATGTAGAGCGAACCG
This sequence comes from Glycomyces luteolus, assembly GCF_027622875.1. Taxonomy (GTDB): domain Bacteria; phylum Actinomycetota; class Actinomycetes; order Mycobacteriales; family Micromonosporaceae; genus Glycomyces; species Glycomyces luteolus. The sequence continues at coordinate 65,319 of NZ_JAPZVP010000012.1, read as the reverse complement.
CTGCGCTGCGCGGTGTCGAAGCCGCCCGCGAGTCCGGCGACCTTGAGGTCGGTCGCGAGCATGTAGAACCGGTCGCCTTCCGCGGAGCGGATGATGAAGGGGTCGCGCAGGCCCTGGGTGCCCAGGGTCGAGGTGAAGAGCGGCTTTCCGTCGTTGAGGGTGTTCCAGCTGAGTGCGTCGTTGCCGCGCGAGGCGGCGAGGCTCACCTGCTCGGCGCCGTCGCCTTCACCGGTGAAGAACGCCCAGACGTAGGCCTCCTCTTCGGCGCCCGCGGCGGGGAGGGGCTGGACGGCCAGCGCGATGTCGCGCGTGCGGACGGCGTCGCCGATGCGCGCCGTCGCCGTGACGACGACGGACACCGGGTCCTGGCCCGCCGCGGGGCGGTCGACCACGAGCGTCTGCGTGCCGTCGGCGGCCCCGTCGCGCAGCGTGATGGGCGCACCCGCGGGGACGGTCCATTCGATGACCGCGCCGTTCGCGCCGGAGGTCGGCACCGAGACGTTGGTGCGCACGTCGTCGGCCGTCGCGATCGCGATCGCCGCGAGATCGGCGTCGGCCTTCTCGACATCGGTGAGGTCTTCGGGGACGATCACGGTGTACGACCGGGTCCGTGTCTCGCCTGCCGCCGTGAACGTCGCCGTCAGCGTGACGGTCGCGTCACCGGATCCGGGAGCCGGCCGCGTCACCGCCGCCGCGCCGCCGTCGATCGCGATCGCGGCCCCGTCCGAGGCCCACGTGATCGACGCTCCGTAGGCCGAGGTGGGGAGCTCGAAGTCCGCGTCCGCGCTGCCCGGCATCGACACGGAGGCGACGGCGCGGTCGAGCGCCCCGGCCGCGTAGAGCGCCTGCGCGTCGGCGGCGCCGAGGGCCGAGCCGTAGACGGTGAGCTCGTCGAAGTCGCCCGCGAAGAACGCGTCCCTGTACGTTGAGCGGCCGAGGTAGGCGACGAGGCTGCTGCCGAAGCTCGAGAGGTTCCGGGCGATCGCGTGCTCGGTCGTCTTCACCCCGTTGACGTAGAGGGTGAGCAGACCGTTGGTGCCGTCGATGACCGTGGTGTAGAGCGCCATCCCGGGCGGTGTCCGCACGCCCGCCGTCGGCGTCGCCGTCGAGCCGGCGCCCACCTCGGTGCTCCACGGCGCCGCCGCGTTCGTCGAATTCGTGACCACCGACTTCACATAGCCGCTCGGGTTCGAGGGGTTGAGCAGCCAGTACCCGCTCGAGAAGGACGCGCCCGATGCGACGGGCGCGCCCACGAAGGCGGCCGCGACGTTGGCGGCGCCGGAGCGGTCCGAGATCCAGGCGGACACGGTGACGTCTTTCAGCCCGACGAGGTCGGCAGTCGGGATCTCGACGTATGCCGCGGCGCTCGTCGAAGAGCCGCCGGGAAGCGACAGGACGCCGTCCGAGAACGCGGCGCCCGACTGGCGCACGACGCCGTCGTTGCCGTTACCGGTTTCGTCCGCGATCGTGACGCCGTCCGCGGGAGCCTGGTCGAAGGAGTAGTGGATGAGCGGTGCGGCCTCGACGGCGTACGCGGGGACCGACGTCACTGCGAGCCCGACGGTCAGGGCGGCGGCGGCGCCAGCGGCGGCCAGGCGGAACATGCTTCTCACGGTTATGCCTCTCGTCGTTGAGATGGACTGCGTCGGTCTTGCGGCCGGGGGCCTTCGTGGATGGAGGGTCGTTCGCCGGCGCCTCACCCTGAGCCGGGTCGGGTGGGGTGCCGGCGGGTGCCGCTATTCGCGGCGCCGTGCCAGGACGGCGCGCTGCAGCAGCACGAACACCAGGAGGATGCCCCCGGTGATGATGGTGGTCGCCTCGGGCGGGATGCCGCCGTCGCGCGTGATGAGGACGTTCATGAGGCCGAGCACGAGGGCGCCGACGACCGAGCCGAGCACGAAGCCGGCGCCGCCGGTGAGCAGGGTGCCGCCGATGACGGTGGCGGCGATCGCGTCGAGCTCCCAGCCGATGCCGGTGATGTTCTGGGCACTGCCGAGGCGGGCCGTGTACACGACCGCGGCCAGGCCGGAGAGCGTGCCGCTGATGATGTAGACCCACATCTTCGTCGCCGCGACGGGAAGCCCCATCAGGGCCGCGGACTGCTCGGAACCGCCGATCGCGTAGACGGTGCGGCCGGTGCGCGTGCGGTGGAGGACGAAGAACGCCGCCGCGACCACGATGGCCGCGATGATCACGCCGGGCGTGATGACGATGTCGTCGACCTTCGGTCCGTCGTAGATCTCGATCTGGGTGCCCAGCGAGCGGAGCGGCGAGTCGTCGGCGAGGCGTTCGGGCACCGTGCTGAGGATCGACGCGAGACCGCGCCCCAGGAACATCATCGCGAGGGTCGCGATGAAGGGCTGCACGTGGAAGTACTGGACGAGGACGCCTGAGGCGGCGCCGAACGCCGTGCCGATGAGCACCATGAGGAGCATCGCGAGCCACGGATTCCAGCCCGCGTTCATGAGCATGACGCCCGCGACGCTGCTGAAGGCGATGACCGCGCCCACCGAGAGGTCGATGCCGCCGGTGAGGATCACGAACGTCAGGCCGACGGTCAGGATGACGAGGTGCGCGTTGTTGATGAGCAGGTTCGACAGCGTGTTGAACTGCACGATGCGCCCGTACGCGGCCTCGCCGTAGACGATCATGCCGATGAAGATCACGACCGCCGCCGCGGTGGGCAGCGTGTCCAGGTGCAGCGAAAGGCGCTTCGCAAGGGCGCGAACGCCGGTGGGCTCCGCCGTCGGGTGTGTGGTGAGCGCGCTCATGCGGCGACGACCTCTCGCTCGGCCGGGCGGGCGGCACCCGCCGCGCGGCGTTGACGGAACATGCGCCGCACCCGCTCCGACTGCAGGAGGCAGAGCACGACGATGACGACGGCTTTGAAGGCGGGCGTCGCCGACGACGAGACGCCGAGGAAGACGACCGTCTTGTCGAGCGTCGCGATGAGGATCGCGCCGACGACGGCGCCCGTGATGTTGAACTTGCCGCCCGCGAGCGACGTGCCGCCGATGACGACCGCGAGGATGGCGTCGAGTTCGAGCTGGTATCCCGTGCGCGAGACGTCGACGGTCATGACGCTGGCCGTCGCGAACACGCCCGCGAACCCCGCCAGCACGCCCCCGAGGATGTAGACGGTGAACAGGAGCGCTCGGCGGTTGACGCCCGCGAGCCGGGCCGCCTTGGCGTCCATGCCGATCGCCTCGAGCATGAGACCGAGTGCGCTGCGCCGCACCAGGAGTCCCATGGCGACGGCGAGGAGCAGTGCGAGGAGGAACACGACGGGGAGACCGAGGACGTAGCCGTTCGCGATCCATCTGAACGTCTCGTTCGTGGCGGACGTGTTCTGCCCGCCCGTGATGACCTTCGCGAGGCCGCGGCCGGCCAGCATGATGACGAGGGTGCTGATGAAGGGCTGGAGGCCCACGACCGACACGAGCGCGCCGTTGACCGCGCCCAGGGCCGCGCTCACGACGACGACGAGGCCGATCGCGGCGAGGCCGGAACCGACCGTGTCGGGGGCTCCCTTGAGGAATTCCATCGACACGGCTCCGGCGACGACCATGACGGACCCGACCGACAGGTCGATCCCGCCGGTGGCCACGACGAGGCACATGCCGACGGCGATCAGGATGATCGGCGCCGCGGCGCGCAGGATGTCGATGACGTTGCCGACGAGGTTGCCGGACGACCCGATGGAGACCGCCAGGTAGCCGGGGTCCTTGATCAGGTTGACGAGGAGCAGCAGCGCGATGGCCACGATGCCCCAGAAGTACTGGCGCCGGACGAGGCCTTTCAGCGCCTCGGACGGGCCGTGCGCGTTCGCGCTCATGTGGTGACCTCCTCGCGGACAGCAGCGTCCGCGCTCGGGTCGCCGAGACCGTCCTCGGCGATGACAGTGACGATGGATTCGGCGGACACGCCCTGACCGCCTTCGAGTTCGGCGATCTTCCGGTGGTCCTTGAGGACGATGATGCGGTCGCTCTGACGGACCACCTCCTCGATCTCGGAGGAGATGAAGAGGACCGAGAGGCCTTCGTCGGCGAGCACCGAGACGTACTCCTGGATCTCGGCCTTCGCCCCGACGTCGATGCCGCGCGTCGGCTCGTCGAGGATGAGGATGTCGGGCTCGGTCGCGAGCCAGCGTCCGAGGAGGACCTTCTGCTGGTTGCCGCCCGAGAGCAGGCGGACGGGCCGCTCGGGGTCGGCGGGGCGCACGCCGAGCGCCGACATGTACTTCTCGACGATGGCGTCCTGCTCGCGGCGCGGCAGCGGCCGCGCCCAACCGCGGCGGGCCTGGACGGCCAGGACCAGGTTCTCGCGGACGCTGAGATCGCGGACGATGCCCTCGTCCCTGCGGTTCTCGCTCGAGAAGGCGATGCGCCGGGCGAGCGCCTTCGCGGGTGTCGAGATCTCGGCCTTCTCGCCGTTCATGGTCACCTCGCCCGTGTCGGGGCGGTCGGCGCCGTAGATGAGGCGCGCGAGCTCGGTGCGACCGGAGCCGAGGAGGCCCGCGAGGCCGACGACCTCGCCGCGGTGGAGGTCGATGTCGACCTCGTCGATCGCGCCTTTGCGGCTGATGCCCTTCGCGGAGTACAGCGGTTCGGCGTCCGGGCGCGCGCGGCGGGAGGCCTTCGCGCCGAGGGACTTGAGGGCCGCGATGTCCTTGCCGATCATCTTCGAGATGAGCTGGGCCCGGTCGAGTTCATGGGTGCGGTACTCGCCTTCGAACCGGCCGTTGCGCAGCACGGTGAGGCGGTCGCTGATCGCGTACACCTGGTCGAGGAAGTGCGACACGAAGAGGATGGCGACGCCCTGGTCGCGCAGGCCGCGCATGACGGTGAAGAGCTGCTCGACCTCGTTGGCGTCGAGGCTGGAGGTCGGCTCGTCGAGGATGAGCACCTTGCACTTCGCCACCATGGAGCGGCTGATCGCGACGAGCTGCTGGACGGCCAGCGGCAGTGTCGCGAGCGGCTGCTTCGGGTTGAGGTGGCCGAGCCCGAGCTTCTCGAGCGTCGCTCCCGCCGCCCGGTGCGTGGCCCGCCAGTTGATGCCCGCGGCGCCCCTGACCTCGTGGCCGAGCATCACGTTCTCGCCGATGGTGAGGTTGGCGCAGAGGTTGACTTCCTGGTAGACGGTCGAGATGCCCGCGCTCTGCGCGTCGGCCGTCCCGCTGAGGCGCCGCGGCTCGCCCGCGATGCGGATCTCGCCCTCGTCGATCTTGTAGACGCCGGTGAGCGCCTTGATGAGCGTCGACTTCCCGGCTCCGTTCTCGCCCATGAGGGTGTGCACCTCGCCGGGGAAGAGCCGGAGCCCGACCGCGTCGAGCGCCTTCACGCCGGGGAACGAGATCGAGATGCCGGCCATCTCGACGATCGGAAGCGATTCTGGCATCGCGTGCTCCACAACTGTCGCCGCGGCCGCGCCGCGGGGGTGGTCTGAGGGGCGGGGGGGGCGGGGGGGGGGCCCCCGCCGGGGGGGGGGGGGGGGGGGGGGGGGGGGGGGGGGGGGCCCCCCCCCGCCGGGAGGTACTGCCGCTCAGGTGATTAGAACTTGCGGTCGGGCAGGGCCGTCTCGGCCGCCTCGGGCGAGTCGAAGGTCGCGCTCGGCACGACGATGCTCGATTCGACCTCGTCGCCGGCGAGGACCTTCTCGACGACATCGAGGGCGGTCTCGCCGAAGAGCGGGTTGTACTCGGCCACGAAGCTCAGCTCGCCGGCGGCGAGTGCTCCGAGGGCGTTCTTGGTGCCGTCGATCGTGGCGATCTTGACGTCGACGCCGGGGGTGAGGCCGGCCTCCTGGACGGCCTGGACGGCGCCGAGGCCCATCTCGTCGTTCTGGGCGAAGATGAACTGCACGTCGTTGTCGTTGGACTTGAGGACCGTCTCGACGACGCTCTTGGCCTCTTCGGTGGACCAGTTCGCGGTCTGCGCGCCGACCTTGACCAGGCTCGGCTGCGCGCCGGCGACGGCGTCGAAGCCCTCGTTGCGCTCGTTGACGACCGAGACGCCCGCGGGGCCTTCGAGCACGAAGTAGTTGGCGCCGTCGGGGAAGGCCGAGACGGCCCAGTCGGCGACGGCGGTGGAGACCTCGATGTTGTCGGGGGCGATGCGGGTGACGTAGAGGTCGGTGTCGTCGGGCTCGATGCCGCGGTCGAGGAGGATCACGGGGATCTCCGCCTCCTGCGCGCGCTGGAGCGAGTCCTCCCAGCCGGTGGCCTCGGTGGCCGAGAGCAGGATGACGTCGACGCCTTCGTCGACGAACGACGTGAAGGCGTCGATCTGCGACTTCTGGTCGAGGTTGGTGGCGGGGGCGTACTTGAGCTCGTAGCCCGCCTCCTCGGTGAAGGTGTCCTGGATGTTGGTCTCGTTCGCCTCTCGCCAGGCGCCCTCGGGGCCGACCGCGACGAAGCCGATCGTGGTCAGGTCGTCGCCGCCGGAGTCGCCGCCCGAACAGGCGGTGAGGCCGAGTGCGAGGGCGCCGACGGCCGCCGTTCCGACCACCTGGGCAAGGCGCTGCTTTGCAGACATTGGTTCTCCTCCTTGAGATGTCGGACGCAGGGAAGTCCGACGGTCCGAACCCGGACGGGTCCGCTGCCGATCGCAGTGGCGCAGGGGCTGCGCCGCGATTTATGTTACCGGGAACAATTTTGGGGAGGCAAGACCCGTGTCACAATCGTGACCGAATAACTCCTCGGGATCTCCGTCCAGGTCGGCCGCGATCATCTCGACGATCGTGTCGACGGTGACGCCGGGGCCGTTGCTGAGCTCGCCGATCTTCTCCCGGTCCTTGAGCACCACGATCCGGTCGCTCAGGCGCACGACCTCCTCCAGCTGCGAGGAGATGAACACGACCGCGACGCCCTCTCCCGCCAGCCGGGCCACGCGCCGTTGGATGTCGAGCTTGGCGCCGATGTCGATGCCGCGCGTCGGCTCGTCGAGGATGAGCACGTGCGGCCGCGTCGCGAGGAGGCGCGCGAGCAGGATCTTCTGCTGCGTGCCGCCCGACAGCTCCTCGACGGGGCGGTCGATGTCGTCGGGAGCGATATGGAGCGCCTCGAAGTACGTCTCGATGAGCGCGTCCTGCTCGCCGCGCGACAGCGGGCGCGACCATCCGCGCATCGCCTGCAGGGCGAGCACGATGTTCTCCCGGGCCGTGAGCCCGCGGATGATCCCCTCCTCGCGGAGGTGCTCGGTCGACAGCGCGACGCGACAGCGCAGTGCCGCACCGGGGCTGCGGAGCTGCACGCGGGCGCCGTCCATCCAGATCTCGCCGCTGTCGGCCCGCTCAGCGCCTCCCATGAGGCGTGCGAGCTCGGTCCGGCCCGAGCCGTTCAACCCGGCGAAACCGACGACCTCGCCGCGGGAGAGCTCGATGTCCGTCGGATCCAGCGTGCCGCGCCGGCCGAGCGCGGAGGCCCGCAGCGTCGGCTCGCCCGAGGCCGAGTAATGGTGCGCCAGCCGCTCCGACCGCAGCGCCTTGAGCGCGTCGATGTCCTCGCCGATCATCTTCGAGATCAGGTCGGCGCGATCGAGGTCGGCGGCCAGGCACTCCCCCACGACACGGCCGCCGCGCAGCACGGTCATCCGGTCGGCGACGTCGAAGACCTGCTCGATGAAGTGCGAGACGAAGAGGATGGCGACGCCGCGGTCGCGCAGGCCGCGCACGACGCGCAGGAGCGTGTTCACTTCTCCCGCATCGAGACTCGACGTCGGCTCGTCGAGGACGAGCACGCGCGGCTCCACCACGAGCGCCCGCGCCACGGCCACGAGCTGCTTCACCGCCGGCGACAGCGCCGACAGGGGGCTGCGCGGGTCGAGGTCGTCGAGCCCGAGGCGGGCGAGCACTTCGGCGGCGCGGGCGCGGTTGGCCTTCCAGTCGATGCCGAACGGCCCGCGCGCCTCATTGCCGATCATCACGTTCTCGGCGACCGTGAGATGCGGGCTCAGATGCGTCTCCTGGAACACCGTCGCGATGCCCTCGGCGCGGCTGCGCGCCACACCCGCCGGCATGCGCTCCTCGCCTTCGATGCGCACCTCGCCGGAGAGGATCGGGACCGTCCCGGTCAGTGCGCCGATGAGCGTCGACTTCCCCGCGCCGTTCTCCCCCATGAGCGCGTGGACCTCGCCCGGATACAGCGTGAGGTCCACGCCGTCGAGCACGCGCACCCCCGAGAATTCGACGGTGATTCCCGACATCTCCACCACGGGCCGAGGCGCGGTCATGACGCCGTCCCCCTGGGAGCGGCGGTCGACGACCGCACCAGGATCTCGGCGGGAATCCTTGTCACGCGCGGGATCTCGCGCTGCTCGATGGCCGCGCGGAGCAGCTCGACCATCGCGACGCCCAGCCCGCGGAAGTTCTGCCGCACGGTCGTGAGCGGCGGCAGCACGTGCGCGGCCAGCGGCACATCGTCGAAGCCCACCACGCTGATGTCGCCGGGCACTTCGATGCCGCGCTCGTGCAGACCGTGGACGAGCCCCACCGCCATCTCGTCGTTGGCGACGAAGACCGCCGTGTAGTCGGGCAGCTCCTGTATGCCCTTGGCGAAGTCGTAGGCGAAGTCGGCGCTCCAGTCGCCCACGACGATCGGGCGCTCCCGGACGCCCCACGACTTCGCGCGCGCGTGGAAGGCGCGCTCGCGGGCCCGCGCGTCGAGCCAGTCGAGGGGGCCCGCGAGGTGGAGGATGTCGCGGTGCCCGAGGGAGACGAGGTGGTCGACAGCGAGCGTCGTCCCCTGCTTCTGGTCCAGCGAGACGGTGAGGAACGTCGGGTCCCTGTCGGGTTTGACGACCAGCACGGGGATGTTGATCGAGATCTTGCGCAGAGCCGCGATCGACGACGAGCGCGGAGCGACGACGCAGAGCGCGTCGACGCCCTGCGTCGTGAGGTTGTCGACCGCCTCCTGCGGCGAGATCCTGGCGCCGTCCTCGAGAGCGATCGAGCTGACCGCGTACCCCGCCCCACGAGCCGTGGACTCCAGCGCGCGGAGTGTGCTCGTCGGTCCGAACTCGACGGCGCTCTCGACGATGACGCCGATGCGCTGGCTCCTCTGGGTCGCGAGCGCGCGCGCGGCCATGTTGGGGCGGTAGTCGAGCTCCTCGATGACTTCCAGGACACGACGCCTCGTCGCCTCCTTGATGTGCGGGTACTCGTTGAGCACCCGCGACACCGTCATGTGGGAGACTCCGGCGAGCCGCGCGACCTGCCGGATGTTCGGCTTGTCAGCGCTCGTGTTCGCCACGCGTGTCCTCCATGGGGGTCCGTCCTCTTCGCAAAGCCGGGGGGTAAGAGAGCCGCGCAGGGTGCCGCGCGGCTCCTCAAGCCTACCGATCGGTAAAGGAACCTCATCCGCACGATGCGGCGGCATGGGCCGCCCCGCCGTCGTACTCGCCCGAGGCCGAGGTGCCGCCCACCGCGACCTCGCCTGCGGGAACGGCGGTTTGGCGCGTCGTGAAGACGACCGAGGCCGTGCTCCCCGGGGCGAGCCCGGTGACGGTCTTCGCTCCGTACAGGCTTGTGACAACGATGCCGGCGGGTTCGTCATCGGCGTTGCGGATGCTGGCGACGATGTGGACTTTCCCTGCCACGCAGCGCGTCGACGCCACCGCCTCCAGGGTGAGCGGAGGCGGCAGGACCGTCACGGTCGCCTGGGCGCGCAGCGTCTCGGCGTGGTCTGCGGAGAACTGCTGGTCCGGCAGTACGCCTTCGACGACGCCCGTCACGGTGAAGGTCCCTTCGGCGGCGTACGCGCCCGGGTCGATCTGGTCCCAGGTGACGGCCCGCTCGATCCGGGCCGCGCCGAACCGCGCGTCCTCGTAGGAGACGGTCGCGGTCTCAGGCAGCGCGGGCGCCTCGCCCGCCGTCGTCTCGACGGCGACCGGCGCGATGGAGGACACCGAGTCGGCCTTGCGGAGCGCGGTGTACTCGTCGAGCCGGAGCGGCCGGACGACGCCGTGCTTGGTGGTCGAGAGCATGTCGAACTCGCTCGCGGACATCTTCGTGAAGAGGATGTCGTCGAGGTCGCCGGTCTCCAGCCCGGTCACCCGGTACGGCCGGTAGCCCTGCGACGAGCCGCCGTACTGGTCGACGTAGACGTACCAGGCATCCTTGTTCGTGTCCTTGAACATGAGCGGGCCCTCGACCGAGCCGTAGTCGGCCTTGCCGATCGCCGTCTCGACGGTCGTCCACGTCGTGGTCGGCAGCCACCAGTCCGGCGCGTCGGTCGCCTCCATCCAGATGCCGACGTTCGCGTCGCCGTTGTCCTTCGAGATGCGGTAGGTCCGGCCGTCGTACTGGTAGATCGTCGTGTCGATGACGTTGCGGCCCTTGTCGATCATCACGCCCCCGTAGGTGTAGTCGGTGCGGAAGTCGGTCGTGAAGCCGTACTGCACCTTCGAGTAGGCGCCCGCCTCGCTCGCCACCTGGTCCGGGAACCGGGTCGTCGGGTAGGTCTTCGACGACCAGTACATGACGAAGCGCTCGGCGAGCGGATCCCACGTCGCCTCGGGTGCCCAGGCCATGCCCTGGTCGGGCTGCGCGATCGGGAGGGTCCAGGGCTCCGACCAGTTCACGAGGTCGTCCGATTCCCAGAAGACGAGTTCGCGGCTGAGGTTCGCTCCGGCGGGCCAGCTGCCGTGCTGCGAGCAGTCGTACTCCCGTCCGCCCGTGGTGAAAGGCTGGCAGCCGAAGACCCGCAGATCGGTGGCCATGAGGTAGTAGGCGCCCGTGGTCGGGTTCTGCACGAGGTAGGGGTCGCGGATGCCGGTCGAGCCGAGGTCCGACGCGAGGATCGGGTCGCCCGCGTTGAGGCGGTCCCACTTCGTCGGGTCGTCGCCGCGGCTGAGGTCGAAGTAGACCTTCTCCGCGTACCCGTTGGCGTCCTCGATGAAGTGGACCATGAGGTAGCCGTATGGGTCGCCGGCGGCGGGGCGGGAGGTCGCGAGCGTGTAGGAGGCGCTGCGCGTCTCGCCGCCCGAGGCCAGGGTCGCGCTGAGCGTGACCGTCGCGACGCCTTCGGCGGGCGGGGTGACGGCGCCCGTGAGCGGGTCGATGACGCCCGGATCCGAGCTCGTCCAGACGACCCCGCCGGTCGTCGGCAGCGCGAGGGTGCGCGTCTCGTCCGGATGGACCTTCACGACGTCCCCGTCGGCGAACGCCAGCGACGAGGTGAAGACCGACCAGGTGTCATCGATGTCGACAAGAGACTCCGCGTAGACGGCGAAGTCGCCGATCGTCCCGTTGAAGAACGCGTCACCGTAGGGCGACTTGGCGAGCCATCCGGAACGGGTCGACCCTGCCGCGTCGGCCGCCGTGAGCGTCGTCGCGGTCGAGGCGACGAGCGCGTCGTCGATGTAGTAATACAGGCGACTGCCGCCGTCGAGTGCGACCCGGAGGTCGTGCCATCCCGTGCCGAGCACGCCGGCCCGGCGCGCGGTGGCCCTGACCGAGCCGTCCACGGCCTCGCCGTAGGTGCCCGAACCGCAGCCGGTGGTCGCGAACAGGTACTTCGTGCGGGACTCGCCGATCATGAACGGCCACTGGCAGTTGTTCGCGGTCGCGTCGAGCTTGATGCGCGCGGTCAAGGTGATGTCCTGCTGGCCGGCCGCGACGGCGCCGAGCGGGATGGTCGCGAAGGGCGCGGTCGTGGAAGCGCCGGCGCCGCCCGGGAACTTCACAGCCGAGCCGCCCGACTCGTCGGCGACGACCGCGGCACCGGTGTTCGAGACGACCCCGTCGAGGGCGGCTCCTCCTGAACCGGTGTTCGCAAGGGTCGCTCCCGCCCCCAGCGACGTGAGTTCGTCGAAGGTGTAGTGGACGACGGGCACCGGCTCAGCCGGCTCGGCCGAGGCGACGGCCGGGAGTCCCACGGCGAGGAGCGTCCCGGCTATCAGGCACGCCAGCGCATTCGTTGCGGTCGTCATGGTGCGTCTCCTGGTCATCCGCAGTGCAGTGCGGGGTAGTCGACGGATTCGGTGCGTTCGCCGGCTTCGGCGGTTCCGGTCACCTCGACGGTTCCGGCAGGGAGGTCGGCGGTGCGCGTGTTGAACGCCGCCGAAGACGCCGCACCCGGTTCGAGGCCGGAGACGTTCCTGGTGCCGTACGGGGTGGACAGGGTGAACGACGCGGTCGCGTCGCCCGTGTTGCGCACGGACACGGTGAGGTACACCTTGCCTGCGGCGCAGCGGGTCGTGGTCGTCGCCTCGAAGTCGGGGCCCGAGGCCGGCTCCACGGTCACCGTCATCGTCACCGTGCGGTTCGCTTCGGCGAGCCATTCGGCGTCGGTCATGTCGAGGATGGGCGTGCCGTCGGTGCGGAAGTAGACCATCCGCACTCCGGCCGTCCGCGCGCCCGTCGCCGTCGGCTTCGCGTGGAACACGTTGAGCAGGTTGCCGTCGTCGTCGAGGACGTAGGCGTTGTGCCCCGGGCCCCAGTTGTTCGCGATCGGCCCTTCGTAGCTCCAGATCGGGTAGCTGCGCTTGGTCCAGGACGCCGGGTCGGTGAGGTCGGCGTCGGCGGAGGCTTCGAGGAGGCCGACGGCGTACGTCTCGTCGACGCCCGATCCCGAGAACGTGATCATGATCCTGCCGTCGCGCCGGATCACGAACGGGCCTTCGTCCACTGGGGACGTGTTGTAGTCCCAGCCGAGGCCCGGAGTGGAGAGGATGACCGGGTCGGTCGTGATCTGCCATGCGCCCGTGGAGGACACGTCTGCCCTTGCGATCTTGATGACGGCGGGGGCCCAGGCGCCGCTCCGAGAGGGCTGCCCGTTCGCGTCGTACTTCGTGCGCTGGTTCCACACGAGGTAGTCCTGGTCGCCCACGCGCAGGTGCGTCATGTCGATGGTGAGCGTGAGGCCCGCTGTGGCGAGGTGGCCGCCGTCGGTTCCCAGGACGCGCTGCGGCGTCTCCCAGCTCGCGGCGAGGAGCGGGTCCTGGCCCGGCTTGAGGCGCATGGTGTGGGCCTGGATGTTGGCAATGTCGCCGCCGCTCGCGACATTGCCCGCGAAGAGGACGTACAGGTCGCCGTCGACCTCGTGGAACTCGGGCGCCCAGAGCTGGCCGCCCCTCCCGAAGAGGCCCGAGCCGAGGATCTTGTTGTCGGGGGCCGTCTTGATGCCCTCCACCGTAGACGCCTCGCGGATGAAGAAGTCGTCCTGTCCGTTCTCGTCGGTGGAGATGAAGAGCCAGGTCTTCTCGCCCGTGACCGGATCGGTGTACCGGTGCATGTGCGGGTCGGCGCGGCCGGAGACGAGCGGAAACACCGTCTGCTGCCAGCGGGGCTCGCCCGTCACCGTGTAGGTGCCGGGGGTCGAGGTGTCGACGGCCGCGAGCTCGTCGGGGTTCCATGTCACGCCGAGGTAGTAGGTCTGGCCGTCTGAGTACTCGGCTGCGACGTCGTCGGGTGCGGTGAACCCGTCGCCTTGCGCGATCGTGAGTTCGGGGCTCTCGATGCCGGTGTTCGCGACGCGGCCGAGGAGCCGTGCGAGCGCTGCCGCTTCCTCTGCCGTGAGCGGGATGAGCGACGCCTCGCCGGCGTTCGCGACCGCGATCGTCGACAGGCGGCCTTCGTAGGTGCGGGCGTCGGCCGCGGGGGTGAGCGTCGTCCAGTCCGTTGTGGTCGCCGTGTGCACGGAGCCGTCCGCATCGCGCCAGACGATGCGGTAGGCCCCCGCGTGGGCGTCCCATTCGGCGGCGGCGCGGGTCACCGCCTCACTCAGCGTGAGGAAGCCGACTTCGGTGAAGTGCACGAGGTCGGGGGTGGTGAAGAGGATCGCACCGCGCGCGTCGGCGGCGGTCTGCGTGCCGTCGACGTTGACGCGGCGGGCGATGACGCCGAAGCCGTCGTCGCCTGCGAGTCGGAAGACGCGGGGGTCGGCGAGGCCGCGCTTGACGCCGTTCGCCGACTCGCTCTGCCCTTCGGCGGAGGCGTAGACGACGCCGGCGCCGGAGTTGAGTGCCGTGTACGAGGTACCGTCGCCGCTCAGCGCCAGGTGCACCGACGTCTCGAGTTCGGGGTCGTCGGTGCCGCGCGTGGTCTTGGTGGTCGTGTAGGCGGCGAGGGTCGCGTTGCCTTCTTCGATCACGCGGACGCCGATGTCGCGCTGCGCCGCGATGTCGCCGGCGCCAACGGTGGCGCGGAGCACCGCGTCGGCGAGCCCGTCGGCGGGGCCGGAGGCGACGGTGCCGTCGGCCACGCTCGTGGGGCCGGAGACGACGCTCCATGCGATGTCGCGGCCCGCGATGGCGGTCGGGAGTACGTCGCCGGACGCGAGGACGGAGGGCAGCACGATGGCCGCGGCCGCGTCCTGGTTCGCGCCTGCGGGGTCGTCGGTCGCCGGGACCGTGAAGTCGTAGGTCGCCTGCTGCGTGACCGAGCCGCGCTCGAAGGTCGCGGTGAGCGTGCCCGTGGTGTCCGTGTCGAGCCGGTTGACCTCGCCCGCGTCGCTCACGGCGCTGGGCGCCGAGCTCGCCCAGCTGATGGCGACCTCGCCGTCGGTGCTGGTCGTCGGGAGGGAGAGATCGGAGGCGAGTGCGGAGAGGTCGCCGAGGTCGACCGCTTCCACGGCGTTCGCCACGAACTCGTCGCTGTACGTGTCGTACACGGAGGCCACCTGCGCTCCTGTCAGGGCCTCGGACCACACGGTCAGGTCGTCGACCGCGCCGTCGAAGTACGGGTCGGCCGTGAAGGGCGACTTGGAGAGCCAACCCGATGCGCCCGAGGTCGCGATGCTGGAGGCCGTGTAGGCCGTCGAGACGGAGCCGACGAGGGAACCATCCATATAGAACGCGAAGGAGGACCCGCCGTCGAGCACGATCGCGATGTCGGTCCAGTCGCCTTCGGGAATGGTCGCGTTCTGTTTGGTGACGGCCGTCGAGCCGCTCTTCATCTCGGCCCGCACGCAGCCGGCGAGGTACGAGAGGTACTTCGTGGAGGAGTCGCCGAGCGTGAAGGGGTACCGGCATCCCGTTGTGGTGTTCTCCCAGCGCACGCGTGCCGTGATGGTGACGTCCTGCTGCCCGGAGGCGATCGCGCCGTTCGGGATGACGGCGTAGGGGGCCGCCGAGCCCGCAGTGCCGCCGGGGAAGCGCAGTGCGCTGCCGCCGTGCGTGTCATCGACGAGCGTCGCGCCGCTGTTCACCATGGCCGCGTTCAGGACCGTGCCGCGGCTACCGGTGTTGGCGATCGCGGTGCCGGCCGTTGCGGCCGTGAGCTCGTCGAAGGTGTACTGGACGGCGGGCGTCGGCGGTTCAGCGGCGACGGCGGGGGCGACTGCCGCGAGCGACGCGGCCACGACCATCCCGACGGCGCCCACTGCCGCGCGCAGGGCGCCGCAGCGCCTGTTCGCTTTCGATTGCGGCCTCATTGTCGATCTCTTTCCTTCCGCGCGACGGCTCGATCGCGGATGTCGTTGTGAAGCAGGGGCTCCCGCCGCTGCGGCGGGAGCCCCTGTGCCGGTCAGCCGCAGGAAGCGGCCGCGTACGGCTCCGCGAGTCCGGTCTCGCCGTTCGCGTCGGTGCCCGTAACGGTCACGGTGCCGGCGGCGATCGAGGTCGCCCGCGTCGTGAAGACGGCCGAGACGGTGGCCCCGGGCGCTACGGCCGCAAGGGTTTTCCTGCCGTAAGCAGTCGATACGACCACGTCGGCCGCGGTATCGCCGACGTTCCGCACTGATGCCGTGACCAGCACCTTGCCTGCCGCGCACCGCGTCGACACGGCCGCGTCGAGGTCGGGGCCCGCGTCGGGGTCCTCGCCCACGCCGGCGTAGTGGTACATGACGCGTTCGTACTCGCGCTGCGTGATCGGGAGGATCGCGCCGTGGCGCTTCTTCAGGACGCCGAAGTCGACGTCGGTCGCCTTGCTCCAGTCGGCGGTCGAGGTGGAGCCGGGGTCGGTCGTGCGGAACGGCAGGTAGCCCCGGCCGGTCGCGTACTGGTCGGTCATGAGGCCGTACAGCTCCTGCGCGGCGTTCCTGTCGTCTTCGTTGTAGCGGAAGAACTCGGCGCCTTCGAGGCAGTTGCCCGAGTAGTTGCGGCCCGTGCCGCAGGCCTCGGTCGTGCCGCCGAAGATGGACTGGAGCGTGCCGACGAGCGTCCACTGGTGCTCTGAGCCCGTCGTCGTGGCCGTCGTCGCGACACTCGGGACGTCGATGGACTTGGACTTCTCGATCGTGATCTGGCCGTCGCCCGAGGCGCGGTAGTACCAGTCGCCGACCTTGAACATCGTCGTGTCGATGATGGAGATCTGCCGGTCGATCCAGACGTGCGGCGTCGAGAAGGTGACGAAGTCCCGGGTCGTGGCGATGTACATGTTCACGGGGTCGCCGAACGTGTTCTGCTCGACGGACCTCGTCGCCCAGTAGACGTAGTACTGCTGGGTCTCCTCGTCCCAGAAGGCCTCCGGCGCCCACATCATCCCGGCCCCGGGGATGGACCCGGCGAGCTCGGTGAGGCGCGGCTCGCTCCAGTTCACCAGGTCGTCGGACTCCCAGACGACGATCTTCGTCGAGCCGGTCGTCGTCGCCTTCGAAGCGCCCCAACCACCTCGGTGGTAGATGCTGAGGTCGGTGGCGATGAGGTAGAAGCGGTCGCCTTCCGGAGATCGCACCAGGAACGGGTCGCGGACGCCGCCGTCGCCCTCGTCGGGGGCGAGCGAGAGCACCGGGGAGCCGGCCGGGCGCGTGTCGGTGAACTTCGCGCCGTCCTGGCTCGTCGCGAAGTAGATCTGCTCGTCGGTGTGGCTGTCCTCAGTGCCGGTGAAGTGCGCGAAGAGGTAGTCGGTCGTCTCTGGCATCTCGTAGGCCTTGCGCACGAGCAGTTCGATCTCGCGCGTCTCGACCGCCGAGCCGTTGGTGGCGGTGGCCGTGAGGGTCACCGTCGTGTCGGCGGCGGGCCGCGTCACGACGCCGGGCGCGATGTCGCCCTCACCGGTGACGTCGACGATCTCGGGACGGTCGGTCGACCAGGTGAGCGTCGATCCGTACCGCGAGCCGGTCTCGGGGATGTCGATGCTGCTGCGGACGTCGTCCGAGCCGGGGATGACGATCGCGTTGAGGTCCTTCTGGGCCCGCTCCGCCTCACTCGGCGCGTGCAGCACCGTGACGTCGAACGTGCGTGTGGAGGTCTGCCCTCGCGCATCGGCGGTGGCCGTGAGGGTCACGTCGGTGTCGGTCGCGGGCTGCGTGACGGAGCCGTCGGCGGCGATGACGCCCGCGGGCTCGGCCGTCCAGCTCACGCCGCCCGCTGCAGGCAGCACGAGGTCCGACTCGATCTGCGCGAGGTCCTGCTCGTTGAGGGCGTCGAGGTCGATGGCGGCGACGGTCTCCGCCGCGGCCGCCGGAGCGTCGGCGGCGGCGATGTCGCCGAGTTGCGTCGCTGTGAGCGCCGTGTCGTAGACCCGGAACGAGGAGACCTTCCCGCGGTAGAGCGAGTCGGCCGCATAGGCGCTCTTGCCGATGTAGTTGAGGGTGTGGGTCGTGAGGTCCGCGAGATTGACCGTCGAGTCGGTCTTCTCCGCCCACAGTTCACCATCGACGTAGAGGCGGAGCGTCGAAGTCGTCCCGGTGCCGTTGCGCGACACGGTCGCGGCGATCGACTGCCATTCGTTCAGCGCGAGCTTGCGCGTCGAGAGCGCCGTCTGCTCTCCCGACCAGTTCGTCTTCGAGATCGACAGCCGTGGCACGACGGGCTGGATGAAGAACTGGCCGGTGCCGGAGTTGCCCGAGCCGCCGATGTTCCACAGGAACTGCGCCCCGGTGAGGTTCTCGGGGCTCGTCTCGATGACGATCGTCGCGGCGTCCTCGCCTTGCAGGATGCCGTCGGGCAGCTTCACGTGGTTGGCCCCGTCGAACTGCATGAACCCCGCGTGCCAGTCCTCGCCGCCGACGACGGTCGCGTCGCGTCCCGCGCCGGACTGGTCGTGCAGCACCGTGCCCGAAGTCTCGGAGAAGTCGTACGACGCCAGCAGACCGGTCGTCGGCACCTCCGCCGCGGCCACGGGGCCCCCGGCGAGCGTCGCTCCGACGACCGCCAGGCCCGAGACTGCGGACAGTATCCTCCCGGCGCGCGGCCGCGCCCTCTCGCGGGCAATCCGAATACCCATATTGATCTCCTTTGATCCTCGCTGCGGCGGTTCCCGCGGCCGTCTTCATCGGCGCCGACGGCGGCGTGACCGCGCTGGGGCCGACGCGACCAGCAGATGTTACCGGGAACAATTCATTTCGGTCAAGGCCTCCGCCACTGCGAATTACAGCGAGGCATCTACCTACGTAAGAGCCATGTGCGGTACCCGAGCCCGTCGAGGCGTCCTGGGCTACAGCACCTGCTGTGGCCCATCAGGTCAGACCGCCGAGGGGTAGTGGTCGAGGATCTGACGGGCCGGTTCCCCGACGCAGCGGCGGGCCGCTGGCGGGTCGAGGACGGTGATGGTGTTCGCCCTCGACATCGGACTCGGCGAGATCTGCGACGCCGAACTCGTCATCCGCGCCACCACGGCCGCGCCCCCGCCGCCTGAGACGGCACAACAACGTAGTTGACATGTGCGCAGATGCGCACACATGTTACGGTCGGGTGGTCAGCTTTCCCGCACCGAGGACCCTGCCGTGCTCTCCGTACTGCGCAATCGCACCTACCGCCACCTCTTCGCCGCCCAGGTCATCGCCCTCGCCGGGACCGGCCTGGCCACCGTGGCGCTCAGCCTGCTCGCCTACGACCTGGCAGGGCCGGAGGCCGGAGCCGTGCTCGGCACCGCCCTGGCGATCAAGATGCTCGCGTACCTGTTCATCGGCCCGATCGCCACGGCGCTCGCCGAGCGGCTCTCGCGCCGCACCCTCATGGTCGCGATGGACCTCGCCCGCGCCGCGGTGGCCCTGGCCCTGCCGTTCGTGACCGAGGTCTGGCAGATCTACGTCCTCGTCCTGGTGCTCCAGTCCGCTTCGGCGGCCTTCACGCCGACGTTCCAGGCCACGATCCCGGAAGTCCTGCGCCGCCAAGCGGACTACACGAAGGCGCTGTCGCTCTCGCGCCTCGCCTACGACCTCGAGAGCCTGGTCAGCCCCGTCCTCGCCGCCGCGATGCTCGCATTCGTCGGCTACGAGTGGTTGTTCACCGGGACGACCGCCGGGTTCCTCGCCTCCGCGGTCCTGGTCGCCTCGGTGGCCGTCCCGAAACCCGCCCCGGCCGAAGCCTCGGAAGGACGCTGGGCGAAGACCACTCGCGGGTTCCGCCTCTACGCCGCTACGCCCCGCCTGCGAGCGCTCCTGTGCATGCATCTGGCTGTCGCCGCCGCGACCGCCATGGTCATCGTCAACACCGTCGTCCTCGTCCAGGACGTCCTCGGCGGAACCGACGGCGACGTGGCGATCGCCTTGGGCGCCTATGGCATCGGCTCGATGGCCGTCGCGCTGCTGACGCCTCGGCTGCTGCGGCGCGCCACCGACCGCCGGCTCATGACGGCGGCGGCGTTCGTGCTCGCCGCAGCGCTCGTCGCGCTCACCGCCGCGCTCGCCACCGGAGCATTCGGCTGGGCCTGGCTGCTGGCGAACTGGTTCGTCCTCGGCGCGGCCACCGCCGCGATCCTCACCCCCACCGGGCGCCTCGTGACCGCCTCTGCCGCACCGAACGACCGTCCTGCCGCGTTCGCCGCGCAGTTCTCGCTCTCCCACGGCTGGTTCCTCGTCACCTATCCCGTCGCGGGATGGCTCGCGGCCGCCGACATGACCGCGGCCGCCGCGGTCCTCACGTGCATCGCGGTGGCGGCCGCCCTCACCGGCCGCATCATCTGGCCCGCGCGCGACGCCGTCGCGCTCGCGCACGTCCACGCCGAACTCGACCCCGACGACCCGCACCTCGCGGGAGCCGCGCGCGTCGGCGACGGCTGGATCCACTCGCACTACTTCGTCATCGACGCCCGCCACCGCCACTGGCCCCGCAACGCCCGACCCTGCGACGCCGCCCGCCGGACCCCGGCCGGAGCCCGCGCCTAGAACCTCGTCCTCCGCCACGAGAGCGGAGACCTCGTCGCAACGCGTAATCCATTCGCCTCGTCGATGGTTCGTCAGACGGTCAGGAGCGCCTTGATGGCGCGGCGCTCGTCCATCGCCCGGTACGCCTCGGCGGCGTCCTCGAGCGGGAGCGTGAGATCGAAGACCTTGCCGGGGTCGATCTCGCGGCGCCGGATCAGATCGATCAGCTGCGGCAGGTACTTGCGCACCGGCCGTTCGCATCGCGGACGGCCGCGTCTTCCTGCCGGCGGAAAGCCTGACCGCGCCGGGGTTCGGGAGGTCAGTCGAGGGCGATGCGCAGGACGCGGTCGTCGTCAGGCCCCGGATCGCCGCGGCCGTCAGTGTTGTTGGTGAGCACCCAGAGCGAGCCGTCCGGCGCTACGGCGGCGTCGCGAAGGCGCCCGAACTCGCCGACGTAATGGTCGGTCTGGGACTCGGGGTCATCCAGCGGCACCTCGATCAGCCGCTGCCCGCGCAGGCAGGCGATGAACACGGTGCCGCCCGCGATCGCGATGCCGCTGGGGCTGGCCTCCTCGGTGCCCCACTGCGCGATCGGGTTCGTGTACTCGTCGCCGTCGCCGATGCCCTCGACCTCGGGCCAGCCGTAGTTGGCTCCGGCCTCGATGAGGTTGAGCTCGTCCCAGGTGTCCTGCCCGAACTCCGCGGCGTACATGGCGCCGTCGTCGGTCCAGGCGATGCCTTGCGGGTTGCGGTGGCCCCAGGTGTAGACCAGCGAGCCGGGGAACGGGTTGCCGTCGGGGACGCCGCCCTCGGGCGTCATGCGGAGGATCTTCCCGGACAGCGACTCGAGATCCTGTGCGCTGCTCGCGTTTCCCGTATCGCCCACGGTGGCGTACAGCATGCCGTCGGGTCCGAACTTGATCCTGCCGCCATTGTGGAACCTGGCTGCGGGGATGCCGACCAGGACGCGCTGCGCCTCACCGAGCGCGAGCGTTCCGGCCTCGCCGGAGAGCTCGAACCGGTCGATCCGGTTGTCGCCGTCGCCGGTGTAGTAGGCGTAGAGGTACCCGTCATTGATGGCCATGCCGAGCAGACCGCCTTCGCCGCTGCCTAGGACGCCGTCGACGACGGCCACCTCGCGAGCGTTGCCGTCCCCGTCGAGTTCGAGGATCCGGGCGGTGTCGCGCTCGCTGATGAGCGGCGTGCCGTCGTGGAACGCGATCGACCACGGGGCGTCGAGCCCGGTCGCGATGACCTCGGGATCGCCGAAGCGCGACGGTCTGCCGTTCGCGGTCGGTCCGGCGGCGTCGTCGGCTGTGCACGCGGCCGCAGTGGCCCCGGCGATCACGGCGCCGGTCAAACCCAATGCACGACGTCTGGAGACCATGCCTGTTCCACCTTTCAAGAGTTCGGCCGCCGGGATTCAGTCGGCGATCGCAACGGTGACGTCGCCTTCGAGCGCTTCGCGTTCGTCGAGCTCGGGGTCGCCTCGGGCTTAGCACGCCGCGAGACGAGAAACTCCCTGACTTCGTCCCTGTTGTCCATGACCTCGACGTTAACCGCCCCAGCACCCCAAGGGAGTCCCTGCCAGGTACCGTCATCACCGGGCTAGACCGTATCCGCCATCGCCGCACGAACACCTGCCGACACGGATGCGGCCGTCGGGGTCGTCTCCTCGTCCTGGCGCCACCCCCCGTTCTCGATCGCGCCGTTCCAGACCGACAAGGCCATGTCGATCTCGGCGACCTCCTCGGCGTGGTGTTCGAACAGCGCCGTGCGGACCGCCGGTCCGCCCGCGTACCAGGTGGGGCGGCCGAGCCAGTCCGTCACATGCCGGTCCACGGTCGCGATGTCCCAGACCTGCTCCCGAGGCCCGCCCGGTCCGTAGTACGCGAACGGCGCCCGGTCAGCGACGATCACGGTGGTCCCGGCGCTGATCGCCGGGCGCCGTTCAAGCGGCTTCATCAAGGCGACCGGGGGACGGACGACGGCCAGCCCGCATTCGACGGCGTCGTCCAAACCGATGAGGCTAACCGATTCGCCGTCGACGAGTTCCTCTACCTGCGGGTCGAGCGGCTCGTTCGGCCCCAGTCGGAACACGGGGTGGCGGAGCAGACCGACCTTGAGATTCCGGTCCCGGCAGATCAGGATCTCAGCGGCGATGGTCGCGGCACTGCCGCCGTGCCGGCTGAAATCCGAGACGAACACGACGTCGAATGTGCCTTGCCGCGGCGCCGACTGCCGCCGTCCCTCGTTCTCCCGCAGCCAGTCGTCGACCATCCGCAGCATCGCGAATCGCTCCGCGGCGGGAATCCCGGCGATCGCGGCGACCTCGATCGCCTCCTCCACCGCACTGTCGGGAAATCCCCCGGCCAGGGCCTCGCCTACGCGGCACATCCGGCGTTCGTCGCTGATCCGGGCGACACTCTGCAGGGCCGGGGCCGCGAGGAGCGCAGTCGCCTGCCGCTTCACGTTCACGTCGCGGCGCCGGCGTCGAAGCTCGGCGCCGGCACGGCAGCAGATGACGGCGAGAACGATGACCGCCAGGCCGGCGGCGAGCGCGGGCCGCAGCGGCAGCGCCAGCGGCAGCACTGTGCCGGCCGTCGCCGTCGCGGCGATGAACCATCGCCCACCAGTCCTGATGCGGGCCCGCGGTTCAGTGCCCGCCGGGTTCACCGGGCACCGCCCATGGTCGGCGCGGCAGGTTCGGCGACCACCGTCGGCCGCGACCCGGGGGCGACGCCGAGCGCGCTCACGCGGCAGAGCAGGGCGTCCGGGGAGAACCGCTCACGCACGGTCCGCGGTCCCGCGGCGGAGCGCTCCGCGTAGTACGCCGGGTCCTCCATCAGGCGCCGCACCACCGTCTCGACCTCCTCCGGTTCGCAGTAGAGAGCGCCGTCGCCGAACAGCTCGGCGAAGCTCGGCTGGAGGATGCACGGGACGCCGGCGGCCATGGCCTCCAGCGGCGCCCGGCCGAACGCCTCGGCCAGCCTCTCGTCGTAGAAGTACACGTAGACGTCGATGTCGGCCAGGAAGTCCGCCGCGGGCAGGGCTCCGAACCGGTGGACCGTCCACCTCGGCGGGATCGTTCCGAGGATGCGCCGCAGCGCGCCGTGGCCGCCGAGCACATGCACCTCGATGTCCGCCGCGTCGGGGTATGCGGAGCGGAGGCGCTTGGCCATGTTCGGGAACTTGGCGACGTCGTCGCGGCTGTGCCGTCCGATGCGGATCGGCTCCTCTTCCTCGCGTTCCCTCCGCGGCATGCCCGCCCAGTCGGCGATGTCGATCGTCTCGTACCAGAAGTCGTCGGCGAGATCGACGCCGACGAGCTCCTCGGCGTGGTGGGCGCGCAGGATGTCGCGCACGGCCGGGCCGATCGCGTACCAGGTGTGCGGACCGAGCCAGGCGGTGACGTTGCGGTGGACGTCGGGGATGCTCCAGGCCTTCCCGCATCCGCCGTTGAAGCCGTACTCCTCGAACGGCGTCTGGTTGACCAGCAGCACGGTTCGCGCCGCGTCGATCCGGGGACGGTCCTCCATGAGGTGCTCCAAGGCCACGGGGAAGCGCACGATCGCCAGATCGCAGCGGACCGTGTCCTGGGGTCGCACCTCGATGACGTGCTCGCCGTCGATCAGGGCACGCAGCCGGGGGTTGACCGGACGGTGCATGGCCCTGTCCAGCACCGGGTGGTCGACCAGCGCGACCTTCAGGCCGGCCGACCGGTATGCCAGGATCTCGGCTTCATTCGCGGACGTCGTGCCTCCCACCAGGTTCAGCGTGGAGACGATGACGATGTCGACTTCCAGTGTTCTGCCGTCGCGCAGTGCCCGGAATCGCTTCGCGCCGTAGCCGCACAGTGCGGCCATGGCCTTCACTCGACACTCGATGTGCTCGTCCTTCGATTCGGCGATCCTGCGCAAGTCGTCTCCCGCCTTGGACGACCAGCCGTGTTTCAGGCGGCTGTCCCATCGCTCGATCTCGCGGAGCCGCCTCGAGGGCGGATCGGCACTGCTCGGGCGTCTGGGCGGCGGTCGGTGGTCCGGCTCCACCGCGGCGGCGCGCGCCGAGTCGAGCGACCGCGAGAGGTACCGCTGCGCGAGGGCCGCGAGCGCGCCGAGCGCGCCGGCCGTTGCGGCCGCAGGCAGGACCGGATGACTCGACGGCAATGCGGCCGCGAGCGCCGGGAGCGCGGGCGCGACCGCCGCCACCGCCCACAGTGGTCGGCGCGAGACCACCCCGAGCCCCTGCTTCAGGATCAGCAACGGCGACTTCCCGCCGCGTTCGACCGGCGTCTCCTGATCGCTCTCGGTCGAATAGGTGCGGCGGAGAGCGGCATGGCGGGCGGTCAGTGTCAGGACGAGTCCGACCCAGACAGCGAGGCTGCCGGCCACGGCCCATTCCAGCGAGGCGGGCTGGACGGCTGCGGCGAGCGTGACCGCGGCGGCGGCGAGGCACCCGCCCGCCCCGGCGAGGAGGGCGTCCATTCTGGTCCAGACCAGGCTCGGCGGCCGGGGGACGCGGTCGTGATCGATCTTTCCAGGTGGGGCCTCGGCGAAGGGCTGGGGCGATGACGGCTGCACGCGGACGCGGTCGGCCGCGAGTTCGGGGTGCTCGAATCGGAGCAGCTCGGCGTAGGCCTCGGTGGGCACGACGATCGGGGCGGTGTGCCGCGTCTCGAGGTCGATGAAGTCGAACCCGTGTGTCTCGGCAGAGTTCAGGACGGCCCAGTCGATCAGGGGCCGGCGGCGGTCGACTCTGATCCATTCGGGACAGTGGAGGAGTGCGACGGGGAACCCCGCCTCCGCCAGTCGCGCCGCGTCGTCGAGCATCAGCCGGCGCCGCCTGTCGAGCGATCGCCAGTCCGCCGCGTAGATGCGCGCGTAGGCGACCGTATCGCCCGCCGTCTTGCCGCGGGTGATGTCGCGGGCGATCGGGAACGGCCGGGGCCTGGCCAGCGACCCCAGGAACGGGTCCGCGACCCCCCTGGCGATCCTCCTGTGCCAGTGGCTGAACCCGGAATGGTAGGCGGTCCTGGTCGCCGACATCCAATGCCGCGAGACCTCCCCCGCCGACAGCGTCGAGCCCGAGTAGCGGACGAGCGTCAACGGACCGGACGACAGGAGGTGGAGGACCTTCCCCTTGCCGAAGACCGTCTTGATGCGCCAGCGGTACTCGGAGTCGGCGCTCCTTCTGACCTCGTCGTAGAAGCCGATGCGCCGCAGGACAGGCTCGGCACGGACCATGATCGGGGTCGACCTCGCGGCGATCAGCCCGATCTGGGGGTCGATCACCATCGACAGGTCCCCCTTGACCGCGATGCTGCGCGATTCGACCATGACCAGGTGCGGGTGGTCGATGAGCGGCTGCACCTGCATTTCGAGGCGGCGAGGGTGGGCCCAGTCGTCGGAGTCGAGCCCGGTGATGAACTCGCCCTTAGCGACCGCCAGGGCGCGGTTCCTGGCTTGATAGGTGCCGGCGTTCTCGGGTTGGATGATCAGCTTGACGCGCGGATCGACGGCGGCCTCGCCGAGGACGTCGCGGTACCGGGGCCCGGAGCCGTCATCGACGAGGAGCAGCTCCCAATGCTGCCAGGACTGGGCGACGATCGACCGCACTGCGGTCAGCAGCGTCTCGTCGGGTTCGAAGCAGGTCATGACTACCGAGATCAGGGGGCCGCCCTCGATCGCTCGCACCGGCCGGGTCCGCAGGCGGTCGACGCCCAGCGGCTCCCCGTCTACGGGGTCCGACAGCTCGGGCATGTCGGCGAACGTCCTGAAGCGCCGCACGTACTCTCTGGCGGAACCACCGCCGCGCGGGTGCGCCTCCTGGCAGTGGATCGCCTCGACCAGTCGGCCGGGTATCTCGTCGTACGCCTTGGCCAGGGCCCTGACCCGGCCGGCGCGGCCGAGAAGGTAGGCCGTCATCACGTGCAGTTCACGGTATTCGATCGGGAAGCGGGGGCCGAGTCGGCGCTGGGCCAGGTCGAACAGTTCGAGGGCGGTGGCGCGTTCATCGGGGTCGGCGGCCTTGAGTCCGATGGTGGCCGCGAGCGCGCAGACCGCCTCGAGGTTGAGGTCGGCCCGTCGCAGCCGCGTCCGATTGACGCCGGGCCGCAGGACGGCATCGGGATCCTGCGGGCAGGCGAGGCGCGCCAGCACCAACCGAGCCAGACGCGAATTGTGGTACTGCCCCCACTGGTGGATGTGGTCCGCGCTACGGGTGTGCATCTCGTGGAGGGCCCGCTCGACCAGTCGATCAGCGATGGCCTCCGGCGAGGCTTCGCTGGAAGACTTGATTC
The DNA here is from genome assembly GCF_027622875.1 of Glycomyces luteolus. Taxonomy (GTDB): domain Bacteria; phylum Actinomycetota; class Actinomycetes; order Mycobacteriales; family Micromonosporaceae; genus Glycomyces; species Glycomyces luteolus. The sequence continues at coordinate 39,055 of NZ_JAPZVP010000012.1, read as the reverse complement.
TGGTCTCGGCGTCCGTCATGGTCCGGACCCTACCGGCTCACGAGTGCTCGACAAGGGAATCGCGCAGAGTGTTGCCCCGGCCGCGAGCGCAACAGACGGATGTCCTGTCCCACGGACGAATGCCAGCTGGAGGTCTACTCAGCCATGCTCTTCGCCGGGGGCATGGGTGTGGTCCTCGGTCGGTTCGGCTTCTCCTTCATCGGGTTCGGCGCTCGTCTCCGAGTCCGCCGGGGATTCCATGTCCATGTTCTCGTCGGTGCCGTGCTCGTGGTCGTGGCCGTCGTCTTCTCCGTCGGTGGTGCCGGCATCGTGGGAATGGCTGTGCTCAAGTGCGGCCGACGCTCCCGGAATCGCCATCGCTCCGAGTGCGACGAAGGCCAGCACGACGACCGCTCGATACCCGCCTGCGGAGAGGACGCCGTGGCGCTCTCGCGGCAGGAGCGACCACAGCAGTCCGACGACGATGGCGACTTCCATGGCAGCGGCGATCAAGTCGGCCTCGCCGAACGCTTCGGGAACACCGGCGTGTGGACCGAACGGCACGCCCCACACGCGGCTCACCCCCCACAGGCCGAGGAAGCCGATATTGGCCACGATCCCGGCCACACGAAGGAAAACGTGCCCTACCGGGAACGCCAACAATCCCCAGAGCAGCTGGAAGCCCGCAGTGGCGGCAAAGAAGGCGCCGGCCAGGGGCCATTCCTCCCAGTGGGCCGGCGTGGCGAAGACGTGGACGACACCAGCGGCAAGGCTGGCGATCGCGGCGACCTGGCGTGCGAGTCTGGCGTCCGTCCGGGCCCGGGCGGTGTCGCCGGGGCCCGCATCGTCGTTCGCCTCATCGATACGAGACGCCCGGGAGGAGGGCGGAGTGCGGTCGCCGCGACCGTCGGCGGCTCCGGCAGAGGCTCGGCTGGGGAGGAGCGAGAAGACCTGAGTGTCCCAGTCGTCGTCCGCTCCACCTTGAGTCCACCCGCGATCGGCCGGAGGAGCATCGCCGCGCCGACGTTCCGGATAGGGGTCGGCCCATGGCCCGGACGGGTTCCCGCGCGGGCGCCTATCCGGTGCGATGCCCGCGGGGCGGCCTGCACGCGGAACGGGCCGCTGGGGCGTTGCAGCCGAGTAATACCCGGCACTCGGTGCGCCGACTGCTGCCGAGCCGGGGCGGTGGTACTCGGATCGGCGTTCGGTACCTTCGCCGCCGAAGCGTCGGGAGGGGCGCTGGGGCGGGTAACGGTCGTCGGTCTCCGCAGGCGGCTCGGAGGCATGTGAGCGTCCGATCGGCGCCTGCCGGTTCGACGGCGCTTGGGGACGGCTGTCTTGCGGATAGGTCATTGATGGTCCCTCGCTTCAGGTCAGTCGGCAGCGCACAGCACTGCCAGAGGGTCGGAGGAGATGCGGGCCGCCCGGCGAGGGCGTCCGCTCCTAGACCCTGTTGACCTGGAGTTCGGATACGGGATCGGTGGGAGATCGATCCCTGACGTCGACCGCGGCAGTGGCCGGCGCGGTCGGATTCGCGCAATCCGGAAGCGCGGCTTCGGCTTCGGTCGCTGCCGGGAAGTCGGCGATCGCTTCGGGGAGCATCGCGAGCCCGCAGGCGTGCGCGCCGTGATCGTGTGAGGGTGCGTCCGCGTGGTCCTGCTCGACGTCGTGATCGTGCGGGGAGATCGCATGCAGATCACTTTGCGGGCCGAGCAGGTGACCCAACGTGAGTATTGCGGCGATTGCCACCAGCCAAACCGCGAATCGCTTGCGGTCCAACACCGAGCGGACACCTCGCATCGCCGACGGGAACCGGCCGCGAAGGCAAGCAGCACTCGCAGCCACCGCGACTGTAACACGGGCCACTGCGACGTCCCCGGCTCGAGGATTCGGAGCGAGGGAGCTACGACTGCTTCGGGAGCGCCGCGGTCTCACGAGACCAGATCCCGATGGGCCGGATGGATTCCAGTGTCATGCGGAGCTTGTTCCCGTCGAGCGGGCCACGACTGAACAGCACTCCGTCGACGAGGAGACCGGGCGCGGACACGACAGCGTGCTCGGTTGCGAGCCTGCGGCCCTCGTCGCCGGCGAGGTCGATCTCGGTGACGCTGAGCGTGAACTCGGCCGAGAGGTAGTGCAGGATCTCCTTGGCCCGATCGCAATGGCCGCAATGCGGTTCGGTGAGCAGGATTATCTCGGTCACCGGTCGCCCCGGCCCGTCGCCGACCTGCGCTCGAACATCGCACCCCTATCCGACGAAACCTCAATTACTAAGAAGAATAGTAGATGAGTTCGGGGGATGCCAGTCCGTCTCCCGGACGTCTCGGAACTAGCAGCAGGCCATGCCGACGGCGGTGAGAACGGGGAGGGCCACGACCAGTATCGGGGCGGCCACCGCCGCGGCGTTGCCGCCGAGGATCGTGCCGACACCCGCGGGCCCTGGGGCGGGAGGAGCGTGGAGCAGCCGCTCGACACGGGCGACGGTGTCGCCGCCGCTGGCGGCGAGCGCTTCGGCCGGCGTCTGCGCGGTCGCGACGTTGAGCAGGCTGCGGGCGAGAATGCGACGGCTGGCGCGGCGTGCGGCGGCGTCGTCGGCGGCGAGCTCGACGAGGTGACCGACGCGCACGGGGAGCCGCGTGAACAACGGCACCCAACCGAAAGCGCGGTTGGCGGCCTGAGCCAAGGCGATCAGCAGGTGGTGGCGCCCGGCGAGGTGGGCGCGCTCGTGCGCCAGGACCGCTTCGAGCTGGGGACGGTCGAGCAGTTGCAGCGCACCGGAAGTGATGGCGACCAGGCCGCCCTCGCCGGGGATGCAGTAGGCCGCGGGCTGCGGGCTTTCGACTACGACCGCACCGAGACCGCGATCCCTGCGTCCACCGCGGAGTTCGCGCCGCAACCGGGACCGATCCGCGGCGACCGTCCGGGCCACTGCGATCAAAGCGCATGCCAGTCGGAGCGGAACCGCCCATGTCAACGCCGCGGCGAGCAACGCGAGCACCGTGCCGCCGATCGCTCCGTGGTGTTCCCGCAATGCCGTGACGCAGTCCCGAACCGCCGCGAGGTCACCGGTGAAGATCTCGGTCGGCGTCATGATCGCAGCACCGGCGAGTACCAGACTCAGGATGAAGGAGGCGGCGAGGGCGAACCACGTGGCGATCGCCAGTCTCGGTGAGGCCACGGCCCACCGGGCCCGGTCTACTATGCGCGGTCCGGCCAGACCCAGCAGTCCGGCGTATCCGAGCAGTACCAGGGCCGTGGTCATCGGGGCTCCTCGGCGGCGTCCATGAGTTCGCGCAGGCGGGCCAGCTCCTCGGGACTGATCTTGCCGATGAAGCGCAGCAGGGTCGCGCCGCGATCAGTGGAGGATTCGAGGACGGCCGCCATGGCTTCGGCGTCGAACTCCTCGCGTGTCTGCGCGGGTCGGTACGCCCAGGCGCGGCCGACGCGCTCGCGGGTGACGTTGTCCTTGCGGTGGAGGTTGTCGAGGACCGTCATGACGGTCGTATAGGCCGGCTCCGGGTCGCGGTCGAGCGCCCCGAGCACTTCGCGGACAGTGAGCGGTGCTGACGCGGACCACAGCACGTCCATGATCGCGGCCTCTAGCTCGCCCAACCTGCGCATCGGCATCCTCCTTCTCGGCATGGACACTATCGCCCGCGGCTGGATACGATCTACTATTCATGATAGTAGATAGTGGTGCCGCCCCATTCGAACCCACCGTCCGGAGGACTCGGCTTGACCTCCTTCGCGATCGCCGCTGCGCAGCGTTCGCGTTCTTCCGCTCGGCTGACTGGGATCTCACCTTCCACGGCAACACCATCCGAAAGGCCATTCACCATGCGTGCTCTCACACGCCGTTCCATGCTGCGCGGCGGCGCCGTCGCGCTGCCCTTCGCCGCCCTCGCCGCCTGCTCGGACGATGAGCAGCCGAAACCATCCTTCGTCGAGCCCGACTCCCAGCGGGTCGCCGGGGCCGAGGCGGCCCGCAACCCCGGCCCCGCCCGGGAATTCCAGCTCAACGCGATCGCCTCCGAGGTCGATCTGGGCGGTCTCGTCGTCCCGACCTGGTCATACGGGGGAACCATTCCCGGGGCGCCGATCCGCGTCGCCAAGGGCGAACAGGTCAGGGCGACCCTCGTCAACGACCTGCCCGAGGCGACCTCGATCCACTGGCACGGCGTCCAGCTGCGCTGCAATGCCGACGGCGTCCCCGACGTCACCCAGGCCCCGATCGCCGCAGGCGAATCCTTCACCTACCAGTTCACCGCGCCCGACGCAGGCACGTACTGGTTCCACCCGCACTCCGGGACCCAGCTCGACCGGGGCTTGTACGCACCGCTCATCGTCGAGGACCCCGACGAGACGGTCGACTGGGATCTGGAGTGGACTGTTGTCCTCGATGACTGGATGGACGGCGTCACCGGCACTCCCGACGACGTCCTCGACCAGCTGGAATCGGGCATGGGGTTGATGGACCACGGCGGCATGGACATGGGGCTCATGACCGACGGCCACATGCTCATGGGCGCTAGCTCTGACATCCTCGGTGACGACGCCGGAGACGTCTACTACCCGCACTACCTCGTCAACGGCAAACTCCCGGCCGACCCTGAGGTGTTCGAGGCCGATCCCGGTGCGCGCGTGCGCCTCCGCTTCGTAAACGCCGGCGGCGACACCGCCTTCCGGGTGGCGCTCTCGGGCCACCGCTTCACGGTCACCCACACCGACGGCTTCCCGTGCGTCCCAGTCGAGGCCGATGCGATCGTGATCGGCATGGGCGAGCGCTACGACGCGGTCGTCACCTTGGGAGAGGGCGTGTTCGCCCTTGTCGCCGAAGCGGAAGGAAAGCAGATGCGGGGCCGGGCGCTGGTGCGCACCGGCACCGGCGAGGCCCCAACGGTCGATATCGCCCCGGCGGAGTTGACCGGGCACGTGCTGGCCTATGACGAGCTGGCTCCAGCCGAGGGCGTGGCGCTGGAGGCGCGCGAGCCCGACCGGACGATCGACCTCGAGCTCACCGGGTCGATGGACGGATACGACTGGGCGTTCAACGGCAAACCGCACGACCTGGACAACCCCTACGCCATCGAGGAGGGCGAGCGGGTGCGGCTGCGGTTCATCAACGACGGCCGGATGTGGCATCCGATGCACCTGCACGGGCACACGTTCGCGCTGGCCGATACGGGCCTGCGCAAGGACACTGCGATCGTCCTGCCGGATCAGACCTTGGAGGTCGACTTCGACGCGGTCAACCCCGGCCGGTGGATGGTCCACTGCCACAACCTCTACCACGGCGAGGCTGGCATGATGGCTGTCATCGGATACCGGGACTGATGAGTCGTGCTCTTCTCCTTCGCTCAAGCGGCAGTGGCCACCTCGACCTTGGTCGAGCGCACCGTCACCGCGGCCAGCACCGTCGGTGTCGGCGCCGCCCGCCAGATCCTCGAATGGAGCGGTCGGCTCCACACCCGCTGCACAGCGCTGACAAAAGGGGCATGGGGTCAGCGCATCAGTACCGGTTGATCGGCTACCATGAGCGCGTCCTACGCCCTCGAAGCATCGGACCGGCAGGAACCACGTGGCCCATTTCCCAAGGGCCGCAGGAAGGTTGGCGCGGTGACCTGGTTGCACGCCCTCTGGAAGGCCACACTCATCGTGGTGGCCGTCGGAGTGGCGCTGATGCATTCCACCGGGCACGCCTGCGCCGAGAACGTCTGCCATCCTGAGACTTCCGCCGTCGCCGCCGCGATCGATCCGCATGCTTCGTCGACAGGTCACGAGCACGAAGACCAGCACGACCACCCCTTCGGCTCCCACATGAACGTCATGCAGGTATGCATGGCGATCCTCTCCGGGCTTGCGCTCGCGGTGTCGCTGTGGGCGTTCTGGCGGCTCGCCCGACTCGTCGCCGACAGCCACTGGGCGATGCGCGTCCGACGCGCCGCCTGGGATCTGCCGGTTTCGCTGCCTTCCGGCGGCAGACTGTCCTTCATCGAACTCTCGGTGTTCCGCATTTAGGCCGAACCGCTGGTCCACCGGACCGCTTCGACCCTTCCATGCGACAACACCTTCGACAGGAGAGTTCCAAAACCATGAGCAAGACCTTCACTGTGCGCCGTGCGCTGTCCGCCGGTATCGCCGCCTTCGCCGCGCTGGCTTTCGCCGCCGCATGCTCGAATGACTCCGGCGACGGGGGCCACGACATGGACTCGATGGAGTCCGAGTCGGCCACCGACGCCGAGTTCAACGACGCGGACGTCACCTTCGCGCAGATGATGATTCCCCACCACGAGCAGGCCGTCGACATGGCGGAGCTCGCCCAGGGGCAGGCCGCCGACGCCGAGGTCATCGCGCTGGCCGGCGAGATCGCCGCCGCGCAGCAGCCCGAGATCGACCAGATGACCGCCCTCCTCGAGGACTGGGGCCAGCCGCTCGAGATGGAAGGCCACGAGGGCATGTCCATGGGCGGCATGGCCACCGAGGAGCAGATGACCGAACTCGCGGCCGCGCAAGGCGCCGATTTCGACAAGCTGTTCGTGGAGCTGATGATCGCCCACCACGAGGGTGCGATCACCATGGCCGAAGAGCACCACGCCGAAGGCCAGAACGCGGAGGCCGCTGAGATCGCCACCGCGGTCATCGACACGCAGACCGCCGAGATCGCGACCTTGCAGGAGATCCAGGCCAGGCTGTAACCGATCCGGCTCGGGGCGCGGCATCCGGGGGGATATCCGCGCCCCGAGCCCCACGATGCGAGAACCGCGAAAAGGGCGGGCTCCGTCGATCCGGGCCCTGGGGTCCTGCGGCTCGCACCGACGCCGGCACCGGTCATCGCGGCGGCAATGCTCAGCGCGCTCCTGCTCGCGCTGGGGACCATGGTCGCCTACCCGTTCGAGATGGACGCCATCGTGGACCTCGCCGGCGCCAGGAACGTGGGCACCTATTACGGCCTGTACAACACCATGGCGGGCATCGGGATCGCCGTGGGCAACCTCGCCGTCGGAGCGGCGCTCGACGCGACGGCGGGAGCACCCGCGCTGACGTGGATCGGCCTGGCCGGGGTGGACATCTGCTGCGCGGTGGCGTTGCGGGTGACCGGACCGGGCGAAGCATCCCCCGTCCCGGAGAAGGAATTGGCGCAGGCGCGGTCCTGACCGGGCAGCCGGCGCCCGGCCGCTCATGAGGCCGGGCGGAAGGCCTCGCCCCAGTTTGCAGCCCCGATCCTCGCTCGCGAGGATTCGGCCGTCGTCGGTGGCGAGGAACAAGTCGTCACCGGCGGCGGCGAACCGGGACCTGCATCGCCCTGTGGACAGGCCGCGCCCCGAGCCGCGAATCGCGCGGCACGCTCGACCTATGCGTCTTCAGTGGAGGCGATGAAGTCGCCATGCCAGGTGTGATACCAGACCGCACCGGTCTCGGCGTCGACCGAGAGCATCCCGACGATCCGCCCATCCGCGTTCTCGGTGTGGATCGTGAAGTAGCCGGGGAACGCCTCGACCTCGCCCACACGCTCGTCGGAGCGGTAGGTCTGGAGCCAATCCTCGGCGGCGCCCCTGGCCTCATCGCGGTCGACGGCGGAAGTCGCGAACCAGTGCCCGCCGACCATCCCGTAGCCGGTGTTCCACATCATCGCCGGGCCCCACTCGATCTGGACCGCACCGGTCCGGGGATCGATGAGGACCTCGGTCGTGTTGGCGCCGCCCGCGTCCACGAGGATCGCGTAGAAGCCGTTGTCGAACTCCATGACCTCGCCGACGCCGAGCCCCAGCTGCCGCGCGAACTCATCGGCGGCCCGCTCCGCTTCGTCGAGGTCGGTCACCGGCCCGGTGGCGGCGACGCCGGCTCCCGGCATCATCCCCGGGCCCCACCGCCCCGCGGTGCCGTCGGACCATGCCGCCGACCACAGGATCGAGCCGATCAGCAGGGCGAGTGCGACGACGAGGACGGTCAGCGGGAGTGCGCGACCGTGCGTCCGGTTCATGGCCCCGCGCCTCCGCGGCCTTCGAGGCGGTCGAGCATCCTCAGGTACGTCTCCTCGTCGATCTCTCCGTTGGCGAACCGCCGGTCGAGGATCTCGCTGGGCGATTCCCGGTGCGTGTGGTGCATGTGGCGCATCGGCGGCCCGTAATAGGCGCCGCGTCCGTGGGTCAGCCTGATCACCGCCCAGACGGCCAGTGCGATGAGGCCGATCCACAGCAGCGGCATGAGCATCATCCAAGGCGACCAGTTTCCGTACATCATGTCTCTTCCCTCCTTGTCGAGCCGGTCCCGTCTCCACCGTGCGAGGCGTAGGGACGCCCCGACGGTGCCGACGAGCGCCGGGACGGCCGACAGGACCCGGTCGCCGCCGTCGCGCGACCGGTCGGGCCGGTACACCTCTCACCGCGCCGGGGGACAGCGCGAACTGCCGCGATCGCGAAAGCGGACAAGACAACCGATGGGGAGATAACCACCGGTCAGCGACGCGCGCCCGAAGGCGAACGCGCAGTTCAGAGGCGTCTCCCGCCTCTCTGAGGATTCCCGAAGCGACCGGAGTTACACCAATGCGGTCCGGTCACGGGCCGGCCGTTCGGCCCTGGGGGAACGGGCGCCGGTGACCGCGACCGCGGCGAGGGCGGCGGTCGCGAAGGTCCAGATCAGGGCCCAGCCGAGGTCGCCGGGGCGGCCGCCGTGGCGCGAGGGGAGGTCGACCATCCACAGGGCGATGAAGTGGCTGATGATCAGCACCGATCGGGGATCACGAGTGGCTCCTCCCGGAGTACGTTGAGAAGACCTGGCTCCCCCACTTGAACTTGGCGGAGTAGTCCCCGTACGGGTCGACCTCCTCGGAGGCGCTGCCCTCGTCGTACAGCGGCGCGCTGGATTCCACGTGATTGCCGCCGCTGAGCATTCCAAATGTTTCCTCGTCGGCGGTCAGAGTGACCGGGTCGTGGTTGACCAGGGTCTGGGCCTCGCCCGACGGTGAGGTCTCGGTCTCGACGCGGATGTCGAAGGTCCCGTCCTCGCCCTGGTGGAGGTGAACGCGGACGTGCCCGAAGTCGCCGGCCTGCTCTGCGGCAGGCGGGCTGGACAGGTGCAGGTCGACCTGGCCCCAGGCGAGAGCCCCGTCGGCGCCCTCGCCGCAGTCCGAGGTGTCCAGGCCGAGCGCCTTGTCGGCCGCGAGCGGCGCGGTGCAGGGGACGGCGAGCATGTCGAGTGCACCGGTCAGCTCACCGAGCTGGTGCTTCGTGCCGTCGATCTCGATGACCCCGTCCTCGGCGACGATCGCGGCGTGGGCTTTGAACAGGTCCCCAGCCCTGGTGGCGGGCAGATCGGCTCCCGGCAGCGGCGCTGCCTGCGCGGGGCCGGCGGCCAGCAGTGCCGCGGCCGTGACTCCGGTCGCGATGATGAGCTTCCTCATGTTCGTCCCTTCTCGACGGTTTCCCCCGAAGATGGTAGAGGAAGCCACCGCGGACCGCAGCCGAACGAGACGAGAGCACGAGCAGACTTGGAGCCGCTTCCTAGCAGGTGACTCCACGGAGCACCGCGACCTGCGCCGCCGGACATGACTAACGTGGAAGCGTTCGGCTGATACACCGAACCGGATCAGGATGCGAAGCGGCGCATCCCTACGCCGTCTGGCTCGAGGAGACGAACGCCGGCGCGAATGAGCAACAAACACAGAAAACCCGGCTCCCTCTTTCGAGGAAACCGGGTTTCACCTGGTATTTCTATCGTAGCGGGAGGCGGATTTGAACCACCGACCTCCAGGTTATGAGCCTGGCGAGCTACCGAGCTGCTCTATCCCGCGTCGGTAGTTAAAGAGTACATGACCTCGTTCCGCTACTGCCACAGCGGGGTCCGTGAGCGCAGTCACCGCTCATTCACCTGGCGTTTCGCGAAAAAGGGGAATGCGAACGGCCCGGCCTCCCGCGAATGGGAGGCCGGGCCGAGACGTTCGACGGGTCAGAAGCCGAGGCGCTCGAGCATCTTCGGGTCGCGCTGCCAGTCCTTGGCGACCCGGACGTGGAGGTCGAGGTAGACGCGGCTGTCGATGAGCTGGGCGATGCCCTTGCGGGCCTTGGTGCCGACGCGCTTGAGGCGCTCGCCGCCCTTGCCGATGATGATGCCCTTCTGGCTGTCACGCTCGACGTAGATCTCGGCCCAGATCTTCTTGCGCGGACCGCCGTCGGAGTCCTCGTCCTCGACGTCCTCGATGACGACGGCGAGGGAGTGCGGCAGTTCGTCCCGCACGCCTTCAAGCGCCGCCTCGCGGATGAGCTCGGCCATCATGACCCGCTCAGGCTCCTCGGTGATCATCCCGTCCGGGTAGAGCTGCGGCGATTCGGGCAGTTTGTCCGAAAGGACGCCGACGAGCTCCTCAAGGTTCTCGCCCGTCTTCGCCGAAACCGGCACGATGTCGGCGAAGTCCGCCAGCGCCGCCACGTTCGTCAGGTGCCGCACAAGGGCATCCTTCGAGACGAGGTCGATCTTGGTGACGACCGCGACGACCTTGGCGTTGAGGTTGGCGATCTCACCGGCGATGAACTTGTCACCGGGACCGGGCTTCTCGTTGGCGGGCAGACACAGGCCGATGACGTCCACTTCGGACCAGGTCTGGCGGACGAGGTCGTTCAACCGCTCGCCGAGCAGGGTGCGCGGACGGTGCAGACCGGGCGTGTCGACCAGGATGAGCTGCGAGTCCGGGCGGTGCAAGATCGCACGGACCACGTGACGGGTCGTCTGCGGGCGCTTCGAGGTGATGGCGATCTTCTGGCCCATGATCGCGTTCGTCAACGTGGACTTGCCCGCGTTCGGGCGCCCCACGAAGCAGGCGAAACCTGCACGGAAGTCGTTGCTAGGCAAGACGGGTCACCTCTTTGCGAATGACCGACCACACGGTGAGGTCGGCGCTGATCTCCCGGGCGGCCTGGATGCCGTCCTCGTCGGACGCGGCGCCGAACAGCACCGCGGCCTCAAGCTTGTCGGCACCGGCCGCGAAGGCCTGGGCCACGGCCGCCTGGAGGGCCGTGAGTCGCAGTGAGGGGAGGTCGACGGCCGCCGAGGCGTAAGTGCGGCCGATGCCGTCGCGCACGGCCGCGCCAGTGGTCTGCTGGACTCGTCCAGCGGCCCCGCGGGCCAGCGTCGCGAGTTTCGCGTCCTCGGCGTCGAGGGCGTCGACGTGCAGGTCAGACATTGATCTTGTGCCTCTCATCGTTCGCGGCGGCCACAGGGGCGTCGCCGGCTTCGGGCAGGCGCGCGACGCGGACCGTCTCGATGCGGTTGCGGCGGCCAACGGTACCCTCAGCGGTCAGTTCGAGCCCGCCCAGCCGGGCCCGGTCGCCCGCGAGCGGGACCTTTCCGAGCTCGGCGGCGAGCAGCCCGGCGACGGTGTCGACGTCGAGGTCGGGCAGGTCGACGCCGAACAGCTCCTCCAAGTCCTGCACGGAGAGCCGGGCCGTGACGCGGGCAGTGCGGTCGTCGAGCCACGCCACCGGCGGAAGCTCGTTGTCGTACTCGTCGGTGATCTCGCCGACGATCTCCTCGAGGATGTCCTCGATGGTGATGAGCCCGGCGGTGCCGCCGTACTCGTCGACGACCGTGGCGATGTGGATGCGAGCGGTCTGCATCTCCCGCAGCAGGTCGTCGACCGGCTTCGAGTCGGGCACGAACGAGACCGCGCGCATGACCTCGCTGACGTGCGGGTTCACGCGGTCGTCCAGGCGGACGAGGTCCTTGAGGTAGACCACCCCGCGCACGTCGTCCAAGTCCTCCCCCACCACCGGGATGCGCGAGAAACCGGAGCGGAGCGCGACCTGCTCGGCCTCGTCCGCGTGCATGTCGGCCGGGACCCACACCATCGCGGTGCGCGGCACCATGACCTCGCGGGCCACGGTGTCGCCCAAAGCGAACACGGAGGCGATCATGTCGCGCTCCTCATGGTCCACGGTGCCCTGCGCCTCGGCGGCGTCGACCATCTCGCGGATCTCGATCTCGGAGGTCGCGAACGGCCCCTCGCGGAAGCCCTTGCCGGGCGTGACCGCGTTGCCGACGAGGATGAGCAGCTTCGCGAACGGGCCCAGCGCGGTACCGAGCAGGGCGACGGGACCGGCGACGGCGAGCGCGATCGGGTAGGCGTGCTGGCGTCCGAGCGTGCGCGGTCCGACGCCGATGGCGACGAACGACACGACGGTCATGATCGCGGCGGAGATGCCGACGGCGAGCCACGAGTCGTCCCAGGAGTCGAAGGCCACGACGGCGACTATCGCTATCGCGGCGGCCTCGCAGGCCAGACGCAGCAGGATGAGCAGGTTCAGGTGCCGCGGCAGATCCCCGATGATCTTCACGAGGGATTCGGCCCCGCGCTGGCGCTGTTCGCCGAGCTCGGCGGCGCGGGCGGGCGAGACGGCCGTGAGGGCCGAGTCGACCATGGCCGCGGCCCCGGCTACGACGGTCAGCGCGACCGCCGCGGCCAGGAGCGAATACGGGATCATGCGCGCCTAACTCTCCGCTGCGGCGTCGCGTTTCGCCCGCCAGGCGTCGAGCAGCCGGTTCTGCAGGCCGAACATCTCCTTGGCCTGCTCGGGTTCGGCGTGGTCGTAGCCGAGGATGTGGAGCACGCCGTGGACGGTGAGCATGTGCATCTCGTCGGCCGTGGAGTGCCCGGCGTCCTTGGCCTGGGCTTCGGCCACCTCGGGCGAGAGCACGAGGTCGCCGAGGATCGGCGTGCCCGGCTCGGAGGAGTCGGGGCGGCCGGGCATGGCGTCGTCCATCGGGAACGAGAGCACGTCCGTGGGGCCCGTGCCGCCCATCCAGCGCTTGTTGAGCTCGGTCATGTGCTCGATGTCGACGATGAGGATCGAGAGTTCGGCGAGCGGGTTCACGCCCATCTCATGGAGGGCGAAGTCCGAGACGGCACGGATGCCCGACTCGTCGACTTCCCGGCCGGACTCATTGATGATCTCGATGCCCACGGTTTCCTCGTTGCCCCTTCTTCGGGTCGCCCATGCGGGCGTCCCACTTCTCGTAGGCGTTCACGATATCGCTGACCAGCTGGTGTCTGACGACATCTTCGGCCCGCAGGGTGGCGAAGTGCACGTCCTCGACGCCTTCGAGGATGTCGCGGACGACGCGCAGGCCGGAGGTGGCGTTGTTCGGCAGGTCGACCTGGGTGATGTCGCCGGTGACGACGATCTTCGAGCCGAAGCCGAGCCGCGTCAGGAACATCTTCATCTGCTCGGGCGTGGTGTTCTGCGCCTCATCGAGGATGATGAACGAGTCGTTCAGCGTGTTGTGCGTGACCAGGTAGTCCTCGGTGACGTAGAGGGAGTCCTCCGCGGCGACCTGGATGCACACCGCTTCTTCTTCGCCCGCGTACTCGATCGAGTCGATGAACCGCATCGGGCGGCCTCCTCCGCCGAACTCGCGGTACTTCGCCGCTTTGCGTTCGAGCCGGAACGGCTCGATGCCCTCGGGGAGGCGGATGTCGATGACGTGCGCGTCTTGGCGATACGGGACATCACGACCGTTGGCGCGACCAGGCTTGCGCCCGGCGGCTGGCCGACGGCGGCTGTAGGCGATGCCTCCGAGCGACTGCACCAGCTCGATCACGTGGTCGTGAAGGATGATCGAGGTGGTCGTGTATTGGATCCGGCAGGTGCGGTCCTTCTGGGTGACCGGTCCGCCGTCAGAGTCCAGCAGGCCCTGAAGCAGCGCCAGTCGGACTGCAGGCGTATTGAAGCGGTAGTCGTCCGGGATGAACTTGTTGTGCGACTTCGTGCCGGCCAACCCGAGTTCACGGAGCACCGCGGTCACCGGGTTGGCGATGGTGATGACAGCGCCGGGCTCTGCAACCCGGTTGAGCACGTAGTCGGGTCCGGACGTGTGCCGCAGCCTGATGCCCGGGATCGCAGCTTCGAGTCGGACTGCGAGCTCAGGGTCGGCCGTGCTGAACGACGGCGTGGTCGCTCCTGTCAGGCTGCCGTCTCCGAGCAGCAGACCGAGCGCGTAAGGGTCCATCGGGACCTCGCGCGCAGGGAACTCCACCGGTTTGCTGATGAGCGGTAGTTCGTATTTGCGCTGGTGGTGAGCCCGGAGGTCGTCGATCATCTCCTGGGTCTCAAGGATCCGGTGCGGCTTGCCGCGGCGCTTGTCCGAAGCGGTCTTGACCGCCCACAGGTGCTCCGCAGTAGCGAGCGTGAACGCGCCATCCTGGGTCATGACCCGGAAGGTCTCCTTCTTCCCCTGTGGGAAGACACCGAGGACTGGGGTCGGTTCGCCATTCGAGCCGACGACGAGATCGCCGACTTCAAGTTCACCGATAGGCCGCCAACCATCAGGAGTCAGGACATTTGTGAACAAAGGGTGCGCTCTTCCGCGCATGAACGCCAGCGGCGCGACCTCGATCGTGCCCGCTTCCATGAGCTTCGGGATCGACGTGGGGTCGATCATGTCGTGAAGCGCGTCGTAGAGCGGGCGCAGGTACGGGTCGATCTTCTCGAAGAGCGTGCCGGGCAGGAAGCCGAGCTTTTCTCCGGCCTCGACGGCGGGGCGGGTGAGGATGATCCGGTTGATCTCCTTGGCCTGCAACGCCTGCACGGCCTTGGCCATGGCGAGGTAGGTCTTGCCGGTGCCGGCGGGGCCGATGCCGAAGACGATCGTGTTGTTGTCGATCGCCTCCACATAGTGCTTCTGACCGAGCGTCTTGGGGCGGATCGCCTTGCCGCGCTTGGAGACGATGTTCTGGGAGAGGACATCGACGGGCCGCTCGCCGGGGGCGGCTTTGAGCATGTTCTCGGTGCGCCGGATCATGTCCGGGTCGATGCTCTCGCCGTTCTCGACCAAGGCGAGCAGCTCCTTCACGAGTCGTTCGGCGGCGTGCAGGGCGCCGTTGAGTCCGGTGAGAGTGATGGTGTCCCCGCGTACATGGAGGTCGACGCCGGGATTGCGGCGTTCGATGTAGCGGAGGTTCTCGTCGGCGCGGCCCAGCAGTGCCATGAGCGAGCTCTGGTCGCCGACGGTGATCGTGGACGTGATCGTCGAGTTTCGCTGGCCGTTGTCAGAGCGGTCGGTCATAGGCTTCGCCCGCGGAGGGCTGTTCGCCACCTGCTTCCCAAAGTGAGACTGTCAGCGGCCTTCGGGCCGCTGTTCGACATGCCTCAATGGTAGTTGCCGCCTGCGACACGCGACAACGAGTAATCGCGAACTCGGTGTGATTTCAGGCCGAAACCATCGGTCCGAGCGGTTTTCCACCGAGCACGTGGAAGTGCACGTGGCCGACCTCCTGGCCGCTGTCCGGCCCGGTGTTGGCGATCAGCCGCCAGCCGCTTTCCGCGAGGCCCTCGGCGGCGGCGATCTCGGCTGCCGTGTTGAGGAGTTCGCCTGTCAGCTGCGGGTCCGCTGCCGCGATGGCCGCCGTGTCGGCGTAGTGGTCCTTCGGGACGACGAGGATGTGCGTGGGGGCCTTCGGGTAGAGGTCGCGGAAGGCGAGCACACGTTCGGTCTCGAGGACTTTCGTGGACGGGATGTCCCCGGCCACGATCTTGCAGAAGATGCAGTCGGTATCGGTCATTCTGGGAATCCTAGTCACCAGCGGCCGAGTCTGGCCTGGAGTACCGCCAGCGCGGCGGGGCCGGCGGTGGAGGTGCGCAGGACGGTGTCGCCGAGGCGGATCGGTTCGCCGAACTCCTCGAGGGCGTTCAGTTCGTCGGGGCTGATGGAGCCTTCGGGTCCGATGACGATCGCGATCTCTCCGGCCGCAGGGAGCGTGACTTTCGACAGCGGCAACTCGGCCTCTTCATGGAGGACGAGGACCTGGCTCGCGTTGCGGAGGCGGGCGACGAGCTGCTTGGTGGTGTGGAGTTCGGCGACGTGTGCGAGGTGGGGGCGGCGGGCCTGCTTCGATGCTTCGCGGGCGGTGGCGGTCCACTTGGCGCGGGCCTTGTCGCCGCGGGGGCCTTTCCATTGGACGATGGATCGTGAAGCGGCCCAGGGGATGACTTCGTCGACGCCGATCTCGGTGAGCATCTGGACGGCGCGTTCGCCGCGGTCGCCTTTGGGGAGGGCCTGGACGACGGTGAGCTTCGGGTCGGGGGCGGGATAGGTGCGCCGCTCGAAGATCTGGACGCGCACGGAGCCGCGTTCGGTGCGGGTGACGCGGGCGGCGGCGGTGCCGCCGGCGCCGTCGCTGAGGACGAGGGTCTCGCCGGGCTGGAGCCGCTGCACGTCGGCGGCGTGGTGCCCTTCGGGCCCGTCGAGGGTGTAGTCGTCGTCGGCCGGGACGGCGTCGACGAGGAAGACCGGTGCGCTCACCGGGACAGCTTAGTCGGGGGTCAGCGGGTGAAGTCGACGGCGCGTTCCCACCGGAGGCGGCCGGTGATGTCGCGGTAGAGGCGGCGGTCGGCGATGCGCCCGAACGAGTGGGCGAAGCGGGCCCTGGGGAGGTGGTAGGGGACGAGGTCCACGTACCCGTCTCGGTCGGCGTCCGGGTCCCAGCGGGCGGCGGGCACGAAGACGCGCCATTCGGCCTCCCGAGGCGCCTGTGTGGTGCATTTGAGGGCCCAGTAGCCGCGCCCGGAGTAGCCGATGATGAGGCAGGGGCGTCGTTTGGAGCGCCGGGGTTCGTCCTCGAACGGCACGTCGGCCATCCAGCGGTCGCCGATCTGCGGGCCGCCGGTAGGCGCGGGCGCGTCGAGGCGGGGTCCGCGCGGGGCGCGGCGGTGGCGCCGCCGCAGGGCGATGACGAGGACGATGAGGCCCGCGGCGGCAACGACGGCGAGGTACAGCAGGGCGCTCTGGAGGTTGATCACGGGCCCGGAGTGTAGCTGAGCCCCGCTTCCCGGCGGCGTTGCGAGCAGGCGGGAGGCGGGGTCGTCGGGCGCTACGCGTGGCCGTTCCTGCGCTTCAGGTTCGACGGCTCGCGCTTGGCGTGTCCGTACTGCGCTTGGCGTTCAGCGCACCCGCTACGCGTGACCGTTCCTGCGCTTCACGTTCAACGGCTCGCGCTTGGCGTGTCCGTGCTGCGCTTCACGTTCAACGGCACCCGCTACGCGTGTCCGTGCTGCGCTTCACGTTCAACGGCACTCGCTACGCGTGTCCGTTGAATGCGTCGCGCATACGGCTAAAAAACCCGCTGCCGCCTTTGACCTCTTTGATCTCCTCGTCGCGGAGGCTGGCGAGCTTCTTCAGGAGCTCTTCCTGTTCGGCGTCGATCTTGGTGGGGGTGCGGACGTCGAGTTCGACGAAGAGGTCGCCGCGCATGCCGCCGCCGCGCAGGCGGGGGACGCCGTGGCCGCGGACCTTCTTGATGGTGCCGGGCTGGGTGCCGGGGGCGACTTCGACCTCGACCTGGTCGTCGAGGGTGTGGATGTTGAGCTTGGTGCCCAAGGCGGCCTGGGTCATGGGGACGCGGACGCGGCAGCGCAGGTCGGAGCCTTCGCGGGTGAAGACCTCGTGGGGCTTCTCATGGACCTCGACGTAGAGGTCGCCTGCGGGGCCGCCGCCGGGGCCGACTTCGCCTTCGCCGGAGAGGCGGATGCGCATGCCGTCTTCGACGCCGGCGGGCACCTTCACGGTGATGCGACGCCGGGAGCGGACGCGGCCTTCGCCGCCGCACTTGCGGCAGGGGTCGGTGATGATCGTGCCGTAGCCGGAGCAGGCCGAGCAGGGGCGCGCGGTGCGGACCTGACCCAGAATCGTACGTTGTACGACTTGGACTTCGCCGGAGCCGTTGCAGGTCGTGCAGGTCTGCGGTTCGGAGTCGCCTTCGGTGCAGGTGCCGTTGCAGGAGTCGCAGAGGATCGCGGTGTCGACGGTGAGGGTCGACTCGGTGCCGAACGCGACCTCTTCGAGGTCGAGGTCGAGGCGCAGGAGCGCGTCGTTGCCGGGGCGGGTGCGCGAGCGGGGGCCGCGGCGGCCGAAGCCGCCCATGGAGCCGCCGAAGAAGGCGTCCATGATGTCCTCGAAGCCCATGAACGGGGCTCCGGAGCCGCCGCCTCCGGTGCGGGAGAACGGGTCGCCGCCGGCGTCGACGATCGCGCGCTTCTGCGGGTCCATGAGGACCTCGAAGGCGGCGTTGATCTCCTGGAGGCGCTCCTGAGCGTCAGGTTCGTCGCTGACGTCGGGGTGGTACTTGCGCGCCAGCTTCCGGTACGCCTTCTTGAGTTCGTCGTCGGTGGCGTTCCGGTCGACGCCGAGAATGCCGTAGTAGTCCTTAGCCACGTGCGCTCTGTCCTGTCAGCGGTTCTGTTCCAAAATCTCGGACACGTACCGGGCGACGGCGCGGACGGCCGCGATCGTGCCCGGGTAGTCCATGCGGGTGGGTCCGAGGACGCCCATATGGCCGACCACCGAACCCGGTCCGTATCCGGCGGTGACCACGGTGGTCTCGCGGAAGTCGTCGAGGTTGTTCTCGTCGCCGATGCGCACCGTCAGGAGCGCGTTGGAGTCGGCGCGGCCCAGCAGCTGCATGAGCACGACCTCCTCCTCGAGGGCTTCGAGGATGGGCCGCAGGGACCCGGCGAAGAAGTTCCCGGGGCGCGTCAGGTTCGCGGCGCCCGCGACGGCGACGCGCTCCTCGGTGCGCGCCACCACGGTCTCCAGGAGCACGCGCGCCAGCGCCGAGGCGGTGGCGTGCAGTTCGGGGCGGGCGAGGCCCGCGAGGTCGGCGATGATGCGAGGGGCGTCGGCGAGGGGCTTGCCCTGCAGCTGCTCGTTGACGAGGCGGCGCAGTTCGAGGACGTCGTCCTCGCTGAGCTCGGCGGGCATCTCGACGTAGCGCTGCTCGACGCGGCCGGTGTCGGTGATCATGACGACCATGAGCCGGGTGGGGGTGAGCGAGACGAGTTCGAGGTGGCGCACGGAGGAGCGGTTGAGGCTGGGGTACTGGACGACCGCGACCTGGTGGGTCAGTTGCGCGAGCAGGCGCACCGTTCTCGTGACGACGTCGTCGAGGTCGATGGCTTCGGAGAGGAAGCGGTGCACGGCGCGGCGTTCGGCGGCCGAGAGCGGTTTGATCTTGCCGAGGCGGTCGACGAAGAGGCGGTAGCCCTTGGCGGTGGGGATGCGCCCGGCGGAGGTGTGGGGCTGCTGGATGTATCCGGCCTCTTCAAGGTAGGCCATGTCGTTGCGCACGGTGGCGGCGGAGACGCCGAGGGCGTGGCGCTGGGAGACGGCTTTGGAGCCGACGGGTTCCTGGGTGGCCACGTAGTCCTCGACGATGGCGCGCAGCACTTCGAGTTTGCGATCGTCCATCGCCGCCACGTCCCCTCTGCCTTGAAACCGCTCTGTCGTGCAACCGGTCGGTGTCTGCCGTTCGGTGTGTCCGGGACCGAACTCGGGTTCAGTCGGCCGGACTCAAGTCTGGCACTCCCGGTCCGGGAGTGCCAGTCTACGTGTGCGGTCAGGCAGCGGGGAGGACGAGCGCGCCGTCGTCGCCGACGGTCACTCCGGTGTCCCCGAAGTCCTCGGCGAGCTCGTTGAAGTCCTCGAACGCGCCGTTGTCCTCGTCGAGCTGGGGGTAGCCGTCGTCGTCCATGCGGGTCGCGGTGACCTGCGCGGAGACCAGGGTGCCGTCCTCGCGGAAGGTCGCGGAGAGCACCGCGGAGCGGCCGAGGGGGCCGTCGGTGTTGAACAGGTTCTGGCCGCCGCCGAAGTTCCCGAGGGAGTGAACGATGAGCTTGCCGTTGTACCACTCGATGCCGCGCAGGACGTGGGGTCCGTGCCCGACGAAGATGTCCGCGCCGTTGTCGATGCAGGTGTGGACGAACTCACGGGTGTTGCCGCGGTCTTCGCCGAGGTAGTTCTCGACGCCTTCGGGAACGTGGCGGTGGTCGGTGCCTTCTGCGCCTACGTGGGCGGTGGCGATGACGATGTCGGCCTGCTCCTTCGCGGAGGCGACGAGCGCCGCGACGGCGTCGAGGTCGCGCAGGTCGGTGTAGAAGCTGTACGGCGCGAAGCCGACGAGGCCGACGGTGAGGCCGCTCTCGGTCTCGACGAGGCAGACCTCGTCCTTGATGCCGCAGACGTGCATGCCGGCCGCTTCGGCGGCTTCCTGGGTCTCGGTGGCGCCGTCGGGTCCGGCGTCCCAGCCGTGGTTGTTGGCCTGGTTGAGGACATGGAAGCCGGCGTCGGCGAAGACCTCGGCGTACTCGCCGGGGAGGCGGAAGTAGGTGCACTCGCCGCCGCCGCACTTGTCGAATTCGAGGGTGGAGAGCGCGCCTTCGAGGTTGGCGATGACGACGTCGCCGGTGAGGACGTCCTTGACGCCTTCGAAGAAGCTCGCGCCCTCGTCGGAGGCCATCTGGTTCGGGTAGGAGCCGGGCATGGTGTCGCCCACGTGGGTGATGGTGATCTCGCGCGGCTCGGGCGAGGGGGCTTCCGAAGTCGGCTCCTCGGCGGCCTGGCCGCCTTCGTCCTCGACCGGGGGCGGCTCCTCCTCGCTGCAGGCGGCGACGGCCGCGAGACCGGCGGCGGAGGCGACGAGCAGGCCTCGCCGAGCGAATTTAGGGCTCGACAAGCGTCGCCCTGAGGCGAGTGCGGGCGTTGTAGTGCGCATGGGTGGCGGACTCCGGGTGGGTTCATATGGGGGTTCGTGCGCGGACGTCACCTGGGGTGGTGCCGCGGCCTCTGGGGGAGGCGAGCGGGTCCGCGCGGTAGGCGAATGCGGTTCGCCTTCACGAATCTAACGGTGAGCCGCGAGAACGCCGTCAGGAGGTGAGGTCTCTCACGACCGCGTCAGCGAGGAGCCGTCCCCGCAGCGTGAGCTTGAGGCGGCCGTCCTCGATGACGGCGAGTCCGTCGGCGGACGCCTGTTCGGCGGCCCTCCGACCGGTTGGACGCAGCAACGATAGCGGCAATCCGCTCGCAAGCCGAGTACGCAGCAGGATCCGCTCCAGATACCGGTCGTCCTCAGAGAGCAGCTCGTGTCCGGCGGCGGGCAGGCCCTCCGCGAGCGCCGCGCCGTACGTCGAGGGGTGCTTGTGGTTCCACCAGCGCACGCCTGGCAGGTGCGAGTGCGCGCCGGGCCCGGCGCCCCACCAGTGCCCGCCCTCCCAGTACAAGAGGTTGTGACGGCACTGTGCCGCTTCGCTTCTGGCCCAGTTCGACACCTCGTACCAGTGGAAGCCGGCCTCGGAGAGAACGGCCTCCGCGGCGAGGTAGCGGTCCGCGGCCACGTCATCGGAGGGCTGCGGCACCTGCCCGGCGCGGATGCGGCGGGCCAGCGCCGTCCCGTCCTCCACGATGAGCGCGTACGCCGAGACGTGGTCGGCCCCGGCGTCCACGGCCGCCCGCAGACTGGCCTCGAAGTCGGCGGCGGTCTCCCCCGGCGTGCCGTAGATGAGGTCGAGGCTGACGTGCTCGAAACCGGCCTTGTGGGCGTACTCGACGGCGTTCAGGGCCTTCTGCGGCGAGTGCTCGCGGTCGAGGATCTTGAGCACGTGGGAGGCGGTGGACTGCATGCCGACCGAGAGGCGGGTGAAGCCGCCGTCGTAGAGCTCGGCGAGATAGTCGGCGTCCACCGATTCGGGGTTGGCCTCGGTGGTGGCCTCGTAGCCCGCGGCGAGCCCGAACGAGTCGTCGATCTCGGCGAGGATCGACGCGAGGTCGGCGGCGGAGAGCAGCGTCGGCGTTCCGCCGCCGAAGAACACGGTGTCGACCTCGGGTTTGCGGCCCTCATGCGCTGACATCCGTGAAGCGGCATCGCGGATCTCGGCGCGGACGATCGACGCGTAGGTGTCCCGCGAGACCCCGGCGCCCAGCTCGGAGGCCGTGTAGGTGTTGAAGTCGCAGTAGCCGCAGCGCGAGACGCAGAACGGCACGTGCACGTAGAACCCGAAACCGGCCTCGCCGACCGCGGGGTCGGCGGCGGCCGCCGCGACGGACGCGGCGGGCGAATTCGGGTCGGCTACTGGCGAGACGGTGGACACGCCCACTACGGTACTGGCGTGGAACGCAATGACGCACCGATCGCCTACCGCGCCCAAGAGGCAGTGGCGACCATTACCCTCAACGCGCCCGAACGGCGCAACGCCCTCTCGACGCACCTCATCGCCGAGCTCCGCGGCGCCCTCGCCAGAGCCGTCGCCGACCGCGACGTGCGGGTGATCGTGCTCGACCACGCCGGCCCGGTGTTCTGCGCCGGCGCCGACCTCAAGGAGTCCGCCGCGGCCCACAGCCTCGCCGCGCTCCCGGCCGCCCACCTGGCCGACGCGCTGGCGGACATCGCGGAGTCGCCGAAGCCGGTCGTGGCGGTCGTGCGCGGGTCCGCGCGCGGCGGCGGACTCGGATTGATCGCCGCCGCCGACTTCTCGGTGGCGCACTTCGAGGCCGAGATGGCGTTCAGCGAAGTCCGGCTCGGGGTGGTTCCGGCGGTGATCGGGCCGGTCGTGGCGCGCCGGATCACTCCGGCGCGGATGCGGGAGCTGTTCCTCGTGGGCGGCGGGTTCGTCGTCGAGGGCGCGGACGTCTTCACCGCCGAGGAGGCCGCGACGTGGGGCCTGGTCTCGACCGCGGTCTATGAGGAGCATCTCGATGCGGTCGTCGCCGATCTGGTCAGGCGGCTCAAGCTCGGCGGTCCCTCGGCGCAGGCCGGGATCAAGGCGCTCACCGCCGCACCGGATCTTCGGGGCGAGTTGCGCGGGGCGGCTGCCGTGACGGCTGAGTACTTCTTCTCCGAAGAGGGCAGGGAAGGCATCCGTTCGTTCATTGAGAAGCGTCCTGCTTCTTGGGTAGGCTGATCAGCCGCCGACCGACCTGATCGGAGTCACCATTGCGCGCGCTCCCCGTTCTGACCTCCCTGTTCCTTCTCGCGAGCCTCGCGGCCTGCACCGATGACGCCCGGGACGCCTTGCGTCCCAGCAAGACCGGCTGCTACGTGGGCAGCGGCGGCGAGGTGCATCTGAGCGCCGAGCAGGCGTCGAACGCGGCCACGATCGCGGCGGTGGGGATGCGGGACGGCATGGACGAGCACGCCGTGGCCGTGGCGATCACCACGGCCATGCAGGAGTCCGAGCTCGTCAACGTGAACTACGGGCACGACGATTCGCTGGGTCTGTTCCAGCAGCGCCCGAGCATGGGCTGGGGCTCCGAGGAGGAGCTCATGGACCCGGTGTACGCCTCGTTCAAGTTCTACGAGAAGCTCCAGCGCACCGACGGCTGGGAGGACATGCGGCTCGCCGAAGCGGCCCAGGCCGTCCAGGTCAGCGCCTACCCGGAGCTGTACGAGCAGTGGGAGAGCGACGCCGAGGTGATCGCCGACGCGTTCGCCGGCGGCGAGGAGGCCGGGCTGGCCTGCGTCTCTGGGAACACTGACGAGCCGGCGGTCGACCCCGCCGTCCTCGCCGAGGCGTACGAGTACCAGTGGGGCACTGAAGTATCCATTGTGGACGACTCTAGGATCGTCATCGAAGCCGGCGGCGCAGCCGAGGGCTGGAACAGCGCGGCCTGGGCGGTCGCCCGGTCCTACGACCACCAGATCACGTCCGTCTCCTACAACGGGAAGGTCTGGACCCCAGGGGAAGAGGCCTGGGTCGAACCGGACGCCGGCGACGACGGCGAGGCGCAGGTCCTGGAGGTCGCCGACTCGACGGCCGTGATCATCACGTTCGCGACTCCTGAATAGTCGCGTTCGGACGCCCTAGTGTTCCGCGCCGGTTCATCGGCGCGACCGTTAGCGGTTCCGGCGCATCCACGCTCGCTTGTTGGGCTGTACGGGTCACAAACCCACGCAACTCCCCCGAAGCGAGGTCCATATGCGCCTGTCGCGCCGAATCCTGCTCGCCTCATCCGCCGCCGGTGCCGCCGTAGCGGTCCCCACCACCGGCTGGGCACAAACGAACACGCACGCCACGCTCGAGAGCGACCCCTTCACCCTCGGCGTCGCCTCCGGCGACCCCGAACCCGACGGCGTGGTCCTGTGGACCCGCCTGGCCGTGGACCCGCTCGCCGAAGACGGCATGGGCGGCATGCCGAACGCCGCCTTCGACGTCAAGTGGGAGGTCGCCCGCGACGAGCGGTTCCGCCACCGCGTCGCGCACGGCGAAGCGCAGACCGCCGCCGAGATCGGCTACAGCGTCCACATCGAGGTCGAGGGCCTGCGCCCCGGCCACGAGTACTTCTACCGGTTCAAGACCGGCAAGTGGACCTCCCCCATCGGGCGCACCGTCACCGCCCCGCCGCACAACTCGACGCCCGAGGAGCTGCGGATGGCCTTCGCGTCCTGCTCCCAGTTCGAGCACGGCTACTTCACCGCGTACCGGCACATGGCCGAGTCGCACCCGGACCTGATCCTGCACCTGGGCGACTACCAGTACGAGTACAAGGCCAAGGTGTACAACTCCCCCGACGGGAACGTGCGCGACCACGAAGGGCCCGAGACCGTCTCGCTCGCGACCTACCGCCAGCGCCACGCCCAGTACAAGACCGACCCCGACCTGCAGCTCGCGCACGCGGCCGCGCCGTGGCTGGTGGTCTGGGACGACCACGAGACCGAGAACAACTGGGCCGACGAGGTCCCCGAGTCCGGTTCGGACACCCCGAACCCGGCCGACTTCCTGGCCCGCCGCGCCGCCGCGTTCCAGGCGTACTGGGAGAACATGCCGCTGCGCCGCTCCTCGGTGCCCGAAGGCATCGACATGCAGCTGTACCGGCGGGTGCGCTGGGGCCGCCTGGCGAACTTCCACATGATGGACACGCGCCAGTACCGCTCCGACCAGGCCTGCGGCGACGGCACGCAGAGCAACTGCGCCGACGCGTGGGACGAGTCGCGCACCATCACCGGTGCGGCGCAGGAGGAATGGCTGATCGACGGCTTCCACGAGTCGCGTGCGCGCTGGGACCTCCTGGGCCAGCAGGTGTTCTTCACGCAGCGCGACTCCAGCGCCGACGACGCGGTCCTGCGCACGAGCATGGACGGCTGGGACGGCTACGCGGCCTCGCGGCAGCGCCTCATCGACGGCTGGGTCGAGGCCGGGGTCCGCAACCCGGTGGTGCTCACCGGCGACGTGCACACGCACTGGGCGGGCGAGATCAAGACCGGGTTCCCCGACCTCGACGGCGAGTCCGTCGGCGTGGAGCTGGTCGCGACCTCGATCACCTCGGGCGGCAACGGCGTCGACTCGGCGCCGGAGGACAACGCGGCCCTGAAACTCAACCCGCACATCAAGTTCCGCAACGCGCAGCGCGGCTACGTCGAGACCGTCATCACGCCCGACCAGATGGACGTGGACTTCAAGGTCGTGCCGCAGGTGACCGTGGCGGACGCGCCGGTGTACACGCGCCGGTCGTACACGATCGCCGACCGCGAGCGAGCGCTCCACCAGACCTACGACCGCCCGGTCGACACCTCGAACATGACCACGAATACCAGCCCGTTCGCCGGCTCGGACGAGAACGCCGACGACTACCTGGACTAGCACTGTCCCGAGCAGGGCGGTCCCGGCGACCCCGGGGCCGCCCTTTCGCGCCACCGTGATCGATTCGGGTTCTTTCTAATGGCGTTCGAAATTGCACGGAATTGCCATATCCCCCACTGAATCGCACCGAATCTCCGTCCCCCGGCGCGGGCACCGAAAGGCTACAGTGAGCAGTGAAAGCACGCCCTTCTCTTTGCCCGGAGCAGCGACCATGACCTATCCGCCGCAACAACCCGAATCGAATCCGTACGGTGCCGCCCCAGGTGGCGGACCCGCCGGCCCCCCGCCGCCCCACGGCGGCGCGCCCCAGGGGCAGGGCGACTTCGCCTCCGAATGGGGCATCAAGGAAAACCCTTCGCGCCCTAAGAAGGTCAATCAGCTGACGCAATTGCTGTGGGTCTACGCCGCGGCCACGGTGCTCGTGTTCCTGTTCTCCCTCATCGCCTCGGCCACCGCGCCGTGGTGGTACGGCACGGGGTTCATCGTCGGCGGCGCCGTCTTCGGCATGATCCTCGGCGCGCTGGCGGTCGCTGTCGCCTACTTCATCACCAAGGACAAGCTCGGCGCGTTCGGCGCGGCCGACCCGCGCACCCCGCTGTACATCGGGCTGGGCATCCTGGGGTTCTTCTCGCTCGGCGGGTTCGTCGGCGGCTGGGGCCTGGGCTGGTACGCAGCGCTCGGCGCGCTGCTGGCACTGGCGAAGCTCGGCGCCATCGGCGCGGCGTTCTACCTGGTCATGCAGCCTGAGGTGGAACAGTACCTGAAGTCGCGGCCGGGCAACATGCCGAAGCCGCCGCACCAGGGACCGCCGCACGGCTACCCGCAGGAGCCCCCGCCGCCGCCGCAGACGCACCCGAACGGCTACCCGCAGAGGTAAAGCAGCACAAGGAAAAGGGGCGGAGCCGCCAGGCTCCGCCCCTTGCTCTTGCCGCTTAGTCCTCGTCGGTCCGCAGTGCGGCGATGAACGCCTCCTGGGGGACCTCGACGCGGCCGATGTTCTTCATCCGCTTCTTGCCCTCCTTCTGCTTCTCGAGGAGCTTGCGCTTGCGGGAGATGTCGCCGCCGTAGCACTTGGCGAGCACGTCCTTGCGCAGGGCGCGGATGGTCTCGCGGGCGATGATGCGGGAGCCGATCGCGGCCTGGATGGGCACCTCGAACTGCTGGCGCGGGATGAGCTTCTTGAGCCGCTCGGAGAGGCGCACGCCGTACGCGTAGGCCTGGTCCTTGTGGACGATCGCGGCGAAGGCGTCCACGCGCTCGCCCTGGAGCAGGATGTCGACCTTGACGAGTTCGGACTCCTGGGAGCCCTCGATGTCGTAGTCGAGCGAGGCGTAGCCCTTGGTGCGCGACTTGAGCTGGTCGAAGAAGTCGAAGACGATCTCGGCCAGCGGCAGGGTGTAGCGGATCTCGACCCGGTCGGTCGAGAGGTAGTCCATGCCGGTCTGGACGCCCCGCTTGGTCTGGCACAGCTCCATCACCGTCCCGATGTACTCCTTCGGGGCCAGGATCGTGGCCTTGGCGATCGGCTCGGTGATCGAGTGGATCTTGCCCTCGGGGAACTCCGAGGGGTTGGTGACCTCGACTTCCTCGCCGTCCTCCTTGACGACCTGGTAGACCACGTTGGGCGCGGTCGAGATCAGGTCGAGGTTGAATTCGCGCTCGAGGCGCTCCTGGATGATCTCCAGGTGCAGCAGGCCCAGGAATCCGACGCGGAAGCCGAAGCCGAGCGCCGCGGAGGTCTCGGGCTCGTACTGGAGCGCGGCGTCGTTGAGCTGCAGCTTGTCGAGGGCCTCGCGGAGGTTGCCGTAGTCGGAGCCGTCGATCGGGTAGAGCCCGGAGTAGACCATCGGCTTGGCCTCGGTGTAGCCGGGCAGGGCCTGCGTCGCGGGGTTCTTGTTGAGGGTGACGGTGTCGCCGACCTTCGACTGGCGCACGTCCTTCACGCCGGTGATGAGGTAGCCGACCTCGCCGACGCTCAGGGCCTTCGCGACGACGGGCTCGGGGCTGATGACGCCGATCTCGAGGAGCTCGTGGTCGGCGCGGGTCGACATCATGCGGATGCGGTCGCGGGCGTTGAGCTTGCCGTCGATGACGCGGATGTAGGTGACGACGCCGCGGTAGACGTCGTAGACGGAGTCGAAGATCATCGCGCGGGCGGGCGCGTCCGCGTCGCCGACAGGCGCCGGGATCTGCGCGACGACCGCGTCCAGCAGCTCGGCGACGCCGACGCCGGTCTTGCCGGAGACGCGGAAGACGTCCTCGGGCTCGCAGCCGATGAGGTGGGCGATCTCCTCGGCGTACCGGTCGGGGTCGGCCGAGGGGAGGTCGATCTTGTTGAGCACCGGGATGATGGTGAGGTCGTTGCTCATCGCGAGGTAGAGGTTCGCGAGGGTCTGCGCCTCGATGCCCTGCGCGGCGTCCACCAGGAGGATCGCGCCTTCGCAGGCGGCCAGGGAGCGGGAGACCTCGTAGGTGAAGTCGACGTGGCCGGGCGTGTCGATCATGTTGAGCACGAACGACTGGCCCTCGGCCTCGCCGGAGCGGGCCGTCCACGGCATGCGGACGGCCTGGGACTTCACGGTGATGCCGCGTTCCCGCTCGATGTCCATCCGGTCGAGGTACTGCGCGCGCATCTGGCGGGCGTCGACGACCTCGGTGATCTGCAGCATGCGGTCGGCCAGCGTGGACTTGCCGTGGTCGATGTGCGCGATGATGCAGAAGTTCCGGATCGACTCCGGAGCGGTCGAGCCTGGCGCGTTGGTCACGATGACCTTCCTTGATCGGATGAGGTGGCTTGCCAATTCTGCCTTACCCGCCCGAGAACCCCCGGCCACCCAGCGAGAAAAGGCTCCCGCTCACCTGCCTGCGGCAACGAACGGCCCCGACCCGCGCGATCGCGGGCCGGGGCCGTCGGGTTCCGATCGTTCAGGCAGCGGCTGGGGTCTCCTCCGACTCGTCCGCGTTCACGGCCTTGACCTTGGCGCGGACGGCGCCGATCGTGAACAGCACCACCCCGGCGACGACCCATCCGGCGAGCGTCCACAACGCCGTCTCGGCACCGTTGCCGTCGAAGTACGCCGTCGAACGCACCAGCGTCCCGCCCGCGCCCGGCGACAGGAACTGGCCGAACGCGCCCCACGGCGCGGGCAGCAGCTCAGGGGAGCTCGCCATGCCCGACAGCGGGTTGCCGACCAGCATCACGATGACCGCGCCCAGCACGAACCCGGGCCGGCCCAGCAGCTTCGCCAGGCCGAGGATGCCCCACGCGGTCGCCGCCATGGTGAGCGTCAGCGCCCCGGCGATCGCCCAGAAGTCGCCGTCGATCGATTCGAGCACGTACATCAGGATCGCGGCGACGCCCGCGCCCACTGCCGGCGGCGCGAGCACCGCGGCCAGGACCTGACGGCCCGAGCCGCGCACGTTGAACGCGATGAGCGCGGCGATCACGATGCCGCCCATGGCCATCGGGAAGGCCGAGGCGGCGAGGCCGGCGCCGTTCGGGTCGTCGGCGGGCAGCGGAACGAGGTCTTCGGTGTTGACCCGGACGCTGCCGGGCTGCCCGGCGGCCTGGCTCATCTGCGCCGCGACCTGGTCGGCGATCCCGGTCACGAGCCTGGTCACCGTGGGCGAGGCGGCCGAGGCGGTGTAGAGGTCCACCGATCCGGGGGTGATCGCGAGGGCCGCGTAGACCTCGCGTTCCTTGATGAGGGTCTCGGCCTCCGCGGGGTCGGCGACGGCAGTCACGTCGAAGCCGTCGGGCTGGGCCTCGTCGAGCTGCGACTGGACCTGGTCCGCGGCCTCGTCGGGACCGATGACGGCGATCGGGATCTCGTTGGGTCCCATGTCGGCCGAGGGCCAGGCGAACGCGAGCGTGAGGACGCCGACGATGAGCGCGAGACCGGCGCTGATCGCGATCACCCGGCCGATCGGCGTGGGCTCGGGGGTGCTTTCCATGAGGTTTCCAATCATCCGCAAGATACGGTCCGTATCTTGATTGCCTCAAGCTAACATAAGAAACGGCAAGTATCTAGAGGAGGTCGGATTGGAACGCAAGGTGGCGTCCAGACGTCGCGGCAAGGCCCTTGAGCAGGCGATTCTCGATGCCGCATTCGAGGAGTTCCGCGAGGCCGGCTACGCGGGGTTCACGATGGAGGGCGTCGCGAAACGCGCCGGAACCAGCAAGCCGGTCGTGTATCGCCGCTGGCCGAACCGGGTGGAGATCCTGATCGCCTGCGTCGCGGACCGGCTCCCGAAGGCCGAGACGGTGCCCGACACCGGGTCCCTGCGCGGCGACACCGTTGCGTTGATCACGTTGGCGCACCGGCGCATGCAACTGGTCGGCCAGACCGCGATGCTCGGCATGCTCGCCGACGTCAGCGCCGACCCCGAGGCCCGCGAGCTCCTGGTCGCCACGCTCGTGAAGGAGCTCACCAACCTCCTGGAAGAGGCGGTCTACGCACGCGCCGTCAAACGCGGCGAGCTCGAATGGGAGCACCTCACCGAGCGCCTGCGACGACTCCCGATCGACTTGGTGCGCAACGAGTTCATCATCTTCGGGGCCGTCTCGGAGGCGACGGTCGAGAGCATCGTCGACGAGGTGGTCCTCCCCGCACTGAGGGCCCGCGGCGCCTCCGTTTGAGCCCTTGGGTATCGCGGGTTACAGCCGGGCACCGGCGTTCGGACGGCGCCCTCGACCTCGTGTAACCTGGTTCGCGGTCATGCTCCCAGGGCGTGTGCGATGCTCGGCTCCTGGTAACGTTGACAGGCGCTCGGAGTGCCCTCTGCCTCTGACGCGATCAATTAAGGAACCAAGCAATCACGAAACTGAGGCTTCACGCGTGGCGAACATCAAGTCCAAAGAAAAGCGCATCCTGACGAACGAGAAGCGCCGGATGCGCAACAAGGCAGTGAAGTCGTCGCTGAAGACGTCCGTCCGGAAGTTCCGTGAGGCGTCTGCCACCGGCGACGTCGCCGCCGCTGAGACCCACCTGCGCGCCGCCAGCCGCGAGCTGGACAAGGCTGCCACCAAGGGTGTCATCCACAAGAACCAGGCCGCCCAGCGCAAGTCCAAGCTGGCCGCGTCCTTCAACAAGCTCTCCGCCGCCGCCTAAGCGCGAGCGAACGAGCAGCGACACAGCTTTAGAAGGCCCAGAGGTGCACACCTCTGGGCCTTCGGCGTTCCCATTCGTCGTTACGCCCCGAACACCGGCCGGCCGAGGGCTGTCGCACCCACGGGCACCATTGAGAACCGGGGACCAACCCACCCGGCCCCGAACACGATCGGCATGCCCGCCGACCGCCCTTCCTCAGCCGTGCCGCTCCAGCGTCCCCGCGATCAGGTCATTGAGCTTCACCATGCCCGCCACCGCGAGCGGCAGCACCGGCACCACCCACCACGTCACCAGCTCGGTCAGCGCCATCAGCACCGCCAGCGCGATCGAGCCCTCGAAGAGCACCACGCACCAGATGTTCGACAGATACAGGTGCTTGAGATGCAGCGCCCGCGCGTACCAGGGCCGACGCGGCCTCGACACTCGTCCGTGACGGTACTCAGACACGGCTGCCCTTCCCTGCGGCGCTCAGTCGGGTGATCTCCAGGATCGCGTGCTCGAGCGCCCAACCCCGGTCGTCGGCGCCGCCCTTGACCTCGCCGTTCAAGCGCGCGCACACCCGCATCGCCTCGGCGAGGGCGTCCGCGGTCCAGTTGCGGGCCTGCTTTCGCGCCTTCTCGATCTGCCACGGCGCCATGCCGAGCTGACCGGCGAGCTGCGCCGCCCCGCCGCGCTCGGCGGCGACTCGGGAGAGGTTGCGCACGGCCATCGCCAGCGCGTCTGCGATCGGCACCGCGTCGACCCCGACCTGCATGGCCCAGCGGAGCGCACCGAGCGCCTCGGCCGTGTCCCCGGCGATCGTCGCGTCGGCGACGGTGAAGCCGGAGACCTCGGCGCGGCCGGAGTAGTACTGGGCCACGCTCTCCTGGGTGATCTTGCCGTCGGTGTCGGCGACGAGCTGCGCGCACGCCGAAGCGAGCTCTCGCAGGTCGGAGCCGACCGCCTGAATGATCGTGTCGGCGATCTCCGCCGAAGCCGACCGCGGCGAGGCCCCGGCGTCGCGCAGTTCACCGCGCACGAAGGCCACCCGGTCGGGCTGCCGCTTGATCTTGGAGACGCGCACGACCTCGACGTTGAGCTTCTTCAAGCCTTCGGCGAGGCCCTTGCCCTTGTTGCCGCCGTTGTGGCACACCGCGAGGTAGATGCCGGGAGCGGGCTGCTTGGCGAACGCGAGCACGGAGGCGGCGAGGTCCTTGTCGACATCCTGGCCCGACTCGATGATGCCGACGACCGCGCCGCCGAACAGGGTCGGACTGGTCAGCTCCGCGAAGGCGCCCGCGGTGAGGTCGCCGCCGCTGATGCGGTTGACGGCGGGCGCGCCCTCCTCGTCCGGGAGCTCGGCGCGAACCGCCTTCACGAAGTCGGCGGCGGCCCGCTCGGCGAGGAATTCGTCGTCGCCCTGGATCAGGCGGATGGGTTCGAGTGCAGCCACCGGACCATCCTCCCATG
The DNA here is from genome assembly GCF_027622875.1 of Glycomyces luteolus. GTDB lineage: Bacteria > Actinomycetota > Actinomycetes > Mycobacteriales > Micromonosporaceae > Glycomyces > Glycomyces luteolus. The sequence continues at coordinate 7,125 of NZ_JAPZVP010000012.1, read as the reverse complement.
CCGCCCGCGGACCCGCGGGTTTCGACCGGGCCATCATCTCCCGCGCAACCCCAGTGTGCTGCCCGATCATGCCGGTCCGCACTACTCGATCCGCCGCCCATTCACCCGAAAGGTGACTCACCGGGCACGGTCGGTAGGCCTCATCTCAATCGGCCGTCGTCACCTCGAACGCGTCGCCATTGCGCACCACCGTGATCCAGCCTGACTCGTCCGTCCGGAGCACCAACGCCCCGCCTTCTTCCAGCACTCCCAGCGCCCCCGGATCGGGGTGCCCGTACTCGTTGCCCGCCCCCACGCCGACCAGCGCCACCGCCGGATCGGCGGTCTCCAGAAACTCCCGCACCTGGAACGAGGACCCGTGATGCGGGACCTTCAGCACGTCCACGCCGAGCACCGCCCCGCTGCCGAGCAGGGCGCGCTGGCCTTCGAGCTCGACGTCGCCCGTCAGCAGCACGCTCGTCCCCGCCACGTCCGCCCGCACCGCCACCGAGTTGTTGTTCGGGTCGGACCGCGTGCCGCTCAGCAGTTCCGTCGGCGGTCCCAGTACTTCCAGCCGCGTCGCCCCGAACTCGAACACCTGCCCCGGCGCCGCCTCCAGGACCGGCACCACCCCAGCCCGCTCCTCGACCAGCTCGTACCCGTACCGGGCTTCCCCGGGCGGGGGCGCGAGGATCGCATCGACTTCGCGGCCCTCCACCGCGCCACCGATCCCGGCGGTGTGGTCGATGTGGAAGTGCGACAACACGAGCAGCGCGATCCGATCCACCTCCAACTCGTCCAGGCAGGCGTCGACCGCCGCGGGCTCCGGCCCGACATCGACGACGACCACCGCGTCGCCCGCGGGCAGGACGAGCGCATCGCCCTGCCCCACATCGCACATAGTGACCACCCAGCCCGAAGGCGGGCCACCGGTCGTCAGACAGGCGGGGACCGTGCCCAGTCCCGCGGACAGAAGCACCGCCAGGATCGGGACGCGCAATCGACGAATCTGCAGCAGCGCGATCAGCACCGCCAGCGCCGCGGCCGAGCCCAGGCCCCACCACAGGCCCCCGGGCAACGGCAGGAGCGCTCCGGGGATCTCCGCCCCGTTGCGCGCCAACCAGATCAGCCACCGGGCCGGGACGGCCGCCAATTGGACCGCCACCTCCCCGGCCGGGAGCCACACGGCGGCCACCGCGGCCGCGCCCACGGCGAGCACCACGACCGGCGCGGCCACCAAGGCCGCCAACACGTTCACCGGAACCGACACGAGGCTCACCCCGCTGCCGAGACCGATCAGCAGCGGCGTGACCGCCACCTGTGTCGCCAGCGGGATCGTGACCGCCAGCGCGACCGACTGCGGCCAGCCGCGGTGCTCCAGCGGCCGCGCCCAGCGGAATGCCAGGAGCAGCAACCCGACACAGGCCGCCACCGACAGCGCGAACCCTGCCTGCGCGGCCATGTCCGGGTCGGCCAGCACCACGACCAGGACCGCCGTCGCCAATCCCGGCATCGCCGCGCGAGGCCGGCCGGCGGCCAACGCCAGCAGCGTCATCCCCGCCATCACCGCGGCCCGGAGCACGCTCGGCTGCGGACCGGCCACCACCACGATCGCGGCGATCGCGACCGCCCCGGCGGCCACGCGAGCGCGCGGGCCCGCCCTGCACGCCAAGGCCACCGCCAGCACCGCGCCGACCACCAGGCTCAGGTGGTATCCGGAGACCACCACGAGGTGCACCAGGCCGGTCGTCCGGAAGTCGGCGGCGAGTTCAGGGTCCATCATGGACACATCGCCGACCGCGAGGGCGGGGATCAAGCCCGCTTCCGGTTGCGGCACCGACTCGACGGCGGTCGCCAGCCGTTCACGCACGTGCGCGGCGACCCGGTTCGGAAGCGACAGCGTTCCGGAGCGTTCCGGAGGCCCGCGGGCGCTGACGATCGCCGCCGTCAGCCGACCGCCATCGGCCTCCCGCAGCACCGCGGGCACGGTGAGCCGCTGCCCGGCATCGATCTCGAGCCATTCGTCGCCGCTCGCGACGAGGAGCACCTGCCAATGCCCTTCGACCACAACGTCATCAGTGTCGAAGGCGTGCAGACGCGCGGTCGCGGTCACGAGTTCCGGGCGGCGAGTCGACGGTTTCGGCGCGGTGTGCAGCACCAACTCCGCCTCGCCGTGCGCTTCTGCGGCGGTCATCGCCGCGAGACCGGCATGGTCCCGCGCGGCGACGTGCACGGTCGTCACGCCCGCACCGAGCAACCCACCGAACGCGACCGTCGCAGCGGCCGCCGCGATGCAGCGCTTCCACTTGCGTCCCAAGGCCACGACGATTGCGCAGCCGGCGGCGACCAGCAATCCGCTCACTGTGTTCCCGTACAGGCCAGCCAGCGCCGCCGCCCACACGCCGGCCGCAACGAGCGGCAGCCGCCAATCCCGCCGGACGACCTCGGAAGGTGCAGGCCGCAAAGCGAACTCATAACTCAAGACGCCCACCACCCCGTGACGCACTCAACCGCCGCACAAGCCGCTTCTCGGTAGGTCGGGTCATAGCGTCACCTGGTCGCGGAGCTGCTCGAGCAAGGCGCTGCCGATGCCGGAGACCTCGGACAGTTCGTCGAGCGATTGGAAGCTGCCGTTGGTCTCGCGGTACTCGATGATCCGCTCGGCGAGGACCGGGCCGATGCCCTTGAGCGCGTCCAGTTCCGCGGCGCCCGCCACGTTGATGTTCACCAGACTTCCGGCGCTCGCACCGCCGGTGCCGTCACCCGGTGCGGCAGCGCCTGACGCCGCGGCATCGGGAACCGCGACGAGATCGCCGTCGGCGACGACCCGGGCGAGGTTCAGGAACCCTGGATCAGCGCCCTCGGCCAGCCCGCCCGCGGCCTCGATGGCATCGGCGACCCGCGATCCGGCCTCCAGCTCGACGATGCCTGGTTCCTTGACCGCGCCCGCGACCGAGACGACGATCGTTTTCGGCTCGGCCGCAGTCGCTTCGACAGGCGCGGCGGGGGCTGTCGCGGTCGGCTCGGCATCGGGCCAGGACAAGAGCGTCACCGACAATCCGACCGCCGCGACCAGGAGCGAGACGGTCACCAGCACCCACCGGTTGAGGTGCGAGAGCCCGAGTCGGTTCTGGAGGCGTTCAAGCCGCTCCTCGAATCGTCGGACGGGAGGCGGGTTGAGCACCGGCTCTGGTTCGGGCTCACCGGAACCGGCGTCAACGGTTTCCTTGCAGACCCCGGGTCCGTCGGCGGAATCGTTGAGCCGCATCCGGAGCCTCGCGGCGAGAGCGGCTGAATCAGGTGGCAGTTCGCGTTCCATGCCCGGCTCAACGAGCGAAGGACACGGCCGTCACTGCGAGCTTTTCGCCCTGTGGATAACCCGAATCGACCCTGTGGATAACTCCAACAAGAGTGGACGGAGCCCCAGCGAGACGCCATAATGCGAACCCATCGTCCCGGCGAACTGTCGGACCCGTGTGGGAGAGTCGTCTCATTTCTTCGGTTGGTCGGAGGTGGATGCGGGTGGGAAGGGGCATGCCCTATACGCCCGCCCGGCGCACGCGCGGCCCAACACACCCGACCTCGGGGGCCGCACACCACAAGACCCTCGAACCAAGAACCGACCAATTGACAGTTGGCTGATCTGCGAATGGAGTCCCCGGTTAGGGCAGCCGCCTCGTGATCACGCCGACCAGGCCCGGCCCGCAGTGAGCGCCCACCGCCGCGCCGACCTCCGTCACGTCCATGCGGCGCAACCGGCCTTCGAACCGCTCCCCGAGCCAGCCCGCCAAGGCCTCGGCCCGGCGCTCCGCGCCCAAGTGGTGCACCGTCATCTCGACCTCTGCTTCACCCGCGTCGGCCACCGCGAGCGCCGCCAGGCGCTGCAGCCCGCGAGTCGGCGTGCGCACCTTCTCCAGCACGTCGATGCGCCCGTCCTCGACGCCCAGGATCGGCTTCACCGACAACGCCGTCCCCACGATCGCCCTAGCGGCACTGATCCGCCCGCCGCGCCGCAGGTACTCCAACGTGTCCAAGTAGAAGTACGTCGAGGTCCGCCCGATCGCCGAGTGCGCCGCAGCAGCGGCAGCCAGCAACTCAGCGCCACGCTCCGCCGCCTCGACCGCCGCGAGCGCCGGATACCCGACCCCCATGCCCGCACCGAGCGAATCGACCACCGCGACCCGGCCCCCGAACCCCGCCGCCGCGGCCTCCGCCGCCGCGACCGTCCCCGACAACCGTCCGGACAGATGCACTGAGACGATCCCGCTCGCGCCCTCGTCCAGGAGCCGCGTGTACGTCGCCCGCAGCTCCTCCGGCGGCAGACCCGAGGTAGTCACCTCGTGGCCTTCCCGCATCGCGCGCAGGATCGCCTCGCCGCCGATGTCCTCGCCCTCGCGGTATTCGACGCCGTCGACCAGCACCGGTATCCCGAGCACCGTCAAGCCGCTGCGCGCAGCGCGCAGCGGCTCAGGCAAAGCCGAAGTGGAATCGGTAACGACGACGACGGTCACGCGGCCACATTACCTAATCCGCGGATTGGGCATCCTCCACCACGAAGGGAGTCCCCTGCTGACAGATCGACATCATCCCGTCGTCGACCTTGCCCTGCAGCGTGACGGTGGCTCCCTCGTACACGACCGACGAGTCGTAGTTCCCGAAGATCCCGTACACGGTGCCGTCGTACTCGAGGATCAGGCAGCCGGCCTCGACGCCCGCCTCGACCGTGCCGCTGATGGTCATCGACGAACCGGGCTTGGACGAGTCGCCGAGCGACGGGTCCAGGTAGGGGGTGGTCTCGTCATCCGGCACGGAGCTCTCCTCGGTCGTTTCGGGCGCGCTGGTCGGCTCGGCCGAGGTCACGGGCGCCGACGTCTCGCCGTCGGAACCGCCATCACCCGTGCCGCACGCGGCGAGCACGGCCACCATGAGTGCACCGATGAAAGCGCCGACGAGCGGGCCGGTCGGGCCCGCGATCCGTCGGAAGCGCGAAGTCTGCGTGTTCATGCCCGTTTGACGCCTCCGAGCCCGGCGCGGTTGCACCTCAATCGAAGCCTACGACGCCAGTGCGAAGCCGGTCCAGGGTTCCCGGGGTAACGACACCGCCGTCAGCGGGTCGCTTGCTGGCCTTTCGCGAGCGGGCTCCGCCCGATCGTGTGCGGAGCCGGAACACCGAGGTTGTACCCGAACAGGCGCCACTTGCCTGAACGCATCCGCCGCAACTCGGCCCAGTGCGCGTTGTCCATCCCCGAAAGGCTGCTCGCCGACGCCTCGTCGAAACCGAGGACCCCGCCGACGATCTGACGCGCCGAACCACCGTGGCAGACCACGATCGTGGTCCCCTCGACCTCCGACTCGATGATGTCCCGCACGGCTTCACTGGTACGCCGATGCAGCTCGCCCCACGTCTCGATCTCGGGGTGCTGCAGTGGCTCCTGCGCGCGCCAACGCCGGTGCTCCTCAGGGAACTGCTCGGCGATCTCGCGCTGCGTCAGGCCCTCCCAGGGGCCGTAAGCGCGCTCGCGCAGGCGCTTGTCCAGCTGGATCTCGATACCGGTCAGCTCCGCGATCGGCCGGGCGGTCTCCACCGCCCGCCGCAGGTCCGAGGAGATGATCCGGTTCGGCTCGTACGCGGCCAGCTCAGGAGCGGCCTCAGCGGCCTGCGCCACCCCGACCACGTCGAGGTCGATGTCAGTGGAGCCCTGAATGCGTCCCGCGAGGTTCCATTCGGTCTGCCCGTGGCGGACGACAAGCAGCCGATTCACTCGCCGGCCTCGCCGTCACCCTCAGCAGCCTCGGCACGGCGGGCCCGCTCCGCGTCTGTCTCGTCGACGAATTCGATCTCCGGGCAGTCCTTCCAGAGACCGTCGAGACCGTAGTAGTCGCGGGCTTCCTTGTGGAAGACGTGCACCACGATCTCGTTGTAGTCCAACAGCACCCACTGCTCGCCGCCCTTGCCCTCGCGGCGCAGCGGACGGGTGTCGTGCTCCTTGATGAGCTTCTCCTCGACCGCGTCGACGACCGCGTGGACCTGCCGCTCGTTCGAGGCCGAAACGATCACGAAGACGTCCGTGAGGGCGATCTTCGAGGTGACGTCCCGAAGGTTGATGGCGAAGGCCTTCTTGTCAGCCGCCGCCTGGGCTGCAGAAAAGGCCAGGGTCTTGGCGGTTTCACTTGCGGTCACGAACGCTCCTGACACTGGGTTTCCCACCGGTGCTCCACCGGTGCAGCTCTAGTCTTACACGCGGGGTACGACGACGACTTCCCTGTTTCACGCCAGTCGCTGTGCGAAGCATCCCAGCAGTCAGCCGCGGTAAAGCCCGTGCTCCCGCACGTACGCCGCGACCGGATCGGTCACGAGGTACCTGATCGGCCGCCCGTCGCGTACGCGCTCACGGCATTCGGTCGATGAGAGGTCCACTGCGGGCATGTCGATGAACTCGACTCGAGCCCCGAACGTCGTGTCGACCTCGCGGCGCGAGTGCCCCGGACGGTTCAACGCGATGAACTTCACTGCCCTGCAAAGCTCCTCGACCCGATGCCAGGTGTGGAGGTTCTCCAGCGAGTCGGCACCGATGATGAAGTGCAAGTCCACTTCCTCGTCGTACTCCGCCCGCACATCCGCGACGGTGTCCACCGCGTATGTGGCGCCTCCCCGCTCGATGTCGCAGGTGCTGACCCGGAACAGCGGATCGGGCTCGACCGCCGAACGCGTCATCGCCAGCCGCGCCGGGGCATCGGTGACCTTGAGATGGTGCTTCTGCCATGGATCGCCGGTAGGGACGAACACCACTTCATCAAGGGCACACCGGAACGCCGCCTCACTGGCGGCCACAAGGTGCCCCAGATGTGGCGGATCGAAAGTCCCCCCGAAAACTCCGATGCGACGAACCACAGCCGAATCCTATCGCGCCCACTCGATTCGGGGACACGCAAAAGAGCTCCACCGTACAGGTGGAGCTCTGCATTGAGGCAAAAAGAAAAGGCCCGACGCATAAGCGTCGGGCCTTTTCCGAACGTAAATGTTTGGCGGTGTCCTGCTCTCCCACACCCTCTCGAGTGCAGTACCATCGGCGCTGGAAGCCGTAACGACCGGGTTCGGAATGGGACCGGGTGTGTCACTTCCGCTCTCACCACCAAACAAACCCG
>NZ_JAPZVP010000011.1:199889-202523 GCF_027622875.1 Glycomyces luteolus | reverse complement strand
GGCAAGGCCGCCTGATACAACAGCATTCGAAGCTCCTGGGAGGCAACGGAAGTAGACAGCTGTTGTTCTACCAGGAGCTTCTTCCATGCCCTGCAACCAAACTCACCCAGGATGAGAAGGGCTCACTGGAAAGGAATACGCCATGCGGAACTCACCCCCCAGGCGCCTTCGCCCGCCCGCCCTCGCGGCGGCCCTCCTCCTCGCGGTCGCCGGAGCCCTCACCGGCCTCGGCGCTTCCCCGGCACAAGCCCAGACCCAGCACACGATCTACGTCTCCCCCACCGGCAGCGACAGCGGTAACGGAACGGCCGCGCAGCCGCTCAAGTCCCTGACCGAGGCGCAGCGGCGCGCCAGGGAGGCCGCCGCCATCGGCGACGCGGACGTCACCGTCAACCTCCTCGACGGGACCTTCCGGCCCGACGCGCCCCTGCGGTTCAACGCGAGCGACTCCGGTCGCAACGGCCACACCGTGACGTGGCAGGCCGCGGACGGGGCGGACCCGGTCGTGTCCGGGTCCCGTGCCGTCACCGGCTGGGTCCTCGACGACGCCGCCACGGGCATCTACCGGGCCAGCGTCGGCACCGGCTTCGACACCCGGCAGCTCTATGTGGACGGCGTCCTCGCGAAGCGCGCCGAGATGAGCCTGGCCCCCACGGACATCGGGCTCAACGCGAGCGGGTTCACCATCCGGAACTCGAACCTCAACTGGCTCTCGACGCTGCCGGACCAGCGGCGCCTCGAACTCCGGGCGAACCTGACGTGGACCACCCGGATCACCCCGGTGGACTCCATCTCGGGCACCACGGTCACCATGCGGCAGCCGGCCTGGAACAACAACACCTACGGGTGGGACACGATCCAGAGCCCGTTCGTGGGCCCGAAGTTCTTCCTCGCGAACTCCAAGCGCTTCCTCGACCAGGCCGGCGAGTGGTTCCTCGACGCGAACACCGGGACGCTGTACTACAAGCCGCTCCAAGGCCAGAACATGGCGAACACGAGCGTCGAGATGCCGCGGCTCCAATCCCTGGTCCAGGTCGGCGGCACGTACGACCAGCCGGTCCACGACCTCCGGTTCGAAGGGCTGACCTTCACCGGCACCTCCTGGCTGCACCCGAACTCGTCGGACGGCTACGCGAACCAGCAGACCGGCACGTTCATGACCGGCGTCCAGACGCACCGGCCCGCCGACGCGTTCACCAGCTGCGCCCGCGGCTGCCGCGGCTTCGAGGGCTCCCGCAACGGCTGGTCGCAGACCCCCGGCGCGGTCCAGGTCTCGGCGGCCGACCGGATCGCGTTCGAGGGCAACACCTTCGTCAACCTCGGTTCGATCGCCCTGGGCATCGGCAACGACGCGAACGCCCACGCCTCGGGCGTCGGCCTCGGCGCGCACGACATCACCGTCCTCGGCAACACCTTCACCGAGAGCTCCGGCGGCGGCATCTCGATCGGCGGCGTCCGACCCGACTCGCACCACCCCTCGGATCCGCGCATGGTCAACCGCGACATCCGAATCGGGAACAACAGCATCTACAGCACGGCGCTCGACTACCTCGACAACGACGCCATCCTGGCCACCTACGCCACCCGGCTCACGATCGACCACAACTACATCGCCGACATGCCCTACAGCGGCATCGGCGTCGGATACGGCTGGGGTGCCAACGACCCCGGCGGCAGCCAGGAGTACATCAACCGCGGCCTCTACGACTTCCAGCCGATCTACACCACGCCGACGACCCTCACCGACGTCCACATCGAGTACAACCACCTGGTCGACACCGTGAACACCCTGTGGGACGCGGGCTGCATCTACACGCTCTCGGCCCAACCGAACAGCACTATGAAGGGGAACTTCTGCGATAGGACGGGCCAGCTCGGCATGTACTTCGACGAAGGCTCCCGCTACATCGCCGCGACCGGCAACGTCATGATGAACACGGCCGGGCAGTGGGCCCACGCGAACATCCAGGGGGGCCACAACACCGGGAACCTGACCCTGACCGGGAACTACTCGACCAGTTCATCGATCACCGGCATCACCAACGGCGATCGGGGCAACACCGTGCAGAACAACACGGTCTTCTCCGCGGGCAGCATTCCCGCGGGGGCCCGCCAGATCATGGACGCCGCCGGGCCGACCGACGGCGGCACCACTCCGACCTCGGGAACGCTGCGCGGCACGGCCTCGAACCGGTGCCTGGACGTGCCGAACCAGTCGACGACCAACGGCACCCAGGTGCAGATCTACGACTGCTGGAACGGCACGAACCAGCAGTGGTCCTATTCCGCCGCAGGGGAACTGAGCGTCTACACGGGCACATCGCGCAAGTGCCTGGACGCCTCGGGCGGCGGGACCGCGAACGGGACCGCGGCGATCATCTGGTCGTGCCACGGCGGCACGAACCAGAAGTGGGACCTGCGCGCCGACGGTTCGGTCGTGAACCGGCAGTCCGGGCTGTGCCTCGACGTGTCCGGGGCCTCGACCGCCAACGGCGCGCTGGTGCACCTCTGGTCCTGCCACGGAGGGTCGAACCAGAAGTGGACGCTCGGTTAGCCGAGGTACTACGGTGGCGGGGGGGGGGGGGGGGGGGGGCGCGCGGGGGGGGGGCGGGACAACCCCAGCCCGCGCGAAAG
>NZ_JAPZVP010000011.1:0-199879 GCF_027622875.1 Glycomyces luteolus | reverse complement strand
CCCACCCCGCCTCGCGGCCGGGGCGCCCCCCCCCGGCGGGGGGCCGGGCCCCCCCCCCCCCCCCCCCACCGGTCTATTCATCAGACAACGGGTCCGATCGATCAGGGCGGACGCGGATTTCAACCCGCGAGATCCAACTTCTCGCCAGTAAAGATCAGATGTATCTTGTTCAAGGTCGATACGAAGCTCGCCCCGAGGCCGACCGACCGCGGAAAGGGAAGCATGCTGACGTACCCGCTCATACACCCCCCGCTCCTCGCGGCGCTGGCCGCGGCCGGGCACGGCTCGCGGATCCTCATCGCCGACGGGCACTTCCCATCCTCGACGCACACCAATCCGGCGGCGGCGATGATCCACCTCAACCTCCGGCCGGGCCTGCTGTCCGGTGACCAGGTGCTGGAGACGCTGCTCGACGCGGTCGCGATCGAGCGCGCGGTCGTGATGGCCTCCGACGGCGCGCCGGTGCCCGCGCACGACGCGTACCGGGCGGCGCTCGGCGAGGAGGTCGCGTTCGAGGCGGTGGAGCGGTTCGCGTTCTACGATCTCGCGCGGGCCGACGACGTCGCCGTCGTCATCGCCACCGGCGACCAGCGCCAGTGGTCGAACCTGCTGCTCACCATCGGCGTGGTCGGTGTGACACCGCGAAAGGGCCACTGAGCATGACCGGAGCACACCGCGACGAGCTTCCCGAATGGGCGCGGGAGGCGAGCCTCGGCATCTTCATCCACTGGGGACCGTACTCGGTCCCGGCGCGGGCCGAAGTCGGGAACACGTTCGGCGACCGATCGCCGACCGGCGAGGCGGCTACGGTCACCGCCGAGGCCGAGATCCGGCACCGCACCCGGATCGGCGACGGCAGGCTCATCGTCGTCGCCGATGACCCTGCGGCCGTTCAGGTCAGCGCTCCCGGCCACGAGGTCGTCCCCGTCGCCCTCCCGGGCGGGGACCGGTGAAGCCGCCGGAGCGGTGCCGTCGTGAGGGTCGGCACCGCTCCGGCTCAATCCATCTCAATCCATGAGGCCGGCGAACATGTTCCGGAACTGCTCGTCGGTGTACTCGGACGCCATGGTCATGCTGGTGTCGGAGACGGAGATGTAGATGCTGGTGTACGTCCCGTCGAGGCGGTTCGGGCACGCGTTCCCGATCTCGCGGGCGTAGTCGGCGACGACCTCGCCGGTCTGGAGCGAGTAGGCCTTGATGGTGAACCGGTGCGCGAAGAACGTGGCCCAGAACGTGTCGCCGGAGGGCGCGCGGTACATGCAGGAGTCCTGGAACTCGCCGACCTCGGCGTCCACGCAGACCACCAGCGCCGTCTCGGCGGCGGTCGTCGCCAGCCAGGAGTCCGGGAAGCCGCGCCCCTCGGCGCCCCAGGCGCCGACCAGCTGCATCGGGTGCGGGCCCGCGCCGTCGGCGGCGGGCGCGCCCCGGTAGGCGACCGGGTCGGCGCAGTAGGTGCCCGAGGCGAGGATGCCGTCGGCGGCCTCGCCCGCGAGCTCGTGGTCGGGGTAGGCGGTGAGGAACTCGCGGAAGAGGATCCCGGCGCCCTCGGCGTCGCCTCCGGCGCGTTCCTGCGCGCAGCCGAGCATGCGGACCGGCACCTGGTCTGCGGCGGCCGCGATCGGTGCAGTGAGTTCCTCAGCGTCCCAGTCCTGGGCGGCCAGCCAGTCGTCGACGGTGTGGCCGGTGCAGGACGGGGCCTCGGCGAGGTCGGCCATGAAGCGCTCGACCGTGGCCTCCACGGTCCCCGATTGGCCGGGGTGCTCCTCGAGCGTCGCCGAGAGCTGCGCGAAGGCCTCCTCGACAGTGGACAGATCGGGGTGGCTGTCGAGGATCGCCGCGTCGAGCAGGAACTCGGCGCGCTTGGGGCCCGCCCCGTCCCAGCGGGCGCCGGGGTGCTCCAGGTAGGTCTCGATGGCGTCGGCGGCGTCGGTGGGCGCTTCGGCGCGCGCCTCGTCGAGGGCGGTGAGGAGGAGTTCGCAGGCCTCGCGCTCCTCCTCGGCGCGGAGGACGACCGGCCCGAAGGCGACGCGGTGGACCGCGTCCAGGGTGTCGATCGCGGCGGTGGCCGCCTCGCAGTCGCCCGCGGCGTGGGCGGTCTCGGCGCCGCGGGCGATCCACCACGCGTCGAGGTGGAACCAGGACACGGTGAGCACGACGATGGCGGCGGCCGTGACGGCGAAGCACCGCGCGCGCCGCACCGGTGTCGGTTCGGCGATGGCGACGAGGTGATCGGGCCGGGTGCGGCGGGTGAGCCGCCACGCGTGGAGGATCATCGCCAGCCCCCACGCGGGCAGCAGGTACCGCCACAGCGGCTGCTCGGTCTGGACGGCCGCCGACCAGACCAGGAACCCGGTCCCGCTCAGTGCGAGAGCGGCCAGGATCGGGCGGCGCATGAACATGTAGCCGATGCCCAGCATCGTGGCGTTCCCCGCGATGGCGACCACGGGATCGGTCTCGCGGCCGGGCGGCGCGGGACGCGGGGGTGCGGCCGGCGGCCCGGTCGGCGGTGAGGCCGGCGGCGGCGGTTCGGCCGGCGGTCCTGTCGGAATGGGTTCGGGGTACATGGTGGCGCTCCTCGGGGCGTCGGGACCACCCCAGTGCAGCACCGATCCCTCGGGACCGGTCCCGGCTTCGGACCGGGATCAGCGGTTTCGGCGCACCGCCCCTCACACCGTGGCACGATCCGATCTGGACAGGAAGATGGTCGCCCCCCGCAAGGGGCCGACCACGCAACGGACGAAGGAACGGAAGACCATGAAGAAGAAGACCAAGGCCAAAGCGCTGGCAGTCGGAGCTGCGGCGGCGGCGACCGCTGTCGCAGCCGGGGCGGCGATCCTCATCGGCAGCCGGTACCGGCACACCGCCGCGGTCGGACGGGTCCGCTTGAACAAGTTCGACCGCTGGTTCGACACGCTCGACACCGACGGGAACGGCTACATCACCGAGGCGAACCTGAACCAGGCGGCCGCCCGCGTCCTCGGGGCCCGCGGCGTGCCCGTCGAAAGCCCGATGGGGTTCGAGCTCCGCGAGGCCACCGAGCGGCTGTGGGCGGAGTTCATCGCCCCGAAGGCCGGCTACCAGGGCCGGGTCGGCCGCCGGGAGCTGCGCGCGGCGCTCGCCGAGCACATGCTCAGCGACCAGTTCGCCGCGGCCGCGAAGCTCGCGTCGATCGCCGACGCCTACTTCGCGATCGCCGACGAGGACGGCGACGGCCTCATCAGCTCCGGCGAGTTCGTGCAGCTCCTGCGCAACTGGCACGGCGTGGACTACCAGGAGAGCCACCGCGTGTTCGAGTACCTCGACGCCGACCACGACAACCGGATCTCTCCGGACGAGTGGCGCAGCGCCATCTTCAGCTTCTTCCTCGGGAGCAGGCGCAACCATCCGGCGAACGACCTCCTGGGCAAGGTCGGCAGCCCGATCCTGGCCCCGGCCGAGGTCTGACCGGTCCGGCTGTCGGCCCCGGGCGGCGCGGTCGCCCGGGGCCTCATCTGTCCGCGTAGAGCGCCTCGAGCTCGCGGCGCAGGACCGGGTCCGTCTCCCGCTCGATCAGCTTCAGCAGCCGGTCGGCCTCGGCCAGGGTCATGGCGTGCTCCCAGCGCCGACGGAACAGGTACGCGTCGAGCGCGCGGTGCCGCCGGCAGAAGTGGTCGAGGTTGCGCATCAGCTGGGCGCGCATGACGCGCTGCGCGACCATCGGGTTCGGGTCGGCCAGGGGATGCACCTGGTGGTAGTTCACCGCTTCGGTGCTCACCGAGAACCGCACGCCGAGCCGGTGGAGCCGGTAGCTCAGGTCGGTGTCCTCCAGGCCCCAGCCGGTGAAGGTCTCGTCGAAGCCGCCGGCCTCCTCGATAGCGGCGCGGGAGGCGGAAAGGTTCGCGGTCGTCGCGAGCGCCCAGCCGAAGCGGAAGCCCTCGAGCCCGGTCCCGTACTCCTCGACGATCGCGTGGTAGTTGTCCGGCTCGTCGCCGAGTTCGACGCCGCCCTTCTCGACCGCGGCGAGCGCGGCTTCGGGATCGGCGGCGAGGACGCCGGGTTCGAGGAGCCGGACCGGTTCGCGCAGCCGCTCGGCGGAGCCGACGCGGTCGGCGAGGCGGAGCAGGTCGTCCTCGCCGACGGGGAGGACGCCGGGCCGCCACCAGGTCATCGCGCGGCGCTTCCAGCCGATGACGCCGCGCGAGTCGCCGTTCGCGGCGCCCACGTGCGCGGCGACGAAGCCGGGGGCGGCCATGCGGTCGTCGTCGATGAAGACGACGAGGTCGCCTTGGGCGCGTTCGAGTGCGGCGTTGCGGGCGGCCGCGCGTCCCCGGTTCTCCTGCGCGACCAGGGTGATCGCGAGGCGGTCGCGCAGCGGGTCGACGAGGTCGGCGACGCCGCCAGCGGTGCCGTCGTCGCACACGACCACTTCGAACCGGCGGTAGGTCTGCGTCAGCAGGGATTCGAGGGTGAGCGCGAGGTATTCGCGTTTGTCGCAGGTCGCCATCACCAGGCTGACTTGGGGGTCTACTGCCATCCGAGCCTCCATCGGGTCTCGCCGTCGAGGTCCACCATCTCGTGCAGATCGCCCGTGACCGCGGTGGAGGACGGGACCGGGTCGGTGCGGGGGCGCGCGATCACGGGCACGGGTCCCTTGGGCGCCATCATGAGTCCGACCTGTCGCGAGACGGCCGCGCCGGGCGCGGGGTCGATCCGGAAGCGGCCGAGGACCGTGGCGAGCACGGTCTTCATCTCGAGGTCGGCGAAGGCCGCGCCGATGCAGGCGTGCGGACCGGCCCCGTACGGCAGGTACTCGTAGAGGCTCGGCCGGGCCGTCTCCCACCGGGCGGGGAGGAACCGGAGCGGGTCGGGGAAGACCGCAGGGTCGCGGTGGGTGGCGAACTTGCTGGTGACGACCTGGCACCAGGCGGGGATCTCGTGGTCGCCGATCGTTGTGGGCGCCACGGCGATCCGCGAGGTGTTCGGGCCGGGCGGCAGGAGTCGCAGGGTCTCCTTGAGCACGTGGTCCAGGCCGGTGGGGAAGTCGAGGGCGGCGCTCGCGTGCGCGGGCCGTTCGGGGACGGACGCGAGGAGCTTGTCGAGTTCGGCGGGGTGCTGGGAGAGCAGCAGCAGCGTCCACGCCAGGGTGTTCGAGGAGGTCTCGTGCCCGGCGACGAGGAGGGTGGTGAGCTGGCCGACGAGCTGGTCGTCGCCGAAGCCGTCGCCGTTCTCGTCGCGGGCGTCCATGAGGGACTGGAGCAGGTCGGGGGCGGCGCCGCTGACGCCGCTGCCCCCGCGGCGGGCGTCGATGATGTCGGCGAGCGCGCCGTCGAGTCTGCGGATCACGGTGAGCAGCCGCCGGTAGGGGGTGCCGGGGAGGTCGAACGGGAAGTAGCGGATGGACGAGGCGAAGTAGCGCAGGGCGAGCATGTCCTGGACCATGCGTCCGATGCGGTCGGCTTGCGCGGCGATGTCGACGCCGAAGAAGCACAGGCACGCGATCCTGAGCGTCAGGCGGCGCATCCGGTCGGTCAGGTCGAAGGGCTCGCCGGGCGTCCACGAGTCGACCTCTTCGGCGGCGAGCCGGGCGATGAGCTCCCCGTGCGCCAGTGCCGCTTGGGGTTTGAAGGACGGCGTGGCGACGCGGCGCGCCTTCCGGTGCTCGGGGCCGTTCATGTTGAGCAGTCCGATGCCGCGCCTGGCGTCGCGGATGCCTTGGGGGATGGCGTATTCGAGGACGGTGTGGAAGGTGTCGCCGCGGGTGAGCACGGTCCGGTTGTGCTCGGGCCCGAACGCGAAGACCTGCTTGCGGTCGCCGCGCACGAGCCCGGCGACGGGACCGTACCCGTGGTACAGGCGGGCGGTGTAGCCGACGGGGTCGACGGCGTACTCGTGGGCGCTGCGGCGCCGACCGAGCCAGCGGTGCGGCGCGGGACCCGGGACGCTCACCGCGGCTCCCCGTGCCAGTCGGGATGCGGCCGTTCGAGTTCGGCGGCCGCGCCGTGCTCGAAAGCGGCGGCGGCGAGGCGGCCCGCGCTGCCGCGCAGCGCCTCGATCGAGGCCATCGGCAGGTACCGGCGGAACAGGCCGGGGAACGCGGTGGCGAAGGCCGCCTCGGAGTGCGGGCCGGAAGCGGGTTCCAGCGGCTCGGGCTGAACGAGGCCGAGTGCGAAGTGGACGGTCCAGTATTCGAAGAGCGTCAGTTCACTGACCTGGTGGGTCAGCGGCGCGCCCGTCGCGGCGAGGTCGGCGCGGAAGCGGTCGGCCAGGTCGGCCTTCCGGAAGCCTTCGGGCAGCCGCGTGTCGCCGAAGTCCCCGAGCCAGGTGTACTCGTCGGGCGACTCGCCGCAGTAGAACCACTCGGCGTGGACCCGCATCCAGGACGCGTAGGGCAGCCGGGTGAGGCCGGTTCCGGCCACGGGCGTGTCGAAGCCGGGTTCGGCCCCGGCTGGGGCGGCGCAGACGGAGAGGCGCGGCCCTTGGAAGCCGTTGGCGGTCAGGCTCAGCCGGTCGTCGTGCTCCAGCAGGTTCGGCACCGTGACGAGGTTGTCGATCCTGTTGCGCCGCAGATACTCCACGATGGCGAGGTCGTCGGCTCCGCCGGTGTCCTCTGCGGCGGCGAACGCCAGGGCGTGCTCGCGCGGCAGGACCAGGCCTTGCGAGGGGGTGTACATGTCGACGGCGCGCGCCCAGGCCCAGCCGCGGCGGGCCGCGACGCGGGCGAGGGTGGCGCTGCGCGATCCCCATTCGCAGAACAGGCTGATCGCCTCCGCCGGGCGGGCGGCGACGGCGCGGTGCACCAGGGCGGTGAAGTTCTCGCAGGGGACGACGTCGTCTTGGAGCACCAGGTGGTGGGTGGCGTCCTCCCCCACTGCGGCCCAGGCGCGCAGGGCGTTGGCGAGGTTGCCGCGGCCGGGCTCGGTGTCGTCGACGATGACGGCCGGGTTGAGCTCCGGCAGGGACTCGGCGAGCTTGCGGGCCCGGTCCTCGCGGGCCGGGTGCGTCATGATCGCGGTCGAGAGCAGGACAGCAGGGTGGCGCACCGCGTCACGCATCGGCGCTCCCGGTGGCCTCGCGCAGCGCGACGGCGCGCTCGACGACGTCGAGCATCGCGCCCGCGCCGTCGGAGGAGCGGAGCACGGACGCGAACGCGGCGTGCCGGTCCCGGTCGGCGGCCAGCGCCCGCTGGATCGCCTCGGTGACGGCTTCCGCCGGATCGTCATCGGCCACAACGGTGCCGAGGCCGAGTCCGGCCACGCGGGCGGCGTTGCCGCGCTGCTCGGCGGACTGGGGCGTGAACACCAGCGGCGTCGCGCAGAGCAGTCCCTCGATCATCGACGAATGTCCACCGTGGACGACTGCGGCGGCGCTGCGCGACATGAGGTCGACGGCGTCATGGCGGAACGCCGCGATCTCGGTCTCGGCGTCGCCCGCGGCGGCGCGGACCTGCGCCGCCATCGCGTCGCTGTCAGGCCCGTCGACGCCGAGGGTCACCGCCAGGCGCACTCCGAGGCCGCTCGCGGCGGCCACGACCCGCAGCAGGTCCTTGTCACCCGCGCCCGAGCCGCCGAGCGTGATGTTCAGGACCGGTTCGCGTTCGGACCGGACGGGCTGCTCGAGGAGCTCGCGCGGGGCGAGCGGTCCGATGTGGCGGATCTCGGAGGTCAGTCCGGCCATGAGGCCGGCGGTCTCGGCCGGGACGTCGGCGAGCGGATCGAGCAGCGCCAGGTCCGGCACGAGCACCGCGTCTCCAAGGGGCGCACGGTGTTCGGGTGCGACGCCGATCGCCTCGAGGGTCGCGAGGATCTCCGGGAGCACGGCGTGCATCGGGTGTTTGAAGAGCCGCAGGTTGTGGCAGGTGAAGCTCGGCAGGCCGCGCATGGAGGCCGCCACGGACGCGGTGTTGCGCATGTCGCTGACCACCGCGTCGGGCGCGAACTCGTCGATGGCGCGCAGCTCGTCGCGCAGCGAGGCCTCCACGTACTCGGGGCTGGCGAGCCGCGTGCGGGCGAAGGCGCGCAGGCTCGCGACGTCGTTCATGCCGCGCCAGGCCGGGGCGGGCCCGATCTCGTCGATGCCGATCCATTGCAGCCCAGCGTGTTCGACGAGGTGCCGGACCTCCTCGTGGGCGGCGACGGCGACGGTGTGCCCAGCGTCGGCGAAGCGCCGCGCGGCCGTGCGCATGCGCGTCACGTGGCCGAGGCTGGAGCGGCTGAAGGCGACGAACAGCACCCTCAGCGGACGGGAGTCGGTCATGTCTCTGCTTTCTGAAGCGGTGGCTTCTCCATGGTGAGCGCGCTGGGGGCGCGCAGGGCGGTGA
Organism: Glycomyces luteolus; assembly: GCF_027622875.1. GTDB lineage: Bacteria > Actinomycetota > Actinomycetes > Mycobacteriales > Micromonosporaceae > Glycomyces > Glycomyces luteolus. The sequence continues at coordinate 191,583 of NZ_JAPZVP010000011.1, read as the reverse complement.
CGAGGCTCGCGAGCGCGAAGGCGCCCAGGGCCGCCAGCGCCCATCGTGGACCGGCTACCTCGGTGAGGGCGCCGCACAGCAGCGTACCGAGCGGCACCGAGCCCCAGACGATCATCCGGCCGATGGCGTTCACCCGGCCCTGGAGGCGCTGGGGAGTCACGGTCTGGCGGACCGAGATGCCCACCACCAGGAAGCAGGTGTGGACGGTGTTCCAGCACAGGAGGAGTGCGGCGGCGAGCTGCCATGACGGCGCGGCGGCGTAGGCCAGCAGCAGGGCGAGGTCGAGGCCGGTCATCCAGCGGGCGGCCGGGATCGGGGGCACGTTCTTGAAGCGGCGGGCCGCGATCGCGCCGAGCAGCGCGCCGACGCCGGAGGCGGCGACGATCCAGGCGACCCGGTAGTCGTCGCTGGGGAGGCCGAGCGCGCGGGAGGCGAAGACGACCATCATGCCGTAGACGGCTCCGGCGCTCACGCCGACGCCGACGTTCACGGTGGTGTAGGTGCGCAGCAGGGGGTGGGCGGCGAGGTATTTGACGCCGGCCCAGACCGCGCCGGGCTCGGGCCGGGTCGGGCCTGCCGTGTCGGGCCGGGGCCGGATCGCGGCGATGAGGACTGCCGAGACGAGGTAGCAGGCCGCGAGGACGCCGAACGTGGGGCCGAGCCGGAGCGCGTCGAGCAGGAAGTAGCCGACCGGTGCGGCGACGGCGGTGAGCACGGTGGTGGTCATCCACAGGTAGCTGTTGGCGCGGAAGACGCCGTCGGTTCCGGCGAGCGCGGGGACGAGCGCGGCGCTGGCGACGTCGAACCACACGTACGCGGTCGCTGACGCGAATCCGATGGCGCACAGCACGATCGGGCCCGCGCCGACGGTGGCGGCGAGGAGCGGCACGCAGAGGAGCACCGCGGCGTTGGCGACTTCCGTCCAGGCCATCACGCGCACGGGCGAGGAGCGGTCGACCGCGGCTCCGGCGAGCAGTCCGAAGAGGAGGAACGGGAGCACGTTCGCGGCGGAGGCGAGCGCGGTCAGGAACGCCGATCCGCTCGCCTGGTAGACGTAGAGCGGCAGCAGCACCCACGAGGTCGCGTACGCCACTGTGGAGGCGAACTTGCTGCCGATGAGGAGGCCCATGCCGCCGACCCGGGCCTGGGGTGCCTGCGTCGCGGTCACGCGGTCAGCTCGTCCTTCCGACGCGCCGCTCGACCTGGTCCGGTCGCGGCAGGCGCGTGCCGGACTCGGCGAGGGCGTTGCCGATGTCGATGATCCGGTCGACGGTGCGGTGCAGCGCCTCCATGCCCTCGGTGTCGGACAGGACGCCCTGCTCGCCTCCGGAGTGGATGGTCACCGGGAAGCCGCTGCCGACGATGATGAAGCGGTTGAGCAGCAGGTTGTGCAGGAGCTGCGCGTGCACGTCGAGGTGGCCGTAGCGGCGTCCGATGACGACGGCCGCGCCGATCGTGTTCGTCAGGGGCCGTTCGAATCTGAGGTGGCCGACCCCGGCGCGTTCGACGAAGGTCTGCATGAGCGAGGAGAGGCCGAAGCCGTGGACGGGGGCGGCGAGGAACACGGCGTCCGCGTCGATCATGGCGGCGACGATCGCGCCCACGTCGTCGTCGACCGGGCACGGGTCGGGTCGGGAGTTGCAGCGTCCGCAGTCGCAGCGGATCACGCGGCGCTCGGCGAGGTCAATCTCGTCGGTCTCGCAGCCGCGAGTGCGGGCGCGGGCCAGGATCTCCTGGACGGCGAGCCAGGTGGAGCCGCGGGCCCGTTCGGAGCCGTTGATCGTCAGGATCTTCACGCCGGTGCTCCGGCGTGGTCGCGGACGGCGGCGGCGAACCCGGCGAAGAGGCCGATGCCGGATTCGGTCAGGATCGACTCGGGGTGGAACTGGACGCCTTCGACGAGGTGGCGGCGGTGGCGCAGGCCCATGATGTAGCCGTCGTCGGCGGAGCGGGCGGTGACCTCGAGCTCCTCGGGGAGGCTGTTCTCGACCACGATCAGCGAGTGGTACCTGGTGGCGCTGAAGCCTTCCGGCGCGTTGGTGAAGACGCCGCGGCCGTCGTGCACGATGGTGCTGGTCTTGCCGTGCATGAGGTGGCGGGCGGGGCGCACGCGGGCGCCGAACGCGACGCCGATCGCCTGGTGGCCGAGGCAGACGCCGAGCACCGGTTTGACGCCGGTGAGGGCCCGGACCATCTCCACATGGCCGGAGTCCTCGGGGGTGCCGGGTCCGGGGCCGAGGAGCACGAAGTCGCCGTCGTGCGCGAGGGCGCCGGCCGGGGCGATGTCGCCCGAGCGGATCACGTCGGTCTCGATGTCGAGGACGCGCAGGTACTGGTAGATGATGTGCGCGAAGCTGTCGTACGCGTCGATGAGCAAGGCCTTCATCGGGTTTCGCCTTCCAGTGCATGGCCGTGGGGCGTCGGCGCGGACTGGCCGACGACGGCGTGGATCGAAGAGCCGAGTTTCGCGAGGGTCTCGCGCCATTCGCCCTCGGGCGAGGAGTCGGCGACGACCCCGGCGGAGGCCCGGGCCGTGTAGGCGTCGCCGGAGGCGACGACCGTGCGGATGCTCAAGGCGAGGTTGGTGAACCCGCCGAAGCCGATGACGCCGAACGCGCCCGCGTACATGCCGCGGCGGCTCGTCTCGGTGGCCTCGATGATCTCCATGGCCCGCAGTTTCGGCGCGCCTGTCATGGTCCCGGCGGGGAAGGTCGCCCGGATGACGTCGTAGGCGTCGAACCCGTCCGCGAGATCGGCGGTGACCGTCGAGACCAGATGCAGGACATGGGAGTACGTCTCAACGTTCATGAGGTCGTCGACCTCGACGGAGCCGGGGTCGGCGACCCGGCCGAGGTCGTTGCGGCACAGGTCGACGAGCATGATGTGCTCGGCGATCTCCTTCTCGTCGCCGCGCAGTGCTGCGGCGCGGGCCTCGTCCTCGGCGGCGGTCGCGCCGCGCCGGGCCGTCCCGGCGATGGGGCGCATGGTGAGCCGGTCCGTTTCGATGCGGACGTGGAGCTCGGGGCTGGCGCTGAGCAGCGTGAGGTCGTCGAAGGGCACGAACCCCATGTACGGCGAGGGGTTGTTGGCCCGCATCCGCAGATACACGTCGAGGTCGGAGCGCTTGCCGCGCATGCGGACCTCGTGGCCGATCTGGACCTGGTAGATGTCCCCGGCGCGGATGCGGTCGAGGGAGCGTTCGACGCGCTCGCCGTAGGACTCGGGGGTGATCGTCAGCTCGGGTTCGACATCGCCCAAGGGCGCGTCGGGCACGGCGTCCGGACCGGTGTCGCCGGTGGCGAGCGCGGCCTCGATCCGGCGGTGCACGTCGGCCGGGTCGGGCTCGCCTCCCGATTCAGTCCACTCAGGGCAGTGGGCGACGGTGAGCCGCGAGTCGCCGCGGACGAGGTCGACCTCGATGACGGACCGGTAGATCCGGAACACCGCGTCGGGGACTCGATCGTGGGCCTCGATCAGGCGCGGCAGGGTCTCGATGTAGGTCACGGCGTCGTAGCTGAGCATGGCGACGAACCCGAAGCCGAAGCGACGCGCGTCGAGCCCGTCCACGTCGAGTCCGCTCTCCAAGTGCCGCAGCGCCTCCCACAGCTCGGTGCGCTCGGTGAGGCGGAAGAACCGCCCGTCCACGGCGTACGCCCCGCCGAAGCCGGCCATCCGCCGCACCGCCCAGGCGAGCCACGGCTCCTGGCCGTCGAATTCGAGGACGCCGTCGCGCACGACGACGTCGAGCAGCGGGGTCGCGCCGATCATGGCGCGGGTCTTGTCGGCCGCGGGACCGGCGAGGGATTCGAAGAGGAAGACGTTCTGCTCGCCTTCGGCGGCACGCAGTCGAATGAACGACGCGAAGGGGTCTTCGGCTTTGCAGGCGAAGTGCCGCAATTCGATCAGTGGTCGGTCGGCGCCTGCGCTCATCAAAGTGGCCCTTTCACCGGCGGTCGGGATCGCGGACAGATTAGCACCGGGCGGCGAATTCCATTGGTCAGCGCTCCCATGCCATTGGGCTGATTGGTATCCAACGCATCCATTGAGGTTGCTGGGACGAAAGTCGCCGACCGCTGGGCGGTACCGCAGAGTGACGATCACGGCGCTGAGCGGCGGCGAGATCCACTGCGGACCGCCGAATGTGACGGTAGCCATAGTCCTGGTCATCGAGACACTCTGGTAGGAACGCACAATGCCGGCGCCGCAATGTGCACTCACTCCGGTCACAATGGAATCGCTGCGGCACAGTAACCGCCTCTCGTGCACAGCAACCACTGTGGAAGCGCATTCCAGGGTGTGCTTGACAGTGGCCCCCGCGTCTCATACGATCGTCACCGGCCTGACACGTCGTGTCACCTACAGGAACCAGATACCCCCATGGCCGATCCGCCTCGAATGCGGGCCGGATCGCTGTTCACCGCGTTCTTCTCGATTTGACAGTAGGGAGACGACTGTGCCTGAAAAGAAGGTGCTCTTCGTCTATTCGCGAGGCGGAGCACCACTCGAGTACGCCTTTCCGAAAATCGCGGCCAAAGCCGAATTGCACGTACTCGCGCTCAAGCCGCCACCCCAGCACACTGAACCACTGTGGAGTCCGCACTGCACCTCGGTGACCCCGCATTGGGACCTCGAGCGCACCGGCGACGAGCTGGTCGACCTGATCGTCGGCGAGGCCGGGCGGATCGGCGCCGACGCGATCCTGACCCTCTCGGAGTACGCGGTCATCGCCGTCGCCGAAGCGGCCGAGCGACTCGGACTGCGCGGCGCCGGACCCGATGCGGTCAACTCCCGCGACAAGCGACGGATGCGGCAGGTCTGGGAGGACGCCGGGGTGCCAGTGCCGCGGTTCCGGCCAGTCGACTCCGCGGACGATCTGCGCCGAGCCTTCCGCGAGCTGACCGCCCCGATGCTCCTCAAGTCCGCCTGGGGAGCGGGGGCCATCGGGCAGCTCGTGCTCGAGACCGAAGCGGACGTCGAACCCGCTTGGGCCAAGGCGAACGAGGCGATGATCCAGGCCCGCGAGCGCGGCTACACCGAACTGCAGGTCGCCGACGCCGACGCCGACTTCCTCGTCGAGGAGATCATCCAGTCGAGCATCGAGTCCTGGTGGGACGCCGACAGCGGCTACGGCGACTACCTGAGCGTCGAGGGCGTCGTCGCGGGCGGCGTCTACCACCCGATCTGCATCACCTCCCGCATCCCGACCATCCCGCCGTTCACCGAGCTGAGCAACCTCGCCCCCTGCGCGCTTCCCGAAGCGGCCCAACGCGAGATCGAGCGCGTCGCCCGCGCCGCCGTGGACGCCCTCGGACTCGACTACTGCGGCACCCACACCGAACTCAAGCTCTGCCCCGACGGCGGGCTCTCCGTCCTCGAGTCCGCCGCCCGGATCGGCGGCGTCATGGTCGCCGCCGAGATCGAGCACTGCTTCGGCGTCGACATCGTCGGGATGCTCACCGACGCGCTCCTGGGCGAGCCGATCGACCCGCCCGAGCGGATGCTCACCGACCGCGATGCCGAGGGGGCGGCCGGATCGCTGTCGCTCATCGCCACCGACTCGGCCGGTCGGCCGTGGAACGACCACCCCGTCTGGGACGAGTCCCTCGTGGACTGGACGGGCGTCGTCGACCGCGACACCACCGTGACCGCCGTTCCGGGCCTGTGCATCCCGGTCGGAACCCCGATGCCCGCGTACGACCTCACCAGCGGCGCGCTCGGCTACGGCGGCATCTTCTTCCTCCGGGCCGCCTCGGCCGACAACCTCGTCGCCGACTCCTACCACGTCCTCGACAACCTGGAATCCCTGCTCGCCAAGGGCCACGAATCGCGAAGGGCTGACGCATGATCGTCTGCGGCCTCAAACTCACGCACGACGGCGCGGTCGCGCTCATCGACGGGGACCGGCTGGTCTTCAGCGTCGAGATGGAGAAACTCGGCAACGGGGCCCGGCACAGCCAGGTAGCCGACCTCGCGGTCGTCGCCGAGCTGCTCGCCGAATTCGGCTACCGGCCCGAGCAGGTGGACCGGTGGGTCGTCGACGGCTGGGACGGCGCCAAGTACGGCCAGGTCAGCCTCGAGTCGGACGGCGAGCCCGTCCTGCTCCACCTCGCGCCCTACCGCGAGACCGACGCCGTGCCGAACCTGTTCGAGCCCGGCTTCGACGGGACCCTGCCGATCGCCGGGCGGGCCCGGCCCTACACCAGCCACGTCCACGTCGCCGGGCACGTGGCGAGCGCCTACGGCCTCAGTCCCTTCGGACAGCGGCGCGAACCGGCCCTGGTGCTGGTGTGGGACGGCGGCAGCTTCCCGCGCCTCTACCACGTCGACCCCGACGGGACCGTGGAGAACGGCGGCGCGCTGTTCCCGCTCACCGGGCACACGTACGCCGTCGCCGCGCACCACTTCGGACCGTTCCACTGGGAGGAGCGGCCCGCGTCGGTCAACGAGGACCTGTCCGTCGCCGGGAAGCTCATGGCCTACATCGCCCTCGGATCGCCCAAAGAGGACGTGATCGGCCTCCTGCGCGAGAAGTACGAGGAGAACTTCACCGGCGACGAGCCGCTGGCCGTGGGCTACCGCCACGCCGTCGGCGGGTTCGGCTCCACCTCCGAACCGGTGCTCGACTACCTCCACCACTACTTCCGCGAGGTCAAGCGGATCCTGCGCGGGCGCGGCCTGACCGCCGCCTCGGACGCGGACGTCCTCGCGAGCGTCCACGTCTTCCTCGAGCGGCTCCTCGCTGAGCATCTGCGATCGCGAGTGCGCCAATGGAAGGGCGAGGGCCGCTGGAAGCTCTGCTTCGTGGGCGGCTGCGCGCTGAACATCAAGTGGAACTCGCGGCTGCGCGCGCTCGAGGAGTTCGAGGACGTGTGGGTGCCGCCGTTCCCCAACGACTCCGGATCGGCGATCGGCGCCGCCGCCCTGGGCAGGGCCAATCCCGCAGCGCCCGTGGAGTGGCACGCCAGGCTCGGACCGGCGCTCAAGCCGACGCCCGAGATCCCGGCGGGCTGGAGCGCCGCCAAGGTCGACGCGGTCGAGCTGGGGCGGATCCTGCACCGCACCGGCGAGGCGTGCGTGGTCCTCGACGGCCGGGCCGAACTGGGGCCCCGGGCGCTCGGCGGCCGGTCGATCATCGCCCCGGCCACCTCGCCGAAGATGAAGGACCGCCTCAACGACGTGAAGGACCGCGAGCCGTACCGCCCGGTGGCCCCGATCTGCCTGGAGGAGGCCGCCCCCGAGGTCTTCGCCCCCGGCAGCCCCGACCCGTACATGCTGTTCGACCACGAGGTCCGTCCCGAGTGGCGGGCCCGCGTCCCCGCGATCGTCCACCTCGACGGCACCGCGAGGCTGCAGACCGTCGGGCGCGGCGACGGTGCCGTGCGCCGGATCCTCGAGTCCTATTTCGAGGTCAGCGGCATCCCGGTGCTGTGCAACACCAGCGCGAACCTCAAGGGCAGCGGGTTCTTCCCCGATGTCGCCTCCGCCCTGGCCTGGGGCCGAGTCGATCTCGTCTGGAGCGAAGGCACCCTCTACCGCCGCAGCAGCTGACACCCCTACTCCCGCACCCGAATGGAGCGAGCTCCGATGACCTACATCCTCGGCGTCAACCTCAGCCACGACCGCTCGGCCGCCATCGTCAAGGACGGCGAAGTCCTCGCCGCGATCGAAGAGGAACGGCTCGACCGCATCAAGCACTCCGAGGGCTTCCTCGTCCAAGGCCACTTCGAGCGGCTGACGAAGATCATCCCGATCAAGTCCATCGCCTACTGCCTCGACGCCGCCGGGATCGGCATCGACGAGGTCGACCTCATCGTGGGCAACCGGCCCCTCGGCGACCGGACCGTGCCGCGCCTCCTGCGCGACCTGCCGCTCAAGGACAAGAGCAAGGTGCGGGCGTTCCCGTTCCCCTCGCATCACCTGGCGCACGCGGCGACCGCGTTCTACACCTCGCCGTTCGAGAGCGCGGCGATTCTCATCGTCGACCAGGCGGGCAGCCGCACGGACGGGATGGTCGAGAAGCACACCCTGTTCACGGGCGACGGCATCGAGCTCGCCCGAGTCGCGTCCACCGAGTACCCGGTCGATTACAGCGACATGAGCATCGGGCTGTTCTACGACTTCTTCACCGCCAAGCTCGGGTTCACCACCAGGTACGGGACGCCCGACTTCGGCGTCTTCGAATGCGGCGGCTACCCCGAGGCCGGCAAGACGATGGGCCTGGCGCCGTACGGCGAACCGCGACCGGACTGGGGCCGGTGGCTCACCTTCGACGGCTTCGACATCACCGTCTCCCAGGAAGGGCTCGAGCAGATCTGGAAGGGCATCGTCGCCTCCGACGGCGCCGAGTTCGAGTCGCTCACCGAACGGCGCTGGGACTGCAAGTTCGCCAAGGACGTGGCCCGCAAGGTCCAGGACGAGCTCGAGGAGGCGATGCTCCACCTCGCCGCGGAGGCGCACCGCCGCACCGGCGAGACCCGGCTCTGCCTCGGCGGCGGCGTCATGCTCAACTCCGTCGCCAACCACCGCGTCCTCGCCGAGGGCCCGTTCGACGAGGTCTTCATTCCGGCCCCGGCGGGCGACTCCGGCGTCGCCATCGGCGCGGCGCTCTACGGCTGGCACCAGATCCTCGAGGGCGGCACCGAAAGACGCGGGCAGATGACGACCGCCGCATATGGACAGCGCTATTCGGAGGCACGGGTCCTCGAAGCGCTGCAAGCGTACGAAGGTGAACTGGAGTGGCGGCGGGCCCCAATCGCGGACGTCGCCGCGCTCCTGGCCGAGCACCGGATCGTGGCCTGGGTGAACGGCGGCTCCGAGATGGGCCCGCGCGCGCTCGGACACCGGTCGATCCTCGCCGACCCGCGCCATCCCCGCGTCCGCGACTACCTCAACGACACGGTCAAGCACCGGGAGCCCTTCCGCCCTTACGCGCCTTCGGTACTGGCCGAGGCGGTCGAGGACTGGTTCGACTTCCGCGGCGAGAGCCCGTTCATGCTGCTGGTCCCCTCGGTCCGCGAGGACCGCCGCGAGGGGCTGCCCGCGATCACCCATGTGGACGGCACGGCTCGCGTCCAGACCGTCGCCGCCGCCCGCGACCCCGAGTACCACGAGCTGATCTCGCGGGTCGCGGAGCTCACCGGCGTGCCGATCGTCCTCAACACCTCCTTCAACGACAACGGCGAGCCGATCGTGGAGACCCCCGAGGACGCGCTGCGGACCTTCGCCCGCACCGAGATCGACCACCTCTACATCGAGGGGTACCTGGTGGGCAAGCCCGGCCGGGAGCTGCCCGCCGACCACCCCGCGAGGACCCGGGAGTAGCCGTGTTCGCTGGCGACGCGCCGATGCCGCGGATCGAGGCGTTCCGCAACTGGTATGAACGCGCCGGGGTCCGGTCCGAGCACCGCAAGATGATCGACGCCGAGGACGACATCCACAAGGCGTTCTTCCCCGAGCACCTGGTGCCGCACCTCGGCCACCCGCTCGTGGACCAGGACGACCCGGTGCTGCGGCGGTACCTGGTCGCGCAGCACGCCTACCAGTGGCTGCGCTTCACCATGCACTTCGAGGTCGCCGTGGTCGTCCGCGCGTCGCAGAAGATCGCGGACGGCTCCAGCGGCCTGCACCTCCACGAGGCGACCCGCATGGACGCGTACAAGATCGTCGTCGACGAGGGCTACCACTCGCTGTACAGCCTCGACGTCCAGCACCAGCTGGTGAACCGCTCGGGGATTCCCGCGCTGGACTACGACTTCGGGCCGTTCATCGCCGGCCTCGACGCCGTCGGCGAGGAGTTCCCGCAGCACCGCAGGCTCGTCGAACTGCTGCAGGTGGTGGTGTTCGAGACCCTGGTGACCTCGATCCTCTCGGACATCCCGCCCGACGAGAGCGTCGTGACGATCATGCGCGAGACCGTGCGCGAGCACGCGATCGACGAGGGCCGCCACCACGCGTTCTTCAGCGCCTTCTTCAAGCACCTGTGGAGCCAGCTCGAGCCGCCGCTGCGGCAGCGCGTGGCCCACTACCTGCCGCCGCTGGTCTTGCGGTCGCTGCGCCCGGCCACCGACCCGGCCCGGGACGCGCTGCTGTCGACCGGGCTGAGCGAGACGCAGGTCAAGGACGTCATCGCCGACTCGTTCTCGAGCGAGAAGGTGCTGGGCGGCATCCGGCACTCGGCGGCGAAGACCCTGCGGCTGTTCGAGGAGGTGGGCGTCCTCGAACAGCCCGGCGCTCGGGACGCCTTCACCGAGCAAGGACTGATCCTGCCCTGACCAGAATGGAGCTGACGCCGATGGACCTGCTGCTGATCATGGGGACCGGGCACGAGCAATTCCGCGAGTACCTGCTGGCCTCGGCCGCCGAGGACGGCCCGCCGCTGTGGGCCCTCGACCCGGCCGAACCGACCTGGCAGGCGAAATACCTAGCCGGGCACAGCGTCTGCGACGTGTTCGACCCGGACGCGGCCCTGGAGGCGGTGCGCCGCGTCGCCGCCGAGCACCGCGTCCTCGGCGTGTTCTGCTGGCACGAGGCCGCTATCCAGGCCGCCTCGGCGGCGGCCGCCGAACTCGGCCTGCCCGGCCCGGACCCCGAAGCGGTGCGCGCGGTCCGGGACAAGTCCGCGACCCGGCGGCTGCTCACCATCGCCGGTGTCCCGCAGCCCGCCTTCCACGTCCTCGCCCCCGGCGACGACGGGACCGCGGCGGCCGCCGCGATCGGATTCCCGCTGGTGGTCAAGCCCATCGCGCTCGGCGCGAGCCAGGGCGTGATCAAAGTGGACCGGCTTGGGGACCTGGCCGCGGCCATGGCGGCCGCTCGCGGCACCCGTCAGGCCGGAATGACCAACGACGGCACCCTACTCCTGGAGCAGTACCTCACCGGACCCGAGATCAGCGTCGACGCCGCCGTGATCGACGGCGAATACCTTCCGTACGCACTGGCGCGCAAGCGCATCGGCCCCGAACCGTACTTCGAGGAGATGGGGCACCACGTCGATCCTGACGACCCGCTGCTCGGGGACCGCGAGCTCACCGCCATGCTCGCCGCCGCGCACAAAGCGGTCGGCTGGCGCCACGGCAGCACCCACACCGAGGTCAAACTGACCCCCCGCGGCCCCGTGCTCGTGGAGATCAACGGCCGCCTGGGCGGCGACCTCATCCCCTACCTCGGCCAGTTGGCCAACGGGATCGACTCCGGCACCGTGGGCACCCGGCTCGCCCTCGGTGAAAAACCGGACCTGACCCGCCGGCGGGACCGCCACACCGCCATCCGGTTCCTCGTCCCCCCGTGCAGCGCCGTCGTCGACAAGATCGCCCTCCCGGCCGAGCGGCCGGGCGAACTGGAGACCGTCACCGTCGCCGCCCCGGGTGACGAGCTCCTGATGCCCCCCGACGGGTACATCGCCCGCTACGGCTGCCTGATCGCCATGGGCGACACCGCAAGGGAGTGCGAAACGATCCTCGACCGCGCCGAGGCCGAGACCGTCTTCGAGTGCACGCCGCTGCGGGGAGCCGCATGAGCCGCACCGAGCAGCCGGATCCTGAAGCCGACGGCGTCTGGTCCACCCTGCGGCACCTGCCGCCCTCCGTCATCACCCTGCTCGTCGGAATCGCGCTCAGCCGCACCGGCACCTTCATCGCGGTCTTCCTCACCCTCTACCTCACCGACCTCGGCCGCTCCCCCGCCAGCGCGGGCCTCGCGCTCACCGTGTTCGGCATCGGCTCGATCGTCGGCAGCTTCGCGTCGGGCACCGTGACGGCCTGGTGGGGCGCGAGGCAGGTGATCGTCGGCTCGATGCTCCTCTCCGGAAGCGCGGTCCTCGGTGTGGCCTTCGCGGCGGACTACCGGGTGCTCGTGGCGCTGGCGTTCGCGGCGGGCCTGTTCGGGCAGATGTACCGGCCCGCCGCCGCGGCGATGATGGCCGCGCTGACGCCGCCGAAGCGCTTGGTGATGGTCTCGGCGGCGGCGCGCCTGGGCCTGAACGTCGGGGCGGCGCTCGGGCCGATGCTCGGGGTGTGGCTGCTGACGCATTCGTTCGCGCTGATGTTCGTGGTGAACGCGTTGACGCACCTCGCGTTCGGTCTGATCGCGCTGTTCCTGCTGCCGGACGTGCGCGACGGGGAGCCGTCCGAGTCGACCGCGGCGGTGGGCTACAGGGACGTCTTCAAGGATGCGAAGTACACGCTGGTGATCGTCGCGATGTTCCTGACCGGGTTCATCGAGTCGCAGTACCAGGCGGTGCTGCCGCTGCAGATCCTGAGCGAGGGCCATCCGGCGTGGCTGTACGGGACGATCGTGACCCTCAACGGCGCCATCGTGATCGCGTTCGAGCTGCCGGTGACGCGGTACACGCAGCGGCTGCCGATGCGGACCACGATCGCGTTCGGCAGCCTCTTCATCGGGGCGGGCCTGGCGCTGTTCGGTCTGCCCGCGGGGATCTGGGTGTTCTTCGCGGGGGTGCTGGTGTGGACGTTCGGCGAGATCATCTCCGCGCCTTCGGTGGTGGCGTATCCGGCGCTGGCTGCGCCGAGCGACCGGCACCGGAGCCGGTACATCGGGGCGATCACGACGGCCCAGATCGGCGGTTACGCGCTCGGTCCGACAGTGGGCACCTACCTGTTCCAGGTTGAGCACGCGTTCGTCTGGATCATGTGCGCCGCCGTGGGTCTCGTGGCGTTCCTCGCCATGTGGCGGGGTGTGCGCGAGCCGGAGCGGGAGCCGTCGCTCGCCTGAAGGCGCCTTGGTGCGGCTGGAGGGCTGCGCGGTCGCGGCCGAGACGAATCGCCGCGGCCGCGCAGCCGCCGTCCAGGTGCCCGAGTGAAGGTCAGTTCACCTGGAAGCCTTGGGCTTCGCCGTAGCTCTCGAGCGATTCCTGCCAGGCCTGGAGCCCGGCGTTGAGGTCGCCCTGCTCGGTGTAGGCGGTGCCGACGGTGTCGGGGAAGACGCTGTTGGCGTACACCTGGAACGGCAGGTACTGGAAGCCGGTGGCGACGTTCGAGGAGGCGGCGACGCAGACCTCGTTGATCTTCTGGCCGCCGAAGTAGTCCGGTGCCTTGCCGATGAACTCCGCTGAGGCGAGTTCCGCTGCGGTGGAGGGGAAGCCGCCGTTCTCGAGGAACACGGCGATGCTCTCGGGGGAGCTGTTGAGCCAGCGCAGGAAGGCGGCGGCGAGGGCCGGGTTCGCGGACTGCTTGAGGACCGATTGGGCGCTGCCGCCGTTCTCGGCGGTGACGGGGCTGCCGTCGTAGCTGGGCACGGGTGCGACGCGCCAGTTCCCGGCGCCTTCGGGCACGGAGCCTTCGAGGATGCCGGGCATCCAGGAGCCGATGATGAGGCTGGCGACGGTGCCGCCCGAGAGGGCCTTCCACCAGTCGTCGCTCCAGGTGGGGATCGGGGCGAGGAGGCCGGGCTGGAGCATCCGGTTCCACGTGTCGGCCCAGCGGCGGGTGCCTTCGTCCTGGAGGTCGATGGTGACGCTCGTGCCGTCCACGTTGTAGGGGCGGCCGCCGGCCTGCCAGATGAGCGGCTGGGCGAAGCCGGGGTCGCCGGCGTCGTTGGTGAGGAACCGGTTCGGGTCGGCGGTGTGGAGTGCTTCCGCGGCGGCGACGTACTCGTCCCAGGTGGCCGGGACGGTGAGGCCGAACTCGTCGAAGACGGCCTGGTTGTAGAGCATGACCATGGGCCCGGAGTCCTGCGGGAGGCCGAAGACGCCGCCGAGGTTGACGGCGGCCCAGGTCGAGGCGGTGTACTGGGATTCGAGGTCGGTGAAGCCGTACTGGGTGAGGTCCACGAGGGATTCGGAGAGCACGAACTGCTGGAGCGCGTAGTACTCGATCTGGGCGACGTCGGGCGCGCCCGATCCGGCGGCGACGGCGTTCTGAAGGGCGGTGTACTCGTCGGTGGCGGTGCCGGCGTTGACGACTTCGACCTCGACGTTCGGGTACTGGGCGGTGAAGGCGGCGGCCTGGGCTTCCCCGGAGGGCGTCCAGGTCCAGTAGGTGAGCTTGCCGCCTTTTTCGAGGGCGGCGTCGAGGTCTTCGGGCTTGCCGGTGGCGGCCGCCTCGGTGTCGTCGCCGCAGGCGGCGAGGGTGCCTGCGGCGAGGACTGCGGGGACGGTGCCGATGACGGTGCGGCGCTTCATGGTGGACATGGTTCGGGTTCCTTCACTTCGTTGTGCGGGGGCGCGGACACTCCCTGGTGGTTCGAGCGGGCCGGAGGGGTCCGGTCAGCCCTTGACGCTTCCGGCGCTGAGGCCGGACTGCCAGAAGCGCTGCAGGAGGATGAAGACCGCGACGATCGGGACGATCGTGATGAGCGATCCGGTCAGGACGAGGTTGAAGATCGGTTCGGCGGCGACGCCGGAGGCCTGCTCGCTCCACTGGTTGAGGCCGACGGTGAGCGGGTACCAGTTCGGGTCGCTGAGCATGATGAGCGGCAGGAAGTAGTTGTTCCAGGTGGCGACGACCGCGAAGAGGGCCACGGTGACGATCCCGGGGGCGAGGAGCTTCGCGGAGATGGTGCAGAAGATGCGCATCTCGCCGGCGCCGTCGATGCGCGCGGCCTCCAGGAGTTCCTTCGGCACCGATTCGAGGGTGTAGACCCAGATCAGGTAGAGCCCGAAGGGGCTGATGAGCGACGGGACGATGATCGCCCACGGGGTGTTGGTGAGTTCCAGTTCGCTGAAGAGGAGGAACGTGGGCACGGCGAGGGCGGTCCCGGGCACCGCGATGGCGCCGAGGATGACGGCGAAGTACGCCTTGCGGCCGGGGAAGGCGTACTTGGCGAGGCCGTATCCGGCGAGGGTCGCGAGGAGGGTCGCGCCTCCGGCCCCGGCGACCACGTACAGGAGGGTGTTGCCGAGCCAGCGCAGGAAGATGCCGTCGTCGTAGGTGAAGGTGCGGGCGATGTTGTCCCACAGGGCGAACGAGTCGCCGAAGGCGAGGCCGAAGCCGCTGAAGAGGTCCGCTTGGGTCTTCGAGGCGTTGATGAAGAGCCAGGCGAGCGGCACGAGCGCGTAGGCCAGGAAGAGTCCCATCAGGACCGTGAGGGCGAGCGACTTGCGCGGGCGGGTGATCGAGTGGCGCGGGCGGCGCGCGCGGGGGTGGATCGTGCGGTGGGCGGTGGACATCAGCGGTCCTCCCTGCGGGTGCCGCGCAACTGGACCACGTAGGCGATCACGGCGGTGATGACGCCCATGACGATGGCGATCGTGGCGGAGTAGTTGTACTGCTGGCCCGCGAAGCTGAGGTTGTAGGCGTACATGTTGGGCGTGAAGTAGCTGTTGATGACGTTGTTGGCCAAGGGCTTGAGGACGTTCGGCTCGTTGAAGAGCTGGAAGCTGCCGATGATCGAGAAGATGGTGGCGATGACGACCGCGCCGCGCACGGCGGGCAGTTTGATCGCCTTGACGACCTGGAGGCCGCGGGCGCCGTCGATCTCGGCGGCCTCGTACAGCTCGTACGGGATGGTCTTCAGCGCCGAGTAGAAGATGAGCATGTTGTAGCCGACGTACTCCCAGGTGACGATGTTGCCGAGGGAGGCGAGGACCCATGAGGGCGCGAAGGGCCGCAGGTCGGTGCCGAGGAGCTCGTTGACGTCGGCGGCGAGTCCGAAGTGGTCGCCGTAGATGAAGCCCCACATCAGGACTGCGACGACGGCGGGGACGGCGTAGGGCAGGAAGATCACCAGGCGGAAGAGCCCGGTGGCGTAGAGCCGGGCGCTGTCGATCGCGAGGGCCGCGATGAGCGCGAGGACGAGCATCACGGGGACTTGGACGAGCAGGAAGACCAGGACGCGGAGGAAGCCGTCCCAGAGCTGGGGGTCGGTGAGCGCGGTCTGGTAGTTCTCGAGGCCCACGAACGCGTTGCCGCCGACCAGCCGGTTCTGGAAGAGGCTCAGCCACAGCGCGTAGGCGAGCGGGGCGATGAACACGAACACGAAGACCGCCGCGAAGGGTCCGGTGAACTGCCATCCGCGCCAGTCGCGGCGGGGTGGTCGGAAGGCGTGAGGGGGCATCGCGAGTTCGCTCCGTTGCTGTTGCGGGTGGGACAGGTGTGTACGCTAACGCAGAATGTTTTCGAAAACAAGATGAGTTTACCAAGATGTTTTCGATAAACTCGACAGCGCGAGCCAGACTGAGCATCAAAGCGCGCGGCAAGAGACAATCAGGTGCACAGGGCACCGGACTTCGGAGGAGACGCATGGCAGTGGACGCGGTCGGCGAGACGACGGCCTCCCCGGGGACGCCCGGCGAGGCGTCGGCAGCGGCGGCCTCGAAACCCGCCACGATCTACGACGTCGCCCGCGCCGCCGGCGTCTCCCACCAGACCGTGAGCCGCTACCTCAAGGGCTACAAGGGCATCCGGCCGCAGACCCAGGAGAAGGTGGCCAAGGCGCTGGCCGAGCTGCAGTACCGGCCGAACCTCACGGCCCGCTCGCTCAAGAGCGGCCGCCCGCACCGCCTCGCCGCCCTCACCCACGAGCTCGAGCAGGTCGGCCCCAGCCGGATCGTGCAGGGCGCCAGCGCCGCCGCGCGGCAGGCGGGCTACCTGCTCGACATCATCACGTTCGACATGACCGACGCCGACGCGGTCGACGAGGCCGTCCGACTGGCCGCGAGCCAGGACGTGGCGGGCATCCTCGCGCTCGCCTCCACCGACGCGATGACCGAGGTGTTCGAGCGGACCGACTTCCGGGTCCCGGCGCACATAGCCGCCGAAGAGGACGACGAGGTCACCGGGCACCGCACCGAGTTGAGCGACATCGGCTTCCCGTCGCTCATCGCCTACCTGGCCGGGCTCGGCCACGAGGCGTTCCTCCACATCGCCGGGCCGCCCGACTACTCCGCCTCCCGCAACCGCGCCCGCGCGTACGAGCGCGCGCTGGGCGACCAGGGCCTGGTCTCGGCCGGGACGATCCACGGGGACTGGTCGGCCAAGTCCGGCTACGACGTGGTCATGGCCCGCGGCCGCGACCTGGGCGCGACGGCGATCGTGGCCGCGAACGACCAGACGGCGCTGGGGGCCATGCTCGCCTTGCGCGAGCTGGGCCTGCGCGTCCCCGAGGACGTGAGTGTCACGGGTGTGGACGACATCCCCGAGGCCGCGTACTTCGCTCCGCCGCTGACGACCCTGCGCGTCGACTTCGCCGCGCAGGGCCGTTCAGCGGTGCAGGAGCTGCTCAGCCGGATCGATCAGGCGCCCCCGCCGCGGGTGCCGTCCCTGCAGACCGAACTGGTCGTCAGGTCCTCCACGGCGTGGGCGCCTGGGCGATGAATCAGGCCGCGGCCCAGGCGAACTGCTGGTTCTGGCCGCCGTTGCAGGTGTACTGCTGCAGCCGGGTGCCGTCGGCGGTCGAGCTGCTCGGCACGTCGAGGCACTTGCCCGAGTGGCGCGCGACGAGCCGCACGTAGGCGCCGCCCGCGTCGACGACCTCCCACTGCTGGTTCCGGCCGCCGTTGCAGGTCCACTGCACGACGCGCGCGGCGTCGGCGGTCGAGGCGCTGTTCACGTCGAGGCACTTGCCCGAGTGGCCCGCGGTGATCTGGTAGTAGCCGTTGCCGAGGCTCTGGAACCGCCAGGTCTGGTTGGCGCCGCCGTTGCAGGCGTACTGGGCGACTTCGGCGCCGTTCACGGCTGAAGCGGCGACCACATCGGCGCACTTCCCGGAATGCCGCGCCGCCAAGGTCACCGCGCCGGCGGCCCCGTCGGACAGTCGCCATTCCTGCGAGCCGTTGCTGTTGAGCGGCTGCAGGGTCGCCGGGACGCCTTCGCCGCCGCCGGTCAGGTACAGGCTCGTGTTCGCGGTCGACTGGAACCGGTAGTAGCCGTCGCTGGTGGCGACGAGGTTCCATGTGCCCGTTCCGGTGTCGTCCACCCAGCTGCCGATCCGCTGGCCCGCCGCGGCGTTCGCGGTCCAGATCCCCGCGGCGCGGCCGCCCGACTTGTTCAGCAGCGTCACGGACTGGCCGCCTTTGGTGGCGAGGTGCCAGTACTGGGTGTCGGGAACCGCCGTGGCACCAGGTGCTTCGAGGACGACGTCGGGGACGTCGCCGTTGCCGAGGTTCGCGTCGGTGCTGTTGCCGCCCGTGCCGAGGACCTGGCCGGTCTGGCGGTTCACCAGCTGGTGGTACGCGCCGTCCGAGTCGCCGAGGTCGACCTCGCCGAAGCGGATGATCGCGGCGCTGGTCGGGCCGCCCCACGTGCCTTGCAGGATCGACACGCGGCCGGTGCCCTCCACGTACTGGAGGGAGCGGCTGTACCCGGCGCCGATGTTGGTCTGGTGCTCGGTCCAGGTGCCGGTGCTCGAACCGGTCTCGTTCACCCAGACGCTGCCGCTGCCGGAGGCGTTGTAGACGATCCGGCCGTCAGGGAGTCCGATGAGGACCGGGCTGCCGCCGGTCGAGAGCGTGCGCGAGCCGCTCGCGACCGGGAGGCCGCCGATTTCCGAACCGGCTTGGCCGCCGACCGATCTGAAGTCGAGCGGGCTGTTAGCGACCTTGTAGCGGACGTTGGCGCCGCCGCCCCAGTACTCGAAGGTGAGGAGCCACTTGCCGTCCGAGGTGGGCGCGACGGTGGTCATGCCCGGGCGGCCGCCGCCGATCTCGGTCTTGCCGCCGCCCATGTTCACGTTGAGGCCCGCCACGTCGACGATGGGGCTGGACCAGGCGGCGCTCGTGCCGTTCCAGGTCTTGTGCACCAGGACCTGCCCGTGGGAGTCGGGCGCGGTGGCGTTGGCGGGGTCGAGGATCGGCACTCCGGCGGCGGTGACGCCGATGTAGTCGTTCTCGTCCGAGTAGTAGGCGACCAGTTGTCCGTTGTGGACCATCAGGAAGGGTTCCCAGACGGGGTCGACCTGGCGGTAGGTGTTGGCCGCGGCGACGTTGACGCCCGTGGCGCCGGCGCTGCCGCCCTGCCAGCCGCCGGTGGCGATGATGTTGACGACCTTCCAGGTCGCGCCCTGGTCGGTGCTGGAGTAGAGCGCGAGCGCCATGTCGCTGCGGTCGCCGTCGTTGGTGGGCACCCAGTTCGGATCGGCGGCCTTGCGCTCGAGGAAGTAGTGGTCGTCGCCCGTGACGATGCTGGCGAGCAGCAGGGTCCCGGCCGAGAGGTTCCCGACCTGCTGCGGGAGGGCGTAGAGGTACGGGCTGCCCCAGTGGCTGATGTACCGGTCGTACGCGGGGTCGCTCGAGAGGTACGCGGGTGCGGGCACCTCGGTGAGGTGCTGCCAGCTCGTGCCGTGGTCGTCGCTCTTGTAGACGGGAAGGGTCTCGCCGTCGGCGCTGCCGGAGGGGGCGACGACCGCGTTCTCGAAGGCCGCCACCAGGCGGCCGCCCGGCAGCTGCGCGGACTTCGGGTAGACCGCGCAGTTCCCCAGGCCCTTCAGGCATTCCCGGTCGCCGAGGTCGTACAGGACCCCGCCCATCGGGTTGTACGCCTGCGCGGGCGCCGACGGTGCGAGCACCAGCGCCGCCGCCGCGAAGAGCGCGGCCAGCGCCCTCCACCACATGGATCTCTTCGGCTTCATCGCCACTCCTCAAGGGGACGCTTGCGGTGGGCGCGAACGCCTGGCCCGGCGCCCGCTCCCGTGTTCGTGGCTCAACCTAGCAGAAATGTTGTCGAAAACATAGACGGGTGTCGAGGTATGAGCGCGCGTGCTCGGATCCGGGAACCGCGGCGGTCATGTCGGCGCTCCGGGGCACCATTGACGGCATGGCCCGTTCTCCTCGCAAATCCGCGCTCGACCGGTTCTTCCCCGCGACCGCGGCATGGTTCGCCGACGCGTTCCAAGCGCCGACGCCCGCGCAGGAGAGCGCCTGGCGGGCACTGGCCGAGGAGAAGGACGTCCTGGTCGTGGCGCCCACGGGCTCCGGCAAGACCCTGGCCGCGTTCCTCTCCTCGCTCGACGCCCTCGCCTCCGCGCCGCCGCCCGACGACCCGAAACTGCGCTGCCGGGTCCTGTACATATCGCCGCTCAAGGCCCTCGGCGTCGACGTCGAACGCAACCTCGCCGTCCCGCTCGAGGGCATCCGCGCCGAAGCGGCCCGCCTCGGCCTGCCCGAGCCCGAGATCCGCGTCGCGGTGCGCTCGGGCGACACCCCGCCCGCCGAGCGACGCTCGATCGCGGTCCGGCCGCCGGACATCCTCATCACCACGCCCGAGTCGCTGTTCCTGATGCTGACCTCGAAGGCGAGGGAGGCGCTGGCGGGCGTGGAGACCGTGATCCTCGACGAGGTCCACGCCGTCGCGGGCACCAAGCGCGGCGCGCACCTCGCGCTCTCCCTGGAGCGGCTCGACCAGCTCCTCAAGCGGCCCGCGCGCCGGATCGGCCTCTCCGCCACCGTCCGGCCGGTCGAGGAGGTGGCCCGTTTCCTGTCGCCGCAACGGAACGTGGCGATCGTGCAGCCGCCGTCGGCGAAGGTGTTCGACCTGTCGGTGGTAGTGCCGGTCGAGGACATGGGCGACCTCGCGGCTGCCCCGGCGCCGGGCGCTTCCGCGGCGGCCGAGGCGCGCGCGGCCGGGTCGATCTGGCCGCACGTCGAGGAGCGCATCACCGACCTCGTCGAGCGGCACCGGTCGACGATCGTCTTCACCAACGCGCGCCGCGTGGCCGAGCGGCTTTCGAGCAGGCTCAACGAGATCGAGCATGAGCGCTTGACCGGCCGGAGCCTGCCCGAGGACCACGGCCCGGCCGAGATGATGGGCAACGCCTCGGTGACCCCCGCCGCGCCGCAGGTCCTGGCCCGCACCCACCACGGCTCGATCTCGAAGGAGCAGCGCAAGCAGGTCGAGGAGGACCTCAAATCAGGCCGTCTTCGTGCCGTCGTCGCCACCTCCAGTCTGGAGCTCGGCATCGACATGGGCGCGGTCGACCTCGTCGTGCAGGTCGAGGCCCCGCCGTCGGTCGCGTCGGGGCTGCAGCGCGTCGGGCGCGCCGGGCACCAGGTCGGGGCGGTCTCGCGCGGTGTGTTCTTCCCCAAGACCCGCGGCGACCTCGTGCAGTCCGCGGTGGTCGCCGAGCGCATGCGGGAGGGCGCGATCGAAGCGCTCACCGTCCCCGCGAACCCGCTCGACGTGCTCGCCCAGCAGATCGTCGCCATGTGCGCGATGGACGACTGGACCACCGCCGACCTGCTCGCGGTGGTGCGCCGCTCCGCCCCGTTCGCCTCGCTCCCCGAGTCCGCCTTCGAGGCCACATTGGACATGCTGGCGGGCAGGTACCCGTCGGACGCGTTCGCGGAGCTGCGCCCGCGTCTGGTCTGGGACCGCGCGAGCGGGAACCTGACGGCCCGCCCCGGCGCGCAGCGCCTCGCCGTCACCTCCGGCGGCACCATCCCCGACCGCGGCCTGTTCGGCGTCTTCCTGGCGGGCACCGATCCCAAGCGCGGCGGCGGCCGCGTCGGCGAACTCGACGAGGAGATGGTCTACGAGTCGCGGGTCGGCGACGTGTTCTCGCTCGGCACCTCCTCCTGGCGCATCGAGGAGGTCACGCGCGACCGCGTCGTGGTCTCCCCCGCGCCCGGCGTGCCCGGCAGGCTCCCGTTCTGGATCGGCGACAACCTCGGCAGGCCGCTCGAACTCGGCCGCGCCCTCGGCGCCTTCACCCGTGAGATCGCCTCGCTGCCCCGGGACCGTGCCCACAAGCGGCTCAACGCCGCGGGCCTGGACGACTTCGCCGCCCGCAACGCCCTCGCCTACCTCGACGAGCAGCGCGAGGCCACCCGGCACGTCCCGGACGACCGCACCATCGTCGTCGAGCGCTTCCGCGACGAGCTCGGCGACTGGCGCATCGTCGTGCACTCCCCCTTCGGCGCCCGCGTCCACGCGCCCTGGGCGCTCGCCCTCGGTGCGCGCCTTCGCGAACGGCACGGCGTCGACCCGCAGCTGATGCACCACGACGACGGCATCGTGCTGCGCCTGCCGGACACCGAGGACTTCGGCTTCGACCCCGCCGACCTCGCCTTCGACAAGGGCGAGATCACCGACCTCGTGACCGAGGCCGTCAGCGGCTCGGCCCTGTTCGCCTCCCGCTTCCGCGAGGCCGCCGCCCGCGCCCTCCTGCTGCCCCACCGCCAACCGGGCAAGCGCCAGCCGCTGTGGCAGCAGCGGCTGCGCTCCTCCCAGCTCCTCGAGGTCGCCGCGCAGTTCCCGTCGTTCCCGATCATCCTCGAAGCCGTCCGCGAGGTCCTCCAGGACGTCTACGACGTGCCCGGCCTCGCCGAGCTCATGGGCGACATCGAAGCCCGCCGGGTGCGGCTTGTCGAGATCGCGACTCCGGAGGCCTCGCCGTTCGCTCGCTCCCTCCTCTTCGGATACGTCGCCCAGTTCATGTACCAGGGAGACACACCGCTCGCCGAACGCCGGGCCGCCGCGCTGTCCCTCGACTCGCGGCTCCTCGGCGAACTCCTCGGCCAGGCCGAACTGCGCGAGCTGCTCGACCCGCAGGCGCTCGAATCCCTTGA
This sequence comes from Glycomyces luteolus, assembly GCF_027622875.1. GTDB lineage: Bacteria > Actinomycetota > Actinomycetes > Mycobacteriales > Micromonosporaceae > Glycomyces > Glycomyces luteolus. The sequence continues at coordinate 169,127 of NZ_JAPZVP010000011.1, read as the reverse complement.
GCGCGAACTGCAGTGGCTCACCGAGGACCGCCGCGCGCGGGACGCCGAGAGCGTCGCCGACCTGCTGCGCCTCCTCGGCCCCCTCCGCGACGACGAGCTCGCCGAGCGCGGCGCGGAGCCCGCCTGGGCCGCGGCATTGGCCGGGGCCGGACGCGGCTTCCGTGTGCGCATCGCCGACCGGGACCATTGGGCCGCGATCGAGGACGCGGGCCGCCTCCGGGACGCCCTCGGCGCCGCGATCCCCGCTGGCGTTCCGGACGCGTTCCTCGAACCGGTCGCCGATCCCCTCGGCGACCTCTTCGCCCGCTACGCCCGCACCCACGGCCCCTTCACCTCGGGGGACGCGGCGGCCCGCTTCGGCCTCGGCACCGCCGTCGCCGACGGCGTCCTGCAGCGCCTCGCCGCCGACGGCCGCCTCGCCGGGGGCGAGTTCCGGCCCGGCGGTGAGGGCCGCGAATGGTGCGACGCCGCGGTGCTGCGCCGCTTGCGCCGCCGTTCGCTTGCGGCCCTTCGCAAAGAGCTCGAACCTGTCGCCCCTGCCGCGTTCGCCGCGTTCCTGCCCGGATGGCAGCACGTCGGCGGCGGCCTCAGCGGCGTCGACGGACTCGCCCGCGCCGCCGAGCAGCTCCAGGGCGTGCCGGTTCCCGCCTCCGCGCTGGAGAAGCTGATCCTGCCCGCTCGCGTCGCCGACTACGTCCCCGTCTTGCTCGACGAGCTCACCGCCTCCGGCGAGATCCTGTGGGCCGGGGCGGGCGCGATCCCCGGCAAGGACGGCTGGGTCGCGCTCTACCCGGCCGAGACCGCACCGCTGTTCCTCCCGGAACCTACGTCGTTCGACGCGGGACCGCTCCACAGCGCACTGCTGGAGGCGCTCGCGGGGGGCTTCGGCCTCTTCTTCCGCCAGCTCGCCGAGCAGGCCCGCGCCGAGCACCCCGAAGCCTCGGAAGGCCAACTCGCCGAAGCGCTCTGGGACCTGGTCTGGGCCGGTCGCGTCACCAACGACACGCTCGCCCCGCTCCGCGCGTACCTCGGCTCCGGCAGCGCACCGGGAGCGACCGCCCACCGGGCCAAACGCGCGGTCCCGCGCGGGCGCTACTCCCCCGGTGCGGGCTCGGGCTGGCGCGAGTTCCGCGCCGGGACCGGCATCGCCGTCATGCCCACAGTGGCCGGACGCTGGTCGCTGCTGCCCGCTCCCGCGACCGACCCCACGGTGCGGGCGCACGCCCTCGCGACGACGCTCCTGGACCGCCACGGCGTGGTCACCCGCGGCGCGGTGGCCGCCGAGGACGTCGAGGGCGGCTTCGCGAAGGCCTACCGGGTCCTGTCGGTCTTCGAGGAGTCGGGCAAGGCCCGCCGCGGATACGTGGTCGAAGGGCTCGGCGCGGCCCAGTTCGCCGCCGACGGCGCCGTCGACCGCCTGCGCGCCGTCGCGGCCGATCGCGAGCGCCCGCACGAACCCGACGCGGTGGTCCTGGCCGCGACCGACCCCGCCAACGCCTACGGCGCCGCCCTCCCATGGCCCGAACCGCCCGCGGGCGCGGGCCACAAGCCGGGCCGCAAGGCCGGTTCGCTCGTCGTCCTCGTCGACGGCGCGCTGGTGCTCTACCTCGAACGTGGCGGCAAGACGATGATCGCCTGGCCGGCAAGCGAATCGGATGGGATCGCTGGCGACGGCCGGATGCGGGCCGCCGTCGACGCCCTCGCTGACGCGGTCCGCGCCGGAGCCGCCGACGTGCTGTCGATCGAACGCGTCAACGATGCTACGGCGCTCGCCACACCCCTGGGCCCGCTCCTGGAAGCGGCGGGTTTCCGCCCGACCCACAAGGCCTTCCGACTGCGCCCCTGACCGGCGTCTACCCGGCCACACTCCGGTGGCATCGGCCGACGGAGAGGCGTACCGTTCCACACCGTGAGAAGGGACGGTAGCGACATGACAGAAGGCAACGAGGCGGGCACCGCGCCGGCGCTCCGCGTATACGGAGCCGAATGGTGCGGCGACTGCCGCCGCACGAAGCGGCAGCTCGAGGGGCTCGCCGTCGGGTTCGACTACGTCGACCTCGAAGCCGACCCTGCCGCCGCCGATGAGGCGCGGCGCATCTCGGGCCGGACGAACATCCCCGTCGTGGTCTACCCGGACGGCTCCCACCAGGTCGAGCCGAGCAACGCCGAGGTCGAGGCGAAGCTCCGCGAGCTGTCGCTCCTCGACGCCTGACGGATGCCGGGGCCCGGTCCGGGCCCCGGCATCCGCTATTTCAGCGGCGCGAGCAGCGCGGCGTTGCATTCGCGCTGCAGATCCTCATCAGTCCACATGGGATGCTGCGGGGCGGCGTTGGAGCAGACGATCGAGCCCCAGGCCCCGACCCGCACGGAATGGGCGATCGCGTCGCGGCAGATCTGGGCGCCGACCGGTCCTTCCTCGAAACGGCCGTCACGGGGCGTGTAGCCGACCCAGCCCTCGCCGAAGAACACCGGGACACCCAGGCGCTTCGCGTGGTCGGCGGCTACGTCGATCCAGTCGCGCAGGCGGTTCGCCATCGCGATCCGGTGCGCGCCATAGCGGTCGTAGAGCCACCGGTCGAACTGCTCCGGATCGCACCAGTCGTGGACGTAGATCTCGGCGGGCTGCATGATCGAGGCCCGCAGCTTCCACGCCTTCGCCTCGGGCAGCCGCCATTCGGCGAGCGGCGGAGCGCCGGGACGGAGCAGTTCGGCGTCTGCGCGCTCCTGCGGGAACAGCGAGGGGTCGCGGCGCAGCCCGAACTCCTCCACGAGGTCGTCGAGGACGCCGTAGACGTACGGGTGGAAGCCGAGCGCGGTCGCGTTGCGCGGCAGGCCGCGCATGGACCCGATCGGGACGCCGCCGTAGTTCGGCGCACACAGGACCTCGGGGTGCCGCTCCCGGAACGCACCGATACCGGCTTCCAGGCGGCCTTGAAGCTCCACGACCACGTCCTCGACACCGGGCAGACCGGCCGTGATATGTCCGATCTGGACCTCGTTGTGCGGCTCCACACACGCGATCACATGCGCGAGACCGTGTTCGGCGAGGAAGTCGACGAGGTCCGCCTGGGCTTCGGCGAGAGCCGTGAGCCGGTCCTCGGGGTCGACGGCGTGCAGGGCCTCGTACCAGGCGGGGCCGTCCGCGAAGGCCGGGCTCTGCTGGTATTCCCACGACGAGGCGATCACCTTGACGCCGTAGCGGTCTGCGGCGCGGAACAACTCGAGCAGGTGGGCGCGGGCGTCGATCACCGTCGGTTCGCGCACGTCGTACCAGCGCACGCGCGAGCCGTAGCCGCCCGAGGCCGTGTCGCCGCCGAGCGGTTCGAGCCGCAGCGCCGTGGTGTCGATGCCGGACTTGAAGAGCAGGAAGGGCATCGCGCAGATGCGAACGGCGTTGTAGCCGAGGTCGACGGCGCGGGCGAACGCGGCGCCGAGGTCGGCGAAGGGCTCGCCGGGGCCAGTGCGCACGTACCAGGAGAAGTCCCAGAGGGTGATCGCCAGGCGTTCGGGCAGATGGTCGGGTATCACGATTGCGGCTCCTTGCGGTTGGAAGTCATGGGTTTCGGCCCGGAGGCCTGAGACGGGTTGCGGGCGTGGCGGACTGGCACGCCGGCATCACCGTTCGCCTTGGGCCCGGAGGCGGGCCCTGCCGACCCTGACGAGGGTCGCCGACGAGACGGCCACCCCGTCCTCGACATCGCGGACGGAAGGATCGACCCACACGCCCGTCTCTCGTCGCCACGGCAGGAGTTCGAGCCGCACGCCGTGCTCGGCCACGGCGTCCCGGTGCGGCGTGATCTCGATGTCCCAGACGCGGCCGTGCCAGAATTGATCGGACACGAAGCGGTCGCCGACGTAGGCTCGACCCGCATCACCGGTCCATTCCAGACGGACCAGGGCACGGTCGGCGCCTTCCAGGTCGGGGACGTCGACGTGTACGACTGCGGCCCCGGAGTAGTCGGTCGGAGCACTCAAGCGCCGCATCGGTCCGCCCCGCGCGGGTGCGGGCGCGGGACCGGCCGCCTGGCGGAACTCGACCGGCACGGGGACGGAACCGGCGTGATGCGCGCGCAATGTCCATGTCCGCCAAAGCCCCTCGTCACGGGGCGGGCCAAGGTCGGCGCCTTCGGCGCTGAACCCGTCGGGTGCGGGCCAGACAGCGACGGTCACTCCCGGGGTCTCGGGTTGGACGACGAGGTCGCCCGCCTCCGCATGGACGGGAGCATCGGCGAGGACGAGCCGGTCGCGTCCGGCGATCGGCAGCCGGTAGAGCCGGTTCGCGCTGGCCTCATCGAGCACCAGCAGCCGCACGCCCGCCAACTGGACGAGGCAGTCCGGACCCGGCGGCCCCGGCAGACCCACGATGGAGCCGTCGCCGAGGACGATCTCAACCGGGATGCCCTCGGTCGCCGCGAGTACCACCACCTCACCGTCCTCATCGGCCAGACGGGTGATGACCTGCGCTGTGGCGCTGCGCAATTCGAGGGCCGGCGTGAGCGCGTACCGCAGCGGCCAGACGAGCGAATGCCCGGCGGGCACGTCGATCGGCGCACTGGGCACGGTCACGGACGCGTCAGCGAAGCGGATCGTGAACTGGACGCCGGGCTGGCCCGCAATGGGACGCTTCGGCGGCTGGTAAGTGGTGAGGAACAGGTAGCCGCTGCGCCCGTCCGAGCGCACGGCCCACCGCGGTTCCTCGGGGTCCGCGCTGCCGCCGCCGAATTGGGTGGCCATCGCGGCGAGCCGGTGGCCCTCTTCGCGGAGCCACAGATGCTGGCGGCGCAGGTAGTGGTGGTGCGGGCGGATCTGGCCGTGCTCGCCGATCGGCGCGTGGAAGTCGTAGGAGAGCGCGGGCACGTCGTTGGGGTAGCCGGTGGCCTGCGATTCCTGCTCGGTCCCATGAGGTCCGGTGCGCTGGGTGCCACCGGCGTACATGTAGTAGCCCTGCCAGGCCGAGCCGGACCCGATCTTCGCGAGGGCGAGGTTCGCGACGTCCTCGCCCGAGACGAGGGGCCTGCGATGGTAGGCGACGTGCATGCCGCCACCGAGCTCGCAGGTCGCAAAAGGACGCAAGGTGTCGAGATGTGTTGCGGCGGCCGCGATCCCGTCGAGGGCTTCGCGCAGGTCGGCACCGACGCTCAGGTCGTCGCGGATCTCGGAATAGCGGAAGTGGAGGGGCGCGAACGCGGGCCACTCGGTGGCCTCGTCCTCCCAGAAGCCCTCGGCGTAGGCGCCGTACACGGGCAGCAGCGTGTCGGGGACCTGCGCTCCGCCCCAGCCGGTGGCGGTCCAGATCGGCACCCGCAGACCGGCCTCCTCGGCGATCTCACGGAGGACGCGGAGGTGTTCGGGCTGGTCATACAATTCGTTGTCGACCTGACCGCCGATGACCGGCCCGCCCTCCGCGTGGGTCAGGCCCCGCAGCTGGGCGGCGATCTGGGCGTAGAGCGGGCGTACGAGCGCCAGGTAGGCGGGGTCGTTGCTGCGGGGCTTGAGGTCGCGCCCGAGGAGCCAATCGGGGAAGCCGCCGTTGCGGGATTCGCCGTGCGCCCAAGGGCCGAGGCGGACGACGACGTCGAGGCCGCGGGCGGCGGCCAGTTCGGTGAAAGCGCGCAGGTCGAGGTTCCCGGTCCAGTCGAAGCGACCGGGCTCGGGTTCGTGTGCGGACCAGAAGATATAGGTGGCGACGGAGTTGAGGCCGCCTGCGCGGGCGTGACCGAGGACTTCGTTCCAGCGTTCGCGCGGCAGGCGGGAGTAGTGGATCTCGCCGGTGATCGGGATCCAGGGGCGGCCATCGCGTTCGATGTAGCGGCTGGTGACCGTAATGCGGTCCGGCGTACCGGCCGGTTCGCCGTAGGGCAGGTGTCCGCGAACGGGCAGTGCGGGTGTGACGGCGCGAAGGTCGCGGTGGTGTCCCTGATCGCTCATGCCGCTCCTTCACCCACGCGCACGCTCACCGCATCCGTCTCGGTCTTGACGGCTCGCGCGGCGGCGTTGAGCGGATCCCGCTCTAGGGCCTCGCGGGCAAGGATCGCGGCGCGACCGGGTTCGCCGTCCAGCGACGCCAGCTGCGCCCGCAGCACCAGGACCCGAAGGTCATGGGCGGCTTGGAGGTCCGTGGTGAACAGGAGCATGGCGGGCAGCGAGGTCGCGAAGTAGTCGATCGTCGCCGTGGCACCGGCCTGCTCGTCGATGTACCGGGCAAGGTCGTCGCGGAGTGCTCGGGCCGCTTCGGTTTCGCCGAGGCGTCGGAGCGCGCTGACCGCGGCGGCAGTGTGCTCGGAGTGGGCCTGCACCTGCATCGTCTGGAAGTCGCCCTGCTGGGAGGCGGCGGCACTCCAGGCGGCGCGGGCCGCTTCGGCGTCGCCCGCCGCTGCGAGGGCGTCGCCGAGCACGAGGTGGAGGTCGGCGGTGTTGGCGAGCGGGTGGCGGGCCTCGCCGAGGTTCGCGGGCGGCCAGAGCGCGGCCTTGGCATGGGCCACGGCCTCCTCTGGGCCGGTTGCGGCTTGCGATTCGACCTCAACGGAACGCGCGGTCTCGGCGCGGGCTGTCGTCTCGCTTGTACGGCTTCCGGCGATCGCCCGGCGTGCGAGGACGAGGTGCGCGTCCTCCCAGGCAGCCAGGACCCGCCCTTCTCCGCCTTCCCACGGCTGGAATGCGCGGCCCACGAGCACTTCGATGGCGTCGCAGGGCCGACCGCCCGCGGTCAGGAGCTCGGCGAACTGGACCGTGAGGTCGTCGCGCTGGTCGACGAGGTCGCGGCGAGGTTCCAGGGCGGCAACGCGTTTCGACGGATCAACACCGCGCCTCGCATCGAGTTGGTCGGCCTCGTACAGCAGGCGCGCGTCGTCGGGGGCCACCGTGCGGGCGCGCTCGTACCAACTGGCGGCGCGCTCGGCGTCGCCTTCGACGTTGTGCGCGGCCACGCCGAGGTTGCGCAGCACCACCGGATCGCCTGTCTCGGCGGCGACCTCCCAAGCAATGATCGCTTCGCGCTGGCGGCCCGCCGCGTACAGCCGATGCCCGGAGAGGGCGGCGAGGACCGGGTCCGCCGGACGGCGCTCGCGCAGCCGGGCGAGGGCATCGTCTTCGGTGTGCGAAGGGAAGCACCAGGTGCGGTCGAGTTCGTGAACACGTTGCAGCGCAGCATCGGCCACGTCCTCCTCGCCGCGTTCGAAGGCGAGGTCGGCGCGGTGGAGCCACGCAATCGGCGCGACGTTGACCTGGCCCGGAGCCGGTGCGAGTGCGGCGGCGGCCGCGAAACCCGCGATCGCTGCCTCGTCCTCGCCGATCGCCCGGTATTCGAGGGCGACATCGAGGGCGATCGTCGGATCGGTCGTCGGCGCCGCATCGAGGCCGAGTGGTACGGCAAGATCCCGAGCCCACGCGTCGAGTGGGTTGTCGCTCAAGGTGCCTCGCACGATCGCAGTCGCACGGACCCGATCGCCGCGCCGGAGCACCGCGACGGCGAGAAGGTTGCGGGCCTGCGTGTGGCGCGGGCTGCGCGCGACGGCCTCGCGAAGTTCGGCTTCGGCATCCCGCCCGGCGGCGAGGTCGAGCCTGGCGGTCGCGACGGTGGCGGGGTCGGCCCAGGCGCGGTCCCAGAGGGCTTTCCCGAAGGCCGCCTTGGCCTCGGCCTCGCGGCGCTGCCGGGCGAGGACGACCCCGAGCCGGTAGTGGGCCTCGCCGTCGCGCGGGTTCGGGTTACGCCTGGTCAGGCGCGCCACCGCCGCTCGAAGATGCGCTTCGGCTTCGTCGAGTCGCCCGGCGCGCGCCAGGCGTGCCGCCAGCGCGGTGTTGCACCGAGCGTCGCCGGGGTCGCGGCGCAGGGCCTCGCGCCAGTAGGGCACGGGCGAGCGGGTCGCGTGCCGGTACTGGTCGAGGTGGAGGCCGGTGAGGTAGAGCTCGTCGAGGGAGTGGATCGCTTCGGGCGCAAGCGGTTCAGTTGCGACCTCGGTTCCGCTGGGTGCGTTCACAGGCGCTGCGGCGGTCCCGCTCGGAGGACCGACGGCCTCGGTGGTGTTCTCGCTTGTCCGCTCAGCGGCTCCGACGGACCGTCCAGTCGTGGGCGGTTCGGCTCTCGGCCGCCAGGACACGAGGGTCCTGCCGCCATGCTCGACCTCGAGTTCGCAATCGGTCGGGTCGACCGCCGTTCCGGCCTGTGTCGATCTCCGGCTCGCGACCGCCGCACCGTCCCCGCCGTCAAGATCGAACGCCGCGACATGCGGCGCTCCCGGAGCGAGGTCGGCTTCCGTCTCGTAGACGGTTCGGTCGCCCGCCCGGAGTCGGATGACCGCGCCAGGCCGCGAGGTGGTCACTGCGGCGGCGACCCGGACTCGGGTGCCGTCCAGGTCGAGTCGGACAGCGGCATCCAATGTGGCCTGGTGGACGGGTCCGGTGTCCTGGATCGGGTACCAGTACTGGGAGAAGCTCCTGGTCTCGCCGGGGGCGAGGAACGCGAAGTCGGGCTGGTTGTCGGTGAAGACCCCGGCCATGAGTTCCACATAGGGCCCGCCGTCGTCGGTGAGGTGCCCGTCCCAGGCCCATCCGAAGGGGGCGTTTCCCCAGGTCCACTGCTTCTTGCCGGGTGCGATGCGGTGGTCGGCCCAGTGCACGAATCCGGCGCTGGCGGCGTGGTCGTAGCCGCCGAAGAAGTCGTCCTCGCTGCCGAGGCACATGTAGGAGGTGGGGACGGGGATGTTCCGGTACCAGTCGAGGCGATCGCCGCCTGAACCACGGCGGCCCGGGTAGTCGACGCCGTAGTAATGCCCCTGGGCTGCAGGGAAGGTGGTGGTGGCGCGCTTGGCGTGGTCGGCGACGACGCGTACGTCGGCGGGGAAGAACGACTGGTAGTCCTCCCCCGCCTTGGCGGCGACGTTGGCCCACCAGAGGAAGGTCTGGACGTCGTCGCTGCGGTTGACGAGGTGGCCGCGCAGTTCGATGAGCGCGCTCGCGGGCCGCAGCCTGATCCCGTGCATGCCCTGCATGCGGGCGAAGGGGTCGTGGTCGGAGCACCAGGCCGTCACGGCTCCGTCCGTTTCGGACTCGATCGCGCTCTCGACCGGGAGGTGGGTGGCGGGGCGGTGGTGCTGGGGCCAGTTGCATTCGACGCCGCCGGAGATCCAGGGTCCGGCGAGGCCGACGAGGGCGGGTTTGATGACGTCGTTGCGGTAGAAGAAGTCGTATCCGCGGGTCTTGTCGAGTCCGATGTGGATTCTTCCGCCGAGTTCGGGCAGGATCATCAGCCGCACGTACTCGTTCTCGAGGTGGATCGCGTCCCACTCGCGCGGGGCCTTCTCGCGTGCCACCGCGTCGATGAACGGCAGCGGGTAGACCGCACCCGAGGAGCCCTGGTAGACGCGCTGTTCGAGGTACGCCGGGTACAGGTCTGGTGAGGCGGGCGCGTAGGAGTCGATCGCGACCGGCTCGCGCCAGGCCTTGACCGGCCGGTCCGCGAGCGCGGCAGGGGCCTCGGGCAGGACGATTCTCGACGGCTCGGAGGGCATGTGCTCGACCTTACGAGCGCTTGACATGCCTGTCGATGGTCATTTCACTGGAGGGCATGGACGAAACCACGGTCGATGACGGCTCCGCGATCCGCGACGGCTTCTCCGGGCAGCGGATGCTCGTGGTCCCACGTGCTGCGGTCGCGAAGGCCCTGCGGCACCCGGTGACGGGCAAGCTGATGGTCACCGACGCCGGCCATTTCCCGCACGCGGCCCGGCACGGCCGCGTCCGTCCGCGCGGCGCGCGCGAGCACGTGCTGCTGGTCTGCACCGACGGCACGGGCTGGTGCCGCACCGAGGGCACCCGGTTCACGGTCTCCCGAGGGGGCACGGTGCTGCTCCCCGCCGACCGTCCGCACGCGTACGGCGCCCTCGAAGCGGATCCGTGGACGCTGTGGTGGTTCCACTTCACGGGCGTGGACGCGGCCGACCTGGTCCGGACCGCGCACGCGGCGGCGGGAGGCCCGGTGACGCACCTTCGCGACCCGGCGCCGGTGGTGAGCCTGGTCTCACAAGTCATCGACGCGCTGGACTCCGGGCTGACCGCGTCGGCGTTCATCGAGGCCGCCGGAGCGGCCTGGCACGCGCTCACCCGCGTGGTCGCCACCGGGCGGCGCGGACCCGGATCCGACTTGAGTCCCCTGGAGCGGGCCGCGGCGCATCTGCGGGCCGCCGCGCCGCGCCGCACCTCGGTCACCGCGCTCGCGGACATGGTGGGGCTCAGCGCTTCCCAGCTCACCGCACTGTTCCGCGAGCGGCTGGGTGTCACGCCGCTGCAGTTCCAGGTGCAGCTGCGGATGACCCGCGCCAGGGAGCTCCTCGACGGCACGGACCTGCCGGTCGCGGCGGTCGCCCGCGAGACGGGCTACGACGACCCGATGTACTTCTCGCGCCAGTTCACGCGCGTCCACGGCGTGAGCCCGACTGGCTACCGAAGCGGCGCGCACGGCGTTCGCGCCGCCGGATCCGATCACGATCCGGGTTGACAATCGGTGACTTTGCCATAGGGTCTTGATCGGTAAATGAACGGTGCCGAATGAAGGAAGTACGCCTCGTGAGCCGGAAGACCATCCGCCACGCGCCCATCGTCAAGGGCGTCCCCCACCTCCTGCACGGCGGTGACTACAACCCCGACCAGTGGCTCAGGACCAAGGACGAGACCTGGAAGGAGGACATGCGCCTCGCCCGCCTCGCCGGGGTCAACACCCTGTCGGTCGGCATCTTCGCGTGGGCCGCACTCGAACCCGAAGAGGGCCGGTACGAGTTCGGCTGGCTCGACGAGATCCTGGACCTCATGGCCGAGAACGGCATCACCGCCGTCCTCGCCACCCCCTCCGGCGCCCGCCCCGGCTGGATGAGCCACCGCTACCCCGAGGTCCTGCGGATGAACGGCGACCGCACGAAGAACCGCCACGGCGGCCGCCACAACCACTGCCTCACCTCGCCGGTGTACCGCGAGAAGACCCTGGCGATCAACACGGCGCTCGCCGAGCGCTACGGGAGGCATCCCGCGCTCGGCGTCTGGCACATCTCGAACGAGTACGGCGGCGAATGCCACTGCGACCTGTGCCAGGAGCGGTTCCGCGAGTACCTCCGGGACAAGTACGGCTCGCTCGACGACCTGAACGAGGCGTGGTGGAGCGCGTTCTGGGCCAAGACCTACTCCGACTGGTCCCACGTCGAGTCCCCGGGCGCCAAGGGCGAGCAGGACATCCACGGCCTGCAAGTGGACTGGATGCGGTTCACCACCGAGCAGTTCGTCGACTTCTACCTGCACGAGATCACGCCGCTCAAGGCGATCACCCCCGAGATCCCCTGCACGACCAACCTCATGGGCACCTACCCGGGCATCGACTACTACCGGCTCGCCGAAGTGCTCGACGTCGTCTCCTGGGACTCCTACCCGCAGTGGAACGGCACCGAGAGCGACGTGCGCACCGGCGTCGAGGCCTCGTTCCACCACGACCTGACGCGCAGCCTCAAGGGCAAGCCGTTCATGCTCATGGAGTCCTCTCCGTCGGCCACGAACTGGCGGCCGGTCGCCAAGCTCCACCGCCCCGGTGTCCACTTGCTCCAGTCGCTGCAGGCGGTCGCGCACGGCGCGGACACCGTGCAGTACTTCCAGTTCCGCAAGGGCCGCGGCGGTTCAGAGAAGTTCCACGGCGCGATCGTCGACCACGAGGGCACCGAGAAGACCCGCGTCTTCCGGGACGTGGCCGAGGTCGGCGAGCGCCTCGCCGGCATGGACGCGGTCGTCGGCACTGCAACCCCCGCAGATGTCGCGCTCGTCTACGACTGGCCCAACCGGTGGGCCCTGGACGACATGAGGGGCATGCTCCAGCAGAGGACCGGATACGCGCGCACGGTGATCGACCACTACCAGGCGTTCTGGCAGCAGGGCGTGCCGGTCGACGTGATCGACGGCTCGCTCCTCGCCGCTGAGGGCGGTCTGGACCGGTACAAGGTCCTCGTCGCGCCGATGCTCTACATGCTCAGGCCGGGCGTCGCCGAGGCCGTCGACGCGTTCGTCAAGCGCGGCGGCACCTTCGTCGCCACCTACGCCTCCGGGTACGTCGACGAGAACGACAAGACCTTCCTGGGCGGCTTCCCCGGCCCGCTGCGGGAGACGCTCGGTGTCTGGGCCGAGGAGGTCGACGCGCTTTACCCGGACGACCGGAACGCGATCGCCTGGAACGGCACGGAGTACGAGGCGTTCGACCTGTGCGAGCTGATCCACGCCGAGGGCGCTGAAGTCCTCGGCTCGTACGGCTCCGACTTCTACGCGGGCCGGCCGGCGCTCACCGTCAACCACCGCGGAGCGGGCCGGGCGTACTTCATCGCGGCGCGCACCGGCGCGGACTTCCTCGGCGACTTCTACGGCTCGCTGATCGCCGAGACCGGCGTCGAACGCGCCCTCGACACCGACCTCCCGGCGGGCGTCACGGCCCAGGTCCGCAGCGACGGCGACACCGACCACGTGTTCGTGCTCAACTGCAGCCCGACCCCGGCGACGGTCGACATCGACGGCGAGGCCCTGGAACTCGAGCCGTACGGGAACGCCGTGCTCGAACGCCCCCGCAAGGGCGGCAACGCTTCCTGAGGTCGCAAAGGCGGGGCCGAGCGATGGTCGCTCGGCCCCGCCCGTTCGTCTCCGTCAGGCCCAGGCGGCGGTCAGACGCTCGTGCTCCGCGGCGGTCACCGGCAGCACGACGCCGTGGCACGGGTCCTCCGGCAGCAGGAAGCCCTCGGAGGGCGTCCATGCACCGCCCGCGAGATCGGTGGTCTCGAACGGCACGTACCGGCGATCGGGCCTGAACTCGTCGATCCAGAGGTACCACTTGTCCTCGGTGTTCGACTTGTACACGAGCGGCCCCTCGCCCTGGCTGACCGGCCCCAGGCCGATGCCCTCGGCCAGCGGCTTCCACTCGCCCATGAGGGAGGTCGCGGTCTCGGAGAAGATCGACTTGCCATGTGGCACACCGTGAGTGCGGCTGCGCTCGTCCTTGAGGTAGCGGTAGTAGACGCCCTCGTGCTCGATCACCGTGGCGTCGATCGTGTTCCAGCCCCGGTCGATCCACACCTGCGGCTCGGAGAACTCCCGGAAGTCGCGCGTGGTCGCGCACACGATCCGGTTGTAGGTCTCGCCTTCGTGCTCAGGGCCGTCGTAGAGCTTCGACGACCAGTGCACGAGGTAGGCCTCCTGCTCGGGGTCCCACACCGACTCGGGCGCCCACGTGTTGCCGGCCTCCGGCGGCGCGACCTCCACCAGCCGGCCCTCGCCCCAGTCCACGAGATCCCCGGACTCCCAGACCATGATCGAGCGGCTGCCCCACCGCTGGTGCCGGTCCCAGTCCATGCTCTTGTACAGGCACAGGTCGGTGGCGACCAGGTAGAACCGATCGCCTTCCGGGGAGCGCACGATGTGGTGGTCGCGCACGCCGCCTTCGCCAGAGGTGGAGCGCAGGACCGGCTTGCCGCCGTTGAGGTCCTTGAAGCGCAGCGGGTCGTCGCCCTCGCTCAAGGCGAAGTAGACCTGCTCGCCGTCGGCGCCCTCGCGCTTGAAATACGCGTACAGGTAGCCCGCGTATTCGGATTCAGTGGACACGGATCTCCTCGATGTCGATGGGTTGCTCTGGGAAGTACACGCGGACCGCCGTGGCCGTCCGCAGCTCGAATTCGACCTTGACCGAGCGAACGCTACCGGGCTCGCCCCGGTGCAGTGTCGTGAACTCGTGCCCGTCCTCGGCCGATTCGACCAGCCACGGGCTGCTCGGCGCCTCGGCGAAGTCGATCTCGACCCGGCTGATCAAGTACGGGAACTCGAGGCTCGCGGCGATCCACTCGCCCGGTTCCCGCCGCATCGCGCGCCAGCACGAGCCGCCCGATTCGGTCGCATTGCCGCCATGGTGCCCCGGGGCGGCGCTGCTGGTCTTCACCGGGCGGTAGGCCGCCAGCGAGATGTAGCCGCCACCCGGCGGCGGTTCGGTCAGGTACGGCGCGCGCGGCGGGAGCCGCCGCGCCGAGCCGAGCGGCCGCCCTCGACCGGTCGCGGTCAGCACGATCTCGGCCGGCGCCATGCCATCGGCGGTGGCGCGGATACGCTGCGACCCAGGCGCATAGGAGCGCACTTCGATCGCCCCTGCCCCATCCCAGACGCTGCTGGTCTCCGGAGACAGCGTGATGCTCTGCCCTGAAGGGAACAGCGCCTCGCCCTCGACTACGGTGAGGCGGATCGGCCGGTCGTCGGCCACGCGGACCCCGCGCTCGTCGACGAGCTCGACTTCGATCCTCGCGTCGCCGGTGCCGTCGGTCGGGATCGTCTCAGTGTCGGTGCGCAGCCGCAGCGCGGCCGCCGTCCCGGGTTCGGGGAAGACGGGCGGGGCGATCCCGCGCAACTGCTCGCGGTACCAGTAGTAAGCCCGTTTGGGCCTGCGGAAGTAGTCGGCGAGGCCTTGCAGGCCGGCCCCCGGCGCGATCGTCTTGTAGTGGAAGGCGCACCAGAAGATCTTCCCTGAGCGCCACGGGTAGTCGACCTCGACCCCGTGCTCCCACCGCACCTCGTACTTGCCGGGACCGGGGCCGATCACGCCGTGGTGCTCCGAGACGACACTCGGGAACCCGGGGTCCATGAAGAGCTCCGCGCCGTCGCCGTTGTAGCCGGCGATGTCGCCGAGCACGTCGAAGCCCTTGCGCTGCGCACCGCCGACCGCTGCGGGCCGAGTCGGGTCGAGCTCCTTCGCGAGCGCGACCAGTTCCACGGTGAGCGCCTTGGCCTTGCCGATCACCGCGTCGTCGCTGAAGAACGCCTCGTTGCCGATGCTCCAGGTGATGATGCTCGGATGGTTGCGGTGGGTGCGGATCATCTCCCGCAACGCCAGGCGCAGGCTCTCTTCGAACTCGGCCTCGTCGGCCTCGTTCACCGGATAGGCGCTGGCGAACCAGTAGCCGTCGTCGCTCGGGCCGCCCATGCCCCAGAAGTGGAGCTCGGACCAGAACAGGATCCCCTGGCGGTCGCATTCCTCGGCGAAGTAAGGGTGGTGCGGGTAGTGGGAGCCTCGGATGATGTTCATCCCCAGCTCCTTCACCATCGCGATGTCGCGGCGGATGGACGCCCGCGTGCCGGCGTCGCCCCAGCCACCGCGGTTCTGGTGGACGTTCGCACCGTGAAGGTAGAGGTGCTCGCCGTTGAGGAAGAAACCGCGATCGGCGGTGAACTCGAACCAGCGGAAGCCGAAGTGTGTGGTCTGCGAGTCGCGGGCGATGCCGTCGACCGATACCGAAGCCGTCAGCTTGTAGCGGTGCGGATGGTCGGGATGCCACAGGATCGGATTCGCCACGACCCCTTCGAGTTCCACCACTGCGCGAGACCGGGCGGGGATCCTCCGGTGCATGGTCGGCAGCGACGCGACCGAGCGTTCGGGGTCGGAGACCACAGCCGCCACGCTGACCTGGACCGGCCAGGGTTCGTCGTTGACGACCTCCACGGAAGCGGCCACCGTGGCGCGCTCGCGGCTCACTTCCGGTGTGGTGACACCGATGCCGTACCAGTCGATGCGCACCCGGTCGGCGACGATGAGGCTCACGTCGCGGTTGATCCCGCCGCCGAAGCTGTAATCGCCGGCGCGCGGCGCCAGGCGCGCGTTCCACAGATTGTTCACCCGCACGAACACGTCGTTCGCCCCGGCGGTGACGGCATCGGATATGTCCACTGTGAACGGTGTGTAGCCGCCCTCGTGGCGGCCCGCGAAGCGGCCGTTCACGAACACCTCGGCCACTTGGAAGACACCGAGGAACTCCAGCGCGATCCACTTGCCCAGCCACGTCTCGTCCACCTCGATGGTGCGCCGGTAGCAGCCGTGGCCGACATAGATCTTGTGCTCGCGGAAGTCCGGGAGCTCGAAGGAGTGCGGCAGGCCCACGTCATACCACTGTGGATCCGACGCCTCCAGTTCCGCCTCGGGATGCTCGCCGAAGTCGAACTTCCAGTCGCCGTTGATGAATCGCCGCTCGCGGATCATGCTGCCGGGGCCTTTCAATAGGTGTCGTGACAGTGGGCCGCCTCCTCGTCTTGACCCGGAGGCGGCCCACCAGTAGGGGGAGCTACTTCGAGGCGTCCCAGGCCTCTTGGTAGATCTCGACGTACCGTTCGGCGCCGAGGTCGGTCAGGTTCTGCTGGAACTCGGCCCAGTCCTCATCGCTCTCGATGTCGCGGACGCCGGTGACGAACTCCGCGCTCGCCTGGACGACGAAGTTCTCCACGTTCGTCTGGATCGTCGAGAGCTCAGTGGCGGTCTCGCCGGTCACCCCCACCTCCCAGTAGGGGAACAGCTCGGCGGACTCGTGGCCCTCGTAGAGCTTCGTGGCTTCGAACAGACGGCGCTCATAGCCCTCGGGAGTGTAGATGTCCGTCGCGGTGACCTGGCTGTTGCGGAACTCCGCGTCGCTGAAGAACTGCGCGATCGGACCCCACGAGTTGTTCGTGCCCTCGCCCTCGGGAGGCGTGAGGGTCTTGAAGTTCGGCTCCAGGGCCTCGTCCAGGGCCACATCGCCCGCCTCGGGGCGGGACCAGTTGACGCCCTCGACGCCGAACTCGCCCTGCAGGTGCCCGTCATACGAGACCATGAAGTCGAGAATCTGCATGAGCTTCTTCTGCTTGGCCTCGCTGGAGCGGTTCGTGATCACGAAGGTCGCGCCGGGTGCGGCGCCGGCGCCCCCACCGCTGTACGTCGCGTCGCTGCCGTTCGGTCCGGTCAGCGGCGCGACCGCGTCGTACTGCCCGTAACGCCCGTCCTCGTGGTCGTTGGTCACGAACCAGGGGTGCATGACGGCGACCGATCCGAGGATCACGCCCTCCGCGCTGTTGCCCTTGGCATTGAGCGCCTCGCCGTTCTGCGTGAAGGCGCCCTCGTCGATCAGGCCGTCCTCGTACAGGGAAGCGACGTAGGCGATCGCATCGCGCCATTCGTCTCGGGTGGGCTGCAGGACGACCTCGCCGTTGACGGCCCCGAGCGTGGCCGGGGTGGTGCCCTCCGCGTTCGAGTACATCTCCGCGGTGTAGACGAACGGGTTCATCAGGTACGACAAGAGCGAGCTGCCGCCCGCCGCGGAGAGCGGGATCTCGTCGGCCTTCCCGTTCCCGTTGGGGTCCTGCGTCTTGAACGCCTCGAGCACCGTCCGAAGCTCTTCGGGCGTGGTGGGCTGGGGCAGGTCGACGGCCTCCAGCCAAGTGGAGTTCATCCACAGCTTCGAGGGATACGAGCAGTGGTAGCAGTCGTTCCACGCGGGAATGCCCCAGATCTTCCCGTCCGGGGACGTCGCCAGTTCCTTGAATCCCGGCTCCTTCTCGAACGCGGCGGTGAGGTTCGGGGTGTCCTCGCCGATCAGGTCGTCGAGCGGCAGGATCACCCCCTGACCGCCGAGCTTCACCAGCTCATCGCTGGAGAACTGGTCGACCCATGGAATGAGCATGTAAGCGTCCGGGTAGTCGCCGCTGGCGAGGGAGATCTGCCGCTTCTCCCCGGCCGCGGCCCCGTCCCACGTCGTCGTCTCGAACTGGAGGTCGACGTCGAACTTCTCTTCTATCACCTTCGTGAAGGCGTTCGTGTCCAGGTCCGCGTCTTCGCCTTGCGGGGCGAAGACGGTGATCACGTCGTCCGGAGTGGTCTCCGGCTCCGAGGAGCACGCGGCGAACGCGCTGGCCGACACGGCGAGCGCCGCTCCGGCCGCTGCCGCTCGGGCGAATCTGCTGGTCATCGTTGACTGCCTTTCGGTTTGAGGAGTTGACGGGAGTGAGGGGGAACGCCGTCGAGCCGGCTACGGCGAAAAAACTCGGGGTAGCGGCGCTCTAGCCCTTGACGGAGCCGAGCATCACGCCCTTGGTGAAGTGCCTTGCCACGAACGGGTACACGAGCATGACCGGCACTGTGGACACGACGATGAGGGAGAACTTCATGAGGTCGGCCATCTGCTCGGCCGCCATCTGATCGGCGAGGTTCGTTCCGCCGGTGTTGTTGACGATCAGGATGTTCCGCAGTACCAGCTGCAAGGGGTACAGCTCTTCGCTCCGCAGGTAGATCAGGGCGCTGAAGTAGGAGTTCCACTGCCCGATGCCGTACATGAGCGCGATGACCGCCAGCAGCGGTTTCGAAAGCGGCAGCACGATCGACCACAGGAACCGCAGATCACTGGCGCCGTCGAGTTGCGCCGCTTCATAGAGCTCGCCGGGGATCGAGGAGCGGAAGAAGGTCATGGCGATGAGCACCTGCCAGGCCCCGATCGCGGCAGGCAGGATCAGCGCCCAGCGGGTGTCCAGCAGGCCGAGGGCCCGGACGACCATGTAGGTCGGGATCAGCCCGCCGGAGAACAGCATCGTGAACAGGACGCCGCCGATGAAGACCTTGCGTCCCACCAGTTCGCTGCGGGAGAGCGGGTAGGCGATCATCACCGTGAGAGCGACGCTGACGAGCGTTCCGACGCCGGCGTAGAACAGCGAGTTGCCGAAGCCGGTGATGATGGCGTCGCTGGTCAGCACCGCCTTGTAGCCGATGAAGGTGAAGTCGACCGGCCACAGGAACACCCGGCCGCCCGACACCGCCGCGGGGCTGGAGAAGGAGCTGGCCACGATGTTGATCAGCGGCACGAGCACGATGAGCAGGAAGGTCGTCAGGAGGGCGTAGACGCCGACCATGAAGATCCGGTCCACGCGGGTGTCCTGCACCTGGGTGGCGCGGCGGCGTTTCGGCTTGCGGGCCTTGATTTCGGGGGCGGTCTCGGGCTCGGCCCGAGTAGCGGTCTCGATAGTCATTGCAGGGGCTCCCTTCACCAGAGTCCGTTGCCGGTCACGCGCTTGGAGACGGTGTTGACCGCAAGGAGGAGGACGAGGTTGATGACGGAGTTGAACAGCCCGACCGCCGTCGCCAGGCTGAAGTCGGCGTTGAGCAGGCCGATCTTGTACGTGTAGGTCGCGATGATCTCCGACTGCGAGAGGTTGAGGGGGTTCTGCAGCAGGAACGCCTTCTCGAACCCGATCGCCATCACCGAGCCGACGCTCAGGATCATCACCACGACGACCGTGGGCGCGATCCCCGGCAGGTCCACATGCCAGATCTTCTGCAACCGGGACGCCCCGTCGAGGCGGGCGGCCTCGTACAGGCTCACGTCGATCCCCGCGAGCGCGGCCATGTAGATGATCGCCGAGTACCCCGCGGTCTGCCAGATGTCGCTCCACACGTACACGCTGCGGAACGCGTCAGGATCCGCGAGCAGGTTCGAGTCCATCCCGAAGAAGCCCAGCGCATCCGACATGAACCCGATGCGCGGGGAGAAGATCAGGATGAGCATTGAGACGACGATGACCGTCGAGATGAAGTGCGGTGCGTAGGTCACCATCTGGACCGTGCGCTTGAAGAAGCGCGCCCGCACCTCGTTCAGGGCCAGAGCGAGGATGATCGGGATCGGGAATCCGGCCAGGAAGCCGTAGAGGCTCAGCATCAACGTGTTGCGGATCAGGTCCCAGGCGACCGGGTTGGCGAAGAACCGCTCGAAGTGGTCGAACCCGGCCCAGGGCGAACCCCAGATGCCCTGGACCACGTTGTAGTCCTTGAAGGCGATCACGTTGTTCGCCATCGGGATGTACTGGAAGATCACGAAGTACGCCACCGGAAGCACCAGCAGCACGTACAGCTGCCAATGCCGCCGCAGGTTCCGCCGGCGCGTCTTTCGGCGCCGCTCGCGGACGGTGGCCGCGGTCGGCGCCTCCACTGCCGCGGTCACCGTTCCGCTCCGGTCGTCCTGTGTGCCGTTAGGCGACACTCCCAGCTCAAGACGCTCACGCCCGCTCCTTTGCGATCCAGATTCGTGAATGTTCACGGTAAATCGATCACTCAACTTCGTCAATGCTCTGAACGAAAAAAGATCTGATCTTTACTGTCGGAGCGTTCGGATAGTCGAAATATCGTTACTGTTCATGAGCGTTATGCCTGGTATAGGCATCAATCAATAGATGATTGATCGAATCTTTCACTGATCCACACAACTCGGGCATTGGCGACGAGGCCTTCCGGATGCCGCAATCCGGAAAGGCCCCATCGTTGCTTCGCTACCGCACCGCGAAGATGCGAGCGGCGTTGCCGGTGGGCACCTCCACGATCGGCACGCCGCCGTCCTCGCGGATCGTCCACTGTGGCAAGGCGACCGGATAGACCTGCTCGAAAGTCCGCCCGCGCAGCCCCGGCAGCGCGATCTCGGCGGCTTCGCCGCGCCCCCACAGCGCCAGCAGCGACTCGTCGCCGGTGTCCAGTTGCAGCGCGATCACGTCGTCGTCCCATCCGGGAAGGCCGAGCGGCCACACCGGGTGCGACTTGGCGATGCGGTGGCGCCAGTCCTTGTGGAGCGCGATGGCCTCGCGCACCAGCGTGAAGCGCTCCGGGCTCAGCCCGCCGAGGAACCCGGAGAGGTAGAGCCGGCCCATGACGCCCGCAGTCATCGCGAACGCCGTCTCCTCGATGCTCATCTCCTCAGCCGGGTAGGCCCAGTTCCCGGCCTGCTCGGGGAGGACGCTCGCGGGCGCGGCGGCGGCGATCGCCGCGTACAGCCGGAAGTCCTGCTGGTCGCTGGTGGATTGCAGGTGCGCCACGGAAAGGAGGTTGTAGTCCATGCGCATCGCGCCCGAACCGCAGTTCTCGAACAGCACGTTCGGGTGGCGAGTCTGGGCGTCGCTCAACCAGTCGCGGAAGGCCCGCGTGTGCCCGAGGAGCCCGGCCCCGGGGCCGTCGGCGTCCACATCCGTGCCCACACCGGAGTTGACGTTGTAGTCGAGCTTGAAGAACTCGATCCCGAACTCGTCCACGAGCCGGTCCACGGCCTCGTCCAGCAGCGCGCGGGCGGCCGGGTGGCGGAAGTCGAGCTGGAAGTGCCCGGTCTCGTTGACGCGGCGGCCGTGCCGCTGGAAGAACGCCTCCTCGGGCAGCTCCCTGCCCGCTTTCGCGTTGCCGCCCACGGCTTCGGGTTCGAGCCAGATCCCCGGGCGCATGCCCTTGGCGCGGATCGCGTCGATGAGCGAGATGAGGCCGCCGTCGAACAGCCCGGGGACCTCGTGCCAGTCACCCGAGTCGGTCCACCAGTTGCCGGTGCCGTACCAGCCGGCGTCGATGCAGAAGTACTCCGCACCGGCCTCGGCCGCTGCCTCGATGAGCGGCAGCTCCTTCTCGGTCGAGGGCCCGGCCATGAGGGTGTTCATGAAGTCGTTGTAGACCAGCGGCAGTCGGGCGTCGACCGGGCGCAGCTCGCGGATCGCGCGGCGGTAGTCGGTGAGCGCCGCGAATGCCGCGTCCCGTCCGCCGTCAGCGACGCAGAACCCGGCGGGCACCGAGGTGAACTCCTCGCCGGGGGCCAGGTGCTGGGCGAACTGGTGGTACAGGTCGGTCGCGCCGTACACGCCGACGGTGACCGTGCCTTCGTTCTGCGTCGCCTCCCAGTGCCATCCGGCGCTGGTCTCGACCTGCCACGCGATCGATGGCCCGCCTGCGACGGCGAGCACGCCGGTGGGCAGGAACTCGCCGCTCGAAAAGGACCCGTGGCTGGTCACGCCGAAGTTCCCGCGGTTGCGGCGGCCGTGGTGGAACTCCGGGTTGACGTTCGGCAGCAGCTCGGCGATCGGCCGCTGGCGCCAGCGCCCTTCGGCGAGCCATTCGCTCTCTCCCCAGATCAGGTCGTGGGGGCCTTCGGGGACGGCGACGAGCGCGGAGGTGACCGAAAGCAGCATGATACCGGTTTCTGCGCCGTTGCGAACGGTGTGCCGGATCTGCAGGCCCGGCCCCGCCGCCCGGAAGACGCTGGTCACTTCGAGCCCGCTCTCGGGTTCACGCTGGTGAATCCGCAGCTCATTGCCGTCGAATTCATGAAAGGTGTAGCGCAGGCGCAGCCCGGCGCCCCAATGCAGGAGGCTCTGATTGTGGCGGGCGCGCGGCTCCCCGGCGGTGTTCACGTCGACGATGGGCATGGGCGCGGCGAACGACGGTCCGTCGGGACCGGTCGCCCAGCGGGCGATCCGGACGGGGTGGTCCTCGCCGTGGTCGAACCGCAGGTAACGTCCGGGTTGGGCCCACTCGAAGGAGGGTTCGGGCTGCGGCGGGGCGGTCTCACTCACGGGGTTGCTCCAGTTTGGATACTCGGGTGCGGAGGACTCGATGAACCAAGCTAGCGGCAGGGTCGATCGAGCACAAGAGCCGAGGCGCCGCAAACATCCGACGCCTGTAACGAAAGTCGTTGATTATTTCCGCTTAACTACGACATTCAAGTTGATTCTTCAGCTGCAAATCCTTGATAGATACGATGTTTCTATGGCCAGTTTCATAGATAACGGTTTCTGTGTCAAGGGCCTTGCGTCAATCGTCGAGGGCGTCCAGCCGCTTGCGCACGGCTCCGGGGGAGGCGGCGTGGTCGTCCATGCCGGCCCAGGGGTCGGCCTTTCGGGCGAGGCGGCGGCGGACCGCGGCCGTGGTGAAGCCGTTCGGGGTCGAGCGGCCGAGCTCGCTCCACTCGAGCGGGGTCGCGACGGTGGCGCCGGGGCGGGCGCGCAGCGAGTACGGGGCGATGAAGGTCTGGGCGCGGCCGTTGCGGTTGACGTCGAGGAAGATCCGGTCGCCGCGGCGGTTCTTGCGGTGCGCGGTGGTGAGCCGGTCGGGGTCGTCGGCGGCGAGGCGGGCGGCGAGGTCTCCGGCGAGGTCGCGTACGAACCGGAAGTTCGCGCCGCGGTCGAGGGGCGCGACCACGTGGTAGCCGCGTCCGCCGGTGGCCTGGAGGTACGCGGTGAGGCCGAGGTCGGCGTAGAGGTCCCGGGCGCGCCGGGCGACGGAGCGGAGCTCGGCCACGGTGACGCCCTGCGGCGGGTCGAGGTCCATGACGAGCCGGTCGGGGTGGCCGAGGTTGGCCACGGTCGCGGTCCAGATGTGGAATTCGATGGTGCCCTGGTTGGCGAGGTAGAGCAGCGACGCGGCGTCGTCGCACATGACGTACCGGACGCTGCCCTCGCTGTGCCGGTGCGCGACTTCGACGGTGTCGATCCAGTCGGGGAAGCGCCCGCCGGTGTCCTTCTGGAAGAACCCCTCGGTGACGATGCCGTGCGGGAAGCGGCGCAGGGTCAGCGGGCGCCCGGCCAGGTGCGGGAGCATCGCCTCGGCGACGGCGAGATAGTGGACGAGCATGTCCCCCTTGGTGATCCCGTCGTCGGGGAAGAGCACTTTGTCGAGCGTGGTCACTTTGATGTCGTGTCCGGCCACATGGATGAGGGGCGCCATGTCAGGCCGTTTCCCGCACGACGTCCTCGGGAGCCTTGTCGGTGCGCTCGCCCTGGTACCGGGGGTGGCGGAGCATCCCGTCGCCGGTCCATTCGGTGAAGCCCACCTGCACGACCAGCTCCGGTTCGATCCAGTGCGCGCTCTTCTCGCGGACCTGGTCGGCGAAGGGGCTGGCGTCCCGGGACAGGTCGTCCATCCGCGCCCGCAAGGCCCGCAGGGTGCGGTCGTCGTAGCCGGTGCCGACCTTGCCCGCGTAGCGCAGCAGGCCCTGGCTTTCGTGGTATCCGACGAGCAGCGCGCCGAAACCGGAGCGCGAACCTTGCGGGTCGGTGAAGCCGCCGACCACGAACTCCTGGTCGCGTACGCATTTGAACTTGAGCCAGTCGGTCGACCGGCCGCTGCGGTAGCGCGAGTCCGCGCGTTTGGCGATCAGGCCTTCCCAGCCGCGCCCGCACGCGTCCTCGTAGTACGCCGCGCCGTCGGAGTTGCGGTGCACGGAATATCGGAGCGGGTCCTGGAAGTGGAACGCGCCCTTGAGGATCCGCTTGCGCTCGCGCAGCGGCCGCCGCGTCAGGTCCTCGCCTTCGAAGGAGAGCAGGTCGAACAGGTAGTAGTAGACCTCGACGCCGGTGGCGGCGATCCGGGTCGCGCCGGTGAGGTGGATGCGGGCCTGCAGGCGGGCGAAGCTCGTCTGCCTGCCGTCGAACGCGACGATCTCGCCGTCGGCGGTGAACTCGGGCCCGCCGAGTTCGGCGAGCGCGTCGACGAGCTCGGGGAAGCGCTTGTCGAGGCGCTTCTCGTTGCGCGACCACAATTGCGGCGCCGCACCGCCTTCGCGGACCGCCAGCGCGCGCATGCCGTCGAACTTCCGCTCGAAGATCCAGGCCGCGTTGGAGAAGCGGCGTTCGGTGAGGGTCGCGAGCATCGGCTCGCGGAAGCCGCTCACGCCAAGTCCTTGTTGGTGCGCCCGCTGAGCACGGATTCGAGCTGGGTCTTGGCGGGTTTGCGGCGGCGGTCGGCGCCTTCGTCGTCGACCTTGACGAGCAACCAGTCGTGGTCTTCGCCCATGCGGGACAGCGCGAACGCGCCGTTGAGCTTCTCGCCGTCGAGCCGCACCACGAGGTGGCCGTGTTCGAGGGCGTCGCCGATCGGGACCGGCTTGCCGCGCTTCTCGGTGAGGTTCTCGTAGGTGCCGGCGTCCCAGACGATCATGGTGCCCGCGCCGTATTCGCCTTCGGGGATGCGCCCCTCGTACTCGGCGTAGTCGAGGGGGTGGTCCTCGGTGCGGACGGCGAGGCGCTTGTCCTCCGGGTTGAGCGAGGGGCCCTTCGGGACGGCCCAGGAGACGAGCACGCCGTCGATCTCGAGGCGGAGGTCGTAGTGCAGGCGGGAGGCCTCGTGCCGCTGGATGACGAACCGGTCGCCGCGGTCGCCCTTGCGGCCGCCCGAGGGCTCGCCGGTTTTCGAGAAGTCCCGTTTGCTGCGGTATTCGTCGAGCTTGCGTGGCATGAGCGGAAGATACCCGACCGGCGGCGCCGACAAACGAAGAATTATCACTTAACGCACGCGCATCATCACCCTCAGTGCCATGCTGTGGTCATGCCAGGTGCGATCTGGGACGGCGTGATCGCGTTCGGGTTGGTGAGCATCCCGATCCGGCTCCGTGCGGCCACCGGCAGCCACGACCTCTCCCTCCATCAGTACCACGCGGCCGACGGGGGCCGGATCCGCTACCAGAAGGTCTGCGAGCTCGACGGCAAGGTCGTCGACCCCGAGGACATCGCCAAGGGCACCGAGACCGACGAGGGCGACATCGTGATCCTCGACGAGGACGACCTCGCCGACCTGCCGATCAGCACGTCGAAGACCATCGAGGTCATCGGATTCGTACCCGCCGAGCAGATCGACCCGATCTACTACGAGCGGTCCTACTACGCCGAACCGGGCAAGGCCGCGGCCAGGCCGTACGCGCTGCTGCGCGAGGCCCTCGTGGAGGCCGACCGCGTCGCGATCGTCCGGGTCACGCTGCGCCGCCGCGAGAGCCTCGCCGCCCTCCTCCCCCGCGACGAGGTGCTGGTCCTGCACACGATGGTCTGGGCCGACGAGATCCGCGAACCCGAGGCCTCCGGGCTTGGCGGCGAGACGAGGCAGGCGGAGCTGAAGATGGCCGCGACCCTCATCGAGTCCATGGCCATCGACGACTTCGACCCCGGGGAGTACAGCGACGAGTACCAAGAGGCCATGCAGGACCTCATCGAGGCCAAGGCGGAAGGCCGCACGCTCAAGGCGAAGGTCAAGGCGGAGCCCAAGGCGAAGGTCATCGACCTGATGGAGGCGCTGGCCAAGAGCGTCGACCAGACGAAGTCGGGCTCGGGCAGGCGGCGCCCGGCGAAGCAGTCGGCCAAGCAGCCGGCCAAGAAGGCCGCGGAGAAGAGCGTGAAGAAAGCGGCCAAGAAGACCGCGAAGAAGTCGACCGCGCGCAAGAAGACGGCGAAGAAGGCGCCCGCCTCCAAGCGGAAGAGCGCCTGACCGATGCTTGCCGAGGCGTCGTTGAGGGCCGCGCTCGACGCGCGGTACCCGCTGCCGGAATGGACGATCGACTCCGATTTCAAGTACGAGCTGACGCTCGCCGTGGCCCTCACCATCGAGGCCGAGACCGAGTTCTGGCCCGAACTGATAGGGCCGAATGCGCTGCTGGACCACGCCGAGCGAGTCACGAAGGCGGTACAGGCGGCGCTGCACCCCCTGCTGTCCTGGCTGGAGGAGAGCCCCACCGACGGTGTCAGCTACCCGGGCGACCCGCTCGTCTCCTACATCGCCCAGCTGGCCCTGACCCGCCCCGGTGAGAGGCCCGATCCCGACCTCTACCGTGAACTCCTCCAATACGACAGCCGGTACCTCATCCACCTGGCCGAGCATTACGAGGTCGCGCGCCACTGGTGACCGCGGGGCCCGCTCAGGCCGGGATCGGGCCCGGCTCGCGCTCGGCCTCGAAGGCGGTGCGGCCGATCAGCTCCACGACGGCGGCGAGCACCGCCACGACCACGACGACCGTGATGACGCCGGAGACGCCGGGGTGTCGCCACAGGACGATCCAGAGCAGACCGCCGACGACCAGGAGCACCTCGATCGTCCGGCGGTGGCGGAGCACGAAACCGCCGAAGCCGCCGAAGGTCAGTCCCGCACCGGCCATGCCCCGCGCGGCGGCGTCGCGGCCCGAAGCGCCGAGCCTGCGCGAACCCCGCGCCACCGTCCCGGGCCCGAGCAGCCAGCAGACGAGGGCGGTGATGAGCGCGAGGACGGTGATGGTCTCGGCCGCGCCCTTGAGGAAGCGGGTGACCGTGTCGTAGACGTTCGCCGCGGCGGCCGGTGACTGGACCGCGTCGCCGAGCCCCGCGAGATACACGCCCCGGCCGACCGTGAGCCCGGCCGAGAGCAGCAGCATCGCGCCGGCGACGCAGAGAGCGCCGATGAGCAGGCCCCGGCGGCGGCTCGGCGCGAGGACGACTCCGCCGGCCAGCAGCGCGAGCCCGGCGAACGGCAGGATCCAGGCCGCTGCGTCGAGCAGGGCCGCGGCGGTCCGCGCCTGCGGGAACGCCTCCGAGCTGGCGATCGTGAAGGTCACCGACACCGCCGGAAGGCTTTCGGCCAGCGCGAATCCGGCCTCGACCATGCGGTCCTTGACCCGTTCGACGACGGGCCCGAGGTCGAGCACCAGGTCCTGGCCCTGGAGTTCGAGGAGTCCGCCGTCCTCGCCCCGCAACAGGGAGACGAGCGCGGTGTGGGCGCTCCGGGTGGCCTCGCGCCACAGGTCGGTGAACTGGTCGGAGTAGACGACCGCGGTGACCTGCTTGTCGATGAACCCGTTGATGCCGGAGGCGAGCGGCACGGCGAGCCTGTCGAGGACCTCGGGGCCGCCCCTCGTCTGGACGGCGGCGATCGCCTCGTCAACGAGTGCTTCGACGTCGAGGGCTTCACCGACGGCGTTCGAGATGCGGGCGGCGACGGCCGCGCGGACCTCGGCGTCGTGGTAGAGGGGTTCCATGGTCTCGGTGAACCGGTCTGTGTTGAGGACCTCGTTGCGTGCGAACACGGTCACGGAGGCCAGCATGAGCACGATCGCCCCGAGCACCAGCAGTACGACCGATCCGGTCCAGCGCAGCCCGTGCCGGCCGTTCCCCGTGCGGGATGCCTGGGCGCGGAGCCGTTCGAGTTCTTCGCGCTCGGCCGGGTTCAACGCGTCGTCGGACATGGTCTCGCTCCTTCGAAGAATGCCGCGTGGGCCCCCAAATACTAGGACCGATCGGGCCCTGACCGGGGCGTTCTCGCGTTCAACGCCGCTGACGGGGCTGCGCCGCGCGGTGCTGATCGAATTCCCCGGGAACCAGTTCAACGGAGGGATCCTGCCCGAGCTTGAGCGCCTTTCCGCCGGAGGCTCGTGGACGACGAGGAGAGCGCCCGAATTCGCGACATGTCATGCGAGATCTTGCAATAGTGAGTCGTAGTCGGGGCCGGTCCGGTCGCGATCCAGGCATGAGGGGGACGCCATGTCGTTCTGGGATTTCTTCTGGCTGCTGGTGATCTGGCTGCCGCTGATGATGGTGTGGATGTTCGCGCTGTTCGACATCTTCCGCCGGGACGATCTCAAAGGCTGGCTCAAGGCGCTGTGGGTCGTGGTCGTGATCCTGCTGCCGTTCTTCGGCACGCTCATCTACCTGATCGCCCGCCCGGCCGGCGCGACCGTCGCGGAGCGTGAGGCCATCGATGAGAGCAGTCGCGCGTTCGTCGCGAAGTACGCGCCGGACAATGTCGCCGAGCAGCTGCGGGTGCTCGCCGATCTGCACGACCGGGGGAAGCTCACCGATACCGAGTTCGAGACGGAGAAGGCGCGAGTCCTGGGCGCAGCGGCGTCCTAGCGGACTTGAGCTGGAGGGGCGGGAGCCATGCGGCTCCCGCCCCGCTTTGCGCTGTCCGGGGCTCGACCGGATCGCGGACGGACGGGGCCGCCCGGGGACCGTCGGGTCAGACGCCGAGCCAGGATTGGGGACCGGCGTAGGTGCCGACGAGGCCGGGCACCTCGGCGGCCGGGTTGAGCGTGTAGGTGTAGAAACTGGACGGGTTGAAGGCGGAACCGAGGGTCTCGCGGCGCCCGGTGCAGCCGGAGCAGATGCTGCCGCTCTCGCGCAACTGCGCGGTCGAGTCCGGGTAGTACGGGTTGTTGACGTTCTGGAAGTAGGAGTTCTCCAGGACCATCCTGGTCTGGCCGCGCGAGTAGTTGCCGTAGCCGGTGATGCTCTGCAGGTAGTTGTTGTAGAGGTGCGCGTAGGCCACGTTGTCGGTGCTGGGATTGCGCTGGCTGGTGCCCTGGATCCAGTTGTGGTGGATGGTGATCCGGGCGGTGACTTTCTCGGTCCAGCCGATGCCGAAGGACTTGTTGTTGGGGCCCAGGTGGTTCCAGGAGACGGTCAGGTTCGTGGTGTCCTTCCTGGAGTCGATGAGGCCGTCGTTCATGTTGTAGATGCGGTTGTGGTCGATCCAGACGCGGTCAGCGCCGTCCATCTGGATGCCGTCGTAGTCGTACAGGTCGTCGCCGGGGTCGTCGTCGGCCATCTTGGTGTCGCGGATGGTGAGGTTGCGGAGGATGACGTTGCTCGTGGCGTCGCCGAGAAAGAACCCGCCGCCGACGATCTGCCCGGACTCGCCGACGCCGATGATCGTCTTGTTCGAGGACACCGGGATCTCTCTGCCCTTGGGGCTCATATTGATCGTGGCCGCGACCTTGATGGTGTACGCGCCGGAGGCGGCTGCGTAGCGCTCGAGGTCGGCCTGGTTGGTGACGGTGACGGTGGTGCCGCCCTGGCCGCCGGTGGTGCCCTCGCCGAAGCCGTCGAGGACGTCGACGCCCGGGGGCAGACCGGTGCCGCCGACGGGAACGAGCTTCCACTGCTGGTTCGCGCCGCCGGTGGGCGCGTACTGGGAGATGCGGCCGCCGGACGCGGTCGACCACTCCCAGACGTCGAGCGCCTTGCCCGAAGCGCGGTTGACGATCGTGGCGTAACCGCCCGTTTCGGTCACCTTCCACTGCTGGTTCGCGGTGCCCGCGTCGCCCCACTGCTGGACCTTGGCGCCGTCGGCGGTGCTGCCGCCGTCGACGTCGAGCACCAGGTTCGAATGGCGCACTTGGATCTTGTAGTAGCCGCCGCCCGCGTCGACGAAGCGGAACTGCTGGTCGTGAGAGCCGTTGCTGGACCACTGCACCAGCTCGGCGCCGCTGGCGGTCGAGGCCGCCCGGATGCCCATCACCAACCCCGAATGCCGGGACTCGAGGTTGTACCAGGTGCCGATTTCGAGCGCGCTGGCCTTGGCGCTCTGCCAGAGGGCCAAGGAGGTTGCGACGAGGGACGCCGCGAGGAGCACGGCGATCGCGAAGGCGAGTCGCCGCGGCCGCCTCGCGGCGGTCGCGGGTGAGGAGGAGGTCATGGTGTGCCGCTCCTGTTCGGAGAGAAGTGATCACGATCGTGAACTGGGCGATGTCCAGCGGATATTGATGATCGTGATATTTAATTTCTTCAATTTACATAACTCGGGCTCGGGACCGCAAGTGGTGGAGGGCAGCGGAAAACCGAGCCCGGCGGCTCGACCGGGGCGACAGAGCGGCTCATCGACACCCGACGAGATCGAGCTGCGGCGATAAGATCAGTCATTCAGGATGCAGGCCCGCCTCGTGTTCGCACTGTGCCAACGGCACTGGACGAGCCGATGGCCCGTTCCGAAAGCTGCCCCGATGCTCCCTGCCCCCTCCCCCAGCCGCCGAACGACCATGGAGACGACCGCGATCGTCGGCGCGGTGGCCGCCGTCTTCGCGGCCTCGACGACCTACCTCGTCTCCACCAAGGGCAGTCCGTTGTGGATCGGCGTCGCCTGCGGCGCCCTGATCGCGGCGGGCGTCTGCTAGGCCCTGTGGCGGCGAGTGCGCTCGTACCTCTGCGTGCTGCGGTATCGAAGCCGCATCCGACGCCACGGATACCTGAACAGCGTGGCCCTGCTCGGCGCCGTCTCCCGCGCGCTCCCGGGGCTGACGCTCGCCGACGTGTACGTCGACGTCTCCCTGCGAGACGACGAGACCGAAGTCGGCGGCCAGAAGGTCTTCGGCTGGGTGCCGGGCCGCCCGGGCAGACGGGCCGCACTCGACGACTTCCTGCTCGGGCGGAGGGGAGCGCAGTTCGCGGTGTACGGGCTGCCAGGCTCCGGCAAGTCCACTCTGCTCCGTTCCGCCGCCATGCGGATGGCGCGGAAGCGGCACCCGAACGCGCCGATGCCGATCCTCGTGGCGCTCGCCCACCACTTGGGACAGATCATCGAGAACCCCGGCATCGGCCTCGCGGAGATCGCGGTGAGCGCCCGCTGGGTCAACCCCGACGAACTTCCGGTCGAGGAAGTGAAGCGCTGGCTGGCCAAGGGCCGCTGCATGATCATGCTCGACGGGCTCGACGAGGTCCCCGCGCTGCACCGGCCCGCCGTGATGCTGTGGGCCGAGCAGCAGCACGGCAGCTACCCGGACTGCAACCTGGTGGTCACCTCGCGGGAGCTCGGCTTCGAGTCGGCGAGCTTCGACGCGGCCGACCTGGTGCTGGAGGTCTGCCCGCTGACCTGGGATCAGATCAATGAGTTCGTGCGGAACTGCTACCGCGCCTTCAGGAAGGGAGGCGAACTGGACGCGCGGTCCGCCGCCGACCAGGAAGCCGAGCTGCTGGCGAGCCTCCGGGCCGATCCGGCGCTCTACGACCTCGCGAGCACGCCGCTGTTGCTGCAGCTCATGGTGTACGTGCACCGCAACAGCGACGATGGGCTGCCCGCCAGCCGGGGCGAACTGTACGAGCGCATGGTCGAGATGCTGCTGTTCGAGCGACGGAACCGGGTGAAACTCACCGCACCGGTGGACCGGCTCGACCTGAAGCCGAAACTCCGCGTCGTGCAGCGGCTCGCGCTCGAGATGATGCTCGAGGAGTCCGTGCAGTTCGATCCGCTGCCGCTGATCAAGGAACTGGTCGAGGAATTCGAGATCGGGGTGTCCGCGCGGGAGTTGCTGGCGGACCTCTGCGACAACGGCCTGCTGTCGCTCCTGGACTCGGACGCGTACATGTTCGCCCACTTGTCCTTCCAGGAGTACCTGGCCGCGAAGGAGCTCTACGAGCAGGGGCGGGTCGAGGTGCTGGCCGGCCGCATCGGCAAGCGCTGGTGGCGCAACACGGCGCTGTTCTGGGCGACCGCCTACGACTCGGCCCCGCTGATCGAAGCGTGTGCCGACGCCGGAACGGCCGAAGGCTGGACGCTCGCGATCGAGCTGCGGCATGAGGTCGAACTGAGCGGCGGGGAAGTCGATCCGCGGCTCCTCGACCGCATCGAAGCGTTCCTCCTCGCGGAGCACCCTGTGGACAGCGAGGAGTACTTCGTCGTCTGCAACGAGACCATCGCCCGGAACCTGCGCGACGTCAGGCCGCTCACCGGCAGGACGATCTGCGCCGCGCCGGTGAACCGGGAGGTGTATCGGCTGTTCGCCAGAGCGGAGCACGCCAGAGGGTTCCGATCCTCCGCGCATCGGTTCGGCCCGGAGGATGTGCTCATGGGGCTGTGGCCCGACGAGGTGTCCTCCTTCATGGACTGGCTCGAACGATTCGACCACGGCGGCTTCCAGTACCGGCTGCCTCGCCTTGGTGAGATGCAAGCACCGCTGTCCTCCGGGCGGCTCGGACGGCAAGCCGTCTGGGTTCAGTCTCGACGCAGGAACGCGGTGGAGCCCAGATACGTCGGCCAAAGGGCCAACCTGGGATTCGAGATACCCGCTAGGCAGCTGCAGGATCGGGTCCGCGAGGACTGGCGGTTCATGCTGAGCCGGTTCGATCTGACGGGCCGGTCGGAATTGGCGGAGCACGCGGCGGTGCGGATCAGGGACGCCTGTGCCGCCTTGCAGAAGACCGCGCGAAGTTACAAGACGGCTGTCGACCGCGTGACCCGGCCCGGCGATACCCAGTCCGTCCTGGCCCGGACCCTCAACTCCCACCGTCAATATGCCAACTCCTTCGCGGAAACGGTCGCGGAAACGGCCTGGTACGCCGACGCCGATTCCATCTACCTCCTGGCGATCCAGCGGCTCGCGAACACGAACGGATCGGGACCGAGCAGGAGCGGCCAGGTCCAGATCCCCGCGATTCCGGCGGCGAGGATCCACGAGGAGATCGAAACGCTGTTGGAGGCGACGCGGTGGGCCGTCCAGGTCTCGTACCGACTGCATCGCGATCGCTTCCGCGCCAGCGGCAGCGCTCCAGGATTCCTGCAAACCGCAGGTTCGCTCCTGCTCGCGACTCGGCTCCCCGCCAACGGCCTTCCAACGGCTTTCAAATTGCCCAACCGATTGGCCGAAATGGTGCACGCGGCCAAAGCACCATTGCCTCACGAGCTCCCGAACCTGCTCGACGAAGTCAGGCGGAACTACGGCCGCACTGCCAAGCCGCGTCGTTTCCGCCCCCGCCAGCAGGTGGACGACATGCTCACCGAAATGCAGGCGCCGCTGATGGAACTGGTGGCGCGCCGGACGGAGACCGACCCCGAAATGCTCGCGTCGATGCGCATCGCGCTGTACGCCGTGGCGCTCTGGATGGAGGCCGAATACTCGGAACCCTTGTGGTCGTGCGTCATGGGCCTCGCGGCGATCGAGGCACGGCATCGCGGCGCCATCGACATGGACGAGGTGATCCTGCTGGTACGCGAAGACCTGGGCTGAGGGCCGAGCGGCGGATGGCCGCGTCAGTCGCCGATGGTGAGGCGCAGACCGGTCACCGTTCGCGGTTTGATGGCGATGACCGTGTCGAGGGGCCGGTTGATCCAGGACTGGACCCGCTTCCCCAGCTGCTCGGCGCCGCGCTCGCCCGTGACGTCGACGGCGGTCCCCGCGACGAGGACGCTCCAGCCCAGCCTGCTGTGCGGCTTGATCTCGTCGACCTGGTAGGCGACCTCGAGCCCCGGCTGCGCGCGCACGGCCTCGGCGAACACCGAGGCATGACCCGTGTGGACGAGGATGCGGCCCTCGAAGACCGCGTGGTTGAGGGGCCTGATCGTCGGCAGGCCGTCGGCGACGAAGGCGACGCGTCCGAATTCGGCGTGGATGAGCAGCCCCATCGCGACCTTCGGATCGAGCTCCACCGGCTTCCGCTCGCTGTCCATGTCCCCTCCCGACGACCCGGTTCGGAGACCCTCGACGCGACGGTGTCCCCGCAGATGACCGCAGATCCGGGCGGTCTGCTCGGGCCGAGAGCGCGAGGGCCCTCACGTCTCGACCGTAGCAGCGTCGGGCGCCTGCGGCCGCCCTTTGGGACTCGCGCGAACGCGGCGGGGTCTTGCGCGTTCAGGACGATCCGGGACGCGGCGACGGCCTCCTCCCGGTGGTCGCGCCATCGTGGCGCGGGTGCGCCGCGCCGAAATCTTCTAACGATTAATACCCGGTGTTATCGTTAGATAATGCCTGCGCTACTGCACCCCGACGAACCGGTGCCCGTCCGGCTCATGAACACGATCTGGGCCGATCGCTCGAGCCTGCACGACGACCTCGCCACGGTCGACGACCTGCGCGCCTGGCTCGCGGCGGTCGATCCGGAGCACGGGGACACCGCACTGGGCGAGGCCGACCTCACCGCCTTCCGCTCGCTCCGCGACGCGCTGCGCCGACTGGCCGCCTTCGTCACCGATGACACGCGCGAGAAGGCCGCTTCGCCGACCGCAGAGGTCGCCGAGGCGGTCGCCGAGGCCAATCACGCGGTCGAGGCCGCACCGGCCTGGCCGCACCTGGAGTTCGGCGACGGCGACCTGCGGTTGAGCCGACCGGGCGGCGGATCGAGTGCCGCGCGCAGCCGCTCACTCATCGCCTCGCAGGCGATCGCGCTGCTGACCGGACCCGGCCGCGAGGAGCTGCGGGCCTGCTACGGGCCCGGATGCGTCCTGTACTTCGTCAAGGACCACCCCAGGCGCGAGTGGTGCTCGGCCGGGTGCGGCAACCGGGCCCGCGCCGCCAGGCACTACGCCCGCCACAAGTCCGAACACTGACCAGAACCCCGAGAAGGGCCGCGACTTCGGTTGCGGCCCTTCGTCGTTCCTGAGAACGCTCCGGATCCGGCATATCGCGCTCGTCACAGAAATTCTAACGCCTAATCGCTATACATCCGTTAGATCGACGTGGCAGGATAATTTCTAACGGAATAACCATTAGATTGATGGGAGTCGTCATGGGCACCGCCCTCAAAACCGGCCACGTCGGCCTGAACGTCTCGGACCTCGACCGGTCCATCGCCTTCTACAAGGAGGTCTTCGACTTCGAAGTCTTGGGCTCGCAGATCGAGGGCGAGCGCAAGTACGCCTTCCTCGGCGCCGACGGCGCGCTGCTCCTCACTCTGTGGCAGCAGAGCAAGGGCGGGTTCGCCACCGACCTCCCCGGCCTGCACCACCTCTCCTTCGAAGCCCCTGACATCGCGACCGTGCAGCAGGCCGAGACCACGCTGAAAAGGCTTGGGGTCCAGCTCTTCCACGACGGGATCGTCCCCCACGGCGAGGGCGCCTCCTCCGGCGGCGTGTTCTTCGCCGACCCCGACGGCATCCGCCTCGAGATCTACGCGCCCTCGGGCGCCGACACCGCTCCGGCTCCCGTCGCGGACGCCCCCACCTGCGGTTTCTTCTAGACCGATCCGTCCGACCCGGGCCGCCCGCGGGCGGCCCGGGCCCAGCCTGAAAGGAGTCCCATGCAGCACCCAGGAGAGACCGCCGTCCAGCGCCGAGCCGGCGTCGACGCCGGAAACTGGGGCTCGGCCCTTGTCGGCGACACCATCCCGCCGGTCGCAGCCGATTTCCTCGCGCTCCAGCGCCTCATCGCGATCGGCGCCGCCGACGACGAAGGCCTGGTCTGGGCCACGGCTCTGGCCGGACCGGCCGGGTTCGTGTCGTCCGCCGACGAGCGCACCGTGGTCGTGGACCGAGCCCCGGCCGGGGCCGATCCGCTCGCCGGCGCCTTCGACGCCGAACGCGACCTCGGCGTCCTCGCGATCGAACCTTCGACGCGGCGGCGCATGCGCATCAACGGAACCGCCCGCCGCGTAGGCGACGGCCTCCTGATCCGCACCGGCCAGGTCTATTCGAACTGCCCCAAGTACCTGCAGACGCGCCACCCCGAGGGCTCCTTCGCCGCGGGGGCCCAAGGGGCTTCGCGGACCGGGACGATCCTGACCGACTCGCAGCGGCGGTGGATCTCCACTGCCGACACCTTCATCGTCGCGACGCTGGCCGAGGGCAAGGGCACGGACGCCTCCCACCGGGGCGGCAATCCGGGCTTCGTGGCCGTGACCGGCGAGCGAACGCTCACCTGGCCCGACTACATCGGCAACTCGATGTACATGACGCTCGGCAACCTCGAACTCGACGCGCGCTGCGGGCTGCTGTTCCTCGACTGGGAGCACGGGCACGCCCTGCACCTGAGCGGCCGCGCCCGCACCGACTGGGACCCGCGCCGCGCCGCCGGGTTCCCCGGTGCGCAGCGGGTGGTCGACTTCGAACTCGAACGCGCCGTCGCGATCGAGCACGCCCTCCCGATGCGCTGGACGTTCGAGAAGTACTCCAAGTTCAACCCGTCCTGAAGGGACAAGACATGAAGATCCGCGTCGACATGGCCAAGTGCGAGACCCACGCGCAGTGCGTCTTCGCCGCCCCAGAGGCCTTCTCACTCGACGATGACGACGAACTCGTCTATGACGCGAACCCGGACGACGCCCTGCGGGCCAAGATCGAGCAGGCCGTCCTGGCCTGCCCCGTGCAGGCCGTATTCATCGAGCAGGGCTGACCCATGCGACGCATCGCCATCGTCGGGGCGGGACTGGCCGGGTTCAGCGCGGGCCAGGAGCTGCGCCGCCTCGGCTTCGACGGCGACCTGACCGTGATCGGCGCCGAGCCGCACCGGCCCTATCGGCGCCCGCCGCTGTCCAAAGAGCACCTTCTCGGCGAGTCCGACCTCTCGCTGCGGGGCGCCGACGAGCTCGGCGCGGCGTGGCGGCTCGGTCGCGCCGCCACCGGTCTCGACCTGGAGCGCCGCGCGGTCCTGGTCGGGGAGGCGGCCATCGGCTTCGACGGGCTCGTGATCGCGACGGGGCTGCGCGCCAAGTCGCTGCCCGAGGGCACGGCCCTGCCGGGCGTCCACTTCCTCCGCGGGCTCGACGACGCGCGCGGTCTGCGCCGGGAGATCGAAGCGCGGCCGCGCACCGTCGTGGTCGGCGGCGGCTTCATCGGTTCCGAGACCGCCGCTACGCTGCGCGGACTCGGGCTGGAGGTCACGCTCATCAGCGGGAGGCCCGTGCTTCGGAGCGCCCTCGGCGCGGAGGTCGGCGCGATCGCCGAGGCGATGCACCGCGAACACGGCGTCGAGGTCCGCACCGGCCGCATGGCGGGCGTGTCCGGGACCGGCCGGGTCGAACGCGTCCACTTGCAGGACGGCGGGACCGTAACGGCCGACCTCGTCGTGGCGGCCCTGGGCGCCGAACCTGAAACCGAGTGGCTGCGGGGCACGGGTCTTGGGGACGGGGACGGCGTCATGGTCGGCGCCGACGGCCTGGTCGCTCCCGGCATCGCGGCCGCCGGAGACGTCGCGCGATGGCCGCATCCGCTGCACAGTGGACGAACACTGCGGATCGAGCACTACGCCAACGCTGCCGAGCAGGGTGCGCACGCCGCGCGGGCGCTCCTGGGAGGGATCGGCCCGTACACGCCGCTGCCGAATTTCTGGTCGCATCTGTACGGCAGGCGGCTCCAGGCCGTCGGCTTCACCGGCGCCGACTGCGAATCGCGCCTCGTGGCGCAGGAACCGGGGCACCGCTTCATGGCCGAATACCGCCACCGGGGCCGCCTGGTCGGCGTCGCCGCCGCGGGCTTCGCCCGGGCCATGCCGGAGTACCGGCAGCGGATCGCCCAGGCACTCGCACCCGTCGCCGAGACCGCGGAAGGCCCTCCCGATACCGGTGTTGTATCGGGAGGGCCGACATCGCAGCGAGCGGACGAACGGGCCGGATGACGACCGGTCCGATTCACGGGCCCGCCCGCGCCACCGTTCGCGCCGCGTCCCTCCTCGCCGCCGCGCCCGGGATGCGGGACGGCGGTGGCGCGGGCGGGCCCGTGCCGTTACTGTCGCCTGCATGTCGTCCGCCTTCCTCACGCGGCGGCGCGAAATCGATCAGATGCGCGCCGCGAGCGCCATCTGTCCCCGTTCCTTGGCATAGCGCCCGCGCCAGCGGTGCCGCTCGGAACCCTTCGTCTCCATTCGACCGACGCGGGCCCGTCCCCCGACGCGCCCGTGCCGCAACCTGCCGAGGAACCATGTTGACCGCTGCCGCCCGGACCGCCGCACACGCCGGCGTCGCCCCCGACGACTACCGCTCGCTCTTCCGCTCCCACCCGGCCGGCGTGACGGTGATCTGCGCCGACGCCGGGTACGGCCCCGCCGGGTTCACCGCCACCTCGCTCGCGTCGGTCTCGCTCGCACCGCCGCTGGTGTCGTTCGCCGTCGCCACCGTCTCCTCGGTGTGGGCCACGTTCGCGGCCGCCGAGAGCTTCACGGCGCACTTCCTCGCCGCGGACCAGCACGACCTCGCCGCCCGCTTCGCCGCGCGCGGCGCCGACCGCTTCGGCTCCCCCACCGCATGGTCGCGCCTCGAGACCGGTGAACCGGTCCTCCACGGGGCGCCCGCGCGGTTGCGGGCCGTCGTCCAGGACCGGTTCGAGGTCGGCGACCACCATCTCGTCATCGGCCTGGTCACCGACATCGAGTCCGATGAGGACCGCGATCCGCTCGTCTACCACGCGGGCGGCTACTGCGCGGCCGCGCCGATCCGCTGAAGGCCGCGACCCTCATCGGCCGCCGGGCAGCAGCTCCTGCGCCTCGGTCTTCACCGCGGGAACGGCCGCCCTGCTCGTCGCGTCGGAGCGGCGCGTGGTGGCCTGCGGCACCGCGCTCGCCTCGGCTCCCCGAACTCCTCGGCAAGCGCGTACGCCTCAGGACCGGTCAGGGTCGCATGGCTTCGCGGACCAGTGCGGTGTCGACGAACTGCTCGAAGCGGACGATGAGACCCCCGCGGACGGTGAAGTGGTGGGCCACCCGCACGTCGATCGGCTTGCCGGTGGCCTTGTTCGTCGCGGTGTAGCGGGCCAGGACCACGACGTTCTCGCCCTCGACGACGTAGGCGTCGTCATGGGCCGTCCAGTCGGCCCAGTCGGCGCCGAGCCGCTCCATGACCGCGGAGGTGACGCCCGTCGGCGTGCGGTAGGTCCCCGCGAGCGGGAAACCCGCCATCTCGGTCCACTCCACATCCGGTGCGAGGGTGGCGCGCAGCGCCTCCAAGTCCCCGGCAGCCGAGGCGAGGTACTGGCGGCGCACCACGTCGCGCGGCGCAGTGGAGGTCGCGAAGTCGTTGTCGCCCAAGCCGATCAGCCCCACTGCATTTCGCCCTTCGCGACCTTGGCGCCGATCTGGGCGGCGATCTGCATGCCGTGCTCGGGGTAGCGTTTGAGGAGCGCTTCGGTCAGAGCCGCGGCGTCAGCGGCCTTCGCGAGCTCCTCGCCGAATGCGATGAGGTACTCGCGGGTCGCGCTGATGGCGGAGGCGTCAGCGGGAGTGCCGGGCAGGCGGTGGCCGGGGACGACGAGTTCGGGTTCGAGCGCGGCCATCTCGTCCAGCATCGCGATCCAGGCATCGCGGTCGGCCTCGGTCGGGGTGTCGGCGACCCAGACGTGCTCGCCCTGGAACAGCAGGACGCCGCCCAGCATGGCGTGCCGCTCGGCCTGCCACAGGTAGTGCCGGTCCGGGAGCGCCGCGGGACCGCCCTTGAGTTCGAGGAGGGCGCCCTCGAGTTCGAGGTCGCCTTCCAGAGGTTCGATGTCGACCAGTCGGGTGGGCAGGTTGGCGCCGAGCGCGGCCCAGGCCTTGAGCTTGCCCTCGTATGAGTGTCGAATGTGGTCGATCGTCTGCGGGGTCGCGACGAAGCGCGCGTTCGAGAAGGCGTCGGCGACCGCTTCGGCGCCGAAGTAGAAGTCGGGGTCGCCGTGGCTGATGAAGACGGTGGTCAGTTCCTTGCCGGAGTCGAGGACCGCGGCGACGATGCGGTGCCCGTCCGCGCGGGTGAAGCCGGCGTCGACCAGGAGCGCCTCGTGCTCGCCGGTGACGAGAACGGCGGTCTTGTTCTTGCTCCCGGCGGGGAAGTCAAGGTCGAGAATCGTGAAGTCCAGCGTGCTCATGATGCTCCTCGCAAGGTCGTATCCGGGTTCCGCAACGCACGGAACACATATACCTTACATAACAGTATCTGACTGATCAGATATTTCGATCTGCCGTAGGGGCCCGGATCACCGCAGCGGCGGGATCGCGTCGCGGGCCGCGTGACTGAGTTTCCGCAGGTCGTCCGCGAACCAATCGCGATGATCGGCCGGAATGGGCGCCACGAAGTAGCGCTTGATGTTCTCCCGGTGCACCCGCGTGGCCTCGACGGCCTTCGCGTCGCCGGCCGCGGTCAGCCGGACCAGGCGGCCGCGCCGGTCCCCCGGATTGGCGACCCGCTCGACCAGGCCGGCCGCCTCCATGCGGTCGATGAGCCTGGTGACGCCCCCGGTGGTGAGCACCTGCTCGCGGCTGATCGCCCCCATCGACATCCCCGTCCCGCCCGCGCGGGCGAGGATCAGCAGCACCTCGTAGGTCAGGTGCGAGATGCCGCACTCCTCCTCGATCGCCTTGCCCAGCAAGTACTCCAACCGGTTGGCCGCCCCCAGCAGACGACCGAACGCGAGCACGAGCCCGTCGCCCGCAGCGTCCTTCGCCGTCGCGATCTCCTCGCTCACGCCTTGCCTCCTGACCGTAGGGACCCAAGGATAAGGACACGCGACGCCCGGCGGCCGGGAACCGACCTGAGGCTGAACGCTCAGGACCCCGGGAGCGGCGACGGCGGCGGCAAGGGCGCGGCCGGGCGGAAGGCGTCGAAGATCAGCCGGAGGTAGCGCCGCCGGCCTTGCTCGCCTTCGGGGAAGGACCAGTGGGAGCTGGCGATCATGCCGATGACGCAGACCACGTCCTCGCCTGCCAGGTCCGGCATGATCGATCCCGCGGCTTGGGCCCGTTCGGTCAGCCGACCGAGCGGTTCGTGGACGGGCGCGATGGCTTCTGACCTGCGCCTCAAGACACGGTTGAATTTGACGTCCATATGACACATTTAGTAATCTCGATGTATAAGGTTTGAAGACTCAACTTGGATCCCCTGTGTCCTCCTGCGGCGCAGGGGCTTTCGCACCACTCCCCGACCCGGCAAGGAGTCTCCAGTGACCATCCATTCCATACGGCGTGCCCGCGCGCGATGGCTCGCGGTCGCGGCGGCGGTGCTCGCACTGCTCGCGACCGGCCTCCTGGGCGCGGTCAGCGCCCAAGCGGCGCAAGGCTGCGACGTCGACTACTTCGTCCAGAACCAGTGGACCGGCGGCTTCACCGCGAACGTCACGGTCACGAACCTCGGCGAGACGATCGACGGCTGGGACGTCGAATGGGCCTGGCCCGAGGGCCAGCGCGTGACCCACGGCTGGAACGCGGCGTTCGCGGCCACCGGCGACCAGGTCAACGCCACGAACCTGAGCTGGAACGCCAAGGTCGCCACCGGCTCGTCGGTCTCCTTCGGCTTCAACGGTTCCTGGGCCGGGGTGAACCGCGAGCCGTTCGAGTTCCGCCTCAACGGCCGGGCCTGCGACGGCACGGTCGGCGAGCCGACCACCTCCCCGGCCACGCCGCCCGCTGGGGGCGTCTCGGCGGTGGAGCAGGTGGCGATGCAGCCGGGCTGGAACGTGGGCAACACTTCGGACCACTGGGAGAGGAGACCCCCTGGGGCAACCCGCTGATCACCGAACAGCTGCTCGCGCACGTGAAGTCGCAGGGCTTCAACTCGATCCGGCTGCCCGTCACGTGGGAGGAGTACATGGGTCCGGGTCCGGGCCATACCGTCGACCCGGACCGGATGGACCGAGTCGCGCAGGGGATCGACTGGCGCTCGAACAGGACCTCCAAGTCCTGCTGAACGTTCCACGACTCGTGGATGTGGCTGGACGAGCTGCCGAACGACCGCGACGCGGCGCTCGCGAAGTACGAGGCGCTGTGGACGCAGATCGCCGACCGCTTCAAGGACTACCCGGCCGAGCTCGCCTTCGAGAGCGTCAACGAACCGGCGCCGCGGGCGCGGCGGGCGACTCGCTCACCGAAGAGCTCGACCTGGCGTGGGCGAAGCCGCCGCGAACCTCACCACGAGGGACCTCTACGCCGACAGCCTGCTCAGCGCCTTCAGCCACGACGAACTCGCCACCGACGAGATGATCGACGAGGGCTGGGCCTGGTTCTCCCGGCCGGCCCAGCGCGACGCGTTCGTGGCCCTCGCCCGCGGCCTCGACTACGACGAGACCCACGTCCGGCTGAGCGACGTCGCCGCCCCGACGCTGATCCTCTGGGGAGGCGACGACGCATGGCTGCCGCCCTCGCAGGCCGAGGGCCTCGCCCACCGCATCCCCGACGCCCGCGCCGAGATCCTCCCGGGCTGCGGCCACAATCTCCACGAAGACTGCCCCGAAACCGCGGTTCCGCTCATCGCGGCGTTCCTCGGCGCATAGGCGAGGCCCGTACGTGCCCGCGTTCGCGCGCGGATCCGACACTAAGCTCGCGACAGCGTCCGAAGCCGAAGCGCCCGACGCCCGCTGGATACGCCGCCACTGCGGACACTCCCCTCAGGAGGTACGACATGCTGCACGGCCGCCAGGCCGAACAGGCCGCGATCGACCGGATGCTGCACGGCATCCTCGACAGCCGCCCCGGCGTACTGGTGATGCGCGGCGAGGCGGGCATCGGCAAATCGGCGCTGCTCGACTACGCCGCCGAGAACGCGGACGCGCACGTGCTGCGCGTGACAGGCGTCGAATCGGAGGCGGCACTGCCGTTCGCCGCGCTGCACTCGCTGCTGCGTCCGGTCCTGGACCGAGCGGAGGCGCTGCCGGCGCAGCAGGCCGCGGCGCTGCTCGGCGCGCTGGGCATGGGTGAATCGGGCCGCGGCGACCGCTTCCTCGTCGGACTGGCCACGCTCAACCTGTTCGTGGAGCTGTCCTCGCAACGCCCGCTCGTCTGCCTCGTCGACGATGCACAGTGGATGGACGGCGAGTCCGCCGACGCACTGCTGTTCGCGGCCCGCCGCCTGCACGCCGAGCCGATCGCCGTTCTGTTCGCCGCCAGAACCGGCGCGGACCTCCCCGCCACCGGACTGCCCGAGCTCTGGCTCGCGCGACTCGACGACGCCGCCGCCGGACGGCTCCTCGCCGAGCGGTCCGGAACACTGCCGCCCGCACTGCGCGACCAGCTGGTGGCCGAGGCGCAGGGCAACCCGCTGGCGCTCGTCGAGCTGCCGCGCATGCTCACCGCCGAGCAGCGGACCGGAGCGCTGGTGCCGCTGTCCTTCACCCTCGGAACCGCCGAGCCCGCGACCGACCGCGT
Organism: Glycomyces luteolus; assembly: GCF_027622875.1. Classification (GTDB taxonomy): domain Bacteria; phylum Actinomycetota; class Actinomycetes; order Mycobacteriales; family Micromonosporaceae; genus Glycomyces; species Glycomyces luteolus. The sequence goes on along the minus strand of NZ_JAPZVP010000011.1, from coordinate 126,243 downwards.
GCTCGCCGGATTCCGCGACCGGATCGCCGCGCTGCCCGACCGCACCCGCTCCTGCCTGCTGGTGGCGGCGCTCGACGACGGCGGATCACTCGAAGTCCTCACCCACGCCGCGCGGCTGCTCGGCATCGCCCTCGCCGACGCCGCTCCCGCCGAGCGAGCGGGCCTGATCCGCATCACCGGCGACGGCGTCGCCTTCCACCACCCCCTGGTGCGCACCGCGGTGCTGCTGGCGTGCGACATCACCGCGCGGATCGCCGCGCACCGGGCGCTGGCGGACGCGGTCGACGACGACCGGCGGCCGTGGCACCTCGCCGCCGTCACCATGGGGGCCGACGAGCAGGTGGCCATGGGCCTCGAACGCCTCGCGCAGCGCGCCCGCCAGCGGGGCGGACAGGCCGCGGTCTCGGCCGCCTATGCAAGGGCCGCAGTGCTGTCACCCCAGCCCGAGGACGCCGCCCGGCGATACACGGCCGCCGCGTTCAGCGCCGCGGAGGCCGGTCTGCGCCAGCGCGCCACCGAACTGGTCGAGCGCGCAGGCCGAAGCACCGACACCGCATCGCTGGATCCCGCCGTCGCGGCGGAACTAGCCCAAGTGCGAGCGCGGCTGGCCTTTGAGGAAGGGCGGCCGCTGGAGGCCGCCCGGATCCTGCTGGAAATCGCACGGACGGTCGCGGCCGACCTCACGAGACTCTCGTTTCTAGGACTGGCCGCGTACTACGCGTGGACCAGTACGGCACACCCCGATCAAGTCGAGCTGGCCCGTCGCATCGAGGCCCTGACCCCCAAGGGCGGCAACGACCTCACAGCGGGTGAGGCGGTCATCCGCGACTTCCGCGTGACCATCGAAGGCGGCACCTCGGTGACCACCTCCCTCCCCTCCCCGCCGAAGGCGATGCCCTCCGACCTGCGGTTCCTGGTCACCATGCACACGCTCGTCCGCGCCGACCGCGACGGGATGATCGCCGACGCGGAAGCGCTCATCCAGGACTGCCGGACCGAGGGCCGACTGGGTCGGATCCCGCAGGCGATGACGACCCTTGCGATCGCCCAGGCGCTAGCCGGCCGGCATGACGCCGCGCGCACCACGGCGGCCGAGGGGCTCGAGCTGGCAGCGGACATGGATCAGCCCGTATGGCGCGGCTATGTGGCGGGCGTGCACGCCTGGCTGTCAGCCGTAGCAGGCGACGAGAACGCGTATGCGGCACTTTCGTCCGAGGCCATGCGGAGCGCGGACTCCCTGGCGTGGATGCCGAGCCGCTGCTGGGCCGAGTACGCGGGCGCGATGCTGGACCTGGGCGCGGGCCGGTATGCCGCCGCGACCGAGCGGATCGACCAGGCGGCGGGGCCGTCCCGGCACGCGTTCGTGTGGCGGTACGCCTGGCCGGACTACGTCGAGGCGGCGGTCAAAGCGGGCGAGCCGCATCAGGCGACGGCGGTGCTGGAGCGGTATGCGGCCTGGGCGAACTCCACCGGACAGGTGGGGACGCTCGCGGTCCTGCACCGGGCGCGGGCCATGATGGCCGGTGACGATTCGGCGGAGCGGCTTTATGAACGGGCGCTTGCGCTCCACCTCCAGCACGAGCAGCCGTTCGACCTCGCCCGCACCCGGCTGGCGTACGGCGAGTGGCTCCGCCGCCACCGGCGGCGGAGCGAAGCCCGCCTGCAGCTCGAGGCCGCGAAGGAGGGGTTCGACCGGCTGGGCGCTGCGCCGTGGTCGACCCGAGCGGCAGGTGAGCTGCGCGCGGCCGGAGTCTCCGTGCCCGGACGCGTCGCCGACGACCCCCTTGCCGTACTCACACCGCAAGAGCTGCAAGTGGTCCGGTTGGCCGTCACGGGGGCGACCAACCGCGACATCGGCGCCCAGCTCTTCCTCAGCCCGCGCACGGTCGCGTACCACCTGTACAAGGCGTTCCCGAAGCTGGGCATCACCTCCCGCACGGAACTGGGAAGCCTCGCCACCGATCGCTAGTCACCGCCATGGAGGCGACCCTAGATCGCTCGGCGGCCTCGCCGCTTCCGTAGCGTTCATGGTCGGATCGGCCCGTCTGCGCAGCCGCTTAGGTCGAGTGACTGGCGCCGTGACAGGTCCATCCGTTCCCCGATCGCTCTGCCAAGGCCCGACGCACGGTGTTCGCTGTCCCGGTCGACCTGATTCCCCGAGAGCGCTTCGGATGCGGACCGGTGATCACTACGCTTTATCCCTAGCCGGACCACCGCCCGCTTCCGGATTTTCGATCGCGTCACACTGCGGCCGAAGGCTTCTCACCACACGACCCTTGCCATACAATAAATTCAGCAGATGATGAATTAAGGTCACCGAGACACCCCTAGGGAGACTGATATGTCCAACCAGCAGCAAGCCGACGTCATCGTCGTCGGCGCCGGCCCCACCGGGCTCCTCCTGGCGGGCGACCTCGCCAAAGCCGGGGTCGACGTCCTCGTCCTCGAAGGCCGCGGCGAGCACCTCTCGAACCTCTCCCGCGCCTTCGGGGTCCACGCCCGCACCCTCGAAGAGCTCGACGCGCGCGGCATGGCCGACGAGCTCATCGCCTACGGCGGCGCGCAGCTGCCCGGCATCCGCCTGTTCAACCGCGTCACCCTCAACCTCTCCGACCTGGAGACCCGCTTCCCCTACCTGCTCATGACCCCTCAGTACACAGTGGAGGAAGTCCTGCGCCGCCGCGCCCTCACCGCCGGCGCCTCGATCCTGTACGACCACAAGGTGACCGGCCTCGAGCAGGCCGACGGCGCGGTCACCGTCGGCACCGCGCAGGGCGACTACAGGGCGACCTATGCCGTCGGCGCCGACGGCGTCAAGTCCGCTGTGCGCCAAGCGATCGGCATGCCCTACCCGGGCGAGGCCGTCCTGAAGTCGATCATGCTCGCGGACGTCAAGCTCGCCGAGCCGCCCGCCGAGAGCCCCGCCATCCACGGCATCAACGGCGCCTTCTGCTTCATCGCCTCCTTCGGCGACGAGTACTGGCGGATCTTCGCCTGGAACTCGGCCGAGCAGAAGAACGACGACGACCCGATCGACCTCGACGAGATCAAGCAGGCCACCCGCCTGGTCTTCGGCTCCGACTTCGGCATGCACGACGCGCGCTGGATCTCGCGCTTCCATTCCGACGAGCGCCAGGTCCCGAGCTACCGCGACGGCAACGTCTTCCTCGCCGGCGACGCCGCCCACTGCCACTCCCCCGCGGGCGGCCAGGGCATGAACACCGGCCTCCAGGACGCCGCGAACCTCGCGTGGAAGCTCGCCGCCGTCCTCAGGGGAGCCGACCCGGCCCTGCTCGACACCTACCACTCCGAGCGCCACCCCGTCGGCAAGATGGTGCTGCGCTCCAGCGGCACCATGATCCGCCTGGCCGCCGAACGCTCGAAGATCAAGGCCGCCATCGGCGGGCTCGCCTTCGGCGCGGCCATGCACATCAAGCCGATCGAGGCCAGGGCCATGGGCGTCATCTCCGGCGTCGGATTCCACTACGGACACGGCAAGGACGAGGACCAGCTCGTCGGCCACCGCGCCAACGACATCGCCCTCGCCGACGGCACCCGACTCTACGAGGCCCTGCGCGGCGGCAGGTTCGTGGTCCTCGACAGCGCCGAGTCCTACGCGGCCCGCTTCGTCGCCGACGCCGATTCGGCCGCCCCCGACGGCACCGCCAAGATCATCCGGCCCGACGCCTACATCGGCTGGGCCGGCGAGGACGACCCCGCCGCCATCCGCGCCTACCTCGAAACCCACGCAGGAAAGGCCTGACACACGATCGAGGCGCCCGCGGCGAGCGGGCGCCTCGATCGCCTGCTACCGCGTCAGCGCGTCGACCAGCGACAGCACCGCGGCCCCGAGCAGCAGTCCGCCCACGCTCAGACCGACCACGGCACTCACGATGAGGCCCTTGGCCCTTGCGACCAAGACCGAGGCCGCCGACGCGACCGTCACCGCCGCGGCCACGATGTGCAGGGCCGGGATCGAGAGCACCATCGCGACGGGGACGAAGTGAACGCCGACGACGAAGGCGATCCACGCCGAGATCAGATCGGCGCGCTTGCGCCAGGCCAGCAGCGCCGCACCGATGCCGGCGGACGCGAACTCGATGCCCACGACCAGGCCGAACCGCGGGCTCACTTGATCGTCGAACACCGTCCCGTCGGACCAGTGCCGCCAGACGAGGAGGCCGCCGATGATCAATGTCAGAATGCCGGCCGCTGATCCGGCCGCGAGCCACTTGACCCAGCGAGCCGGCGGAGCCTCTTGGGCCCAGCCGAACCAGGCCATCGCGAAGAAGCCGAAGATCGCCGCCACCGCAGCGGCATCGCGGACGTGTTCCGGGGTCATTGGGGTTCCGATCTCAAGGCGCGCAATTGTATGCATCATTGTGCCATAGAGACGCCATAATGACGTCATCGCATGATCGGTCCTCGCCGAGTCCCGTGGGATCCGGTTACGGCCTCAGGTCCACTGTGGCGAGTGCACCGCCGTCCGGGGCGTTGGCGAGGTCGAGCCGGGCGCCGAGCACCCGGGCCTGGCCGAGAGCGATGGTGAGTCCGAGGCCGTGCCCGCCGTTGTCCTCCGCGCCGATGCGGAACCGGATCGGCCCGTCGCGGAGCACGGCTTCGGGGTAGCCGGGCCCGTGGTCGCGGACGGTGATGCGGGGCCCGTCGACCTCCACCAGCACCGGCGGTGCGCCGTGCCTGACCGCGTTGGCGACCAGGTTGACGAGGATCCGCTCGAGTCGACGCGGATCGGTCTCGACGACGGCGTCGGCGACGACGCGCACCTGGACTTCCGGCCCGAAGGCGGCGACGCGCCGGGTGGTGAACTCGGCGATGGGCACGTCGGTCGTGTCGGCCCTTTCGCTGGCGGTGTCCAGGCGCGCCACCTCGAGGACGTCCTCGACCAGGGCGCGCAGCGCGCTGACGCGGTCGCGGACCAGTTCGGACGGACGGCCGGGCGGCAGGAGTTCCGCGGCCGTGTTCAGCCCGGTGATCGGGGTGCGCAGTTCGTGGGCGATGTCGGCGGTGACCCGCCGTTCGGCCTCCAGCCTGGCCTGCAGGGCGTCGGCCATCGCGTCGATCGCCTGCGCCAGTTCGGCGGCCTCGTCGCGCGACCTGCCGCCGATCGCGGCGCTCACCCGGGTGGTGCGGTCGCCGTCGGCCACCCGTCCCGCGGCGGCCGCGGCCCGGCGGAGGCGCTGCGACATGCGCGCGCCGATCAGGACCCCAGATCCCGCCCCGGCCGCGACGACCGCGGCGGCGCCTCCCACCAGCACCCGGTCGAGCGACGCGAGCGAGTCGAGGTGGTCCTCGTAGGTGTCGCGCAGCGACAGGATCCGTCCGTCGCCGACGGGTGCCGCGGCCCAGACGTAGGCGCCGTCCCCGGTGTCCTCGATCAGGGTCGCCGTCCGATCGCCGTCGACCGCGGCCCGCAGGTCTTCGGGCAGGTCCGGGTCGTTCAGCACGCCGCCGAGCGCGGCCTGCCCGGTGCGGTCGAACTCCCGCATCACCAGCGCGATCCGCTCCTCTTGGACTTCGCGGGCCTCGTCGGCGAGGCGGTGGGCGAAGGCGAAGTGCACGATCAGGCTGAGCGCCACCGCGACGAGCACGCTCACGAGCGTGATCGTGGCGGTGATCTTCCAGCGCAGGCTCATCGGACGTCGCCGATGAGCTTGTAGCCGAACCCGCGCACGGTCTCGATGAGGTCGGCGCCGATCTTGTTGCGCAGCCGCTGGACGTGCACGTCCACGACCCGGCTGTCGCCGCCCCACTGGTAGTTCCAGACGCTCTCCAGGAGGATGTCGCGGCTGAGCACGATCCCTGGGGAAGCGGCGAATCGCAGCAGCAGGCGCATCTCGGTCGGGGTGAGCGCCACGGGTTCCCCGTCCCGGACCACCCGCACGCCGTCGGGGTCGATCTCGACCGCCCCGAACCGCAGCGGCCCGGTCCGCTCGCCTCCGCCCGGCGACGGGGCGGTCTCCGCGCGGCGCAGCGCCGCCCGGATGCGGGCGGTGAGCACGGCGCTGTCGAAGGGCTTGGTGATGTAGTCGTCGGCGCCGGCCTCAAGCCCGACCACCACGTCGACCGGGTCGTCGCGGGCCGAGAGCATGATGACCGGGACGAGGCTGTGCTCGCGGATGCGGCGGCACAGGCTGACCCCGTTCATGCCCGGCAGCATCACGTCGAGCAGCGCCACGTCCGGTCGCACGGCGAAGAACGCCTCCAGCCCGGCCCTGCCGTCCGCGGCGACGGAGACCCGGAATCCGTCCCGCTCCAGACTCAGCTGCGTGGCCTCCCGGATCACGTCGTCGTCCTCGACGAAGAGCACATGCGCCGGCCCCACCGCTCACCCGCCTCCCGCGAGAGCGTCGCCGTCCCAGGTCAGGGGCACCGACTCCAGGCCGGTCGGGCAGTCGGCGGTGTCACCGGGCAACCAGACCTGCCGTTCGAGGGTGAACTCGCCCTCGGTCACCATGACGGTCGTGGAGACCTCCTCGGCGGCGAAGACCTGCTCGGGCCCGTCCTGCCAGAGCCGGTAGACATAGCTGGCGTAACCGGAGGCGCAGAGGTACGGGGAGGTGCAGCCCAGGACGTTGACGACGACGACCTGGACGTCGGTCCCGGCGACGGTCGCGTAGGCCGTCTCCACTGGGAAGAAGCTCCCGTCGTAGCCCTCGCCGGTGCAGGGGCGTGCGACCAGGTCCTTGATGTCCTGGCGCACTTCGGGATCCTCGCGCAGGACCGCGACCGGGTCGATGCTGAACGCCTCGCCTTCGGCTGGGTGCGGCTGCGAATCGGGGACGGGACCGGTGGTGCCTTCGCCGGCGTCCTCGGCGACCCGCACCCCGCCGCCCGCGATGCCGCAGCCGCCCGCCGCGAAGAGCGCGCACACGACGGCGCCCGCTGAAATCCATCTCCTGACCTGCACGTCCGCCATGCTACCGCTGGAAGAACGGCTGTTACCGAACCGATGGGTTTCCGCTGGAGGACCGCAACAGCGGATAGGGGCGACCGAGAAACTGCGCGCATAGCGTCCCCGCCATGAATCGAGACAGCACCTCACGACGACGCTTCCTGCTGATGAGCTCCCTGCTCGGTACCGGATTGCTCGGTGCCGCCGCATGCGGGTCGACCACGACGGCGGAGCGCACCGCAACCGACGCCGCCCGCAGTCCCGCGCCCAAGCCCTCCCCGCGGAACGCCCCCGGCCGGCCCGCACCCGAACCCGATGTGAAGACCGCCATCGACGACGTGACCTTCAAAGTGGACACCGACGATCCCGTCGTCTTCCTGACGATCGACGACGGCGTCACGCGCCACCCCGACACGGCCGACATCCTCAAGGAACACGACCTCAAAGCCACCCTGTTCCTCACCGACCAGTACGTGCGGCAGGACCCCGGCTTCTTCCGCGACCTGCGCGACCGCACCGGGTCGCTCATCGAGAACCACACGCTCGACCACCCGGATCTCACCACCCTGCCCCTCGAGGGGCAGCAGCGGCAGATCGGCGAGACCTCGGACCGCTACCAGCGGGAGTTCGGCCGCCGTCCCACGCTCTTGCGACCGCCTTACGGCGAGTTCAACGACGACACCCTGCGCGCGGCGGAGGACAGCGGGGTGCGGCATGTCGTCCACTGGTCAGCCGTCATCGACGAAGGCGCCATCGAGTACGCCGCGGGTGACCGCCTGACTTCGGGCGACATCGTCCTGATGCACTTCAGGGAGGCCTTCCGCGAGGACGTCGAACGCTTCGTCGAAGAGGCCGAGCGATCCGGTCTGCGCCCCGCGCTGCTCGAGGACTACCTGAAATGACGCCATCTCAGGTTTCAGGCCCGGCCTCTCCTGCCTCGAGGGTGTCGAAGAGGTCATCGGGGTCGATCTGCGCGCGGTAGCGGAACATGAGCGAGACCTCGCTTCCGAAGGAGCCGAGCGTGTCCGAGGGGTCGGTGAGGAACTTCGGCTCCGCCCACTGCTGCGCGATCACGGCCGCGGGGCTGCCGTTGACCTCGAGAAGCCAGGTCGCGCGCCCGCCGGCGATAGCGGCGAGGAACCGCCGCTGCCGCAGGTAGGCGACCGCCTCGGCGATCGTGCTCGACTCCGGCAGGTCGATCGTCTCGGCGTGCGCGTACACGTCGTCGCCCATGGCGACGCTCGATCGGTCCACATTGACGTTCATCCTCAGTCCTCCTCGACTCCCCGATTCTGCCCGCCCGACCGGCCGAGGCCAACCGGAACTGCAGTGCATTGACGCCTTCAAGGCCGCAAAGTTCCAGGTCGCCCACGTCGGCGGGGCCGGGCATTGTGCCGAAATGCGGGACTGGATCCCCGAACGTGAAGTAGCGTCAATATCGCCAGGCCGGGAGCCGAGACCTACTCAGGTCGGATGATTCGCGGCACGAACGATCGCTCTCCCCGCCTGAGCCGAGGCGTACGCGGCGCAATCGGACCGCCATTCGTCATCCGAAATCCCGATGGAGGCATTCGACCATGGGCAGCATCAACGGGACCAACCTCGACAGGCTGCGAGAAGCGTTGCGCGGACCCGTTATCGCCCCAGGGGATCCAGGCTACGACGATGCCCGCAGCATCTACAACGCCATGATCGACCGACGCCCGGCCGCGTTCGCGCAATGCGCCGACGTCGCCGACGTGCGGGCCACGATCGCCTTCGCGCAGGACGTCGAGGTCGATCTCGCCGTACGCGGGGGCGGGCACAGCGGTCCGGGCCTGTGCCTGGTGGACGACGGACTCACGCTGGACCTCTCCCCCATGAACTGGGTTCGGGTGGACCCCGGTGCGGGCATCGCGCAAGTGGGCGGCGGTGCTCAGCTGGGCGCTCTCGACCATGCGGCGCATACGTTCGGCCTCGGCATACCCTCCGGCATCATGTCGACGACCGGAGTCGGCGGTCTCACGCTGGGCGGCGGGCACGGCCACCTGACCCGCAAGTACGGCCTGACGATCGACAGCCTGATGGCCGCCGATGTCGTGCTCGCCGACGGCACCTTCGTGACCGCCTCCGCACAGAACCATCCGGACCTGTTCTGGGCGCTGCGAGGCGGAGGCGGGAACTTCGGCGTCGTCACGTCGTTCACCTTCCGGCTGAACGAGGTCAGCAACGTCGGGGTCGGCTTGACCGTCTGGCCCGTCGACCGCACCCAGGAGATCCTCCGGTGGTACCGGGAGTTCCTCCCCGCCGCGCCGGAAGAGCTCAACGGGTTCTTCGCCCTCCTGACGGTGCCGCCCGGGCCGCCGTTCCCGGAGCCGATCCACGGGCAGAAGATGTGCGCGGTGGTCTGGTGCTACACCGGCGATCTGGAAGAGGGCCGCCTCGAGGAAGTCCTGGCGGTGGCGAACGATCCGGCTCCGCCGGCCTTCCACTTCACCGCGCCGATGCCCTACCCCGCCTTGCAGAGCATGTTCGACGAGCTGATTCCGAAAGGGCTGCAATGGTACTGGCGCGGCGCCTTCTTCGACACGATCTCCGACGAGGCGATCGAGGTGCACGAGCGGTACGGCCACGGCCTGCCCACCGAGTCCTCGACCATGCACCTCTACCCGGTGGACGGGGCCGCCCACCGGGTGGGTGCGGACGAGACCGCTTGGGCGTACCGGGACGCCGTCTGGTCCGCGGTGATCGGCGGAATCGACCCCGACCCGGCCAACGCCGCCTTGATCCGCCAATGGGCCGTTGACTACTCGACGGATCTGCATCCGCATTCCATGGGCGGTTCCTACGTCAACTTCCTCGGGTCCAAAGAGAGTCCGGAGCGCGTGCAATCGACATACCGCGGCAACTACGACCGGCTCGCCTCGATCAAGCACGCCTACGATCCCGAGAACTTCTTCCACGCCAACCAGAACATCCCTCCAGCGGCCGGATGAGGCAAGCGGGGAACCGCTGAAGGACCGAAGCGGCCGGGCGGCATCGAACGGTGCCGCCCTGCCACTGCCATTCACTCTGGATCGCTTTGGCCCCCATGATTACATTCCGTCCTCACGTGGCGACGATTGCGGGATCCGCGTACCGCCGACACGAACGCGAGCGGTTAATATTGCCTCCCGGCTTCGAAACCGCAGCGGCTCGACGATCCAGGACTGCCTGGAGTTCGAAGGTCGCCCACCCCTCCTTCAGATCGGATTCCTTCCAATGGAACAAATCCCTTTGGGCTCGGCCATTGCCGGCTTGCGCGAAGAACTCAAGAAGGCGATTGCCGATCAGGACGAGGAACTGGTCTTCGAAATCCGCGATCTCGAACTCGAACTCACCGTCCAAGCGGGCTCGTCCCGCGGCGCGAACGGGACCTTCGCGGCATGGTTCGTCAACCTGGGGGCCAACGGTTCGAAGAACAGCGCGAACACCCATCGCCTGCGTCTCACGCTGGCGCCGATGACAAGGAAGGGCGACGGCACGACCGCGTCACTGGCATTGGCGGCGGACGGCGCGGCACCGCCCGAAAGGCGAATCGTCACGCACGATCCTTTGAACAACTGAACGGACCGGGCGGAACACCATGCCCGATCTGAACCTCAGCGACGAGGCCGTCCGCATCGTCGAGATCAAGATCCCCTACCGTTCCGGCAATGAGCGGCGGGAGCGAACGCAGTCGGGATGCATCCTCACCGACGAATTGGTGATCACCTCCGCCCACGGCCTCCTCGGCGATCAGCCTCCCCTTGTGAAGCGCGCTTCCGATGACGACGGCTGGCGGGTGGCAGAAGTGCTCTGGCCGCCATCGAATGAGCGGTCCGCCGAGGCACCCGATGTCGCCTTGCTCCGCGTGGAGGGCCTCCGGTCCGCGTTCGGTCCCCCGCCCGTGTGGGCGGAATACGACGGGTTCATCGGGGCCGTGCCGGTGTCCTGCATCGGGTTCCCGCGGGCGTCCATGGAGGACGACCTCTCGTATCACCTCACCGCCGTCCAAGGGACCTTCACGCCCGGTGAAGGCATGTCCTTGAACCGGATGGTGCTCAATGTGACATCGCCGCAGCCGACGGCCCTGCAGGACTGGCAGGGCCTCTCCGGCGCCGTCGTCCGCGACGAGGCGGGGCTGCTACTCGGCGTCGTCGCCTCAGTCGCGACCAAATGGGTCGGCCGGTTCGGCATCGTGCCCGCTTCGGTCATCCTGCGAGAGCCCGGCATCCGCGCCCACCTGGGCACACCCCGACTGCGGTCCGTCTCCGCCGACCATCCCGTCATCAAGCCCGCGGTCGAGCAGCTCGGCGAGGAGACCGACTTCAAGCTCATCACGGCGCGGTACGGGCAGGTCGACTTCATCGAGGAGAGCCACGGCGAGGCCCTCGCGGATTTCGAGGCTTGGTGCGACCGCCCCGACGACGCCGGGAGCGATGTCTCCGTCCGCATCCTCACGGGCCGAGGCGGTGCGGGGAAGACCCGGCTCGCGTCCGAGCTGTGCTGCCGCCTCCAGGCCGCGTCGAAAGGCTGGGAGGCCGGGTTCGCCCGGGAGGACGAGCTCGCCGATTGGGACGGGTACGTGCCCCGCCGTCCGACGCTCATCGTGTTCGACTACGTCGAGCGCCCGACGATCGCGTCCAAGGTCGCGCGGCTCCTCTCGCGCCTCGACGCACTGGGTTCCCGTGTGGCCCATTCCGTCCGGATCCTCCTGGTCTCGCGTTCGACCGCGAACTGGCTCGAACAGGTCAACGCCGGCATGGCCCGCCAGATGCGCATTCAGAAGGAGACCCGGCTCTCGGAGAAGGCCTTCGACGACACCATGCGCCGCTTGCATTTCGCCGCGGCGTACCGGCAGTTCCTCCCGGCCGACGCCGAGGGGCGCCCCCCGGCGGAACACTTCTTCCCGATACTGGACCAGCGGTTCGAATCGCCGCTCCTGGTCCACATAGCCGCGCTCCTCGCCGCCCGGGAATCCAACCTGCCCTATGGCGCCCCCGCCGGCCGGCTCCAGAACGAACTGCTCGACTACCTCGTCCAACGCGAGCGGACCATGCGCTGGACGGGCGAACCGAACCTGACTGTCACGGCGGGCCACCGCCCCGACCAGAGCTCGCAGGCCCTGCACGCGGTCGCGATCATGACGCTGACCGAACCCACCGCCAAACAGGCCCAGGACTTCCTCAAGGCGTCGAGCCTATGGTCCGATCAGGACAACATCGCACGCCGCGAAGCCGCCGCCGCGGTCATCCGCCTCTACCCCGGCTTCGGCCCGCTCGAAGCGATGGCGCCGATGCGCGCGGCCCCCATCGAGCCCGACCTGGTCTCCGAGCACCTCCTGGTCAGCGTCGAGGACCTCGACCAGATCCTCGAAGACCTCTTCGAGTTCCCGCTCGAGGACCGGCACTTCACCAGGATGCTCCACATCCTGTCGCTCACCCGCGACCACTACCCGCATGCGCGAGCGCACTTCCAGAAGGCCCTGCGCCTGACCTTCGAGACGCTGACCCGCAGAGGCGAGTCCTTCGGCTCGATCTCGGAAGTGCTGGGCCAGAGCCTGCCCAAGCTGATCGAGACGGCCGTCGACGAAGCCGTGCGCCACGACGATCTGACCGTCGCGCAACTCCTCACCGCCCAACTCCGGGAACTCCACGACGACGCGACCGCGGTCAGGGTCATCGCGAAGACCGCCCTGCCGCAAGGACTCGACCGCCCCGAGCTCGCCGATCTCAAGCGCGCCCTCCTCGAGCTCGCGAACCAGCACCACCGCAATGCCGGTGACGAGGCCGCGCTCTGCGCCGGCCTGCGATCGCTCGTCGAAACCCTGATCGACGAGGAAGCGTGGCTCCCCGCGCGGACCGCGCTCCAGCAGGTCTCGTGGATCAACGGGTCCGGCGACCTCGATCCGTACCCGCAGTACGGGGAGCACGTCGACGCCGTATTCCACGGGTTCCTCCGGACGGACGAACCTGAACGCGCGCTGGAACTGATCACCGCGGAACTCGCGGGACGCGATCGAGAGAGCGTCACCGCATCGCGCCCCATCGGTTGGGGGCTGGAACGCTTCACCGCGATGGCGGCGTCCGGCGATTTCGCGGAACTCGCGACGCGGTTGACCGACGGCGTCAGGGAGCACGGAGCAGATGAGCACTTCGCCGTCCTCTGCAACGGATACCTGGAGCTCCTCGACGCATTCGCCGAGCAGAGCATGCTCCGGGGCCGCAAAGCGGACGGCTTCACCGCGGTCCGCCACGCCGTCCGTCTCCGCCTCGACTACCCGAACATCGCCGGCTCGACGCTCCGCGAGATCGTCGCACGTGTCAAGTCCGCCCAGTTCCTCGCAAAGACGACCGTAGGAGACCTCTCCGAAGTAGACCAGATTCGTGCGTTCTGTGGCCTGCGCCGTCTGATTGCGGAGTCCCGCAAGGAGTTTCTGCCCGAATACGGTTCCGAACTCGAGATGCTGGCGCTTCATGTCTGGCGCCTGCGCGAAACCGTGCTGGCCGCGGAACTCCTGCACGAGGCCGTCAGGTCCCTCAACATCGAGCAGCCGCCGCTGGTCGGCGTCAAACCGCCAGAGCACATCCAGATCATGAAAGACCTCGCCGTCGCACTGTGGACCAACGGGAGCCGAGAGGCCGCCATCAGGTGGTTCAAGCGCGTCAGCAACGACATCGACGCCCGCGAAGGCTCGGAGATCGAGCGTCGCGTCGAACTCGCGGAGGCCCACGAAAAGCTCGCGCAAGCCCAGTGGTGCGCGAACAACCGCACCGCGGCGGTCGAGTCCTTCAACGCGGCCGCCAGACTCCAGACGTCCCTGACCTCGGATCGCACGGTACGCGGCCCGGCCGCGGTGCTCGAGCTCAACGCCGGTGCACCGCCGTACTCGCGATTGCGAGAGCCCTACTTCGGCGACGCCGGCATGCTTGCCGAACTGGCCAAGGCCGCGTCCGGCGAATACAAGGGCGCGGGCCTGCAGCATGCGGTGATGCTCGACCGAGCATCACGGCACGCGCCGGGGGCGGCCGCCCCCGGTCTGAGCGGGCAGGCGCAGTCGGCCCTGCACGGTCTGATGCGATCCACCAAGAAGACCAAGAACCGCCGGTATCTCGCCGCGGCAGCGGGCATCGCGGTCATCGCCGCCGCCGTCGGCATCGCGATCGTTCGATACAACGCGCTGCCGGGCGTCGGCGACTGCGTCCGCGTCGGTGAGGACTCCCACGAGTTCATCGAATGCGCTGACGCGGCGGCGGACGACTACGAGATCGTCGGCATCGACGACGACGACGGCAGCAACATCTGCTCCGCCACAGGAGTCGACCGCCGGGTACGGCCAGAGACCGATCAAGACGTCTTCTACTGCCTCGCTCTGATAGACCCGGAAGTCGCAAGCGCCGAATCCGCGGCCGCCGTTCCGCCCACGAACGCGGAGATCTACGCCCCGTACCCCGGCGACTGGCACGGCGAAGTCTTCGATCCCGACGCCGCGACGGCATACGAGGTCGACCTCAGCCTCGGCGAGTATGCCGAAGGGGAGGTCGGCACCATCCGCTACCCGGGACTCGGCTGCAGCGGCACCCTCACCATGGAATCGATCGACGCGGAGGAGGCGACGCTGGTCCTCGAGCAGACCATCACCGACGACCCTGACAGCCGATGCGCCGAGGGCAGCTTGATCTCACTGCAGCACCGAGAGGGCGGCACCGTCTACTTCCAGTACTTCGACTCATTGCTGCCCAGCGATATCGAAGGCGTTGCGGCCGCGACATCGATCCTCTACAAAGTCTGAAGCGGGCGCGCAACCCGACGCCCGCTCCTTCGAACACGATCCTCGAAAAGCCCGACCCGGCCCAGCCGGCACTCACAACGTTAGGGAACGCCCATGCCACGCCGATGGCTCCTGCCCATGCCCGTCCTGCTCTCCGCTGCCCTCCTGGCCGCCTGCTCCACCTCCCATCCCCCCGGCCAGATCGAGTCCGCGAGCCCGGTCGAAGCCGAGTCGTCCACGGCCGCAGAGTCCTCCGCCCCTCCGCCCGAACCTGCTGCGCTCGCCACGTTCTCCGAGACCGTCACGGTCACCGACATCGACGGCTACCAGTTCGACTTCGTCATCGACCACGACGTCACCGAGGTCGTCCAGGACGCGGTCGCCGACAAGCCCGGGGAGGCCTCGCTGTACTTGGGTGTCGATACCAACGTGGAGATGGTGAACCGGACCGAGGGCCGCGCGATCGAGCTCGCACCGGTCGCCGGCGTCACCGCGCCGCTCAGCACGCCGACGTTCTTCCTCGTCACCGGTTGGAACAACGGGTCCGTCATCTGCGACAACGGTTTCGACATCATCTTCGGGGATCCGATCGAGATCACCGACCCCGAGGTCGGCTGCGGCATCGTGCAGTCGTTCTGGAGGATCGAGCAGACCCTCGAGCCCGGCGCGACGATCACGCCCGAGGTCTTCAAGGGACTCCCGAACGGCGCCGGCACCGCCGGACTCCCGGCCCTGCCCGAGGCCGATATCGCCGCGATCGAGGAGGCGCTCCTGGCGCCCGACTACTACCTGGTCGGCTACTCCGGTGGGGACTGGGGACGCTTCCAGGAGGTCTGCCCCGGCGATGGGTTCGACACGCTCTCCGGCAACGGCTACAAGCTCGTCTACTCCTCGACCGGCGAGTGCGAGCCCTACCGCCAGTTCAAACAGCCGCAGGCGCTCTAGCACTTCAGGACGGCCCGCCGGCCTCCGAAGCGCAAGTGACCCTCGCGAATCAAATGTCGCGAACAATGCACACCTCCTGCCCAGGCGAGCTGAGCAAACGTGTGAAGTGTTGCAAACCGGTCACAATACGACGACTGGCACTCGGCGTATCGAACTTCCGAAAACTCCTTCCAATGTCTCACACCCGCGTCAGCGTAGGGAGCGAGCGGCATCCTCATCCGAGGGCCTGCCGGATCGCGACAGGGAGGACATTCATGAATACCATCGCAATCGAACGCGCAATCCAATCACCTTGCGTGCCATCCGGATCCGCCGACAGTCCCCTGCGAGGCGCCTGAAGGATGACTATCTCCGTGTTGAAACACATCGAACCCGATCTCGATCCGCGGCCGCGTCGATCACTCGCGCGGGCCGCGACGGTCCGCAGGATGACCGCGCTGACGTTGGCGCACGTCACGGCGGCAATGGTCGTCGCGGCGACACCGGCGCACGCTGACGACATCGACCTCGCCCGGGCCGACAGCTCCGAGATCCGGGCATACGTAGACGATCTCGTGCAAGACCGCGCCTCCGTCAAGGATGAAGCGGAACGACTCACCGCCGAACAGTCGAGACTGAGCGCTCTCATCGAGCAGACCAATCAGGAATTCGGCACGATCGAGGCCCAGCTCACGCTGGCTACCGAAGCGATCGACGCCGCGAGCGATGACCTCTCGAGCAAGTTCGAGCCGCTGGCGGACCTGCGGACCGAGCAAGCGCTCCGCTACGAGGCCTCCGAGCGGGCCGGCGAGCGCCTCGACGTGATCGCTCCAATGCTCACCCGGCTCACCGACCGGTCCGAAAACCTGTCCGCGGACATTCGAACCGCGCGACGCGCGCTCAAGGAGGCAGAGGAGCGCGAACGCGACCGCGACCGCGACCGCGACCGCGACCGCGAGGAGGCGGCCGTCCGCTCGAGCGCGACTTCATCGGACCCCGGACCGGCCCCGGCCAACACGGGCTCAGTCGTCGGGTTCGCATACGACCAGGTGGGGAAGCCGTACGGTTCAGGGAAGACCGGCCCGAACGCCTACGACTGCTCGGGGCTGGTCGTAGCCGCCTATTCGCGGTCGGGCGTGTCCCTTCCCCGCACGTCCCAATCGCAATGGGCTCAGTCCGAACCGGTCAGCCGCGGTGAGCTGGCTCCGGGAGATCTGGTCTTCTCACACGGGTTGGGCCACGTCTCGATCTATGTCGGCGGGAATCAGGTCGTCCACGCCTCCAAACCGGGCGACACGGTGAAGGTCACCTCGCTCGACTACCTGCCCGTCGACGGCTATCGACGTGTCGGGGACTGATCCGCGCAGCACCGATCGGCCTCGGCAGCGCTTGATGCGGAGCCGCATCGGCGGGGACTCGGTGGGCCCGGGTTGCGGGAGTGGCGTGCGAAAGACCCCGCCTCCGACCGCAACCCGGCAGCGTGAGGTTCGGAGGCGGGGCCGGCTGTGGGGTCGGCGGTCGACTGCCACGGCGGGGAGCCGTAGGCGCGGCCGACCCAACCGCGGCCGCGCCCGGTCCGCTCTCCCATTAGGCGAGCGGAAGTTTCGGAGTACTAGAAGTTTCAATCAAGCCGAGAATGAATGTCAATTGCCCATGATCCAGATCACGGTAAATCGCGCTATTACCGACAAGTAGGATGAATATCGGTCAGTCCGAGATCACCGGGCGCCGCTGGATCCGTTGGCCGCCATGCACCTCTCGGTGCATGAAGGCGGCTATCCGTCGCCGACGCTCGCCCCGACCACCGCTGCGAACCTGACCGGGACCCCGATCGTCGGGGCTACGGACGCGGGATCGGGTCGGCGCCATGACGGGAGGCGGCCTTCGCCTCCAGGTTGATGCCGATGTGGCGCAACATCACTGTCGCCGCGGGCCGGCGGTCGCTCACCCCAATGCGACGAGGTCCGGCTGTTCGGCGACCGCTGCCTCCGGCACCCCGCAGTGGGCGTACCCCCGGACGGCGAGGGCCAGGTGCCGCCGCAGCGCGGGCTGGTCGCCTCGAAGCCGCTGGGCTTCGGCGAGGCCGTGGTGCGCCCGAGCGAGTTCGTAGGTGTCCTCATGGGACTCGGCGAGCATTGCCGCCCGCTCGTGCTCGCTGATCGCGGCTTCGGGGCGGCCTGCGGCGGTGAGCGCGCGGCCGAGGCCGTTCCGGGCGGTCCGCTCCAGCGACGGGTCGGCCAGCTTCACCGCGTTCTCGACGGCCCGGTCCAGGTGGGCGGTGGCCTCGTCGACGCGGCCGAGGCGCAGCAGGTCCTCGGCCAGTTCGATGAGCGTTGCGACGATATCGGCCTTGATGCTCTCACCTTGGTAGGCCTCAAGGCATTCGGCGTGCACGGTCGCGGCTTCCGCTGGAGCGCCGCGCTCGCGGACCAGCACTCCGCGGAAGACCTCGATGCGGATGCGGTAGTGGTCGTCCCCGGCGTCGAGCCGCCGCTCCGCCTCCGCCAACTGGAGTTCGGCTTCTGTGAAGCGCCCCAGCCGCAGCAGCGGGACGACCATGTTCGTCCTGATGAGCGCGGCAGCAGCCGTGTCCGAGGCCGCTTCCGCCTGAGCCAGCGCGGTCTCGTGCGCCGCCACCGATTCGGCGAACCGGCCGGAGCGCCGGTAGAGGATGCCGATGTTGGCAAGTGTCAGGGCCGCGTCGCCGTTCTCGCCCAGGTCGAGCTTGAGCGCGACGGACCGTTCGAGGCAGTCGATCGCCTCGCGGTGCCTGCCGGCCGCCAGCAGCTGCCGCCCCGCGTCTCCGAGCGTGAACGCTTCCTTTCGGCCGTCCCCGGTGCGACGGGCGATGTCGAGCGCGATCCGGTTGACCGTGGCGTGCGGGCCGATGTCGGAGTCGTGCACGAAGAACGCGTTGAACGCCGCGGCCAGGTACCAGGCCTGCTCGTTTCGCCCCGCGTGTGCCGCGGCGGTGACGGCGGCCTCCAGGTTGCTGCGCTCTGCCTGGAACCAGGAGAGCGCGCCTGCCTGGTCCGCGAAGCCGGAGAGGCCCGTGTCGTGCGCGGCCGCGCCTTCGGTGAATCGGCGCTTGTTCGGATGCAGCTTCGCCGCGGCCTGGTAGGCGAAGTGCAGGTAGACGCCGAGCAGCCGGACGGAGGCCGCGTCCAGTTCGGCTTTGGTGTCCTCCAGCTTGGCGAGTCGGCTTGCGAAGAGCCGCACCAGGTCGTGCAGCCGGTACCGCCCGGGTGTACGGGTCTCCAACAGGTGGATGTCCACAAGAGACTCCAGCATCGCCGAAGCGCGCTCCTCGTCGTCCCCGCACAGCGCGGCGGCCGCGTGGACGTCCAGGTCGTCGCCGGGGAGCAGGCCGAGGCGGCGGAGCAGGCGCTGATGGTTTGGGTCGAGTTCGAGGTACGAGGCGCGCAGCGCCGCGGCGACACCGCGGTGGCCCATGTCGAGTTCGCTGAACAGCCGGTCCTCGTGGTCGAGCCGCGCCAGCAGGTCCGCGGCCCGCCAGAGGGGGCGGCTGCGCAGGCGGGCCGCCGCCAGACCGATGGCCAGCGGCAGGCGCCCGCAGCGCTCCGCGATCGCGGCGGCCTCCTCCTCGGTGATCCGGTCGATTCCGGCGCCGAGCATCGCCACGGCCTCGCGCATGGGCGGCGGTTCGAGCGGTACCGAGTAGGCGCCGGACAGGACGGACAGATCGCGGCGGCTGGTCGCCAGCACGAGGCTGCCCGGCGTCCCCGGCAGCAGTGCCTCCACCTGCTCCGCGTTCGCGGCGTTGTCGAGCACCAGGAGCACACGGCGGTCGGCGACGGCGCTGCGGTAGCGCGCGGTGAGTTCGTCGATCGCTTCGGGGAGGTCTCGCTCGTGCGCGCCGAGGCGGCGCAGCAGGCGCGTCAGCATCGACGCCGGGCCCGGGCGCGGCCCTGGGGCGCATGTGAAGCCGTGGAGGTCGACGAAGAGCTGCCCGTCGGGGTACCGAGGAGCGAGTGCGTGGGCGGCCTGCACTACGAGCGAGGTCTTCCCTACGCCTGCCATGCCGTGCACCGCGACGACTGCGGCGCCGTCGCCCGCCGCGGTCACGATCGCGTCCAAGTGCGCTTCCCGGCCCGCGAAACCGGCGAGCGCGTGCGGCAGCTCGCGAGCCGCCGCCGCGGTCCGGCCCGGGGACGCGGTGAGCAGCGCCCGATCCCCCTCGTCCAGCCCCAGCGCCTCGATGAGCAGGCGCAAGGTCCGCGGCTGGGGGCGCACTTTTCCGGACTCGATGTCGCGGATCGTTCGGATCCCCACGCCCGCTTTCGAGGCGAGCTCCTCCTGCGTCATCAGCGCCCGCAGCCGAAGCGGGCGGAGACTGCCGGCAGTGCCGGATGCTCGATCAGGCACGTCTTCGTCCAATCAGGTGGATTTCAGAGCATTTCCCTTGCGGGACTGATGCTATGCACGGGTTCGGACCGGAGTCAAGGAGCGTACTCGCATTTGACTCGAATTGCGCAGCCGATGATCCGATCGGCTCAAATGCCGGAGTGGCGGGAACCGCGATCGCCGTGGGCGCGTCTCAGACGCATGTTGAGACTCACCGTCCTTGCCGCGGCCGTCCTCCTGCTGAGCGGCTGCGGTCAGCAGCCGGATGAGGGTTCCGGCGCCGGAACGCCTCCGACCATGCCCGAGATGACCTTCAGCGCCACCGAGTACAACGACGACCTCCACGTCGTGGAAGCGACCGGCCGGGGTCTCATCGCGCCGTGATCTGCACCGATGTCACCGGTAACTTGCTGCTGTATCTTTTCCTCAACCGGCGGGTCCTGCCCCGTACCCGACCCGGCCCCGATCCCCCGCGTGTCCCACCCCCGACAGGAGCCATCCCGTGAACCACCCGGTCGTCGAAGCACCGACCTTCGAACACCATCGAGAGGCGCTGGGCATCGGCGAGGCCCGTCCCAGGATCAGCTGGGTCGTCTCCGCCGCCCCTGAAGGCTGGCGACAGCAGCAGGCCTTGATCGAACTCGATCTCGACGGCCGGCCGCAGACCCGAGCGGTGCAAGGCGGCGGATCGGTGCTGCTCGACTGGCCGTTCGAGCCGCTCCGCTCCCGGCAGCGCGCGTCGGTCCGCGTCCGCGTCCTCGGCGCCGACGGCGAAGCGAGCGAATGGAGCCCGCCGACCACAGTAGAGGTTGGGCTGCTCGAGCCGTCCGACTGGCAGGCCGTCGCCATCGGACCGGCCTGGGACGAGGACCCCGAGGCGATGCGCCGACCCGCGCTGCTGCGCAGCGAGTTCCAACTCTCCTCGCCCGTGGCCTCGGCCCGGCTCTACGCCACCGCTCACGGCCTCTACCAGGCCGAGATCAACGGCCGACGCGTCGGCGACGACGAGCTGAGCCCCCGGATGGACGAGCTACGGGCACCGGCTGCGGTACTACACCTACGACGTCACCGGGCTGGTCCGCGAGGGCGGCAACGCCATCGGCGCGTTCCTGGCCGACGGCTGGTTCCGCGGCCGACTGGGATTCGGCGGCGGGCACACGAACCTCTACGGAGAGCGGACCGCCTTCGCCGCCCAACTCGAAGTGACCCATGTCGACGGCACCCGGACCGTGATCGCGACCGGCCCCGACTGGTGGGCGGAGCGCAGCCCCATCCTCACCAGCGGACTGCTCGAGGGCGAGGCCTATGACGCCCGTGACGAAGTCCCGCAGTGGTCGAGCCCCGGCGCCGGCCTCACCGGGTGGGCCCCGGTCGCCAAGCGCGACTTCGCGTTCGACGCTCTTGTGGCGCCGACCGGTCCCCCGGTGCGATGCACGCAGGCCATCGAACCGGTCGACATCCGCCGCACCGCAGACGGCCGCCTCATCCTCGACTTCGGTCAGAACCTGGTGGGCCGCATCCGGATCACCACCGAGGGCGCGGCGGGCGAAACGGTGCAGCTGCGCCACGCCGAAGTCCTCGACCAGGACGGCGAACTGTGCACGAGGCCGCTTCGCGGCGCCTTCGCCACCGACCGGTACACCCGCAAGGGCGGGCCGACCGAGACGTGGGAGCCCCGGTTCACCATCCACGGCTTCCGCTATGCCGAGGTGTCCGGCTGGGGCGATGCGCCCGTCGAGGGCCGCATCACCGCGCGGGTCCTGCACACCGACATGCGACGGACCGGCTGGTTCTCCTCCTCCGACCCCCTGCTCGACCGCCTCCACGAGAACGTCGTCTGGAGCATGCGAGGGAACTTCGTCGACCTGCCCACCGACTGCCCGCAGCGGGACGAGCGCCTCGGCTGGACCGGTGACATCCAGGTGTTCGCCCCCACCGCGGCGTTCCTCTACGACTGCGCGGGGCTCCTCGGCTCCTGGCTCCAGGACGTCGCCGCCGAGCAGCACGACGACGGGACCGTGCCCTGGTACGTCCCTTCCATCCCCGGCTGGAAGCCGGAGCCGGGAGCCGGTTGGGGTGACGCCGCCGTGCTCGTCCCGTGGGCGCTGCACCAGCGCTTCGCCGATGCGGACCTCCTGCGTCGGCAGTGGCCGAGCGCGGCCGCCTGGGCCGACCTCCAACATCGACTCGCCGGCGACGACCACGTGTGGGACGGCTCCTTCCAGCTCGGCGACTGGCTCGACCCGACCGCCCCGCCCGACGACCCGGCGAACGGCCTGACCGACCCGCACCTGGTCGCGACCGCCTACTACGCGCGTTCGGCCGCCGTCCTCGCCGCGATGGCGGCCGAACTGCGGTTCGAGCAGGAAGCCGACCTCTCCGAACGTGCGTCCCTGGCGCGCAACGGGTTCCGCTCGCGCTACCGCACCGGCCCCGGGCGCTTGTCCTCCGACTCCCAGACCGCCTACGCGATCGCGATCATGTTCGACCTGCTCGATCCCGAGGAGGAGGCCGCGGCCGGGCGGCGTCTCGCCGAACTCGTCCGCGAAGCCGACGACCACCTCACCACCGGATTCCTCGGAACCCCCGTCCTGCTCGATGCGCTCACCCGCACCGGCCACCTGGACGTGGCGCTCGCCCTGCTCCAGCAGCGCACCGCCCCCGGGTGGCTCTATCCGGTCACCATGGGCGCCACCACGATCTGGGAGCGGTGGGACAGCCTCCTGCCCAGCGGCGAGGTCAACCCCGGCGACATGACCTCCTTCAACCACTACGCGTTCGGCGCCGTCGCCGACTGGATGCACCGCACGATCGCGGGCATGAGCGCCGCGGCCCCCGGCTGGCGCTCGATCCGGTACCGACCGGGATTCGACACCGGTGTCACTGCGGCGCAGGCCGCCTGCGACACCCCCTACGGGCGGGCGTCGATCGACTGGTCCCGGACCGAGGACCTCGTCAAGGCCGAGATTCGAGTGCCGATCGGCGCCGAGGGGCTCCTCCAAGACCCCGCCGGAGGCACCGAAGTGCTGCCTCCCGGACTGCACCGTCGCAGTTGGACGGTCGAGTCCGAAACCTGATCCAGCCCCCCCGGACCGAGGGTGCCCGCGATCAGAGCTGGACGGCGCTCCAGTCCAGGCGGGAGGCCGCGTTCCGGTCGAGGGCGGACAGGAGGCCGAGGCGCTGGGACCGGATCTGCGGATCCGGGTCCATCACCAGGACCTCCTCGAAGAAGGCGTCCACGGCCTCGGGCAGACCGGCGGCGAGTGCGATCCAGTCGCTCAGTCCGCCATCGGCGCCCGCTGAGCGATCGAATTCGGCGATGAGCCGCTGTTCGCTTGCGGCCGTGAGGAGACCGAACTCCGACACCGGTGCGGCGTCCGAGGGCAGGATGCGGCTGACGCGCTGGATCGCGGCGGCGAGACGACGGAAGCGGTCCGTGCCGACCTCGGATTCGAGCTCACCGAGGCGCACCTCCGCGAGAGCGGGGCGGTCGGCCAGCGGCAGCACCGCGGCGACCAGATCGAAGCGGTGACCCTCATCGATGAGCTGCTGCGCGAGTCGATCCCGCAGGAACCCCTCCATGACGTCCGCATGCGCGGCGGTCACCTCGACCGGCTGCGCCGAAGCCGCCACGCGGATGCCCTCGCGCAGCGACACACCGGCGACCGCGGGAGCGGCGGAGCGGTGGACGGCGATGAGGCCCAATGCGGCTCGGCGCAGCGCGAAGGGGTCCTTCGAGCCGGTCGGCATGCCCACCGTCGAGCCGAGGCCCACGAAGAAGTCGAGGCGGTCGGCCAGCGCCAGCAACGCCCCGGCCGTGCTCGCGGGGACCAGGTCCCCGGCGTGGCGGGGCAGTTCAGCCTCGAAAAGCGCTTCGGCGACGGCGTCGTCCCTGCCGGCCGCCCGGGCGTAGGTGCGTGCGAGCGTCCCGGCGAGGCTGGTCATCTCGGTGACCAGATGCGAGCCGAGGTCGAACTTCACCAGCGCCGCCGCTTCGGTGAGGACGCGCCGGTCGTCGTCCGCGATGCCCGCGGCGTCGGCCAGGCTGAGGGCGATCGCCTTGATGCGGTCGGCACGGTCGGCGATGGAGCCGAGCCGGTCGGCGAACGCGAGCCGGCCGAGCCGCTGCCGCATCTCCTCGATCGGCGTCTTCAGGTCGGCGCGGTAGAAGAACGCGGCGTCCTCGAAGCGGGCACGGAGCACGGCTTCGTTGCCCGCACGGACGGTCGGCTCGTCGATCGGGCCGTTCGCGACGGCCGCGAAGTGCGGCAGCAGCGCCCCGTCCTGGCCGCGAACGGGGAAATAGCGCTGATGCTTGCGCATCACCGAGGTGAGGACCTCGTCAGGAAGGTCCAGGTAGGACTCCTCGAAGGACCCCAGGACCGCCACGGGCTGCTCGACCAGGAATGTCACCTGATCGACCAGTGCCGCCTCGGCATCGAAATCGATCGTGCCGTCCACCGCGCGCGCCGCGTCAGCGGCCTGCTCCACGATGATGCGACGCCGAAGGCTCTCGTCGAGCACGATGCCGTTGCGCTCCAATGCCGAAGCGAGGTCGTCGGCGTGGGCGATCCGCAGGACCGGTTCATCTGATGAGCGGTGGGCCCGGGTCAGGTCCGCCGCGGCCAGCCCGGAGGCGACGGCGGGGACGACATGCGGTCCCCACATCGCGCCGAGCCAGCGGATCGGACGGGTGAAGGTCAGGTTCGGGTCGGACCAGCGCATGTTCTTGCCGGAACGCAGCCCGACGGCGATGTCGCCGATGAGGTCCGCGAGGACCTCGAGCGCGTGGCGGCCGGTTTGGACGCGGACCACCGCGACATGGGTCGCTCCCGCGGCCTCGACGGTCGTCAGGTCGGCGACGTCGACGCCGTTGGAACGCGCGAAGCCGAGGGCCGCCTTGGTCGGGTTCCCGTCCGCGTCGAATGCGGCGGCGGTCTTGGGCCCGCGCACGGTCACTGTCCGGTCGGGTTCGGACGCCGCGACCGCTTCGATGCGGGCGACGATCCGACGCGGGGTCGCATGCACCGCCACGTCGCCGTGATCGAGGTGCGCGGCGTCGAGCAGTGCCCGGAGGCGCTGCTCGACATGGGTTCTGGCCGCGTGCGCTTCGGCGGGCGGCATCTCCTCGACGCCGATCTCGAACACCGCGGTCTGCGGATCGGTGTCGGCGGGAACGACGACGGACCCCGCGGCCGCCTTGCCCTCAGATGCGACGGTGCCGAGCGGGAAGCCCTCCTGGCCGCGCTTGGCGATCCACTGCTCGGCGACCTCGTGGGCGAGGCTCCGCATCCGGGCGAAGGCAGTGGCGCGGTCGGAGGTCGAGACCGCTCCGCGGGCGTCGAGCACGTTGAACGCGTGCGACATCTTCAGTACGTTGACATGCGCGGGGATCGGCAGGCCGAGCTCGACCATGCGTGCGGCTTCGTCGCCGTAGCGGTCGAAGAGCTCCCGGTGGGTGGCGATGTCGGCGTCGTCGAGGTAGTAGCGCGACATCTCGTACTCGCCCTGGCCGAAGATCTCGCCGTAGCTGATCCCGGGGGCGTAGGCGATCTCCTTGAAGTGCGTGACCCCTTGGAGCGCCATGAGGATGCGCTCCATTCCGTAGGTGATCTCCACGGAGACCGGGTCCAGGGCGACGCCGCCCGACTGCTGGAAGTACGTGAACTGGGTGATCTCCAGCCCGTCGAGCCAGACCTCCCAGCCCAGCCCCCAGGCGCCGAGGGCGGGCGAGGCCCAGTTGTCCTCGACGAAGCGGATGTCATGGGCTCTGGTGTCGATGCCCAGTGCCGCAAGGGACTCCAGGTACAGCTCCTGGGCGTTCCCGGGCTCGGGCTTCAGGATGACCTGGAACTGGGTGTGCATCTGGATGCGGTTTGGGTTGTCGCCGTACCGGGCGTCGTCGGGCCGCACGGACGGCTCGACGTAGGCGACCTTCCACGGCTCCGGTCCGAGCACCCGCAGTGACGTCGCGGGGTTCAGGGTTCCCGCTCCGACCTCGGTGTTCATCGGCTGAACGGTGAGACAACCGTGGCCACTCCAGAAAGTAGTCAGGCGTGCCAGGGCGTCTTGCATGGTCAGGTCGGTCACGGTACTCACCTCGATTTCAGGGTTCATTTGGGATCGCGTCCCGGACTCAGCGCGGTCCGTCGAGCGCGGGGCGCGGCACGGCCATGCCCGGCAACGGTTGCGGGTGCTGATGGGCGCGGTGCTCGCCTCGGAAGGTACGCGTCTGCGGCAGCCCTTGACTGGGGGCCGAGAGGCGGTGAAGAGCGATCGTCAACGGATGCAAGGTGTTCCTCAATGCGAACGGATTCCCAATCGCGAGTCCCCTCGCACGGCACCTGGATGGCGTCGCTCAGAGGGCATGGTATCGGTGCGGGTCTCGGATTCGACGGCCGGGTCGAACGCCTGCGGGGACTCCAGTTGCCTACAGCACCTCTTAGTTGACGCATCATCTATTAAGCGCTAGGGTAATTGATACGTCATGCATCTTCGAGATCGGATACATGATGCATCAAATAACTATCGTGAGGTGTGACCGATGAACATCGTCCTCTGGATCCTGGCGGGCCTGCTCGCCCTGTTCTTCGCCTTCGCGGGCTTCAACAAGCTGGCGCAGTCGAAGGAGAAGCTGCTCTCCTCCCCCAGCATGGGCTGGGCCGCGGATTTCGACCCCGGGGTGATCAAGCTGATCGGTGCCCTGGAGGTGTTGGCCGCCGTCGGGCTCATCGTTCCCGCGGTGATCGACTTCGCCACCGTGCTCGTGCCGCTGGCGGCCGCCGGCTTGGCGGTCTTGATGGCCGGCGCGGCCATCACGCACGGCCGCCGCAAGGAGGGCCAAGCGATCGTCTTCAACGTGATCCTGCTGGTCCTGGCCACCGTCCTGGCCTGGGGCCGCTTCGGACCCCACGCCTTCTGATCCGCGAACCACCGGCCGAGCCTCGTCGCGACCTCGTCCGGCGCCCACCGCGGGGCGCCTAACATTGACGTGTCAATCAGGTATCTCCGGAGGTTCCGATGTCCCAGCGGAAGGGCCGCAGCGCGCTCACCCGTACCGAGCTCGACAGCTGGCGCGTGTTCATCGAGACGACCGAGGACCTGCGCACGGCCCTCGCCGGAAGGCTCCAGGCCGAAAGCGGGATCTCGGTCGGGGACTACCGGGTGCTGCTGGAGCTGAGCGAGGCCCCGGGCCGGCGGCTCCGGTCCTCGCACCTGGCGGACGCGATCGGCTGGGAGCGCAGTCGACTCTCGCATCACCTGGGCCGCATGGAGAAGCGCGGACTCCTCACGCGCGACACGGCAGCGGGCGACAACCGCGGTGCCGAGGCCGTGCTCACCGACGAGGGCCACGATGCCCTGCGCCGGTCGAGCGTCCCGCACTTCCATGCCATCCGCGAGCTCTTCATCGACGCGCTCACCCCCGGGCAGCTGGCCGCCGCACGGGACATCGCCGAGACCCTCCGCGACCACCTCGCCGGGCTCAAGGGGCCCGGCGATTAGCCCGCCTCCTCAGCCCTGCGAGGCGAGTTCGACTTCCAGCCACTGGAGAAGCTCGGCCGCGACCGGGTCGGCGACGTCGTCGAACTCGGAGTGCTTCTTGATGAACCGAGCGACGTAAGGGCAGACGGGGACGGTGCGCTTCCCGGCCGCCCGCGTATCGGCCAGGGCCTCCTCGACCAGTGCCGAGGCGAGGCCCTTGCGGGCGAACGCTTTGTCCACTTCGGTGTGGTAGAAGATCCGCTGATTTCCGCGGTCGCGATAGGCGGTCAGTCCGGCGCGGACACCGTCCACGGCGATCTCGTAGAGCCGTTCGGCGTCGACCCGTCGCACCACCGGCTCGCCCGGCGCCTCGGCCCGCTCTCGGGCCGGAGGGTTGCGCCGCGGCATGATGACCGCGTTCGGCAAAGGCGGCGCCGGGAGGCGGCGGCCGGGGTAGCCCTCGACCGTCCCGAAGCGGTCGGAGCCGGCCTCCCAGTCCTCGCGGGCCTGGACGATGTCGTCGTGGCTGCGGCCGATGAAGTTCCACCACATGACGATCTCCTCCTCGAACGGCGGGCCGCCGAGGAGGATCGCGCGGGCCGGTTCGTCCGAGCAGTTCGAGAGGGTCAGGACTTCCACGCCGGAGGCCAGGTAGCCGAGTTCGGCCGGGCGGATCACCGTGCCGCCCAGGCGGATCTCGCCGCTGTCGACGAGCAGGCCGTGCTCGGATCCGGCGTCGACGTCGAGGGTGATCGCGGCGTGCGGTTCGAGGTCGACCTGGGCGCCCAGCAGCGGCGTGTACGTCCGGACCGGGGAGGTGTCGCCCGCGAGCGAGCCGAGGAAGACCCGGATCTCGGCGCCGTCGAGCCGCACCGGCTCGGGCACGTGGTGCTGGAAGTCGCGGCCGGCGTCGCGGTCGGCTTCGGGCAGCGCGACCCAGAGCTGGACGCCGTGGAGGACGGCGGTGTCCGGAGTGGAGACCTCGGAGTGGGCGATGCCGAGGCCGCCGGTCATCAGGTTCAGCTCGCCGGGGCGGATGATCGCGTGGCTGCCCAGGGTGTCGCGGTGCTCGACCTCGCCGGCGAAGAGCCAGCTCACGGTCTGGAGTCCGGTGTGCGGGTGCGGCGGGACGTCCATGCCGCCCGTGGCCGGGACCCGCACCGGGCCGTAGTGGTCGGCGAAGCACCAGGCCCCGATCAGGGTCCGGGCCCGCTGCGGCAGCGTGCGCCGCACTTCGAGGGCGCGCGGACCGCCGAGCGGCACCTCGCGCGGCGTGAGCACCTCGACCCCGGTCGCGCCGTCGGCCTCGGCCGCGCACTGCATCGCCTCCGGAGCCGCTTCGACATTGCTCATCGGGACCACCCGCAATCCGAACTAGTTGTCACATCATCTAAATTTCCTCGAGCATAGCCCCCATCATGTACGCGGGGCACTCGGCCAGCGGCCATTCTTGTAGAAGGCGCCGCGAGGAGGAGGATCAGACGTGAGCACGCACGGGTCCGCAGTTCCGAAGATCTACATCGACAAGCAGACCCCGGAGGTGTTCCAGGCGATGCGGGAGACCTCGCGCGCGGCCCGCAAAGCCGCGTCCGAGGCCGGGCTCGACCGGATCCTGGTGGAACTGGTCGAACTCCGCATCTCGCAGGTCAACCGCTGCGCTTACTGCCTCGACCGCCATACGAAGGCCGCGCTGAAAGCCGGCGAGTCCGCCCAGCGGCTGGCGGTGCTGGCGGCTTGGCGCGGCACCGAGGTGTTCTCGCCTGCGGAGCGGGCCGCGCTCGCACTGGCCGAGGCCACGACGGATCTCGCCGACGCCAAGGCGCGCGACGACGCCTACGAGGCCGCTCGCGGCGCCTTGACCGAGCACCAGATCTCCGCGGTGATCTGGTTGGCGATCGCTATCAACGCGCTCAACCGGGTCTCGGTCATGAGCGAGCACCCGGTGCGGTCGGACTGAGCGGTGGCGCTGGTCGCAATCCCCGCCCAACAGCTTCGGCGACCTGCCGACGCGGGCAACGTCGCCTCGTTCGCCCAGGCCATCCGCGCCACGGTCGACGCCGTTGCGGGCCTGGACAGCGGGGTACGAACACCCCGCGAATCCCACTGGACGGGATCAGGCTGCGCATGATCCCGGCTTGATGTAACCATGGTTGCATGAATGAGGCGATGCGACCCGGTGACTGGGTGCTGCTCTCGTACCGGTTGCCGCGCGAACCCTCGAGTCCTCGGATCGCGGTGTGGCGCAAGTTGAAACGGCTCGGGGTCGCGCAGATCTCGGACGGTCTGGTCGCGCTCCCCGCAGACGCCCGGACGCGCGAGCACCTGGAGTGGATGGCCGACGAAGTCCAGGACGGCGGCGGTACGGCGGGGATCTGGATCGCCCGTCCCGCCGCACTCGCGCAGGAACGCGAGCTCGCCGCCGCGATGGCCGAGGCCCGGGCCGCCGAGTACCGAGCCGTCCTCGAAACCGCCGCTGCCGCCGCCGGGCTGCCGGAAGGCGAACGCGCCGCCGCGGTGCGGCGCCTGCGGTCCGAACTGCAGCGCATCGGGCGGCGCGACTACTTCCCGCCGCCCGAGCGGGAGCAGGCCCGCCGCGCGGTCGCGGCCCTGAGCGGCACCTCCGAAGAGGCCCGCGCATGAGGTGGGCGACGCGGGCGAACCTCCACATCGACCGGGCTGCGTGCGTCTGGCTCATCAAGCGCGCCATCGACCCCGACGCCGAGTTCGTGTTCGTCGCCGACCCCGCCCACGTCCCCGCCGACGCGACGGCGTTCGACATGCGCGGCGTCGACCTCGGCCACCAGGGCGGCGACTGCTCCTTCGAGACGATCCTGCGCCGCTACGAGATCACCGACCCGGTGCTGTGGCGCATCGCCGAGACCGTCCACGAGGCCGACCTCGACGACGAGCGCTTCGACGTGCCCGAAGCCCACGGCATCGACATCGCACTGCGCGCAATGTCGATGGTGTGCGACGACGAGCAGACCATCGCGCACACCCGGCCGCTGTTCGACGGCCTCTACGAGTACTACCGCCGCGCCGCCCTTCTCGGCCGCGAACCCGCCTGAGACGCAAAGGATCACCCACGCAGTGAGTGCACAACCCGACGAGGCTCGACCGACTCCCGGCGCGCCGCCGCAAGCGATCCGCGGCGACGTGGTCCCCTTCCGGACCGCACTGAAAGCCTGGTCCCTCATCTCGCTCCAGACCTTCGGCGGGCCTGCCGGGCAGATCGCGGTCATGCAGCGCACCCTCGTCGACGAACGCCGCTGGATCGGCCAGCAGCGGTTCCTCCACGCCCTCAACTACTGCATGCTCCTGCCCGGACCCGAAGCCCAGCAACTCGCGATCTACGTCGGCTGGCTCCTCAACGGCGTCAGGGGCGGCCTCGCCGCGGGCATCCTGTTCGTCCTCCCCGGCATGCTCGCGCTCCTGGCCCTCTCGATCGTCTATGTCGCCTTCGGCGACACCACGGTCGTGACCGCCCTGTTCGCCGGCCTCGCCCCCGCAGTGGTCGCGATCGTCGCGCAGGCGGTCCACCGCGTCGGCAGGCGCGCCCTCTCCCACCCGATCCTGATCGCACTCGCCGTCGCGGCCTTCGCCGCCCTGGCGCTGTTCGGCATCGCGTTCCCGATCGTCATCGCCGCAGCCGCGATCGCCGGATGGGCCATCGGGCACTGGAACCCCGGGATCCTGAAGAACAGCGGGCACGGCACGACCGACGACGGTCCGGCACCGCTGATCGCCGACGACGCCCTCCACCACGAGCCCCCGAGCGCGAAACGCGCCACCCGAGTCATCGTCATCGGCCTCATCCTCTGGGCCGCACCGGTCCTCGCCGTCGTCCTGCTGACCGGCACCGACTCGGTGCTCACCGCCCAAGGACTGTTCTTCTCCGGCACCGCGGTGGTCACCTTCGGCGGCGCCTACGCCGTCCTCGCCTACGTCGCCCAGCGAGCCGTCGAGCACTACGCCTGGCTCTCCGCCGGCGACATGGTCAAAGGCCTGGCGCTGGCCGAGACCACACCCGGGCCGCTCATCATGGTCGTCCAGTTCGTGGCCTTCCTCGGCGCCTACAACAACCCCGGCGACATGAACCCATGGGCCGCAGGCGTCCTCGGCGCGCTCCTCACCACCTGGGTGACGTTCGTGCCCTGCTTCCTGTTCATCTTCCTCGGCGCCCCCTACATCGAGCGGCTCCGCAACAACCAGCGGCTCTCGGCCGCCCTCACCGGCATCACCGCCGCGGTCGTCGGCGTCATCGCCAACCTCGCGCTCTACTTCGCCGTCAACACCCTGTTCGCCCAGAGCCGCGCCGTCGACTCCGGCCCGTTCCACTTCGCCGTCCCGGAACTGGCCACAGTGCGGCCGGTCGCCGTCGCGATCACCGCGGTCGCCCTCGTGCTGGTCTTCGCCCTGCGCTGGTCGGTCCTGCGGGTCCTCGGCGTCTGCGCCGCCCTCGGGCTCATCGCCGGGCTCGCCGGCCTGCCCGTCGCCTGAACCGCTGCAAAGGTCCCCCGGCAGGGCGCGAGCACCCGGTGCGCCCGACTCGCCTAGCAGGTCAGGCCTCGCAACCGACGCGGCGCGGTGCAGCCTTTGGTGCCGAGTAGGCGCTTTGTCGCCGCTTATCATCCGGTGGTGAACGAGACTGGAACGGCGGCGGCCCGCGGGTCCGGTAGGCGGGCCTCGGCGCCGCGGAGGTCGATGGACCGGGCACTGTGGTCCACCCCGGCGGTCTCGCCGGCGACGCGGCCGCATGTGGGCGTGGTGCTGCACTGTGCGGGCGCGCCACCGAGCCTGGAGCGGATCGCCGCCCACGTCAGGGAGCGGCTGCCGATGGTCCCGGCGCTGCGGAGCCTTCCGGCCGGGAAGCGCTGGCGCATCGCGGCCGATCTCGACCTGGAGCCGCACGTGGTCGAGCGGCGTATCGCGCCCGCACCGGCATCACTCGAGGCGGCGGTGGGCGACCTCATCCGCGCACCGCTGCCCGAGCACGCCCCCGCGTGGCAGCTCCATCTGCTGCACGGCCACACCGAGGACGGGTTCGCGCTGCTCTACCGGGTCCACCACTCGCTGCAAGACGGCGGCGGTGTCGTCCACACGTTGGAGGCGCTGTTCGCGGACGGTGCCGAGGCTCCCTCGTCCGCGGAGCGCCCGGTGATCGCCGAGGTGCCACGGGTCTCGTTGCGGGACATGGTCACCGCCGCGGGCGCGTTCCTGGGCGGGATGCGGCGGGCTGGGACCTGGGCGTCGTATCCGGCCGGGTTCTCCGGAGAGCGGATGCCGCGCTGGTGCGAGGTGCCGGTCGACCGGCTCCGCCGCGTCGCGCGCGCCCGCGGCGCCAGCGTGAACGACGTCTACCTCGCCGCACTCGCCCACGCACTGACGGAGGCCGCACGGCAGCTGCCCTCGGCCCCGGCTGCGGTGCCGTTCCTGGTCCCGGTGAACCTGCGCCGCCCCGGCGAAGAGGACGCACCTGGCAACCGGGTCGTCCTAGCCTCCATCGTCGTCCCCGGCGGGCGGGGCGGCGCCGAGGAGCGGCTCGCCCTGACGCCGGGCGCGACCGGCGTGCTGAAGTCGGCGCGCCTGCGCGAAGCCATGCGCCGCATCACGGCCCTGACCCCGACCGCCGTGATGGCCAAGGGGCGCAGACAGGTGTCAAGACCCGCCCACGCGGCGACGCTCGCCTCCAGCCTGGCGCTGCCGCGGCGACTCGGCTTCCAGGGCGCACGCGTCACTCGTGTCTCGCCGGTGATGTGGGCGCCGCTCGGCGTCCCGGTGGCGGTGGTGCTGCTGACCTACGACGACACCGCGACGGTCTGCTTCACGCTTGACCCGGCGATGCCCGGCCTCGACGAGCTTCCCGACCACTGGCAAGCGGCGGTGGCGTCTTGGAGCTGAGCCCGGGCGCCAGCGCCGTCATGGCGCCGGGACAGCCGAGAGCGCGCTAGGACTATTTCGCTTGTTCTGCGGTTCGATGCGGTGCTAGCTTCCTGTCGGCTGCCGCAGCCAGGGTCGCGGAAGGCGTGTTCCCGGTGCGGGTAGCGGCATCAGGAGGCATATTGCTCACTCGACTCGCTCCGTCCACGTATGGCAGGGCTGCGGATCTGCTGACCGGACTCGATTACCAGCTGAGCGCGGGGGCGGTCCTGGCCGGTGCGATGCCGGGGGCGGTGTTCGTCGACGACCCCGCACGGCCCAGCGCGGTCTTCGTGCATTCCCCGGAGGGCAATTTCGTCGGCGGCGACCCGACCAACGACCGCTTCGTCACCGACCTTTGTGCGCACCTGGCTGCGGTCTTCGATGCCGAACGCGACGGCGACCTGGTGCTGTCCTTCGACCATGAGGGCTGGCAGTCAGTCGCGGCGGCGATCGTGCCCGATCTGTTCCTGTTCAAGGTGACACGGAGGCACTACCTGTATCGCGGCGAGCGGCCCGAGCTGGAGCCGAACCTGCCGCCCGGCTACCGGATCGCGCCGATCGACGCCGCGCTCTTGGAGCACCAGCAGGTTCCCGACCATGTATGGGAATGGATCGAGGGCAACTGGGGAGGGGCAGACGCGTTTCTCGCCCGTGGTTTCGGGGCGGCGGCGGTGCACGGCGAGGCCGTCGTCAGTTGGAGTCTGGCCGACTGCATCGTCGCCGAACGCGCCGAGATCGGCATCCACACCGCCCCCGGACATCGCCGCCGCGGTCTGGCCGTCCAGGTCGCCGCGGCCGCGGTCGCCCTCGCGTTCGACCGTGGGCTGACCGAGGTCGGCTGGCACTGCAACGATGACAATCCAGGGTCGTACCGGACGGCCGAGTCCGCCGGTTTCAAGTTGGCGCGGCGATACCACTTCATGGCGGCGGGGAGTGCCCGGGGCATGGGCGAAGGTTCCGATTGAGCGCCACCCCAGCCGGTTCCTAAGCCCAGGTTCCGCGCAGCCGTGCGGGGGGTGTTCTCGGCCAGTTCCAGGCCGATGGCCCGGCGATGAGGACCAGCAGGTCCCCGCGCTGGTGATCGGCCATGTACGCCAGCTGCTGGAGGATCATCCCCGGTAGCGTCGACCATCGCAGCCACCGCATCGCCGTCCGCGGAATCCGGCGGCCCGCGACGAGTGCCACGGCGAGCGCGAAGACGCTCCACGCCTGCGGCAGGACGAAGCCGAAGTACTTCCAGCTGCCCGCCGACCCGTGCACGAGGACTGCGGCGCCCAGCACGGCGCATGCGGCCAGTCGTACGGTCGGGCGGCTCGGCCGCGTCCGTCGCCCGGCCTCGGGCGGATTGGCACGGGGACCTGGCTGTTCCAATCCCGGTCGTCCTTGGAATGTCGAGGGCGCATCGCGCCGAGGCGTCTTGCGGCGCAACGGATCGGAAAGGCCGCGCAATGCCCGGTGTCCCAGGTGGACCCTGATGAGTAAAGCGCTCGGGCGATGCGGATTTCGCGACGCTGGCGGCGAGCGGCAGGGGGTTCAAGTCCCGCAATTCGCCGCGTAGGGGCCCAGGTGAACCAGCGAATTTCACGCATTTAGGTGAGATTTCCGCATCCACGACTTAGCCTCAGGGAGTCATTTTCCGACTCCAGAGGAGGCACAGAAAGCGATGACCATGATCAACACGCGAAAGAAGCGGCGGGCGAAAACGCTGCGACGAGTGACGACCGGCGTGGCCGCCGGTACGGCCGTGGGCCTGGCGGTCGCGGGGGTCGCCGTGGCGGCCAACCGCACCGAGCGGGTCATTCCCAAGCTTCCGGCACCGGGCGCGACCACCGAGGCCGAGCTGCTCTCGAAGGGCATCGAGCTGGTCGTGGCGGGCCGGAAGATCCGGACCGGACCGCTCCAGGGACGGGCCGCGTTCGAGATCGAGGCGAACCAGACCGACCCGTCCGCGGTGCGAACCAGGATCAAGGCGTTCCACCTCGCCACTACGAGTCTTCGCGAAGGCATCACGGTAACCGTCGACCTCGAGCAGCGCACCGGGATCCGGCACGTCGCCTCGAGGCTGCGCCGCGTTTCGGCGGATTCGCCCAGATTCCAGCACACGCTCGCGCTGCCGTGCATCATCACGATCGCGAACACGCAGGCGCTCGGCCTGCCCGCTGGCATCGACGAGCCCCTGGCGCTCGCCGCGACCGTCCCGGTCGAATTGTCGGGGAAGCCGTCGGGATTCCCCGACGACCGTGCGCAGTACAAGCTCAACGAGCGCATTGAGCTCACGGCGTCAGGGCTGCCTCTGGGGTACAAGGCCTCGATCGTCAAGTTCCCCTTGCAGGTCAAGGGACTGTGACCGCATACGCTGCCGGACCTACGGGTCCGGCAGCGTTGTGTCGGGCTACTGCCTGGCTGGCGGTGATGGCGGCAGGCGGCGGCCTACCTGCGGCACAACATCGGCTGGGTGCTGGCCGAACAGGGCCGACTGGCCGAGGCGGAGCGATCCTTCCACCTCGCGCTCGAACTCAGCGACGACGAACTGGGGCATGTACGCGCGGTGACGCTCAACGGCCTGGGCTATGTCTGCTTCGACCAGGGCCGACTCGCGGAGGCGGCGGAGTACTTCGGCGCCGCCTTGCGCATCAACCAGAAGACGGGGCGGCAGAAATCCCTCCTGGCCAACCGCTCGAACCTCGGCATGGTGCTCCGCCAACTCGGGCACGAGTCGGCTGCCGAGGAGCACTTGCGCGCCGCGTTGGACGGGCACCGGCGAACCTCCAATATCAACGGTGAGCTGGCCGCGCTGGAGGAACTGAGCCTGCTGCACGCGCAACGCGGCCACAGCGCCGCAGCGGTGAGCGCCGCGGAGCAAGGGTACGACCTCGCGGTGATCGCCCGGGACCAGCGCGCGCAGGCGGCGCTGTTGATCGCATTCGGCGAAGCAAAACTGGGCGCCGGTGACGTTCCCTCGGCACAGGAAGCGTTCCAGCGGGTGCTCGCACTCGCCGAGGAGTTCCCGTTCCTCACCACGCGCGCGACCATCGGCACGGCGAATGCGCTGCTGGCGCTGGGCGGCAACGCCGGTGCGCGGCGACATGTGGAACGCGCCCTGGAAGAGGCACGCCGACGCGGATACGTTGTCCTTGAGGCCGACGCGCTGTCGACGCAGGCCCGCTGTGTCGCAACCGAAGACCCGGCGGCGGCCGCACGGCTCGCCGCCGCGGCCGTCACGTTGTACCGGGCCGCCGGTGCGGAACCCATGGCCGCACGGGTCGAGACGGAGCATTCGCGCCAGAGCCAGTGAGCCGGTGCACCGTGCTCGATGCACCGGCTGACCGCTGTGGCTCAGTCGAAGATCTTGTCGTAGCGGAGAGGGCTGTAGCCGGCGTCCTTCAGGCTGGACACGTACTTCGTGTCGTACTCCATGTCATGATCCGGGTCGACCAGGTGGTAGACCTTGAACGAAACGCCTTCCTCGATCCACTTGTGGAACAGCATGCAGTGGTCGTCGTAGTGGTTGAGGGCGTCTCCCGGCTTGAGGCTGCTCCAGTAGATCGGGTGCGAGATGGCGGTGAGGTCGCGGGTGCTGTGCCCGGGCGTCGCGCTGTGCCAGGCCATTGACACGAACCCGGAGCAGTCGCGGCGGTACTCGTGGTCCCCGTCGTTGTCAGTGGCCCTGGCGCGGTAGTCGTAGCTGTACTGGATGTTTCGGTCGTACCAGTCGCGGGCTCGGGTCATCACGTTCGAGCGCGAGATGTTCCCCAGGTAGCCGGCGTGGGCTGGGCTTGCGACGGCGAGCGTCGGGATCGCCACCGCGGGAACGATGGCCGCTGCCCGGAGCAGGCGGCGTCGGGAGAGGTTCGGTTGTTCGGGTTGCGAGGCCATGGGGGTCTCCGCTTCTCTGGTCTGATTTCGGGAGTGCGGCCGGCCTCCTCAAGGGAGGAGTTCCGACCTGCATTCGACCCTAGAAGCCCCCGGTTGCACGAGAATGACGCTGAAACCCGTACTCGACCCGTACCTGCGCGGCACTGCCGACAGGACAGTCCTCCATGCCCAGACGCACTCGTCAGGACTGAGCGCCTTGCCCCTCCGTGCCCGCGTCGGCGCCCCGACGCAGCAGCAGGGTGCCGTGGTCGTGGGCGAGCCATTCGAGGGAGAACCCGTCGAATTCGGCGACCCAGCGTTCACCGATGGCTCGCTCGTCGGCTCGCCTGGCGTCGTCGAGCACGACCAATGCGTCGTCCGCGAGACGGTCGAGGAGCATCGGCACCGCCGGGTAGCGGGCCTCGGGCCCGGTGCTGCCGGGAGGTCCGTCCACAAGCACCAGGTCGAACGGGCCATCGACCAGGCCCGCCGGGTCGTACCAACGCCATGTCGCATCGCCGATTCGCACTTCGGTCAGCGGGGCGTCCCGGACTTCGGCCCACTTCGAGAGCCCGCGCTCGTCGAGCATCTTCCTTGTGGCGGCGGCGAACCGGGCGTCATGCTCGAGCGCGACGACGCGTCCCGCCCCGATCGCGCGGCACGCGTACGCGAGGATCACCGTGGTGCTTCCCGAACCGCATTCGAGCACCGAGGTCCGGCCGTGCTCGACTACCTCCCGGTAGAGGAACCTGGCCAGGTCCGGCCCGGCCGCCCACCCGTGCATCGGGGGCAGCGCCTGCTCCGGGCCGATGTCCCGGTACAGGGCCATGAGGTCCTCGAACTCCGCGTAGACGACGCGAGACCACTCGCGGATCAGCCGCTTGGTCGACCTGGGCATCGACTCGAGCTCTCGGTGAGAGGCCTCTTGGGCCTCCTGGTACCGCGCGACCCGCTCGGTGAGCTCGGAAACCTCCGCCCCCCGCCGCCGCTGGGCCTGCCACACCATCCCGAGGGTAAATGCCGCAGCACCGACGACGATGGTGCGGTAAGGGATCCTCAAGTTCATCGCCTGCCTTGTGCACCTTGGAATCAGGGGGAAACGGAGGTGTCTGCAGATGGCATGGGGAACCTCCTGCCGGGTGTTCCGTGAGGCTATCAGAGGCAGATGCCCGAGTTGCCGTCACCGGAACGGAAACGGTGGATGTGTCCACTTTGCTTACTGCGCGGTCCAAGGGACGGGCGGCTGGTACGAATCTCCCCTCCGCTGCAACCCGACTCGTCGGCCGCGTAGTTCGGCACCGACCCCGGCCGTCGCCGCTTGGAATCGGGGCGTGGCACTAGTCAAGTAGATTCACAGGCGTCACACCCGCCTCCGCCCGAAAGGCCGATCGTGGACCCGTTCATCACCGCACTGGCCGCCAAGAGACTCCTCACCGTCGCCGGGATCGGTCTCGTGGGACTCACCGGCCTCACCGCGTGCACCGCCGCCGATTCCAGTGAACACCCCGACGCCGAGGCCACCGCCGAGGCGAAGGCCGAGGCCGCCCCAGTGGTCATCGAATGCGACTACGCGCCCGCCGACGCCGATCCCCAAGCCGGCCAGAGCATCGACGCCCCGCTCGACATGTGCACGCCCGGCAAGGTCGACACGTGGGACATCGCCGTCACCGCCGTGGAAGTCGACGCGACCGAGACGATCTTGAAAGCCGACGCCACCAACGCGGCCCCCGCCGAGGGCTCCCAGTACCTCATGATCACGCTGACCGGCACGAACAAGGCCGACGCCGCCGCCGCGCCCACAGACCTCCTGGTCGGCCTCCGCAACGGATCTTGGACCTACCAAAGCGACTGCGGCCTCGTCCCCAATGACGTCCTCGACGTCGACGAAGTCGCGCCCGGCGAAACCTTCACCGCCAACCGATGCGTCGT
Organism: Glycomyces luteolus; assembly: GCF_027622875.1. GTDB lineage: Bacteria > Actinomycetota > Actinomycetes > Mycobacteriales > Micromonosporaceae > Glycomyces > Glycomyces luteolus. The sequence continues at coordinate 87,082 of NZ_JAPZVP010000011.1, read as the reverse complement.
CATCGAAAGCGAAAAGGTCGAGGGCGCCGTCATCGAGATGGCGCTGCTGAATTCCTGGGACGTGGAGGTCTACACCTACTACTCCTCCACTTTGGTCTAGTCTCCGAGCGCGAGGCGGACGCCGTCGGCGTATTGGACGATGTCGGCTGTGTAGAAGCGGTCCATGGCCGGGCCCGGATCGTCATCGCTGTGGACGACCTCGTTGTCCGTCCATGATCGTGGTCGCCCTGAGCGCCCAGCTACCGCGCCGCATCAAGCGCACGCCCGCCGCTGCATAGCCGAAGGGCCGCAGACCATCTCATGGTCTGCGGCCCTTCGATCCCGTCATTCGCCTGTGCTCACGGCGTTTCAGGAACGCCCGACTGGTTTCGACGAGAAGCGCTTGGAGTAGCCCTCGGCCCTTTACTCGCCCTTGTAAGCGGCGATGATGTCCCAGGCCAGGTCTTCCCACTGGGCGTAGGCGTCCGGGAACGCCGAGACCTGGACGGTCTGAGCGGCCTTGGTGACGGGCATGTCCTCCCAGTTGTCGACCCTCTTGAGCGAGTCGTAGAACTTGGAAGCCGAGGTCTTCGGGTCCATGAGTTCCTTGACGCTGCCCCAGCCCGAGGAGGGGCGCTGCTGGAAGAGGCCGACCGAGTCGTGGTCAGAGCCTTCGGCCTGGTACTCGTAGTCATAGGACTCCGCGACGTTCACATTCGCGTAGTTCCTGAACTTGGATTCCTGCATCGCCGTCGCCAAGGCGATCGCCCAGGCCTTCTGGTTGAGGCCTTCGTCCTTGCCGGCCTCGATGATGGCGATGGCGTTGGACATCTGAAGCTTGCTGAGCCCGCCGACCGGCTTGGGCTCGGCTGCTTCCTGGGCTTTGGCCTTCGCAGCCGCCTCAGCCGCCGCAGCCGCTGCAGCCGCTGCCGCAGCCGCCTCACGCTGGTCATTTGCGATCTGCGTGGCGGCCGCCGATGCGGCCTCCTCGGAGAGTGCGGCATCGGCTGCGACGACGGCGCTCTGTGACCCCATGGTGGGTTCGGTGTCCAGGCTGGTAATGGCGACCGCGGCGCTGCCGGTGGAACCGAGGAAGATCGCGGTGGCCGCGCCCATGACGGTCGCCCGCAGACCGAATCGATCGATGACCTTGGCGACCAGGCGCCTCACGGGGTCGGCGACCTTGGAGACCACCGGCTTCGCCGACTCGTCGACGACGATCGCGACGTCCTTCAGCAGGGCGATCCATGGTTGGACGCGCTCGGCCGACCAGGCGATCGATCGTTTGATTCGCTCGATGGCGGGAGCCGCGGCGTTGCGGAGTCGTCCAGCGAGCGTCGCCACAACAGGACTCGCGCTGTCCCAGAGGAGCCCGGCGACGGCCGCTACGGCCAGTCCTACCCGGACTGTCCAGCTCCGGAGCTGCTCGAGCAGCACGCTGATTTGTGAGTCGGTTCGCTTGCGGATGGAAGGGGCGGCGCTCTGGTCCAGGCCAGTCACGCCTTCATTCGTCTGGCGGTTTCGCACTGACCAAACGTAAGGGTGGAGCTACGAGGGGCGACGTTCGTCATTTCCAGGCGGCTCCGAATCCGCAAGCGATTCAGGATGGACTGGTTTTCCTTGAGATCTTCGCCAGGAAGTTATGGTGAAGCGTTCGCCATCCGCTTCCTCACCGTTCATCCGTGTTATCGCAGACCCCGGTTATACGGTGGTACCGGGTTCAACTCATCCTTTCGGGCAGGTCAAGATCGCCGCAACGTTAATGTGACCGCGCACACCGCAGCGGCCGAGGGGGAACGCGATCCGGACAGACGGCCAGAAAACGCCGCCCGGACAGGCGCGGCGCTCAGCCGTTCCCGGCGTACCGCCCAAGCCGCCGACCTAGGCGTTCGCGCCTGCCTGCGACCCGACCCCCGCTCCAGCCGACGTGATCGGGTCAGTGCTCCTCGTAGGAAAGCACGATGACGTTGCCGACCGACGCGGGGGCCTCGGCCGGGAGGCGGATCATCACGCTCCGGTGGTGCACGTCGACCGGGAGCGGCGTGCACTCGGGGTCGGCGAGCAGGTATGCGCCGGTCACGGTGCGGAGGGCCTGGTTGTAGAAGATCCGGCCGTCCTCGGGCCACGAGTCGAGGTGCAGGTACTCCTTCCCGGGGCGGCGGGTGGCCGCGGCTAGGTTCGGCTCCCAGCGCATCGACGGGCCGGCCGCGGTTCCGTGCACCGACTCGCCGTTGGCCTCCAGCCAGCGTCCGACTTCGCGCAGGGACGCCGCTTCGGCCTCACCGATGCGGCCCTGCTCGTTCGGACCGACGTTGAGCAGGTAGTTGCCGCCCTTGCCCGCGATGTCGACCAGGTCGCGGATCAGCGTGGGGCCGTCCTTGACCGTGTCGTTCGCCGAGTATCCCCAGCTGCCGGCGACGGTCATGCATGCTTCCCACGGCCGGTCCCCGGCGCTGCCGGGGATCGTCTGCTCGGCGGTCGTGAAGTCCGCGCCGACGCCGCCGAGGCGGTCGTTGACGACGCAGTCGGGCTGCAGGTCATGGACCATGTCGATGATCTGCCGGGCGCGCTCGCGCTCGTCCTCGCGTTCGAACGCGTCGCCGTACCAGTCAAACCAAAGCGTCCCGATTCGCCCGTACCCGGTCATCAGTTCCCGGAGCTGGCCTTCCATGTAGTCCATGTACTTCATGAAGTCGGCGTCGGTTTTCGGGCGGCCGTGGAAGCCGTCCGGGTGCCGCTTTGTCCGGTAGGTGTACCGGGTGGGGTAGTCCTGGTGGTGCCAGTCCTTGACGGAGTAGTAGACGCCGAAGGTGAGCCCTTGGCGTTCGCATTCGGCGGCCAGTTCGGCGATCGGGTCGCGGCCGAACGGCGAGGCCTTGACTATGTTGTAGTCGGTGAGCGCGGTATTCCACATGCAGAAGCCGTCATGGTGCTTGGCGGTGAAGACCAGGTACTTCTGGCCGGCGGCCTTGGCCAGCGCGACCCATTCGGCGGCGTCGAAGCCGCTCGGGTCGAACTGCGGGGCGTACTGCCCGTACTCCTCGGCCGGGAGGCCCTCGGCGAACTGGACCCATTCGCCGCGCGCCGGGATCGCATAGAGTCCCCAGTGGATGAACATGCCGAACTTGGCCTGCTGCCAGGCTCTGACGCGGTCGGGCAGGGATGCTCGGGTGTGCTCGCTGAAGCGGTGTTCCATGTGCTGTTTCCTTCTTGGTGTGTGCCCCGGCGCGGCGGGTGCGCCGCGCCGGGGGCTTACTGCGGTCAACCGGAGCCGGTCACCGTCACCTGGTCGAAGACCGCGGTGCTGAGCGCGGTCGGATCGCCGGAGACGACGGCCAGGCCGACGTGGTAAGGCGCGGTCCCGAAGGCCGGGATCGCGTGCGGTTCGCCGATGGGCGTCCAGGTCTGCCCGTCGGCGGAGGTCGCCGCCGCGAAGGCGTCGCCGGTTCGGCTGAGCCGCAGCCAGATCGGGGCGCCGACGTTATTGGGCCCGTCCGTCGTGTTGGGGCGGAAGGCCACACGGGTGCGTCGGAAGAACTGGACGGTGCCGTTCGCGCCGAGGACTGTGGCGGTCATCTGGTCGAACGGGTTGAGCGACTTGGCCATCGCCAGACCGACGCGGCCGTTCGCGGACGCGCCGGTCCAGCTGGAGAGGCGGGCGGTGATCGTGCCGTCGCCTTCCATTGGCACGGAGGCGAAGTGGGCGGTCATGCCCTGGTTGATGACATTGAGGTCGGCACCGGCGCCGCGGAGGGTGAAGGTGCCGGTGTCGGCGTCGTGGCCGGTGATGCCGGGCGCGCGGATCGCGACGACGCTCCGTGAGCCCAGCATCCGCTCGTCGGGTACCCGGTCGCCGATGTCCCGGTAGGTCCACGGCGCGGGCGGCGGGGAGCCGATGGTGATCGCGAGGCTCCCGGCGGCGGAGCCGGTCGCGTTGACCGCGCCGACTTCGACGGTGAATGCGCCTGCGGCCGTGGCGGTTCCGGTGATGGTCCCCGTGGTCGCGTCGAGGTGGAGCCCGTCGGGCAGACCCGTCGCGGTGAACCCGGCGGGGTCGTTGGCGGCGCGTATCAAATAGTGGAAGGGTTTGCCAGCGTTGGCGAACGCCGTTGCCGCTGCCGTGATCTCCGGTTTCGGCGGGGTCGGCATGACCGCGCGGGCCTCCAGTGACGGCGGACCGTCGCCGTCGGTGTTCGAGGCGCAGACGATATAGCGGTACTCGGTTCCGGGCGCGCCGGTCGGATCCGCGTAGCGGACCTGGACGCCGAATCCGACCGGACCGATGCCGCAGGCGAGGACGGTGTACCGGCCGCCGTTCGCCGGGGCGCGCTTGACGGTGTAGCGGCCGGAGAGGTCCGTTGCGCTCCACGCGAGTTCGACGGCGCTCGCGCCCGTCCAGGCACGCAGGTCCCCCACCTGGGCGGCGGGGGCGCCGACGGACCAGCCCGGTGCGGTGACGTTGTCGAAGACCGCCGAGGTGGTCTCGGGGTGGTCCGCGTCGCCGCCGAGCACCGAGCAGACGGCCAGGCCGATGTAGAGGTCCTCCGGGAGGTCCAGTTCGGAGGTGCCGACCTTCTCCCAGTCCTCGCCGTTCGGCGAGATCCACCCGGTGAACTTGGTGCCCTTGCGCCGCAGGCGGACCCAGTAGGGGCGCCGCCAGCGGTAGCCGTCACTCGCGCCTTCGACGTAGGGCGCGGGCAGTGGCGTCGCCGAGGACGGGAGGGACCCGTGATCGGCGATGGGGAACCCTGCGTTGACAGTGATCTCGGTCTGCTGTGTGGGCGGGACCGGGGTACTGCCGGTTCCGGCGGTGTCGCCTCCTGTGGTGGTGCGGGTGGTCCAGACGCCGCTCCAGGTGTGGAGCGGCAGGCCTTGGATGAGCATCGACGCGTGCGCGGCGTCGGGTTCCAGGCTCTCCCGCATCATCAGGCCGACCTTCGCGTACTGCGAGCTGACGGGGTGGGCGATCCGAGCGGTGATGGTGCCGTCGCCGGTGAGCGGCAGGTGGGTGAACCGGAACCGGTCCTCCACGCCGGCGATGTCGTTGCCGCCGGCCTTGATGCGGAACGCCTGCCCGTCGAAGTCGGTGCCGCCCGCTGGGGCCGAGTCGCCGATGTCGGCGGCCTCCCAGGGTGCGGGCAGCCCGGCGGAGACGGCGATGCCGAGCGAGTCCGGGCCCGTGCCGGCCTCGTTCGCGGCGGCGACGACGTAGAGGTAGGTGCGGCCCGGCTCGACCGATTCATCGGTGTACGAAGTGGACGCGATTCCGGTGGCGATCACCTCGTACTCGTCCTCGTCGAGGGCCGCGCGTTTGACGGTATAGCCGTCTGCGGCGGCCATACTGGCCGGATCGACCGAGCCGACCCAGCTGACGGTGATCCCTTCTGGGGAACCATGAGCGGCGAGACCTGCGGGTGCGGGCGGTGGCGTTTGCGGGACGGAGGTGTCGGCCTGCGAGCGCGCGAAAGTGAGGGTGCCCCAGGACGGGTGGTCGTCGTTGTGCCCCTCGATGAAGCGGGTGCCACCGGTCCCCCGGAAGACGACCCGCTCGGTGTAGGGCACTGCGAGCCCCATCCGGGTCGCGTAGTGGCCGTATGCGAGTTCGTGGATCGGTCGCCACTGCCCCCGGTTCCCGGTGGCGACAACGGTCTTCAGGTACTTGCCGGTCCGGTCGAGGTCGGCGGTGAACGGCACGTCTTCGCCGAGGTTGTAGCGCGAGACGTACTCGTACCCCGCGAGGATGCGGTTGCCCTTGTGGCCGTATAGGTCCACGCCCTGGTTCCAGGCTACTTCGGCGACATCGGTGAGCAGGCCGATCGCGAGCTGGGCGTAGGCCTGGGTGCGGCCGCTCTCCTGCCCCTGGCCGGACTCGTCGACGACGATGCCGGTGATGGAGCCGTTCCCGGCCCCGCCCGCGGCGTAGCGCACCGCGTCCTCGAACATGACGCGGTCGTCGCAGAACACCGCGATCGCGATGACCAGTTGCAGGGCGGCGACGTCCCAGTTGCCGTTGGCGAACAGCGCGTACCCGGAGACCGACGGGTACCAGACGTCCTTGAAGGACCGCTCGCACCTGGCGATGTCCGCGTCGGCCCAGCCGTCGTACTCGCCGTGCCGCAGGATCTCCGCGGCGTTGACGAGCTTGAAGCCCTGGAGGCCCGCGCCGAGCTGGCCGTCGGCGCCGGTGATGGTCTTCAGGCTCGCCGACCAGGCGTTGAGGATGTCGCGGGCCTTGTCCGCGTGCCGGTCGTCGCCGGTGATCGCCCACATCAGGGCGTTCTGGTAGGCGGCGCCGGCGTCCTCGGCCGCCTCGGCGGTGTTGTCGGTGGGGCCGCGGCCCCACGAGGTGATCTGGCCGGTGTTGCGGATCCGGTAGTCGAATGAGGAGCGGGCGTGCGCGGCCATCGCGGTGAACCCCTGGTGGATCGGAGCCTCTTGCGCCGCAACTGCAGTGCGCATGCGCTCGAGGTCCGCCGCGCTGTGCAGCAGGCCGGGGTGCGCGAACGCCGCACCGGCGGTCGAAGTGGGGGGCGCGGCCTGTCCGGCTTGGGCGGGAAGCGCGTTCGCGGCGGTGACCGCGATGAGGGAGCCCGCCGCGCCTCGCAGGAGCGTGCGGCGGGTGGTCTGGTATCGATCCATCACTGCACCGTGATCGTGACGGTCTTCTCGGCGGTCCCGCTCGCGTTGGCGGCGCTGACGACCGCCTCGTACGTGCCGGCCTTGGCGGGCGCTCCGAAGACGACGCCGGTGGCCGCGTCGACCGCGAGCCCTTCGGGCAGACCCGAGGCGGCGAACGTCTCGGGGAAGCCAGTCGCGCTGATCGTGTAGAGCGTCGGCGCTCCCGCGGTGGTCGCCAGGGCGTCGGCGGCGACGAGGGTCGGCGCCGTCGTGGACGGGGCGGTGGCCGAGTCGAGGAAGCGCAGTCCGGTCACGTGCTCGTTCACGTGCATGGGGATCATGTCCCAGGTCTTGAACCAGCCGGGCTTGCGCATGTTGTCGGCGATGAGCTTGCCGTTGACGGTGAAGTTCTGGAAGACGACGTCCTTGATGGCGTGCTCGGCGTCGTAGCCGAGCATGATCCCGAGCCCGGCGTTGTCGCCCTCGTAGCTGAGGTTCTTGACGAAGACCTGCTCGATGCCCCGGCCGGCCGAGGTGTTGTAGGTCTTGTTGTAGGCCACGCGCATGTGGATGATCTGGCCCCACCGGAAGTCCTCGACGCGCACGTCCTGGATGCGCACGTTGCGGACCAGGTTGCTGTCGCCGGGGTTCAGCGCGATGCAGCCTTGGTAGTTCAGCTGCGGCTCGCGGTGGTCGAGGATGTCGACGTTGCTGATGGTGATGTTCTCCAGCACTTCGGGCGCGTCGGTGTTCCCGTGCGTGCCGACGTTGATCGGGTGCGCCACGTCCGCCCAGAGCGAGGAGTCCCTGATCGTGATGTTCCGGACGTCGCCGTACCACTGGTTGCGGTGGCCGTAGAGGGCGATGCAGTCGTCCGAGCTGCGCATGAAGAGGCCTTCGAGGAGCACTTCGCTGCTGCAGAAGACGTCGATGCCGTCGCCCCACCTGCCGGAGCTGAAGTAGCTCAGGTTGCGGACCGTGACCTGCTCGGACTCGTCGATGTCGAGCGCGTTGCCGGTGGGGTTGTTCATGATCGTGATGCCGTCGATCAGGATGTTCTTCGAGTTCCTGACGGGCGCCGCGCCCCACTGGACCCCGTAGATCATGCCGTGGCCGCGCAGGGTCGCGTTCGCCACGTTGTCGAAGGTGATGTTGCGCTTGACCACCGCGCCGCCGGCGATGTAGACGGTCTGGCCGCTCGCGACGGCAACGGACTCACCGGTGTGCACGCCGGGTCCGAAGTAGACCACGGAAGGGTCTTCGGGGTCGGGCACGTCGGTCTCGATGGGGTGCGCGATGAGGTGCAGGCAGTCGTACAGTTCGTCGTTGACCTCGACGACGATCTTGCGGGGCTCGGTGAGCGTGAACTCGACGGTGTCCTCCTCCACGACCGGTTCGATGTCGTAGGAGAGGGGGCGGATGCGCGCCTTCTCGATGGCGCTCTTGACGTATCGCACCTTCACTTCGACCTCGCCGGAGAAGTCGAAGTAGGCCACTGCGGAGTTGTAGAGGGGACCGGCGCCGGTAGAGGCGTCGATCAGCTTCAGGCGGGTGTTGTAGACGCCGAGCCGCTGCCACTCGCTCTGGCCGTTGCGGACGCTCACCTCGAAGCTGCCGTTCTGCGCGATCCCCGCCGGGACCGGGTACGTGACGATCGCGTTCGCCGGCGCCTCCTGGGCGGCGGCGGGACCCGCGGCGGTCGCCAGGTATCCGGCGACGGCCGCGGCACCGGTCGCCTGGAGCACGGTGCGACGGGACAGGCTGGGGGTTGAAGGGTTCTCAGTCATGGTTCCTCATTCGTTGCAAGGGAAGGGAAGGTCGCGGGGCCGGAACGGTTCCGGCCCCGCCTGTGGTCGCGGCCGAACGCCGCTGGAGGCGGATCCCAGAGGTCAGCGCGAGTGCGTGAGCGTCCCGAATCCGAGGTCGTCGAAGCCGCCGGAGGTGGTGCCGTAATCGCCGCCGCCGCCCTCGGCGCCGCTCTGCTCGACCATCTGCTTCAGGTTGGGCAGGGTGAAGCCCCACCGCGAGATGTAGTGGCCGTAGACGCGCGCCCACACCGGCCGGGCCTGGCCGCGCCCGCCCGCGCCCATCACCGTGTGCTCGTTGTAGCTGCAGTTGACACCGGAGCCCCACGTGTACTTCGTGAACGGGAGGCCGTCGTAGCCGAGGTTGTAGCGGGCCACGTAGTCGGCCGTCCGGGCGAAGGCGTGGTCGCGGGCGGAGTACAGGTCGACACCCTGGTTCCAGGCCATCTCCATGATCGAGCCCATCAGGCCCATGCCCATCATGGAGTGCCCCTGGTCCCGGCCCGATTCCTGCCATTGGGCGAGGGCGCCGTGGATGAACGGGATCGCGTTCTTGATCGACCCGTTGCCCGCGCCGTTCCAGAAGTAGTCGACGGCCCGGTCGAACAGCGCGTCGTCGTCGTTGAAGATCCCGATCGCCATGATCGAGGCCATGCTGCACAGGTCCCAGTTGGCCCAGTAGTTGGTGATGCAGGCGCCGTTGTGGCGCACGAGGAAGTCCTCGTTCATCGGGTAGAAGATGTTCCGCAGCATCGATTGGAAGCGCCCGCGGTCGAAGCCGGGGGCGTCGCGGACCAGCTCCGCCGCGTTCGCCGCCTGGTAGCCGTAGATGCCGGCGGCCAGCCAGCGGTCGGCGCTTCCGGTGATCTCCTGGAGCGTGCCGGACCAGGCGTTGAGGATGTTGACGGCCGTGTCGCGGTGGGCGGTGTTGTTCTGGATCCTCGAGCGCAGCGCGTTCTGGTAGGCGGCGTGCATGTCGTTGTAGAGCAGCGAGTAGTTCTCGCCTGTGCCGCCCCCGCGGACCACCGTCGCCACCGGCCGCGGGGTCCAGCCGGGCCAGGAGTGGCTGTTCGCGATGAGCCGGTTCCAGCCGGAGATCCAGGGCTCTTCCCTGGCGTAGACCTTCTGGCGCATGCGGTCGAGGTCGGCTTGCGTGTGGAGCATGCCGGGGTGGACGCCGTTCTGGGCGTAGGCGGTGCCGGGGGCGCCGAGGGCGGCGATGCCGCCCGCGGCCACCGCGCCTCTGATGAGGTTGCGGCGGTTGAGGCCCGCGCGCGGGCGGGGTTGATCCTGTTGTCCGATGAGCATGGAGCTCCTTTGCGCCATGCGGTGTGCGATGCCGGGGAATGCCACCGCGAACTCGTGACGGTTCATGTTGGAACGTGTCCCGTCCACATCATTGTAGCACAACATATCTCCATCTTTCAATGAAAAAATCCGATACTCGACATTTCCGCACACCCGATCAGGGACGGGGGCCGAGACTCCCCCGCCCCTGCTCGGAGCTTTGGGCGGACCTCAGTACACGCGGAGCTCCTCCACGTCGATCGGCTTCTCAGGGAAGGAGATCCGCACGAGCCGGGCGGTCCGCGCCGGAAACGCCAGGTACGCCGAGAGCGCCTGGGATTCGGGCTCGCCGCGGTGCACGCGTTCGAAGTCGCGCCCGTCGACACTCGTCTCGACCGTCCACGGATGCGCGGGCGGCTCGGCGAAGACGACCTCGACCCGCTTGATCTCGTACGGGAACTCGAGGTCCGCGGCGAGCCATTCGCCCGGGTCCCGAGTGGCCGCCCGCCAATACGTGCCGCTCCCGGTGAGCGTGGCGTTCCCGCCCTCATGCGCCGGCTCGGCGCTGCTCACCGCGACCGGCCGGTACGCGGCCAGCGAGGCCTCGCCCTGCCCGCTGGGCGGCTCGGCCACGGACGGCGCGGCCGGCGGCAGGCGCCAAGCACGCGGTGCCTTGCGCGGACCAATCGCCGCCAGGACCAGTTCGGCGGCGGTCAATCCTTCAGCGGTCGCCCTGATGCGCTGCGTCCCAGGCGCATAGGCGCGCAATTCGATCGCGCCCGCACCGCCCCACAGGCTGTGGGACTCAGGCCCGAGCGTGATGCTCCGACCGGAGGGGAACAGGCCCTCGCCCTCGACCACGGTGAAGTGCACGGCCCGGTCGTCGACGACACGGATCCCGTGCTCGTCCACCAGCTCGACCAGTAGCCGGGCATCGCCGGTGCCGTCGGTCGGGATCGTCTCGGTGTCGGAGGTCAGCCGCAGCGCGACCGCCCTGCCCGGCTCGGGGAAGACGGGCGGGGCGATTCCGCGCAACCGCTCGCGGTACCAGTGATAGGAGCGCCGGGGCATCCGCCAGTAGTCGGCCAGGCCTTGCAGCCCGGCACCGTCCGCGATCGACTTGTAGTGGAACGCGCACCAGAAGATCTTCCCTGAGCGCCACGGGTAGTCGGCCTCGACGCCGTGCTCCCACTCCACTTCGTACTCCCCCGGTCCCTCACCGCGCACGCCGTGATATTCCGAGACGACGCTCGGGATACCGGGGTCCATGAAGAGCTCCGCGCCGTCGCCGTTGTAGCCGGCGATGTCGCCGAGCACGTCGAAGCCCTTGCGCTGCGCGCCCCCGACCGCCACCGGGCGGGTCGGGTCAAGCCCCTTGGCGAGCGCCACGAGCTCGCTCGTGAGCGCCTTGGCCTTGCCGATCACCTTGTCATCGCTGAAGAACGCCTCGTTGCCGATGCTCCAGGTGATGATGCTCGGGTGGTTGCGGTGCGTGCGGATCATCTCGCGCAGGGCCCGGCGCAGGCTCTCCCCGAAGTCCGGTTCGTCAGCCTCGTCGATCGGGTAGGCGCTGGCGAACCAGAAGCCCTCGACGTTCTCACCGCCGATGCCCCAGAAGTGGAGCTCGGACCAGAACAGCAGGCCTTGCCGGTCGCATTCCTCTGCGAAGTAAGGGTGGTGCGGGTAGTGAGAGCCGCGGATGAGGTTCATCCCCAGGTCTTTGATCATGGCGACGTCGCGGCGGATGGACGCCCGCGTTCCAGCATCGCCCCAGCCGCCCCGGTTCTGGTGGACGTTGGCGCCGTGGAGGTCGAGGTGCTCGCCGTTGAGGAAGAAGCCGCGGTCGGCGGTGAACTCGAACCACCGGAAGCCGAACGAGGTCTGCTGGGAGTCCCTGGCGATGCCGTCGACCGAGACCGCGGCGGTCAGCTTGTAGCGGTGCGGCTGGTCGGGGTGCCACAGGATCGGGTTCGCCACGGCCCCTTCGAGTTCAACGACCACGCGAGACCGGGCGGGGATCGTGCGGCGCACGGTCGGCAGCGACGCGACCGAGCGTTCGGGGTCGGAAAGCACCGCCGCGACGTTCACCTGGATCGGGCGAGGCTCGTCGTTGACCACCTCCACGGAGGCGGCCACTGCGGCGCGCTCACGGCTCACCTCGGGTGTGGTGACACCGATGCCGTACCAGTCGATGCGCACCCGGTCGGCGACGATGAGGCTCACGTCGCGGTAGATGCCGCCGTTGAAGCTGTAATCGCCGGCGCGCGGCGCCAGTCGCGGGTTCCAGAGGTTGTCGACGCGGACGAACACGTCGTTCAGTCCCTCGACCACCGCACTGGAGATGTCCATTGTGAATGGCGTGTAGCCGCCTTCGTGGCGTCCGATGAAGCGCCCGTTGATGTAGACCTCGGCGGCCTGGAAGACGCCGAGGAACTCCAGGGCGATCCAGTGCCCGATCCACTCGGGACGGACCTCGACGGTGCGGCGGTAGCAGCCGTGGCCGACGTAGAACCGCTGCTCGCGGAAGTCCGGCAGGTCGAATGAGTGCGGCAGACCGACGTCGTACCATTCCGGATCCGGAGCCTCGGCCTCCGCACCGGGGTGCTCGCCGAAGGCGAACGTCCAGTCGTCGTTGATGAAGCGCTGTTCGCGAATCAAGTGGACCTCTCAGCACATGGGTGTTCAGGAGGCGGGCCGCATGGTGCGTGCGGCCCGCCCCGGAATGCGGCGGGACTACTTGGTTTCGTCCCAGGCCTGTTGGTAGATCTCGACGTAGCGGTCGGCGCCGAGGTCGGTCAGGTTCTGCTGGAACTCGGCCCAGTCCTCGTCGCTCTCGATGTCGCGGCTGCCGGTCGCGAACTCCGCCGACGCCTGGATGACGAAGCTCTCCACATTGGTCTGGATCGTCGCGAGCTCCGTGGCCGCGTCACCGGTGATCGGGACGTCCCAGTGCGGGAACGCCTCGTCGGACTCGTGCCCCTCGTAGAGCTTCGTGGCCTCGAACAGGCGGCGCTCGTAGCCGGACTGGGTGTAGATGTCGGTGCCGACGATCTGGCTGCCGCGGAACGTCTCGTCGCTGAAGTACTGCGTCATCGCGCCCCAGGCGTTGTTCACGGCCTCCGGTGCCGCGAGCATCTCGTAGAGCGGCTCCATGGACTCGTCGAGAGCGACGTCGTCGTCCCCCGGGCCTTCCCAGTTGACGCCTTCGACGCCGAACTCGCCCTGGATGTGACCCTCGGTCGAGAAGATGAAGTCCATGATCTGCATGAGCTTCTTCTGCTTGGCCTCGCTGGCCCGGTTGGTGATCACGAACGAAGCTCCGGCGGCGCCGCCGGAGCCGCCCCAGGACGTGTCGCTGCCGTTCGGTCCGGTCAGCGGCGGGACCGCGTCGTACTGGTTGGCGCGGCCGTCAGCGGCGGCGAGGTCGACGAAGGCCGCGGGGTGCAGGATGGAGACCGATCCGAGGATCACGCCTTCGGCGCTGTTGCCCTTGGCGTAGAGCGCCTCGCCGTTCTGCGTGAACGCCGCCTCGTCGATGAGGCCGTCCTCGTACAGGGAGTTGACGTACTCGATGGCGGTCCGCCATTCGTCGCGAGTCGGCTGCAGCACGACCTCGCCGTTGACGGCCGCGAGCGATGCCGGAGTGGTGCCCTCGGCGTTGAATCCCGAGGTGTAGATGAACGGGTTCATCAGGTACGGCAGGAGCGTGCCGCCGACGTTGCTGGAGAGCGGGATCTCGTCGGCCTTGCCGTTCCCGTTGGGGTCCTGGGTCTTGAAGGCCTCGAGTACCGTGCGCAGTTCCTCGGGCGTGGTCGGCTGCTGGAGGTTCAGCGCCTCGAGCCAGGCCGAGTTCATCCACAGCTTCGTGCCGTACGAGCAGTGGAAGCACTCGTTCCACTGGGGCAGGCCCCAGATCTTGCCGTCCGATGCCGTCGCAGCGTTCTTGAAGTCGGGCTCGTCCTCGAACGCGGCGGCGATGTTCGGGGTGTCCTCGCCGATCAGGTCGTCGAGCGGCACGATCACGCCCTGGCCGCCGAGCTCCAGCAGCTCGTCGTTGTTGAACTGGTCGACCCACGGAATCATCATGTAAGCGTCCGGGTAGTCCCCGCTGGCGAGGGAGATCTGGCGCTTCTCGCCCGCGGCGGCACCGTCGTAGGTGGTCGTCTCGAACTGGAGGTCGACGTCGAACTTCTCCTCGATCACCTTGGTGAACGCGTTGCTGTCCATGTCCATGTCGGCGTTCTCGGGCGCGAAGATGGTGATCACGTCGTCCGGAGTGGTCTCCGGCTCCGAGGAGCACGCGGCGAACGCGCTGGCCGACACGGCGAGCGCCGCTCCGGCCGCTGCCGCTCGGGTGAATCTGCTGGTCATCGTTGACTGCCTTTCATTGAGGAGTTGATGGGCTTTGAGGGGAGAACCTTGGGAGGCGGGTGCACTAGCCCTTGACGGAGCCGAGCATCACGCCCTTGGTGAAGTGCCGAGCCACGAACGGGTACACGAGCAGCACTGGGACGGTGGAGATGACGATCAGGGAGAACTTCATGAGGTCGGCCATCTGCTCGGCCGCCATCTGGTTCGCCAGATCCGATCCGCCGCTGTTGTTGTTCAGCACCAAGATGTTCCGCAATACCAGCTGGAGCGGATACAGCTCTTCACTACGCAGGTAGATCAGGGCGCTGAAGTAGGAGTTCCACTGCCCGATGCCGTACATGAGCGCGATGACCGCCAGCAGCGGTTTCGACAAGGGCAGCACGACCGACCACAGGAACCGGAAGTCCGAAGCGCCGTCGAGCTGCGCGGCCTCGTACAGCTCGGCCGGGATCGAGGAGCGGAAGAACGTCATCGCGATGAGCACCTGCCAGGCCCCGATCGCGGCCGGGATGATGATCGCCCAGCGGGTGTCCAGCAGCCCGAGGGCCCGGACGACCATGTAGGTCGGGATCAGCCCGCCCGAGAACAGCATCGTGAACAGGACCCCGCCGATGAGGACCTTCCGGCCCACGAGTTCAGCCCGTGAGAGGGGGTAGGCGATCATCACAGTGAGGGTGATGCTCACCAAGGTCCCCACTACGGCATAGAAGAGCGAGTTGCCGAAACCGGTGAGGATGTCCTCATTCGACAGGACCGCCTCGTAGCCGATGAGCGTGAAGTCGACCGGCCACAGGAACACCCGGCCGCCCGACACCGCCGCGGGGCTGGAGAAGGAGCTGGCCACGATGTTGATCAGCGGCACGAGCACGATCAGCAGGAACGTGGTCAACAGGATGTAGACGCCCACCATGAAGATCCGGTCGGCAGGAGTGTCCTGCACCTGAGGGGCGCGGCGGCGCTTCGGCCTGCGGGCCTTGGCTTCCGGGGATTCGGTCGCGGACCCGGCCCGGGCGGCGGTTGTGAGTGTCATTGCAGGGGCTCCCTTCACCACAGGCCGTTGCCGGTCACGCGTTTGGAGACGGTGTTGACCGCAAGGAGGAGGACGAGGTTGATGACGGAGTTGAACAGCCCGATCGCCGTCGCCAGGCTGAAGTCGGCGTTGAGCAGGCCGATCTTGTACGTGTAGGTCGCGATGATCTCCGACTGCGAGAGATTCAGCGGGTTCTGCAGCAGGAACGCCTTCTCGAACCCGATCGCCATGACACTGCCGACGCTCAGGATCATCACCACGACGACCGTGGGTGCGATGCCCGGCAGGTCGACATGCCAGATCTTCTGCAGGCGACTGGCGCCATCCAGCTTCGCGGCCTCGTACAGAGTCGGATCGATCCCCGCCAGCGCGGCCATGTAGATGATCGCCGAGTAGCCGGCCGACTGCCAGATGTCGCTCCAGACATACACACTGCGGAACGCGTCTGGGTCAGCGAGCAGGTTCGAGTCCATCCCGAAGAACCCCAGGAAGTTCGCCATGAATCCGATCCGGGGCGAGAAGATCAGGATCAGCATCGATACCACGATCACCGTCGAGATGAAGTGCGGCGCGTAGGTCACCATCTGGACGGTGCGCTTGAAGAACCGGACCCGAACCTCGTTGAGCGCCAACGCCAGCAGAATCGGAATCGGGAACCCGGCCAGGAAGCCGTAGAGGCTCAGCATCAGCGTGTTGCGGATCAGGTCCCAGGCGACCGGGTTGGCGAAGAACCGCTCGAAGTGCTCCAGTCCCGCCCAAGGGCTGCCCCAGATCCCGTCGACCACGTTGTAGTCCTTGAACGCGATCACGTTGTTCGCCATCGGGATGTACTGGAACACCACGAAGTACGCCACCGGAAGCACCAGCAGCACGTACAACTGCCAATGCCGGCGCAGATTCCGCCGGCGGGTATCGCGACGGCGCCCACGAAGCTCCGCGGCCGTCCGCGCCTCGACCGTCGCGGTCATCGATCCGCCCTCGATGTCCTGTGCACCGTATGGCGGCGCTCCCCGTTCATGACCTGCACCATCGCTCCTTCGCGAATCGTTCCGTGAACCTTCACGGTGAATCCGTGAAGGTTCACGGTAATGACCGGGGTCTATCTTGTCAAGCGCCGGAAACGAGGAATCTCAGCTCAGGCGGACTCGCGCCACAGAATCATGGAGGGCACAGTGCGATGAATCGGGTCGAGCTGGGCGAAATCGGCCTTCGCCAGGATCTCGACGATGTCGAAGGTCTTCGACGCCAGCTCGTGACGGTCGAGGGAGATGGAGGTGAGTTTCGGGTCGACCGCTTCCCCGAGGGCCAGGCCGTCGACGCCGATGATCCGGACGTCTCCGGGGACCTCGATAGCGGTGGCATGCGCGTTCTGGACCGCTCCCAGTGCCATGAGGTCGTTGAACATGAGCACGGCCTCGGTGTCCGGGTGCATCCGCATGAGGTCCGCGAACGCGCGGCCGCCGCCGGAGATCGTCTCCTCCCCCACGATGACGCCGGTGAGCTCGGCGCCCACCGCCGCTTCGAACCACTCCCGCTTCGGCGTGGGCTCGTAGACGCCGCGGACCTGCACGGAGTAGCCCGAGTCGACCATGCCGAACCGGCGGACACCGCGTTCACGCAGTGCCTGGACCGCGTCGACTATCCCGGACTCGATGTCGATCTGGACTGAGTGGACCCCCGGCATGTCGCTCGCCGATTCTAGGCAGACCAGCGGCAGGGCGCCGGCGGCCTTCACCAGGGCGGGGGTGGCCTCGAAGTGCCCGACCACCACATCGACCTCCGAAGACAAGAGCTGCACGGCTTCGGCGGGCTCGCCCTCGGAGGCGGCCATCATGAGCTGCCAGCCGCGCTCGCCGGCGACCGAGAGCATGTCCGCGGCGATGTCGGTGTAGTACGGGTTGCGGAAGGAGGCGACCACGAGGCCCATCGCGTGGGTCTTCTGGCGGTTGACGAGGTTCCTTGCGAAACGGCTCGGCCGGTAGCCGAGCCGTCCGGCGGCCTCGAGCACCTTCAGCCGCGTGGCTTCGCTGATGTCCCCCATGTCGTTCATCGCACGCGTCACCGTCTGCCGTGAAACTCCGGCCGCCGCGGCGACATCGAGGATCGTCACGCGCTTGCTCATTGAGCCACCATTCCGTTGCACATCCTCATGCGATCGACCACTTGCGGCGCGGACGGGCGTGGGGGCGCGGCACGCCGAGCGGGATGGGACCGAATTCGTGAAGGTTCACGATAACGATATCAGCCACCTCCGGCAAACGGTCGCCAGTCAGCGTCGCCCCCAAAGACCTCGGCGGCTCGGGCAAGGACTTTCCGCTCCGTCAGGTGGCGATCCGTCAATCGATCTAGAGTCGGCTTGAGGGGGAGCGACATGTCCGATCGGAAGAAACCGGAGCAGGGCGCGGTCGTCGTCGGTGTCGACGGGTCGCCACCCTCGCGGCGGGCGCTGCGGTGGGCAGTTCGGCAGGCCGAGGCGACCGGCATGAAAATCGTGGCGGTGTACGCCTGGCGCCCGCCCACCAGGTACGGAACCGGGGTGATGGTCATGCCCGGCGTCGAGTGGGCCGAGGAGGCCCGGGCCGCTCTCTATTCGACCGTCGAGACCTTCTCCGCGCGGTGGCCGAACGTGCCGATCGAGCAGCGGGTCATCGAGGGACATCCGGCTGCAGTGCTGCTGGAGCAGGCCGAGGGCGCCGATCTCCTCGTCGTGGGAAGCCGGGGCCACGGCGGGTTCATGGGCGCGCTGCTCGGTTCGGTGAGCAACCACTGCGTGCACCACGCGACCTGCCCGGTGGTCGTCGTTCCCGACCCTGTATGAGGGCTCAGCCGGACGGCGGCGTGCATCACCTGCCGCGTCCTCAATGGAATGACACGGAGACCCGCACCTATACCGTGCAGCCCGAAAGGAGCACCGGTCGTGACACTCATCTGGTTCATAGTCTGGTTCATCGCCAATCTCGTGGGCGGCAGCGAACCGCTGCGCTTCGACCCGGTCAACGCCTGGACGGGCACGTTGATCCTGGCCGTCGCCCTCGACTTGTCCGCAGCGCACGCCGGCAACACCGCAAGACGACGCAAGTGACAAGCACCCGCGGCTCGCCGTGAACTTCAGCGGGTGTCGCTGCTGGCTGCGGTCACGGCTTTGCGCGCAAGCCCTGGGACGCGGCGGCCGAGGACGAGGTAGACGGAGACGGCCGCGAGGGCGAGGGCGCCGATCCCGAGGTACATGACGGTGCCGTCCCATTGCGCGAGGAGCAGGCCGCCGAGGAAAGGTCCGGCGAAGCCGCCGAGCTGGGTGAAGGACTGCGCGCCGAAGTAGGCGCCGCGGGCCGCGGGCGGGGCTATGCGGTCGATGAGGGCGAACTCGGAGGGCACGATGAACACCTCCCCGAAGCTGAACACGACCATCGCGGCAACGAAGTGCCACAACGAAGCCGAGAACGCGAACCCTGCCATGCCCGCGAACAGCAGCAGCCCGCCGACGGTGATGGCGGTGACCGCCTCGAGTCGCAGCACGAACCGGGCGGCGAGGAGCTGGAAGACGACGACAGTGACGGCGTTGGCGGTCATGACCGCGGCGAGGATCTGCGTGCCGTTCGTGAAGCCGATGTCGAGGTCTTGGGCGAGGAGCGCGGAGATGCGCAGCTGCACCGACTCCAGGAGCAGCCCGGCGAACAGGAGGATCAGCAGACGCGGATCGGTGGCGACGGCGCGCAGGCTCCCCAGGAACCGGTCAGATCCGCGCGGGCCCTCGGTCTTCGCTGCCGAGGCGGGCAGGGCCGGGGCGACCCTGACGGCGACCGCGAGTGCGGCGAGGTAGAGGCCGTACACGGCCGCGGCCGCGCCGAACGCGACGCGGGCACCGGAGAGACCGAGAGCGACGCCCAGGAGCGGGCCGAGGGCGTATCCGGCGTTGGTGGCCAGGTACTGGTGGGAGAACCAGCGCACGCGGGTGCCCTCGGGTAGCAGATCGCCCAGCATCGCCTTGCTCACGGGCGCGAACACGCTGCTGGACAAGGCGAGTGCGGCGTTGGCGGCGATGACGGCGGCGAGGTGCTCGGCAGCGGCGAAGCCCGCGAAGGACAGCACAACCCCGCCGAGTCCGGCGAGGAGGACCGGAGCGCGGCCGAAGCGGTCGGAGAGGGTGCCGCCGAAGAACGCGGCGGCGATCGAGAAGAACACCGAGGAGCCGATGACCAGGCCGACGGCGGCCGGTTCGAGTCCGAGTTCGCGGCGCAGGAACACGGCCAGGAACGGGATCGTCACCGAGTTGGCGAGGCTCATGATCCCTGCGCCGGCGACGAGGAGCTTGGCCAGGAGCGGGGTACGGAATGCGCGCATGGATGGACTTTCTGCCGAGGGAGTTCGCGGCGGGGGGGGGGGGGGGGGGGGGGGGGGGGGGCCCCGCCCCCCCCGACGGGTGTCTAGGCGAGGTAGCCGAGGGCGGCCATCATGCCGACTTCGCCGTGGTAGAGGTTGTGGCAGTGGAGCATCCACAGCCCGGGGTTGACCGCGTCGAAGTCGACTTCAAGGGTCTGCCCTGGCAGGACGATTGCGGTGTCCTTGCGAAGGCCCGTGTCGGCGAGCGCGAAGGTGTGGCCGTGGAGGTGCATCGGGTGCCACATCGCATCGCCGTTGATGAACCGCAGCCGGACTCGCTCGCCTTCCTCGACCGGGTAGGGGTTCGCGAGGTCGTGCGGGCGGCCGTTGATCGCCCAGTCGAATCGCTCCATGGAGCCGGTGAGCTCCAGGTCGATGGTCCGGTCGGGTGCCTTGCCGGGTAGCGCAACGGGCTCGGCCGGGGCGAGTTCGGCATAGGAGAGGACGTGCCCGGTCAGCTCCGCGGGCGCGAAGTCGGCCGCAGGGGCCTCGCCGGTTCCGGTCCGGACGAGGGCCCGACCGCGGGCGTTCTTGCCCTCGGCCTCGGCGACGAGTGCGAACACGCCATCGTGGAGCGTGACGAGGACGTCGTAGCGCTCGCCCATCCCGATCAGGATCGCGTCGGCTTCGACCGGCTCGCAGGGGAAGCCGTCGGTGTGCGCCACGGTGAGCCGGTGCCCTGCGAGCGCGACTCGGTAGGCGGTGTCGGCTCCGGCGTTGATGATGCGGATGCGCACGCGCGCACCGGGTTCGGCCGCGAACACTTCGGGGTCGGCCGGGACGCGGCCGTTGACGAGGTGGTGCGGGTAGCGCACATCTCCGGCCTCGGCGCCCAGGAGGTCCGACTCGGCCCCGTGCAGCAGGAACGAGTCGCTTGTGGGGGCTTGGCCGTGGCCGGTGTGGCCGCCGTCGGAGCCGACCTCGTCCATGTCCATCCCTTGGGCGAGTTCGGCGAGGACGTCGTCGGGGGTGCCGGTGACGCCGTCCATCCAGTCGTCGAGGACCACCGTCCACTCCAGATCCCAGGTGACATCCTCGTCGGGGTCGTCGACGATGAGCGGGGCGTAGAGCCCGCGGTCGAGCTGGGTGCCCATGTGCGGGTGGAACCAGTACGTGCCCGCGTCGGGAGCGGTGAACTGGTAGGTGTAGGTGGCGCCGGGCTGGATCGGGGCCTGAGTGAGGTCGGGGACGCCGTCGGCGTCGCAGCGCATCTGGAGGCCGTGCCAGTGCACGGTCGTGGGCTCGGGCAGGCCGTTGACCACGACCGCCTTCACCTGCTCGCCGCGGTTCACGCGGATCGGCGATCCCGGGATCTGGCCGCCGTAGGACCAGGTCGGGACGACCAGGCCGCCGAGGTCGACTTCGGTGGCGACGGGGCCCAGCTGGAACTCCCGGACCGTGCCGGGGTTGCGGGCGGCCTCGGACGCGGCGACCCGCTCGGAGTTCGGAGTGACGAACGAAGGGACGGCGGGTTCGTCGTCGGCGCAAGCGGTGAGGGCGGCGACGGGGAGCGCGGCGGCTCCGCCGCGCAGCACGGATCGACGTGTCAGTGCACGCATGATGAATTGCCTTTCGGTTTGCGGTGAATCTGGAAGCGGACGCTTATCCCCTGTCGGGGGCCGCATCTAGATCCGCAGCACCACGATCCGATTGAGCAGCAACGAGGTCGGACTGGGCCTGAGTGGTGGGGGCCACTGGCGGGTTCGAACGGGTGCGGCCTCGATCGCCGACGTGGGCACCGCAATGAGACTGAGCACCCGGGTGATCAGAGGACGCAGGATTGATACGGCGGCGCGCAGGATCACGCCGCCGCAGACCATGAATCCCAGCAGCGACAGGAGGCCGGACGGGTCCTCATCGGAGTCGGGGTCGGGCTCCGCCGCGTCGTGGTGCACCATGCCGGCGTGGTGGTGCATCGCGGCAGCGGCGGTCTCGGGTTCGGCTTCGTCGCCGTGCCCGCGGTGGCCCCATGAGTGCATCGCGACCACGCCCACCATGAGCACCGCGACCAGCGCAATGCGCGCGAGTCTGCGAACCATGGCACCGTCCAATCGGCTCTCAAGGCGCTTGAACCGCCTGCCCTACAGAGCATGCGGCAATCCAGGACGGCGGACATGCGGGCCGTCCTCGGATCTATCATATACCCTACAGGGGTATCGACTTCAGCTTGCTGAACCCCTTCATCCCAGCCGACCGCGCCCCCGCCAAGGGATCAGACGGCAACCCACGCCCAGGCGCGAACGAACCAGGAACTCGAAATGAGCAGGACCGGAATCCAGTCCCACCTCCTCCGAGGAGCAATGTCATGCTGAGATCGTGAACCCTGGACAGGCGCGATCCACTGCTGAGCGAGACCATGACAGCTGAAGCGGCCTTTGAACTCAAGGAGCTTCGGCATAGATTCGCTGACCGCTACAGCGCCGTCGTCAAAGGTGCCCATCAGTAGAGCGGATGCAACATGGTTGAGTTATAGGTCGGGCCAGCCGCGCTTGAGGTGGGCGAAAGCGGTGTCCAGAGCGGCTGCCGGGTCCGGATCCGTTCCGGCGAGATCGGGAATCTCCAAGACGTAGCGGACGAGCAGGCGAAGGGACAAGTCGTCCGCGTCACGGCCGGTCTGCTCAGCGATGACTCGCACGAGCGAGGTTTCGCAGCCGGTCCACAGTGCCCTTGCGTAGGCCCGCAGTGCCGGTGTGGCGATCACGAGGTTGGCGATCCGACGCGCTTCCGGCTCCGGGTCGGGGTCGAACGGCCCTCGCGTGGCGAGGAAGTCCCGCAGTGCCTGCAGCACAGAGGCACCCGACGGGAGTTGTCGCACCGCGGCCGTCAAGGACTGCTCACGTTCCTTGCCGTCACCGAGGATCAGCGCCTCCTTCCCGCCGGGAAAGTGCGCGAACAGCGTCGAGACCGCCGTGTCGGCGGCGTCGGCGACTTCGGTGACGGTGACCTCGTCGAACCCCCGCTCCAAGAACAGCCGCCGCGCCGCGGCGGCCAAGGCCTGGCGGGTGGCGGCCTTCTTGCGCTCACGTCGACCCGGTGCCCGCGCTTCCGTCTCCGTCATGGCGTCAGATTATCATCCCACCGGCTCTACTCCGAAATCGAAGCGCATGCATAATCGAAGTCAGTTCGATTATGTGTTGGGGCCGAACGTCCCGCGCGATCGCCGATTCAGGGGAGCCGACATGCCATACCGCACCGCCACGCAAGACTGGGACGTTCATAGACTCCCCTCCGCCGAGGGCAAGAACTTCCTGGTCACCGGCGGCAACGCTGGCATCGGCTACTTCGTCGCCGAACAGCTCGCCAGCACCGGGGCCCAGGTCATCCTGGGCAGCCGCGACAGCACCAAGGCCGCTTCCGCCGCGGCGGCGATCCGTTCCCGCGTCCCGGATGCCCGCGTTCGTCACCTCCGACTAGACCTCGCCGAACTGGCCGGGCTCAAATCTTCTGTGGACGCACTGGAACTCGATCGACTCGATGCGATCGTGTGCAACGCCGGAGTACTGCTCGACCATCCGCAACGGCGTGCAGACTTGGACGGACGCGAACTGATGTTCGCCACCAATCACCTCGGGCACTTCGCGTTGACCGGGTGGCTCGCACCGCTACTGTCGGCGGCCCCAGCCGGCCGGGTCGTCACCACAGGCAGCTTCGTGGCGAAATCGGCACGACTGGATCTCGCCGACCTTCAGGTCACCAGCGGGTACGAGCCGAAGGACGCCTACGCCCGTTCGAAGCTGGCACAGATGCTGTTCGCCTTCGAACTCGACCGACGTCTGCGGGCGGCGGGAAGCACGACCGCGAGCGTCGTGAACCATCCCGGCGGCGCGCTGGACCTCCTCACCCCGTCCCGCCCGCCGGTCCATACGCGGACCAAGGGCCAATGGCTGCGCGGCCTGCCAGCAAGCATCCTCCTGCAGGGCAAGCACGCCGCCGCATGGCCCGCGGTCCGCGCGGTCCTCGATCCAGCCGTCCGCGGCGGGCAGATGTGGGGTCCCCGGATGCTCGGGCTTCGCGGTCGACCTCGGCTCGAACCGGTGCGGGGAGCGCTGGCCGACACCGCGCTGGCCGCTCGACTGTGGACCGCCTGCGTCGATCTCACCGGACTCGACCCTTTCGCGCAGTAAGAGGTGCACCGCAACCACTCCATTGCCGCCGCGGCCGGACAGGTTGACGTTGAGGGGTTCAAGCGGTCGCGGGTGATGCTGCGCCGCCCTCCGGACGAGCTGGAGTCGGCGGTGGTCGAGCTCGCTTGGCCCACATGCGGCCGGACGGTGTCGGCGCGGGTGCGCAGCCGCGCCGCGCGTTCGCGGTTGCGGCGCGGGCGCTGGCGGCGCTCCTCGGACGGCCTACCAGCAACGCAATGTCGTCGAGCGGTGTTGCAACCGGCTCAAGCAGTGGCGGGACCTGGCCACCCGCGACGCGAACGGGCGACCATCCAGCACGCCGGCCTGATCATCGCCGCGACCATGATCTGGCTCAACGATTCACAGGACAGGCCTAGTTGTAGCAGTGGTCGACGGTACGGGTCTTCGCGCTCTCCGCCTCGTCGTTCCACCCGGACCCCAACGACGCACGGGCAGAACTCTGCGCAGGGATGCAGAGCAGGTAGTCCGTGTAGTCGTCGTTGCCGTAGAGGATTACGGCGTAGTTCGAGTCGTTCCACACCGAGCTGATCTCGTTGTCGCCGTCCCAGCCGTCGATGTTGTGCTTGTCGTTGGGGCCGTCCGGCTTCCAGTTGACCCACCGGTCGCCCTGGTAGTTGGTGTCCTCCCACATGCAGATATTGCCATTCGGGCAGTTCGGCGCCCCGGCGGCCTGCGCCGGGGCGGCGCTGAGCGTGACGACCGCGGCAGACGCGGCGAAACCGAGAGCGGCGACCTGCGTCAAGCGCCGCTTGGCCTTCGACTTGATTCCGAACATGCAGACTCCTTTCACGCACGGCAGGGCCGTACCACTGATGAGGCAGGTGATCTACGGATGCCCAACAGGAACCCCCGCAACGGATCACCACCAACGTGACGCCCAGAACGTTCGCGACCGTTGTCCGACTTGCCCCGCATCACACGCGAGCACGGAGAACAGGCCGGCTCTACCCTGGCGAGAGCGTGACCAAAGCTGACGTCATCGCGCACTACCGAACCGTCGCCGACGTCATGCTCCGTCAACTCGCAGTGAGGTGTGTTCGGGTCCCCGCCAAGGCTGTCCGGCCTGGTTCGCAGGCCCGGTCGAGAGCCGCGAACTCGGCCGGTGGGAGTCGACGTGCTGCGCCTCGGCGGCTCGGATCCAGCATGCCGATGCCAAGTCGGAGCCAGTCCTCGCGAGGTTCGACGCCGATGAAGTCCGCCAGCGCGGTCAGGTGCTCGCGCGGTTCGTCGAGAAGGTCTTCATAGGACAGGCTTCCGATCCGGCCTCCAGGAAGCGCGGCGAGGTTGCGGAGGCCGCGCACGATCGACTCCGACCACAGTGCTCCGAACTCCCCCAGGTCCATGTCGCGCTCCATGAGCAGGGCCGGATCGAACTCCTGGCTGAGCAGCGACACGAGGTCCTCGGGGATCAGGGACCGAAACCGGTCGGGGAGTTTCTCGGGCGAGTCGAATCCCAAGGCTGCGGCGGCCTCGCGGATGAGATTCGACATCTGCATGCCGGTGGCCCGGACGGCCCCGGGCGCCGCGGCGTCGGCGAACCCGCGGAGGTGGTCGACGCGTTCGCGCGGGAGGCTGGCGAGCAGCCAGTCGATCACTTCCGCCACTCGGGGATGGCGGTGCAAGGAGTCGCGGAGCAGCCAGATCTGGCGGAAGAGGGGATGCGCGCGCATCGACATCGCAGTATCCGGGCCGTCGCGGTGCAGGTGGACGAAGCGCGCCTCCGGAAAGCAGGCGTGCATCCACGGGATCGAGTCCAGGGAGTTGCCGGAGCGTTCGACTGCGGCGAAGCCGCCGTAGTGGGAGGCGAGACGGTCGATGAGCTGCCGGTAGTGGTCCCGGGCCGGACGGCGGGGCCACGATGGGACCTCGGCGGCGAGGAGGTCCAGCGTCCGGTCGGGATCGTCGTCGAGATGCGGCAGGGTCATCAGCGCCAGCGCCGGAATGCCGCCCAGATCGGCGCTGTATCTGGTCCCCGGGAGGCGGAGGTAGGCGAACTCGGGAACGTCGATCCCGCTGCGGATTATCGCGTCGTGCAGCATATTCGGTTCGGCGAGCGTACGCCAGAACTCGGCTCCGGTCACCGGGCCGAGCGGGGCGCACAGCCGCAGGCATTGGGTCAGCTCGCTGATGCTCAGGATGTCCGGGTGCCGGTTGAGGATCCGTGACAGTGCGGTGGATCCGCTCCGCCCGGCCGAGACGATGAAGGTGACGGTGCGCATCTCGGACTCCTCAGGCGGCCGCAACGGCTTCAGGAAGCGGCGACGGCCGGTATTCGGCGCAAGCTGGCGGTATCCGCACTCCGGCGAAACGCAGCTGAGTGACTCTGGAGTGGAACGCGGCCCCGAGCAGCAGGTGCTCGGCGATGTCGGCCACTCGGCGGTTCTCGAGCGGCTCCAAGAAGGTCGAGCGTGCCCAGAGGTTGAACGCGCCCATGGCCGGACCGCACCATATCTGGTAGTCGCCGAGCCGGTCCTCCGACCCGCTGGTCGCCCAGCGGGAGCTCAGGCCCAGGTAGGAGCGGAACAGCAGGGCCATGCGGTGCCGAGGGTCGGCCTCGGCCCGCTCGAGGCCGGTGGGATCGTGGTCGCGCAGGTAGGCGGCGGTGTCGTCCCAGGCCCGGTCGAGGTCGCGTTGGAAGACCTGCGTCCTCAAGCGATCCATTTCAGACTGCGGAATGGCTTCGATGCTGTCGAACCTGCGGTACAGCCGCGAGAGCAGGGCGGCGCGCTGGGCGAAGAGCGTGCCTTTCGAGAGCACCTGTACTTCGGCGCCGGCCTCGAACATGTCGGCGGCGGGCGCCATCGTGCAATCGGTCGGCCCGGCCTGGGCGAGCAGGCCTTTGACGGCCGGTGAGGTACCCGCCTCGACGCAGGCCTGGTTCACCGAGCCGGTCACGACGTACTCGGCGCCGAGGGCGAAAGCGGCGTGGACGGCCTGCGGTGTGCCGATGGATCCGGCGGCGCCGATCCGCACCGGGTGCGGCCAGCCGGGGATCGCAGCCTGATCGCGAAGGCGCAGCATCTGCGGGACGAGCACCGCGAGCGGCCGGCGGTCGGTGTGTCCGCCGGAGTCGGCTTCGACGGTGATGTCGTCGGCCATCGGCACGTTCCGGGCCAGCCGCGCCTGCTCCGCGGTGACGGCTCCGGCCGCCAGCAGTTCCGTGACGACGGCTTCGGGTGCGGGGCTGAGGAAGAGCGCGGCGATCTCGGCGCGTGAGACCTTGGCTATGAGCCGGTGCTCCGCATGGACGCCGGCGGCCGGGTCGGTGCGGAGGCCGGAGAGGCGGTAACGCACGAGTTCGGGACTGAGTGAGAGGAACGCGGAGGCCTCGATGCACCTGACGCGGTGGCGCAGGTAGACGTCGATCGTTTCGCGTTCCCTCCGGGGAAGCTGCGGTGAGTGGATGAGGTTGGCGGCGTATGGAAGTTCGCCCAGCTTCTGGCTCAATTCGGACACTGCCGCTTCGATCCGATGCGGGTCGAGCCCGGCGGCGCCGAACGAGGCGAGGCATCCCGCCTTCGCGAGGGCCGCGACCAGCCGGGTCGAGGCGATGCCGCCCGCCATGGATCCCGCCATGTACGGGTAGCGGAGCCCGTGGCGGCGGGTGAACTGCGGCGATCCGAGCTTCTCGGGCGGCAACGGCGGCGCGACGGCGAGGAGGGCCGCTCCGGGCAGGGGTTCGTTGCCCGCGGTGATCCGTCCGCCGGAGCGGCTGATGTAGCAGGGGCGGTCGAGGTCGGCGAGGGCCCGGTAGGTGCTTTCGAGGTCGCGGCTCATGGGCGTCGTCCTTCTCCGAGTTCCAGGCACATGCCGTCCACCTGGTAGATGCGCAGGCCGTCGCTGTAGAGGCTGCCGTCGGCGTGGATGCGTATGCGATCGGGTTCCCGTTCGACGCCGCGGAGGTGCACTTCGGCCTGGACCTGGTCGTGGCTGCGCAGCACCTGCCCCCGGTACTTCCAGGACAGTTCGGGCCCGGGCGCGGGGGCGAAGCAGGGGTTCGGCATCGATGCGGTCAGACCGGCCGCGGTGCCGCAGGCCTGCACTGCCTGGAGCAGCATCTCGACGCCGAGGGACCCCGGCATCACGGGATCGCCGGGGAAGTGCTCGTCGAAATACCAGGCGCCCGGATCGATCCGCTTGCGCGCCAGCGCGTATCCCGCGCCGTGGTCGCCGCCGTCGAGGACGACGCGGAGGTCGTCGATCAAGTCGAGCCGGCGGTCCCCTGTTGAGGGGGGCGCGGTCTCGGCGGCGCGCGGCGGGCTGCTCTGGCGTTCGAGCCAGGTCGGCACATGTCGGCCGGCGTCGAGGCCCTGCTGCCGGGCGAGCGCGTCAGGGGTGAAGAACCCGTGCACCGCTTCGCCGTCGTAGCAGGTCTCGCCGTCGAGGTCGACCGCGAAGGCGAAGCGCAGCATGACGGCCCGGTGGAGCGGGGTATGCCCGAGCAGTTCGGTCCGCACCCGCAGGGTGCGGCCGCAGGGCGCGACGCGGCGCAGCAGCCGCGCGCGGCCCTCGAGGTTGCGGCAGACCAGGTCCTCCCCTGGCGCTTCCGCCGCGATGCCGCTGCGGAAGGCGAGCCTTCCCGCGGCCTGGAGGACGATCTCCTGCCAGGCGAGGTTCACGAGCGAGGACCGGTCCTCGGATCGGAACCAGGCGTCGGCGGGGACCGGGAAGTCGCTGAGGAGTGCGGATCCCACTTCGTACCCGCCCGGTGCGCCCTCATACGCCAGCTCGGTGCCGACCATGCGCATGCCCCCTGCGGGGAGCCGGGGACGGATCACCGGCCGGGCCGTGTCGGGTCCTGCGGGCGGAGTGTCGGCCGGAGCTGCGGGGGGCGTCGGCGGTCGTGGCGCTGACGCGGTCGAGGCTCGGGGCGAAGGGATCTCAGGTCGCGGCCGCGGTACGCGGTCGCGGGGGTCCCGGGCAGCGGACCGGGCCGCGGCGAGCAGGTGCTCCGCGACGAGCCGGTGGACGTCCATGACCGCCCGGTGGACCCGCATCGCCTCGGCCAGGAATCGGTCGTCGGCAGGGGCGTCCGGGGGCGGCGGTTCCGCGGCTGACGGCGCTTGTTCGGCGTCCCAGGTCGGATAGGCCCCGATCGGGACGCCGTCGAAGTCCAGCTCGTCGTCACGCATGATGCCCCGTTCCGAAGGCCTGCTCCTGCTCGACGAGGCCGCTGACCTGGACCCATTTGCTGTCGGCCAGCATCTCCGGAGTGACGGTCAGCATCGCCAGCCCCCGCCAGCGCTGGAGGATTCGGCCGTCCGCCGTGCAGGCGCTGACGGTATAGCGGGTGTCCAGGGCGCGCTGCTCGTCGAGGTCGGCGACGATCAGGAAGGGCCGGTCGTCCGGCAGGGGCGCGTACATCTCGACGGCGTCGATCGTCAGCGGCAGGCTCCTGCGGCCGGTGAGCCGCCGTTCAAGGAGCAGAGCTCCCTGCGGCAGCAGGTCGGCAGAGGCGCCGTTGTACCACCGGCCGTTGAAGCCGGGCAAGGAAGGCGCGGCCAAACGCGCCATGACGACCACTCGGTCGGGTCCGACGGCGAGTTCCGGTCCGAGCCCGGTGAGGACGGGCCCGTGGAAGAGGAAGCCTTCGGCGTAGTACGGGTGCGGTTCGAACGGTGGGAGCTCGTAGGAGTCCAGTCCGTCCATTCGGGGCGGTTCGGTCGGCTCGGCCGCCGTCCGGAACCGTCCCCGGTACCGGAGGACGGAAGGGCCGGACGCAGGGTGGCTGCGGATCGCGATGTCGACCCAGTCGCCGTCGCCCGAGGGAGCGGCCTCGAGTTCGAACCGGTCGTGTTCCGAGCCGTCGAAGACCAAGCCCCTGCCGATCCTGACGTCGCGGGCCTCGACCACGGGCTGTCCGCCGTGGAGTCCTTCCAGGGCGTGGGCGCACCAGCCGATCGCCGCGCTCGCCGGCAGCACCGGGGTCCGCTTGTCGAAGGCGTGGTCGCGGAGGACCGGGTGGGATCCGAGGCGGGACAGGTCGCGGCGCACGGTCGCCCCCGGCGGGGTGAGCCGTTCGAAGCTCTGGAACAGCGGGACGGTCGGCCCCAGCACCGTCACCAGGTGGTCCTGGTGCTCGGCGCCGAGCTGCTCGACGAACAGCGACGCGCCGTTCTCCCTGGTGAGCAGGGGAATGCCCTGCTGCGCGTAGATGGCGCGGATGGCGGCGTTGGCCATCCCGCCGGTCCAGGGACCGAAGGCGATGGCGGAGACCCGGCATGCCGGCCGACCGGCCTTCCAGGCGCAGGCGAAACGGTTGAGGGCTTCGTTGGACATGGCGTAGTCGGACTGGCGGAGGTTGCCGTTGAGTCCGGCGACGGAGCTGAAGACCACGAGGTGGCGCAGCCGCTCGGCGTCGACGGCTCCGATCACGGCGTCGAGGCCGGTGAGTTTCGGCCCGACGACGCGCGCGACGGTCTCAGCGGTCTTGTCCTTCAGCCACTGGTCGGCGAGCACGCCGGCGCCATGGATGACGCCGGTGATGTCGGCCGTGTAGGGGGCTAGGGCGGCGGCGACGGCTGAAGCGTCGGTGACGTCGGCGGCGAGGTACTCGGCGCGCACCCCCAGTGCGCGCAGGGTTTGCAGCGTGGTCTCGATCTCGCGTTCTTCGGGCGAGGAGTCCGCTCCGCCGGAGAGCGTGGTCCGTCCGAGCAGCAGGAACCCGCAGCGGTAGCGGCGCGCCGTCTCGATGACGCACCAGGAGGTGACGCCCCGGGCGCCACCGGTCACGACGAACAGGTCGTCCTCGGTGACCTCGGCTGTCTCGACGGGGGTGGGAGGGAGCAGGGGCTGCGGCGTCTCGGAGAGCATGGGAGTGCACCGCGCCGTTCCGTCGTCGCCCACTTCGCGCAGGTCGGTCGCGGCGTCGGCGATCTCCCGGAGCAGGCGTTCGGCGACGTGCTCGGCGGCGAGCTCGGGAGCGTAGTCGAGCGAGCGGCAGAAGAGGCCGTTCGTCTCGAGCGCGACGGTCCGAATGAGCCCGCCGACGCCGCCGGTGAGGGCTCGCTCCGGCCGGCCGCGCGACCCCGCGTAACCGAGCGCGCCGTCGAGTGCGGTCACCGTGACGAGAGCGGCCCGTGTCCCTCCGGCCGCTCCGGACTCCAGTGCCGGTTGCAGCCCCTTCGCGACGAGCAGGGTGTGCGAGAGGCGCCGGATCGCGTCGGCGACCGTTCCGATTTCGGTCAGGGCGATGACAGCGAGGTCGAGGATGCCGTCGTCGGCGATCAGTTCGGACAGCGCGCCGGCGAGGGCCGGCTCGCTCCAGCCCTCCAGGCCCCGCCATGGAGTGCTCCGGTCGGGGGACACTCCGGGCAGTGCGAGCACGGTCGTGCGCCAACCGGAATGTTCGAGCGCTTCGATGACGGCGGCGGCCACGGCTCCGCCGTCATCGACGACGAGGGCGGTCGGTTCGGGCCGGTACGCGTCGACTCTGTAGTCCGAGTCGGGAAGTTCACGCAGGGCGACGTGGGCGCGGCCGAGTGGCAGGACGCGGTTGGTCCGTACCGGAGGCCTGGTGCTCGTCTCGGTCAGCATCGCCCTGGAGAGGTCGACGAAATCGCCGACGGTCCGTCCGGTGGAGAGGCGGTACAGGGACTCGCGGGGTGTATCTGGATAGTGCCGCCACAGTTCCGCGGCGATCTCGACCTGGGTGAGCGAGTCGATACCCAGGTCGACCTGGATGTCCTGGTCGAGTCCGATCATGCTGAGCGGGAAGCCGGTCTTGTCTGCGATGGTCTCCCGAATCAACTGCTCGATGTCGGCGAGGTCGGCGGCGCGGTCCACGTCCGCCGGTTCGGGTTCCGGTTGCGCGGGCGGCGTCGGCTGGACGATCGGTGCGGCGGGCGTCTGCGCGAACGGTTCGGCGGCTGAAGTGCTATCCGTCCGCAATGGACCGGAATCGAGTCCTACGAGTTCCCGGAAGACCTCGTTGGCCAGGGCGTGGGCGCGGCCGAGCGCGATGCCGTGGTCGCGTATCGCCTCGATCTCCCGGGCCGCGGACGAACCCCGGTCGGCGGCGACGCGCGCGATGCCGGTCAGTTCCCGGGCCGTCCGCAGCTGCCCGTCCATGTAGCGGTTGTGGAGTTCCAGATGCTCTGTTGCGATCTGCGCGAGGCCGGCGCCGTCCGGTTCGGCCGCGGGCCGCGGGACGGCGGGCCTGTCGGGGCGGACCGCTGGCGCCGGGCCCTGGCGGACAGGAGTCGCGGGCTGCGCGGCCGGTTCGAGTGCGTCGCGGACGGCGTTGACCGCGAAGTTGGGGCCGCATAGGGACCTTGCGACCGGTGACAGCGCGGGCTGCTCGGCGGGCAGCGGGTCGTACCGGTTCAGGTCCCCGAGGGGGACTCCGAGGACCGCGAGGCGCACCGCGGCCTCCTTCAGTGCAGCGGCTCCGTCCCGCTGAGGGCCGATGTCGGTGGGAAGGACGGTGATGTCCGTCCCGGGGAGTATGCGTTCGACGAGTCCGGAGAGGACGCCGCGCGGTCCGAACTCGACGAAGACTCGGTGGCCGGTCTCGTGGAGTTCCTCGATGCGCCGCTGGAAGTCGACGGGCTGTGTGATCTGCGAAGTCAGGGTCGACCGGTTCGCGTCGGCGTCTTCGCCGTAGGCCGCGCCGGGCGCTCCCGCCAGGACCCGGTGCACCGGTGGCCGGAACGTCGCCGTAGCGGTGGCCTCGGCGAAGGCGCCGACCGCGTGGGCGACGAGTCCGGTGTGGAACGCCGCTGCGACCGGGAGCGCTTTCGCGTGCACCCCCCGCGTGCTGCAGTCGGCGATCATCTGCTCCACCGCGTTCGTCGGGCCTCCCACGACCAGTTCGTCGGGGGCGTTGCGGTTGCACACGGCCACATCCGGATGCGCGCTCAGGATCGGCGAGAGCCGGTCCTCGGTGCAGCGCACCGCGGCCATGGCTCCGGGGTCGGTCGAGGCGGGAGCCGCCATCGCCCTGCCGCGGGCGGCGGCGAGCCTCAGGAAGTCCTCGTCGTCGAGGCCGCCCGCTGCCCAGAGGGCGGTCAGCTCGCCGAAGCTGTGGCCGAGGCTCGTGTCCGGCGCGAAGCCCAGTTCGGTGAGGTAGTGATATTGGCCCATCGCGAGCGCGCCGATGGCGGGCTGGGCGTACTCGGTGCGGCGGAGCCGTTCGTTCGCGGTGTCCCGGTCGGTTCCCGGCAGCGGGAACACGACTTCGGGCAGCGACGGCGAGTCGGGGCAGATCAGGGCGGCGCGATCGAATGCGTCCCGCACCGGAGGGAAGGCGCTCACAGCGTCTCTGCCCATATCCGGGTACTGGCTGCCCTGACCGGTGAACAGCGCCGCGATCCGGGTCCCGTGCGCCATCGCGCGGCGGCGGCAGTAGACGCCGTCGCGGGCCCACTCGTCGATGCCTGCGTGGTCGCGCAGGCCTTCGACTGCGGCCGCGAGCAGGGCCTCGTACTCACGCTCGTCGGCAGAGGTGAACCCGATGCGGGCGTGGTCGGCGGGGATCGGTGCCGCGGGGTCGCCCGGCGCTCCTGAGAGGAGCAGGTCGAGCAGCGCCGCGGGGTCGGGCGCGTGCCAGAGGCATGCCTTCGGCACGCTGCGCGCGGCTCGGCGACCGGGACCGCTAACTCCTTCGTGCTCTTCGAGGACCACGTGGTAGTTCACTCCCCCGAATCCGAACGAAGAGACGCCGCCCCGGCGTACGGGTCGCTGCGGCTCCTTGATCCAAGGCCTGGCGGCACCGCTGATGTAGATCGGGGCGTCGGGCCGACGGGCCTCTTCGCAGGGTTCGTCCACGTTGATGTGCGGCGGGAGGATCCGGTCGTGCAGTGCCAGCGCCATCTTGATGAGTCCTGCGGCTCCCGCGGCGGCCTTGGTGTGCCCGATCTGGGATTTGACGGAGCCGACCGCGACCGAGCGGGGCCTGGCGCCGTCGAGGCACCGGTTGAGTGCGGCGAGCTCGACCTTGTCGCCCGTCGGCGTGCCGGTCCCGTGCGCTTCGATCAGCGAAACGGAGGCGGCCGGTACTTCAGCGTCGTCGTACGCGCGCTTCAGGGCGAGGGCCTGGCCCTCGCCGCACGGCGCGTAGATGCTCGTGGCCGGCCCGTCGGAGGAGTTGCCGATCCCGCGGATCACAGCGTAGACGCGGTCGCCGTCCCGTTCGGCGTCGGCGAGCCGTTTGAGCGCGAGCATGCCGATGCCCTCGCCGATCAGGGTGCCGTCGGCGGCGGCGTCGAAGGGGCGGATCCGTCCGCTGGGCGAGAGGGCGGGTGTCTTGCTGAAGCACATGAACGCGAAGACGGAGTTGTCGACATCGCAGCCGCCGGTGAGCATGAGGTCAGCGCGTCCCAGGACGAGCTCGTCGACCGCGGTGCGGAGCGCGGCGAGAGAGCTCGCGCAGGCGGCGTCGACAGTGGCATTTGCTGCGCCGAGGCTGAAGTGCTTCGCGATCCGTCCGGACACGACGTTGCCGAGCAGCCCCGGGAACGATTCGGGCGTCCACTGCGGCAGCGAGGCGAGGTACCGGCGCGAGAGTTCAGCGGCGTCCTGCGGGGCGAGTCCGGCGTCCGCCGCGGCCCGCTCGATGTCCGGTCCTTGAAGGCGCGCGAGGAGCGGGCTCCCAGTGGAGTTCGCTCCGCAGACGCCGAGGATCACCCCGGTCCGGGCCGGGTCGAACCACGGGGCGCCGGCGCAGCCCGCGTCGCGCAGCACGTCGCGCGCGACGTTGAGGCTCAGGAGCTGGACGAGGCCGATCGAGTCGACTGAGCGCGGAGTGATGCCGAATTCGAGCGGATCGAAGGTCTCGGCGGAGAGGAAGGAGCCCCGCCGGGCGTAGGTCCGGTCGGCGGCGAGCGGGTCGGCGTCGTAGTAGTCCTCAGCGCGCCAGTGGCTCTCGGGCACCTCGGCGATGCTGTCCTTGCCGGCGAGGATGTTGTTCCAGAACTCGCCCACATTCGGTGCGTCGGGGAAGACACCGGCGACGCCGACCACGGCGACGGGCGTGCGGGCAAGCTTGTGCGGCATCGCGTCCATAATTCCCAATTATGCCATAATGGGATTTAATACCGGTTTAAGGGTATAATCAGAAATTGAGCATTATTCCGGTTTTCTGGTGTGGTGTCAGCCGATCCCCGCGCGGAGAGCGCGAGCGCGCCGCCGAGGTCGCCACCGTCATCAACCTCGGCCGCGACGCGTGCCCTCACCGCCGTAGGCGGAGCGGACGCGGCGCCCACCAGTTGGCCGACCCGGCCAAGCGCATCACGGCCGGGACGAGTAGCGCCCTGACGAGGGTCGCGTCCAGGAGCACGGCCAGGGTGAGGCCGACACCGAGGAGCTTCAGCGGGGTCATCCCCGAGGTGGCCAGGCAGACGGTCACCGTCGCGACGATCGCCGCCGACGAGGTGAACAGCCAGCCGGTGCGCTCCAGTCCCAGCGCGGTCGCCTGTACGGTGTCGCCCGTGCGCAGGTACTCCTCGCGGATGCGCGAAAGCAGGAGCACCTCGTAGTCCATGGACAGCCCGAACGCGAGGCAGAACACGAGGATCGGCATCAGCAGATTGGTCGTGCCGGTGACCTGGAAGTCGCCGACGAGCCAACGGAGGTGCCCCTCCTGGAAGATGAACACGATCGCACCGAAGGTGGCCGTCAGGCTGAGCAGGTTCACCGCGATCGCCTTGGCCGGGAGGAACACGCTCCGGGTCAGCAGGAACAGCAGGAACAGCATCGCCAGCGCGATCCACGTGAGGGACCACGGCAGGCGCTCGGCTAGCACGGCCTTGACGTCGACGAGTTCGGCCGCGCTGCCGCCCACGAGCACCGGCTCGGGAGCCGGTTCGGCGCGCACCGCGCGCACCAGGTTCGCGGCGGCAGCGGAGTCGGGTTCGACCTCGCTGCGCACCGCGATCCAGACGCCGCTCTCGCTCGCGTAGCGGTCGAGGCCGGCGCAGTCCGGGACGGTGGGGGCGGTCGCCGGGTCGCACAGGGGCGACAGGCGCACCCCGGCCGAGTACCGGCCGGACGCCGTTTCCACCGACGCCACCTCGGGCAGCGCCGACAACGACCGGGCGTATCCGTCAAGGGCCTCCGTATCCGCGACGTCAAGTTCATCGAGAACCACGTCCACTCGGGTCGGAGCGGAGGGGAAGTCGGTGCGCCACGCCTCAGTGGCCTGGTACGCAGGAGCCGAAGAGGGCAGCAGTCGGTCGTCGCCCAGGGAGAACGCGACGTCGCGGAATGGCGAGGCCAGCACGAGCAGCACGGTCACCACCGGCAGTGCGATCACGACCGGCCTACGCATCACCAACAACGCCGTCTGGTGCCAGAAGCCCTCACGTCCTGGGATCCCCCGCGGACGTCGCAGCCTCGCGAACGGGTCGAAGCGGTCGATGTTCCGCCCGAAGACCGCGAGCAGCGCGGGCAGCACGGTGAGCGCCACGACCGCCGCCAGGGCCATCACCGCTATGGCCGCCATCGCGATCGAGCGCAAGAACCCCAGCGGGAACACAAGCAGGCCGGCGAAGGTCATGATCGAGATCGATGCGGAGAACACCACGATCCGCCCCGCTCTGCGTGCGCTGGCCGCCACCGCATCGGAGACGTTCGAACCGCCGGCGAGCTCCTCGCGGAACCGGCTGACCACGAAGAGGCTGAAGTCCACGCCCATGGCGAACCCCAGTGCGGTCGTGATATTCAGCGCGAAGACCGAGACGTCCATGAACTCGGTCAGTCCCCGCAGGACCGCAAAGGTGCCCACCACCGAGATCACGCCGACCAGTACCGGCAGCATCGCCGCCAGCAGACCCCGGAACACCAGCAGCATGAGCAGCAGCATGAGCGGCAGCGCCAAGAGCTCGGCCAGATGCAGATCGTGGGCCGACCGGTCCTCGATGTCCTGGGCGACGGCCAGCGGACCTCCCGCCTGCACCTGCAATGGCGGGAACGCCCCGTCAACCTCGTCCAGCAGCCGCCTTGCGGCTGTGCGATCCTCACTGGTCGAGAACGGCAATCGCGCCGTCACCAACACGGAGTTCCCGTCGGCGGCGATCAGCGCCTCGCCTCCGGGAGCCCAATACGAGGCCACCGCAGTGGCGCCCGGTTCACTCCGCAACCGGTCGGTGAGGGCGAGTCCAGCCTCGCGCACCGCCGGATCGTCAAGCGGCAGCTCAGAACGAACCACGAGTACGAGATTCGGCTCGGCACCTGGGAACCCCTCCGCCAGCGCCGCATCCGCCAGTGTGGACTCCGACTCCGAGGAGACCATCCCACCGTTGACCAGGTACCGGGAGACCCCGTGCCCGGCCAAGCCGGCCAGGAACGTAACCGCGACCGCCACGGCGATCACCCCGAACCGAAACCGCCTTCGCCGAGGCTTTACGGCGATTACTTCCCTTTTATCAGTTTCGGTATCGAAGGCGAACATGCAGAAGATAATAACTTAGACCCTATTTGTCCTATTATAAGCATTCTTAAGTAGTGTGCCGAGCACCGAATCAAACGGACAGCCCTTCGGCGCCCCGATGCACTCGCACTCCACCAGATCCGAGGTCCGGGCCCGCTCCTTCGCCGCCAGGAGATGGCGCGGCCACCCGCGAGAGATTCCAGCTCGCGGGCACCTCGGGGCCGCCGGTGTTCCACCGCAGCGGCTTCAGCCGCCTCGCCGAGTCCGTCCGAGACACGACGCGGGGACCCTCATTACTCCCCCGCTTCCCGGGCTCCGGTCATGATGGCCACCGCGTCGGTCATCGAGTGGGTCTCGGGGGTGATCGTCGCGGCGCGCTTGCCGAGCCGTTGAATATGGATGCGGTCGGCCACCTCGAACACGTGCGGCATGTTGTGGGAGATGAGGATGACCGGGACTCCCCGGTCCCGGAGATTGCGGATGAGTTCGAGCACCTGGTTCGACTCGCGCACGCCCAGGGCCGCGGTCGGCTCGTCGAGAACGACCACTTTGGAGCCGAACGCCGCGGCCCGCGCGACCGCCACGGCTTGGCGCTGGCCACCTGAGAGGTTCTCGACCGGGACGGTCACATCCTGGAGCGTGGTGATGCCGAGGGCGCTCAATTCGGCCCTCGCTCGGCGCCGCATCCCCTTCGTGTCGACGACGCGCAGCAGCGATCCGAGCAGCCCCGGTTTGCGCTCTTCGCGGCCGAGGAACAGGTTGGCGGCGATGTCGAGTGCCGGCGAGAGGGCCAGGTTCTGGTAGACCGTCTCGATGCCGTGGGCGCGGGCGTCCTGAGGGCCCTTGAAACGCGTCAGGCGGTCGTCGAGCCAGATCTCGCCCTCGTCGGGGATCTCGGCGCCGGTGAGGCACTTGATCAGAGTGGACTTCCCGGCCCCGTTGTCCCCGATGACCGCGAGGACTTCTCCGGGGTAGAGCTCGAGGTCCACGCCGTCGAGGCCGACGACGCGACCGAAGGTCTTGACCAGACCGCGCGCTTCGAGGATCGGAGTCTTGTCGGTGTTCACTTGCGCGCCTTCCTGATCCACTGGTCGACCGAGACGGCCGCGATGATGAGCACGCCGACTGCGAACGTCTGCCAGAGCACATCCAGTCCGGCAAGCGAGAGTCCGTTGCGGAACACGCCGACGATGAGCGCGCCGAGCAGCGTGCCCCAGACGGCGCCGCGGCCGCCGAAGAGGCTGGTGCCGCCGATGACGACGGCGGTGATGGAATCGAGGTTCAGATCGACGCCGATGTTCGGCGACGCGGCGTTCGACCGTCCGATCTGGATCCACGCGGCGACCGCGAGGATCGCGCCGGAAGCAAGGTAGACGCTGGTGAGCACCCGGCTCACCCGGATGCCGGCCAGGCGCGCGGCCTCGGGGTCATCGCCGACGGCGTACACGTGGCGGCCCCACGCGGTGCCGTGGAGGATGAGCGCGACCGCGACATAGAGGACGCTCATCATCACCACGCCGAGCGAGATGTTGACGCCGCCGAGGGCGAACGTCTCGCCGGTCAGTGTCAGCTGCGACGGCATGTCGCGCCCGCGCACGGTGGCGCCGCCCGAGTACAGGAGCGTCAGCGCGAGGAAGACGTTGAGCGAGCCGAGCGTGACGATGAACGGCGGCAGCTTCAGCCGCGTCACCAGGAATCCGTTCGCCGCGCCGGCGGCGAGCCCGACTGCGAGGCCGAGCCCCAGTCCGGCGAGCGGCGGGAGTCCGTTGTTGACCGTCGTCTGGGCGATGACCATGGAGGCGAGCACCATGACCGCGCCGACCGACAGGTCGATGCCGGCGGTGAGGATGATGAGGGTCTGGGCGAGGGCGAGCGTCCCGACGACCGCCACCTGCTGGGTGACGAGCGAGAGGTTCGACGGCTCGAGGAACCGGTCGTTGAGGCCGCCGAAGACGATCACGGCGAGGACGAGGACGATGCCGGGGCTGATCGCCGGGTGGCGGTGCAGGACGCCCCTGACCCGGTCGAGCGGCGTCGTGCGGTCGAGGAACTCCTCGGCCAGGTCGGGGGCGGAGGCGGGGACCTCCGATGCGGATTGCTGACTCACGTGTACTCCGTTGTTCGTGACTGCGGGCGGCCGGGCCGGCGGGCGAGGGGTGGCTGGCGCGCCGCCGCGCCGGCCCAACCGATTTCCGAAGAGGGACTTGAGGATGCGGCCGGGTCAGCCCCAGCAGAGCTCCTTCGCCTCGTCGGTGGTGATGGCTTCGATGCCGTCGTGGGGCTGGTCGGTGACCAGCTCGACGCCGGTGTTGTAGAAGTCGAGCCCTTCGGTGGTCTCGGGGGCCTCCCCGGTGTCGACGAGCTGCTTGATGGCCTCGACGCCGAGCTCGGCCATCTTCACCGGATACTGCTGGCTGGTGGCGCCGATGATGCCGCCGGTCACCGCGTCCACTCCGGCGCAGCCGCCGTCCACAGAGACGACGACCAGGTCCTCAGTGGCGCCCGCGGCCTCGAAGGCTTCGTACGCGCCGTAGGCGGCGGGCTCGTTGATCGTGTAGACGACGTTGATGTCGGGGTTGGCGCTGAGCAGGTTCTCGGCGGCGGTGCGGCCGCCGTCCTCTGCCCCCTGCGAGGCCTCGTGGCCGACGATTTCGAACTCGCCGCCGGAGTACTGGCCGGTGGACGCCTCGTCGCCGATGACCGCGGGGTCGCCGATGTCGATGCCCATGCCGTCCAGGAAGCCCTGGTCGCGTTGGACGTCGACGGAGACGATCTTGTCGTCGAAGATGTCGATCATGCCGATGACGGCCTTCTCGCCGCCGAGCTGGGCGGCGGCCCACTGGCCGATCTTCTGCCCCGCAAGGAAATTGTCGGTGGCGAAGGTGATGTCCGCGGCCTCGGTGTCCGAGGGCGGCGTGTCGAGCACGATCACGTAGAGGCCCGCGTCGCGCGCCCGGATGAGCGCGTCCTCGACGCCGGGGCCGTTCGGGGTGATGAGGATGCCGGCGTCGCCGCGCGAGATGGCGTTCTCGATCGCCTGGATCTGCGTCTCCTCGTCGCCGTCGCTCTGCCCCGCCGCGACCGAGAGCTCCACTCCCGCATCCTCGGCGGCGGCCTCGGCGCCCTCCTGCATGGCGACGAAGAACGGGTTCGACGTGGTCTTCACGATGAGGGAGACGCCGATCGTGTCGCCGTCGGACTCGGACCCGCATCCGCTCAGCGCCAGCGCGGCGCCCAGGGCGAGCGTGCTCGCGATCGGAAGGGCGCGGCGGAATCCGCCGCGAATGGTGCGATTCATGGGGGAATCTCCTCCGGGGTGCGAGGGCCGCAGCCCTCTTGACAACGATGTCACCTACAGGTCTATGGCATGAGCACCGATATAGTCAACCGCAAGGCGAGAATTGGAGATCGAATCGTGACATCGTTGTCAAATGCGGCGCCGGCACCCGGAGGACGCCCCCGCTCCACCATGCGGCAGGTGGCGGAGCGTGCGGGGGTGAGCGTCAAGACCGTCTCGCGCGTCGTGAACGGGGAACCGTCGGTGGCGCCGGCGACGCTCCGGCGTGTCCTGAGCGCGGCCGCCGCCCTCGACTTCCAGCCCGACCCGCACGCGGGCAACCTCCGCCGTTCCGACCGCCGCACACGAACCCTCGGCCTGCTGATCAGCAGCGTCGACAACCCCTTCGCCGGGGCCATCCACCGCGCGGTGGAGGACGCGGCGATCGGCCGCGGCTTCGCCGTCTTCGCCTCCAGCCTCGACGACGACCCGGAGCGCGAGGAGGAGGCCGTCGCCGCGTTCACCAGGCGCCGCGTCGACGGACTCATCCTCACCACCTCCGCTCAGGAACAGAGCTATCTGGAGCCGGAGGTGCGCCGGGGCACCCCAGTGGTGTTCGTCGACCGCCGACCGACCGGGATCGCCTGCGACGCCGTCGTCAGTGACAACGCCGAGGGCGCGGCGGCGGCCACGCGGCATCTGCTGGCCCACGGCCACCGACGACTCGCCTACCTCGGCGACCGCCCTGCCATCCAGACCGCCGGGGAGCGCCGCCGCGGATTCCTCGAAGCACTCGGCCAGGCCGGCGTTCCCGTCGGCGATGCCGTGATCGTCGAAGACCTCCACGACGAGACGGTGGCCCGCAAGGCCCTGCTGCGCCTCCTCGACGGACCGGAGCCGCCCACCGCGGTCTTCAGCGCGCAGAACCTGATCACGATCGGCGCGCTCCGCGCCCTGCGCGAGCGCGGACGCCACCGCGACACCGCCCTCATCGGCTTCGACGACGTGGCCCTGGCCGACCTGATGGACCCCGGAGTGACCGTGATGGCCCAGCACCCGGACGACATCGGACGCATCGCGGCCGAGCGCGTATTCGCACGACTCGACGGCGACGACTCCCCAGCACAGCGCATCACCGTCGACACCACCTTGATCGAACGCGGCAGCGGCGAAATTCCCGCCCCATCAAACACATAGGACGATCGCGACGAACGTCGAATCAGGCGCGGCGGTCCGCTCCGTCGAGGTCAGCATGCTGGCCAGCATGACCGAGACCGAGCAACCAGGCGCGTTAGGGATCCTGCAGAGCCCTGCACGACGGCAACGAGTTCCCAACGGCTGCAGCGGCCTGTCAGCAGGGCCCAACCGGCCAAACGGGCCATGACGACACGTTTCGCCACTACGATGGCGTTTGTCGTGCCGCCGGAAGCCCCGTAGTCAGCAGGAGCGGGCGACCGGCCGAAACCCTGGACGCCGGATGGCGAGGAGATCTGATGGCCGGACTGACCGTGCTCACGGTCGTCATCGTGATCTACACGCTGGTGGCGTCGAAGCTCGACCGGTGGTGGATCACCGGTCCGATGGTGTTCGTAGCCGCAGGGGCGCTCCTCGGGCCGGGCGGCCTGGACCTGCTGCCGCTGTCATTGAGCAACAGAGCGGTGCTGACCATCACCGAGCTGACCCTCGCGCTGCTGCTGTTCACCGCCGCATCGACGGTCCCGCTGCGCGACGTCCGGGACGACCTGGGCTTGCCCAACCGGCTGCTGTTCATCGGCCTGCCGCTCACGATCATTGCCGGCGCAGTCGCGGCCCACCTGGTCTTTCCCGGCGTGACATGGGCGGCGGCGGCATTGATCGCAACCATCCTGGCACCCACGGACGCCGCGCTCGGCCTGGCGGTCGTCACCGACAAGGCCGTGCCGGTGCGGATCCGGCGCGCGCTCAACATCGAAAGTGGCCTCAACGACGGCATCGCCACACCGATCGTCACCCTGTTCATCGCCATGGTGGTCGCCGAAGAGTCCCTTGGCGACAAATCCTGGGGGCTGGAAGCGGTCAAGGAGATCGGACTGGCGATCGCCGCCGCGGCCGTCGTCGGCTACCTCGGCGGGGCCCTGCTGTCCCACGCCAAGGCTCGAGGATGGACTTCGGTGGTATCGGAGCAGATCTGCATCCTCGCCCTCGCGCTCCTCGCCTACCAAGGGTCCGTCGCGATCGGCGGCAACGGATTCGTCGCGGCGTTCGTCGGCGGCCTGCTTTTCGGCGCCGCGACCCAGCGCCGCCTCGCCGAGCGCACCGAGTTCACCGAGACGCTCGGACTGTCCGCCGGATTCGTCGTCTGGTCGCTGTTCGGCGCCCTGTTCGTCGGTGAACTGCTCGTCCACGTTCTGTCGGCACGCCCGATCTTCTACGCGATCCTCAGCCTCACCGTGATCCGCATGGTGCCCGTGTTGATCGCGATGATCGGCACCCGCCTCCGACCGGCAACCCTGGTCTTCATGGGCTGGTTCGGCCCGCGCGGCCTCGCCTCGGTCGTCTTCACCCTGCTCGCCCTTGAGGAGTTCGAGGAAGGCAACGGCAGGCTGCTCGTGGAGACCGCGACATGGACGATCCTCCTCTCCGTGGTGCTGCACGGACTCTCCGCGTCGCCGCTGGCCGCCCGATACGGGGCGATGATCGGCAGAGCGAGCGACCTTCCCGAGAAGACGCCGGCCGCGGAGCCGAACATCCGCCTCCGCGACATCGGCGCCCGCCGCAATCCCGCGGAGCAGCGAATGAACTCCGAACCTCCAACGACAAATCCGGAGAAACGGAAGAACCCCGGTCACCAGTGAAAGGCGACCGAGGTTCGAATAGACCATCTCGGGTCGGGCTGGCAGTGTGCTCATTCAGGCCATAGGAAACCCAAGCTCATCCCCCTCGACACCTTCAGCTCCGCCTGCGAGTCCTACGGCATCCCGGCCTCGGTCGGAACGAGTTCGGTCTCGAACTCGACGCCCACCTCGTCCGCCAGCTTGAGGGCACCAATGAAGACCGAATACGGACCGATGCCCCACCGCGACAGCGCAACAATCGCAGAGCCTTGGACACGACGAGCACCGATCATGGTGCAGTCGACCGTGATCGGGCGAGTCCGACCGACGATCGAGAGATCGCCATGGAGAGCGAACGCGTCGGGCGACCCGCTGATGTGAGTGGACACGAACCTGATATCCGGGTATTTAGCGGTGTGCAGGAGCTGGTCGCCGCGCAGGGCCCGGACGATTTCGGCGCGATCGCCGGCAGTGAGCGGCTTGAGTCCC
The DNA here is from genome assembly GCF_027622875.1 of Glycomyces luteolus. Taxonomy (GTDB): domain Bacteria; phylum Actinomycetota; class Actinomycetes; order Mycobacteriales; family Micromonosporaceae; genus Glycomyces; species Glycomyces luteolus. Next base: position 43,519 of record NZ_JAPZVP010000011.1, on the reverse strand, counting down.
CCGGTGCCCTCGACGACCTTCAGGGAGTTGACCTCCACTGCCATAGCCACGCTGCTCGAAGCGGGCTCGGTGGTATCGACCGAAGCCCTCCCCTGCCAACTCGAGGCTTCGATCGTCAGATCATGCCCAGCTCGCCGCCCCAGACCGGTACGACCGGTATGCAGGCTCAGCCGTCCGTGATCGGACCCGAAGACGTACGTTCCGCCGTCTATTGCCATTCCAGGTCTCCACATGTTGTAGGAGCCAAAAATTCTTGCCAGCATGCCAGATCCAACAGTCGCCCGCATCGCGGCGTCCCGGACAGCGACGCCCTGACTGTGAACTTCCTCGATATCGACCCGAGGGGTGTTCGATGTGGCGCCAGGACAGTTCAAGGTCTTGAAGGGCGGCCGCGCCGTTTATTGCCGCCGCGGGCAACGGTGGAACGCTGATGATCGGCGGTTGCTCGTTGGCAGGTGTACGCCCGCGGAAGCGACTGCGGGACGGCCCGACTGTGTCGGCGTCCCGGCTGCCGGTCAGCGCAGTTGTGAGCGCGCGGTGGATGCGAGACGCAGCGTCTGCATCAACTCGGGTGCGATGCGCTCGGGCGCGTCGATCTCGCCGGCGGCGAACCAGACGAGAACGTGCTCGCCGGTGCGGACCGGCAGAGCGGGGAAGGTGTTCTCGGCGGGTTCGGTCACCAAGCAGGCGGCCAGGCGATCACCGAGGGCCGCGCGGACCCGCTCGGCCGTCGCCTCCGCCGAGTCGGCGTCGACGCGGTGCACGGCCGCGGTGAGGCGCGTCGGCGCCGGGCGGTCCCGCAGCCCCGGGCGGGCGTGCCGGGGTCGCGGGAACCCCGCCCAGGGAGCGGCCGGGCGGAGCAGGAGCACGTTGCCGGAGTCGATCATGGTGGCGTTGGCCGCGCCACTGTGCTCCTTCCACACCGGACCGGTGTAGAAGTCGGTGAGCGCGTCGGCGCGGGAGGCCATGTCGCGGAAGCCGCGGACCCACACGAAGCGGTCGGGGCGGTCGAGGTCGCGGAACTGGCCGACGATCCACATGCCGGTCGCCTCCTGGGATTCGATGAACTCGCGGTCGAACAACTCGATCAGGTCATCGCGCCGACCGGTGCAGAGGGTGTACTGGCGCAGTTCGAACACGGTGGCGCCGGGGGCGGTCATGTCGTCTCCTGGGATGCGAGGGTCCGGGCGAGGACGTCGGCAATGGTGCGGTCGGCCAGTTCCCGCCGGACGGCCGCGTCGGCGGCGGCGTAGACCTCGGTGAGCACCGGCCTGATGCCTTGGCCGACAGGGCATTCGAGGTTGGGCGTGCTGGGGTGGAGCGCGAACAGCGGTTCGGCGCCGAGGGCTTCGTGGACGTCGAGCACGGAGATGGCTTCGGGTTCGCGGGTCAGGCTCCAGCCGGCGCCCCGCCGCGACGCGACGAGTCCCGCGGCGCGGAGCTCGCCGAGGCTGCGGCGCACGATGACCGGGTTGGTGGCAAGGCTCGCGGCGATCTCCTCGGAGGTCATGACCTCGCGGCCGCGGCGACCGGCCAGCGCCATCCAAGCGAGCGCATGGACGGCGGTCGTCAACCGGCTGTTGGCCGCCATGTGCGCCTCCTGTTGCGTGCGTTCCGAATCCCACCGATCGTAACATTTCTTGTTACAAGTTTGGTGAGAGGCCGCGCCGACGCCGACCTGGAACGGTTCACTGCTTTCGCTTCCGGTGCATCGAGATCCTCAAAGGAGCGTTTCAGGCGGTGGAAAGGCATGCCGCCCTGATAGAGAACGGCCATGGCCGGGCGGAATTGGAGGGTTTTGTCCGGCCAGGGCCGTCTTTTTTCACGGCTGATCAGCGCCCGCTGCCCTCACGGCAAGGTAGACCGCACGCACCGCCAGTGTGCGTTCGACATCGTCGATGATGGGGGCGAAGAACTCCCGTCGGTGCTCGGCGTCGGTCATCGAGATTACCGAGAAGTACATGCTGCCGAACGCGGCGAACAACGTCGCGTTCTTCAGCAGCGCGACGGGCAATTCGCTCCAGATAACGGAATACACCGGCGGGCCGCCGATCCACTGCTCGGCAGTCGCGGGGGTGACTACCGCGACGCCGAGCAGCACGAAGAACGCGAACAGTGCGACACCGATGAATGCTGCTTGCAGTAGTTGGCGACTTGCGAGCATGACCAGGAGATTGCGTACTTGACGGCCGTTCAAACGGGTCGGCGGAAGTGGCCCGCCGTCTGTCAGTTCCTCGACCGGGACGGCCGCCATCGGCGTCTTGCTGCAGGCTGAGGCCAGCACCGAAGGGCGCAGATCCTGCTCGACCCGGCCGATTTCATCGCGCAAACGAGTGGCCGCCGCCAGCACCGTGATCACCCCGAACAGGGCGACCACGAGGACGACCCGCCACCATGGCAACCGGTTCATGGCCTGCCAGATCTCCCCGGTGAAGAACAGAAAGAGCGTGACGAACAGAATCGCCGGCAGTGCCCGCCCGAGCAGATGCAGGCTGTTGCGCAGGTCGTACACGAGGTGCCGAGTCGCACGGCGCAGCAGCGTGCCGAGGCCGTACGTCGTCGCCAGCGCGGTAGCCGTGAACACGAGCCCGAAGAAGATCACGAAACCCAGTAGTCCGACCGCGTTATCCCCAGGTGGTGTGATCACGTCGTCGACCGCCAATTGCAGCAGCGGCACGGCGAACGGCATGGCCGCGTAGGCGATGAGGATGACGCCGATCGCGGTTCGCGAGAAATGCGGTTGGCGCCGAACGAACACCGATACACCCAGCCATGCGGCGGCCGTCAACGCCAGGACCGCGCCGAGCCAGACCCAGCGCTCTGAGCCCAATGACTTCAGTGGCACCAGCCAGGCCAGGCTCGCGAACGTCACGATCGCCAACGAAGGCAGCATCCTGGGCAGCACATGCGAGACGAAGGCGTATCCCTCGATCATGGTCGGCATGCCCTGCCGCACGAACCACCGCTCGGTCTGACGCACCAGGGCTGGCGAAGTCGCTCCCAACGGCATCGAATCACCGATCCTGGGACGCAACGGGGTTGCTGACGCAGTTGGCGAGAAGTTCGACGGCGGCGATGCTGGCCTCGTCGTCGCGCATGGTGAGCCAGTGCTCGGTGAGTCCGTCGATTCCGGCGAGAATCACCGCTGCGAGCGTGCGGAGCTCAACGCTGGGGCGATCGGGTTGCCATCGTTCCAACTGATGCACGACGAGGTCGGAGAACTGTCGGCGCTCCCAACGGCTGAGTTCGAGCAGTTCCGGATCAGTGCGGGCGGCGACCGTCAGGTCGGCGAGCACCAAATACTGCGCTGGATTCTCCCTCACTCGAGCGAGTTGGGCATGCAGCACCTTTGAGAGGCTTGCCGTAAAGGAATCGCTGCCAGGGTCGAGTTGCCACGCGGTCGCCAGGGTGCGCTCGCTCTCACGCTCGAGCAGTGCACGGAGGAGCGCGCTCTTCGAGTCGAAGCAGTAGTGGAACATCCCTTGCGGCACTCCGGCGGCCTCGGTGATGGCCCTTGTGGATGAGGCGACGACGCCTCGCTCGGCCATGACCTCGACCGCCGCGTCCATCAGCTGCTGCCGTCGCTCGGTAAGGCTGCGGCGTGAAGCGCCGGATTCGATGCTCATCGCGCCATGTTAGCAGTCTTGCACAAATGACTCGGTCAGATGACTTGGTCAATTGACCAAGATCGGTGGAGAGTCATTTTCAACAGCCGGCGAGCGGTGGACTCGGCAGAAGAGCTGCGTCGACTGCGCTCGCCGCACCAGCGCCTGACTCCAACTCAGATCGATGCACTGGTGGCACCCGCGACAGCGACCACCGGTCGGGCATGGCTGCCGGCGCCCCTGCCCTCCTCAGTCCGAGTCCGGCCATGGGTCAGCTCGCTTTGCAGCACGAGGGCCGCTGCGCCGATCGCTGCTGCGTCGGGGCCGTTGACCGACGGCATCACCCGCACCGGGTGCGTCCGCCAGGTGACGGTGCGGCGGTCCACTTCCTCCTGGATCACGGTCTGGTAGATAGAGCCCGCTACCGCGAAGCTTGGACCGGCCAGGACGATCGCGTCCACATCGAAGAGGATGGTCATGGTGACGGCGGCGGCACCGAGGTAGCGGGCCGACCGCTCGATGAGGTCACGGGCGGCCGGATCGCCGGCGTTGGCGGCAGCCGCGATCCGCGCGAACTCAGTGAGGAAGTCGGCGGTGTCGGGGTCGGGCACCAGTCGCTCGGCCAGCGCGGGCGTGGCCGCGGCCTGCCGGACCAGGGCTGACGGGCCGGCGTAGTTCTCCAGGCAGCCGACGTTGCCGCACGGGCACTCGTCGCCGTTGACGTCGATCGACATATGGCCGAGTTCTACGCTGTTGGAGGAGCTGCCTCGGTATACCTCGCCGGCGACCACGATCCCGCCGCCGATCCCGCTGGCCATGTAGATGCAGCCGTAGGTGCTTCGTCGGTCGACCGCGCCCATCCAGTATTCGCCGATCGCGGCGGCCGCGGCGTCGTTGTCGAGCAGCACGGGCAGGCCAAGGCTCTGCGCGAGTCGCTCCGCGACCGGGTATTCGAGCCATGGTTCGGAGGGCTGCGGGCTCAACAGCATCCCCGCGCGGCGGTCCTGCGGGCCGTAGCTGACCAGCCCGACCCCCAGCACCCGGTCGCGGTCGACTGCAGCCGTGGCCAGCAGGGCGTCCACCTGCGATGCGATCATCGGCAGTGCCTGGTCCGGCGGCATCGACGCCACACCATGGAACGAAGTTCGGGCCACCGGCCGGCCGGCCAAGTCGACGATGACGATGACGCAGGCGTTGCGCTCCATCTGGACTCCGACGCTGTAGCGGGCCCCGGGGTCGAGCTGCACCAGCGTGCGCGGCTTGCCGCCGGTCGGCGCACCTCGGCCGGCCTCGACGACCAAGCCGTCGTCGATGAGCTCCCGCACGAGCTCGGAGATCGTGGCGCCGGTAAGACCCGTCGCTGCCGCGAGCTCGACCCGGCTGATCGTGCGGGCCGCACGGATGGCGTCCAGGATCAGACCCCTGGTCCTCGACTTGCTCGTCCACGTCGGGCTGAGCGCCACGTGTGCCTCCTTCGCTGTGCTTTGTCAGGCCGCCTTACTTACCCGCCTGCTCGCCCTTTCGCCCGATCGGCTGCACGATGATCACTAAGCATAGATCCATGTGAATGCTTGACTTTATTCGGGTGTCTAACTAAGGTGAAAACGGAAGCGCTCCCATCCTTCCCTCACGAGCATCAAGGAGCTTAGATGCGACATCGTCAGACACTGTTGGTCGCCGGCGCCGTCGGCGCACTAGTACTGGGCGGCTTGGCAACGGCGACCCTTCCCGCATCGGCGGCCACCTCGGGCTGCACGGTCACCTATACCGTGCAGAGCGAGTGGCCGGGCGGATTCCGCGCCGACTTGAACGTCACCAACCTCGGCGACGCGATGTCCGACTGGACATTGACCTTCGACTTCCCGAACTCCGGCCAGAAGGTCACCCAAGGCTGGGGTGCCGTCTGGACCCAATCCGGCGCCGGCGTCTCCGCCTCCAGCATGAGCTGGAACGGGTCACTGGACACCGACGACTCCACCTCGATCGGGTTCGTCGGTGCATGGCGCGACGCCAACCCCGAACCGGCGTCCTTCGCGCTCAACGGCACGCCCTGCACCGGCTCGACGACACCGACCGGGGGTCCGACCACCACCCCCAGCGAGGACCCGACCACCTCCCCGCCTGACGGGCCGGCGCCGCAGCTCAGCGTCTCGGGCAACCAGATCGTCACCGAGGACGGCGATCCGTACCGGCTGCTGGGTGTGGACCGGTCCTCCGCCGAGTTCGCGTGCGTGCAGGGCAAGGGCCTGTTCGACTCCGGCCCGGTCGACCAGGCGTCCGTCGACGCCATGAAGGCCTGGAACATCCACGCCGTGCGCCTCCCGCTCAACGAGGAGTGCTGGCTCGGCCTCAACGGCTCACCCAGCGGCGCCGCCTACCAGGAAGGCATCAAGGACTACGTCGATCTCCTGGTCGCCAACGGCCTCAATGTCATCCTCGACCTGCACTGGACCTGGGGCGCCTACACCACAGGACCGGACTGGCATTGCACCGACGTGCACGCCACCTGCCAGAAGCCGATGCCCGACGCGCAGTACGCCCCGCAGTTCTGGGCCGGCGTCGCTGAGACCTTCAAGGGCAACGACGCCGTCGTCTTCGACCTGTTCAACGAACCGTACCCGGATATGGCCAGCAACTGGGACAAGACGTTGGGCTGGCAGTGCCTGCGCGACGGCGGCACCTGCGCCGGCATCGGGTACGAGGTGGCCGGCATGCAGGACCTCGTCGACGCGGTCCGCGACACCGGTGCCACGAACATACTCATGGTCAGCGGGCTTGAGTGGACCAACGACATGCGGGAATGGCTGGCCTACATGCCGAATGACCCGCTGAACAACATCGCCGCGTCCTGGCACTCGTACAGCTTCAACCGGTGCGTCACCGAGTCCTGTTGGGACAGTGAGATTGCCCCGCTGATGCAGGAGGTGCCGGTCGTCCTCGGCGAGTTCGGCCAGGACAACTGCGGGTTCGACTACATGCAGGGGCTGGTGGACTGGGCCGACGCGAATGGTTTGGGCTACCTGGCGTGGACCTGGAACCCGTGGGGCTGCACCAGCGGCGCGGTCCTCATCAAGGACTGGTCCGGCACCCCGGAGCCCGGTGTGGGCGAAGGCTACCGGAGCCACCTGCTCACTCAGAGCCCCTACCTGTGACCCGACGAGACGCTTAGGCCGTGTTTACGGACTGAGAAAGACTCCTGTTGAGTTCCGTTGTGACACAACAGAACTCAACAGGAGACTTCCATATCGAACCTATTGCGGCGCGGGGATCTGACCGAGCATCCACACATGAGGGTCTTATTCGAAGCCAGGACAGAAGTACAACAACACACGCAAAATTCGCGAAACCGACTGCTGGCGGCCGCCGGGAACCTCCCGATCGCGCCCGGCGGCCCGAAATTACCGACCAGTAACTCCGCTATATCAATGGACGAAATACGAAAACACCGGGAACATCATCGATGTTCCCGGTGTCCGTTTGTCGCTGACAGGACTTGAACCTGGGACCCCTTGACCCCGTTCTGCCGCTGTCGTATCTCCCGCACGGGCCTCGACGCATACCCTGGACGCTCCTCAGGTCCGTGCATTGGAGCAGGATAAGCCGGTCAGCGTAGGGTTAGGCTGCGTTAGAGGTCTAGTGGCCATCCTTGCGGGTCACTGGCGTGAAGCTGTACAACCTCATCGCCTGCCTTCACTGCGGCACCGATGACAAGCGCTTCCGGGCCGATCTCGATCTCCGCGTCCCCGTGCACCAGCGACAGGGTCATCCCGCCGCCGTTGATGATGGTCGCTTGTTCTTGTGTGAGGGGTTCAGTGTGGAATTCGGCGCCCTGATGGTTCGGGATGCCGAGGCGGAAAAGTACTCGCCCGTCGATAGGGTGTTCGCCGTCAACGTGAAGCGTGCCGGCGTCAAGGTGTTCGTAGTCGCTGAGCATGGTGCTGATCGTATGGCGCGCCGAGTGGCTGCGATGCGAAATCGCGGACGAGGATTACGAACGGGCCGGACGGCGGACCACTCCCACCGATGGGTCGTGGGCCGCCGAGAACAACCTGCCTGGTCAGGCAAGCCTTTCGATTTTGAGAAGGCCCAGGGCACATTTCCCCCGCGGTTCCAGGGCTTCAGGCCCTTCGTGGCGCACAGACGTGGCGGGAGAGCATGGCTTCAATCTCTGAAGGCGCCGGCTGCCTACCTGCCAAGGGGGCATACTGCTCGGCATTTGCCCGAGCGTCCCAGCTGAAACGCACGTTCCTCGATACTGCCTTCTGGAAGCGACTTCGGGTCCACCAGTCCTCGGATCGTCGCGAGCACCACCGTCTGGAGAATGGTCTCGGCACCGAGTTTCTCGTTGATCGCTTCTATCTGCCGCCGTAGATGACGGCGGGAGATGTCCAGCCACTCCGCCGCCGTGTACTGATTCGGGGCGGCGATGACGTGTGAGAGGATTTTCAATTCTGATTCAGTGAGCGGCGCAATCTTTGCGATGCCTGGTCCAGAAGGGCTCACTTGCAGTCCTTTCCACCCATATTCATCGGGAACGGCGGGGCTTCCATCTAGGATCCGGCGGCGGTTGAGGCCGTTTTCATGACGGGGCGCGATCGCTGTCCGGCTATGGCGGTTCACGGCGTGAATCTGATAGGGACTATTCAAATATCGTTCCGGGCTCAATTCAAGGCAGATGACCGGCGGGTAACCGGCAGGATTCGTCGAAGGCGGGCCCGGAGCGCAGGAGCCATGCCACAGGCCCGTCGGTGCTCAGGTGAGCCACCGTCTCATGTCCGGGGCGATGTCCCATCCATCCACCGGAAGCCGAGTGCCGATTCCGTTTGCCTCCAGCACCGCGACTACCGTCCTTCGAGCGAAGGGCGCCCCGATACAGGCATGGCCCCCTTCCCGAACGGCAGGGTGAACGAGCCTTCCGGTCTATGCGAATCCGTTCAGGGCGGCGCCAATGACTTCGCGCAGCTGCCGCGGTGTTTCAGAGGAGGGACCGTTCCGGAGCGCCTCACCACCGAGACGGCCGCGGCATCGATGTGTCGGGGTTGGAAAAGTGGATGCATCAGTCTTCTCAGGACAGTCCAGTGCGGCGGGTCCGTGAACGCCGGCCATCGGCCCGCCAGCGCGTCCAATCGGTCCCGCGCGGTCGGTGGACCCGCGGCGGATGCCGGTTCCGTCGCGGGCTGCGCCGCCAGCCGCGAGTCGGTCAGCAGCACATCGACATCGTTCTAGCGCGTGATGAACCGCGTCAACGATCCGGGCTCCGAGAGCGCTGCCGTGCGCTCGCGCAGGGCGCCGGACGATCGAATCGTCCTGGGGAGCGCCACCGGCCCCCGCGCCTCGGTAGCCAATTCCATACTGGACTCCTACCAGGCTACCGGCAGCGCGGTGACGCCGTACGACTGCGCGGAGTCCTGCATGGGGACCTCGTCGAGGGCCACGGCCAGTCGAAGGCCGGGGAATCGGCCGAAGAGCTCCTCGAAGATCACGCCGAGTTCGACCCGCGCGAAGTTGTGGCCCAGGCATTGGTGCGGACCGTAGCCGAAGGCCAGGTGCGACGGGTGTCTGAGTTCGGGGCGGAACGACTCGGCGTCCTCGAACCGGGCCGGATCCCGGTTCGCCACCGCAAGCGAGGCGACGACCGGTTGGCCCGCGCGGAGCGCCTGCCCTCTTATCTGGACGTCCTCGGTCGGGAGGCGGAGCACGCCGAGGTTGTTGGTCGGCAGGAACCGCAGCAGTTCCTCCACGGTCGCATCGCGGCGGCCGGTGTCGCCGAACCGGCCGTCGAGCCCATTCTCGGTCAGGTGGTACAGGACCCCCATGCCGACGACGTGGGAGACCGGGGCGTGGCCCGCGATGCGCAGTGCGAGCGCGAACGAGGCGCCGACCTGGTCGCTGACGTCGTTCCCGGCGAGCAGGTCGCTGAGCATGTCGTCGCCGGGCCGCAGCCGCTTCGCGGCGGTCAGGCCCACCAGCGCATCCCACATCGTCTGCATCGCACCGAGACGGTCCGCGCGGGGGTCGTCCCCGTCGATGATCTCGATCTGGGAGGTCAAGAGCGCCTCCATGTCCCGCGGCACGCCGAGCAGGTCGCATATGACGCGGGCCGGAGCCGGCCAGGCGAACGCCTCGAACAGGTCCGCGGACGAGCCCTGCCGCCGCATCTGCTCCAGGTGCTCGACGACGATCGCCCTGATGCGGGGCGCCGCCTTCCGCGCGGCGCGCATCGTGAACTGGCCGGTGAGCAGCTTCCGGTACCGGGAGTGTTCGGCGCCGTCCAGCCCGAAGAACCAGCCGGGGATGGGGTTGCCGTCGTCCAGCGGCGGCGGCTCGTTCACCGCCGAGGCGAACCGGGGGTCGGCGAGTGTCGCCTTGGTCTCCTCGAACGAGGCGAGCAGCCACGCGGGCCTGCCGCTGGGCGTGTCGAGCGGCGCCACCCCTGAGGTGTCGCGCACCTTTTCGTACTCCTCGATCACCGAGAACGGGCAGCGCCTCGTCAACCCCTCGGCGCCGGGAACGGGTAGGTCTCCCATGGTCATTCCTTGTCGGCGTCGCGGTCGGTGCGGCGGTGGGCGTGCGGGCCGGTCTCCCCCACGAGGCGGCCGGTACCGTCCCGGGGGTAGAGCTGCGCCTCCTGGGTCGCGAGGAGCCCTTCGAGCACGGTGAGCAGACGCTCCCAGCCGATGAACATCCCGACCATGCCCGGGGGCGCCGATTCGAGCGCGTCGAGCAGGTATCCGAAGCGCCCGTTGGGGTCGTTGATCCCGGCCTTGGCGAGGTTCTCCTCGAACTGGGTCCGGTCGGCGTACGCCCGCACGTGTGCCACCTCGATGCCCTTGAGGTACAGCTCCGCATCGGCGATCCGCTCGTTCCCGTCCGCGTCGGTCTCGCGCCTGGAGGTGATCGATCGGACGGGGTAGGCCGATTCGGACTGCTCGTCCTCCCTCCACTCCAGAGGAAGGTAGGCCTCCCATGCCGGGTTCCACTGGAGCGCTATGGCGGCGGAGATGCCGTTGCCCGGCATGACGTAGGAGGCGGCGGTGTCCAGGATGCGGTGCACGGTGGCCACGGTGGCGTCGCCGGTCTCGACCGCCAGTCGCACCTCGGTGCCCCCGCGAAGCACGTCGTCATCGCCCTCGAGGGCGATGACGCTCGCCCCCGCCTGCTCCAAGCGGTCGACGAGGACGCGCCGGGCGGCCGCGGGCCAGGACGCGGGGACGGTGAACAGCACAACCCGCTCCAGCTCGACGGCCCGCCCCTTGGCGGCTACATCGGACATTCCCTCGGGTGCGCTCACCAGGAAGTCGACGTCGTCGAGATCGACGCTGACCGCTTTCGCGAGCGTGCGGATGAGTTCCTCGACCTGCGCCATGCAGTCGCCGAGACCCTCGAACGTCGTCGCGAACACGAGCTGCTCGAACTCCATCAGGTAGTGCTCGGAGGAGGCGGCGCCGTCGCCTGCCTCGTAGCGGAAGCAGCGCCCGAAGGCGAAGCTGCGGTCCAGGCCCTCGGCAAGGGCAGTGTAGAGCGGGAACTCAGGAGATTGCAGGATCCGCAGGTCGATGTCGTCCATCCGACTGTGCGCGAGCTGGAACTCCTCGGCTCCGTACTCTTCGGAGCGCGACCAGATCATGGGCAGCACGATCTCGTCGAAGCCGCTCTCGACCAGCCATTCCCGCGCGGTCTGGCGGAGTCCGGACGCGGTCGAGAGGTGGCCCGCCGGGCGCACCGCGAGCCGGGGCCGCCGGCGGGTGCCGGAGTCGCCGGTCGAGTCCACTTCAATCTTCGCGACGGTGAGCCGGGCCGGTTCGGCGCGCTCGCCGAACACCACCGCGGGGGCCTCCCGCGGAAGTCCTCTGGGGACGCCTTCGAGCTCGATCCAGCCGCGCATGGTCGCGAGGTAGTCCGTGCCCTTGTCCCGGATCAGCCAGCCTGCCAGCCGCTCCATTCGATTCTCCATCCGACCGTTCCTCTCGTTGAGCTTCCGGCGGCTCGCCGCCGCCGACTTCGTCTTCGTCAGCCGCGCTGTCCCACCGGTTCGAACGTCTCCGGTTCACCCGCAACCTCGGGGTTCGCCGCGGACTTGAAGCGATCCGCGATATAGACGGCCAGGCAGCCGACCGCCACGGAGAGCGCGCACCAGCGGACGGCCGCCTCGACTCCCATGAACTCCCACAGCAGTCCGGTCACGAAGTCCCCCAAGGCCATCGAAAGCCCGAGAACGGCGCTCATGATCGAGGTCATGGTCGTGCGGAGCGCGTCGGGGAACAGCTGCTGCGCCCTGATCGCGTTGAGGCACATCAGTAGACCCGTGAGCGCTTCGGCCGCCACCAAGGCCGCGCCGGTCGCGACGGCACCCGCCCCAACCGTGAGCATCACGGCGCAGGTGAGGACCAGCCCGATGGGGAGCACCCGACGGGCCCCGAATCGCTCGGTGAATCTGGTGCCCCAAGCGCCGACGGCCGAGGCCGCCGTGAACACGAGTAGCACCAGGCCGAGCGACTCCGGTCGCAGCCCGATCGTCTCCATCGACAGCGGCTGCCAGGTCAAGATCAGGACGGTGAGGAGGAACCCGATGAGCGCCGCGTGGATCATCTGCGTGCGCAGCTCGCCGGTGACCGCCAGCCGCAGGCCGCGCCCGAGCAGCCGCGCCGTGGAATCCTTTGTTTCCGAACGCTGTTCGGGCCACCGCAGACGCACCCACAGCGCCACCGGCAGCAGGAGCGCTCCGGCCACGATGATCGTCGTGTCGACGGCCAAGTGCTCCGCGGTGAGGAACACGCTCGCGGCGGCCGCGCCGGAGGCGGTCCACCGGATCACGTGGACTTTGCGCATCACCCCGGCGATGCCCTCGTCCCCGATCTCCTCGTGCAAGCGGTTGAGCACCAGCGAGGTCGGCGCGCCGGAGTAGCAGGACTGGCCGATGCCCCACAGGACCAGAGCGACGGTGAAGATCAGCATCGACTGCGCGAACCCGAACGCCAGCAGTCCAAGGCCCCACAGCACCAGGCCGATCACGAGGATCCGGCGCTGGCCGTGCTTGTCACCCCAAGCGCCGCTGGGGGTCTCGACCGCGAGCGACAGCACCCCGGAGACCGCCAGCGCGATGCCGATCGTGGCTCCGGTCAGGCCGCCGTTCAACATGTGGACGACGACGGTGGCGCCGAAGATGAAGTCCGCGAACGAGACCAGGGCGACGAGTATGCCAAGGCGCCGTATCAGTACGCGTTGCATGTCAGGGGCTCCATTCGCAGGCGGGCTTCGGGTCCGGGAGGCGTCAGGTGAGCACCAGGCAGTCGAGCTTCACGCAGGAACCGGGGCGCTTGGCGGCCGCGGCGGCGCGCTTGCGTTTCAGCACCTCCTCCGGGTCGGCGGTGGCGATGTTGCCGAACGTCTCGGCGCTCCGCTGGGGGCACATCCAGATCTCGCCGTCGGAGTTGACAAAGACCCCGCGCTCGGCGGCCCCGCAGCCGGGAGTGGGCGACACCTGCCCGGTTCCCAGGAATCTGCGGAAGCGCCGGTAGTACCCCTCCCGGCCGAGCAGGCCCCGGTGCTCTTCGATCAGCGCCGACAGCGACGCCGTGGCCTCGGGGTCGATCGAGCGCAAGCTCAACGGGTGGGTCTCGGGGACGCCGACCGGCATGAGTTCGAGGTCGAGTCCGTGCGACTGCGTGAAGCGCACGATTTCGGGGAGGTCCGTGTGGTTCTTGGCGGTGATCACGACGCAGACCTGGAGTTTGCGGACGCCGTGCTCGACGAGCCGGGCGATCCCTTTGAGGGTGGCCTTTGTGCCGCCGCGCACCCGGTCGCCGATGTGTTCGGAGACGTGGTCGATCGAGACGTGGACTTCGGTGCCGCTGGAGGCCAGCAGCTCGGCGGTCTCGTCGCGGACGAGGACGGCGTTGGTGAAGACGGCGACGCTCCCGGCGTGGCGGGTCGCGACGTCGAGCAGTCCCGGGAAGTCCTCGCGCAGCAGCGGTTCGCCGCCGGTGAAGTTCACGCGGTCGATCGAGACGCCGGTGCTCTTGCACCGTTCCAACCAGCGGCGGTAGGTGTCGGGTCCGACCGGGGTCGGCGCGTATTCGGAGGTGCCGACCTCGTACCAGCAGTAGGTGCAGCTGAGGTTGCAGGAGTTGGCGATCATGAACGTCTGCTCAGACAGCATCGGAGGGTCCCTTCATCGCGTCGAGCGGTGGTGCGTCCGCGACCGTGCGCGGCAGTCGGGCCCGTGCGCGCCGCTCGGCCTCGGTCGTGGCGGCTGCGAACCTTGCGAGTCCGGCGTCGTCGTCGCGAAGGATGCGGCGGGCGGCCAAGACGAGCGATCCGCGTTCGGCGAGGCCCGGCTCGCTCGTCACCATCTGCCGCTTGTACACGGTCGCGTAGATCTGGTCGGCTTCGGCGCCGAGCACTCGCGCGGCGATCGTCCAGGCGATCGCGTCGACCCAGGCTTCCCACCTGGCGTGGGAGGCGGGTGCGAGCCGGATTCGCGCGCCGAACCACTGGTGCAGCAGTTCGTGCAGCACGTATAGCCATTGCGCGCCAACGGAGGACGCCGGGAGGCGATGCGAGATCAGGACGGTTCCGGGGAGGGAGAGCGCGCGGGGCCACTCGTGTCCGCTGGAGTAGACCTCGACGTCCCAGTCGATCGGGCCGAACTCGGCGAGGCAGCAGCGCCAGGCGGAGGCCAGTCGGCCCCAGACCGGGCCGCCGTCGTATCCGCCGTCCGCGCGAAACCGGGCGCGGTACACGAATCCGTGGTCACCGCCGGGCACCGCGATGAGTTCGCCGACCCGGGGGTCCGCCAGGCGCTCCAAGACGTCGAGATTGTGGAATGCGAGCCGTTCCCGGCGCAAGGCATCGGTGATGTTCTTGTCGAGGAGGGCGTCGAACTCGTACCCGGCGAGGGCCGGGTCGCCGACGCCCGCGACGATCGGTTCGGTGACGCCGGCGGGGTCCAACGCGAGCGGCATGCGCTTCACAGTGCCACCGCTTCCGCTCCTCGTGCAGCCGTCATGAGCTTCACCTGCGCCGATCGCGGCAGCGGGAGGTCGTAGTGGCGGTCGTCGGCGACGTCGCCGCCGATGAGCACGTTGTCGCCGAATCCCACGTGCATCGAACCGGCGGCCTTCTCTCCCAAGGAGGTCATGGGCAGCCATCGCGCGTCCGGGTTGACGCCGAAGCCGATCTCGACGACCGGACGGAGGTCGGCGAATCGTCCGCTCCGCGGTTCGCGGAGCCGTCCCTCTTCGACGGTGAACCGGCGCGGGCCATTGACTCCGGGACCATCCTGCACTTCGAGGTCGCCCCTGACCGATTCGGGCCGGCACGCGATCCAGACCTCGCCGAGGGGCAGTTGCAGGATCGGCAGGTCCGCTTGGGCGGAGCCGAAGTCGGTACGGAGGTTCCAGGGACCCCGCACGTGGAGCACGCGGCGGTCTCCGAAGTGGACTTCGATCGAGTCCGCGTCTGCCAGCGTCGACGCGAGCCGGTCGGCGCGGTCGCGCAGCGCTGCCACGGGCGTTGCGAGGGCGCGCAGGTAGACCGCCTCCAGCGACGCCGCGAGGACCGGGTCGGCGAGTCCGTGCGGGAAGTCGACACTGACGAACGCGATGCCGCCGCCGCACAGGCGCCGCAGCGACACTGGTCCGCCTACCTGGCTTTCGTTGCCCCCGAATGGATCGTGGTAGACCACCAGATCGCAGCCGATGCGCTCGCCCTGGAATTCGACGTGGGCCGCAAGGCCGTCCGGAACGGGAGGGGCCCACCGGCGGTCGTCGACCGCCAGGGTCCGCTGGACCACGGTCCAGCCCCGCAGACGGCAGCGATCCGCCAGATTAGTC
Organism: Glycomyces luteolus; assembly: GCF_027622875.1. GTDB lineage: Bacteria > Actinomycetota > Actinomycetes > Mycobacteriales > Micromonosporaceae > Glycomyces > Glycomyces luteolus. The sequence continues at coordinate 28,080 of NZ_JAPZVP010000011.1, read as the reverse complement.
CACACTGGATGGACTCCGCGCGCGACGATCAGCAGCCGGCCGGGCGTGGGACGGAGTCCGTCGATCGCCTCCGCCATCTGCTCCGCGGCGTCGTCCGGATTGGACCCGTTCATTCCCCACGGCCCGAGGTGAGGACTTCGGTGGTCATGGTGCGCATGAAGTCGCAGCGGTCGGCGCTGAGCTTGTCGCCACCCCAGAGCAGCTTCTCGAGGGTGCAGGGGCCACCGCAGATCTGGCTGGCGATGCAGCCGTCGCACTCCTCGACGGTCGGGCCTTCGAAGTGCCAGCGTCGTCCGAGTTCGATCGGATCGCCGCCCTTCGGCACTTCGACGCGGTGGTCGTTGTGGTGGACCAGGCACAGCGAACGGCGACCGTCCGCGCTGACGTACACGGGCCAGGTGCCCGCTTCGGTCCCGAAGAGGTTCCCGTCGATGCAGTGGTCGGACTGGGGCATCTTCGTACGCAGGTGGAGCGGGATGAACGTGCCCGGGGCCTGGAAGGCGATGCCGCGCTCGTCGCAGTACAGCCACATCTCGAAGACGGCCTGGGCGAGTTCGACCCCGCCGGTCTCCCAACCGGTCTCGGTCGGCTGCGGGGAGTTCAGCGCGATGACGGCCGGATTGATGCCCGATTCTTCGGCGAACCAGCGCACGTAGCGGGGCAGGGACCGGAGGTTGAGCTGGGTGGCCGTCATCAGGATGGCCGGTTCGCCCCCGAGGGCCGACCAGCGCTTGATGCCCTCGGCGGCCTTCTCGTAGCTGCCGCGGCCGCTCTTGAAGATGCGCATCTGGTCGTTGATCTCGGGAGGGCCGTCGAAGCTGAAGATGAGCTCGAATTGCTGCTCGAGGAGCCACTTCGCCCGGGTGTCGGTCAGGACGGTGCCGTTGGTGGTCATCGTCTGGCGGTAACCGGAAATCCGGCCCTCCGCCAGGGCCTTGGCGACGGTCGCGTTGGCGAGCTGGATGAGCGGCCATTCGAGGAGGGGTTCACCGCCGAAGTACTGGAGGCTGATGGAGTCGCCCTCGGCCTGGTCGATGAACCATTCGAGCGTCTGGGCCATCGTCTCCTCGCTCATGCGAGGCTGGTCCTCGGGGTAGAGCGCCTGCTGGAAGCAATAGGTGCACGCCATGTTGCAGCGCTCGGTGAGCGACATCCGCAGGCTGTTGAAGTGGCCTCGGCCCTTGGCGGACTTGGACTTGCGGCTCTCCATGAGGCGTTCCATCGCCTTGCCCGGTTCGGTGCGGACCGACACCAGCAGTCCCTCCTCGACCAGGGCCTCGACGTCGACGCCGACGGTGTCCACTGCCGTCGCACCGTCGGCGTGCTCCTTGAGCACCCGGGCTTCGGCGCTGGTCAGCTCCCAGGAGTCGAGGCTGACGCTGTTGAAGGCCAAATGCTGTCCCTGGCGTTCGATCAGGTGGATATAGCGATCGAGGAAGAGTTGCACGCTTCTACTCCAATTCACCGGGACCTGCGACGTACTGGCGATCACGGATCGATTTCGAGGTGACTTCGAATCCCGCGGGAGCTGTACTCCTCGGCGGGTTGACGGTTCAACGTGGAGGAATGCGTCCTCGCACGTTGAACCCAGTCAGCCGTTAACGACTGGCCGCTTCCGCCAATTCGGCGGCCGGGGCCTCGACGGCCTCGGACTGCTCCAGGGCGGCCATGAGCGCCGCCTCGAAGGTCTCCTCGGACCCCTCGTCCGGAGACATCAGGGGGGAGTAGGAGGAGCGGGCACAGATGTTCCCGTGCCCCTCAAGAGCGACTTCGAACTTGCGCATGTCGTTCCCCAATCCTAAATAGACCTACTTGGTGTAGGTGAGGTTGCTGACGAGCGCAATGTTTCCGAAGTCGCGCACCGCATGCAACAGTGATGTCCCAATGGGGACACGGTCGAAAGCGCGTCACCCGCCGATGCCGCGAATGTGCTACGGCCAGTGGTTCGCAGAAGGCATGAAAGAGACCGGCTGTGGTGGCTCACTGCCAGTCGAGGGTGCCCACGATCAGAGTTGGCCGGCGGCGAGTGCGATCCGGTCGCTCAGTCCGCCATCGGCGCCTTCCGTGCGGCCGAGTTCGGCGATGAGCCGCTGTTCGCTTGCGGCCGTCAGGAGACCGAACTCCGACACCGGCGCGGCGTCCGAGGGCAGGATGCGGCTGACGCGCTGGATCGCGGCGGCGAGACGACGGAAGCGGTCCGTGCCGACCTCGGATTCGAGCTCACCGAGGCGCACCTCCGCGAGAGCGGGGCGGTCGGCCAGCGGCAGCACCGCGGCGACCAGATCGAAGCGGTGACTAGCGGTCGGCCTAACTCTCGCTTATTCGAACCCAAACCCGCAGCGGGGTCGCTGCCTTCCAAACGGGCACGCATTTCGCTGTAGGTCGCGGAGTCGATTTCACCGGCGGCGTAGCGGCGGTCGAGCACCTCACGAGGTGCCTCATGGTGCCCCGACGGCTGGACGCCCTGGGCCGAGACGTGATGCGATTCGATCGCGCGGCTCAGCCTGATCACCGCCCAGACCAGCAGCACCAGGACCGCCACCCAGAACAGCATCATGAACGCCATCCACCACCAGTCACCGCCCGACATGTGGTCCGATCGGCCGTCCCAATCGTTCTGCCACATCTGATACTTCATCCGACCCACCTCGCAGTCGCCGAGTCCATCCTGTTCTCTCATCCTCCCCGCGTTGAAGCGAACATGGTCACGAATGAGGCAGTCCAACGGCCCTACAGGCACGCCGCGGGAGCTCGGCGACGCGGGTGGTCAGTGCCCCCGGCGCACGGTGCCTCCAGGTGGGAGGACAGGACGCCTTCGGCCTCGAAGGCCTTAATTCGCGCTGCGGACGACGACGATCAGCGTTTTTCTAGTGTCCGACCAGGGCCTTGGGGGGATACCCCATTTCGGCCACCGGAGCTTATTCGGGCGGTGCGAACGCCTGGAAGAAGATGGGGAACGTCCCGAGGAGACCGAGGCCGATCAGGACGAGCGAGATGGCGAGTTCCTTCCGGGACTCAACCGCCTTACCCCGGTAGAGCACGTGCAAGACGATCCAGGCGACCAGCCAGACGGCGACGGCTCCGACGGTCTTTCCCGACAGCGGCCCCACCGGGTCGTAGAAGTTGAGGAACTCCTTGATGCGCTCGTTGGCCTCCGCCAGCGTGGTCAAGAGGCCCAAGGCGAAGGAGCCGATCCCGGCGGCGAGGATGGCCGCCGTGACAGGGCCCTCCGGTTTGTCGGTGTAGTCGCCGAGTTCGGGCCCGGTCGTGCCGGCGTCCGCGTTCGAGGTCATGTCGCAGCACTCCTAGATCAAGGGGGCGGTCTTGGTGATCAGCGCTCCGAGGATCCCCGCGACCGCTGCGATGGAGAAGGCGAGCACGAACAGCGCGAGCGTGGTTCTGCGCAGCCGCTCGTGGAGAATGAGGCCGGCCCCGTAGTACAGGACGATGAAAGCGACGAGCGTGGCCAGGATCGGGCTGATCCACGCAATGTGCTCCTTCCACTCCATCCCGAAGTGATGCCACTGCTCCCTGGCCGGGTCGGCCAGCAGGACCGACCGCGGACTGTCCGGGACGTCTTCGCGGTACCACGGATAGACGATCCAGGTACCGGTCAAGACGGTGCCCCAGGCGGCGACGGCCATGGCGGTCGTGCCGATCTTCAGACGCAGGGCCCGGCCGCGGATGCCTTCGGCCGTCATCAGATGTGGCCGCAGGCTCCACAGTCCTTCGAGCCCCCCTGCGAATCCGAGCAGGAAGACCGCACCGAACACCATCCCGTGGACCAGGGTCCAGAATTCATGGTGCGTAAGGCTCACCGAAACCACCGCCCTCCCAAGTGGATGCATCCGAGCGCCTGCACCGCGTTACGGAGGACCCTAGACGGAAGACTTGGACAAGTCCCGAAAACGCGACCTTCCCACCCGGCCCGACGGTCAGATTACACGCGATGCGCCATGCCACCTGCCGTTCTAGTGCACGCTTAGCCTCAAGCGCGTCAGCCTACCCGAGTGAGGAGGACACGATGGAGGATCCGGTTCAGACGGCGGCACAGGGCGGCATCGGACCGGTGCTCGCCGCTTCCGGGATCGTCAAGTCGTATCGGCGTGGACTGTGGCCGGCCCGTCGCAGCGTGCCGGTGCTGCGCGGCGCCGACCTGGCCCTGGACGCAGGAGAGATCGTGGGCCTGGTCGGTGAGAACGGGTCGGGCAAATCCACGCTCATGAAGATTCTCGTCGGCGCCCTGGCGGCCGACGCCGGCACGGTCACCCGCGTCGGCGGGCTCGGCTACTGCCCCCAGGAGCCACTCGTATACCCCCGTCTAACCTGCGACGAGCACTTCGACCTGTTCGCCAGCGCCTACGCCATGACCGCACCCGCCGTGCAGGCCTCGCGCGAATCGCTCTATAAATCGCTCGGCTTCGCCCGCTACGCGCGCACCCGCGCCGACCAGCTCTCCGGCGGAACCCTTGCCAAGCTCAACCTCGGCCTGGCGCTGTTGGCGGACCCGCAGGTGCTGCTGCTGGACGAGCCGTACGCCGGATTCGACTTCGACACCTACCAGAAGTTCTGGCACCTTGTCGCCGACCGCCGCAGGGCGGGGCGCAGCGCGCTGATCATCTCCCACTTCGTCGTCGACGAGGAGCGGTTCGACCGCATCCTCGACCTGACCGAAGGGAAGACGGTGCCGCGGTGACCGTCCTCGTATTCGTGCGCCGGTTCCTGGCCGACTACGCCCGGAACCCGGTCAACCTGCTCCTGCTCGCCCTCGTCCCGACGGTATTCGTGGTCGTGGTCGCCACCAGCCTCGCCGACGCCGCGAAGCTACTCGGCGGGTCCGGCGGTGGAGACCGCCAGCGCCGGGTGGGCGGCGGCGTTCCTCGCAGGTGTCGCGATGTACTTTCAGACCGCGGCCACCCGCGAGGTCGACCGGCGGGTGGTCCTCGCCGGGCTGCCGCCCGCGCAGATGGTCGCGGCAAGGCTGCTCACCGGAGCCGCCCTAGCGTTGTTCGCCGCCGCCGTCGCCCTGGTCGCGCTCGCGGCGCGCACTGGCTTCGACGACCCGGCCCGGATCGTCGCCGGAACGGTGATGTTCGCACTCATCTACCTCGCGATCGGCGCCGTGATCGGCACGCTGGTGCGCAACCCGGTCAACGGCACGATCATCGTGCTGTTCGTATGGATCCTGGACGTGTTCTTCGGACCGGCGATGTCCGCTGCCGACCGGTGGGCGACCCGCCCGTTTCCCACCCACTTCGTCACCCTGTGGATGGTCGACCTACCTTCCGGACACGGCGGACGGCTCGGCGACCTGGGCTGGGCGCTGGCCTGGACCATCGGCGCGGTCGCGCTGGCCTGGCTGGTCGCGATCGCCCGCACCCGGCGCTCCCGGACCAGGCGCGCGGCACGTCCCGGCGGCGTGCACGCGCAGGTCCTCGCGGCCAGTGCGGCGGCGTGGCGCGACGCCGGGCGCAATCCTGCCTTGTGGGTGCTGTTCGCGGTGGTGCCGGTGGTGTTCATCTGGACCGCCGACGCGGTCACGCCGAACCAGCCGATCGCCCTGACGATCAGTGAGGCCGGCGAGCACCTGCCGGCCGTCTACTCCATGCCAGAGGTGCATGGTGCGACTATGGCTCCGATCGCGATCGCCTCGCTGGCTGCCCTGGTCGGGTTGTTCGCGATGGCTGACGCCCGCGACGGCGACCGCCGGGCGGCCCTCGCCGGCATGCGCACCGGAGCACTGCTCACGGCCCGCCTCGGCGTGCTCGCGGCCGCTGCGCTCGCCGCGACCGCGATCTCCTTGGCGGCCACCGCCGTCGTCTTCGACGCCGTACGCTGGCCCGTCTACATCGGGGCGAACATCCTGCTCGCGTTGACCTACGCGCTCGTCGGCGCGCTGCTCGCACCGGTCTTCGGCCGTGTTGGCGGTGTGTTCCTGGCCTTCCTGCTGCCGTTCCTGGACATCGGGATCTCCCAGAGTCCGATGCTTCGCCCTGAGCCCGCAGCGGCCGCTCAGCTGCTGCCCGGTTACGGGTGTTCGCGAGTCCTGCTCGACGGCGCTCTCACCAGCAGTTTTAATGAGACCCGGCCCTTGTTCTACGGCCTGGCCTGGCTCGCGGCGCTGGCGGTACTGGTCGCGGTCGCGTACCGCCGCGCCATCGCCCCAGTCCCCGGCGCGATCGCCGATTTCTCCGCGGCGAGTCGGACCGGCTCACGGGTAAGTCCTTCGTCTTGAGACCGGTGCACACCATCGTCTCGGTCCCGGTCACAGGTGTGGCGTGCGGCGGTCGCTGTGCCCTCCATGCTCATGCGGGTCGCCATGGGCGTCATGGTCGGAGCGGTCTTCGTCGTGCATGGCACGCATCATGAAGATCGTCGCCACCGGGCAGGCCAGCACCAACGCACCGATGGCCAGCGTCGAGGCGGATGCGCCTAGATACGAGGCCCATGATCACGGTGGCCAGCGCAATCGCGTACAGGCCCCAAGGTCGGTGTTGCATCGGATTCCCCTTTCGGTAGGACTCACCTTCGACGCGCGAACCGGCAGGTCAGGGATGGTCCGGAGTCCCTCAGACATCGGCCCAACGCCCCCTCCATGTCGGGGTACGTTCGAGGCAGGGTCGGATGCAGGACTCGCCGACCCTTTGGAGGTGCGCCGTGAGCGCTGCCGATATCGCCGTCCTCGCCGCTTCGACAGCTGCGATCATTGCGCTGGCCTGGTACTTCTTCGCACCCCGCAAAGCCCACGCCGCGACGTTCGAGGACGGGGTCCAGCGCATCGAGGTGACCGTGCGCGGCGGCTACCACCCTGATGTCATCCGGGTCCGCCAGGGCGTGCCGGTGGAGCTGGTCTTCGACCGGCAGGAGTCCGGGGAGTGCACCTCGCGGGTGGTGTTCGGCGACTTCGCCGTATCGGCCGTCCTCCCGGCGTTCGAGCGGACCACGGTGCGGCTGACACCGTCGTATGCGGGTTCGTTCGGGTTCGCCTGCGGGATGAACATGGTGCACGGCACGCTGCAGGTCGAACCCGGGGAGACCGCCGACGCGAGAGCCGGTGAGACGCCCGCGGGCACGACACCTGCGGATTCGTCCGCTTCGGCGGCGGACGAGGAGGCTTTCGAGTCAGCCGGACGCAGCGCGGAGATCGCCGGGTTGACCCGGAGGGTCGTCCTGGGGGCGGCCCTGACCGCTCCGGTACTGGTCGCGGTTATGGCCGAGAGCCTGTTCGGCGCGACGTGGGTACCGCCGTTCCTGCTCGACAACTGGGTGCAGCTCGCGCTGATCACCCCGGTCATGTTCTACACCGGTTGGCCCGTCCACCGCACCGGTTGGCTCGCCCTGGCCAATCGCAGTGCGGAAATGAACAGCCTCATCACCTTGGGCACGGTGGCCGCGTTCGGGTACAGCCTGCTGGCCACGATCGCCCCCGCGGTGCTGCCCGCGGAGGTCCGCGAGGTGTATTTCGAGGCCGTCGGTGTCATCATCACCCTGATCATGCTCGGCAGGCTGCTGGAGGCCCGCGCCAAGGCCGGTACTGGCGAGGCCATCCGAGCCCTGCTCGGCCTGCAGGCCCACACCGCCCGCGTCGTGCGAGGCGGTACCGAGACCGAAATCCCCGTCGAGGAGGTCGCCGTCGGCGACGAGGTGGTCATCCGACCCGGGGAGAAGATCCCCGTCGACGCCGTCGTCCTCTCCGGACAGTCCGCCGTGGACGAGTCGATGGTCACCGGCGAACCGATCCCGGACACGAAACGCGAACGCGACACCGTCATCGGCGCCACCATCAACACCACGGGCTCGCTGCGGGTGCGCGCGGTGAAGGTCGGCGCTGACACGATGCTCGCCCAGATCATCCGGCTCGTCCGGCAAGCGCAAGCGTCGAAGGCGCCGATCCAGCGGCTCGCCGACCGGATCTCGGCGTATTTCGTCCCCGCGGTCATCGCGATCGCCGTCGCCGCCTTCGCGATCTGGTTCGTCGCCGGGCCGCCTCCGGCGCTGACCCTGGCCCTGGTGTCAGGCGTCTCGGTGCTGATCATCGCCTGTCCGTGCGCGCTCGGCCTCGCCACCCCGCTCTCGATCATGGTCGGCACCGGGAAGGGCGCGAGGGCGGGCATCCTGATCCGCTCGGCCGAGGCGCTGGAGACCGCGCACAAGATCGGCACGATGGTGTTGGACAAGACCGGCACCATCACCGCCGGCAAACCCGCCCTGACCGATGTCGTCCCGGTCGGCGACGTCGACGAGAGGGCGCTGCTGCGGCTGGTGGCCGCCGCGGAGGTCGACAGCGAGCACCCGCTCGCCGCGGCGATCGTCGCGGGCGCTCGGCAGCGTGGGCTCGACCTACCCGGCGCGATCGCGTTCGACTCAACCACAGGCAAAGGCATCCAGGCCCGCGTCGACGGGCGCGTCCTGCTGGTCGGCACCGCCCGGCTGCTCACGGACGCAGGCATCGACACCAGCGCTCTCGAACCGATCACAGCCGAACTGTCGGCGCAAGGCAAGACGGCCGTCCACGCCGCGGTCGACGGTCGGGCGGCGGGCGTGCTGGCGGTGGCCGACACCCTGAAACCCGACTCGGTCGACGCCCTGGCGGCGCTGCAAGGTCTCGGCATCGACACGGTGATGATCACCGGCGACAATGCACGGACCGCTGCGGCCATCGCCGCCCAGGTCGGGGTGCCCCGGGTGCTGGCGGAGATCCTGCCCGAGCACAAGGCGGCCGAGATCGCCCGGCTGCAGACCGAGAGCCGCCGAGTAGGCATGGTCGGCGACGGCATAAACGACGCGCCGGCGCTGGCCCAGGCCGACGTCGGCCTGGCGATCGGCACCGGCACTGACGTCGCGATCGAGTCCGCGGACGTCACCTTGATCTCCGGGTCGCTCTGGGGCGTGGTCACCGCGATCCGCCTGTCACGGGCGACCATGCGCAACATCCGCGAGAACCTGTTCTTCGCACTGATCTACAACGCGGTCGGCATCCCGATCGCCGCAGGCCTGCTGTACCCGTTCCTGGGCGTCCGCCTCTCGCCGATGGTCGCCGCCGCGGCGATGGCGGCATCATCGCTGTCGGTGGTCGGCAACGCCAACCGGCTGCGCCGCTGGCATCCCGCCCCGCTGGCACCCGACGCTCCGCGTCCCATCGAGCCGCGAGTGCAGACCGGTACCTCCGGACCACCACAACCAGACCGACCGGCACGTGAGGAGTCCACCATGGACCACGACGCCAAGGACACGAGCCGAACCGTCGTCGACCCGGTGTGCGGCATGACCATCACGCCCGACACCGCCGCGCACACGCGCGTGGTGGACGGTGTCACCTATTACTTCTGCTCCGACGGGTGTGCTGCCTCGTTCGACAGCGAACCGGCCCGCTACACCAGACCGGCAGACGCGCGCTGAGCGCGACCGCGACGACACCGGCGCGTCAGCATTGGTGGTTCTCGGTGCCGGGTTCGGCGCTAGGACCTCGTCGTGGCCGTACGCGCACGGCCACTGGACGACAATAATCAGGGACGGCCGGAGTCACCTCGCGATGGTGAGGCGCAGGCCGGTGACTTCCAGAGGCTTGATGGCGATGATGGTGTCCAGCGGGCGAGCCATCCAGGACCGGACCTGCGGGCCGAGTTTTTCGTCGCGGCGCTTGTCGGTGATGTCACCGGCGATGCCGGAGACGAGCACGCTCCAACCGAGCCTGCTGTCCTTTTCGATCTCGTCGGCCTGGTAGGCCACTCGCAGGCCCGCGTGCCCGCGCACAGTCTGCGCGAACGCAGTCGTGTGTCGTGTATGGACGATGATCTGGCCGCTGACCATCACATGATTGAGCGGTCGAATCGTGGGGAGCCCGTTGGCGACAAAGGCGACTCGCCCGAATTCGACGTGGCCGAGCAGGCCGAGAGCGAGCTTCGGGTCGAGTTCAATCGGGACTCGTTGGTTCTCCATTTCGCCCCTCTCAGTTCAGCAGGTCTCGGTGCGTGGAGCATGAAGACGCGACCCGACTTCATTTTCGACGATATCAGGGGGCGGGCGGCCCGACCGTCAGTCGGATCAAGCTCGAAGAATCACCCGGACACGCCTCTTGGTGGCGGCGGAGATCCGCGCGTTAGAGCGCCTCGCCTGCTGATCTCAGGCACGCTAGAGGCGGAGCCGGGAGGGGTCAATGAATACATCCGAGAAGGAACAGCATCGGGATCGCATCGTGGTGGGTGTGGACGGCTCGCCGTCCTCGATGGTGGCACTGCGGTGGGCGGTGAAACAGGCGGAAGCGACTGGAGCCGAGGTGGAGGCTGTCCACGCCTGGGAGTATCCGATCAGCTTCGGGGCTCCGGTCGCGCTCCTACCAGGCGAGGACCTTGAAGCTGAAGCGGGAACGGCATTGGCCGCGGCCATCGGGAAAGTCACCGCTGGCGATTCGGGCGTAACGGTGCGACGCCGCGTCGTGCTGGGCAATCCCGCAAGCGTGCTGCTCGCTAGGGCGAAGGACGCCGACTTGCTGGTGGTCGGGAATCGAGGCTACGGCGGTTTCGCCAGGTCGTTGCTCGGTTCGGTGAGCCTGCACTGCATTCACCATGCGACTTGCCCTGTCGTCGTCGTCCGAAGCGGAGCGTGATCCCAGCCAGGCTTGACGAGCCGGACGGCGACATCGAGCCGTGAGGTCGGCAGCTGTTCGACCGGCCGGCGCGCTCGATCCGGGTTCCCGATAATCGAGCCAGGTAGCCGCCGTCTACGTACAGTTCGGAACCGGTGATGAAGGAGGCGTCGTCGCTGGCGAGGAATGCGACGCATGCCGCGACTTCCTCGGGTCTCCCCAAGCGGCCCATCGGGGTGAGTGCGATCATCCCGGATTCGAACTCGGTTCCCTTGGCGGCCTCGAGCATCGGCGTGTCGATGAAGCCGGGGTGCACCGAGTTGACGCGCACGCCCTCCGTCGCCCAGTGCAGGGCGGCGTTCTTGGTGAGGATCCGGACGGCGCCCTTTGCCGCGTGGTACGCAGGTGAGGTGCCGAACCCTCCCGAGGCTCCGAAAATAGAGCTGATGTTCACGATCGAGCCGCGGCCGGAGGCCTTCAACGCCGTCGCAGCGGTCTTCATGCCGAGGAACACGCCGGTCTGGTCGACCGCGATCGTCCGCTCCCAGTCGTCCCTTGACGTGTCCTCGATCGTGGCGAGGTCGCCGATGCCGGCGTTGTTCACCAGGACGTCGAGGCGGCCGAACTCAGCGGACGCCCGGTCGACTGCGACCTGCCATGAAGTCTCGTCACTGACATCGTGCCGCAGGTAGACCGCACGGGCCCCGAGGCTGCGGACCTGCTCGGCGACCGCTTCGCCGGGTTCGTCCTGGACGTCCGTCACGACCACCGCCGCACCTTCGGCGGCCAGACGCAGGGCCGTGGCCCGCCCGATGCCACTCGCAGCACCGGTCACCAGCGCGACCTTTCCTTCAAGCCTGCCCATCGGTCCCCCCTGTTCGTCGTGTGCTGACAGTTCAGGGTGGCCCTTGCCGATGCGCCTCATCGGTGAAACCCTGAAACTCGCGAGTCGCCGCGGCTCCAGGCACCGCACGGACTTTTCAGGCGAGGACTTTCCGCTCGGCCGGGCGGCGGCCCACCGATCGATCTAGAGTCAGCTTGAGGGGGAGCGACATGTCCGATCGGAAGCAGGAACAGGGCGTGGTCGTGGTCGGTGTCGACGGGTCACCGTCGTCGCGCCGAGCGTTGGACTGGGCGTTGCGGCAGGCCGAAGCCACCGGGATGAAGATCAAGGCGGTGCTGGCCTGGCGTGCGCCGACCGGGTACGGGACCGCTGAGCTGGTGGCGTCCGGTGTGCAATGGGCCGATGAAGCGAGGAACTCGCTGGAATCGATCATCACGCCTGCTTCAGCCGAGTGGCCCCAGGTGCCGGTCGAGCGGCGGGTCCTCGAAGGGCATCCCGCCGAAGTCCTGCTGAAGCAGGCCGAGGGCGCCGACCTTCTCGTCGTGGGCAGCCGAGGCCACGGCGGGTTCGCGGGCGCGCTGCTCGGCTCGGTGAGCAGCCATTGCGCCCACCACGCGACTTGTCCGGTCGTTGTCATCCACGACAAAGTGTGAACGTTTCGCCCGGGCAGCGGACATTCGGCTGCCACATCCTCGCTCGAAGGAGGCACTGTGAACGTTCGTCCCCCACCAGCGGTTGACGCGCTCGACGCCGACGGCGGGATCGTCCGCCTCCGGCCGATCGCTCCGGACGATCTCGAAGCGCTCATCACCAGGCACGAGCGTTGCGCCGCTTCGGACTTGCGCTATCGGTTCTTCGGCAGCGGTCGGGGCGCTCTCGCGATCGAAGCGGGCCGCCTCATCAGTCTCAATGAGACCGGTGAGGGCGCGGCCCTCCCCGTCGAGGACGAGGGTCGCCTGCTCGGAGCGGCCTCCTTCGCCCCCGTTCCGGATCACCCCGACCGGGCCGAGTTCGGGGTCCTCGTCGTCCCCGACCATCAGCACCGCGGTCTGGGGACGCTGATGCTCGAACACCTCGCATCGGCCGCGGCCGCCGCCTGGATCAGGGAGTTGTCAGGCCAGGTGCTGGCCGTGAACTTGCAGATGCTGCGTTTGGCGAAGCGTCTCGTGCCCGGCATTGCCACGCCGTATCAAGGCGGCGTGGCGGACCTGGTCGTCGAAACCGACTTCGACGAGACCCTTGCCGAGGAAGTGGCCGAGCGTGAGCGGGCTTCCGAGCGCATATCGCTGCGGCCGCTGCTCGACCCCGCCTCGGTCGCAGTGGTCGGCGCCAGCCGTTCCGGCAAAGGCATCGGCGCCCGCATCCTCCGGTCCATCGTCGACGGCGGTTTCACCGGACCGGTCTACCCGATCCACCCCGAAGCGTCCGGGCGGCGGACCTGGTCCTCGCTGGCCGAGGCGCCCAAGCCGGTCGACCTCGTCGTGGTGGCCGTCCCGGCACCGGCCGTCGCTGAAGTCCTGCGCGAGGCGGGCGCAGCCTGGGTGCGGGGGGCCGTCGTCATTTCATCGGGGTTCGCCGAGAACGCCGGTGGCGTCGGCGTCGTCGCCGCAGACGCCGCCCAGGCCGCTGGCCTGGAGGTTCAAGCACTGAGCGAGCACGCTCGCCGGCACATCGCACAGGGCGTCTCAAGGGAGGCCGCGACCGACAACCCGGTCGACCTGGGTGCGGCCGCGGGACGCGAGGCGTTCGGCGAAGCACTCGCCTTCCTCGGCGCCTCTCGAGAAGTCGACGCGAAACTCGCGGTCGTCGCCGCGACCGGTGCCAGCGACGTAGAGGCAAACCTGACTGCGATCGCCCGCGCGCTCGACGCTCTGCCAGGCCTTCCCGCCGTCGTCGTCTTGGACGCGTCGACCGACTTGGGCGCCAGGCGAATCCCGGTGTTCGACTTCCCCGAGACCGCTGTCGCCGCTCTGGGCCGCGCCGCCGCATACGCCCGATGGAGCACTAGCCCGCTCGGTAAACGACCGCAGCTGCAGGGCATCGACCGGCACAGGGCCCATGGCATCGTCGAGCGGCTGCTCGAGGACGGCAATGAGTGGCAGACGGTCGCCGAGGCAGCCGCCATCCTCAAGTGCTACGGCATCCCGCTCGCACTGACCGCAACCGTGAGCTCGAAGTCGCGGGCGGTCGCCGCTGCCCGCGATCTGGGATACCCCGTGGCGGTCAAGGCCGATGCCCCAGGGCTGGTTCACAAGTCCGAGGCCGGAGCCGTCCGCCTCGACTTGCGCAGCCCGCGAGAAGTCAGAGCCGCCTTCAAGCAGGTCGCGGCGATCGCCAAGGGCGACAAGCGGGCCGCTGTAGTGCTGCAGCCGATGCTCGAAACCGAACTCGAACTGACGGCAGGCATCGTTCACGATCCCCGGTTCGGCTCCCTCGTCCCCGAGATCGCCGAACTCGACCTCAACCCTCTCTCGAACGTGAATCTGCGGCTGGCCCGCATCGGTGACGAACCCGACCCGATCGCCCGCCGCTTGCGCTGAAGCGAAGATCTTGTGCCGGTACAGCTGACGGAGGCGATGATGATGCTTCAGAACGTTGAGGTGGGCCGCAGCAGTCTGGACACGTACCGTGCCAGCGCGGGCGATGCGGCGGTGGAGGAGCTGCGCAGGCTGGCGGCGCCGCTGCAAGGGCTGCGGGTGCTGCATTTGAACGCCACCGCCTACGGTGGCGGTGTCGCCGAAATCCTGCGGTCGCAGGTGCCACTGCTGCGCGACCTGGGCATCGTCGCGAGATGGAAGACCATTCCCGGTTCCAGCGAGTTCTTCGCCGTGACAAAGGCGATCCACAATGCGCTCCAAGGCGGAACGCGCGGGGTGACGCCGGCCGAATGGGAGATCTACGAGCAGACGTCCGCGCGGGCAGCCGAGAATGTCGAGGAGTCCTACGACATCGTCGTCGTGCACGATCCGCAGCCGCTTATGCTGCGGCATCTGGTCGGCCGCCGCGACGCGGTCTGGATCTGGCGATGCCACATCGACAGTTCGGCGCCCGACCCGGCGGTGCTCGCCAAACTGGCACCGCTGCTGGGCGAATACGACGCCGCGGTGTACACCCTCGGTTCATTCGCCCCACCGGACGCGCCGCCCGGCCGAGTGGAGATCATCCCTCCCGCAATCGATCCGCTCAGCCCGAAGAACATCGACCTCGACAAAGGCCTGACAACCGAGATCCTGGATTGGATAGGGGTGGACGTCACCCGGCCGCTGCTGGTCCAAGTCTCCCGGTTCGACCACTGGAAGGACCCGCTCGGCGTGATCGCCGCCTATCGGATCGTCAAACGCCGAATGCCGGGTGTGCAGCTGGCGCTGGTCGGTTCGATGGCGCTCGACGACCCCGAGGGTTGGCAGGTGTACCACGAGATCAGCACGGAGGCGGCCGACGACCCTGACATCTACCTGTTCACCAACCTCACCGGGGTGGGCAATATCGAGGTCAACGCCTTCCAGCGCCTAGCCGAAGTCGTCATCCAGAAGTCGCTGCGCGAAGGGTTCGGGCTGGTCATCTCCGAGGCGACCTGGAAGGGCACACCGGTCGTCGCCGGCCGGGCAGGCGGCATTCCGCTGCAACTCACCGACGGCGTCGGCGGCTACCTCGTCGACAGCGTCGAGGAGTGCGCTGAGCGGATCCTGGACCTGTTGAGGGACCCCGAGTCCGGTCGCCGCCTCGCGCTCGCCGGCCGCGAACTGGTCCGGCGCCGTTTCCTGCTGCCCCGTCTCATCGGCGATGAACTCCGGCTCTATGCCGATCTGCTCGAACAGCACCCGGCGCCGCCGCGAACGCCGGCGGCGGCCGGGATCACCGGCGAGGACCGCGACCCGGTGTGCGGTATGCGGCTTCACGACGACACCAAGCACCAGCTCAGCCGAGGCGGGAGGCGGTACCGTTTCTGCTCGGCTTCCTGCGCCCGGGAGTTCGCCGCGAACCCGGAGCTGTTCCTGCGCACCGCGAAGCGAGCGGGCCTGTGAGTCATCCCCTGCAGGGCGAGGCCGGGACGGAGGATACGGCGCCGGAACTGCGCCAGGACCCCTTCACCCGCGACTGGGTCGTCATCGCTCCAGGACGCGCCAGTCGCCCGCACCAGGTGCCGGAGCCGACCGTCGAATCGGCACGGCTTCCGGCTATCGACCCGGACTGCCCCTTCTGCCCCGGCAATGAGGACCGCACCCCACCGGAGTTGTGGCGGCTGCACGGCGCCGACGAGAGCTGGGCGATTCGGGTGGTACCCAACCGCTACCCGATCCTGGCCACCGGATCCGGTCCGGTCCGAAGCCGCGTGAACGGCCCGTTCGTCACGGCCGACGGCCTCGGTGCGCACGAGATCGTCATCGAGACGCCGCGCCATGACCTCGACCTGCCCGACCTCGACGATGCAGCAGTGACCGCCGTGTTCGAGGCCTACCGTGCCCGATCCCGCGCGCTCCGCGCCACTCGGCCGGGCCTGGTGCTGCCGTTTCGCAACCACGGTGCCCCCTCGGGCACCTCCCTGCAGCACCCGCACTCCCAAGTCGTCGCCGTCCCGATCGTGCCGCTGCGATTCCGGCAGCGATTCGACATCGCCCGCGCCTACTACGACGACCACGGCAGCTCTCTCAATACCGACGTGACCGCCGCCGAGCTCGACGAGGGCACACGCGTCATCGCCATGTCCGATCACGTCGTCGCGCTCGCGCCCTTCGCCTCCACCGCCCCCTACGAGATGCGAGTGGTGCCGCGCGACCACCAGGCCTCGTTCGCAGACGTCTCCGACGAGACACTCACCGAGACGGGCCGAATGCTTCGCCGCCTGCTTGTGGCGCTTCGGGGACTGCTCGGCGACATCCCCTACAACTACGTGATCATCAGCGCCCCAAGCGAGGAGAAGCACGCGGCCTCCTTCTCCTGGCACCTCGACGTGCTGCCCCGCCTCGTCGTCGCTGCCGGATTCGAAATAGGCACCGGAACGGCGGTCAACCCCGTACCACCCGAACACACGGCCGCTCAACTCAGGCGCGTCATACCCGGACTGCCGGATTCGGGACGCTTACACGGCGGCCTCACCGTCGCTCGTCATCTGACTCCTCGGCTCTGATCACCACGACCGGACAGCTCGCATGCTGGATGCAGCGATGCGTAACCGACCCCACCAATGCGCCGGTGAACCGTCCATGGCCTCGGTTGCCCATGACCAAGATGTCCGCCGTCCGGGCTGCTTCGATGAGAACGTCTGCGGGGTGGCCTTCAACGATCTTGTGCGACACCTCGACCGATGCTCGCCCGGTCGCCGCCTCGCCGATCGCCTCGGACAGCCGAACCGCCGCCCGCTCGGCCGGAACATCGTCGGGATAGACCCGCGCATTCCCGCCCTGACCGCCGTGCGCTTCCCAGGCGCTGACCGCATGGACTGCCGCACCGGTCAACTCGGCCTGGTCCAACGCCCATCTCAGGGCCTGGACCGACGAAGGCGAGCCATCGACACCCACCACGATGCGTCCGTGGCGCACTCCTCGTGACACCGCCGCACTCCCTTCGACCAGATCTCGGTCTCAGTCTTCCTGCAATGCCTCCGGCAGGGGTTGAAACAGCGTTTCGCACGAGCGCGGGTCGGCGGTCATCGCGTCGCATTTCAACGAGTCGGGACGTTCAGCCCAGGGACCGGTGTCCTCCAGTGGGACCATGGAACCGAAGGGAAGGCGACAGATGCCGTGAATTCCTCGAGACTGCGGCGGGCTCTCGGTTTGCTGCGAGCCGACCGTGAGGTGCTGCTGTTCATCGCGGCGACCGCGATGCTGCTGGTAGGCGCTGCGTTCGCGCTCGCACGCGACGAGGAGCTCGCGGCCGGACCGTGGATCGCGGCGACCGCGCTCGGCCTGGCCTACTCCACGGTCACCATCGCGGTGGCGCTGCGGCATCATCGGCCCTCGGTGGACGTGATCGCCTGGCTGGCCCTCGTCGGCGCACTGCTGGTCAGGGAGCCCCTCGCTGGGGCAATCATCGCAATCATGCTGTTCACGGGCGGTCTCCTCGAAGCTCGCGCCTCGGCGCGAGCCAAACGAGAGCTGGGCGCCCTCGCTGCGCGGGCACCACGGATCGCGCGCCGCGAGGACCACGACGGCGTTCACGAAATCCCGGTCACCGAAGTCGGGGTCGGCGACCGCCTCCTGGTGGGCGCTGGTGAGATCGTCCCCGTCGACGGCCGGCTCCTTGAATCCGCCTCGTTCGACGAGTCCGCACTGTCCGGCGAGCCGATGCCCGTCGAGCGTCCCGCCGGCGATGATGTCCGCAGCGGCGTCGTCAACGCCGCGCGTCCGGTGCGGATGGTTGCGACCGAGACCGCCGATCGATCCGCTTACGCGGGCGTCGTGCGGCTGGTCGAGCAGGCCCAAGCCTCAACTGCGCCGTTCGTGCGCCTCGCCGACCGCTTCGCCCTGGCGTTCGTACCACTGACGCTCGCGGTCTCCGGCCTCGCGTGGGTACTTTCCGGCGACCCCGTACGCGCCGTCGCGGTACTGGTCGTCGCGACCCCCTGCCCGCTGCTGCTGGCCGCCCCCATCGCGATCATGTCCGGCCTGTCGCGCGCCTCCCGGTACGGCGTCATCATCAAAGGCGGCGCCGCCCTCGAACAGCTCGCCGCCGGTCGAGTGCTCCTGTTCGACAAGACCGGCACCCTCACCCGCGGGCGCCCCTCCATCAGCGAGATCATCACCGCAGACGACACGGACGCCGACGAGCTCCTCCGCCTGTCCGCCTCCCTCGATCAGACGTCGGCGCATGTCCTGGCGGCCGCCATCGTCACCGCCGCCCGCGATCGCGGCCTCACCCTCTCGAGTGCGTCCGGAGCGGAAGAACAGCCCGGCTATGGCCTGCGGGGCACTGTGGACAGACACGTAGTCCGGCTCGGCAAGGCGGCCTGGATCCTTGAAGGCCCGCCCCCCGCCTGGGTCCGCCGCGCCCGGCGCCGGGCCGCCCTCGACGGATCGCTGACGGTGTTCGCCGCAGTCGACGGGCGACCGGCGGGCGTCCTCCTCCTCACCGACCCACTCCGCGCCGACGCGCCTCGCATGATGCGTGCGCTGAGGAACGCGGGCATCACCCGGACTGTACTGGTTACCGGGGACCGCGCCGACATCGCGGCATCCGTCGGGAGGATCGTGGGGACCGACGCAGTCTACGCCGACCGGGACCCCGCCGAGAAGCTCGCGATCGTCCAGGAAGAGCAGGCCACCGCGCCGACGATCATGGTCGGCGACGGCATCAACGACGCCCCCGCACTGGCCGCCGCCGGTGTCGGGGTAGCGCTCGCCGCGCGTGGCGCGACCGCCTCAGCCGAAGCCGCCGACGTCGTACTCACCTCCGACCGCGTCGACGGCCTGGCCGACGCGATCCTCATCGCCCACCGCAGCCGCCGCATCGCCCGCCGCGCCGCCGGGACCGGCATGGCGCTCTCCGCCGCCGCGATGGCACTCGCCGCGGTCGGCCTCCTGACGCCGACGCTCGGCGCGATCCTTCAAGAGGGCATCGACGTCGCCGCCATCGCCATGGCGCTGACAGTCCTACTGCCCGGGCGGACTCACACCGTGGTTCTATCGGAGGCGGACCTGGCCGCCGCCCGGCGACTGTACGAGCAGCACACCGCCCTTGGTCCGCTGATCGAGCAAGTCCGCGCGGTCGCCGACGACCTTTCAGGCTCCAGACCCGACCTGGAGAGGCTGCGCGAACTGCTCGACCGGCTCGAACTCGACCTGCTGCCGCACGAACGGGCAGAGGAGGAGCAGCTCCTTCCCATCATCGCCCGCGCCCTCGGCGGCCCCGACCCGACAGGCGCCTTCAGCCGCACCCACGCCGAGATCGAGCACCAGGTACGCCGCCTCCGACGCGGCTTCGACGACATCGGCGAGGAACCCGAACCCGACGAACTCACTGACTTGCGCGCCGGCCTCTACGGCTTGTACGCGATCATGCGGCTCCACAACGCCCAAGAAGAAGAGAATGCCTTCAGTCTGCTCTGAGCTCCTCAGCGAGGAAACTCCGCATGGAATCACGCGTCCACCGTCCCGCAGTTTCGACAAGAGGCAATACCGGTCACGCTGGCTTGACAAACTGAGCAGGACCGGATGCACCGTAAGGGTCTCAACCTGGACCAGGAGACACCCGGCACGCACGACCAGCCTGAAGGGAGCACCGGTCATGACTTTCATCTGGTTCATCGTCTGGTTCATCGCGAACCTCGTGGGTACCAACGAGCCACTACTCTTCGACCCGGTCAACGCCTGGACCGGCACATTGATCCTGGCCATCGCCCTCGACCTGTCCGCAGCGCACGCCAGCAACACCGCAAAGCGACGGAAGTGACACGCACCGTGCCGTTCACGGTTCCGTTGCACCCGCGAAGCCCTTTAGTCCGTTGCATCCACGGGCACGAGGTG
The DNA here is from genome assembly GCF_027622875.1 of Glycomyces luteolus. Taxonomy (GTDB): domain Bacteria; phylum Actinomycetota; class Actinomycetes; order Mycobacteriales; family Micromonosporaceae; genus Glycomyces; species Glycomyces luteolus. Next base: position 8,189 of record NZ_JAPZVP010000011.1, on the reverse strand, counting down.
CAGCTGGTTGGCATTGAGGGGCGGGGTGGACAACTCTAGGGCCGGGCCGCTGAGGACAGGAGCACCATCCCGCGCAGGGCCCCGGGATGGTCGGCGGCAAGCTGCAGAGCGGCGGATCCGCCGGTCGAGGAGCCGACGATGTCCACCGGGTCGCGAAACTGGTGGTGCAGCGCGACGGCGTAGTCGCCGGCGATGTCGGCCATTGTGGTACCGGACGCCATTCCCTGTCGGCGCTGCACCCACCACACGTCATAGTGCCGGGCCAGCGGCCTCAGCTGGCGGACCTGGAACGACCAGCCCATGCCCTGCGGCAGCCTGTGGTGTGTCGTCAGCCCGGGAAGATATACCGACACCCTTCGGTCTTCGGCGGCTCACGAGCGCTGCCCAGGGTCCTGATTACGGGATTCGGTACCTCGGTCGAGCTCTTCGCTGAGCCCTGACCGGATACGTCCGCAGCACTCGGTTCGACTCGTTCGGACGCTTATCCGGGTTCTCATGGAACGGCCCGGGCCCGGGCTGCACGCTTTCTGCTCGGCAGGTTGACCAGCAGCAGAGTGAGAGCGATCAGGAATACGGCGACGATCACGGGCTCTTGGGGGTCGAAAGCCGTTGACCCGGGCACCTCCGCTTGCGCCTGGAACGCCAGCGCCGCGATGTAGCTCAGCTGGTGCACCAGGCCGGACACTGACAGCACCGCCGCCGCCACATAGCCCCATGGTGCCCGGCGCCAGAGCAGCACCGCCGCCAGTACATAAGGCACGACTAGCAGAGCGAGGTCGAGGACGTACGCGAGGTGAAGCCCGGACTGAGACTGCACGAGCAACGTGTCGGCAGGTGGCTGGTCCGTGACAGCCATACGCAGCGAGAAGAAGACCCAGAATGCACCGATGGGAACCGCCAGAAGGAGGAGAAGCACGCTGACGGTCCGCACCGGCGTGCGCTCGCCGAAGCTGTTGGCGATGCCGACCACGTCGAGGTTCGCCAGTGCGAGCACGAGGGCGGCAACCGACAGCGTGAAGACCGCCACGTGGGCCAGGAACACGTCATTGAAGGCCGTCCCGAAGACATAGAACGCGTATCCGTACACGCCGTAGGCCAGCAAGCCCGCCCAGATGAGCCGCGCCCGCGCCGAGCCCCGCCGCGTTAGCAGAGTGGCGGCCAGCAGCCCAGGAGACACGATGATCAACGACACCAGGTCGTAACCTCGGAACATGGCCTCGGTCGCAGGGGCGTCGCGATACAGCCCGGGGATCCACAAGCCGGCCGCAGACGAGACCGCCATCAGCATCACGATCATGTAGGTCAAGCGCCGGGCGATGACGAGTCCGCGCCGCTCGAGCGTGTCCGCTGGTCCCACTGAGCTGGGCTCCGACGACCTCCGTGGACCTCCCCCACGCGGACTCTTGTCGGCTCTCAAGATCATCAGCTCCCAGCGCCCAGTTGGCCGAAGTGACCATCTTTAATTCTGACGCCCGCAACGGTCCTGAAATGGCAATTGGCTACCTGCCTTCAATGCCGAGCGGCTACCTCAGCGGCGACCTTACCGTCGAGGATGCCCGCACCCAAAGCTGCATCAAGGTGCTCCTGCCATGCCTGGCCTCTTGACCGAGCCCGCGATTCAGGGTCTCAGCGTCGCGGTCGAGACCGCAGCGCGACCGTGACGATGCCGCCGACCGAGACCGCAGCGAGCACCGGCACGGCTACTTTCGCAGCCCGCGGCGGCAGCACCAGCTCGAACAGCGGAACAGGATCTGCTACACGTCGTTGCAGCGGCGTAAGCGGGCAGTCGCCCCGACCGATCAGCAGGCCGACGCCTTCCAGAGAGAGGGCCGCGATCGAGAAGGGGAGCATTCGGTCAGGGCGCCCGCTCAACGCGCAGACCCACACATGCGCCAGGCTACCGAGTTCGACCCCAGCGATCGCAATGTGGAGCCCCCGCAGCGCCTTTGCACGCCGGCCGAGCCGTCTCCGTTCACTCATATCCTTAGCATGACCACCTGGCCTGCATTCCGCAGCCGACCAGGACGGGAGCCACCATCAAGACCTAATACATTGCCATCGATATATTCTCTCGCCATGTGGCTCTCACATCTGCGACATGGCAGCTCTTGACCTGGAGCAACGATTAACCAGAGGCTTGCGTGCCCCAGATCATAGACCTGGAGGGTTCCGTGCCCAAGCGGACCGAGGCATCCTGGTTCATCGAGACAAGCGAATGACAAGCGAGAGCTACAGACGACAATGCCCCCAGGCCTGGGACATTGTCCCTGGCCTGGGGCTTCACTGTCGGGCTGACAGTGTCCTCGTTCAGGACATAGGAAACTCATCTCTCAAGTCATAGGAAACGTTTCGGTGTCTAGTCTCGGGCATGTCGAAAGCCCGTCTGGTCATCACCGCCGTCATCCTCGAAGGCCGCTCGCAGACTGAGGTCGCCCACGAGTACGGCGTCTCGAAAGGCTGGGTGTCCAAGCTCGTCGCCCGCTACCGCGCCGAAGGCGCGGCAGCGTTCGAACCGCGCTCCAGACGCCCGAAGACCTCACCGACAGCGATCGGCACCGACGTGGTCGGCCTGATCGCAGAACTGCGCGAGAAGCTCAGCACGGCGGGCCTGGACGCCGGTCCCGACACCATCGCCTGGCACCTGGCCCACCACCACAAGACGACCGTCTCGGCCGCCACGATCAGCCGCTACCTCACCAAAGCCGGCCTGGTCGAACCCGCGCCGAGGAAACGTCCGCGCTCCACCTACATCCGCTTCGAGGCCGCGATGCCCAACGAGTGCTGGCAGGCCGACTTCACCCACTACCGCCTCGCAGACGGCGCCGACACCGAGATCCTCACCTGGCTCGACGACTGCACCCGCTACGCGCTCTCGGTCACCGCGCACGAGCGGGTCACCGGCCCGATCACCCAGGGCACCTTCCAAGCCGCCTATGAAGCGCATGGCGTCCCGGCCTCGACCCTGACCGACAACGGCCTGGTCTTCACCACCCGCCTCGCCGGCGGCCGCGGCGGCAAGAACGCCCTCGAACACGAACTCGCCCGCCTCGGCGTCACCCAGAAGAACTCCCGCCCCAACCGGCCCACCACCTGCGGGAAAGTCGAACGCTTCCAGCAGACCATGAAGAAGCACCTCGCCGCCGCCAACCCGCAACCGGCCACCCTCGCCGACCTGCAAGCCTTGATCGACGCCTTCACCGAGACCTACAACCACCACCGGCCCCACCGGTCGCTCCCGCATCGAGCCACCCCGGCCGCGGTCTACACCACCCGGCCCAGAGCCACCCCGGCACCGACCTCCAGGCCCCCGACCCCGGCCGGATCCGCACCGACACCGTCGACAAAGCCGGATCCGTCACCCTGCGCCACAACGGAAAACTCCACCACATCGGCATCGGCCGAACCTACGAAAGAACCCGCGTCATCCTGATCGTCGAAGGACTCGACATCCGCGTCATCCACGCCACAACCGGCGAACTCATCCGAGCTTTGAAGCTCGACCCCCACCCGCGACTACCAACCCACCGGCCGTCTCAAAGGCCCCGCCAGACCTGCATAGCAAAACAGGCCGAACCTTTGCAGGTTCGACCTGTTTCCGATGTCCTGAGACATCACACGGTCGACCTAATACTCGCTACCTTGAACACTCCACCGCAGGTAGACAGCCTCCCCGGACGCCTGTCCGGCCCGTATCTCGCCGTTGACAGCGTTTCGGGCCCATCCCAGCATTCTGCGACGACCGGCTTCACCATTGAGGACACTTCTGGGCGTATCGCACGCCCGCTACGACGACGCTTGTCCCAGACCCAGCGCGCCGCGCTGGTCGCCGCGTTCGCATCCGGTGTCCGGCAGCGTGACGTTGCGACCCAGTATGGCATCAGCATCCGCAGTGTCAAGCGGCTGATAAGCGCGGCACGAGACAGCGCCTCCTAATAATCTCGGGGGCCTTGCGTTCGCCAGTGAGCCGCTTACGAGTAGGAGGTGGCGTGGATTTCGTACAGGTCGGCATAGGCTCCGTCGGCGGCCAGCAGTTCCTCGTGGCCGCCGGACTCGATCAGACGGCCGTGCTTCATCACCAGGATCAGATCCGCCCCGGCCACTGTGGAGAACCTGTGGGAGACGATCACCGTGATCGAGCCGGTGGCCGAGGCGATCTGCTTGGCCCTGGCCATGTACGAGTCGAACACCGCCTGCTCGCTGGGAGCGTCCAGCGAGGCGGTCGGCTCGTCGAGGAGGAACAGCAGCGGTTCGGCTCGCATGCACGAGCGCGCCAAGGCCACCTTCTGCCATTGGCCTTCGGAGAGCTCCACTCCCCCGAACTTGGTGCCGAGCTGCGTCCGGTCGCCGTCGGGCAGTTTCTCCCGAAGGCCTTCGGCGTTGGCGGCGGCCACGGCCGCGTCCAGGGCGTCGTGGCCGCCGCGTTCGAGATCGCCGATGGTGATCGCCTCGGCGAAGCTGGTCTCGTAGCGGCCGAAGTCCTGGAACGCGGCGCTCATGGCCTGTCGCCACTGCGCGGTGTCGATGGCGGCCAGGTCGGTGCCGTCGACCTGGATCGATCCGGAAACAGGCCGGTGCAGTTTCGCGAGGAGCTTCATCAAGGTGGACTTGCCCGAACCGTATTCGCCGACCACGGCCACCACGGAGCCCGCCGGGATGTCGACCGAGACGTCGTCCACCGCTGGAGTGTCGGTGCCCCGGTAGGTGTACGTCAGGTGCCGCAGGCTGATGCCGCGGTCCAGCCGAGTGGGCGCCGGCGTTCGGGCTTCGGTGTCCTGGTGTTCGGATGCGTACTCGCGCAGCCAAAGGAACGGTTCCAGGACCCGCACGGTCCCGCTGGCGTTGGTGGCCGTCGAGACCGCCTGACCGACCACGTCGCGCAGCAGCGCACCGATGGTGGCGGCCATCATAACGTCTCCGGCGGTCGCTTCGCCTCGACCGACCTGCGCGGCGACGAAGCCGATGCTCACCGTGTAGCCGATCGCGAAGACCACCCACCCGGCGGCCCGCCAGATCCCACCGGAGAGCTGGCCGCGAAGCCGCGTCGAGCGCACCCGTTCGGCTGCGGCGTCGTGCCGCTCGATCAGCTCGGGGCCGGCCCCGGTCGCGCGGATCTCCTTCCCGGCGGACCCGCTGATGCACAGGTCGAACAAGTGGGCCTGGATCCGCTTGTCCTCGGCCAAGGCGAGGTCTGCTCGGCGCTCGCGGGCCTGGCCGCGTCCGTCCAACCAGAGCTGGAGCGCCACGCACGGGAACATGAGCAGCAGCCACGGGCTGACGCTTCCCAGGAGCACCACGGCCAGAATCAGCCGCAGCAGCTGGGCGATCGCTCGCACTGCCAGCGTGAACCCCCAGATGACCGCCCACGATTGCCCGCGCAGGGCGGTCACGCGGTCGAGGAATTCGGTGTGCTCGAGGTGGTCCACTTCGGGAACACCCGCCGCACTGCGCATGACGACCGGTTCGATGCCGGTGTGGCCGGCCTTGTCGATCAGCATCTTCGTCATGACGCCGGTGAGTGCGCCGATGACCCAGTCCAGCGCGTAGGCCGCCGCCGCCACGGCTCCGCCGATGATCGCCATCGTCGTGTCGCGGTCCGCCATCGCGTCGACGGTGACCTTCACCCCCACCGCGGTCAACGCGAAGGTGAACGCGCCAAACACCATGCCCGCGATCATCATGAGGGTGATCCCCGGCTCGATCCGCATGGAGACGGCGAAGAGCTCGGCGTGCAGCCGGGCGTACGTGCGGAGTTTCCTCATCGGAGTTCGCCCTCTTCCAAACGGTCGTCGAATCCGGACTTGTAGCGCTCCGCCTGGAGGTTGAACATGTGGGCGTATGTGCCGCCCAGCGCCATGAGCTCGTCGTGCGTCCCCGACTCGGCGACCGCGCCGTCAGCGAGCAGCACGATCCGGTCGGCGTCACGCACGGTCGAAAGCCGGTGCGAGATCAAGACGGTGGTGAGGTGCTCGTCGTGGCCGCCGAGGCGGTCGAAGAGGTCCTTCTCCGTTCGCACGTCCAGGTGCGCGGTGGGTTCGTCCAGTACCAGGATTCGCGCTCCCCGGTCGACCGCGTACAGCGCTCTGGCGAGCGCCAGCTGCTGCCATTGCCCGCCCGAGAGGTCGACACCTCCCGTTCGGGAACGGTCCAGCGGGGTGTCCAGGCCGGATTCGAGTCCGTCGACGACATCGCCGAATCCGGCCTCGTCCACGGCTTTGCGGATCGAGTCCAGGTCGGGTGCCCCGGGGCTGCCCAAGGCGATGTTCTCGGCGACCGTCAACTGGTACTTGATGAAGTCCTGGAAGACGACCGCCAGGCGAGAGCGCCACTGCGGGTCGTCGGCGATGTCGGTGCCGTCCGCGAGGATGCGTCCGCTCGTGGGCCGGTACACCCCGGCGAGCAGTTTCGTCAGGGTGGACTTGCCCGCGCCGTTGAAGCCGACCACGGCCAGCCGCTCCCCGGGCCGGATGTCCAGGTTGAGGCCCTTCATGACCGGTGCGTCGGGGCTGTAGCCGAAGGCGATGTCCTCGAAGCGGATCAGTGGAGGACCGGACGGTTCGCCGCCGGTCCGCGGTCGGTCGTGTTCTGCGGGACGCAGTCGCTCCCGGAGTTCGGCCAGGTCCGTGATGCCGTGGCGCGAACCCTCCATGTTCATCACCTCGCCGGAGCTGGCGAGCAGGCTGAAAATGCCCCAGGCGGCCGTGAGAGCGGCGCTGGCGACGCCCACTGAACTGCCTTGGGCGGCAGTCGTGTACGCGATCGCGCAGAAGGCCGCGGCCAGTGGAAGCAGGGAGAGCGCGGCGAGCCTCCACTGGGCGCGGGCCATGGCCCGGTCGTTCTCCCATACCGGATCAAGGTGGTTGTGCAGCTCGTCCTGGTGTCGGTTCACCAGCCACTCGGACAGGCCGAACACTCGCAGTTCCTTGGCTTCGGAGCGCTTCAGCGGCATTTCGCCCCAGTACCGGTAGCGGCGGTGGTGCTCGAACCCGCCCGCATAGATCCGGAAGTGGCGCTTCCACATGCGGATCACGATGCCGCGCAAGGCGAACGCCGGCAGCAGGAGGATGGGGACGAGCCAGGGCGACCAGGCGCCGACGACCGACGCGGAGGCGATGAGGCCGACGTATCGCAGGAGAATGTAGAGCGCACCGAGAGCCCCTTGTCCGGGCGTCTTCTCGGTCCAGGCGCCGGGGTCGGCCGCCGCGCTCTTCAGCAGGTTCTGGACCTCTTGTCGCTCGATGATCTCCACTGTGGATGTACCGGTCGCCACGGTTGCGACGGCTGACTTGTGGTGGTTGTCGATGCGGCTGATGGCCAGCAGGGCGATCCAGCGGGAGGAGATCCCGTTGATCTGCCCAAGCAGGAATACCGCGCCCAGGACGATGAGCGGGGCGGTGAAGTCGCCGTCCAACCGTGTAAGGAGCCAGCCGGTCGCCACCGCGCCGACCGCCGGGAGGGTCTCCATGATGAGGCCCTGGACAACCACAGCCCAGAGTGTGCCCGTGCCGGCGTGCCGGAGGAGTCGCAGGAACATCAACCGATCGCTGACCAGGGCGTGAAGGCGTCGCAAGTACAGTCCAAACGGGGAGAGGGGTCGCTTAGATAGCGTTTTCTATGCGATTGAACCACTTCGCTTCGCCTGGTGCAACCGAGAAACAGCCGCCCCGCATGGAGGGCCGGCGGAGGATGGCCATGATGCTGCAGTCATGATCCTCTGGCGTTGACGCCACGCGCAAGCTCAACAGTTGCAGAACAGTGCAGCGGCCATGGCCGGGCACAATCGCGAGATCATACCCGGCCACGGCCGTTCACATCTATTCACAACCGGTCACACGCGTTCACACGCGGTCACAAGTCGGGCTAATACTCGCCTACTTGAACACTCCGCCGCAGGTAGACGCCCTGATCCGGCGCCTGTCAGGCCCATTCCCAAGTAGCGCCAGAGCTTCAGGCCCTTCTTGGCGCTCAGACGCGGCAGGAGAATACAGCGTCGAGAGCGTCTCAAGCCGAACTCCCCGATCGCTTTACCTCCGCCTCTCCCCCGACCAACGAACCACACTAAAGGCTGTCCCGTTATTGCTTGTGCTGCAGGGGTTTAGGATGCCCGGGTGGGTGTGGTGACAGCGGCTGAGGAGTGTTGGATCGAGCCGTTCTCAGGGCTGCGGCCCAGGGTGTTCTCCCGCCTCGTGCGC
>NZ_JAPZVP010000010.1 GCF_027622875.1 Glycomyces luteolus | reverse complement strand
ACGGGAAAGTCGAACGGTTCCACCGCACCCTGACCGACGAATGGGCCTACGCCCGCCCCTACCGGTCAGAACACGAGCGACGAGCCGCCCTCCCGGCATGGCTGCACTGGTATAACCATCACCGCGGCCATACCGCACTCGGAGGCAACCCACCCGCCACCCGCGTTCCCAACCTCACGGGGCAATACAGCTAGCGCCGCCTGGCGATGTAGACCACGTCCGTGGCCCACTTCGACATCGGCGAGGCCAGCGCCGCGTCGGCGGCCTTCGAGGCCCAGCCCCACGGCGCGCGGTAGCAGCCCTGCGTGAACAGCGTGAAGCCCTGCACGCCGACCAGCTCGAAGCCGTGGCGCGCGAACAGGTCCCGCATCTCGTGGTGCGAGAGCTCCTGGAACCACGTGCTCGCGTCCAGCCGCCCGAAGGTCTTGCGCAGGTGCCGCAGCGACGAGGCGTTGCCGTGGTTCTCCACCAGCAGCAGCCCCGCGTCCGCGTTCGGCAGCGCCATCGAGGCGAAGTCCATCAGCTGGTCCCGCAAATGCAGGTCCACATTGAGCACGAACCGGAACGCCGTCACCAGCGCCGGCCGGCCCGGATCGACCTCGGGCGCGGCCAGGCCCGGCCGCACCAGGTGCGCGTACCCGGGCGTGCCCAGCTCGCGGCCCTTCTGGAGCATGGCCTCCGAGGTGTCGTAGCCGTGCGAGACCGCGACCATCCCCGCGAGCATCCGCGACACGCGGCCGGTGCCGCACGCGAAGTCGTGGTGGGTCGGCTTGGTCCCGAACGCGTTCGGGACGAACCCGCGCAGCCAACCGGCTTGGCGGTTGGAGACGATCGATGAGAACGTCCCCGGAGCGTACGTGCGCTCGGCGTACTTCTCTACCGCGGTCGGATCCTGGAACACCTCGGTGTAATTGCTGGCCACGAAGTCCCTTTCGAAGTCAAATCCTGTGGCGGTAGCGCAGCAGCGCCACCGCCCACGAGAAGCCCGCGGCCGCGAGCGCGGCCGCCGTCCACAGCGGGCCGAGCGGTGCGACCGCCAGCGGCAGGACCCCGAATCCGAGGCCGGCCGCGAACAGCGCCCGCCTCGTCAACGCCCCGAACGGGTGCAAGCCGAACGTGCGCCACAGTTGCGCGAGTGGAATCAAATTATTGACCAGAACGGCCGCCGACCACGCGATCGCCGCGCCGACGACCCCCATGGAAGGGATCAACACCAGGTTCAACCCGACATTGACGACGAGTGAAATCGAGACGTCGATCAGCTGCCACGAGGTCTTCCCGGCCATCGCCAGCATCGAGTCGACCACGCCGCACGCCGAGCTGACCATCATGGCGGGCAACAGGATCCACACCACCAGCCGCGCGTCCCCGCTCACGTACTCCCCGCCGAACAATCGCAGGTACCAGTCGGCGAGCAGGCCCACCCCGAGGTACACCGGCCATGTGAGCGCCACGATCCACGCCGTCGACTCCTGGTACAGCGACCGGGCCGACGCGGGCCTCCCGGCCGCCATCGCCGCGGCCGCGCGCGGCTGCACCGACTGCCCGACCGCCCCCGAGGCCATCTGCCCCACGATCACGAACCGCGTGGCCACCGTGTACACCGCCGCCGGGCCCAGCCCGGCCAGCGCCGCCACCATGATGATGTCGAGCCGCTGCAGCCCCAGCTGGGCCACGCCCGCCGCGGCGCGCGGCGCCGTGAACCCCCAGAACGCCCGGGCCGAGACCCGGTCCGGGAACCCCTGATCCGGCCGCGACCTCCGGTGGCGCCGCGCCAGATACCAGGCCGCCGCCAGCGCCGCGGGCAGGTACGGCAGCACCCACGCGAACGTGATCGTGAACGGCGAAGCCGTGCCCGCCAACGCGATCGCACCCAGACCCGCCAACTGCGCGACCGTGCGCCCGAACTTGTCGATGAGGACCGAAGGCCCCATCAGCCGGTACCCGCGCGTCGCCGCGAGCAGCGCCTCCATCGCGACCGACGCGGGCAGGAACACCGCGATGAGCCGCACCAGATCCGGGCTCTGGAACATCGGCGCCGCCAGCAGCATCCCGAACGCCGTCGCCATCGACACGATCGCCGCGGGCCACAGCCCGAGCTTCAGCACCGACCCGACCGCGCCGTCGCGCCCGTTCTGATGCAGCCGCGCCACCCAGTACACGAGCCCCGTGGGCGTCCCGAGGCGGGCGATCGCGCCCGCCAGCAGGAACACCGAGGTCGCCGCGAAGAACGCGCCCGCCTCGGCCGGCGAGAGCGCCACCGCCGCCAGCCACGTGACCGCCAGGCCCCCGAGCCCGGAGACCGCCGCGCCCACGAGATTGACCAGCCCGCCGCGGGCGGTGCCGCGCAGCTCCTCGCGCCCGGCCTCCTCCGCGGTGAGAGCGGCCGCTACCGCCGCCAACTCGGCACGCTCCCGAGCCAGTCCGCGAGCCGCTCGTCGTAAGGCCCGTAATGCGCCGTCAACTGCTCCCGCAGCGCCGCGGACATCGGGGAGGGACGCCCGCGCGCGTTGTGCCGCGCGAAGGCGAACTCGGTGACCCAGGGCAGGCCCAGGAACCGCAGCACCCGCTCGAAGGCGTCCTCCGGTCTGGAGAAGAACTCCCCGGAGTCGATCACCAGCACCCGGTCCCGGCCCACCTGCTCCGCGAGCGGCTCGAGGTAGTCCGTGTACCGCCCCCGCGCCGTGTACGCGTGGTGCTGGTGGTCGAAGCTGTAGAGCGAAGGATCGGCCCGCAGCCGCTCCTCCACGCCGTCGAGCCGCGTCTCCTCGGCCGCAATAGCCTCCTCGAAGTCCGCGATCGGCTCGAATCCGCGCGCCACCTCGTGCGCGTGGTGCGACCACGCCCGCTCCACCGGGTCGCGCACCAGCACGATCACCTTGACCCCCGGCAGGTCCCGCGCGAAGCGCGCCGCCGCCAGCGGGTGGTACAGGTAGTACGGGCTCGACTCGAAGCCGATCGGCGCGAGGCCGGTGTGGTCGGCGATCCGCCGCGCCGCCGCCTGCGTCGGGAAATGCCCCCGGTACCAGGCCATGCCCTTGTCGTAGCCCGTGTCGAAGTAGTGCACGCCCTTGTGGAACACCGGCTTCAAGATCGCCGGATGCTGGGCCAGCGCCCGGTACAGCGACGTGGTGCCGCAGCGCTGGCCGCCGCAGATCAGCAGCCCCGGCAGGATCCGGGACGAGGCCGTCAGGCGCCCGAACGTGCGGGACGAGTGCCCGACGACGGCCTTCAACTGGCTCGGGAAGCGTTCCCGGAGCGTCCGCTGGGTCACGACTGCCCCCCTGCTTCAGAATTGGTGCGCTGGCGGGCGATGTGGCGCAGCAGCGTCGGCAGGAGCCAGCGGCCGAGGGCGCCGAGCGCCGCGCCCGCGCGTTCGGCCTGGTCGCCCATGTAGCGGGCGGCGAGGTCCACGAGGTACAGCAGCGCGGTCGGCTCGGCTTCGCCGGGCGCGATCCCCATGGGCGCCAGGACGGCCGGGGCGTCGGCGACGAGGCCGAGCACGGCCGTGGTCGGGTCGGCCCCGCGCGTGACGATGTGGTCCTGGAGCCGGTAGTGCGCGGCGTCGAACCCGTAGGGGACGCCGGTCTCGAAGCGCTCGAGGTCCCACAGGTACACCAGGGACTCGGTCTCGCGGGTGTTCCACGGCGACCAGTCGCCGTGCCACGCGCCGAAGGTCAGCTCGGTGCCCGCGTACCGGTCGAGCAGGGTCTCGCCCGCGGTCTGGAGGGTGTCGGCGTCCGTCTCGCCGTGGGCGGTGAGGTCCTTGAGACGCGTGCGCAGCCGTGCGGCGTAATCGGATTCGCCGAGCGGGGAGCGCACGGTGCCGCAGGCGTCGGCGAGCTCGCGCATGGCGGCGACGCGGCGGTTGGTCCCGAGGTCGGCCGGGGCGTCCCAGGACGGGAGCGCAGAGGCCACCATCAAGGTGTGCCCGTTCCAGTTCCCGGCGTGCAGGAGCCGCGGCACGCGCAGCAGCTTGAGGTCGCAGAACTCGCTGAGTCGCCTCGTGGCGTTCGCCTCGGCCGCCACCAGCTCGCGGGTGAGCGGGTTGACGCCGAGTTTGGCGAACGCCACCGTGGCCGCGTCCCCGTCGAGGATCTGCAGCACCGGCTTGCGGTTCGCCCGTGCCGGTCCGATGTGGATACTCAAGTGCACTTCGTGGCCGAGCACGGCCGCGAGGTGGTCGTCGATGCCTTCGGCGCCGCCGACCTTGATCCGGTGCGGCAGCAGCATCCGGTCGAGGCCGAGGCGCAGCGCCCACACGGCGGCGTCGCGCTTGAGGCGCGCGCCGCGCGCGGCGGGCCGGGCGTAGCGGTGGAGCGCGGCCGCGGCGACCTTCCGGTCGGCGGCCGGGATGAGCACGCGCGGCTTGCGGCGACCCGGCACCACGATGTACGGCCGCGGCGCGTCGCCATGCGCCGCACCGGGATACAGCTGATCGAGCACCTCCGTGAGATACGTGGCGCGCCGTCGCAGGTCGTCGCTGGTCTTCAAGGCTCGGCTCATCGGTTCTCCGTCTCTGGGCCGTGGTGTGACACCTCGGGCAGGCGGCCCGCGGCGAGGAGGACGTAGCTGAGCAGGGTGAACAGGAGGGGCGTGACGAGGGCGTTGTAGTAGAACATCGTGATCAGCGAGAAGCCGACGACGGCGCTCCCCCCGACGCCGACCGCGGTGTGGTCGTGGCGGAACCGCCACAGGACCGCGAGCGCGAACCCGAGGTACGTGACCGTCCCGAGGATGCCGTGGGCGAACATGACCTGCCAGAGCTGGCCGTTCCCGCCGAGCGTGCGCCCGCCGCAGCGGGGGCACTCGGGGGTGGGGCCGACGGCGATCGACTCGCCCGAGCCGAGGGTCTTCCGCGTCGACCCGAAGCCGATCACGGGGGAGTGCTCGATGACGAGCTCGGCGGCGCGTTCCGAGGAGAACGCGCGGCCCTCGTCGGAGTGCCCGTTGTCGAGCCGGGTCTGCACCACCGTCCCCAATGGCGTCAAGACCACCAGCAGCACCGCGGCGCAACCGGCGCCGCCGAGCGCGAGCATCCCGCCGGGCCGCCCGGAGACGAGCAGCCGGAGCGCCGCGAACACCGCGATCGCGGCGAGGCCCAGCCACAGGCCGCGGTTCATCGAGTACACGGCGGGCACGAGCGAGGCGACCAGCAGCACGAACGCCGCGACCCGCCACTTCGTCCTCAGCGGGGTGCAGAACGCCGCGACGACGAACCAGACCGCGGTGATCGCGAAGTTGTTGCCCCACGTGTTGGTATAGCCCCAGGGCGCGGCCGGGCGCGGCGTCTCGTAGCCGAGGAAGTCCATGGTCTGCGCGGCCGCCGGGTGCACGAGCGACTGGACGAACCCGTCCTTCGCCACGGCCTTCGGCAGCAGCGCCTCGACCGGGGACGTGTACTCGAAGGAGCCGAGGAAGGTCCCGAGGAACCCGCCCGCCACGGTGACCGCGAACAGCCACGCGAGCAGGCGGATCAGCGTGTCCCGCTCGAGCTTTCCCTCCACCAGGAGGTTGAACGCCCACAGGGCGATGAGCGTGCAGCAGCAGTAGAAGCCGAACCGGAAGGTCGCTCCGGGCAGGCTCGAGAACCAGGTCTCGCGCACGGTGCCCGGCGGGTCGAAGCCGAGGTTCGCGAGGCTCAGGGTGACCGCGAGCAGGAACAGCAGCCACCAGCCGAACGCGGGCGGGACACTGATCGACCTGCGGCGCACCAGTTTCACCGCTGCGACGGCGGCGACGAACGGGATCACGAGGACCCCCATGCCGAGCGCCCACCACAGCGGGAAGCCCGCGAGCAGCCAGGTGAGCGAGGCGCCTTCGCCCGCGCCGCGCGCTTCCGGGTCGATCCGGCCGCGCCCGGCGGAGCGGGCGGCCGCGAGGAGCGTCATCGCGACTCAGCTGAAGGGAACGCAGCGGGCACGACCGGCATCACCTGCGTCGTAGCCTCCTGCGAGTTCATCAGCGCCTTCCGCTCGACCGCCCCGTCCTCGACGGGCTCGAGCGAGTCCGTGGGCGTCTCGTCCTGGGAGACCTCGCCCGGCGCCGGAGCCTCCCGCCGCGCGGTCGGCAGCGGGACCGTGTTCATCGGCCCGAGCCCGCTCGGCAGCAGGACCGCGCCGAGCAGCGGCGTGTCGATCTGCCGCATCGCCAGCGCGGCGGCGGCGGTCTCGCCGATCGCGTCGCGCCCGGACTGGACGGCGAGGATCACCGCGTCCGCGTGCCCGGCGAGCAGCTGCGCGTCCGCGCTGCACGACAGCGGCGGGGCGTCGACGACCACGAACCGCCCGGCTTCGGCGAGCTTCGAGAAGGTCTCGGCGGCCGCTTCGCTGGTGGGGCCGGCGGCCCGGGCGGCGGCGCCGGGGCCGATCACGCTGAGGCTCGGCTGCCTCGGCGCGGCGTGCGTGGCCACGCCGAGGTCGACCCGGCCGGACCAGACGTCCGCGAGACCCGGTACCGAGTCCGTGCCGAACAGCTCCGGCAGGCCCACGGTGGTGCTCGGGTTGGCGGCGACGGCGGTGACGCGATCGCCCGCACGGGCCATCGCGGTGGCGAGGTTCGCGGCGACGACGCTCGCGGCGGGCCCGGGGGCCACGCCGGCGACGACGATGACGCGCTGGTGGTGCGTCAACTGGGAGGCGACCACGTTGCGAAGCTGGGAGAAGACCCGGCCGCCGGGGCTGTAGGCCCCGAAGACCTCGCGGCGCTGGAACTTCACGGCCGGGGGCACGGAGGCCAGCACGTCGAGTTCGCACCGTTCGACCAGGTCGGTCGGGTAGGCGACCTTGCGGGCCAGGCGGTGACGGGCCCAGGCGAGGATGAGGCCGAGCGGCAGGCCGAGGCCGAGCGCGGCGGCGAGGTTGAACATCGCGTTCGGGCTGACCGGGGTTCCGGGCACGGAGGCCTGGTTGATGACCCGGCCGGGGGAGATCGCGCCCAGCTGGGCGTCGAGTTCGGCGATCTGGGCCTCCAACTCCTCGGCGTCCTGCCGCAGCCCGTCGAGTTCGGATTCGATCGCGGACCGGCCGTTCTCGCCGGAGTACATCTGGGACAGCTCGTCCTCGGCGGCGGCGATATCGGCCTTGACCCCCTTGAGCGCGGCGGTGGCGCCGGCGATGGCGCTGTCGACCGATGCGGTGGCCCCGGAGCGGCGGTGCTCGAGATAGGCCTCACTGAACGCGATGGCCCCGGCCTGAGCGGCCTTGGGATCTCCGGCGCGGTAGGCGATCTCGAGCACGGCGGTGTTGGGCGGCACGGTGACCGACACGCGCGAGACGAGGCCGTCGGGGTCGTCCGAGCCGAGCGCTTCGGCGGCGGCGGCGGCGACCTCGGTGGACTTGACGAGCTGGGCTTCGGTGTCGAGGTTGACCTGCCCGGCGGTGCGGGCGCCCGCGACGGCGGTGTCGCTCGCGGTGGGCAGTACCAGGATCGAGGAGGTGGACTCGTAGACTTCCTCGCTCAGCGAGGTGTAGGCGAATCCGCCGGCCAGCGCCGCGGCCACCGTTCCGATGATGAGCCACCAGGAACGGCGGACGATGACGCCGTAATCGGCGAGCGTGCGGGCGGCAGGGGTCCTCAACGCGAAGGCCTTTCTCGTTCTCGGTATCTCGGTTGAGTAACGAGCGACGCGACCTTGAGGTGACGGGCGCGACGCGCGCCCGCGCCGCGGCGGAGGTTGCGTTTGCGGGAGGAAGCGAGTAAAAACCATTACGGTCGCTAATATGGAGGATTGTGGCGATTCGTCGAAGATCACATTGGATGAAAGAGGGTGAATGATGGGCGACACTGACACGCGCCAGAGCCTGCGGGCGGGCCGCGGCATCGTGACCGCCCTGGCGGTGCTCCCGCTCCTGTTGGCGGGCTTCGTGATCGGCTACGGGGTCGGCGCGGGCGGGGACCGCCTCGGCGACACCGTCGGCGAGGCCTGGCAGGACGGGAACGGCACCTTCGACCACGAGCCGCTCGCGGCCTCCTTCACGGCCACCGAGTTCGCGAACCCGGCGCCCCAGTCGCCCTCGGTGCTGCCCGTCGGCTTCTCCGCCGACCTCGGCATCGCCGTCGCGCACCTCCAGTTCTTCGTCGACGAGGCCACGCTCCGGCCCGATCACACGGCTGAGCTGCGCCTGCCCGTCGTCGTCCCGCCCGATGGCGAGGGGATGACCGTCGAGGTCGTCTCCGTCCACCCGGTGAGCTGCCTGTGCTCGCTGACGGCCGCCACCGCTCCGCCGTACGGGACCG
Organism: Glycomyces luteolus; assembly: GCF_027622875.1. Classification (GTDB taxonomy): domain Bacteria; phylum Actinomycetota; class Actinomycetes; order Mycobacteriales; family Micromonosporaceae; genus Glycomyces; species Glycomyces luteolus. The sequence goes on along the minus strand of NZ_JAPZVP010000010.1, from coordinate 203,672 downwards.
TGTGGGACGCGGTTGAGGTCGACGCCGGCGCGACAGAGGTCGTCTTCGACGTGACGGGCGCGATCGACGCGCCCGGCCGCTACGGATTCGCGGTGACCTCCCCTGACCGCGATGCGTACCTCGAGCTCGCGGGCACCGCATTCGGCGCCGGACCGAGCCTGCGCACCATCTCGCAGGTGCCGCCGGTGAGCCCGGTGTCGCCGAGTCCGGACCCGACCACGCCCTCACCGGACGCGCCTTCCGGCCCGACGCTCCCGCCGTATCCCAGCGCCGGCCAGTCGCCGACCCCGCCCGCCTCCGGCCCGCCGCTGCGGCCGGAGTCCGGCCAGGCCGAGGACACGCTGTCCGAATGCTCCACGGACGAAAAGCTCGTGCCCGAGTGCGGGGCCCTGATCGGCGCCGCGGCCGGGGGGAAGACCTCGCTGGACAAGGAAGACGCCTTCCTCGATTTCGAGGCCACAGTAGAGCGAACGCAGCAGATCTACCACGCGTATGAGCGAGCCGACGAACGGCTGTTCCCGACCAGCGAGCAGATCGGGCTGACCGAGGATCCGGAGCACCCGCGGACCCTGTTCATCAACTGGAAGCCGCAGATGGCGAAGTGGGCCGAGATCGCCGAAGGCGACCCGGAGGTGGACGCCTACCTCGACCGGCTCGCCGCGCACATCAATGCGAACTTCGACAAGCCGTTCTTCTTCACCGTCCACCATGAACCCGAGAACGACGTCGTGCAGCAGCCCGGCTCGGGCATGGAGGCCTCCGACTACCCGGCCATGTACCGCTACGTCATCGAACGCCTGCGCGCGAACGGCGTGGACAACCTGGTGTCGGTCATGAACTACATGGGCTATCTCAAGTGGGTCGAGATGCCGTGGCACGAGGAGCTGTACCCCGGCGACGACGTGGTCGACTGGATCGGGCTGTCGGGCTACGGCCAGGCCCTCAAGGACGACGGCCGGTTCGACTTCGGGGAGCTGCTGGACACGACCCACCCCGAATTCGGCTGGCCCGGTTACTACCACTGGGTCGCCGAGCAGCATCCGCAGAAGCCGATGATGCTCGCCGAGTGGGGCGTCTTCACCGACGACCAGCATCCAGGCCATCAGCAGACGGTGTTCGAAGCCGCGATGGAGCAGATGGCGCACTATCCGCGGCTGAAGGCGATCGTCTACTTCTCGTCCCCGAACGCCGAGGGTCGCAATTCCGAAGTGGATCAGGATGCGGAGGCGCTGGAATCCTTCAGGGCCTTGATGCGCTCGCCGTATCTCAACGTGAGACTCGATCTGGGTTTCGCCGAACCACCGAATTAAGGGAACGGCCGCGGAAAGATCAGCCCACTGGCGGCGGCGCCTTCGGGTGGCGCTTGTACGGCGACACGAACCGGTCGCCCGGGATCCAGAACCGCCAAGCGGTGTCGGCCGCCTTCGTGATGCCGGTCCGCGGACCGGCCGCCACGGCCGCCGTCCCGCCGCCTTGACGCACCGCGCCGATCATGTCCCTGCCGTCGTCTTCGCGGTCCCAGCCGAGCGCCTGCGCCAGCCGCGCCGGACCGCGCGCCAGGTCCCGGTCCGGGACCTTCGCGCCGCGCCGATCGCGTGCCGCCTCGAGGCCGTCCATGACCTCACCGGCCCGCAGCAGCACCGCCGCCCCCGAACCGTCCGGGCCGCACACCAGGTTCGCGCAGAAATGCATCCCGTAGGTGAAATAGACGTACAGGAACCCGGGCGGGCCGAACATGACCGCCGTCCGCTTCGTCTGCCCGCGAAAGGAATGCGAGGCCGGATCGTCCTCGCGGTACGCCTCGACTTCGGTCAGCCGCACGGTGACGCCGTTCGCGGTCACGGTGCAGCCCAGCAGCTCCGGGGCCACCCGCACCGAATCGCGCTCGAAGAACGAGCGGTCGATCACCCCGAGGCTTCGCGCCGGAGCAGAGCGACGGTCTCCTGCGGTCACGCGCAACCAGTCGGCGCTTCCGCGGCCGCCGGTACCTTCGCCGCGATCACCGTCGACAGATCGTTCAGCACGTCCACCGGCTGCTCATTGGACTCCGGCACGTTCACGGCCACCGGCACCTGCCGGTCGAGCGTCGTCCACTCCACGCCCGCCTCGTCCGAATACCAGCAGACCCCGTTGAGCTTGTAGACCAGCGCCGTGTCCTCTACCGCGACCGGCTCGACCCCGCAGGTCGCCAGCACCGCCGGATCGCCGTAGGCCATGACGGCCTCGGCCGCGCTCGCGCCGCCCTCGCCGCCCGACACCGGGCGCGCCTGGAGGCCGCCCGCGGTCTCAGGCGCGGTCGCCGTGAGCGCGAGGCAGATCACCGCGTCCTCCTCGCTCAGTGCGGGCACCTCGACCGACACCGGCGACAGGTCCTGCGGCGCAGGATCCTCGGCCCGGGGGGCGATCGCGTTGAACACCAGCACGCCAGCGACCACCGCGACCGGCACCGCAACCGCGGTCGCCACGATCGCCGGAAGCCGCGACTTCTTCTCGGAACCCACCAGGACCGCGCTCCTCAGTCGTTGAGAATCGAACAGGTCAACGTGCGGGTTATGCCCGGCACCCGCTGGACTTTACTCACCACCAGCGTCCGGAGATGGTCGGCGGAGGCGGCCTCGGTGAGCACCACCACGTCGTACGGACCGGTCACGATGTCGACCCGGATCACGCCCTCGATCGCCGACACGCCTTCGGCCACGTGATCGGCCATGCCGACCTCGGTCTGGACCAAGATGTACGCCTGCACCATGTGACAGGCCTCCTCCGGAGAACGGGCAGAAAGGGATCGTGGGGCCTAACCCGACACGGGCGGGCCTGACCGCATCGCGATCGCCGTTGAGCGAAGATTACCCAGTGATCCACCGACCTTCAAATGCCCGAGGAATGATCCGCACGTGAGTGAGACCGTCGCCGAGGTCGGCGAGTTCCGCCTCATCGAGCGCTTCACGCGCCATTTCGCGACCACGCCCGCCGTCGTGCTCGGACCCGGCGACGACGCCGCGGTCGTCACCGCCCCCGACGGGCGCGTGGTCGCCTGCACCGACATGCTCGTCGAAGGCAACCACTTCCGCCGCGACTGGTGCTCCGCCGCCGACGTCGGCCACAAGGCCGCCGCCGCCAACCTCGCCGACATCGCCGCCATGGGCGCCCGACCCACCGCGCTCCTCGCCGCCGTCGCCGCACCGCAGGACCTCCCCGCCGAATGGCTCGAAGGCCTCGCCTCAGGTCTCGCCGCCGAAGCCGCCGCCGTCGGCGCGGCCGTCATCGGCGGCGACACCACTCGCGGTGAACTCCTCACCGTCACCGTGACCGCCCTCGGCGACCTCGAAGGCCGCGACCCGGTTCTGCGCTCCGGCGCGAAACCCGGGGACGTGCTCGCGCTCGCCGGCCGGATCGGCTGGGCCGCCGGAGGCCTCAACGTGCTCTCGCGCGGCTTCCGCTCCCCGGGCGCCCTCGTCGGCGCCTACCGCAGGCCGCAACCGCCGTACCCGGCCGGACGTGACGCCGCCCTCATGGGCGCGCGCGCCATGATCGACGTCTCCGACGGGCTCCTCGCCGACGTCGGACACATCGCCGACGACTCCGGCGTCGCGATCGACGTCGACACCGCGGCCCTTCCCGTTCCCGAGGCCATGCGCAACGCCGCCGAAGCCCTCGGCGCCGACGCCCGCGGCTGGCTCCTCACCGGCGGCGAAGACCACGCGCTCGCGGCCGTCTTCCCGCCCGACGTGCTCCTCCCCGAAGGCTGGCGCCGCATCGGCACGGTCAGCGAAGGCGCCGGCGTCACCGTCGACGGCCACCGCTGGACCGGCCCGACGGGCTGGGACCACTTCGCGAAGGACTAGCGGTCCTCCGGGCACGACAAAGCGCCGCCGGGGCACAGCCCCGGCGGCGTAAGACTTCGCGGCGTCAGCCCTTAGCGGGTGACCTTGCCGGCCTTGATGCACGAGGTGCAGACCTTGGCGCGGCGCTTGTTGTCACCGGAGCCAGTCGCGATGCGGATGGTCTGCAGGTTCGGGTTCCAACGACGACGGGTCTTCTTGTGGGACCACGGGACGTTGTTGCCGAAGCCCGGGCGCTTGGCGCAGACTTCACACACGCTCGACATAATCCAAAACTCCTGCATTGACGTTCATTCGGCCCACCCCGACGGCGGGCAACCCGGTAATTCTAACGGACCCGGCGGACCGCCGACCATCCAGGTGGCGGGACCTGCGCCACAGCCGCCGGGGCTTCGTCCCCGGCAGCCGGGCCGACCCGGGGCCGGGTCCGGTCCCACCTGGGCGGAACGCCTGTGCCGCAATCGGACCCAGGCCCGTATCGCGCCGGTTCGTCGGTCCTCCCAGGACGCTCCGCGGCGGCTCTGTGCTGTGGCGGCTGCCGCGGTCGGCTACCGTTGGTGACTCTAGGATGGGTTCAGATCCCGTAGGCTGGCCGCATACACATGATGTGCCGATGCCCATATCTTCTTTGGTGAGTCGAACATGAGCCACACCCCGCAGCAGCCTGCCGACGGCTGGCAGCCGCCGCAGCAACAGCCCCCGGTGTACCGCCCGAACGAGCAGCCTCCTCAGGAGGACGCGCCGTGGTCGCCGGAAAGCCAGCGCATGGCGCAGTCAGGCCAGCAGGGCCGCCCGGTCGAAGAGGACGGGACCGTCAAGTACGTCGGCGGCCCCGGCCAGCCCTCGCCGCAGCAGTTCGGCCCGCCCCCGGGTGTCCCCGTCTCCCCGTTCGACGCGCCGCCGCAGCAGAACTTCCAGGGCATGCCCCCGCAGGCCCAGCAGCCCTTCCAGGCGTCCCCGCCGCCCCAGTCGGTCTCGGACCCGTTCGGGCCCTCCGGCGGGTACCCGGTCTCGGGCATGCCGGTCTCCGGGATGCCGCCCGTGTCCTCGATCCCCGCGTCCGGAATGCCGGTCTCGGGCATGCCCGTGTCGTCCCCGGTCGGCCAGCCGCCGTTCGGCGGCGGCCAGTTCGGACCCCAGGGCGGCCAGCTCGTCCCGGTCTCGGGCGGCGGCGCCCAGCCGTGGGGCGCCCCTGACACGATCCAGCGCAAGAACAAGAAGAAGGGCGGCAAGGGCCCGATGTGGCTCATCGTCGCCGGCATCGTCGTCGTCGCGCTGGCCCTCGGCGTCGGCGGCTTCATCCTCTTCAACCCGCTTGACGGCGACGGGGGCGGAGGCGACCCGACCGGCACCATCTCCAGCGGTGCCGCAGAGGAGCCCACGGGAGTCTCGGTGTTCGCCGACGCCTCCGGTATCAGCATCCTCGCTCCTCCGAACTCGGCAGCGGCGGAGAATCCGCCCGGCGGCTTCACCGCGGCGACCGGACTCGTCCTCGGCGACGCCGGACCGACGGTCTTCATCGGTGCGCTCGACCCGGCCGCAATCGGCGCGGGCGAGGACGTCTCCTACAACGACCTGGGCACCAATCTTCAGGCGCTGGCCGCGACCTGGGCCGGTGGCGCCCCGGTGAACCCTGTGGCCGCTCCGTACCGGGTCGACGCCCGCGAAGCCATGTTCAACACCTTCACCGTCGGCGAGATGACCGTGATGACCGCGGTCATCGAGAACGGCGACGGCTACGTGGGCTTCGTCGGCTCGGCCACCGCCGACCAGGTCGAAGCGCTCGATGCGGCCCGAAAGAGCCTCAGCTTCGGTTCGTGACCAGCGCATAGGCATCGACCGGCCCGCACGTGAACACGTGCGGGCCGTTTCGTTTCCCGCGCGGCTCGGCCACTTGCGCTACCGCTGGACGCCGCGGGGGCGTATTCTCATGGCCCGTGGCCGAAATCCCTGAAACCGGACGCCAGGTCCTCGACGCCGACATCATGCGCGAGTGGGCGGCGCGCGGCATCGACACGTTGACCCGCCACCGGCGCGGCGTCGACGAGCTCAACGTGTTCCCCGTGGCCGACTCCGACACGGCGACGAACATGGTCGCGACGCTCCAGGCGGCCTTCCAGGGCGCCACGCCCGGGCTCCGCCTCGAAGCGCTCCTCGACGAGGCCGCCGGGCGCGCCCTGCTCTCGGCCCGCGGCAACTCCGGCGTGATCCTCGCGCAGATGCTGCGCGGCCTCGCCGACGTCTGGAACAGCGACGAGATCGACGCGAAGGGCTTCGCCGCCGGACTGCGCTCCGCGACTGACGCCGCGACCGCCGCCGTCGCCGTGCCCACCGCCGGCACGATCCTCACCGTCGCCGAGGCCGCCGCCTCCGCCGCAGGGAAGGCCGCCCCGTTCGGACTCGTCTCCGCCGCCCGCGCCGCCGCCGAGGCGGCCGCGGAGGCCGTCGCGGCCACGCCCGGCCAGCTGCCGGCACTCGCCCGCGCCGGGGTGGTGGACGCGGGGGGCCTCGCGCTCACCGTGATCCTCGAAGCGCTCGTCGAGACCCTCACCGGCTCGGTCTCGACCGGCGCGCTCGACCTCCTCGAACGCCACCGCGTGCGGGCCGTCTCCGAGGTCGAAGAGGTGCCGCGCGAGACCGGCTCCGAGGTCTACGGCTACGAGGTCCAGTACCTCCTGGAAGCGAACGCGGCGGCGGCCGCCGACCTGCGGCACAGCCTCACCGCGCTCGGCGACTCGGTGGTCATCATCGGCTCGCGCGCCGCCAAGGACGTCACCACGTTCAACGTCCACGTGCACGTCAACGACATCGGCGCGGCGATCGAGGCCGGGATCGAACGCGGCCGCGTGCACCGCATCTCCGTGACCCGCTTCGACGACACCCTCGGGGGCCACACGAGCGCCCGCATGCACGCCGCGCCCGCGCGCCGACCGGTCCCGGAGGCCGAGGCGCCGGCCAGGGCCCTCGTCGTCGTCACCGCCGCCACGCGGATGCGCGAATTCCTCGCGGGCGAAGGCTGCCGCACCGCGACCGCCGCCACCGTCGGCGCCGAGCTCGCCGTGGCCCTCGCCGACGGCATCGGCAGCGCGGTCGTGCTCGCCGACCGCCCGGACGCCGAGCGCGCCGCGCACCGCGCCGTCGAATCCGTTCGGAGCGAAGGGCACCGGGCGACCGTGCTCGCCACCGGCACCCTCGTGCAGGCGGTCGCGGCCGTCGCCGTCCACGATCCCGAGCGGCAGTTCGACGACGACGTCGCGGCCATGGCCGAGGCGATCAAGGCCTGCCGCACCGGCGAGCTCCGCTCCGGGACCGAGGGCATCGCGGTCGTCGTCGGCGAGGCGGACTTCGGCGTGTTCGACACCGCGCACGAAGCGGCCCGCGAACTGGCCGACCGGCTCTGCTCGACCGGAGCGGAACTCCTCACCGTCCTGCCCGGTGCCGGTTCGAACGCCGGGATTGTCACAGCCTTGAGCGATCATGTGCGTGAGGCGTGGCCGCTCGTGGAGATCCAGCAGCTGCCCGCCGGAGACGACGAACCGCTGCTGCTGCTAGGAGCCGAATGACCATTGGGCTGGACACCCGGCTGCGAGAAGTCCTGGGCAAGAAGACGTCGGAGGCCCTCAGCGAGGGACTGGGCCTCGACACCGTGGGCGACCTCCTCGGGCACTACCCGTTCCGCTACGCCCAGCGCGGCGAGCGCACGGACCTCGGCGCGCTCGAGATCGGAGAGGAGGTCACGGTCGCCGCGCAGGTGCGCGCCGCCATCCCGAAGTCGTTCGTCCCCAAAGGACGCGGACGCGGCGGGAGGCCGGGCGGCAAACCCCGCGACCTCCTCGAAGTGATCGTCGCCGACGAGGCCGGGCGCACGCTCACCCTCACGTTCTTCAACCAGGCCTGGCGGGCGAAGGAACTCGTCGCCGGACGCTGGGGCCTGTTCGCGGGCAAGGTCGCCCAGTTCCGCGGCCGCCTCCAGCTCAACTCGCCGCAGTACCAGCTCCTCGCCGAGGACGCCGTCACCGGGCCCGCCGACAGTGCGGCGAGCGCGATCGAAGAGTTCGCCGGGACGCTCATCCCCGTCTACCCCGCCACCGCCGAGATCCCGACCTGGAACATCGCCAAGGCCATCCACACGGTCCTCGACATGGTCCCGGACCCGCCCGACCCGCTGCCGCGCTCGCTGCGCGAAAGGCTGAGCCTCCTCGGCTACGGAACCGCGCTGCGCCAGGTCCACCGCCCCGACTCCCACGAGGCCCTCGGCGCGGCCAGGAGACGCCTCAAATGGCAGGAGGCCCTCGTCCTCCAGGCCGTCCTCGTGCGCCGCAAAGCCGAGGCCGCGGGTGAGGCCGCCACCGCCTACCCGCGCGGCGGCGTGCTTCCCGAGGCCTTCGACTCCCGTCTCCCGTTCGCGCTCACCGAGGGCCAGCGGCGGGTCGGCGACGAGATCGCGGACGAACTCGCGGGGGAGCACCCGATGCACCGGCTCCTCCAAGGCGACGTCGGCTCCGGCAAGACCCTGGTCGCGCTGCGCGCCATGCTCCAAGTGGTCGCCCACGGCGGCCAGGCCGCCCTTCTCGCACCTACCGAGGTCCTTGCGGCCCAACATCACCGGTCCATCGTCGAGATGCTCGGCGACCTCGCCCGAGGGGGCGAGCTCGGCGCACCGCCCGAGGCCACCCGCGTCGCGCTCCTCACCGGCTCGGCCACGGCGGCGCAGCGCCGCACCGTGCTCGACGAGGTGAAGACCAACACGGCCGGGATCGTCGTCGGCACGCACGCGCTCCTCTACGACGGCGTCGACTTCGCCGATCTCGGCTTCGTCGTCGTCGACGAGCAGCACCGGTTCGGCGTCGAGCAGCGCGACGCCTTGCGCGCCAAGGCCGACCGGCCGCCGCACACCCTCGTCATGACCGCCACCCCGATCCCGCGCACCGTCGCCATGACCGTCTACGGCGACCTCGAGACCAGCCGACTCACCGAGCTCCCGGCCGGCCGCACCCCCATCGCCACGCACGTCGTGCCCTACACCGACCAGCGCTGGATGGCCCGCACCTGGAACCGCGTCCGCGAAGAGGTCGCCGCCGGACGCCAGGCCTATGTCGTGTGCCCCCGCGTGGGTGAAACCGACCAGAAGACCAACGGCGGCGACGAGGCCGCGGCCTTCGCCGAAACCGACGGCGACAAGCGCCCGCCGCTCGCCGTGGTCGACGTGATCGAGCAGCTCCGCGGCAGCGCCCTCAGCGGCCTGCGGCTCGGCCTCCTGCACGGCCGCCTCGACGCGGACGAGAAGGACCGCGTCATGCGCGGCTACGCCGTGGGCGAGATCGACGTGCTCGTGGCGACCACCGTCATCGAAGTGGGCGTCAACGTGCCCAACGCCACCGCCATGGTCGTGCTCGACGCCGAACGCTTCGGCATCTCCCAGCTCCACCAGCTCCGCGGCCGCGTCGGCCGAGGCTCCCACCCGGGCCTGTGCCTGCTCGTGAGCGAAGCCGCCGAAGGCTCCTCCTCACGCGAGCGCCTCGACGCGGTCGCGTCGACCACCGACGGGTTCGCGCTGGCCGAACTCGACCTGGAGCAGCGGCGCGAAGGCGACGTGCTCGGCGCGGCCCAGTCCGGCATGAAGTCGCACGTGAAACTCTTGTCGCTGTTGAAGGACGCCGACATCATCGAGGCGGCCCGCGCCGAAGCGACCGAGCTGATCGGGGCAGACCCTGAGCTCAAAGGCGAGCCGGGCCTGGCCGTGCTCGTCGACGACCTCGCGGCCGACCGCGGTGAGTTCCTGGAGAAGGGCTGACCGGGAGCGACTCGGGAGGGGCCGGGCGCCTTCGCCGCGGCTCGGGGCCGACACGTGCCGCATCGGGCCGCACCGTTCCAAGGCGACTTCCGCGGACGCCTGCGGGGCGCCCGCCTCGCTCCTCGGCGCGACTGCGCCTCCACTGCGGCTCGCGCCGCGCCGGATTATTGTTGTGGCAAATGACTAGGATCATCGCCGGCAGCCTCAAGGGCCGCCGCCTCGCCACGCCCCCGGGGGACCGCACCCGGCCCACCTCCGACCGCGTCCGCGAAGCGCTGTTCAACTCGCTCGCGCCCGGCGGCGACCTCGACGGACTGCGCTTCGCCGACCTCTACGCCGGCTCCGGCGCGGTCGGCCTCGAAGCGCTCTCGCGCGGGGCCGCGTCGGCGCTCTTCGTCGAGTCGCACGTGCTCACCGCGAAGCTCTTGCGCCGCAACATCGCCGATCTCGGTGTGACGGGCGCGGAAGTGATTTGCGCCCCTGTCGAGAAGGCCCTCCAGAACGGCCCGGCCGAGCCGTTCGACATCGTCTTCGCCGACCCGCCCTACGCGGTCACCGACGCCGCCATCGCCGATGTACTGGAAGCGCTGGTCGCGAACGGATGGCTCGCCGAGGACGCCGACGTGGTGGTCGAACGCGGCGGCAAGGACGCCTCCGTCCCGTGGCCGGACAAGATCGCAGAAGACCGCGTCCGGCGCTACGGCACCACGGCCCTTTGCTACGGTCACGCCCTGTGAAACCTGAAGCTCGCATCGCCGTGTGCCCCGGTTCATTCGATCCGGTGACCTACGGTCATCTCGACATCTTCGGACGCGCCGCCCAGCTGTACGATGAGGTCTGGGTCGCGGTCTTCCACAACGCCTCCAAGAACGCTCTCTTCAGCGTCGAGGAGCGGGTGGAACTCCTCCGCGAGACCACCACGGACATCCCCAACATACGAGTGGCGTCCTTCCGGGGGCTCGTCGTCGACTTCTGCCAGAAGCACGGCGCCGGTGTACTCGTCAAAGGCGTCCGCGCGGTCTCGGACTTCGACTACGAACTGCAGATGGCCCAAATGAACTACGGGTTGCGAGGCATCGAGACGGTCTTTATTCCGACCAACCCCCTGTACTCCTTCCTGTCGTCCTCGATGGTCAAGGACGTGGCGAAATGGGGCGGCGACATCTCGCCCTACGCGCCTGAAATCGTCCAATCGCGACTGATCGAGCGTTTGGGGCAGGATTAGCCACGTTTCACACCCTCATCCGGGACAATGTCCCCATGACTGACATCGACGGGAGCAAATCGGTGGGTGCGCTCGACCGGATCGAAGAGATCATCGCCTACGTGGAGCAGGCCAAGGCCGTGCCCATGTCCCGGGCCTGCAAAGTGGACCGGGCCGAGATGATCGCCATGCTCGAAGAGCTCCAGAACGAACTCCCCGGCGACCTGCGTCGCGCCGAGGCCATGCTCCAAGAGCGCGACAAGATCATCGACGCCGGCGAACGCGAGGCCGAGCGGATCATCACCGAAGGCGAGACCGAGCACGCGCGGCTCGTCTCCCGCCACGAGATCACCGTCTCCGCAGAGCACGAGGGCAACCGCATCATCGCGGAGGCCCGCGGCGAGGCGCAGCGGCTGCGCGACGAGGTCGACGAGTACGTCGACACGACGCTCGCCAACTTCGAGCAGTTCCTGCACCGCGCCCTCTCGGGCGTGGAGCGCGGCCGCGACAAGATGCACACCCTCCGGGAGATCGGCACGTTCGCGCCCTCGCCGCAGGAACCCGTCGAAGAAGAGAAGCCGCTCCCGCAGCTCTAGCGCAGGCGCCGACCGGCCACGGCCGGCGCTCCCGCGCGCCTGCAAGCAGGGTGAGGCAGCGCGGATCCGTATGAGTGCGAGGCGGCGTGGATCCCCGCACCCCCGGCAAGCAAGACGCGGTGGCGCGGGTTCCGGTGCGAGGGCGGGCGCGCCCACCTACCCGCCCAGGGTGGGTAGGTCCCGTCGGCGCCAAGTCTCGCGCCCGGGTCAGACAAGAACGCCCCTTCCGCCGGTCGTGTGTCGGCGAGATCACTCGGTTCTTCCGCCGCACTCGTGCCCGCAATGGCCGCCTAAGCGCGAGTCACGGTGCCCGCAACCTGGGTTGGGGCCGCTGCCGCCGTTGATGTAGCATTACCGGTCGGCCTCGATCGAGGCGCACCTCCCTATCGAAGGACCGCAGAACACCCATGACGAAGACCGCTCTGGATCCCGCCGCGCCGCTGGTGTTCGACACCGCGGAGCTGCGCGGCGCGGGCACGACGATGCACGTCGCGCGCGAGATCCCCGCACCCGAGGCCTACGGCCTCGAAGCGGTGTACGCGGTCCCCAAGGGTGCGGTCCTCGACCTCGACATCCACCTCACCGGCGTCAGCGAAGGCGTGCTCGCCACCGGCCAGGTCGAGGCGGTCGCGGAAGGCGAGTGTGCGAGGTGCCTCGCACCGGTGCAGGACGCTCTCAGCGTCCAGGTGCAGGAGCTGTACGCTTATGAAGGCTCCGTCACCGAAGCGACCACAGAAGCCGACGAGATCATGCGGCTCGAGGGGGATCTGCTCGATCTGGAGCCCGCGGTCCGGGACGCGCTGGTGCTGGCGATGCCAGTCACCCCGCTGTGCCGACCTGACTGCCCGGGATTGTGCGCCGAATGCGGCGTGCCCTGGGACGAACTGCCCGACGACCACGTTCACGAGACCGTGGACCCCCGTTGGGCGGGCTTGGAGAAGCTTCGACTCGCCGACAATGACGGCGAATCGAAATAGCACAGCGTAAGCGTATAGGTATGGAGTTCTGAAGTGGCTGTTCCGAAGCGTCGTATGTCGCGCAGCAACACCCGACACCGTCGGTCGCAGTGGAAAGCTGCCCCGATCCAGTTGATCGAGTGCCCGCAGTGCCACGCCAAGAAGCGCGGCCACCAGGTCTGCGAGACCTGCGGCACGTACAGGGGCCGTCAGGTCCTCGAGGCCTAAAGTCCTCCCGCACATGGGCGACAAGGCAGTACAACATTTCGAAGCGGTGTTCGGGGTCCGAGATATCGACCCCGAACTGCTGCGTCTCGCCCTGACACACCGGTCCTACGCCTACGAGCACGGCGGCCTGCCCACCAATGAGCGCCTGGAGTTCCTCGGGGACTCCGTGCTCAGCCTGGTGGTCACCACCGCGCTCTACCAGGATCACCCCGACCTGCCCGAAGGGCAGCTCGCGCGCCTGCGCGCGTCCGTGGTGAACATGAAGGCGCTGGCCGGAGTGGCGCGTCGCATGGGCGCGGGCGGCATCGGCCCGCACCTCCTGCTCGGCAAGGGCGAGGAGACCTCGGGCGGGCGCGGCAAGAACTCGATCCTCGCCGATGCGGTGGAGGCGCTGCTCGGCGCCGTCTACCTGCAGTACGGCGTGGAGACCGCCAAGGTCGTGGTGCACCGGTTCTTCGATCCGCTCATGGAGGCCGCGGCCGGTCAGGGCGCCGCCCTGGACTGGAAGACCAGCCTCCAGGAGCTGACGGCCGACTCCGGACTCGGCGTGCCCGAGTACCGGATCAGCGAGTCAGGTCCCGACCACGCCAAGCAGTTCACGGCCTGGGCGGTCGTGGCGGGCGAGGAGTTCGGCGAGGGCTCCGGCGGTTCCAAGAAGGACGCCGAGCAGATCGCCGCTCAGCTGGCCTGGCAGGTGCTGTCAGAACGCCTCGGCGTGAAGCAGCGCTAAGCAGAACGTATTCGCGGGGGGCGGAACCGGTTTTCGGTTCCGCCCCCCGCGTTTGCGCTGCGGTCGAAACCCCCGTCCACAAACCCCCACCCGCCACGAGAGGGGAACGTAGCCTCCAGCGTGGCGCGGGGGTATGACAAGACCCGGGGGCAGCGGCCGTCGTGTCACCCGAAAGTGTGGCTCAACGCTGGCATTTCGGGCAGTAGTGGGCCGATCGGTCGCCGATCACTTCGCGTTTGATCGCCGTGCCGCAGCGTTTGCACGGTTGGCCCGCGCGGCCGTAGACCGCGAGTTCGCGGGCGAAGTACCCGTTCTCGCCGTTGGCGTCGACGTACAGCTTGTCGAACGAGGTCCCTCCCGCGTCGAGCGCCTCGGCGAGCACGTCCTTGACATGGCCGATCAGTTCCTTGGCCTTGCGCTTGGAGATCGAGTCGCCGGTCCTCCTGCCGCGCAGCCGGGCGCGCCACAGCGCCTCGTCGGCGTAGATGTTCCCCACGCCGCTGATCCAGCCCTGGTCGAGCAGGGCCTTCTTGACCTCGATGCGCCGCCGCAGGAGCTTCTCGACGCAGGCGTCCGCGTCGAACTCGTCCTCGAACACGTCGGGGGCGATGTGCGCCAAGGTGGCCGGGACCGGGCCGTCCATCTCGGCCAGTTCCAGGAACCCGAACGTCCGCTGGTCGACGAACCACAGTTCGCGCCCGTCGGCGAAGCGCAGCCGGACCCGCAGGTGCTTGTGCGCTTCGCGCTCGTGCGTGATCACCAGGAACTGGCCGCTCATGCCGAGGTGACACACGAGGGCCCTGCCGTCGTCGAGTTCGAGCCACATGAACTTGCCGCGGCGCCCGCTGCCGGTGATCTGGAGGCCTTGCACGTGCTGGCGGAAATCATCGATGCCGGGGGCGTGGCGGCGCACGGTCCGCGGATTGTAGACCTCGACGGCCTGGATGCGCCCGCCGCGGAAGGCCTGGTCGACCCCACGGCGGACGGTCTCTACTTCGGGAAGTTCTGGCACCGTACAAGTATGGGCCTCCGGGAGGACGGAGCCGCCGCGGCTCAGCTGAGCTGCGGGTGCTTCTCCCTGACGGTGTCGATCCCGTAGTTGATGGCGAAGGCGATGGCCGCGAGCCGCGAGTTGACGCCGAGTTTGCCGAGCACGTTCTGGACGTGCGAGCGGACGGTCGACACCGAGACGCCCATCTGCGTGGCCATCTGGGCCGTGGGCTCGCCCCGCACGATGCGGCGCAGCACGTCGTCCTCTCTCGGCGTCAGGTGGTGCGCGAGTTCGAGTGCGTCGTGCTCGCCGAGGAGCGGCGCGGGCTGGAGTGCCGCGCGCAGGAGCTGCGGATCGTAGTAGGGCGGACTCAGGAGCCCGCGGTCGATGGCGTCGAGCAGGTCGCCCGGCATGATGTGGGTGTTGGCTATCCCCGCGGCCGAGACCGAGACGGCTTTGCGGAGGACTGAGCCGTCGTCGCGGTCGGTGATGAGGAAGAGCGGTCGCTTGCAGTCGGTCAGGACCCGGTTCCGGGAGACCGCCTCGAGTGCGACCAGGCAGCAGTCGATCTGCGCATCCGCCGCCACGAGCGCTTTCGCGGTCCTGGCCTCGACTGGGATGTCACCGCGTCGGTGGAGCAGGGGTCGAATGCTGGCGGAGAAGACCTGATTCGGGTCGTACAGCATGACACGCACGGTTGGCACCTCGTCCTTCAGGTTTTTTGGTCGCCTCCCCAGATGCGCGCCTCAACGGGCGGCCATCCCAGCATGACTGTTGGTAATCATTCAGTCCAGCGTTGAGTCGGATGGACGACAGTAAGAGGTTCCAGCGCAGTTCACCTGCGATAATGCTGGGTCTCTACCCGAAATTCTGGACCCAGTAGAGGGTGCCGTCGCGGTCGGCGACGCCCACGCCGAGCACGCTGTAATCGCAGTTGAGGATGTTGGCGCGGTGCCCTTCGGAGTTCATCCAGCCCTCCATCACGGCGGCGGCGTCCGGGTATCCCGCGGCGATGTTCTCGCCGACGCCGCCTTCGTAGCCCTGCTCGGCGGCCCGTTCGGTGGGGCCGCGGCCGTCCTGCGAGGTGTGGTCGAAGTAGTCGTTGACGGCCATGTCCTCCGCGTGGAGGCGGGCGGCCGCATCGAGGCGGGAGTCGCGTTCGAGATCGCCGCAACCGGCTTCGGCGCGTTCGTCGCTCACGAGGTCGGCCACGGCGGCTTCGAGGTCGGCGTGCGGACTGGATTCGGCCTCGTCCTCGCCGCCGCCCGATCCGCCGTCGTCGGCTTCGGTCGGCGCTTCGGTGGTCGCCTCGGGCGTCTCGGTGGTGGGGACCTCCTCGGCCTCCTGCGTGCGCATGCCGGCTTCGCCGGGCGCTTCCTGCACGGGGGTCTCGGGGGTGGAGGGGTCTTCCGCGTGGGTGGTCCCGACTACGGCGGTGGTGGGGGCGTCGTCCGAGGCGGCGAGGCCGTCGAGTGGCGATCCGAGTGCCCACAGTGAGGTCGCGCCCGCTGTGAGGCCGAAGATCGCCGGGATGAGCATGAGCATCCGGCGGCGGTGCTCGGCGCGGTCGCGGTGGCGTCCGCCCTGGAGTCTTCGCATGGGGGTACGGCCTCGTCACGTGGGGTTACGTGTAATTCGTTCGGATTTTCCGGGACCCTACCAGGTTCGCGCGGACCTTGCACGGACCAGATGGGCCGCGTTCGGGCGTGAGGCACCCCCCTCAGGTGTGACCCCCGTCGAATCCAGTGGGCAAAGCATGTGCAAAGCTTGACGAGAACCGTCGATCAGGCGGATGATGTCAGGAGACGGCCAGTGTTCACGAGCCGTGCTCCACTGGTCCGGCTAGGGGCAATCGGCCCCAGCGGCTAAAAAAATTCACTCAGCAAAATGCGACGTTTTCATGGTGCGTACGCCAACGCCACCAGTCGACGTGATCGCAAGGAGAAACCATGGCGAAAGCCCTCTACGGCCACATCGGCCAGGCTCCCAACAAGCGCCTGCTCGAAGAAGTGGTCCAGCTACGCGCGCGAGTACGCAACCTCGAGTCCGAGCTTGCCGAGCTGCGGGCCCGCGAGGACGAGATCGAGCACGATCATGTCGAGGAGTTGATGCGGCTGCAAGAGCCCGCGTTGACTTAGGTTTCGTCTCGCGACAACGGAACATCAGCGCGCCTGCTGCGGGACAGCCGGCGCGCATTGTCATGTCCAGGCACGGTCACGCCCGCCGGACCTCCTGAAACCCCTGCCGATCCCTCCCCGGTTCGCCCTGTTTGGGGCCTTTGATATACCACGCTCCGCGACGGCGGCCTTGTAGGCTGGGACGGTCCCCACACCCGAACCGACGCACATCAGCCCGGAGCGACCGTTGTACCTGAAGAGCCTCACGCTGAAGGGCTTCAAGTCCTTCGCCTCGGCCACGACCCTGCGTTTCGAACCGGGGATCACGTGCGTCGTGGGTCCGAACGGCTCCGGGAAGTCCAATGTCGTCGACGCCATCGCCTGGGTCCTCGGCGAGCAGGGCGCGAAGTCCCTGCGCGGCGGCAAGATGGAGGACGTCATCTTCGCGGGCACCACCGGCCGCCCCGCGCTCGGCCGCGCCGAGGTCACCCTCACGATCGACAACTCCGACGGCGCGATCCCCATCGACTACTCCGAAGTCTCGATCACCCGCCGCATGTTCCGCTCCGGCGAGGGCGAATACGAGATCAACGGGGACCGCTGCCGCCTCCTCGACGTGCAGGACCTGCTCTCCGACGCCGGCATCGGCCGCGAGATGCACGTCCTCGTCGGCCAGGGCAAGCTCGACTCCTATCTGCACGCCCGGCCCGAGGACCGCCGCGCGTTCATCGAAGAGGCCGCGGGCGTCCTCAAGCACCGCAAGCGCAAGGAGAAGGCCCTCCGCAAGCTCGAAGGCATGCAGGGCAACCTCGACCGCCTCGCCGACCTCACCGGCGAACTGCGCCGCCAGCTCAAGCCCCTCGGCCGCCAGGCCGAGCTCGCCCGCCGCGCCCAGGCCATCCAGATGGACCTGCGCGAGGCCCGCCTGCGCCTCCTCGCCGACGACCTCACCTCGCTGCGCGGCAACATCGCCAAGGACCTCGCCGACGAGGAGGCCCTGCGCGAGCGCAAGGAGGTCCTCGCCGACGAGCACGAGCGCCTCACCGTCCAGGTGAACGAGGTCGAGGCCGCGCACGCCGCCGACAAGCCGCGCCTCGCCCGCCTCCAGGAGACCTGGTACCGCCTCCAAGCCGTGGCCGAGCGCCTGCGCTCGACCGCCCAGCTCGCCGCCGAGCGCCGCCGCTACCTCTCAGAGGACGCCGGGGACGACCGAGCCGGGCGCGACCCCGAGGTCCTCGAGACCGAGGCCGAGCGCATCCGCGAGCAGGAGATCGAACTGCGCGAGTCCATCGCGGAGGACTCCGAGCGCCTCTCGTCCGCTGTGGAGGCCCGCGAGGAGACGGAGGCGGCGCTGTCCGAAGCCGAGCAGCGCATCGTCACCGCCGTGAAGGCCGCCGCCGAGCGCCGAGAAGCCCTTGCGACCCTGCGCGGCCGCGTGGACTCCCTGCAGACCCGCACGGCCGCCGCCGCCGAGGAACTCGAACGCGCGAACATCGCGCTCGCCGAGGCCCGCGAACGCGCCGAAGCCGCCGCCGAGGCCCA
Source organism: Glycomyces luteolus (assembly GCF_027622875.1). GTDB lineage: Bacteria > Actinomycetota > Actinomycetes > Mycobacteriales > Micromonosporaceae > Glycomyces > Glycomyces luteolus. The sequence goes on along the minus strand of NZ_JAPZVP010000010.1, from coordinate 185,672 downwards.
CGCCGAAGCCGAGGCCGAGAACGAAGCGGTCGAGTCGAACACCGAGTTCGACGAGGCCGTCGCCGAAGCCAAGGCCCGCGTCGCCGCCGCCAAGGCCGAAGCCGACCGCCTCCAGGCCGCCGAGCGCGAGGCCGACCGCGAGGCCTCGCAGTGGGCCGCCCGCGAAGAGGCCCTCGCCGTCGGCCTGCGCCGCAAGGACGGCGCCGCCGCGCTCCTCGCCCGCGACGACGCCATGCCCGGCGTCCTCGGGTCCGTCGCCGCGCTCCTCACCGTCGAACCCGGCTACGAGGCCGTGCTCGCCGCCGCGCTGGGCCGCCTCGCCGACGCCATCGCCGTCGCGAATCCCGCCAGCGCCGCTGAAGCGCTGCAGTTCCTTCGCGACGAGGACGGCGGCCAAGCCGGATTCCTGGTGGCAGGTGCCCGGTCGCATGTGGATATCCCGAGCGAATGCAAGGCCGTCGCCGACACCGTCTCGGCCCCGGCCGAACTCGCCTCCACCGTCCGCGCCGTGCTGGCGGGGATGGTCGTGGCCGACGACCTCGACGCCGCCCGCGCCATCGTGGACGCCTACCCGCAGCTCACCGCCGTCACCCGCGCGGGCGACGTGCTCGGCGCCGCGACCGCGTTCGGCGGCTCCGCGAAAGCCCAGTCCTATATCGAGATCCAGGCCGCCGTCGACGAGGCCCGCGACCGCAAGCTCGGCTCTGAATCCCTGGCCTCCCAGCTGCGCGAGCAGTACGAGGCCGCCCGCGGGGCGCACGCCGAAGCCGAGGCCGCCGCCGAGGCCGTGCGCACCGCGCAGCGCCAGGCCGAGGCCGCGCACAGCGTGGTCGCCCGCCGCCTCGCCGAACTCGGCGCCGCCGCCCGCAGCGCCGAAGCCGAGGTCGCCCGCCTCCAGCAGGCCAAGGACCGCGCCCAGGCCGCCCGCGAGACCGACACCGCCGGACTCACCGAACTCGAAGCTCGCCTTGACGCACTCGAATCGCTCCCCGCGATCGAGGAGCCCTCCACCGACGAGCGCGACGTCCTCTCCCGGGCCCTCGACGCCGCCCGCCAGAACGAGATGGAGACCCGCCTCTCCGTCCGCACCGCCGAAGAACGCGCCTCCGCTCTGGCGGGCCGCGCCGACGCCCTCGCCCGCCAGGCCCAGTCCGAACGCGCCGCCCGCGCCCGCGCCGAGGCCCGGCGCGCCGCCCGCGCCCGCGGCGCCAAAGTCGCCGCGCTCGTGGCCGAGGCCGCAGAGACCACCGGCGTCCAGATCACCGATTCGCTCGAAGCGGCGGCGATCGAACGCGACCGCATCGCCTCCGAGCAGGCCCGCCGCGAAGCCGCCCTCGCCGATCTCCGCACCCGCGCCGCCGCCACGGCCGCCGAGCTCGAACGCATCACCTCCGCCGCGCACCGCGACGAGGTGGCCCGGGCCGAGCAGCGCCTGCGCATCGAGCAGCTCGAGGAGAAGGCCGGGGCCGAGTTCGGCGTCGACATCGAGACCCTCCTGGCCGAGTACGGCCCGGACCAGCTCGTGCCGCCCAGCACCGAAGAGGTCAACGCCGCCTTGGAGAAGGGCAAGCCCGAACCGGAGCCCTACGAGTTCGACCGCCCCACGATGGAGAAGCGCGCCGCCCGCGGCGAACGCGAACTCAAGCTCCTCGGCAAGGTCAACCCGCTCGCGCTCGAGGAGTTCGCCGCGCTCGAGGAGCGCTACAAGTTCCTCAACGAGCAGCTCGAGGACGTCAAGAAGACCCGCGCCGACCTCACCACCGTCGTGAAGGAGGTCGACGACCGCATCCAGCAGGTCTTCGCCGAGGCCTTCGCGGACACCGCGCGCGAGTTCGAGAACGTCTTCCAGACCGTCTTCCCCGGCGGCGAGGGCCGGATCCTGCTCACCGACCCGGACGACCTGCTGCACACCGGCGTCGAGGTCGAGGCCCGCCCGCCCGGCAAGAAGGTCAAGCGGCTCTCGCTGCTCTCCGGCGGCGAGCGGTCCCTGACCGCGCTGGCGCTGCTGGTCGCGATCTTCCGCGCCCGCCCCAGCCCGTTCTACCTGATGGACGAGGTGGAGGCGGCGCTCGACGACGTGAACCTCGGCCGCCTGCTGGACCTCCTGCGGCGGCTGCAGGAGAACTCGCAGCTGCTCATCATCACCCACCAGAAGCGCACGATGGAGATCGGCGACGCGCTGTACGGCGTGACGATGCGCGCGGGTGTCACGCAGGTCATCAGCCAGAAGTTCTCCCGCGAAGAGGACTGAGCGCCTGCCAGTACAGTGGTTGCACGCGTGCGACTGCCCGGTGTCGCATCCGTGCGACTGAAGCTCTGGTGGAGGACTTACCTGTGGACAACCTGTGGATCTGGCTGGTCGCGGCCGTCGTCGTGATCGCCGCGATTGCCGGCATCGCGTTCGGCGTCCGCGCGTCGCGCTCGAAGTCAGCGGAAGTCGAGGCGCCCGCTGGAGAGCCGCAGGTCGAGGCCCCGAAGGCGGCCGAGCCGAAAGCCGAGGCGGCGAAACCGGCCGCTCCGGCCGTCGAGGTGCCCGAGCCCGTCGAGGGCCGCCTGGTGCGGCTGCGCTCGCGCCTGGCCCGTTCGAACAACGCGCTGGGGAAGGGCCTGCTGGCGCTCCTGGCGAGCGACAAGCTCGACGACGACGTGTGGGACGAGGTCGAGGAGACCCTGCTGACCGCTGATGTGGGCATCGCGGACACGACCGCGGTCGTCGAGAGCCTGCGCGAGCGGGTGAAGGTCCTCGGCACCCGCGATCCCGAAGAGCTGCGCCGCCTGCTGAAGGCCGAGCTCACCGCCGTCCTGGAGCCGGAACTCGACCGCTCGATCGCCACCGTCTCGCCTTCGGGCGAGGGCCCGGCCGTGATCTTGATGGTCGGTGTCAACGGCTCCGGCAAGACCACGACCTGCGGCCGCGTGGCCCGCGTGCTCATCGCCGAGGACAAGACCGTGCTCATGGGCGCGGCGGACACGTTCCGCGCCGCCGCCGCCGAGCAGCTGGAGACCTGGGGCTCCCGGGTGGGCGCGAAGGTGGTGCGCCGCGACGCGGGCGCCGACCCCGCCTCGGTCGCGTTCGACGCCGTGAAGGCCGGGGCCGAGGAGGGCGCCGACGTCGTCCTGATCGACACCGCCGGGCGGCTCCAGAACAAGGCCGGCCTGATGGACGAGCTCGGGAAGGTCAAGCGGGTCGTCGAGAAGCAGGGCCCGGTGGCCGAGACCCTGCTCGTGCTCGACGCCACGACCGGCCAGAACGGGCTGCAGCAGGCGAAGGTCTTCGGCGAGGTCTGCGACGTCACCGGCATCGTGCTCACCAAACTCGACGGCAGCGCCAAGGGCGGGATCGTGATCGCGGTTCAGCGGCAGTTGGGGGTACCGGTTAAGCTGGTCGGACTCGGGGAGGGGCCGGACGACCTGGCCCCGTTCGAAGTCGGAGCGTTCGTCGACGCGATTGTCGACGGCGCCGAGTCCTGACACCCCTCAACCAAGACGCCAGGCACTGCGGGGACCGGTGAGCCAAGACGAGATTCCGCTGATCGGCGGCAACACGAGCACGGTCGTCCGGCTGGGCGACACGGTCCGCCGGAACACGGGACCATGGACGCCCGCCGTCCACGCGCTGCTGCGGCACCTCGACGGCGCCGGTTTCACCGGTGCGCCGCGGGTGCTGGGCGTCGACGAGCACGCCCGCGAGGTGCTCTCGTTCGTCGAGGGCGAGCCGGGCAAGTATCCGCTGGCACCGCATTGGACGACCGACGAGACCATGAGCGCGGTCGCGAAGATGCTGCGCATGTTCCACGACGCGCAGTACGGCTTCCGGCCGCCGCAGGGGGCCACTTGGCGGTCCTTCGGGCCGCCGCCGCCCGACACCGAGGTCATCTGCCACCACGACGCCGCGCCGCACAACGTGGTGTGGCGGCCGGACGGGACGCTCTCGCTCATCGACTTCGACCTGGCGAGCCCCGGCGCGCGGATCTACGACGTCGCGTACGCGGCCTGGACCTGGGTGCCGATCTTCACGGACCGGGACTCGATCACGTTGGGCTGGAAGAAGCCCGATCGGGCGCGGCGGCTGCGGATGTTCGCCGACGCGTACGGGCTCTCCGACCGCGACCGGCAGCGCTTCATCAAGGTGATCCGCAAGCGGATCGTGGACCACATCGAGGGCATCCGGCGGATGGCCCAGGCTGGCGATCCCGCGTTCGAGCGGATCGTCGAGAAGGGGCACCTGCGCCGCCCAGCCCGGGACCTGCGACTGCTGGACGCCGAGCGCTACATCCTGGACGAGGCGCTGCGTTAGACGTCGCCCGCTCGGCGCGGGTGTTCCTCCACGACGAAGACCCACCGACGAGCCGGGAGCCGGGGGTCTTCGCCGAAGCCGCAAGGCCTGAGGCCAGACGGGTCGCACGGATGGAGCGCTCCCAACGATGCTCGAGCGATGGGTCGCCGTTCATTGTTCTGGGGAGCGCCGCCAAGTGCGGCTTCTTGATGGTTTTCGAGGGAAGTGCAGCAAATCTATCGTGCGAGCGCTTGCCTGTCAATAGATAGGCAAATGTCAATATCAAGGGCGTGCGAGCGCCCCGACCGCATCCGCGATGCCGCCGGAGCGCTCGTTCTCCTCGACCCCGAGGCTTTACTCGAGCAGGTCGTCCGACCTGCTCAGCACATGCGCGGCCACCGTCCGGCTCAGCTCCACACCCGCCACGTCGGCCGTGCGGGAGTGGATGCCCGACCAGACCCGCGCGTCGACGTTCTCAGTCGTCAGCGGATGCCAGGTCGTGTACGTGCGGGTCACGCCCGGCGCACTCGGGCTCGGGATGGTGAACGCCGCGCCCGGCCCGTCGCCGACCAGCTGCGTGAGCACCTCCTCGGCGGAACCGGAGTACGTGTTGTGCCCGCTCGGGTAGTCCGGGTGCGACGGCGTGGTGTGCAGGGGCGCCCACGACGGGTCCTGCGCGGTCTGCGGGTCGCCGTCGTCCAACGGCCCGGCGATCGCCGTCACCGGCCGCCAGAGCACGTGGGCGTACTTGCTGTCCGAGGTGGCGATCTGCGTGTCCACCGAGGCGACGTGGAACAGCGCCACCAGCTCGACCTGCTCGCGCAGCGAACCCCGGTGATGCTCCAGCGCGGCCCGCAGCACCGGCGTGTACAGCGTGAACGAGCTGCCGAGCCAGAACTGCGCGGTGTCGGTCTGCGCCTGGGTCCGGACGGTGCTGTGCAAAGCGCCGTACACGCGGACCTCTTCGACATCGGCCCGGTACGCGGCCGAACCGAGCGCGGGCGGCGCCGGCAGACGGAACTGTTCCCCGCTGTCGAGCGCGAACGGCACCGCGTGGCGCGTGCCCGCCTGCAGGCCGGGGCCGAAGGCCGTCGGCGTCGGCTGCCAGACCCCGGGCGCGGCGGCGGGCGGCGTCCAGGCGACGTTGACCGAAGCCGGATCGAGGCCGTCGCCCTCCCGCTCGGTCAGCAGCGCGTCGGCGCGTGCGACGCCTGCCGCGGCTCCCCTGCGCTTGGCGCTTCCATCCGGAATCGCGGCGAGCGCTTCGGCGAGGGCCGCATCGAGTTCGGTGGCCCGCGCGGGCGTGATGACAGTCAGCGCACGATGCACCGCCGTGGCGAGCGCGGCCTCGCGGTAGTGGGATGCGTTGGCGCCGTGGGGAACCCGCCGGACGGCGCGGGCGGCCGCGAGCCAGGCGACGGCCCAGGTGCGGCTGTTGGTGACCTGCGTCGGAGCGGGCGCGGCGGTGACCGTGGCGTCGGTCGTATCGAACCAGCGCAGTGCGGCAGCTGAAGCTGCGGGCCCGGCCGAGCCCGGAGCGGCGACGCCGACGGCGCCCGCGGCGGCGACCGGTGCGGCGGCGAGGATCGCGCGGCGGGAGACGGCGGTGCGACGGGTGGAGGACATGGTGCTCCTTGTGGTGTGCAGTACGAATGAAGGCGTGAAGCAATAGGTCGGACGCGTGCGTGCGGACGGCCCTGTCGCGGCGACTGCGGCGCCGACCTGCGGTATCGGCGGGAATTCGGGATCGGCAGTGCCGTGCGAAAGCCTTTGCGGCTCAGAGGGAAGTGGATCCGGGGCGCTCAGGGGGAGCGGGCGGCAAGGACCGGCGGGATCGGGTCAGCGACAGAGGGCGCTGGCGACGCGCATCTGGTCTACCTCGCGCCGCTGTGCGAGAGCGTTGGCGGGCTTCATGACTCGAATATAACAGTACTCCTACCGGAATACTAGACATTAAACCGCATCGTATTTCAGCACGGTTCTCTCAGCTCGCGGTCCAGCGAAGTTCGCGGGACGCCAAGGGCCCGTACGGGGTCACGGCGGCCAGCGCCGCCCGGTGCTCGCCCGGCTCGCGGTCGAGTACACGCGCGAACCGCTGCCGCCCTTGCACAGTGATGGTCTCGCCGTTCCAGGACCCGGCGACCGCATACGGGTGCACGGGTTTCAACTCGACCGCCGGTGCGCCGCCGATCGCGGTGACGCCGATCGCGAGGTCGGAGAGCCGCGGGTAGGCGTCGGCGCTGTCGCGGACGAGGCGCTCGGTAGCGAGGACCTGGCCGTCCTGGAAGACCGGCACGAATCCCTTCGGCTCCCAGGCGATCCCGGAGACCGAGGCGTGCGCGAAGTACGCCGCCCACAGGGCCGGGTCCTTCATGAGCTCGCGCGCGCCGACGTGCACCGGCCGCGCGGGGTGTCCGCGCGCTTGCAGTTCGGGCAGGCTCAGCGGCTTGCCGTGCTCATCGGCCCAGTACGCCCCGTGCTGGCCGTCGAGCAGCACCCACTGGTCGAGGTCGTCGATCCAGGCCTCGGCCACGGCGTGGCCCTGCCCGATGCCGTCGTGGTAGTCCCCGCGTCGCAGCCAGACCCTGCGGGCCGGGACGCGGAGCGCGTTGAGTCCTTGGGCGAGCACGATCGAGTACTCGACGCAGGAGTAGCGCGCGCCGTTCGCGACCTGTTCGAGCACGTCCAGGGCGTCGCCGGCGTTGATGCGGGCGTTGGCGTGCCGCCACAGCCCGGCCGTCCACCCCAGGAGCGTCTTGGCGGTCTCCCAAGCGCCCTCGCCGGGCCGGGGGAGGCGCGGCAGCAGCTGCGGCACGCGGTGGGCCTCAGCGCGGTCGAGGCGCAGCGGCGCGGCCGGTCCGGGCTCGGGCCAGGCGGTGAGCCGCAGCGCGGGCACGGGAACGTTCGCGCGGGCGCGCTCGATCACCCGCTGCCAGTCCGGGTCCGCGCCGAACGCCGCCGAGAGCTCGGGTTCGAACAGGTCGGTCTGGTGGAACCCGGCGTCGATCGCCTCGTCGAGCCGCGACCGCGCATTCCTGAGCCCGACCTTGTGGGCGGCGATCGCGAGGGAGGGGGCCCACAGGTCGCGCCAGAACTCGGTGTCGGCGCGGAGGATCCGCTCGAGGTCGAGGAGGGTCCACCAGCGGGCGCCGCGCATGGCGTCCTGGGCGACCGTGCGCACGCGCGCGAGCTTCGCCGGGCTGGGCGCCGGGTCGGCCTGCGAGCTGCGACGGCTGGGCTGTGTCATGCGTATGAGGGTAGAGTCACTCGGCCGCCACTCGCAAACGCTGTTGTGCCGCGTCAGGGCCTCCGCTAGAGTGGGCGGCATGATCTTTTAGAAGAGATTCGGCCGCCTCCTGCGATGAGGCCGCCAATACGACTGAGTGCCAAGTTCTCGAGACGTCGAGTCAGACTCCGTTTCGCGCTCACGTCTCTTCACTCTCTACCCGAAAAGGGGAAGCGTATGACCGCCGAAGCTCCCAAGGCCCAAGAAGCCGCAGAAGAAGCAACCGAAGGCACCGCCGAGGAGCCGCTGAACCGCGAGCAGCGCCGCGCGCTCGCCCGCGGCAAGAAGGCTGAGAAGACCGGCCACCAGCCCATCGGCAACAAGAAGGGCGGCGTCCGCTCCCAGATGCCTAAGGGCGGGCCCGCCAAGTTCCAGCTCCCGACCAAGAACGGTTAAGGAGCGCGGCTAGCACGCACACGAGACGGGCGGCGAACCGAGAGGTCCGCCGCCCGCTTTTTCATTGCCCGATCAGATCGCTTCGCAGGTCACGGCCGGCATCTCGGTCGGACTGGACGCGATGAAGCCGAAGACCTCGCGGCTCTGGCCGCTGGCGACGGAGGCGTTCCAGCCCACGTCCTGCGCGGTCACGCCCGCACCGGAGGCCGTCAGGTCGGCGTTCCAGCTGCTCGTGATCCGGGTGGCCCCGGCCCACGTCCAGGTGAGCCGCCAGCCGTCGACGGCGCCCTGGTCGGCGGTGACGGTGACGTTCCCCTGCCAGCCGCCGCCCCAGGAGCTGACCACGGCGATCTTCGCGGTGCAGTCGCCCTCGGCGGGGCCGCCGGTGGTCGGATCGTCGCTGGGGGTCGAGGTCGGCGTGGTCGGGTCCGGGTCGTCGCCGTAGACCGAGGCGCGCTCGGCGGTGTTCCCGATGCCGTAGGTGGACTCGAAGATCCGCTCGCCGTAGGTGGTCATCTGGTTCGGGTCGAAGCTGAGCACCTGGTCGAGGATCGGATCGCTGTTGCCCGAGTACGACCAGCCGATCCAGCCGATGCCGCGCGCGTGCGCCTCCGACTGGATGGTCTCCCAGGCGACCGTGGAGCCCTGGTGGGTGTCGGCGTACTCGCCGACGATGAGCGGCAGGTTCATCGCCTCGAACGCGTCGAAGTAGTCGATGACGGTCTGCGGGGAGCTGTAGACCTGGTACATGTGCACCGAGAACAGCGTGTTGCCGAGCGGGTCGGCCGCCGCCACCGCGGGGGCGTTGTCCCGCATGGTGTTGGTCCAGTCCTGGCCCCAGTTCGGGGCGTCCACGACCAGGGTGTGCTCGAAGCCGATGTCGCGCATGCGGTCGACGGCGTTCACCGTGGCCTGGGTCCACTGGGCGGGGTTGGTGTTGCCGATCGGCTCGTTCCCGATGTTGATGAGCACGTAGGCCTCTTCGCCCTCCAAGACGGAGTACAGGCCCTCCCAGTAGGTGACGGCCTGGTCGAGGCTGGCCGCGCCGGCCTCTTCGCCGTAGCCGGTGGTGTCGTGGACTTCGAGGACGCAGATGAGGCGCTGGGCCTTGCATTCGTCCACGATCTGCTGCACGCGCGCTCCGCTGGTGGTGCCCCAGTTGCGTTGGCCGGAGCCGAGGACGACGCGGACGGTGTTGGCGCCGAGGTCGCTGATCTCGCCGAAGCTCTCGAACTCGCCCTGGTACCAGACGTCGGGGTGGGTGGAGCCGCGCATGATGAACGGGTTGCCGTTGGCGTCGATGAGCCGCGTGCCCTCGATCGAGAATCCGCCGGTCTGCTGCGCGCTCGCCGGGATCAGCTGCCAGACCCCCGCGAAGGCGACGGCCAGAGCGGCGGCGGTTGCCATGAGCCACTTGCGCATGCGGCGGCGGCGTGTCAGTCGACGCCGTGCCGGGGCGGCGTCGGGTGAGCCGGTTTCCATGTCGATCCCATCTGTAGATCCGGGTGGGAGGTGAATCGGTTAATCACCGCTTCAACATAGAGAACCATAAATATTGATGGGGTTCAAGATGTGCCGCGAGATTGGTCCGTGGGCGGGCCGGAACTGCGAGGACCGCCGCGGGCCGCGGCTCAGGCCTGGGCCAGCCCCGTCGAGCCGCGCGGCGAGAGCTGCGCGGGCCTGCACTGAACCGAGAAAGTTCGCGATTCGGTGCTCGGCGGCTCGCTCACTTTGTTCTCGCCGATGAGCGTCAGGAGGACTTCGGCGCATTTGGAGCCGTATGCCGGGATGTCCCGGGTCAGCGAGGTGAGGGCCGGGTGGGTGAGGCGGCACAGCGGCGAGTCGTCCCAGGCCACGACCGACAGCTGCTCGGGGATTTCGAGGCCGAGCTCGTGCGCGACGCCGAGGCCGGCCACGGCCATCACGTCGTTGTCGTAGACGATCGCGGTGGGGCGCTTGGACGAGGAGAGCAGCCGCCTGGTGATCTGGGCGCCCTGCTCGCCGGTGTAGTCGCTGTGGATGGTCGTGACGGTTTCGAAGTCGAGTTCGGCCGCGGTGTCGGCGTACGCCTGGTCGCGGATCGCGGTGTGGAGCAGGCCCGGGATGCCCGCGACGCGGGCGACGCGGCGGTGGCCCAAGGTGTACAGGTACTCGAGGATGTCGCGGCACGGCTCGACGTCGTCGTGCCAGACCGCCGGGACCCGCGCGCCCTCGACCGGACCGCCCACGGCCACGGCGGGAAGCCCGAGGTCGGCGATGAAGTCGAGGCGGCGGTCGCTGGTGCCGATGTCGCACAGCAGCACGCCGTCGACGCGCCGCTCGGCCCACCAGCGCCGGTAGACCTCCAGCTCCTCCTCGACGGTGCCCACGATCTGGAGCGTGAGGCCGAAGGACCCGGCCGAGAGGGTGGCCTCGATGCCGCTGATGAGCTCCATGTAGTACGGCTCGATGCCGATGGTGCGCGCGGAGCGGCGCAGCGCGATGCCCACGGCCTGCGCGGAGGAGACCGAGAGGGAGCGGGCGGCCCGGTTGGGGACGAAGCCCATCTCGGCGGCTATGGCGAGGATCTTGGTCCGCGTGGCCTCCGAGACCCCGGGCCTCCCGTTGAGGGCGTAGGAGACCGCGCCCTTCGACACTCCCGCCGCGGCGGCGATGTCGGCGATGGTGACTCGCCTGGTCATCGGTGGTCCTCTCAGGTGGCTTCGGGTACGGCCCGCGTTAGGGCCTGGCCTGTGGATCAGGGCGAGGCGCCGGTTCCAAGACTCTAGCGCACGGTTTCGGCGAACCGGTTCAGCGTGCTTCTTCGATATATCGACAACCATAATTTCAATTGGGTCACGGTGCGGTCAAGTCATTGCCTGGGTGTGAGATGAGATATAGGTTCGGGTCACTTACTCGGTTAAGCGCTGTCGTCCCACGAGTCCCGTAAGCCGCGCTGTGCCCCGCCGGTGGACCCCTTACCCGAACGGAGTGAACGTCACCGTGATCTCGAAGCATGGGGTCCCTCGCGATGCCCTTGATGAAGCAGCGGTGCAGCATCATGGGCATCGCCCTTTCGGGTATCAAGGCATGAGTACGTTCGGACCGGGACGCTCTAGGGCGAGCGTCCCGCGCCGTGCCCATCGCTCGCTAACCAAGGCATAGGAGTCTCTTTGAGCGCCAAGCGAACCCTGCACGAAGGCTGGACCGTCACCGGCGACCCCGGGGCCCCGGTGGCCGTCGACGCGATCCCGGCGTCCGTGCCAGGCGAAGTGGTCGCCGACCTACTGGCCGCAGGCCTCACCGGCGACCCGTACGTGGACGAGGCCGAGCGCGACCTGGCCTGGGTCGGCCGGCACGACTGGACCTACCGGACCTCGTTCGCCTATGAAGCGGGCGACTGGGACGGGATCGACCTGGTCTTCGACGGGCTCGACACGGTCGCCCGGATCAGTCTCAACGGCACCGTCATCGGCGAGACCGCGAACATGCACCGCCGCTACCGCTTCAACGTGCGCGAGCGCATCCGCCAGGGCGCCAACGAACTCGAGGTGCACTTCACCGCGCCGTACACCTACGCCGAGGCCCAGCGCGACCGGCTCGGCGACCGTCCGAACGCCTACCCCGAGCCCGGCAACTTCATCCGCAAGGCCGCCTGCAACTTCGGCTGGGACTGGGGTCCGAACCTCGCGGGAGCCGGGATCTGGCGGCCGGTGCGCCTGGAGTGCTGGAAGACCGCGAGGATCGCCGAGGTGATCCCGCGGGTCGACGTCGCCGACGGCCGCGGCATCCTCGACCTCGCAGTGCGCCTTGACAAAGCGGCCGAGACGGACCTGGAACTCGTCTGCACGGTCGAGGGCCGGGGGCAGGTGGCCCGAGTGCCCGCCGGGACGGACACCGCCGAGATCCGCTTCGAAGTCGAGGACCCCGAGCTGTGGTGGCCGCGCGGCTACGGGAGCCAGCGCCTCTACGCGGTCAGCGTCGACCTGGTATCGCGGCCTGACGTGCTCGACTCCTGGCGCTGGAGGATCGGATTCCGCACCGTCGAACTGGACACTGAACCCGACGGGCACGGTCGGCCGTACCAGCTCAAGGTCAACGGTGCGCCGATCTGGGTCAAGGGCGCCAACTGGATCCCCGACGACGTCCTGCCCTCCCGGGTCGGCGCGGACCGCTACGCGCGGCGGCTCTCCCAAGCGGCGGCGGCCAACATCAACTGCATCCGCGTGTGGGGCGGGGGGATCTACGAGTCGGACGACTTCTACGCCCTGTGCGACCGTCTCGGGCTCCTCGTCATGCAGGACTTCCTGTTCGCGTGCGCCGCATACCCCGAAGAGGAACCTTTCTGGTCCGAAGTAGAGGAAGAGGCGCGGGACAACCTGGTCCGCCTCGCACCGCACCCGAGCCTGGTCACCTGGACCGGCAACAACGAGAACCTCTGGGGCTGGCACGACTGGGACTGGCAGGGCGACCTCGGCGAGCGCACCTGGGGCGCGGGCTACTACCACGACCTGCTTCCGAAGCTCGTGGCCGAAGTGGACGGCACCCGACCGTACTGGCCCGGCAGCCCCTATTCCGGCACACGCGAACTGCACCCGAACGAGCAGGCGCACGCGTCCGTCCACATCTGGGACGTCTGGAACGACCTCGACTACACCCGCTACCGCGACTGGAAGCCGCGGTTCGTCGCCGAGTTCGGCTACCAGGCCCCGCCCACCTGGGCCACGGTGCGGCGCATGGTCAGCGACGAACCGCTCGAAGCCGCGAGCCCGGCGATGCTGTGGCACCAGAAGGCCGCGAGCGGCCAGGAGAAGCTCCAGCGCGGCCTCGACGCCCACCTGCCGCCCGTGCGCGATTTCGATGACTGGCTGTATTTCACGCAGGTCAACCAGGCCCGCGCGATCCGGCTCGGCATCGAGTACTTCCGCTCGCTCCAGCCCTACTGCTCCGGCGCGATCATGTGGCAGCTCAACGACTGCTGGCCCGTCACCTCGTGGGCCGCGATCGACGGCGAGGAGCGGCTCAAGCCGCTCTGGTACGCGCTGCGCGACGTCTTCGCCGAGCGCCTCGTGACCTTCCAACCCGAGGGCGACGGCCTGAACATGGTGGTGGTCAACGACTCCGCCGAGACCTGGGCGGGCGTGATCGGCTTCTGGAAGTGCAACGCCGAGGGCCGCATCATCGGCCGGGCGCTCGTGCAGATGGAGATCGACCCGCGCGACACCGCCGTGCTCGAACTCGAGCCGGGCGCGATCCCGAAGGACGGCGAATTCCTGATGACCGGCCGCGAGGACTTCCCGCGAGCAACCTGGTTCACCAAGGAGGACAAGGACATGGACTGGCCGAAGGCCCGGTTCACGACCGAAGTCGCCGCGATCGACGGCGGCGTCGCCGTCACCGTCCACGCCGAGAGCGTGCTCCGCGACCTGTGCCTGTTCGCCGACCGCCTCGACTCGGACGCGGTGGTGGACAAGGCCCTCATCACGCTCGTCCCCGGTGAGCAGGTCACCTTCACCGTCCAGAGCGAGGCGATCGCCGCCTCGCCCGAACTCCAGCGGGCGCTGACCGCGAAGCCGGTCCTGCGGGCCGTCAACGACTAGAGCAGCCCGGGCACACGAATGCGATTTGCGGGCCTGGGCCAAGTCCTGGAACGCCGACTCGAACTGATCGAAGGATCGGGCAGAATCTCACTCATGGTCTCGAATCTGCAGAACGTCGCGATCGACAGTGCGAATGCCTATGAGCTGGCCCGGTTCTGGAGTGCGGTGTTCGACGCTCCGATGCATCCGGAGGACAAACCCGGTGACCATGAGACCGAAGTGCTCCTGCCGGGCGGCCCGGCCATCTTCTTCAACCAGGTGCCGGAGCCGAAGACGATCAAGAACCGGCTTCACCTTTGCCTGCGCCCGGAGGCCACTCGCGAGGAAGAGGTCGCCCGGCTGATGAAGCTCGGCGCCACCCAGGTCGCCGATCACCGCGGACCTGACGGCGGTGGCTGGATCGTCCTCGCGGACCCCGAAGGCAATGAGTTCTGCGTCCTCCGCGGTGACGCCGAACGGGCATCGGACGCTTCCTGAACCCGACATGGGCGGATAGGCCCACGCAGGGTGGTCGGTCGGAGATCATCCCCGACACTCCGCCATCGGGGGCCAGCCACCCATCACCCGACTGACCAACCTCCCCGAACATCACATCTAGGACGGTCCCGCGGCTGCTGCCGTGGGACCGTTTCGCATTGCATCCCAGCAAGATCAACTTATCGAGGTACTTGAATATAAGAAGGCAATCGGTTACCGTACTCGAGGTAAGCGCTGTCACTCCCTCTTGAAAGCAGTTCGCCATGGCCCCTCTCTCGCGCCGAATCCTGCTCGCCACCGGTGCCGCCACAGCCGCCGCCGTCGCGATCCCCGCTGCGGCCCAAGCACATCGAGGCCATTTCGGCCGCTACGGATCCCCCGACGACCGCCTCAGCGCCGACACCTTCTACGTCCACGCGGGCGGCCGAGGCGACCACACGACAGTGCAGGCGGCCGTGGACGCCGCCGCACCCGGCTCCACTGTCGTGATCGCCGCGGGCACCTACCGCGAACTCGTCCAAGTGACGATCGCCGACCTGACCTTCATCGGCGCGACGGACGACCCGCAGGACGTCGTGATCGTCTACGACCTGGCCGCAGGGACGCTGAACCCCGACGGCACCACGGTCGGCACCTCCGGTTCCGCCACCGTCAAGCTCGACGGCGCCGGTTTCACCGCCCACGCCGTCACCTTCGCCAACGACTGGCTCCGCGCCGACCACCCCGGCGTGAGCGGCACCCAGGCCGTGGCCTGCCGCGTCCGCGGCGACCGCTCGGCGTTCTACCGCTGCCGCTTCCTCGGCCACCAGGACACGCTCTACGCCGACTCCTCGGCGGTCGCGGTCGCCGCCCGCCAGTATTACCGCCGCTGCCACATCGAAGGCGACGTCGACTTCATCTTCGGGCGCGGCACCGCGGTCTTCGACCGCTGCGAGATCCACTGCGTCGAACGCGACGTGACCTTCACCCCGAAGGGCATGCCGTGGGCCCCTTCCACGTCCAGGGAGTTCGAGTACGGCTATCTGGCGACCGGCTGCCGTGTCACCTCCGCCGCGGGCGACGCCGAGTACAAGCTCTCCCGGCCGTGGGTCCCCGGCTCGAACCCGTCCGCCTGGCCCTCCCTGACGATCCGCGACAGCTGGCTCGGCCCCGGGATCGACGCCGCCGCGCCGTATACGGTCATGAGCAGCGGCTACCCCTGGCAGGATCAGCGGTACGCCGAGTACGCGAACATCGGCCCGGGCGCCGCGATCATCGACCCTTCCACCAGGCCGCGCCAACTCGCCGAAGACGAAGCGGCCGAACACACCACGGAGGCCTACTTGGGCGACTGGAATCCGCAGCACGCACCGGACGCGCCGGCCCCGAAGACCCGCGACTTCACGATCTTCGTCGCCGGGGACTCGACGGCCTCCACCTATGCCGGCTGGCGCTCCCCGAGAGCGGGCTGGGGCCAGGCGCTGGAGGTCTTCACCACCGGCGTTGTCTCCGTGGAGAACCGGGCCTGGTCGGGAGCGAGCTCCAAGAGCCACACGGACAGGGGCGTGCTCGATGCGATCGCCGCGAAGATCGAGCCGGGCGACTGGCTCCTGATCTCCTTCGGCCACAACGACTCGAAGATCGAGGACCCGAACCGCGGCACCGACCCGTACACGACCTACCAGCAGTACCTGCGCGGCTACCTCGAAGTCGCCCGCCTCCGCCGCGCGAACCCGGTGCTGGTCACCTCGGTCGAACGCCGCCGCTTCAAGGACGGCAAACCGGTCGAGTCCCTGGGCGAGTACCCGGAGGCCATGCGCGCCTTGGCAGAAGAGGAGGGCGTCCCGCTGATCGACCTCCACGCGGCGAGCCTCGCCCTGTGGGCCGAGCTCGGCGAGGAGCGGACCAAGGACTACTTCCTGTGGATCGACCCCGGCCACGAGCACTACCCCGACGGCATCCAGGACAACACGCACTTCCAAGCGACCGGCGCCATCGAAGTGGCCCGCCTGATCGCCAGGGCCGCGGCGCGCCAGCACCTGATGAAGGGCGCCTTCGAAGGCCTCCGCCGCAACCCGGACCCGAGCGAGCTCACCTGGCCCGAGGCGATCAGCGAGCCGCCCCTCTAACGGCCGGGCGAGAGGTACCGCGTGACGCCGGTTCGCTTGGCCTCCAGGGCGATCGGCAAGCGGCGCCGACCGTTGGCGGAGAGCAGCCGCAAGGCTTCGTCGGTCGGGAGGAACCGGAACTCGCCGAGTTCCTCGTCGTCGAGCCGGATCCGGTCGGCGTCGATGGTCCCGCCGTCGAAGATGAAGACGAGCAACGGGAACGGCCGGTCCTCGGTCGCCTGCGTCCAGTCGACGAGGAGGAGATCGCCGAGTTCGACGTCGACTCCGATCTCCTCCTTGACCTCTCGGCGGCAGGCCTGTTCGGGGGTCTCGCCCTCCTCGAGCTGGCCGCCGACGAAGAGCCAGTGGTCGCGGTAGTTCGGCTTGACCACGAGGACGCGCCCGGCCGTATCGGTGAACAGCGCCCCGGCTGCCGCGAGGTGCTTCGGAAGCCGATCGAGCCATTCGTGCGGCGATGCATCAGGAGACATGGCGACGACCCTATCGGGGAGCCGAGTGGTTCTGCGGCACATATGTGGTGCGCCCGGTGCGGCGGGCTTTCGCGGCCAGATCGAACCGAGGGCCGTTGGCGGGGTGGAACCGGGATGCGGCCTCGTCGACGGGGAGGAACGCGAAGTCCTCGAGCTCGTCCTCCTGCAGGCGGATCTGGCCGGGGTCGCCGACCGTGCCGCAGTCGAAGATGTAGATCGTCATCGGTGCCGAGACGAACCCGTGGTCGGGGACGTAGTCGAGCACGAGCAGGTCGCCGACCGGGAGGTCGATGCCGATCTCCTCCTTGATCTCCCGCGCGCACGCCTCGTGCGGCGCCTCGCCCCGATCGACCATGCCGCCCACGAACTGCCATTCCTCGCGGTAGGTCGGCTTGACGACGAGGGCCCGGCCATCGGAATCGGTCGCGAAGGCGCACGCCACGGCGTAGGAGCTCGCGAAACCGTCGAGGACCGCTTGGGGGAGTGGGGTCATGCGACCGACGCTACCGGTTCCGGCCGATCGTTTGGGAACGCGTTTGCCGTGATTCGAGGCGGTCCGTAGCATCCTGGACATGACGCTTCTCATGATCGACCTGGACAACACGCTCATCGACCGCGACGCCGCCTTCCGGCTCGGCGTCACGGAGTTCCTGGCCGCACACGAGCTTCCGGCGTCCGATGTCGACTGGGTCATGACCGTCGACGCCTCGGGATACGCACCGCGCTCCGTCGTCGCGCAGGCGATCATCGAACGCCACCCGGTCGGCCTCGTCGAAGAGGAGATCGTCGACTTCCTGCGGCGCGGGGCGCGCGAGCACGCCCGCATTACTGACGACACCGCCGCCGCGCTGAGCGAAGTCCGCGCAGCCGGGAACCGGGTCGTGATCGTCACCAACGGCGTCGTCGCGCAGCAGACCGGCAAGGTCGCCGCCGCCGGTCTCGACCGGCTCGTCGACGCGACCGTGGTGAGCGAAGGCGCGGGCTCACGCAAACCCGAACCGGGGATCTTCCACGCCGCCGCCGAAGCCGTCGGCGAATCCCTTGCAGGCGCCTGGATGATCGGCGACCGCGACGACGCGGACATCCTCGGGGCCCACCGGCTCGGCCTGCGCAGCGTGTGGCTCCATCTTGGACGCGAATGGGCGCAGTCCGAGTACGCCCCGACGCACACTGCCGATACCGTCGCCGAGGCCATCAAACACGCCGCGAACGCATAACGCCTCATCCTCAACCTGGTCGGCATGCGGCTTACGGCCGCGCTGGCCAGATCCGAAGGCTCATTGATCCCGCAGCACCGCGAGCAGATCGATCGCCGCTCTCGAGGGATCGTCGCCGTACGCCGACGGGAAGGCCTCCTCGATCCGCCACCCCGCCCGCCGCAGCGCCCGGTGGCGGGCGACGTGCGCGCTCGGACCGTCCGGGTGGACCTCGGCGATCACGCCGATCGCCTGCTCGGCATCGCCCACCACCAGGTCTACCGACCAATGGCCGACCGGATACGCCTGGCGCACCGGCACTTCCGCACCCTCGAGCGCATCGGCGAGCTTCGCCGTCCACTTCCCGACCGCATCCCCGTTCCCCGGTGAGCGCGGCGGCCGGTCCGCATACCGCAGGAACTCACCGATCAACCCGTCCGGTGCACCGACCGCGGTGACGACGTGCAGGTGCTCGCGCGCCCTCGTCACCATCACATTGAAGAGATTCGCCCCGGCCGCGAACCGGCGCCGACCCGCCGCGTCGCCTTCGGCCACACCCAGGGCGATCACCACCGAGTCCGCCTCGCTGCCCTGGAACGCGTGCACCGTGCCGGCCCGCATCCGGTGGCGGCGAATCGTCTCCAGATCGAAGCGCCGCAGGATCGCCGACTCGATCGCCTCCGCCTGCGCCCGGAACGGAGAGATCACGGCCAGACCGGTCTTCCCCGCGTCAACGAGCTTCTCGACCAGATCGAGCGACCGCGCGACCTCCGCCTCCACCACACCATCCTTAGAGGACGATGCGTCGACGCGGTGCACCATGATCACGTCCGCCTCGTGATTGCGCGGATGCGTGGTGATCGGCTTGACCCGGCCGTGATAGAACTTCGCGGCCGAGAACCCGATCAGATGCGGCACACTGCGATGATGCTCGGTCAACTCGACCACCGGCCCCGCCCCGCACGCGAGGTCGTAGGCACTGACCTTGCCGATGTCCAACTGCCCCAGACGATCCGACAGGCCGTGCCGCTCCAGGACGTCCTCGGTCCCCGCCGCGCTCGCGAACGAGACGAACCGCAGCTGCCGCGGGTCGCCCGCGACCACCGCCCGGCGAGCACGCGCGAGCACCGGGGCGGCGCGCAACTGGTTGATGTGCGAGGCCTCGTCGAGGATCACCAGGTCGAACATGCCCGCGCGGGCCGGGAGCACGTCCTCGACATCCGCGACCGTGCCGATCCACAGCGGCATGGCCCGCAGCAGGGCCGCGACGTCGACGCTCTCCAGCCTGGCCCGGCGCTGGGGGCGGTTGCCGCTGCGCAGGGCGGTGCCGAGCTCGGTGAGCGCTTTGCGCGCGGCGGCGTTCCGCCGGTCGGCGGAGCCGGTCTCGATGCTCAGCGAACGGCCGATCGCTTGGGCCGCTTCGGTGTCCGCGGTTTCGAGGCTGCTCCATAGTGGTGCGAGACGCAGCCCTCCGGCGGCGGCGAGGCGGGTGGCGTCTCGCTGGTCGCGGGCGGCGCGGAGGGCTCTCGCGATCGCGGTGGGGCTGCCGTCGGCGCCTGCGAGTGTGCGCAATCGCTTGGCGGCGAGGCGGGCTCGCAGTCGCTGCCACCAGCCGCCGTCGCGGCGGGAGCGGTCGAGCAGCCGTTCGGCCTCGTCGAGGTCGGCGTCGCGGAGCCCGGGGAAGTCGTCGAGGAGGAACAGCGGCAGGTCATGCACGCGGCCGCGCCGGGATTCGAGGTCGAGCCAGGTCGCGATCTCCGCTTCGACGCGGTCGGCGTACTCGACCGCTTCGGCGGCGGCGTTCTGCTGCCGTTCGACCTCGCGGCGCTTGTGGCCCTTGCCGGTACCGGTGCCGAGCCTGGTCAGGAACCGGTCGCGGCGCTCGGAGTCGCCGAAGTGGACGGGCAGCGGCCCGGGATGGCGGTCGAGGAGTTCCGCGAGGACGTCGGCGGCGTGCACGGACTGGGCTGCGATGAGCACCGACTGCCCGCTCGCTATGGCGTCCAAGGCGATCGCGGCCAGGGTGTGGCTCTTCCCGCAGCCGGGCGCGCCCGCGATCACGGTGACCGCGGCAGTGCGGGCCTGGACGACGGCCGCGCTCTGCTCGCCGCTGAGCGGTAGCGGGCAGCGCGGCGGGGGCGCATCGGCCTCCGGTTCGGCGTCGACCGGGTCGTACATCGCCGAGAACGCGGTGGCTTCGACTCCCGGCCGCTCGGCCCAAGCGCGCAACCCGGAGGCCAGCGGCGTCGGCGCCTGGTCGGCTGCGATGTAGACCACAGCCTCGATGACGAGGAGGAGCTGGGACCCGTCTCGCGGCGGCGGATTGCGCCAGACCGTGGCGCCGGGGAATCCGGCGGCCTCGGCCGCCTGCTGAAGCCAGGTGAGGTCCTCCAGGACTTCCGCGCTGCGCTCGGGGTCGAACACCGCTTCGAGTCGCGCGGCGAATTCGGTCCCGGCCAGTGCCTCGTGGACTTCGATGTCACCGGCCGCGACCACTTCCTGGATATCGGCGCGCGCGGTCGCCTGGAGTCGCACCGGCCGGTTGACGAGCGGGACGCGGACGCGCCGTTGCTTGCCGTCGATCTCGGTGCGGCCCGCGACCACGCCCCAGCCCTGGCGCAGCAGCCGCTCGTCGTGGTGGAGCTCGTCGTACTTCGCCAGCTCGCCCGCTCCCCGGACGGTGCCGAGCTCGGGGCTCCACACGTGCTGCTTCCCGAGGTGGTCGCGCAGCGCGTCCTGCTTCGCCTGCGGCGAGGAGGGCGCGAGGTCGGCGAGGGCACGGAGGAGGCGAGGGGCGGTCATGCGGGCCGATTCTACTGTGCGAGCGCGCGTTCGCGCTGGTCACGCCCGCTTCACCTGATCCCTGTTCCGAGACGGATCAGGCCTCGTTCGACGGTGCTTCGGTTTCGGCGACGGTGGTCGCTTCGGTTTCCGCGGCTTCGGTGGTGGTCGCTTCGTCCGCGGCGGGTGCTGCTTCAGCCGCCGCGGGCTCGGTCGCTGCGGGCTCCGGTTCCGGTTCTTCCTTGGCGGGCATCGGGAGTGCCTGCGAGAGGCGCAGGCCGGTCTGGAGGAGGTCCCAGCCGAGGGGCAGCGCGACGGCGTCGGGGAGGTCGAGTTCGAAGCCGAGGTCGTCGGCGAGGCCGCCCTGCTTGGCGAGCTTGACGACGACGGGGTGGGCGGAGCGGTTGGGCGCGTAGCACCACTTGGGGGCGGCGAGGCCGAAGTCGCGGGCGATCATCATGGCGGCCATGGCGGCCGGGCCGTCGATGAGCATCGCCGTCGAGCGGGTCGCGGCCGTGAAGATCGCGCCGGCCATCGCGCCGAGCTGGGCGCCGCCGAGGCGCGAGACGAGCGCTTCGGGGCTGCGCTTGAAGCCGCGGTTGAACGCGAGGTGGTCGCGCAGGGCGGCGATGCGGCCCATCCAGGCGGCGTCGTGGACCGCGCCGCCGGGGGCGCGCAGCTGCGGCTGGTAGGTGGTGATGTCGTCCTTGGCGATGTAGGAGCAGACCGCGACCGAGGCGGTCGCGGCACCGGCGCCGAGCCCGGCGATGAGGAGGAGGTCCGCGCCGGCGTCGATCGCGCGGTCGGCGGTCTCGCGGCCGAGTCGCAAGGCCTCGTTCAGCTCGGTCTCGTCGAGGAGCGGACCCTCGACGCCTTCGCTCGCGGGGGTGCGGACGACGGTGATGGGCAGCCCCGCGCGGGAGGCATGTTCGGCGAGCGGCCCTTCGCCCTTCTCGAGAGCCTCGGCCTGCGCTTCGACGGGCGCGTAGTCGCCGGTGTCCCAGCCGTCGGGGGTATTCGCCGGCGAACAGGAGCATCTGGGGCGAGGAGAACGGCACGGGCGCGTCGGTGGCCTGCATGCGTGCGGCCCACCCGACGGCGGGCTGGAGGCGGCCGAGCCCGGCGCCTTCGATGAGGGCGTCCTGGAGCCGCGCATTGGCGCGGGTGGTCCACACCCCGTTGGGGAACTTCGCTTTCAGGTCGGCGAGGGGCCCGGCGTCGGTCGTCTCAGTCACGGCATAAGGCTAGGGCCTGGGCCGGGCGCCAGGACGGGCGGGATCCGGCCCGTTTGCCCGCTCGCCGCGTTGTCGGCCTCCCCGGTACAACACCGGTATCGGGAGGCCTTCCGCAGTCCCGGCGACGCTTGCGTGCCGTCAATCGGCAGGGCGAGCGAACCAGCGGACTCGGATCCCACTCCGCCCCGGCGCGGGAGCCGTGGGGCACAATTGCCTAGTGACCACCATCGACTTCGCCAAGGGACACGGCACGGGGAACGACTTCGTGATCGTGCCCGACCTCCAGGACGCGCTGCCGCTGAAGGACGCCCAGGTGGCGCTGCTGTGCGACCGCCGGTTCGGGATCGGCGGCGACGGGCTGCTGCGCGTCGCGCCCTCGGAGGACCCGGCGGCCGAGTGGTTCATGGACTACCGCAACGCGGACGGCTCGATCGCCGAGATGTGCGGCAACGGCGTGCGCGTCTTCGTCCGCTACCTGCTGGAGAAGGGCCTCGCGGAGGGCCCGGAGGTGCCCGTGGCCACGCGCGCCGGGATCAAGACCGTCCGCGTCGAAGGCGATGAGCTGCGCGTCGACATGGGCGCTGCCGAGTTCGGGCCGACCTCGCAGGCTTCCGTGGAGGGCTTCACTTGGCCCGGCCAAGTCGTGTCGATGGGGAACCCGCACCTGGTCTGCCACCTCGGCGACGAGTCGGAGCTCGAGGCGCTGGAGCTCTTCCACCAGCCGCGCTACGACGCGGGCGTGTTCCCGCACGGCGTGAACGTCGAGTTCGTGGTGGGCGCGGCCCCGCATGTGCGGATGCGCGTCCACGAGCGCGGCGTCGGCGAGACGGCCTCGTGCGGCACCGGCGCGTGCGCGGTCGGCGCGGTCGCCCTGAAGCACGCCGGACTCGACACCGGTGAGTGCAAAGTGGATGTTCCGGGCGGCACGCTCACCATCACTGTCACGGACGAGACGCTCTACCTCACCGGCCCCGCCGTGATCGTCGCCGAAGGCGTCTTCCGGATCTGACGCCGGCCCGCCCCCGCCGGCGTGCTCCGGATCTGACGCGGGCGCACCGCGAAGGCGCAACATGAATGCGAGGCGCCTCGGCAACTGCCATCCACTAGCCCCCACCCTTCCAAGAGGGGACTGTGGCCCCATCATTGCCGCAGGGGCCGACAGAAAACCCCGGGAACCAGCGGTCCCCGGGGCGTTGATCACGTCACTCTGAACGTGTCATGTCTTCGAGCTCACGCCTAGCGCATGACCCGCTTGACCGCGGCCGCCACCGCCGGGGCCACGTTCGGGTCGAACACGCTCGGCACGATGTACGTCGCGTTCACCTTCTCCGCGCCCACGCAATCCGCGATCGCCGTCGCCGCCGCCAGCGCTGCATCGTCGTTCCAATCCCGCGCCTGCGCGTCCAGCAGCCCCCGGAACACGCCCGGGAACGCCAGCACGTTGTTGATCTGGTTCGGCTGGTCCGAACGCCCGGTCGCCACGATCGCCGCGTACCGAGCCGCCTCGGTCGGGCTGATCTCCGGGTCCGGGTTCGCCAGCGCGAACACGATCGGGTCCTTCGCCATCTTCGCCACATCCGAACCCTTGAGGATGTTCGGCGCGCTCACCCCGATGAACACGTCGGCACCCTCGACCGCGCCGGAGAGGTCCCCCGAGTAGTCGTTCTTGTTGAAGTGCGTCCCGAGCCACCGGTGCGTCTCGTTCTCGGTCTCCATGCCGCTGTGCAGGGCCCCGTCGCGGTCCACCGGGATGATGTCCCCGATCCCGGCCTTCTCCAGCAGCCGCATGATCGCCGTCCCGGCCGCGCCGCAGCCGACGATGGTCGCCCGGACGTCCCTGAACTCCTTGCCCACCACTCGCAGCGCATTCGTCAGCGCCGCCAGCACCACGATCGCGGTCCCGTGCTGGTCGTCGTGGAACACAGGGATGTCCAGCCGCTCCCGCAGCCGCGCCTCGATCTCGAAGCAGCGCGGCGCCGCGATGTCCTCGAGATTGATCCCGCCGTAGGTCGGCGCCAGCGCCGCCACGATGTTCACGATCTCGTCCGTGTCCTGCGTGTCCAGGCACACCGGCCACGCGTCCACATCACCGAACTTCTTGAACAGCGCCGCCTTGCCCTCCATCACCGGCATCGCCGCGGCCGGCCCGATGTTGCCCAGGCCCAGCACCGCCGAACCGTCGGTCACGACGGCCACCGTGTTGCGCTTGATCGTGAGCCGCCGCGCATCGTCCGGATTCTCCGCGATCGCCATGCACACCCGGGCCACACCCGGCGTGTACGCCATCGACAGGTCGTTGCGGTTGCGAAGCGGCACTTTGGGAGTGACCTCGATCTTGCCGCCGAGGTGCACGAGGAACGTCCGGTCCGAGACCTTCTTCACGTCGAAGTCCGGCATGGCTTCGAGGATGTTCGTGACCTGCTCGGCGTGCGCGGCGTCGGACGTGTCGCAGGTGAGGTCGACGGTCATGCGCTTGTTGTCCGAGTCGACCACGTCGAGCGCGGTGACGATCGCGCCGGCCTGCCCGACGACGGTGGCGAGGCGCCCTGCCGCGCCCGGATCGGCAGAGAGGGCCAGTCGGACGGTGATGGAGAAACCGGCACTGGGAAGACGCGCAGCAGTCATGCCACTCCTAATCAGTCACCACGTTGTGGACTCAGGTGGATACCCCTGAATCATGCCACCGCGCGCGCCCGGCCTGCCCGCGCCCGTGTGCGGCGTGACGCCTCCGACCAGCACCGATGTCCTCGCTGGTCCGGACCGCCGATATCCGGCTCCGATGAACAATAAGAACAAATCTCGACTCGGGTCCTGACGGACGCGCGGCCATAATCACTCGCCCTTGTCACTCACGCGTGTCAAGCTTGTGGTGATGCACGAAGAGCACATGAACACCCAAGAAGACTTCCCGTCCACCGCCGCCCCCTCAACGGGCGAACTGGACCTGGAAGCGCGCCAAGCGCTGCGACGCGTCACCGGCATCGCCTCGACCGAACTCGAGGACGTCACCGACGCCGAATACCGCCGACTCCGCCTCGAACGCGTCGTCCTCGTCGGCGTCTGGACCGAAGGCACCATCGACGACGCCGAGAACTCCCTCGCGGAACTCGCCCAACTCGCCGAGACCGCCGGATCCGAGGTCGTCGACGGCCTCATCCAGCGCCGCTCCAAGCCCGACGCCGGCACCTTCATCGGCTCCGGCAAGGTCCAAGAGGTCAAAGACACCGTCGAAGCCCTCGGCGCCGACACCGTCATCGCCGACGGCGAGCTGTCCCCAGGCCAGCTCATCGCCCTTGAAAAGGCCATCAACGTCAAGGTCATCGACCGCACCGCCCTCATCCTCGACATCTTCGCCCAGCACGCGAAGAGCGCCGAAGGCAAGGCCCAGGTCGAACTCGCCCAGCTCCAATACCTCTTGCCGCGCCTGCGCGGCTGGGGCGACGCCATGAGCCGCCAAGGCGGTTCCAACGGCGGTGTCGGCCTCCGCGGCCCCGGCGAGACCAAACTCGAGACCGACCGCCGCCGCATCCGCGCCAAGGTCGCCAAACTCCGCCGCGAACTCGCCAAACTCACCGTCACCCGCGAGACCAAACGCGACTCCCGCACCCGCAACCGCGTGCCCGGCGTCGCCATCGCCGGATACACCAACGCCGGCAAGTCGAGCCTGCTCAACGCCCTCACCGGCGCCGGCATCCTCGTCCAGGACGCCCTGTTCGCCACCCTCGACACCTCTACGCGGCGCTCCCGCACCGCCGAAGGCCGCGAATACACCGTCACCGACACCGTCGGGTTCGTGCGGCACCTGCCCCACCAGCTCGTCGAGGCCTTCCGCTCCACCCTCGAGGAAGTCGCCGAAGCCGACCTCATCGTCCACGTCATCGACGGCTCGCACCCCGACCCGCTCGGCCAGGCCGAAGCGGTCCGCGAAGTCCTCGCCGAAGTCGGCGCCGAAGAGGTCCCGGAACTCGTGGTCGTCAACAAGCTCGACCTCGTCACTCCCGACGACCTCCTCCAGCTCCGATCCGACTGGCCCGACGCCGTCTTCGTCTCCGCCCACTCCGGCGAAGGCGTCGACAAGCTCCGCGCCGCCATCGAACAGGCCCTCCCGCAACCGCACACCACACTCACCGTGTGCATCCCCTACGTGCGCGGCGACCTCGTCTCCCGCATGCGCTCCCGCGGCGAGGTCCTCTCGACCGAGCACCGCGGCGACGGCAGCGTCATCACCGCCCGCGTCGACGACGCCCTGGCCGGTGAATTGCGAGCGTTCGTCCTCGAAAATGACTGAATAGCAGTGGTCCTGAACATGTCTCTCGGGGGGCCTGGCCGGTACACCCCGTGTTCTGGAACACTTGCGTGATGCGAGAGCGCCGTGTGGGCCGTGGGCCCCTGCCTGCGCGGATCGTCGCCGGGGCAGCCGGAGCGGCTGTCCTGGTGGTGGCCGCGCCCCCCGTCTACGCCCAAGAAGAGGGCGGCGGGGAAGTGGTGTGCGACCTGCACGACCCCCGACTGGCGAACCCGTCGGGCATCGCCGCGGCCGCGGACGGCGACGGCTGGTGGATCGTCTCCTCCGCCGACAACCAGGACGGCACCCTGTCGGTCCTGCGGGTCGGCGAGGACTGCAACCCCCGCGACGCTGACGAGGTCTTCATCGACCACCAGCCGCGCGACCCGCAGGCGCTGGCGCTCGACGCCGACGGCTACATCTGGGTCGGCGACACCGGCGGTGCGACGGAACGCGACTGGATCACCGTCAACCAGATCGAAGTCGACAATCTCGAGAACAACGTGGCCTTCCGCTACGTCTTCCCCGATGCGGCCGAAGAGGTCGAGACGTTCCTCATCCCGGACTCCGGTGACAAGAAGCCGCTGTTCTTCTCTGCCGCCGACGGCGAGACGAACCTCTACTACCCGCCTGGCGACAACCAGACCGAGAACACCCCGCTGGAAAGCGCTGGCACCGTAGCGCTCTCAGAGGGCGGGACGGTCACCGGCGCGGCCCTCAACGCGGACGCCACGAAGGTCGCGCTTCGCACCGAGAGCGCCGTCTACGAGTGGACCGTCGACGGCGACGTGATCACCACGCTGACCGAGGGCACGCCCGTGGTCACACCGATCACGGACGAAGGCGACGCACAAGGCCTCGCCTACGACGCCGAGGGCAACTTCATCACGCTCGTCTCCGCCGACGGTGAAGGCACCGTCGGCACCCTCACCCGCTACGCCCCGGCCGCTCCTGCCGCCGAGGAACCCGCCGCCAGCGAGGACGCCGCGGCCGGCGGCACGGAAGAAGCGGGTCCGAGCCTCGTCGACCGCGTGCTCGACCTGGGCTTCGGCACCATCGTGAAGATCCTGGCGGCCATCGCCATCCTCGGCATGGCGACGATGGTCTTCGGCATCATCATCATCCGCAAGTACCGCAAGCAGACCGAAGCCGACGGCGACGACGACGGGACCGAGATGGGCTTCGCCCGCGAGGAACCGGTCTTCGGCAAGGAGCGCAGGACCGCGTACGAGGACGACCCCGTCGACCTCGGCCTCGACTCCGGCCAGCCCGATCCCGACCTCGGCCAGATCGCCCGCGGCGGCGCCAGGCCCGAGCCCTCCGGCAGCGTGTACGGCGGCGCCAGGCCCGAGCCCTCCGGCAACGTGTACGGCGCGAGCCCGGCCCGTCCCGAGTCCACCGGTTCGGTCTACGGCGGTGCGCGCCAAGAGCCTTCGGGGAACGTGTACGGCGGCACCCGCCCCGCGACCCCGCCCGCCGGCCAAGGCGCCGTGTACGGCGGCGCCCGCGAGGAACCGCAGTACGGCGCGTTCGAACGCGGCGGCCACGGCAGCGTCTACGACAACGCCGGCCCGGGCCAGGGCTTCGGGGCCCGTCCCGAGCCCTCAGGGAACGTCTACGGCGCCCGCCCCGCCGCCCCGCCCGCCGGGCAGGGGAACACGTACAGCGCCCCGCAGGGGAGCGTCTACGGGGCCGGAAACGACGAACGGACCCCGGAGCCGGAGGACGGCTTCTGGGGCCCGCCTGAAAGCGGCACGTACGGCCGGGGGCGCTAGAGGGCTCTGGCCCTGAGACGCTGCGGCGCCCGGAGCAGCGCTTGTCGCACTGCTCCCGAGCGCAGCGGTGAGCACCGCGGCCGCGGGCCGCGAGTCTTGCTAGATCTTCCGGAGGACGGCGACGACGCGCCCGAGGATCTCGGCCTCCGAGGCGTCGATCGGGTCGTACAGGGAGTTGGCCGGGAGCAGCCACGGCTTGCCGTTCTTGCGCTTCCAGGTCTTCACCGTGGCCTCGCCGTCGATCATGGCGGCCACGATCTCGCCGTTCAGGGCGTCGGGCTGCTGGCGCACCACGACCCAGTCGCCGTCGGTGATGGCCGCTTCGACCATCGAATCGCCCTTGACGCGCAGGAGGAAGTGCACGCCTTCGCCGACGAACTCGGCCGGCAGGGGCATGACGTCGTAGTCGCGCTCCTCGGCCAGGATCGGCTGCCCGGCGGCGATCTCGCCGACCATCGGCACGTACCGCGGCCGAGGGTGCTGCGAGCAGGTCTGCACGCCGCCCGGGGTGGACTGGCGGACCCCGACCGCGCGCGGCCGCCCGGCCAGGCGGTTGAGGTAGCCCTTCCGCTCGAGCTGCTTCATCTGGTACGCGACGGACGAGGCCGAGGCGAGCCCGACTTCGGCGCCGATCTCCCGGACGCTGGGCGGGTACCCCTTGTTGTTGATGAACTCCTCGATGTACTCGAGGACTTGCTGCTGCCGACGCGTGAGCTTGCGCGTTTTCGGTCGGGCTGTTGTGGTCTCGCTAGCCACAGAAGGCTCCCGTTAGACAAATGGGACGGTATGTCTGATTCCGACAATGTAACTCAGGTGCGGTGTCAAGTCAAACATTCGTGCGACACCGGCGTGTCGCCGCGCTGCTCGGAATGTGTTTTGGCCTAGGTTCACCCGTACGGGTGAACGATACTGCGCCGACCGCCGGTTCACTGGAGCCCGCCCCCGAACTCCGCTCTGGTCGGCATCGCGTTCTGCGCTATCCTTAACACAAGATCTTGTGGTTTGTTGTATCGTCTCTCACTAGGTGTTGGGGTTTCCGCACCTGCTGGAGCGGAGAGGGGCAGACTGTCCCTCACCACGCACCGCCATCACGCGATGGAACCCCTCACGGCATTGCAGACCATGTCGGACCTCTGCGAGACGATGGCTTACGTAAGGAGACTATCGATGCGTTGCCCGTACTGTCGCCATCCCGACAGCCGCGTAGTCGATTCCCGCGAGGCCGAGGACGGGAAGATCATCCGCCGCCGCCGGGTATGCCAGCAGTGCGAGAAACGCTTCACCACCGTCGAGGAGTCCATCCTCGCAGTCGTCAAACGCAGCGGTGCGACCGAACCCTTCAGTCGCGGGAAGGTCGCCTCCGGCGTCCTCAAGGCCTGCCAGGGCCGCCCGGTCGACGCCGACGACGTGGCGAAACTGGCCCAGGCCGTCGAAGACGAGATCCGCTCCAAGGGCGTGGCAGAGGTCCCCGCCCACGAAGTGGGCCTGGCGATCCTCAAGCCGCTGCGGCAGCTCGACGAGGTCGCCTACCTGCGGTTCGCCAGCGTCTACCAGGACTTCGAATCCCTCGAGGACTTCGAGGCCGCCATCGCGCAGCTCCGCGACGAGCACGCCGCCCGCCACAGCGGCTGATCCCCCGAGCAACCAGCACGCATCCGATTCCCATGACCAGGCATGAGCAGACAGGGGCGAGGAACATGCCGAAGAGCACGAAGGGCGCCGAAGGCGCGACCAGGACCACCGCGAAGCAGACCGCCGCCAAGGCTCCCGGCGGGGGACTCAAGGTCGAGCGCGTCTTCACCACACCGGGAGTGCACCCGTATGACGAGGTCAAGTGGGAGTCCCGCGACGTCGTCATGACCAACTGGCGCGACGGCTCGATCAACTTCGAGCAGCGCGGCGTCGAGTTCCCCGGGTTCTGGAGCATCAACGCCACCCAGATCGTCACCTCGAAGTATTTCCGCGGCGCCCTCGGCACCCCGCAGCGCGAGAGCAGCCTCAAGCAGGTCATCGACCGCGTCGTGCAGGCCTACCACGCCGCCGGAGAGAAGAACGGCTACTTCGCCACCGCCGAAGACGCCCAGATCTTCGCCGACGAGCTCACCTGGCTCCTCCTCCACCAGTACTTCAGCTTCAACTCCCCGGTCTGGTTCAACGTGGGAACGGCTGCGCCGCAGCAGGTCTCTGCGTGCTTCTTGCTGAGCGTCGACGACACCATGGACTCGATCCTCAACTGGTACCGCGAGGAAGGCCTGATCTTCAAGGGCGGCTCCGGCGCCGGAGTGAACCTCTCCAAGATCCGCGCCTCCTCCGAACTGCTCTCCAGCGGCGGCAATGCCTCCGGCCCCGTGAGCTTCATGCGCGGCGCCGACGCCTCGGCCGGCACCATCAAGTCCGGCGGCGCGACCCGCCGCGCCGCGAAGATGGTCATCCTCGACGTCGACCACCCCGACATCGAGGAGTTCATCGAGACGAAGGCCCGCGAAGAGGACAAGATCCGCGCCCTGCGCGACGCCGGCTTCGACGTCGACCTCGGCGGCAAGGACATCGTCTCCGTCCAGTACCAGAACGCCAACAACTCGGTGCGCGTCTCCGACGAGTTCATGAAGGCCTTCGAGACCGGCGGCGACTTCGCCGTGACCGGGCGCCTCGACGGCAGGGAGATCGCCCGCAAGGACGCCCGGAAGATCTTCCGGAAACTCGCCGAGGCCGCCTGGGAATGCGCCGACCCCGGCATCCAGTACGACGACACCATCAACGACTGGCACACGAACCCGAACACGGACCGCATCCGCACCTCGAACCCGTGCTTCCCGGCCGACCAGCGCGTCGTGACCGACAAGGGCCTCATCGCGATCGGCGACCTCGTGCGCCGCTCCGCCGAGGGCGAGACCTTCGCCGTCTTCACCAACGACGTCACCGCCGAGAAGGACGCCGCCGACCGGGTCGTGGCCACGAACCCGGTGCGGTACATGGTCACCGGCACCAACGAGATCGTCGAGCTCCGCTTCTCGGACGGCTCGCGCCTGCGCTGCACCCCGAACCACCGGGTCTGGACGCGGAACCGCGGCTGGGTCCACGCCGAGCAGCTGCAGCCCGAGGACCAGGTGGTCCGCTCGAACCAGTACGCGCCGCGCTCGGCCGCGACCACGCAGCTGCCGCAAGCGGCCGCCGCCGTCGCCGAGCGGGCCGGCTCCGCTCTTCACCTGCCGCGCAAGTGGGACGACGAAGCCGACCTGGCGCACTTCACCGGCTGGCTCGTCGGCGACGGCTGCGTCACCGACGAGGGCGTCGTCACGGTCTACGGCACTGAGGCCGAGCAGCGCGAGCTGCTGCCCCGCCACCAGCGCCTCCTCGAGCGCCTGACCGGGCACGTGAGCAAGCCCAGCGTCCAGCCGAACGGCACGCAGCAGCTGCGGTCGAAGCGGGCCGGCATGAGCGAGTTCTTCAAGGCGCTCGGGCTCTCCAGCGGTCGCGCGGCCGAGAAGGTCTTCCCGGCGTCGATGCTGGAAGCCGATGAGGAGACGCTCACCGCGTTCCTGCAGGGCCTCTTCGACGCCGACGGCTGCGTCGTCGAGCTACCGAACGGGACCCGCTATGTAGGGCTCGGCAGCAAGTCCGAGGAACTGCTCCTCGGCGTCCAGGAGACGCTGGGATCGCTCGGCATCAGCGCCCGGATCTACCGCACGGAGACCAAGGACGCGAATTTCCAGTACGCGAAGAAGGACGGCACCGAGGTCGAGTACGCCTCCGAAGGCCCGTTCTTCGACCTGCGGATCTCCGGCCCGTCGATGGTCGAGTTCGCCGCGCTGATCAGCTTCGGCCTTGAAGGCAAGCGCGCCAAGCTCGCTTCGCTGCTCGACTTCG
Organism: Glycomyces luteolus; assembly: GCF_027622875.1. Lineage (GTDB taxonomy): Bacteria > Actinomycetota > Actinomycetes > Mycobacteriales > Micromonosporaceae > Glycomyces > Glycomyces luteolus. The sequence continues at coordinate 153,941 of NZ_JAPZVP010000010.1, read as the reverse complement.
AGACCCGGTACGAAACCGACCGGGCCGTCCGCCTGGTCAGCCGCGAGAGCGTCGGCTTCGAGACCACGTTCAACCTCACCGAGCCGCGCAACCACTCGTACATCGTGAACGGCGTCGTCGTCGCGAACTGCTCGGAGTACATGAGCATCGACGACTCCTCGTGCAACCTCGCGAGCCTCAACCTGATGAAGTTCCTCGGCGACGACGGTTCGTTCGACGTCGAGATGTTCACTAAGGCCGTCGAGACCGTCTTCACCGCGATGGAGATCTCGATCTCCTTCGCGGACTTCCCGACCGAGGCCATCGGCCGCAACACCCGCGACTTCCGACAGCTCGGCATCGGCTACTCGAACCTGGGCGCCTTGCTGATGGCCTCGGGCCACGCCTACGACTCCGACGAGGGCCGCGCGCTGGCCGCGTCGATCACCGCTTTGATGACCGCCGTCTCGTACCGCCGCTCCGCGGAGATCGCGGGCGTCGTCGGTCCGTACGCCGGTTACGCGATCAATGCCGAGCCGCACCAGCGGGTCATGCGCAAGCACGCCGAGGCCGCCGAGACCGTGCAGACCTTCGGCGACGTGGACACCCAGATCATCGAGGCCGCCAAGGCCGAATGGGGCCACGGCAACGAGCTCGGCGCGGTCAACGGCTGGCGCAACGCGCAGGCGAGCCTGTTGGCTCCGACTGGCACGATTTCCTTCGCAATGGACTGCGACACGACGGGAATCGAGCCCGACCTGGCACTCGTGAAGCACAAGAAGCTCGTCGGCGGCGGCTCCATGGAGATCGTCAACCAGACGGTGCCGCGCGCGCTCGAATGCCTGGGCTACAACGAGGCCGACCGGGAGGCGATCGTCGCCTACATCGCCGACCACGGGCATGTCGTCGGCGCCCCCGCGCTGCGGGAAGAGCACTACTCGGTGTTCGACTGCGCCATGGGCGAGCGGTCCATCGCGCCGATGGGCCACGTGCACATGATGGCCGCGGTGCAGCCGTTCCTCTCGGGTGCGATCAGTAAGTGCGTCGTCGGCGACACGCTGGTTGCTTCTGAGGACGGCCTCGTACGAATCGGCTCTCTGCACCGCGATGAGCCGGAGGATACGTTCCGGTCGGAGCACATCCGCGTCGCCTCACTCGGCGGCGACCAGAAGACGGACGCGTTCTACTACGGCGGTGTCAGGCCGACCCGAGAAGTGGTGCTGCGATCAGGTCACAAGATCCGCGGCACCTACCAGCACCGGTTGCTGACGGCCGGATCAGACGGACTCACCTGGAAGCATCTGGGCGAGATCGAAGTCGGCGACTATGTCGCCACTCAATACGGTTCGGACATGTGGTCACCGGTTCCCTTCGACCTGCGATCGATGCATCCGGTCGTCGGCCAATGGCGGGACGAGCGGGTCCACCTGCCGACTGAGATGAACGAACAGCTTGCTTTCCTGCTGGGCGCCTATGCGTCCGAGGGGCACACATCGATGTCGAATTACAGCGTCACCATCACCAATTCCGTTCCGGAGGTGCTGGAAGCGGTCAAGACCGCCTGGAAACAGCAGTTCGGCTTGGACGCGCGCATTACCAGGCAACCCGGTAAGTGCCCCGGTGTGACGGTCTCCTCGAAGAGCGCGGTTGAGTTCCTCGACGGGCTCGGTTCCGGAAGGCGCGCTGAGAACAAGCGGATTCCCGACGCGGTGCTGCGTTCGCCGAAGCATATGGTCCTGGCGTTCCTGCAGGGTCTCGCGCTCGACGCGTATGTGGTCGCCGCTTCCGGGAAGTGGGGGATCTGCCTGGCGAGCAACGGCTTGCTGGACGATCTCCAAGCAGTACTGACGAACCTCAACGTGGTCCACAGCCGCATCTCCAAGTACAACAAGGAATACGACCGTTACTACGACGAGGTTTACGCTTGCGGCCGCGAGGCTCAGGAACTCGCGGCGCTGGTCCCGTTCCTGGAACCAGCGAAGCAACGGTCGTCGCTGGAACTGCTCGGACGTTCCTTCGGGCAGTCGGCTTCCGATGTCGTGCCAGGAGTTGCTCCTGCTGCCTTGTACGAGCTCATTCCATTCGGGCAACCGGGTCGGAACGGTGCCGGAACCGATGTCAGGCAGGAGTACCGACACCTCAAGGACGCCAGGACGAAGTATGTCAGCCGGGAGACTCTCGAGCGGCTCGCGAGCGTCTCCGGTCTCGAGCTGCCCGAGTGGATGCGCCAGGTGGTCAACGACAATCTGCACTTCGCGCCGGTGGCCGAGGTCAACGACCGCGATGATGCCGAGGTGTTCGACCTGTCAGTGCCCGGCCCGCATGCGTTCGTAGCCAACGGGATCGTCAACCACAACACCGTGAACCTGCCCGAGTCCGCCACGGTCGCGGACGTCGAAGAGGTCTACTACCAGGGCTGGAAGCTCGGCCTCAAGGCCCTCGCGATCTACCGCGACAACTGCAAGGTCGGGCAGCCCTTGTCCGCCAAGAAGAAGGAAGTCGAGAAGGCGGTCGAGGAGGCCGTGGAGAAGGCGATCGAGACGGTCGCGGTCCACGGCCCGGTGCGCCGGAAGCTGCCGAAGAAGCGTCCTTCGCAGACGATCTCGTTCAGCGTCGGCGGCGCGGAGGGCTACATGACCTCCTCGTCCTACCCGGACGACGGCCTCGGCGAGGTCTTCCTGAAGATGTCGAAGCAGGGCTCGACCCTCGCCGGCGTCATGGACGCGCTGTCGGTGTCGATCTCGATCGCGCTGCAGTACGGTGTGCCGCTTGAGAAGTACGTCGAGAAGTTCACCAACATGCGCTTCGAGCCCGCGGGCATGACCGACGACCCGGACATCCGGATGGCCTCCTCGCTGGTGGACTACATCTTCCGCCGCCTGGCGCTGGACTACCTGCCGTACGAGGACCGCGCCGCGCTCGGCATCCTGACGACGGCCGAGCGCACGGCCGAGGTCAACGGCGAGGACCCTGCCAAGGTCCACGAGGTCGATCTCGACGCGCTGCGAACGTCGGCGCCGATCGAGGAGGCCGTCACGGAACGAATCCAGACCGAGACGAAGCAGTCGAGCAAGGACCTCCTGAATTCGGCCCAGGCCCGCAGCGCGGATGCGCCGCTGTGCATGAACTGCGGTACGAAGATGCGCCCCGCAGGCTCCTGTTATGCATGTGAAGGCTGCGGTGCGACCAGCGGTTGCAGTTAGCGGATAAGCGAGTGTGAAGCGGGGCCGGGCGAAAGTCCGGCCCCGTTTTCAGTTGCGTTCTGTAAGCGCATCAAAACAAGACAAGACGGTTGGAAAGCGGTCTGATCCGTAGTCATAGACTCGGCTCTATGCACAACGTCCCCCCGGCCGCATCGGTCCGGATCGACCCCGGGGCCGCCGCGGCAAGTCTCAGCAGTGCGACCGGAGGCTCCCTCGCCTCCGGTGCCGCCTTCGCGGTCTACCGGCTCGGCCGGTCCTCGTTCCACGCCGCCGTCGTCCGCCGCATCGATAACCATCACGTGGTCGTCGCCGAGCGCACCGAGCCGATCGGGGGCGCCGAGTTCGACGGCCTGCTGCTGGCGTACCTGTCGGGCCGCCATCCCGACGCCGGCGTCCGCCTCTGGTCCCGCATCGCCGACCCCGCCGAGGCCGCCGACCGGCAGCTTCGCGCCCTGCTGCTGGAGAAGATCACCCAGGCGCGGGAGCAGTTGTCCGAGCGGGACTTCACGGTCATCAACGTGACTGCCGCGGACATCAAGATGCCGTTGCGGCGCGAGGAGTTCGAGACCCGCGTCCATGAATTGGTCGACACGACCGCCGACGTCCTGGAAGAGGTGCTCGTCGAGGCGGGGGTCCATCCGGCGGAGCTCGCGGGCCTGCTGATGGCGGGCGGCGCGTCCCGAACGCCGCTGGCGGCGACGACGCTGCGCCGCCGGTTCGGCGTCGAACCGGTGCTGGCCGCGCCGCATGCGAAGGTCCTCGTCGCCGAGGCCGCGCCGGTGGCGACCCGGGAGCTGCCGCTGGTCGACGAGGAGGAGCCGGCGCCGCGCCGCAAGGGCCAGGGCCGTGCGGTCGTGCTGGCCGCGGCGTTGCTGGTCGTGGTGGGCGCGGGTGCCGCGTTCGGGTCCCAGCTCGGCGACAGCGACTCCACTGAGGACGAAGTGAGCGCCACTGGGGGCACGGCTTCGGCGACGACCGCGTCGCCCGCCGCGTCCGCCTCGCCGGAGGCGAGCGAGAGCCCGGCCGAGGAGGCTAGCGCGAGTCCGTCGGAGTCGCCGACTCCGGATGAGGACGAGCAGGGTCCTGAGGCGCCGGTGGAGGACGAGGCGCCGTCGGAGGAGGATCCGACGACCGAGAGCGCGCCGACGGGTTCGGTGCCGAACCTGGTCGGCCTGTCGACGGCGGACGCCCTGAGGGCCGTGGAAGAGGCGGGTTTCGAGGGCATGGAGCAGTCGGGGGAGGCGCGGGCCGTCTTCGACTGGTCGCACGAGGACTGCGAGGTCATCGAGCAGTCGCCTGTGGCGGGGTCGACGCGGGCGCTGTCGGAGACGATCTCGGTGACGTTCTCGTATTCGGGCGAGGAGAGCGAGTGCGACGTGTAGCTCCTGCCCGTAGAATTTCCAGCACGATCGTGCTATTTTTAGGTCGTGCGCAAAGGCGAGATGACGAGGCAGGCGATCCTCGATGAAGCGGTCCGGATGGCCCGCTACTCGGGGCTGTCGGGGCTGACCATCGGATCGCTCGCCGCCGCCGCCGACATGTCGAAGTCGGGCCTGTACGCCCACTTCAAGTCGAAGGAGGCGCTCCAGCTGGCCTGCATGGAGCGCAACGGGGAGCAGTTCGTCGACGAGGTGATCCGGCCCGCGCTGGCGAAGCCGCGCGGGATCACGCGTCTGCAGGCCATCGTCGAGTACTGGATGCAGTGGTATTCGCATCCGGGCGGCTGCCTGTTCCTGGCGGCCGCCGCCGAGTTCGACGACCTGCCGGGGCCGCTGCACGATTTCATGGCCTCGGAGCAGCGCGAGCTGCTTGAGACGCTCGCCCGGATCGCCGCAACGGCGGTGTCCCAGGGCGAGTTCCCCGAAGACACCGACGTCTTCCAGGTGGCACAGGAGGTGTTCGGCATTCTGTTGTCCTACAACTGGATGAGCCGCATCCTGTCCTATCCCGACGCCGCCGACCGCGCGTGGTCGGCGTTCAACCGACTGATCGACAGTCTCCAGAGCTAACCAGGAAGGCCCGCTCATGGCGTCCACTGCCTCGACCCCCGTGGTGAAAAAGAAAAGCACGACCGTTCGTGCTCCTTGGTATGTGCGCTCCGGCTTCGCCGCCGCCGAGCGCGTCGCGCCCGACCGGGCCGCGAAGGTCTTGTGCGAGTTGTGGTTCCGGCTTCCGGCCGGCCCGGAGAAGCGCCTGCGCGGGGAGGCCCCGGCCGGCTCGCACGTGTTCGAGCTCGAGTGCCTCGGCACCAACCTGTGGGGCTACGACTGGGGCGAGGGCCCGCTCGTCTTCCTCGTGCACGGCTGGGGCGGCTCGACGGGCGACTTCAAGTTCATCGCGGCGAACCTGGTCGCCTCGGGCTACCGGGTGGTCGCCTTCGACGCGCCGAGCCACGGCAACGCCGGGCCGGGCCCGTGGGGCGACCGGCACGCGAACGGCCTCCACTTGATCGAGGCGATGAACGTGGTCCTGGAGAAGTTCGGCGCACCCTACGCCGTTGTGGCCCATTCGATGGGCGCGCTCAGCTCGGTCCACGGGCTGGTCCAGAGCGAGGTCGACACGGCCGGGGTGCGGTTCGCGATGCTCGCGCCGTTCATCGGCGGCGAGGAGGGCTTCAGGGACACGATCGGCGCGATCGTCCCGGTCGGCCCCCGCATCTTCCAGCGGCTGGTGCCCTTGGGCGAGGCCAAGTCGGGGGTGCGGCTCGAGGACTTCTCGCTGCGCGGCATCGAACTCGACGCGCCGGTGCTCATCGTCCACGACCAGGGCGACCGGCCCAACCCGTTCCGCCACGGCCAGGCCCTTGCAAACACGTGGCCGAACGCGGAGCTCATGGCGACCACGGGCCTGGGCCACCGCAAGGTCCTGATGAACCCGGCCGTCAGCGCCCGGGTGAGGAGCTTCTTGGGCGAGTAAGGGATACGCGTAAGGGCCCGGTCCGAGGACCGGGCCCTTACGCGTGCGTCTTAACCCTCGTAGTGCACCGTGAGGCGCGTCCACGCCCCGATGTTGATGTAGGTGCCGTCGCCCACCGGGAACTCCACGTTCGGCGCCAGCGGCTCGTCGGAGCCGTTGAGGAACGTGCCGTTCGAGGAGCCGACGTCCATGATCGTCCAGGAGCCGTCGGGCTTGGAGAACAGCTTCGCGTGCTGCGCGCTCACGCCCGGGTCGGCCACGTCGCCGGACAGGTCGATGTCCGGGGTGACGCCGCGCTTGGCGCTGTAGCGGCCGATCGTGAGGTCCGGCTTGTCGAGCGGGAAGCGGCGCGGCTTCGCGAACGACGGGTACTGCAGCTGCGAGGCTCCGTCAGAGGCCGCGACCTTGTTGAAGTAGCCCTGGTCGGCCGTGACGGCGACACCCCAGCGGGTGGCCGCCTGGCCGGGAGGGGCGTAGTTCGAGGCGAGGTCGCTCGGCTGCGCGTCCGGCATCGAGAACCCGCCGGTCGCCGACGCGGGCGGCGCGGAGGTCGGGGCGCCGAACGGCGCTGCCGGGACGCCCGGAGGCGGCCCGGGCGGGGCCGAGGTCGGCGCCGCGCCGTACGCCTGCTGCGCGTAAGGGTCCTGGCCGTAGCCTTGCTGCGGTTGCCCGTAGGGGTCCTGCTGCTGGGGCTGGCCGTACGGGTCCTGCTGGCCGTAGCCCTGCTGCTGACCGTAGGGGTCCTGCTGCTGCGGCTGCGCGTAAGGGTCCTGGCCGTAGCCCTGCTGCTGCTGCCCGTAGGGGTCCTGCTGCTGGGGCTGGGACGGCTGGCCATAAGGGTCCTGGCCGTACCCCTGCTGCGGCTGCTGCTGGCCGTAGGGGTCCTGCTGCCCGTAGCCCTGCTGAGGCTGAGCGTAAGGGTCCTGCGGCTGCGACGGCTGCCCGTAGGGGTCCTGCTGGCCGTAGCCCTGCTGCGGTTGCCCGTAGGGGTCCTGCTGCTGGGGCTGGCCGTAGGGGTCCTGCTGCTGGCCGTAGCCGGGCTGCTGCTGCCCGTACGGGTCCTGAGGCTGCCCGTAAGGGTCGTTCGGCGCGTAGCCCTGGCCGAAGGCCGGCGATTGCGGGGGCTGGCCTTGCTGCCACGCCGGGTTGGGCGTTCCGCACTGCTCGCAGAACTGGGCTTGCGGGAAGGCCCCGCAGGCGCACTGGTACCCGCCCGGCTGTGGGGCACCGCCGTAGGTCGGCTGGTAGGTCAAGGTCGTCCCCCTCCAAGCATTTGGGTGTACTCGGCCTCGCTGACGACACCGAGCGGCGGGGCGGACCCGTCACCCTGATCCTGGACGTCCGGGCCGGCATGCTCCTGCGCATGCCCTTCGGCCTGGACCGAACCGGGGGATTCGAGTTCCACCACCGCGACACTGATGTTGTCGTGCCCGCCGTTGGCGAGCGCTTGTCGTGTCAACGCTACCGCCTTGTCGCCAACGCTGCCGTCCGGCAGTGGCAGAAGGTCGTGATCGTCATTGAAATAGCGCGACAGACCATCGCTGCACACTACGACATGGCCCCCGCCCAATTCCACGCGGAGGAGGTTCGGGTTCAGTGCCGGAGCGTCCGCGCCGAGCCACGCGAGCAGGGCCTTCGCGTACGGGTTCTTGTACCGCTCGTCGGCCGGATCCACGCCCTGGTACTCCAGCCGGGCCTGGATCGTGTCGTCGACAGTGAGGCATCTCGCCTCCTTCTCGCCGGCCCAGTACGCCCGCGAATCGCCGACCCAGCACAGGATCGCCTGGTTCCCCTCGACCACGGCCGAGACGTACGTGGAGGACGGCGGCGAGTTCGGGTACTGCTTCCCGACCGCGGCCACCGCCGAATGGGCCGCGCCCACTCCGCGACGCGACGCGTCCTCCGCCGTCAGGCCCTCGCCGAGGGCCGCGCGGATCTCCGTCACAGCCGCTTCCACCCCTGCGAGTGACGCGCGCTCGGAGTCCGAGGCGCCCGAGACGCCGTCGCAGACCACGGCGATCTTCCGCCCGTCGTCGGCGACCGCGATCGCGATCGAGTCCTGGTTGTAGTGGTGCCGGTGGCCCACGTCGGTGGCCGCGCCGATACCGGGCAGCTGGAACGAGGTGTGGTCGTCGGAGCCGCCCGGGTGATCGGTGTTCTCCTCTGCGGCAACGGAGGAGAGCCAGGGGGCCGCCTCGGCCGGGACAGCGAACTCCTCCAGGTCGCCGCCGCAATCCTCGCAGTAGCGGCCGATGTCGGCGGGGAGACCGCAAGCGGTGCAACGCTTCGCGGCGCCCAAAGTGGGTGAGGGCTGCATAGGGCTCCTTCGCTACAGCATCGTGCGGGGGCGGTGGGTGTTCGCCAGGTCGAAGTAGTACACCTGGTCCTCCCTGCGGGTGCAGGCATGGGCGAGGTCACGGTACGTCCGCTCCAGCGCCAGGCGCAGCTCCCGCTCCTCCGGCTGCGCGCCGAACACGCGCGGCTCGTGCGCGGGACCGGTCCGCTGCACCGTGTCCAGCGCGAGATGGAGGATGCGGGTCGACACGAGGTGCCGACGCCGCGGTTCGAGCTTCAGCTCGTCCAGCCGCCCCGCCATGTGGTGCAGGTCGAGCAGCGAGGGCGGCGACGTGCGCGAGTGCAGCGCGGTCTGGATCGCCGCGGTCTGCGCGATCCCGTACTGCGCCGAGGTCTTCGGGACCTGATGCAGCGTCGAGATCGCCTCCGTCGAATTGCCCTCGAGGTCCAGCAGCCGCGCCCGTCCGTAAGCGGCCGAGACGAACCGGTGGTCGCACGTCCAGATCCGCGTGTAGTGCGGCAGCGCCAGGTCCCGGCGGCCCGCCATCTCCGCGCACGCCGCCAGCGCCAGGCGCGGGGCCAGCTCTCCGGGGAGGTGCGAGTAGACGGCGTCGAAATGCGCTGCGGCCGTGTGGAAATCGGCCGCCAGCAGCGAGATCGTGCCGCGCAGCCAGGTGACCTGCCAGGTGTTGCCCTCGCGCTGCGCGAACTGGTCGAGCGCGGCGTTTGCCTGGTGCAGGTCGCCGGCGTTGACCAGGGTGCGCACGCGCCGCAGCTGCACTTCGGGGCTCTGCACCGGCGCGGCGTTGAGCTCCGCGAGGATGCCCGCGGCGTCGGTGGCCTGGAGCGTCGCCATGAACGCGGCCATCGGGTCGGCGAGGTCGACCATCGGCGTGGGCAGCGCGTGCGCCACGTCGAACGGGTCGCCCACGGCGTGGATGTCGTACTCCACGTCGGGTTCGCCGAACACCGCCTGCTCGCCGCTGAACAATGTGGACGGCTCGAAGCGCGGCTCGCCCTTCTGCACCGACTGCACCTCGTGCAGGACGCCGCGCACCTGGGTGCGCATCTCGTCGGCGTCCTGGAACCGCGAGCGCGGGTCGGCGTTCGTGGCGCGCAGCAGCAGCCGGTGGAAGGCCCCGAACTCGTTGAACACGGGCGCCTCTGAGGCGGGCGGCAGCTTGTCGCGGTAGGTGCTCGTGAAGCCCTTGAAGTCGAGCGCGAGGACGGCCATCGAGCGGCCGATGGTGTACAGGTCCGAGGTCACCGAGGGCCCGACGGACAGGATCTCGTCGTTGGGCACCGAGTATCCGGGGGTGCCGTAGATCGCCGACTCCATGTCGTCGACGTGGCGCACCGCGCCGAGGTCGATGAGCTTGAGCCAGGTCTCGACGTGGATCATGTTGTCCGGCTTGAAGTCGCAGAACAGCAGGCCCCGGTCGTGCAGGTAGCTGAACGCGGGCAGCAGCTCGGCGGTGTAGGTGAGCACCTGCTCCAGCGGCAGCGGGTGGCGCTCGCCGTTCTCGTCGACCGCGTCCCTGATGTCCCGCAGGGACTTCCCGGCCAGGTACTCCATGACGATGTACGACTGGAGCTGGCCCGAGCGCGGGTCGGCGGCCGTGACGAAGTCGTGGATGTCGACCACGTTGGGGTGGTCGATGCCGACGAGGAAGCGCCGCTCGTTGATCGCGGCCTCGATCGCGTCCTCGTCGGAGGTGTTGATGAGGCCCTTGATGACGACCCAGCGCTGTGTCAGGTCGTCGGCGAAGTTCTTGTCGTTGGCGAGGTAGATCCAGCCGAGACCGCCGTGGGCGATCGCGCCGAGCACCTCGTAGCGGTCGGAGAGCACGTCGCCGGGGCTGAGCGAGGGCGTGAACCAGTAGCGGGTGCGGCAGTGCGCGCAGTAGCCCTCGACGCGGCCCGCGCGCCCGGCCTGGGGCCGACCGACGGGCTTGCCGCACGCGGAGCAGAACCGCTTGTGCTCGGGCACCTGCGGGTGCTCCATGACCGCTTCGGCGGGGTCGCGCGGCGGCACGGGCGGCATGTCGGAGAGGCCGCCGCGCTGGCGGGCGCTGGTGGTCGTGGAGCGCGTGACGGGCCCGGTGATCGGCTGCGGCAGCGGTGCCGCGGGGGCCCGGTAGGGGGCCGGGGGCGGCGATTGCACGACGCCCGCGGGGACCATGCCCTGCGTCCCTGGCTGCGGCAGCGGCGGCGAGATCGGCGGCGCGGCGGGGGAGGGCATCGGCGGGGCCGAGTTCGGCGCGAGCGCCGGCTGCATGGGCGGTGCGGGCGGCACGGCGTTGGTCCCGGGCGGGCCGGGCGGCGCGGGCGCGAAGCCCGGCTGCGGCGGCACCGCCGGGGGCGTGTTGAGGCGCTTGCGGATGCTGACGGTGTCGGTGGCCTCGCCCTCGGGCTGGTACGAGCCCGGGAGGTACCGCTGGGTGTGCTCTGGCGGCGGCTGCTGGTCGCTCATGGCGCTCCCTTAATCCCGGTACTGGGGGCTCGGCGGGGCGCCCGCGACGCCCAGCGGTCCTTTGAGCCACTTGTCGTAGGCGGTCTGCCAGGTGCCGTTCGCGATGATCTCGGCGAGGGCCTTGTTGACGTAGCGGGCGAGGTCGGTGTTGCCCTTCTGGAACGCGATCCCGTAGGGCTCCTGGGAGAAGGCCTCGCCGACGACGTGGAGCGTCGGGTCCTGGACGGCCATGCCCGCAAGGATCGTGTCGTCGCTGGTGATGGCGTCGACGGTGCCCTGCTGGAGCAGGATCAGGCAGTCGTTGAAGTCGGGCACGGTGACGGCCTGGGCCTCCGACTGCTCGGCGATGGTGCGCACCGAGGTGGAGCCGTCGCCGGTGCACACGAGGTGGTCGTCGGCGAGGTCGGCGAGGCTCTCGATGCCGGAGGCCTTGGGCACGAGGAGGCGCTGCCCGGCGTGGAAGTACTCCGCGGAGAACTCCACATTGGCCCAGCGCTTGCAGTTCATGGTCATGGTGCGCACGACCATGTCGACCCGGTCGTCGTTGACGGCGCCCTCGCGCTCCCCGGAGGTCATGGGGACCCAGCGGATGGTCGCGTCGGGGCCGAGGATCGAGTGGGCGACCGCGGTGGCGATGTCGATGTCGAAGCCGGACGGGACGTTCGTGGCCGGGTCGATGTAGCCCATGAGGTTCGTGGACTGGCTGACGCCGATGCTGATCTGGTCCTGGTTGTCGAGCTGCGCCTTGGCCTGCTCGGCGGTGGCCGCGCCGGGGTTGTAGGAGGCGAGCGGCGAGCAGCTCTCGTCGACCGGTTCGGTCTCGATCTCGGGGGAGAAGTTGATCCCCGAGGGCAGCGGGGTGGGGACGTCGACCTCCGGCGGCCCCATGTCGGCCGGCTGCGAGCAGGCGGCGAGGACGAGGCAGGCGGCGGCAGCGGCCGCGAGCCGGAGCTGGTGTCGAATCATGCGTAGTACTCCGCCACTCGAAGCTGGATGCCGACCGCGGCGCTGATGAGCGCGCCGAGCGCGAGGGCCGCGAGCCCGGCCGCGGCGCCCGACAGGGACCGCTGGGCGTCGTTGGTGGCCTCGGCGAAGCGGTCGGCGCTGATGTCCGTCGCTTCGGTCAGGGCGTCGTTGAGGGTCGTGAAGGACGCCCACAGGCTGGTGTCGCTCTCGCCGACGACGAGCGCGACGGCGTCGGTGTACTGGCCGCCCTGGGCGAGTTTGACGACTTCGTCGTGCCCGGCCCGCCAGGTCTCGGCGGCCTCGCGGGCGGTGTCGATGTTCTTGGAGAGCTCGGGGTCGCCCGCGAACACCTCGTCGAGCTTGTCGAGCAGCTTGCCGGGGTCGGCGAGCGCCTTGAAGTGCTCCTCGAAGCGCTCGGCGGCCTTGGCGTCCTCGCCGCGGGCGATGAGCAAGAGGGACTCCTCGGCGCGCGCCTGCTGGGCGGTGATCTCGGCCTGGGCGAGCAGTTCCAGGGGCGCCGAACCGTCCTCATGGGACCGGTTGGTGTGGCTCGCCGAAGCCAGCGAGGCCATCGCCAGCCATCCGGCGAAGGCCACGAGCAGCACCGTGCTGCCCACGAGCCCCAGGTTGAACACGCGGTTCGTCTTGCGCGAGAGCCACATCTGGGCCCACACGAGCGTCCCGAGCGCCGCCGCCGCCAGCGCGGCGGCCGCCCACGGGAACGCCGCGGCGTCCGAGCGCGACTCGTTGAGCTGCCCGAGCGAGTTCTCCTGGAGGTCGTGCGCCTTGGGCAGCATCTCCTCGCGCATGAGCGTGGAGGCCTGCTCCTGGTAGGTCGCGCCGACGGGCTCGCCGAGGCGGTTGAACGTGCGGGCGGTCTCCACCAGGCCCGTGTAGACCGGCATGCGCGCGTTGAGCTCGGCCACCAGCGCGGTGTCCGCTGGGGTCTTCACTTCGCCTGCGGCCGTTGCCAGTGCCACGGTCGCGTCGCGCATCGCCTCGCGGTAGGTCTCGTTCATCTCATCGGAGGGCGTGCCCGCCGTCAGGTACGAGGACGCCGCGGTCGCGTCGGCCTGCGAGAGCGCCTGGTACAGCGAGAGGGCGGCCACGGAGAGCCGACCGGACTGGCTGGTGGTCTCTTCGATGACGGCCGACTTCGCGAGGATCGCGGTCATGCCGGTGATCCCGGCGCCGAGGATGAGCGCGCCGACGACGGCGAGCACGCCGCGCAGCTGCCCTGGCGTGAACCGCAGCGCGGCCAGCACGCGGTCGAACCGTCGCTGCCCGGTTGCAGCAGGTGCGCTGGGCGCCTGTGTCGGAGCGGGAGGGGACTGGACGGACAACTACTGCACCTCACTTGATCGGCGACCCGCGGGCCTCTGGACTCGTTCGCCGCGCGCACGTCTGACGTGGCTGGAGTGTCGGGGGACTCCCACATGGTATCGGCCCCCGGCAACGACCGGTGACTACCGCCTCGTGGCGTCGGAGCCGGCGCCATCGGCGGTACGGTGGGACTGTGCCGAACGCCGAAGACTACTCCACAGGGGATGATGCGCGCTGGATGGCGCGCGCCGTCGAACTGGCCGAACGCTGCCCGCCCTCCACGACCGCCTTCAGCGTCGGCGCCGTGATCGTCGCGGACGGCCGCGCCGTCGGCGAAGGCTGGTCCCGCGCCGAGGACCCGAACGACCACGCCGAGGAGGTCGCCCTCCGCGCGGCGGGCGGCGCCGCGCGCGGCGCCACCGCCTACTCCTCCATGGAACCGTGCGGCCACCGCGCCTCCCGCCCCGACCCGTGCGCGCGGCTGCTCATCGCCGCGGGCGTCACCAGGGTCGTGTACGCCCTCGGCGAGCCGCTGAACTTCGTCGACGCGCCCGGCGGCGACGCGATGCTGCGGGAGAACGGCGTGGTTGTCGCCGTGATGCCCGAATTCGCGGACGCGGCCGAACGCCCCAACGCGCACCTCCGTTAATCTGGGACCCATGAGGCCACTGATCGGCGCCGAAGCGGCCGCCGAACTGCACGAATCGGTCCGACTCGACGTCCGCTGGACGCTCGGGGGGCCGTCGCGGGACGCCGACTACGCCGAAGGGCACCTGCCCGGCGCCGTCCGGCTCGACTTCGACCGGGACGTGTGCGGTCCCGTCGGCCCGGTCGGCGGCCGCCACCCGCTGCCCGAACCCGAAGCGCTGCAAGCGGTCCTGCGCGCCGCGGGCATCGACGACGACTCGCACGTGGTCGTCTACGACGACGGCGACGGCATGGCCGCCGCCCGCACCTGGTGGACCCTCCGCTGGGCCGGGATCGAGAACGTGCAGGTCCTCCAAGGCGGCATCAAGGCCTGGACCGGAGCCGGACTCCCGCTCGAGACCCGGACGGCGACACCCAGACCGGGCACCGTCACCGTCCGCCCCGGCAACCTCCCGGTCCTCGACGCCGAATCCGCCGCCGAATGGGCCCAGACCCGCGAACTCGTCGACGTGCGCGCCCCCGAGCGCTACCGCGGCGAGATGGAACCGGTCGACCCCGTCGCCGGCCACGTGCCCGGCGCGATCAACCTCTTCCTCGGCGAAGACGACCTCGCCGACACCGACAAGCTGCGCGAACGCTATGCGCCGCATACCGAAGCGGCCTACTACTGCGGCTCCGGCGTGGGCGCGGCGCGCACCGCGCTCGCCGTCACCGCCGCGGGCCTGCCGACACCGCCGGTGTACATCGGCTCATGGAGCGACTGGGTCTCGCGAGGCCGCGACGTCGCAACGGCGCCGATTGACGGCTCGCAAGCTCCGCCGAAGGGGGAGGCACGATGAAGCGCGCACTGATCGCGATCCCGGTCGCGTTCCTGCTGGCGCTGGCCGCCTGCAGCGACGACGGCTCGCCCTCGGGCGAGGAGCCCGTCGACACCGCCGCGCAGGAGTCGAGCGAGGAGTCGTCCCCGACCGAACCGGTCGAACTCGACTTGGCCGACGCCGCGGGCGCCTGCCCGCTCATCGACTCCGCGACACTGAACTCCGTCACCGGCGAGGACTTCCGCTTCGCCTCCGGCGGACCCGGCGAGACCGCCGAGGACGAGGAGGCCCCGGCCCAGCTCACCTGCGCGGTCCAGACCGGCGAGGCCGCCTACCCCGACCTCACCCTCTTCGTCATCGGCACCGAGGCGACGGTCGAGATCTACGAAGAGGAGCTCGCCGACGGCACCGAGGCGATCGACGGCCTCGGCGAAGCCGCCTATTGGATCGTCCACACCGAGGACACCGGCGCGGGCCCGGCCCTCGAGATGGGCTGGTACGACGGGGGCACCATCTTCGAGATGCGCTACACCACACCGGTGGACACCGACCCGGCCGTCGTCAACGACCTCGTCGCGGGCTTCACCGAACTCGCCAAGGGCATCGCCGCCGCCCACGCCGAACAGGCCGGCTGACCGCAGACGCAAGGAGGCCGCCGGGCTGATGCCCGGCGGCCTTTCGTGTGCCTGCCGAGAACGGTCGAGGGTGTCCCGTGTCCGCGGCCTCCGCATAGTGAGCGCCCTCCTCGCCGGGGGTGCGAGGAGGGCGCTCAGGTGCGGAGTGCAGTTTGGGGGCGCAGACGTTTCCCTAGGTCAGCCCTATGTGGGATGAAATGGAAACGTTTGCAACGCTTTGAACAGACTACTCCCCGGTAAGGCCGTGGTCAAGCCGTCGCAAGCGCGGACTTCCCAAGGCGCGCAAGCCGCCTCAGGTCGGCGTTACTCGGCCGGAGTGGCGAAGATCTTCGCAGCGTCGTCGGTCGAGAGATGGATCGTGTCCGCGCCGGAGGTCACCGCGATCTCGCCGTCGAGACGGTCGATCGCGACCTCGGCGCCCGGGTCCACGCCCGCCTCGTGCAGCGAGGCCAGCAGCTCCGGGTGCGTCTGGGCCGATTCGCACAGGCGCGTCACGCGCACCTTCGAACCGGGGGAGACCACGCTCAGCGGCCGCTCGTCCGCGTCGCGGCCGTCGGCCTCGGCCGAGGCGTCGAGCTCCTTGAGGCCGGGGATCGAGTTGCCGTACGGCGAGCGGGTGGGGTGCTCCAGCAGCTCGTACACGCGCTTCTCCACCGAGTCGCTCATGACGTGCTCCCACTTGCAGGCCTCGTCATGGGCCTCCACGTAGGACATGCCGATGACGTCGACCAGGAGCCGCTCGGCGAGCCGGTGCTTGCGCATCACCGCGACCGCCTGCCTGCGGCCCTCCTCGGTGAGCTCCAAGTGCCGGTCGCTCTTGACATTGAGCAGCCCGTGGCGCTGCATCCGGCCCACGGTCTGCGAGACCGTCGGCCCGCTCTGCTCCAGCCGTTCGGCGATCCGGGCGCGCAGCGCCGGAACGCCCTCCTCCTCGAGTTCGAGGATCGTGCGCAGGTACATCTCAGTGGTATCGACGAGGTCCGTGGTCACAGCTTCGTTCCTTCACTTTGTCCGCCCGCAGGGCACCGAGCGGGGTGGGTCGAGTAGCCGCCAGACCCCCTGTCACCACCAATGGTATACGGCCGAACCGCCACGGCCTCAATCAGCCATCCGGACGTACGGTGCGCTCACACCCCAAAGCTCCCCGGAGAACCGGGCCGGCAGGAACGATCACGCCACATATTCGGCGAGGCGCCCGGCGTAGTCGGGCTGGCGCAGGCGGTGCAGCGCGTTCTTCTCGATCTGGCGGACCCGCTCGCGCGAGAGTCCGAAGTCCGCGGAGACCTCTTCGAGGGTGCGCTGGCGCCCGTCGTCAATCCCGAAACGCAGCCGGAGCACCGTTTGTTCCCGCTCGGGCAGCGAGGCCAGCACGTTCGCGATGTGGCGGCGCAGCAGCGCGTACGACACCGCGTCGTCGCTGCCGTGCTCGCGCGGCAGGTGCGCCACGAGGTCGCCCAGCGCGGTCGAGTCGTCCTCGCCCACGGTCTGGTCGAGGCTCACCGGCTCGCGGTCGTAGGACATGAGCTCGAGGACCTTGCCGGGGGTGACGTCGAGTTCCGCGGCGATCTCCTCGTAGCGCGGCTCGCGGCCCAGTTCGACCATGAGGTCCTGGCGCGCCCGGTTCATCCGCTTGATCTGGTCCACGGTGTGCGCGGGGACGCGGATCGTGCGGGACTGGTCGGTGACGGCCCGGTTGATGGCCTGCCGGATCCACCAGGTGGCGTACGTGGAGAACTTGTAGCCCTTCTGGTAGTCGAACTTCTCGACGGCGCGGATCAGGCCGAGGTTGCCCTCCTGGATGAGGTCGAGCAGGCTGAGCCCCGCGCCGGAGTAGCGCTTCGCCACGGAGACGACGAGGCGCAGGTTCGATTCGAGCATGCGCTGCTTGGCCGCGCGGCCCTCGGCCGCGATGCGGGCCAGGTCGCTGCGGAAGTCGGGGTCGGTCACTTCGCTGATGCGGCACTCGGCCATGAGGCCGGCCTCGATCGCCTTGGCGCACTCGACCTCCTCGGAGGCGGTGAGCAGCCGGTGCTTGCCGATGCCGTTCAGATAGGCGCGAACGGGGTCGCCGGAGTATTCGGTCGTGCGCTGCGCCGGTCGCCTCGCCGGACGCTGGCGGATGCTGTCGACAGGTGCCATCGAATTCGCCTTTCGCTGCGGACCCTCGGCGCGTGGGTTGAGTCGCGCCTGACCCGGTGGGCACCGGGCGTCGGGATACCAGCTTGCAGGTGATTTCGTGGATTCTGATCCCCCAGATGGAAGGGTGGCACGAACCCGGGAGACACGATCAGAAATTCGGTTTCGGGGCCTCCCACCGAAACCTGATGGCAAGCAGCCGTACAACAAAGATGGCCGCGATGGCCGTCAGCGCGAGCGTCCAGTGACCGATCACCGACTCCCAGCGGGCCCCTACCGCCACGATGACCGCGCCGATCGCCGCCGCCATCGCGTAGAAGTCCTCGCGGAGCACCGCCGGGATCTCCTGGACCAGGACGTCGCGCAGGATGCCCCCGCCGATTCCGGAGAGTACTCCCACGATGCAAGCCGCGTAGACCGCGAAACCGAAATCGAGGCCCTTCTGGGTCCCGACCACGGTGAACAGGGCCAGCCCGGCGGCGTCGAGCACCAGCATGGTGGTGCGCATCCGCGAGAGCGCCGGGTGGAACCGGAACACGAACAGGGAGGCCACGAGCGCCACGAGCGGGTAGCGCCAGTCGGTGAGCAGCAGGGGTTTCGCGTCGATGAGCAGGTCGCGGAGGGCGCCGCCGCCCAGCGCGCACAGGACGCCGATGACGGCCACGCCGAACAGGTCCAGGCGCTTGCCGACCGCGGCGCTCGCGCCGGAGGCGGCGAACACCGCGGTGCCGACCAGCTCGGCGACGAGCATCAGCGAGCCCGGGTCGAATTCTGAAGGGTCCACCCGTGCGTTATAGCAGGCAGACCCCGGTCACACCGCGCTTCTTCGCGAAGGTGAGAGCCGCGCGGCAGCGTCAGCCCTTCATCTTCTCGTAGATGTCCTTGCAGTTCGGGCAGATCGGGAAGCGGTCGGGGTCCCGCGTGGGCACCCACATCTTCCCGCACAGGGCCTTCACCGGGATGCCGTCGACCATCGCGGCCATGAGCTTGTCCTTCGGCACGTAGTGCGAGAAGCGCTCCTCGTCGCCGTCCTCGAACGTGTAGTTCGGGTTGGTCTGGGTCTGCTCTTCCAGAAGGGTCGAACCAGAACCGCCGGCCCCGTCAGAGCCTCCGGTGGTGGGAAGTTCGCTCACGGCAACTCACTCCTCATTAGCGCGCAAGATCCCGTCAATCTTGCCACGACCCCGCGCCTGAATCGGCATCGTCGAGGGGGTCACTTATTCCGAATCGATCATGCGATGCTCGGGCGCTTCGAGGGTCCGCGCCCGGCGCTGGTGCCTCGTGAACACGCCCGGCTTGCGCGCCAGGCGGTCGTTCGCCAGCAGGACCGCCAGCCAGGGCAGCAGCGCCATCCCGATCACGCCGATCACCAGCCACAGCCACAGGAGCGGGGCCTCGGCCATCACCAGGACGCCGAGCGCGATCACCAGCATCGCGCGAATCGACATCATCACGACATACCGGATCGTCCGGTACCGCCGCTCCTCTTCGAGGGACATCGTCGCATCGGTGATGCTGGTCGCCTTCTCACGCCTTGCCACCCTTCGAGCCTACGCCTGGCCGGTGCGGCAGGATCGGTGGCATGAAAGCAGTCGTGCAGACCGTCAGCGAAGCCGAAGTCACCGTCGAGGGCACCAGCGTGGGCGCGATCGGCGAAGGGCTCCTGGTCCTCCTCGGCGTCACCCACACGGATGGACCCGCCGAGGTCGCCTGGATCGCCGAGAAGATCTGGTCCCTCAGAATCATGCGGGACGAGCTCTCGGCGTCCGATCTGGACGCTCCGATCCTGCTGGTCAGCCAGTTCACCCTCTACGCCGACACGCGCAAGGGCCGCCGCCCGTCCTGGAACAGCGCCGCACCCGGGCCGGTGGCCGAGCCCCTGGTCGAGGCGGTCGCCGCGCACCTCCGAAGCCTCGGCGCGCGCGTCGAGACCGGCAAGTTCGGCGCCATGATGCTCGTCCGCAGCGTCAACGTCGGCCCCAACACGATCCTCTTGGAGCGGTGAACGTGGCTCTGCCAACTCGCGGCGGGCAAGCGGGCGCCGTGACCGACATCGCGCCCTAAAATCAACCCGGTCCGCCACCGTCCGAGAGGAGCCCGCATGATCCCGGCCGCCCCACCCGAAATGCTTCCGTCGCTTCGGGTCTGGCAGCGCAAGGCCATGGTCGCCTACCACCGGGGTCAATCGCGGGACTTCCTCGCCGTAGCAACGCCCGGCGCCGGCAAGACCACGTTCGCACTGCGCATCGCCTACGACCTGCTCGCCGACGGCACGGTCGACACCGTCACCGTCGTCGCCCCCACCGAGCACCTCAAGACCCAGTGGGCCGGCGCGGCCGCCCGCTTCGGCATCCAGCTCGACCCGGCCTTCCGCAACGCGTCCGTCCACAGTGCCGCCGACTTCCACGGCGTGGTCGTCACCTACGCCCAGATCGGCGCGGACCCGGCCGTGCACCGGCGCCGCACGCTCTCGCGCCGCACGCTCGTCATCCTCGACGAGATCCACCACGCCGGCGATGCCCGCACCTGGGGCGAGGGCGTCCAGACCGCCTTCGACGAGGCCGAGCGCCGCCTCGCCCTGACCGGCACCCCGTTCCGCAGCGACGACAACCCGATCCCGTTCGTGGAGTACGAGGAAGACCCGGACGGCACCAAGCGCTCGCGCGCCGACGCGCTCTACGGCTACCGCGACGCCCTCGCCGACGGCGTCGTGCGACCGGTCATGTTCATGGCCTACTCCGGCCAGGCCAAGTGGCGCACGAGCGCGGGGGACGAGCTGGCCGTGCGGCTCGGGCAGCCGCTCACCAAGGACCTCACGAGCCAGGCGTGGCGCACCGCGCTCGACCCCGAGGGCGAATGGATCAAGCAGGTCATCAGGGCCGCCGACCGGCGGCTCTCCTCCTTGCGCGCGGCGGGCATCCCCGACGCGGGCGGGCTCATCATCGCCTCCGACCAGAACAGCGCCCGCTCCTACGCCGGGATCCTCAAACGCGTCACCGGGAAGAGCGCCGCCATCGTCCTCTCGGACGACGCGGGCTCCTCCGACAAGATCGCCAAGTTCGCCGAGTCCGATGAGGAGTGGCTCGTGGCCGTCCGCATGGTCTCCGAAGGCGTCGACATCCCGCGCCTCGCGGTCGGCGTCTACGCCACGAACGCCCACACCCCGCTGTACTTCGCCCAGGCCATCGGCCGCTTCGTGCGCTCGCGCCGCCCCGGCGAGACCGCCTCGGTGTTCCTGCCCAGCGTGATCCCGCTGCTGAGCCTGGCGGAGAACCTCGAGGCCGACCGCGACCACGTCATCAAACCCAAGTCCCAGGACGAGGACCCCGAGCTCCTGCTGGAGCAGGCCCAGCGGGTCCTCAACGAGGGCACCGAACTCGGCGGCCAGCGCGAGACCCTCGAGTCGAACGCGGAGCTCGACCAGGTGATCTTCGACGGCGGCTCGTTCGGCCTGCCGGTGGAGGCCGGGAGCGCCGAGGAGCAGGAGTACCTGGGCCTGCCGGGGCTGCTGACCCAGGAGCAGGTGCACCTGCTGCTGCAGAAGCGCCAGCGCGAGCAGATGGCGAAGCAGAAGTCCGGCACCCGCACCGAGACGGTGGAGCGCCCGGCGGCCGAGCCCGCGATGACGAACGCGCAGAAGCGCCTGAAGCTCCGCAAGCAGTTGAACGCGCTGGTGGGCGCGCGCTCGTTCGCGACGAACGAGCCGCACGGCAAGATCCACGCGATGCTGCGGTCCAAGTGCGGCGGCCCGCCGAGCGCGCAGGCGACGATCGAGCAGCTGGAAGAGCGGATCGCGGTGATCCGCTCGCTGTAGCCGGGAGCGCCGGCCGGGTACGCCCGTCGAGCGGGCAGCGCAACGGCAGAGGACCGCCCGAGGGCGGTCCTCTGCCGTTGCGGAATCGAATCAGGGCCCGAGCGGATTTCCGCTCGGGCCCTTACTAAGCCTGTTGGGCGCTAGTTCTCCGACGCCATGAGGTCGGTGCCGCGCCACTCGAATTCGGGGTCGGCGGTGAAGTCGATGGCGATCGGCACGAGCTTCTCGGCGAACTGGTTCGCGTGGTGGCCGCAGAAGACGAGGTCGCCGCCTTCGGCCAGGGTCACACGAAGCTTTGCCGCGGCGCTACACCGATCGCAGCGCTCGCCCGCGATCGGACGTTCCTCCGTCATGGGCGGGGGCGTCAGGGTGGATGTCATACCAGGTCCTCCGCTGCGTTCGGTCCACTGTGCGTCTGCACAGCAATGGATCTCTATGGTCGGCCTGTTGACCGGCTCGTTCCGTTCAACGCCTGCACTGTACTACCTCTTCCCGACAGTTCCCGACTGAGACTGGGCTCACTCGGTGCGCCGGTGCGATGGTTGTTCCACACCGTAGCCCACGGAACGCCGATCGACAAGCCAGCACTTGTGGTAAGTACCCACCCGTTCGGGTGATACACCGCTGCTTAGAGCGTTGCGGTGCCGTCGAGTTCCATTACGCCGGGAGCGAAACCGGACTAATCGAGGTAGTCGCGCAGGACCTGCGAGCGCGACGGGTGCCGCAGCTTCGACATGGTCTTCGACTCGATCTGGCGGATGCGCTCACGGGTGACCCCGTAGACCTGGCCGATCTCGTCGAGGGTGCGCGGCTGGCCGTCGGTGAGGCCGAACCGGAGCCGGACGACGCCCGCCTCGCGCTCCGAGAGGGTCTGCAGCACCTGCTGGAGCTGGCCCTGGAGGAGCGAGAAGGAGACCGCGTCGACGGCCACGATGGCCTCGGAGTCCTCGATGAAGTCGCCGAGCTGGCTGTCGCCCTCGTCGCCGATGGTCTGGTCGAGGCTGATCGGCTCGCGCGCGTACTGCTGGATCTCGAGGACCTTCTCCGGGGAGATGTCCATCTCCTTGGCCAGCTCGTCCGGGCTGGGCTCGCGCCCGAGGTCCTGGAGCAGCTCGCGCTGGATGCGGCCGAGCTTGTTGATGACCTCGACCATGTGGACCGGTATGCGGATGGTCCGGGCCTGGTCCGCCATGGCGCGGGTGATGGCCTGCCGGATCCACCAGGTGGCGTACGTGGAGAACTTGTAGCCCTTGGTGTAGTCGAACTTCTCGACGGCGCGGATGAGGCCGAGGTTGCCTTCCTGGATGAGGTCCAGGAACGCCATGCCGCGGCCGGTGTAGCGCTTGGCGAGCGATACGACGAGGCGGAGGTTGGCCTCGAGCAGGTGGTCCTTGGCGCGGTCGCCGTCGCGGACGATCCACTCGAGGTCCCGGCGCATCTGCGTGGGGATCTCCTCGCCGGCCTCGCGGAGCAGCTTGAGGCGCTCGACGGCGTACAGGCCGGCCTCGATGCGCTTGGCGAGCTCGACTTCCTGGGCCGCGTTGAGGAGCGGCACCTTGCCGATCTGCTTGAGGTAGGCGCGGACGGAGTCGGCCGAGGCGGTCATCTCGGCGTCCTTGCGGGCCTGCTTGAGCGCCTCCGAGTCCTCCTCGTCCCACTCGAAGTCGTCGCCCTCTTCGTCGTCTTCGCCGTCCTTCTTGGACTTCCCGCGGCTGGCCGCCTTCTTGGCGGCCTTCTTGCGGGTCGCCTTCTTGGCGGGCGCGGCGGCGGCGGCTTCGGCGAGCGCGTCGTCGTCGACTGCGGCGAGATCGGCCTCGTCGGGCTCTTCGCCGTCGGCGGGCTTCTTCGCGGCGGCCTTCTTCACGGCCTTCTTGGCGGCGGCCTTCTTCGCGGTCTTCTTGGCGGCCTTCTTGACCGGGGCCTCCTCGCCGGCTTCTTCAGCGGCGGGGGCGGCGGCGGCCTTCTTGGCGGTCTTCTTCACCGCGGTCTTCTTGGCGGCCTTAGCGGTGGTGGTCCGGGAGGAGGTGGCGGTGCGGGCGGCGGGGACGCGCTTGCGCGTGGAGGCGGAGCCGTCCACGACCACGGTGACCTCGGCCTCGGCCAAGGCGCGGAGCACCTTCTTGCCTTCGGCGGGGGAGGCCTGCACCGACTCCAGAACCTGGGCGACCGTCGCGGACGTCAGCTGCCCGTTGCTCTCTCGGGCCAGAGCGAGCAGCGAGTCGGTCAGGGAATTGACGTCTGTGCCGGTGGGACGTGCGTCAGTCACGAGCAACCTTCCGAGGCAATGGCGGGCACGGCGCAGCCGGGCTCCATAGCGGGTGAGCGTTGGATATTGGGTCGGCAGCCCAGGTCGGCACAACGACCGGGCAGGCGTGAATTGTAGCGCCGAAAATCGCCTGCGGCCCGTCCGTGGTGCCGTTTCGAGCTGTGTTTCCGCATTTTCAGTGTCAATGTGTCGCAGCACGTGGGGTGTGACGGCGCTCTATTCTACCGTGCAAGTGCCGTCGGGTGCCTCGCCGATGCCGCCCTGCGCGAACGACTGGCGAGCGTCGGAAGCCGAGCGTACCTCCGCGAAATCGTCGCCGAGGACGACGGTGATCGGCTTGTCCCATTCGAGATCGAACGCGTCGTGTCCTTGGTAGAAGTACGCGTGGGCGTGGATGCCGGCCGCGTACTGGTCGGGACCGTAGTACACGAGCGCGGTGCCGTCGTACGCCTCGTCGGCGTCCCCCGTCTCGGTGACGATGAACCCGCGGTCCTCGAGCTGCGCGGCCGCCAGCTCTGCCAGTCCGTCCTGATCGGTGCCGTTGAGGACGACCAGTTCGATCTCCTCCGGCTTGGGGATCGGGGCGGTCTTGATCTCGACCGCTCCGGGCGGGCAGTCTTCGCTCGCGGAGGTCTGCGAGTCGTTCCGGATCGCCCAGAACGTGATCAAGCCTGCTACCAGTGCCAATGCGCACAGAACCGTCAAAGCGCGGATACGAGCGATACGCACGGCTGCCTCCCCGAGTCTCCAAAAAGTGCAAACGAATGTTTGCACTTAGACGAGCCGACGGCCCGCAAACGTTGCCATGCGAAAGGCTATCGTGCGCGGGTCGTCTCCGTGGGCGAGAGGCGGTACACTCGCTGCCTTCAACACAGAAGTGTTTCTCGCCACAATAGGGATGAAAAACCCGGGGGCATCGTGTATAGGAATGGACTGCACGCGGTAAGGTACGCCGCCTGCAGGAACGGAACCGAACCCGCCAGGAACCCGAGCCGGGCCGCTGTGTCACCCGAACACTCCAGCGGCAACCCGCCGCGCTCGGTTCCGGAGCCGCAAAAGAAACCAATGGGAGTGGATAACGATGGCAACCGACTACGACGCCCCGCGCCGCGACAAGGAAGAGAACGCCGGGACCGACGGCATTGACGCCCTTGCGAAGGGCCGCACCGATCAATCGGGGTCGGTCGACGTCGACGAGGCCGAGGTCGCCGAGAACTTCGAGCTGCCCGGCGCCGACCTCGGCGACGAGGAGCTGTCGGTGAAGGTCCTGCCGATGCAGCAGGACGAGTTCCGATGCTCCAGCTGCTTCCTGGTCCACCACCGCAGCCAGTTCGCCAAGGAGAAGAACGGGCAGCCGATCTGCAAGGACTGCGCCTAGCCGTCGAGCCGCCTCCAGGCTCGGCGACGCAGTTCCGAACGGTGCCCCTCGGATAGCGCACGGCTCGCAGGATGCCTCCTGCGGGCCGTCTCGCTTATCCGGGCCCTCAAGCCCCCGCGGGCTCCCGCGAGCCCGTCAGGGCCGCCTTGAGCCGCTCGGGACGGCGCGAGGCGACGATCCAGTAGGGGGTCGGGTCCTCGGGATCGTCGAGGACGATCCGCAGACCGCGGTTGATCCACGGCCGCTGCACCGCGAACGCCAGCGGATGGTGGGCCACGCCCAGCGCGTCCGAGTACGCCATCGGCTCCAGGACCTGCACCTCGGCCACGGCCGACATCGGCAGTTTCGCGTCGTCGACGTGGAGCCATACCTCGTCCCCGACCGCTTCGACGCTGACGCGCAGGCGGCCCAGCCACCACGCGCCCGCGAACACCGCGACCATGAGCGCGACGCTCGCCGCGACGCGCCACCAGCGCATGTCGCCGAAGTTGGACAGCGCCCCCGCGAGCACCGCCGCCACGGTCACGGCCAGCCAGCCCGCCACCGGCAGACCCATGCGCTCGGCGTACCGTTCCCCACTCCTCATATCTGAGACCATAACCCCGCAACTTGCGCGCCTTCAGGGGCGTGCTGCCGCGAGTGAGAGGAACCCGACGACGATGACCGCCGAAGTCCCGGTCGCCATCCGGCGGCTCGACCCCGACCTGCCGCTGCCCGCCTACGCGCACCCCGGAGACGCGGGCGCCGACCTGTACGCCGCCGAAGGCGTCACCCTGGCCCCCGGTCAGCGGGCCCTCGTCGGCACCGGCGTCGCCGTCGCTATCCCCGACGGGCACGTGGGCTACACCAATCCGCGCTCCGGACTCGCCCACCGCCTCGGCGTCACCATCGTCAACGCGCCCGGCACCATCGACTCCGGCTACCGCGGTGAGATCAAGATCAACCTCGTGAACCTCGACCCGGAGCGGACCGCCGTCATCGAACGCGGAGACCGTATCGCACAATTGGTAGTCCAACCGGTTGTGCGAGCCCGTTTCACCGAGGTCGACGACTTCGCGCCGACGCAGCGCGGCGCGAGCGGCCACGGTTCCACCGGCGGGCACCGCCGACTTGCAGAGGAGAGCGAACGTGTTTAAGCGGCGAAAGTCGAAGAAGCAGCGCCCCGCCGAGGGCGCCGTCCTCGACTCCCTGGCCGAGAGCGGCGAGACCTTCGAGCACGAGACCACCGAAGGCCCCTTCGACGTCACCGACGCCCCCGACGACGACGTGCGCCGCATCGACCTGGGAGCGATCCGACTCCCCGTCCCCAAGGGCGTGGGCTTCCAGGCCCAGACCGACGCCAAGGGCAACATCAGCCAGGTCCTGCTCACCACCGGCGCCTCCGCCCTCCAGCTGCTCGTGCGCGCCGCGCCGCGCAGCGAGGGCATCTGGGACGAGTTCCGCGGCGAGCTCACCGCGCAGGTCACCGGCCAGGGCGGCCAGGTCGAGGAGGTCGAGGGCCGCTGGGGCACCGAGCTCATCGCCAAGGTCGCCTCCAAGAAGGGCACCAACTCGGTGCGCTTCTGCGGCGTCGACGGCCCCCGCTGGTTCGTGCAGGCCACCTTCCAGGGGCAGCGCGCCCTCGACGAGGACGCCGCCCCCGAGCTCGACGAGGCCCTGCGCCTCCTCGTGATCGACCGCGGCTCCACCGCCATGCCGGTGCGCGAGCCCCTGCCGCTCAAGCTCCCGCCGAAGATGGCCGAGGAGGCCGCCGCCCGCATCGCGCAGCGCAAGGCCGAAGGCGGCGACGGCAACCGAGCCATCATCGCCGCCGGGGACACCCCTCGCCCCCAGGTCCGCCGCAAGCCCTCGCCGCGCCCCAAGCGGTAGGGACCGGAACGATCGACGCCTCGCGAGCGACCCCCGGCAGGCGCGGGAGGGTGAAGGGCTGGCTCAAACGCGTGGCCGCGCCCTCCCAGGAGCTCTTCGCCGACGAGATCCGGCGTGAATCCGACCCCGACACCACCCCGATCGAGCTGCTCCAGCCCCGGCAGCTCGCCGTGGTCGCCGGCCGGCTCCGCACCGTCGTGCTCCGCACCGACGGCCGTTCCCCTTCTGTGGAGGCCGAACTCTTCGACGGCACCGGTCAGGTCGCATTGGTATGGATGGGTCGACGGCGTATCGTGGGCCTTGAGGCCGGGACCAGGCTCGTCGCCCGCGGCCGCGTGGCCCAGCTGGGCGACGGCCGACTCGTCGTCTACAACCCGATCTACGAACTGCGCCCCTGAGCGCGGACCAGCCACACGACCTGGAAGGCCCGCATTGAGCACCGAGACGCCGGCCCACGACCACGACATCGCGCCGGAAGAGGCCGAAGCCGAGGTCCGCAAGACTCCCGGACCCCGCGAGCCGGAGCCCGACGAGCTCCCGCCGTTCACCGAGCAGCTCTCGCAGCAGCTCGGCGGCGTCAAGGGCGTCGTGGAGGCCGCGGTCCCGATCACCCTGTTCGTGGTGCTCAACCCGCTCCTGCCCGACCAGATGGGGCCGCTCAGCGGACTCCAGTGGTCGATCCTCTTCTCCGCCGCGAGCGCGCTCGCGATCGCGGGCTGGCGCGCCGCGCGCAAGGAGTCGATCCGGCACGCGCTCAACGGCCTGTTCGGCATCGCCCTCGGCGCGTTCCTCGCCTGGCGCTCGACTGACGCCCGCAACTTCTACCTGCCCGGGATCATCCAGGGCTCGATCTACGGCGTGCTGCTCATCGTCTCCGCGCTGGTGCGCCACCCGATCATCGGCTGGATCTACGCCGTGGTCGCCCAGGGCGGCAAGAAGGAGTGGCGCGAGAACAAGCCGCTCGTGGACATCCTGAGCCGGATCACGATCCTGTGGGGCGTCGTCTTCATCGTCAAGAACGCGGCCCGCATCTGGCTGTACTACCTGGACTACGACAACGCGCTGGGCCTGGTGACCCTCTTCGGCGGCTGGCCCGTCACGATCGCGCTGACGGCCTTCACGATCTGGGCGGTGCGCCGCAGGATGACGCCGGGCGGGGGGGCCGCGCCGCGCGCCCCCTCCCGACCGCCGGGGGGCGGGCGCGGCGCGCCCCGCGCCGCGCCCTCCTTGCTAACTGGGCAGGCACTCGAACGTCGGCGCGCTGGTGAGCGAGCCGGAGACGTTGAGCCCGAATTCGACGGAACCGCCGACGGGGATCTCCTTGTTCCAGTCGACCGGAGCGGCCATCTCCATGGTGCCCATCGTGGAGTGCGAGGCGCTCCAGATATTGCTGAGCGTGACGCCCGCCGGCCACTGCCAGTGCAGCATCCAGTTGTGGATGGCCTGCGTCCCGGTGTTGGCCACCTTCACCGTCACCGTGGCTCCCGAACCCCAGCTGTTGACCGTGGCCGTCGCGGCGCAGGCGATCCCGGCGGGGCCGCCCGTGGTGGGCTCCTCGGTGGGGTCGTCGCTCGTCGGGTCGTCGGTCGGTTCGCTGGTGGGGTCGGTCGGCGGGTCGGTGGGCTGGCCTTCGCCGAACCACACGTCCGAGCAGGAGTAGAAGGACTGGTCGAAGTGGCTGGCCTGCCAGATCATGTACACGATGTGGTGGCCGGTGCGCCCGGGCGCGGAGACGTCGATGTCGACGAGGGTGCCGCCGCCTGACGGGGGCGTGCGCCCCTCGCCGGGGAGGATCTTCGGCGTCTCCTCGACGAGTTCGAGGTCGGCCCAGTCGAGCGCGTCGGTCTGGGCGTCGTAGCCCTGTTTCGTGACGTAGATGCGGTAGTAGTCAGCGCCGTGGTTCGCCTGGTCCCAGTTGGTGAACGTGAAGTTCGCGTTCACCTTGGTGGTCTTCCAGGCGCCCGGGTCGTCGAGGGGCGCATACCGGGTGCCGCCCGTCCGTCCGCCCGAGCACAGCTGGTTGTCGGGGATGGCCCCCTGGTGGTTGCCGCCCACCTGCTCGCGGTAGAGGCCGTTCCAGTTCCACATGGCGTTGGGGTCGTTCTGCCATGCGGCCCAGCACATGGGGTCCTCTTGGGCCATGTCCGGGTTCTGGAAGTCGTCGCCCCAGCGCTCCCAGCAGCCGTAGTGGCGCGAGGAGGGGCCGATGGCGGTGCCGTGGCTGGAGGCGGGCTGGATGAAGACGACCGCGGCGGTCCCGGCCGCGACGAGCGCGGCGATGAGGACGATGAGGCTGCGGAGGCTGCGCCGCCGCTTCGCCGCGGGCGGGTCGGCGGGGTGGCCGCCGGATCTCTTGAGGTGCAACATGAAAGCGCTCCCAAATAATAGGAACATTGAGAACCTTCAATGTATCTTGCGACGCTCACGCCTGTAAAGCCCGAAGCGGCGGGATTTACCGGCGTTTGCCCAGGATGACGGAGCGGGTCGACTCTTCGGCGTCCTCATTGCACACGAACACCAGCTCGTCACCGGATTCCAGGGTGTCGTCCGGGCTCGGGGCGATGACGCGGCGGCCGCGGATGATCGCCACGAGCGCCACGTCGTGCGGCAGCGGCACCTCGGCCACCCGGCTGCCCACATGCGGGGCGTCGAGCGGCAGCGTGATCTCGACGAGGTTCGCCTGCGACTGGCGGAAGCTCAAGAGCCGCACCAGGTCGCCGACGCTCACGGCCTCCTCCACGAGCGCGGCCAGCAGCCGCGGCTTGGAGACCGAGACGTCCACGCCCCACTCCTCGTTGAACAGCCACTCGTTCTCGGCCCGGTTCACGCGGGCGACCACGCGCGGCACCGCGAACTCGGTCTTCGACAAGAGGCTCACCACCAGGTTCACCTTGTCGTCGCCCGTGGCGGCCACGGCCACGTCGCAGCCCTCCAAGTGGGCCTGGCGCAGGTTCTCCAGCTCGCACGCGTCCGCGAGCAGCCACTCGGCCTCCGGGACCCGCTCGGGCCGCATCGAATCGGGGTCGCGTTCGATGAGGAGCACCTGGTGGCCGTTGCCCACCAGCTCCGCGGCGATCGACCGGCCGACGTTCCCGGCCCCGGCGATGGCGACCCTCATGCGGCACCTCCCTGCGGGGCGACGCCCGCGATCTCGCGGATCTTCTCCTCGTCCCCGTCGGCGACCAGCATGTACACCTGGTCGCCGTCCTGCAGCACCGTCGAGGGGGTCGGCAGCGTCGCGCGTCCGAAGCGGGTGATGTACGCGACCCGGTGGCCGGTGGCCTGCTCCAGATGCGACAGCGCGGAGCCGTACCAGGCGTCGTCGCAGAGGACCTCGATCATCGACAGCGTCGCCGTCGGGTCGCGCCACAGCGGCTCCTGGTCCGCCGGCAGCAGGTGGCGCAGCAGCCGGTCGGCCGTCCACCGCACCGTCGCGACGGTCGGAATGCCAAGGCGCTCATAGACGCTGGCGCGCTGCGGGTCGTAGATGCGGGCGATCACGTTGGGGACGCCGTAGTTCTCGCGGGCGACCCGCGCGGCGATGATGTTCGAGTTGTCGCCCGAGGAGACCGAGACGAACGCGTCGGCCCGGTTGATGCCGGCCTTGGCCAGGACCTCCCGGTCGAAGCCCACGCCGCGCACCGTGGTCTCGTCGAAGTCGGGACCGAGGCGGCGGAAGGCCTTCGGGTTCTGGTCGATGATCCCGATCGTGTGCCCGCGCTCCACCAGGCTCCGCGCCAGGGACGAACCCACGCGGCCGCAGCCCATGATCACCACATGCACCCGGCTCCACCCCTTGTTCTCTCGCTGATCTCGTGACCATACCGCGCTCCCGGCGGCGCCCGGCCGGGACGCTTCGAGTGCGGGACGCCGAGAAAAACCGCCAAGGGGGTACGGAAGCGACCCTCTCACGCGTCTAGTGAGGAGAACCCTGCCGATCCGAAGGAGCTCCGATGCGCCAAGACCCCCGTCCCCTCCTCTCCCGACGCACCCTCATCGGCGGCATCGCCGCCGGCGCCGTCGCCGCGGCGGCCCAGTCCGCTCCCGCCCGGGCCGAGAAGAACAAGACCCGCAAACCCTCCAAGCTCGTCCCCGGGGACCTCGTCGTCGTTCCCGCGCCGGGCGGGCCCACCACGGCCGCGGCCGTCGCCAGAGGCATCGCCATCCTGGAAGGCTGGGGCCTGCGAGTCGAACTCACCGAGCACGCGCTCGACACCTACGGCTGGCTCTCGGCGCCCGACGCCGACCGCCTCGCCGACCTCCAATACGCGCTCGACCACTCTGAGGCCAAAGCGGTCATGACCGCCCGCGGCGGCTACGGGACCACCCGCATCATCGACGAGGTCGACTTCGACGGGCTCGAGGACCACCCGAAACTCATCGTCGGCTACTCCGACATCACCGCGCTCCACCTCGCCGTTCACCACCACACCGGCCTCTCGAGCCTGCACTCCCCGATGGTCGCCTGGTCCTCCAACAACACCGCCGCGACCGCCGAATCGCTGCGCACGGCCCTCATGACCGCCGACCCGGTCGTCCTGCAGCGCGACCCGCTCGAGCCCACCGCGGCCGTCGAGGTCCCCGGCACCGCGACCGGCCTCCTCTACGGCGGCAACCTCTCGCTCCTCGACGCCGAACCCGACGACAACCACCTGCCGGACCTCGAGGACGCGATCCTCTTCATCGAGGACACCGACGAGTCCCGCTACAAGATCGACGGCATGCTCACCCGCTTCACGCGCGCCGGGCACTTCGACGGCCTCGCCGGGATCGCCGTCGGCCAGTTCACGCCGTACGAGCACGACGAGTACACCGAAGGCGAATGGACCATGAACGAAGTCCTCATGGACCGCCTCGGCGGTCTCGGCATCCCGGTCCTCGGCGGCCTCAAGGTCGGCCACGGCCTCGACCCGCGCGTCATGCCGCTCGGCTCCGAAGCCGTGCTCGACACCGACGCCGGGACGCTGACGATCGAAGCCGCGGTCGCGGACTGAGCCCGCACGCCGGGACCCGCCCGAAACGGGTCCCGGCTCTCGGCACCCCTTCAGCCGCACCGCATCCGTCCGAATCGGATCCCCGCCCGCCGCGCCGAAGCGGCTCCGCAACCGCCCGGAGCGGTCCCGGCCGTCGGACCTGGGGAGCCGCCCCGGCGAGTAAGGTCCAGGGTTGTGACCCGGTCCTTGTCCGTCTTCAAACGGCTGCTCGTGGGCGAGCCGTTCGCCTCCGGGCAGCGGCCGCCCTCGCTGGCGCTGTCCAAGCGGTACGCCATCCCGCTGCTCGCGGTCAACCCGATCTCCTCGCTCGCGTACGCCCCTGAGCAGGTCTTCCTCGTTCTCGGCACGGCCGGGACCGCCGCCTACGCGTACTCGGTGTGGACGGGCCTCGCCGTCGCCGCCGTCATGGTCGCCGTGATCGCCTCCTACCGGTACACGGTGCAGGCCTACCCGGGCGGGGGCGGGGACTACCGGGTCGTCGCCGCGAACTTCGGGCCCGGCGCGGGCCGCCTCGCCGCCGCCGCGCTCGTCCTCGACTACATCCTCACGGTGGCCGTCTCGGCCTCCGCCGCCGTCGCCGCCCTCGACGTGCTCGTGCCCGGCCTCGGCCCCTGGCGCGAATGGGTCGCCGCCGCCGCGATCGTCGTCCTGGCCGCGTTGAACCTGCGCGGCCTGCGCGTCTCCGGCCGCTTCGCCGCGGCCGTCACGGTCGCGTTCGTCGCAGGCGTGGCCGCG
Source organism: Glycomyces luteolus (assembly GCF_027622875.1). Classification (GTDB taxonomy): domain Bacteria; phylum Actinomycetota; class Actinomycetes; order Mycobacteriales; family Micromonosporaceae; genus Glycomyces; species Glycomyces luteolus. Next base: position 121,493 of record NZ_JAPZVP010000010.1, on the reverse strand, counting down.
CTGCTCATCGTCGGCCTCATCCGCATCGGCGCGGGGGAGGACCTCACCGCCGCGACCGCCGACCTCACCACGGCCGAAGACCGCGAATGGACCTCCGCGGCCCTGTTCATCCTGTGCGCCAGGGCCTTCGCGGCCGGATCGGTGGCCGTCACCGGCATCGAGACGTTCACGACCCGCGTCCGCTTCTTCCAGCCCCCGCGCGGCCGCAACGCCGCCGCCGCGATCACCGCCGTCGGCGGGACCACGGTCGCCCTGTTCGCGGGCCTCGTCGTCCTCGCCTACCTCGCGGGCGCCCAGTCCTCCGCCGAGCCCGGCGCTGCGGGCGACCTCCAGCGCACCCTCCTCGCGCAGCTCGCGGACACCGTCTTCGACGCCTCGCCCGCCGCCGTCACCCCGATCATGCTCGCCACCGCCGGGGTCCTCCTCCTCGCCGCCAACACCGCGTTCGTCGGCTTCCCGCAGCTCGCCTCGGTCTTCGCCGAGGACTCGCTGCTGCCCCGCCAGCTCCACAAGCGCGGCGACCGGCTCGTCTACTCCAACGGCATCCTCATCCTCGCCGTCGCCGCCGCGCTCCTCGTCGTGCTCTTCGGCGGCCGCACCTACGAGCTCATGGGCCTGTACATCGTCGGCGTCTTCCTCTCGATGGTCCTCGCGAACGCCGCGATGGTCCGCCACTGGCGGCGCGTCCTCGGCGTCGAACGCGACGCCGCCCGCCGTTCGCGGGCCCGCCGCGCCCTCGCCACCGCGCTGCTCGCCGTCCTGGCCTGCGGCACGGTGCTGGTGATCGTGGCCCTCACCGACTACCGGCGCGGCGGCTGGATCGCCGTGCTCATCATCGGCGGCTGCTACCTGCTCATGCGCTTCATCGCGCAGCACTACACGGCCGTGCGCGATGAGATCGAGCTCCCGCACGGCAAACCCCGCCTGCCCGCCCGCAACCACGCGATCGTGCTCGTCTCCAGCGTCAACCTGCCGCTCATGCGGATGCTCTCCTACGCCAAGGCCACCCGCCCGGACACGATCACCGGCCTCTCGGTGAACGTCGACGCCGCCGCCTCCCGCCAGCTCCTCGCCGAATGGGACCGGCGCGGGATCAAGGTGCCGCTCACCGTGGTCGACTCCCCGTACCGCGAGATCACCGGCCCGATCGTCGACTACGTGAAGGCCCTGCGCCGCGACGCCCCGCGCGACGTCGTCACCGTCTACCTGCCCGAGTACGTGGTCGGTCAGGGCCCGCAGCCCGGCCGCCTCGCGCGCGGCTACTTCAACTGGTCGACCAACCTGCTGCACAACCAGACCACGAAGGCCATCCGCCGCCAGCTCAAGTACGAGCCGGGCGTCATGGTCTGCATCGTGCCGTGGATCCTCGGCGAGAGCACCGAGCCGCCGCCGCTGCGCCACGTCCGCAGATGAGACGGCCGCCGTCGAGGCGAAACCGCAACCTTCGGGGTCTTGATGCGGAAGGGTTGCCTAACCTAAATTAGGGAGGCCCTTACTCAGCGTCCCCGCTCTGGAGCCCCATGTTCGCGACCTTCCTCGTCGGCCTCCGCGAAGGCCTCGAAGCGGTGCTGGTCGTCAGCATCCTGGTGGCCTTCCTCGTCAAGACCGACCAGCGCCGGTACCTGCCGCACGTGTGGGGCGGCGTCGCCGTCGCGGTCGCGCTCTCGATCGGCGCCGGAGCCGCGCTCCAGTACGGCAGCACGAAGCTCAGCTTCACCGGCCAGGAGCGCTTCGAGGCGATCACATCGGTGCTCGCCGTGGCCTTCGTGACCTGGATGATCTTCTGGATGCGCGTGGCCGCCAAGCGCATCGCCGCGCACCTGAGGGAGCAGCTGTCCGAGGCGATCGGCATGGGGCCCTTCGCGGTCGTCCTCATCGCCTTCCTCGCGGTCGTCCGCGAAGGCCTCGAGACCGCGCTCATCCTCTACTCCATGGTCGACTTCGCCGAGAACCCCGCCGCGTCGCTCGGCGCCGCGGGCGGCGGCATCGCCGTCGCGATCGTCATCGGGTTCGGCCTCTACCACGGCGCGATCCGCGTCAACTTCACCCGGTTCTTCACCTGGACCGGCGTCCTGCTCATCTTCGTGGCCGCCGGGCTCCTCAAGTACGGCGTGCACGACTTCCAGGAGGCGGGCGACCTCCCCGGTCTGAACGACATCGCCTTCGACGTGTCCGCCGTGTTCCCGCCCGGCACCTGGTACGCCGAGGTCCTCTCCGGCATGTTCAACCTGACCCCGACCCCCACCGTCGTCGAGACGATCGCCTGGGCCGCCTACCTGGTGCCCGTCCTGGTCCTGTTCCTGCTGCCCCGCAGGAGCCCCCGGCAAGCGCCCGCACCCGTACCCGCCCCGTCGGGCGAGAAGTCCGAATAGGAGAACCATGCGCCACCACCGGATCGCGGCCCTCGCCGCTGCCGCCGCCACGCTCGCCGCCGTCGCGGCCTGCACCGAGGAGCCCGCGGAGGAGTCCGCCGACGGCCCGATCGAGGTGGTCGCGAGCGACGACGCCTGCGAGGTCGCCGTGTCCGAGGCCCAGGCCGGGACCGTCACGTTCCAGGTCAAGAACGAGGGCGCCAAGGTCACCGAGTTCTACGTCTACGCCGAGGGCAACCGCGTCATGGGCGAGGTCGAGAACATCACCCCGGGCCTGACCCGCGAGCTCATCGTCGAGCTGCCCGCCGACGAGTACGAGACCGCGTGCAAGCCCGGCATGACCGGCGACGGGATCCGCAGCGCCTTCACCGTCACCGGCGAGGCCGCGAACCTCACCGAGGACGAGGCCCTCCAAAGCGCCGTCGACTCCTATAAGGAATACGTGCACAACCAGTCGACCGCGCTGGTCGAGCAGACCGGGCTGTTCACCGACGCGGTGATCGCCGGCGACATCGAGACGGCCAAGGCGCTGTTCCCGGTCGCCCGCACCTACTGGGAGCGCATCGAGCCGGTCGCCGAGATCTTCGGCGACCTCGACCCGAAGGTCGACGCCCGCGAGGACGACTACCCCGCCGGGCCCACCGACCCGGCATTCACCGGCTTCCACAAGCTCGAATACGACCTGTGGATCACCGGCGACGTCTCGGCATCGGCTCCGATCGCCGAGCAGCTCATGACCGACGTCCAGGAGGTCGTCGCCCGCGCCGAGGCCGAGGAGCTCTCCCCGCTGCAGCTCGCCAACGGCGCCAAGGAACTCCTCGACGAGATCGCCACCTCGAAGATCACCGGCGAGGAGGACCGCTACTCGCACACCGACCTGTGGGACTTCGCCGCCAACCTCGAAGGCTCCGAGGCCGCGATCGCCTCCATGCGCCCCGTCCTCGAAGAGCGCGACCCCGAACTGGTCGCCGCCCTCGACGAGCGCTTCGCCGCCGCCTGGGCGGCCCTGGAGGTCCACCGCGTGGACGACGGCTGGAAGCTCCACAACGAGCTCAGCGAGGACGAGCTGCAGGCCCTCTCGAACGCCATCAACGCGCTCGGCGAGGAAGTCAGCAAGGTCGCCGCGGTCGTCGCCGAATAACGGCACCGCCGCACGGAGGAGAGGACGCGAAGTGAAACGACGCCACGCCATCGGTCTCGGAGCCGCCGGCATCGCCGGGGCCGGAGCCGGGTTCGCCGCCTCGCGGCTGCTCCCGGAACCGTCCGCGCAGGCCGCCGACCCGGCCGCCGAAGCGATCGAGTTCTACGGCGAGCACCAGGCCGGGATCGTCACCCCGGCCCAGGACCGGCTGCACTTCGCCGCGTTCGACGTCATCACCTCCGACCGCGACGAGCTGATCGACCCCCACACGGCCGCGCCGCCCCCCCCCCCCCGCCGGGGCGGCGCCCACTTCGCCGGGCCCGGCGGGGCCTCCGGCGGCGACTACTACGCCCCGCCGGACGACACCGGCGAGGCCCAGGGCCTGCCGCCCTCGGGCCTGACCCTCACCTTCGGCGTCGGGCCGGGCCTGTTCACCGACGCCGACGGCGCCGACCGGTTCGGCCTCGCCGCCAAGCGCCCCGAAGCCCTCGCCGACCTCCCCGGCTTCCCGCTCGACGACCTCGACCCGGCGATCTCCGGCGGCGACCTCTGCATCCAGGCCTGCGCGAACGACCCCCAGATCGCCGTGCACGCCGTCCGCAACCTGGCCCGCATCGGCTTCGGCACCGTCGCGATCCGCTGGTCGCAGCTCGGCTTCGGCCGCACCTCCTCGACCTCGCTCGCGCAGGCGACCCCGCGGAACCTCATGGGCTTCAAGGACGGCACCGCCAACCTCAAGGCCGAAGACGAGGACCTGCTCGCCGAGCACCTGTGGGCCCCCGAGGGCGACGGGGCCGCCTGGATGACCGGAGGGTCCTATATGGTCACCCGCCGCATCCGCATGATGATCGAGACCTGGGACCGCACCTCGCTCGCCGAGCAGGAGGCCATCATCGGCCGCGACAAGGCCGAGGGCGCGCCCCTCAGCGGCGGCGGCGAGTTCGACGAACCCGACTTCGACGCCGTCCACGACGGCGCCCCCGCCATCGCCGTCAACGCCCACATCAAACTCGCCCACCCGACCAGCCACGGCGGCGCCCGCATGCTGCGGCGCGGCTACTCGTTCGTCGACGGCAGCGACGAGCTCGGGCGCCTCGACGCCGGCCTGTTCTTCATCGCCTACCAGCGCGACCCGGCCACCGGGTTCGTCCCCGTCCAGCAGGCGCTCGCCCAGAACGACGTGCTCAACGAGTACATCAAGCACACGTCCTCCGCGGTCTTCGCGTGCCCGCCCGGCGTCGCCGACGCTGACGACTGGTGGGGGCGCGCCCTGTTCGAGTGAGTCCCGACCGAGCCCGGCCTTCCCAGGGCGGCGGCCCCGGGTCCCCCTGTACCCTGGCGTGCGGCCCGGCCGTGCCCGCACGCCGCAGATCTGCGACGCGAGCGAGGCCCGCGAGCCGCCGACCGGTACCGCACGGGCCGTCGAATGCATTGATCAGGGGGATGAGGACGATGATCGTCACCGTTGGGGACGTCGCCGCGGGAGGCCACTGCGTGGCCCGCGTCGACGGCGAGGTCTACTTCGTGAGGCACGCACTGCCCGGCGAGACCGTCCGCATCGAAGTGAACGAACGCAAGAAGAAGTTCGCGTTCGCCGACGCCGTCGAGGTCATCGAGGCCTCGCCCGACCGCGTCGAACCCCCCTGCCCCTACGCCGGGCCCGGCAGATGCGGCGGCTGCGACTTCCAGCACGCCAAGCCCGAAGCGCAGCGCCGCCTCAAGGCCAAGGTCCTGTTCGACCAGCTCACCCGTATCGGCGGCGTCGACCCCGCGAAGCTCGAAGGCGTCGAGGTCGAGGAGCTGCCCTGGGACGAGGGCGCGCTCGGCTGGCGCACCCGCATGCAGTACGCCGTGGACGCGGACGGCAAGCCCGGCCTGCGGGTCCACAAGTCCCACGACCTCGTGCACATCGACCGGTGCGCCATCGCCACCGAGCGGATCCGCGAGGCCGACATCCTCACCAAGACCTGGGACGGCATGGGCGCCGTCGGCGTGGTCGATTCGAACGACGAGGAACTCGCGGTCTACACCCAGCTGCGCCGCACCGCCCGCCCGCACCACAAGAGCGGCCCCAAACTCGTGCACCAGCAGGTCGGCGACAGCGAGTTCGAGATCGCCTTCGACGGCTTCTGGCAGGTCCACCCGGCCGCCGCACCCGCCTTCCTCGCGTGCGCCCTCGAATTCCTGAACCCGCAGGAAGGCGAATCCGCCTGGGACCTGTACGCCGGCGCCGGGCTCTTCGCTGCCGGGCTCGCCGAGGCCGTCGGCGACACCGGGCGCGTGGTGGCCGTCGAGAACGCGGCCTCCTCCCGCACCGCCGCGAACCTCAGCGCCTGGAAGAACGCGGGGGCCATCGAAGACGACGTCGCCTCGATCACGCCGAACCTCGGCTCTGTCGACCTCGTCGTGCTCGACCCGCCGCGCAGCGGCGCGGGTCCCGAGGTCGTCGTCGCCCTGGGCGAGGCCCGCCCGCGCGCGATCTGCTACATCGCCTGCGACGCGGGCGCGCTGGCCCGCGACACCAAGGACCTCGCGATCGAAGGCTACGAGCTCACCCGCATCCGCGCCTTCGACGCGTTCCCGATGACCCAGCACTTCGAGACGATCGCCCTCTTCGAACTCGTCGACTACTGACCGGGGAAGCGGACACCGGGGCATTGCGATAATTTGATTGCCGCAACTGACCGAATCCTCGGAGCCGATCGATGACCAACCCTCCCTACGCAACCGGGCCCGCGAGCGACCCCGATCCGCAGCCGCGGAACGGCACCGCCGCACCGTCCTTCCAGTACCGGCCGCACGATCCCTACGGGACCTTCACCCCCGGCCAGCCGACCGGGCCGGTGCTCCCGCCCGCGCCCACGTTCGCGCAGCGGTGGGGCATCCTGGCCATGGAGGGCCGCCCGAAGCAGGTCACATGGATGCTGCAGCTCCTGTGGATCTACCTGGCCGCCGCCATGCTGCTCATGCTGCTGTCGCTGGCGTTCTCGGCCGTGCTCGCCTCGTTCTTCGGCTCCGGCGCGGGGATAGTGCTCAACCTCGTCTTCGGCCTTCTCGTCGCCGCGGTCACGCTCGTGCTCATCTGGGCCATCGCCCGGGAGAGCCTGGGCCGCTTCGGGTTCCAGGACCCGCACGTCGCCTTCTACATCGGACTCGGCTTCCTCGGCCTGGTCTCCCTGTGCGGCTTCATCGGCGCGCTCAGGGTGCCGTTCGCGCTCGTGCAGCTCCTCGCCGTCCTCGGCGTGTCGGGTCTGCTCTTCACCAAGCCCGTCGCCGCATGGCTCCGCGAGCGGCCCGGCAACCAGTCGAACAAGGCCCCCGAACAGCGCCCCGACGCTGACGGCCACCTGTTCCCCGGCTACCAGCCGCCTCCTCCCCAGTGGAGGGACGCCGCGCCGCAGCCGCCCACCGCGAGCCCTGCGACCCCGCCTCCCGCGCCCGGCGCGTTCAATCCGCCTGCGCCGCCTGCGAACCGGCCCCCGACGCCGCCCGGCCCCGCCGGCCCGACGGCGCCCCGGGGCTGGCCGCAGCCGCCGCAGTAGCGATCCGGCTCAGTCGCAGCTGCAATCGCATCCGCCGCAGCAGCCGCCGTCGCCGTCCGAATCACCGCAGCACTGACAGCAGTTGCAGCATTCGCAGCAGTCACAGCAATCGGCGCAGTCGCGGCAGCAGCCCGATCGCGGCTGCCCCGTCCACGGGTCGTTGTACTGCTCGGCGCAGCACAACTGGCAGCTGCAGGCCAGAGCGGCGAACGTGCACAGGCCGGCCCAGAAGCCGCGCCTGCGCCCGTGGTACCCGTCGTCGTAGCGGCTCCGGCGATCGCGGCGCGCATCGCGGCGCTCGCGGTAACCGGATCCGCGGCGCTCCGCGGTCTGACGCGTCGAGCACGTCGACCCGAAGGTCTTCGAGAACGCATGGCGCGCATAGCGGTCCAGCAGCAGCTCGGTCATCGTCGCATCGACGATCACGGCCGAGTCCAAGGCGCGCTTCATGTCCGCCAGCGCGCCCCGCGCCAGCGCCCGCGCGTCCTCGATCCCCGAACCGGTGGCGGCCAGCGGGTTCCACGCGCCGCGCTCGGCGTCCTCCTCGAAGTCGTCCGCCGCGTCGAGCAGGTGCGCCAGGCGGCCGAACGCCGCCCCGGCGGTCCGGAACGCCCCGGCGTTCTCGGGCCTGCCGCCGATGAGCGCGGCGTGCGCGAACAGCTCGGCAGTGGCCGCCTCGGTCGGGGCGGTGACCGCGGTGAGCGGCGTGCCCGGGCCGGATGCGGCCTCGATCTCGCGCTGGCCCTCGATGAGCGCGAAGAGCGCGGCGGTGTCGAGCTCGATCGAGTCGCCGATCGCGTATGCCTTGGCGCGCAAGCGGTCTGCGGTCAAGCCCGCGATGCCGCGCGCTCCGGGCTTCGCGGCGAGGCCGTCGCCGTCCTCCACGTGGTCGCGGATCTTGGCCGACGCGAGCACCAGCGAGGCGGTCGCGGCGAGGCGGGGGCCGCCGCCCGTAGCGATGCGCTGGCGGCGCATGCCGCGCAGGGCGCAGGGTCCGGCGTTGCGGCTGTCGGCGTCGCCGCCCTGCTGGGCTTCGACGAGCACGGAGAGGGCCAGGGCGTCGTAATTCGTGGTGAGCCGGGCGAACTGCCCCGCGTCGTCTCGCAGTTCCAGGCACAGGCCGCAGAAATGCCCCATCCAGCGGGGTTTGAGGTCGTCGGGGGTGCGGGAGGGGCAGGGCGCGAGCATGCCGAACAAGTGGTCTCCTAGCGCTCGACGGCGGGCCGGGGTACGAGCGTCGCGGCTCGCCGTTGGGGGCGTGTCTCCGCAGATGGTAGCGGTGGGGCGCAACGCGCTGGGTACGGCGTGGACCGGATCGGATGCCGTTGGGACGCAACGCGACCGCCGGGCGCAGGCCGACGGTCGCGTGCGGGAGGCGTGAAGGGCGGTCGGGCGCTCGGCGAGGGGGGCGGCCCGCAAAGCGCACCAACATATTAGCACATACGCATGAATTCGGACGGGTTTCGAGCACGTCGGCACGTGCCCGCCACATGCTCGAACCCGCATCATGCTCGAATCGCGGGACGAACCGAGTTGCCCGACCTCGCAAACGGGGCCAGACCTCGCATCCAGGTCAGCGGGCGAAGGTGAGGGTGCCGAAGCCCAAAGCGTCGAAACCGCCCGAGCCGGAGCCGTAGTCGCCGCCGCCGCCTTCGGGACCGTTCTGGGCGATCATGTCGGCGACGTTCGGCATCGACATGCCCTGGCGGCCGGCGTAGTGGTGGTAGATCGTCTCCCAAATCGGGCGCACCTGCCCGCGGCCGCCCTCGGCGATCACCGGGAACTCGTTGTACTTGCAGGATTGGCCGTTGTACCAGATGTACTTCGTGTACGGCACGTCGCGGCCCAGGTTGTACCGCGCGACGTATTCGGCGCACTTCGCGATCTTGTTGTCCTCCATGCCGTACAGGTCGACGCCGTGGTTCCAGGCCATCTCGGCGAGGCTGCCGAGCAGACCGGTCGCCATCAGCGTGTGCCCCTGGTCTCGCCCGCTCTCCTGCTGCTGCGCCAGGCCCTCGTCGTCGTAGACGAACGGCACCGCCTGCTTCAGTGCGCCGTTGCCCTCGCCGTGCTCGAAGTAGTCGAGGGCCTGCCCGACGAGCCCGTCGTCCTCGTTGAAGAGACCGATCGCCAGGATCGAATTCAGGGTGCACAGGTCCCAGTTCGACCAGTAGTTGGAGATGCAGGCGCCGTTGTGGCCCTGTAGGAACTGGTCGTTGAGCGGGTAGAAGACGTCCTTGAGCATGGTCTGGAAGCGGTCGAGCTCGAAGCCGTCGACGTCGCGCACGAGTTCGGCGGCGTTGGCGAACTGGTAGCCCTGGAGGCCCGCGGCCAGGAACCGGTCGGCGTTGCCGTTGAGCTCCTTGAGGGTGCCCGACCAGGCGTTGAGGATGCCGACGGCGGCATCGGCGTGGGCCTCGTCGCCGCTCACCTTCCAGCGCAGGCCGTTCTGGTAGGCGGCGTGGACGTCGATGAACAGCTGGGCGACGTTGTCGCCGGTCCCGCCGCGGATCACGGTCTCCAGCGGCCGCGGAGCCCAGTCTGCGTGAGAGCGGCCGTTCGCGGTCAGGCGGTTCCATCCGTCGACCCAGGGCGATTCGCCGGCTTCCACTTTCTCCGCCATGCGGTCGAAGTCCTCCTGGGTGTGGAGGAGTCCGGGGTGGCCGCCCTTGCCGGGCACGGCCTCTCCTCTCGTGTTGTTCGCCGCGCCGCCCTCGCCGTCGGGGTCGGGGCTGGCACTGGCGGACGGCTCGGCGGAGGGCGATGCCGACTCCTCTGCCGTTGGGGGAGTGGCGGGTTCGCCGTCGCCGCGGGTGAGCCAGTATCCGGCGGCGCCCGCCGCGGCGAGGCCTCCGGTGACGGCGGCGCCCACGATGAGGCGGCGGCGTTTGATGTTGTTCGCGCGGTGCTTCGACATGGTGCTCCTGGCGGTGGGGCAGCGCGCGTGCCGGGGAGTGCCGCTGCCGGGCGGGAGGAAGTCGGGGAAGCCTCGGTGCTTCCGCACCGATTCTCACACATCACCGAGAATGCTCGAAATCGAACACTGCGTGGCGCGGGACAGCGCCGGCCCGACCGGAGTCGGGCCGGCGCCGGAGGGCGCTACCCGAGCGGTTTCAGGTCGTCGGGGATCTCGTCCCACGTGAGGCGCACGTGGGAGAGCGTGCCGAAGCCGAGCGTGTCGAAGCCGCCGGAGTTCGGGCCGTAGTCCCCGCCGCCGCCTTCGGGGCTGTTGGTGCCCGCGAGGGCGCTGACGTTCGGCAGCGCGTAGCCCTGGCGCGAGGTGTAGTGGTGGAAGACCATCTCCCACACCGGCCGCGCCTGGCCGCGCCCGCCCGCGCCCATCACGGTGTGCTCGCGATAGTCGCAGTTGACGCCGGTGCCCCAGGTGTACTTGGTGAACGGCAGGTCGTCGTGCCCGGAGTTGTAGCGCGCCACGTACTCCGCGGCCTTCGCGAAGGCGTTGTCGTTGGCGCCGTAGAGGTCCACGCCCTGGTTCCAGGCCATCTCCATGATGGTCGACATGAGGCCGATGCCCATGATCGAGTGGCCCTGGTCGCGGCCGGACTCCTGCCACTGCGCGAGCCCGCCGTCGTGGACGAAGGGGATGGCGTTCTCGATCGAGCCGTTGCCCTCGCCGTTCCAGAAGTAGTCGATCGCCTGGTCGGTGAGCGCCTGGTCGTCGCAGATGATGCCGATGGCCAGTTTGCTGGCGATGTTGCAGAGGTCCCAGTTGGCCCAGTAGTTGGTGATGCAGGCGCCGTTGTGGTTGGTGAGGAAGTCCTCGTTCTTCGGCAGGAAGACGCCGGTCATCATGTCCTGGAACGCGCCGAGGTCGAAGCCCTCGACGTCGCGGACGATGTCGGCGGCGCAGCAGAACTGGTAGCCGTAGATCCCGGCCGCGAGGAAGCGGTCGGCGTTGCCGGTGACCTCCTGCAGCGTGCCCGACCAGGCGTTGAGGATCTCGACGGCCTTGTCGCGGTGCGCGTTGTCGCCGGAGACCTTCCAGCGCAGGGCGTTCTGGTAGGCGGCGTGGATGTCGTTGTAGAGCTGCGGGTAGTTCTGCCCGTCGCCGCCGCGGATGATGATCGCGGTCGGCCTCGCGGCCCAGGTGGACTGGGAGTGGCTGTTCGCGGTGAGCCGGTTCCATCCCGCGACCCACGGCTCCGCCCCCGCGTCGACCTTCGCCTTCATGCGGTCGAAGTCCGCTTGGGTGTGCAGCAGTCCGGGGTGGGAGGCCTGAGCGGTGACGTCGTCGCCGTTCTGGGCCGTGGCGATGCCGAGGCCGCCGGCTCCCGCGACCGCGAGGCCGCCCGCGGCGATCGCGCCCTTGATCAGCCGCCGCCGCTTGAGGTTCGAGCCTTGACCTGCCGTATTCGATTCGATGATGTTGTCCCTAGTAGACATGGTGCTCCTTTGCGCCATGCGGTGTGCGATGCCGGGGAATGCCACCGCGCGTGTCGGAGGGAGGTGCCGGGGCGACTCCCGCCGCTGGCAAGTCTAAACACGGCATAAACAAACATCAATACAAAAACGCATGTTTCCCGACTTTCCTACGTAATCGGACATGCGCATAGAGCGACAGTGCAGGGCAACGCACGGCGCAATGGGATCGGGCGATGCCCGACCCCATTGCGCGCGTTGCTCAGGCGACTCGCTTCAGGTTCCAGCGCTGCTGGACCCCGCCGTTGTCGGCCCACTGGATCGCGAGGCCGCCGTTCGCCTCGCCGTTGCCGTTGTCGAGCGCCTTGCCCGAGTGCTGGCACACGAGCTTGACGGCCCCGCCGCCGACGTCGGTGATCCGCCACCGCTGCGCGGCGACCCCGTTGTCGGTCCACTGGACCACCTTGCCGCCGTCGGCGGTCAGCGAGAAGTTGTCGAGTGCCTTGCCCGAGTGGAGGTTCACGAGCTTCCAGTACCCGCTCCCGACGTCGGTGATCCGCCAGCGCTGCCAGTTCCCGCCGTTGTCGGCCCACTGCATCGCCTGGGCCCCTTCGGTGGTGACCGAGCCGTTGTCGAGGCACTTCCCGGAGCGCTCGGCCATGAGCGTGTACACACCGCCGGAGACGACCGCCGGGGTGGACCTGGTGTGGGCGAGCGTCCCGAACCCGAGCGTGTCGAAGCCGCCGGAGGCCGTCCCGTAGTCCCCGCCGCCGCCCTCGGCGCGCACCAGGGCGGCCATGCGCGCGACGTTCGGCATCCGCAGGCCGCGCCTGACGCTGTAGTGGTTGTAGACCATCTCCCAGACGGGCCGCAGCTGGCCGCGGCCGCCCGCGCCCATGACGGTCTGCTCGCTGTAGGCGCAGTTCTGGCCGGTGCCCCAGGTGTACTTGGTGAACGGCAGGTCGTCGTAGCCGAGGTTGTAGCGCGCCACGTACTCGGCGGCCTTGCCGAACGCGAGGTCGCGTGCGGAGTACAGGTCGATGCCCTGGTTCCAGGCCATCTCCATGAAGCTCGACATGAGCCCGATGCCCATGATCGAGTGGCCCTGGTCGCGGCCGGACTCCTGCCATTGGGCGAGGAACCCGCTGTGGACGAACGGGATGGCGTTGTAGATCGAGCCGTTGCCCTCGCCGTTCCAGAAGTAGTCGACGGCGGCGTTGATGATGCCCGAGTCGTCGCAGATGATGCCGATGGCGAGCTTGCTCGCCATGTTGCACAGGTCCCAGTTCGCCCAGTAGTTGGTGATGCAGGCGTCGTTGTGGTTGGTGAGGAAGTGGTCGTTCATCGGCAGGAAGACGCCGGTCATCATGTCCTGGAACGCACCCAGGTTGAAGCCGGGCGCGCCGCGGACCAGATCGGCGGCGCAGCAGAACTGGTAGCCGTAGATCCCGGCGGCGAGGAAGCGGTCGGCGTTGCCGGTGACGGTCTCCAGTGTGGAGGACCAGGCGTTGAGGATCTCGACGGCCTTGTCGCGGTAGGCGGTGTTGCCGGAGACCCTCCAGCGCAGGGCGCACTGGTAGGCGGCGTGGATGTCGTTGTAGAGCTGCGGGTAGTTCTGCCCGTCGCCGCCGCGGATGATGGTCGCCGTCGGCCTCGCGGCCCATGTGGACTGGGCGTGCCCGTTCGCGATGAGCTTCTCCCAGCCGCTGCGCCACGGCTGCTGGTTGGTGCTGACCCTCGCGTACATGCGGTCGATGTCGGCCTGGGTGTGCAGCATCCCGGGGTGGACGGCCTGCGCGCCGATCTCGTCGGTCTGCGCCTGCGCGGCGGGGACGCCGGTCCCGAAGGCGGCGAGCCCGCCCGCGGCCGCCGCGCCCTGGAAGAGGCGACGGCGGGGGAGTGAGGGTGGGGTCGAGGTCGATTCGTGGATGCGTTCGTTGTGGTACGACATGGTGCTCCGATGCGCCATGCGGTGCGCGATGCCGGGGAATGCCACCGCTACCTGCGGCCACCGGTTCGGAAACCGGGTGCCATATGCCATATTAAACGAAACATCAACGAATATCAATATGAACGAACAAGGTCGGTGCGGGACCGGGATCCCGGTCCCGCACCAGGACCGCCACCTGTGGGGGAGGCGGCCCGACGCGCATGGGCGGGGCGGCGCTGGAGGTCGGCTGAGTCCTCGTTCCTGCCGAGGTGCGCCGCCCCACGCCCCGCGCGGTCTTCGGGGGGTGGGCCGCAGGCGCCGAAGCCGCAGCGCGGCCCGGCACCGGCGACTTAAGCGACGAGGTCCGAGAACTTGTTGTCCTGCAGCCAAGCCGTCACGCCCGCCTGCACATCGCCGCCGTTGTCAGAGAACACCGTGTTCTCCAGGTTCGCCAGCTGCTCGTCGTTCATCGCGAACGTGCTCAAGGCCTCCGCCACATCGGCGAACTCCTCGCTGAAGCCCAGACGCGCCAGAGTGTTGATCGTCTCGGCCTCGCCCAGCGTCACCTCCGGGTCCGCCAGGTTCTTCAGGTCGTACTTCGCGTACGCCCAGTGCGGCTGCCACAGCGTCACCACGATCGGCTCCTCGGCCGCGATCGCGCTGTCGAGTTCGGTGAGCATCGCCGTGGTCGACGAGGTCTCCAGCGTCAGGTCCGTGATCCCGTACGCGGGGATCGCGCTGTTCTGCACCGCCTCGGTCAGGCCCGCGCTGGCCTCGATGCCGACGATCCTGCCGCCGAAGAGGTCCGCGTTGGCGTTGAGGTCGGCCAGCGACTCGACGTCCACATAGGCTGGAACCGCCACGGTCAGCGCCGCGTTCTCGTTCCACGTGCCGAGCTGCTCGAGCTGGTCGCCGTAGGTCTCCATGTACGTCTGGTGCGTGATCGGCAGCCAGCCGTCGAGGAAGAGGTCCAGGTCGCCCGAGGAGAGGCCCTCGAACAGCGGCCCGACCTCGGTGAACTCCTGGGCGGTCACGGTGTAGCCCGAGGCCGTGAGCGCCTGGCGCCACAGCTCGGTGGCGACGACCGCCTCGTCCCAGTTGATGTAGCCGATCTTGATCTCGCCCTCGCCCTTCGGCAGGCCGAAGTCGACGCCCTCCGCCGAGGCTGCACCGGGCTCCTCTTCAACCGAGCATCCCGCGAGCGCCAGCGGGACGGCGACGCCGGTGGCCATGGCGCCCTTCATGATCGAACGTCGTTCCATGTTTCCTTCTCTCCGGCGCGGGGGCGCGCGCCATGTGTTGGGGGATGTTCGGAGTCTTAGCGGGCGAGCTTCGCGGCGCGCGCGACCGGCGTGCGGTCGGACAGGCCCTGCGTCACGCGGTCGAGCAGGATCGCCAGCAGGACCACGGCCAGGCCGGCGTTGAACCCGGCGGCGATGTCCAAGCGGCCCAAGGACCCGGAGATGACCGAGCCGAGACCGCCGCCGCCCACCAGGCCCGCGATGACCACCATGGACAGCGCGAGCATGATGACCTGGTTGAGCCCGGCCATGATCGTCGGCAGCGCGAGCGGCAGCTTGATGCGCGCGAGGATGCGCGCGGGCGAGGCCCCGAAGGCCTGCCCGGCCTCCACCACCTCCCGGTCCACTTGGCGCAGACCGAGTTCGGTGAGGCGCACGCCCGGCGGCATCGCGAAGATGATCGTCGCGATGATCCCCGGCACCACGCCCACGCTGAACAGCATCACGACCGGGATGAGGTACACGAACGCCGGCAGCGTCTGCATGAAGTCGAGCACCGGCCGGGCGACCGCCGAGAACGCCTTGCTCTCGGCCGCGGCGATCCCCAGCGGAATCGCCAGCAGGATCGCGATCGCCGCCGAGACGAGGACCATCGAGAGCGTCTGCATCGTCTGCTCCCAGTACGGGGTCCACGCGACCACGAACATGCCCAGGCCGATGCCCACGCCGAGCTTCCAGCCCTTCGCGGCCCACGCGACCGCGGCGAACAGCAGCACCATCACTCCCGAAGGGAGCCAGAGCAACCCGTCGGCGAGGTGCACGTAGAGGAACTCGAGCCCGGAGTCGACGGCGTCGAACCCGGTGGCCCACGCGTCGCGCGCCCAGCGGATGAACGACTCCATCCAGTCGCCGAACGGCATGTCGGGCAAGGGCTTCCAGATGTACGTCCAGAACCAGTTGCGGAGGTATTCGATCATGCGGGTTGGCGCTCCTCTTCGATCGCGGTGCCGTGCTCGGCGGCGGGGTCGTACGACAGCGACTTGATGATGGACCGGGGCGTGACCACCCCGAGCGGATCGGCGTTGTCGTCCACGACCAGCAACGGGGCCTTGGAGCTCAGGACCGGCTCATAGAGCTCGTTCACGGGCACGTCCGATTCGACCTTGGGGAACGCGCTGGTGTCCCGGGTCCCGCACGGCTCCATGACGGCCTCGGCGGTGAGCACGCGGGTGCGGTCGACGTCGGCGGTGAACTCGGCGACGTACTCGTCGGCCGGGCGCATGAGGATGTCCTCGGCGGTGCCCAGCTGCTTCACCTCGCCGTCGCAGATGGCGATCCGGTCGCCGATCCGCATGGCCTCGTTGAGGTCGTGGGTGATGAAGACGATGGTCTTGCCGAGCTTGGACTGCAGGTCGAGCAGCTGGTCCTGCATCTCCTGCCGGATGAGCGGGTCGAGTGCGCTGAACGCCTCGTCCATGAGCAGGATCTCGGTGTCGGCCGCGAGCGCGCGTGCCAGGCCGACGCGCTGCTTCATGCCGCCCGAGAGCTGGGCGGGGAGCTTGTCCTCGTGCCCGGCGAGGCCGACGAGCTCGACGGCCTCCCTTGCGCGCTCCAGTCGCTCGGTCTTGCTCAGGCCCTTGATCTCCAGGCCGAACGCGACGTTCTCGACGACGGTGCGGTGGGGCAGCAGCGCGAAGTGCTGGAAGACCATGCTGATCTTCTCGCGGCGGAGGCGCCGCAGTTCGCGCTTGGAGAGCGAGCCGAGCTCGACGCCGCCGATGCGGATCGTGCCGGACGTGGGCTTGATGAGTCCGTTGAGCATCCGGATCAGCGTCGACTTGCCGGAGCCGGACAGGCCCATCACGACGAAGATCTCGCCGGCCTCGATCGACCAGTTGTGATCGATCACCGCGGCCGTCACATTCTTGGCGCTCAACTGATCGCGCGGGGTGCCGCTCTTCAGCTGGGCGACGGCGCTTCGGGCGCCTTTGCCGAAGACCTTGTACAGGGAATCAACTGCTATCGCTGACATCTCGTCCTTTCGCAGCAGGGGGTTCCGGTTGGGGGCGGGAACCGGTGAAACACTAGTCAAAGCCTGTGTTTTTTCAACCCGAGCAGCGAGTGAGAAGACCGACACGAGACGTTCGCAGGCAGCGTTCTGGCAGCTCAACGCCTCGATAAAGGATGTCTAAAGAAGGCTGGTTTGATTGTCTACAATCTGACGTTCTGAAAAATTGACACCATACAGAGATCAAGCTGAGGCCGATTCGTAACCGTTCGCCGGGGTTTCTCCCGGCATCAGAGCCGGGCCGCCTTCGCCCGCGCCGTCACGACCGCCAGGTCCGCCTCGCTCAAGCCCAGCGCCCGCGCCTTCTCGTACTCGCCCGCGATGTCCGTACCCATCCGCATCGGCGAGTCCGTGCCGAGCACGACCGCCATGCCGGCCTCCATGAACCGCGGCAGCGGGTGCTCCTCCAGCTTCGCCACCATCCCCAGCACCACCGCCGAGGTCAGGCAGACCTCCACGGTCACACCGCGATCGGCCAGCAGCCGCATGATCCCCGGGTCGCTCGCCGCCCCGACGGCGTGCCCGATCCGCCCGATCTGGTCGATCTCCGCCAGCGACGCCAGGTTCGAGGCGTTGAACGCCCCGGCTGGCACGGTCACGCCCAGCCCGGCCGCTCCCGCGGCCTCGGCCACGATCCGGCCCCGCGTCCAATCAGCTTCGGCCGCATAGGGAACGTAGATGATCTCGATGCCCGCCAGACCCGCCGCCGCCGCGTCGGCGAACGCGTCGCACAGCTCCCGCAGCATCGGGTCCCACAGGTTCATGCTCAGCACCGCGCCCGCGTCGAAGCCCGGGAACGCCTCGGACACGCGCGCGCACGCCGCCGCGAACCGCTCCATGAACTGCGGGTACACCACCGATTCCTGCGGCAGCCGCAACTCGGTGTAGACCGCGCCGCCGCGCGCCGCCGCGATGAGCGCGTCCTCCAGGATGCCCTCGTAGACCTCCGGAGCCACCGCGTCGAGGTCGAACCGCGGCACGGCCGACATGCGCTGCAGCCGCGCCAGCCCGGGAGGGGCCGCGGCCTGCACGTTCTCGCGCCGGTCGGCCCAGTCCACCGGGGAGGAGCTCAACACCTGATCGAGGCGCGCGGGCCATTCCGTGTTCTGGTGCAGGTCGATGAGGTCCATGTTGGGATGATCACATTTCGATCACGAACCGGCCCGGCTTTCGCCCGGCGTGTCCCTTTCGGGGACTGACTGCTATCCGACAGTCACGCCTGTCGACGACGCCTGCGAGCCGAGAACCTGTGCGGCCTTCACCCTTCCGGATGAATA
Source organism: Glycomyces luteolus (assembly GCF_027622875.1). Classification (GTDB taxonomy): domain Bacteria; phylum Actinomycetota; class Actinomycetes; order Mycobacteriales; family Micromonosporaceae; genus Glycomyces; species Glycomyces luteolus. The sequence continues at coordinate 103,542 of NZ_JAPZVP010000010.1, read as the reverse complement.
TCCGGTGCGCGAGCGGAGGCCGACCCGGCCCGTCACCGCCGCCCGCGCGATCCGTGACCGCCGCTTCCCGCGGACTGCCGCGCAGATCACGGCCCGCGCGGGCCCATGAGACAAGTCCCAGCCGCAGTCGCGCAGCTACCGCGCGCACGGCGCCACCGATAGACTTCCCCCTTATGAACTCGCACGACGAACCCGAGATGGGCCCGCTGCTGTCCGGCATCGGCAGGCTGGCCGATTTCAAGTCGCTGGACGAGGACGAGCTCCCCCGGCTCGCCGAGGAGATCCGCGAATTCCTCGTCGGCGCCGTCGCCAGGACCGGCGGCCACATCGGCCCCAACCTCGGCGTCGTCGAGCTGACCATGGCGATCCACCGGGTCTTCGACTCCCCGCACGACCAGATCGTGTTCGACACCGGCCACCAGTCATACGTCCACAAAGCACTGACCGGCCGGGCCGGGCAGTTCGGCGGGCTGCGCGGGCGCGGGGGCCTCACCGGCTACCCCAGCCAGGCCGAGTCCCCGCACGACCTCGTCGAGAACTCGCACGCGTCCACTTCCCTGTCGTACGCCGACGGCCTCGCGAAGGCCCACGCGCTCAGCGGATCGGGCCGGCACGTCGTGGCCCTCGTCGGCGACGGCGCGCTCACCGGCGGCATGTGCTGGGAGGCGCTCAACAACATCGCCGACCGCGACGACCTGAAGCTCGTGATCGTCGTCAACGACAACGGCCGCTCCTACGCGCCCACCGTCGGCGGCCTCGCCAAGCGCCTCTCGGGCCTGCGGCTCAACCCCGGCTACGAGCCGACCCTCAAGAAGATCCAGGAGATCGTCGAACGCATCCCCGTGTTCGGCCGCGCCGCCTTCCAGGGCCTCCACGCCGCCAAGACCGGCCTCAAGGACGCCCTCGCCCCGCAGGGCATGTTCTCCGACCTCGGCATCAAGTACGTCGGCCCCGTCGACGGCCACAACATCGCCGAGCTCACCGAGGCGCTCGACCGCGCCAAGCGCTTCGGCGGGCCCGTCATCGTCCACGCCCTCACCGAGAAGGGCCACGGCTGGGCGCCCGCCCGCGCCGATGAGGCCGAGCAGATGCACGCGCCTTCGGCCGCGTTCGACCCGATCACCGGCGAGCCGATCGCCGCCTCGAAGCGCCGCTGGACCGGCGTGTTCGCCGATGAGCTTGTGGCGCAGGCGAACCTGCGTCCCGAAGTGGTGGCGATCACCGCCGCGATGCCGGGCCCGACGGGCGTCGACAAGCTGATGAAGCGCCACCCCGAGCGGGTCTTCGACGTCGGCATCGCCGAGCAGCACGCGGTCACTTCCGCTGCGGGCCTGGCGATGAACGGGATGCACCCGGTCGTGGCGGTCTACTCCACGTTCATGAACCGCGCGTTCGACCAGACGGTGCTCGACGTCGCCATGCACCGGCTGCCGGTGACGTTCGTGCTCGACCGCGCCGGGATCACCGGCCCCGACGGGCCGAGCCACTACGGCATCTGGGACACCTCGATCTTCCGCGTGGTGCCCGGCCTGCGCATCGCCGCCCCGCGCGACGCGGCGTCGCTGCGCGAGGAGCTCGCCGAGGCGCTGTCGGTCGACGACGGCCCGACGATGCTGCGCTTCCCCACGGGGGCCATCCCCGACCGCGACATCGAAGCCGTCGAAGTCCATGAAGGACTCGACGTGCTCGTCAAGCACGAGGACGACGAGCTGCTGATCGTCGCCTGCGGCTCGTTCGCCCAGACCGCGGTCGCGGTCGCCGAACTCCTTGCGGCGCAGGGCATCCGCGCCACAGTCGTCGACCCGCGCTGGATCTCGCCGGTCCCGGACGCGCTCGTGAAGCTCGCGGGTCAGTACCCGCTGGTGGCGACGCTCGAGGACGGCATCCGCACCGGCGGTTTCGGCGACGCGCTCGCGCAGTCCCTGCGCGACTCGGGCGACGAGACCCCGCTCGTGGACTTCGCGGTCGAGCGCGGCTGGCACCCGCACGGCACCCGCGCCCAGCTCCTCGCCGACCTCGGCCTGACGCCGGAGGCGATCGCCGACCGGCTCGCCGCCGAAGTCCACCGCCGCGGCGAAGCCGAAGCGCACCACCACCACTAGGCAGAACAACGGCGCGGCGGGTCCGGTAGGACCCCCCCCCCCCCCCCCCCCCCCGCCCCCCCCCACCCCCCCCCCCCGCCCCCCCCCCCCCCGGGGGCGGGCGCCCCCGCCCCCCCCCCCCGCGCCTCATGCCATTTCGGCTACCGCATCGCCTTCAGGCCCTCGCGGAGGCGCCGCAGGTCTCGTCGGCGCCGCTCGAAGGTGGCGCCGACGCTGATGAGGATCGCGCCGCCGATCGCGGGCGGGACCCACACCGGGATGTGCCCTCGCAGCAGCAGCAGTTCGTTGACCGTGATGACCGCCAAGGCGATCGAGCCGAGCACGAGCGGCGCCTGCCAGCGGCGCGTGAGCCCGGCGATGATCACCGCGATCGCGGCGGCTCCGACGCCGACGCGCCGGATCTCGTTGCCGTCCTCGAGCGCCAGCATCAGACTCGGGGCGATGCCCACGAGGATCGGCAGCGCGAGCGTCGACCACGAGCCGACGTGCGGGCGCTTCTCGAGCCGCCACAGTCCGATGAGGAACAGGACCGCGGAGGGCGGCGCGGTGAAGAACTCCAGGGTGTCGACCTCGAGCGCGCCGAGCAGCGACCACCAGGCGAGCGTGCCGGTGCAGAGCGCCGCGATCACATAGCCCCACTTGCGGACCGGGGCCATGATCGCCGCCCCGGCGAGCGCGAGCGCGTAGACCCCGAACTGGGCGGCCGGGATCAGGTCTGTGCCGTCATCGTAGGTCCAGTCGAACAGGGAGAGGAGCCCGCCGATCCCGGCGGAGGTCCCGGCGAGCACGTGGGCGAGGATCGCCGCGAGCACCCGGTCGGGGCGGCTGCGACGCGGCGCGCCCACGGCGATCACGAGCATGGACGCGGCGGTGATGGTGAGCCACAGCGGGATCCAGCCCTCGCCGGGGTCGAGCGTGTCGCTGCTCGCGGCGGTGGCCCCGGCGAGCGGGGCCCACATGGTGAGCGACACCCAGCCGGAGCAGCGCCCGGTGAGCGTCCCGGCGAACAGCGCCGAGGCGAGGGCGATCGCGCCGCAGACGATGAGACCGATCGTGGGCACCGCGTCGAAGCGGGCAGGGTCCTGGTTCCACAGGAGGATCGTCGAGGATTCGATCGCGAACGTGACGGCGAGCGCCGCCCCGTTGAACCGGAACCGCTGCGGCAGCAGCATCACGGAGGCGATGGCCAAGCCCAGCAGCACGAGCGGCACTTCGGCGTTGTGCAGCGGCCAGCCGAAGTCGTGCCCCCAGAACAGGTACCCGAGGCCGGAGAGGGCGACCAGGGCGGCCACGAGGGCGGTGCCGGCGCCGAGCAGGTAGGACGCGGTGCGGAAGGCGCCGCCGAGCGGTTCGGCGAGCACGGGTGCGAGCAGGCGCGCGGCGAGGAACGCCGCGAAGTACGCGGCCAGGTCCGGCGCGTTGAACGTGACCGCGGCGAAGGCGGCCAGCGCGCAGAGTCCGGCCAGCACGGCCGTGTTGAACGCCCATGCCGTGCGGTGCGACCTCTCGGTCACGAGCGGCGTGAACACGGCGGCGAACAGCGCGACCGACGGGATGATGAGCTCGGGCGAGCCGGAGCGGCCCGCGAGGATCCACGCGCACAGCACGAGCGACCCGGCGGCGGAGCCGGCGATGAGCATGGTGTTGAGGGAGACGCCGAGGCGGTGGGCGAGGTGGACGCCGACGAGGTTGGCGGCGGCCAGGACCGCGACGGCGGCCGCGATCGCCGGGACGACGGGGTCGGCGACGCCGAAGGCCGCGCGCAGGCCCGCTGAGCAGGCGGCGACGACGGCGGCGCAGGTGAGGAGCCGTCCGACCCACAGGTCCGAATCCGTGTAGTTGCTGGCGTTCCTGGCGGTGATCCAGGCGGCGGCCGCGAGGGCAGCGGCGATCGCGAGCATGAGCACGATGGCGGTCCCGATGCTCCCGGCCGCGGCGTAGGACGCGCCCACGAGGGCGAGCGGCAGCATGGCCCAGCTGGTCGCGGTGAGTTTCGCGAAGGCCCGGTAGGCGACGAGGACGACGAGGACGCCGGTGGTCCACGCGCCCACCGTCTCCGGCCCGAAGTCGGCGCCCGGCGGCCGGTACAGGTAGTACCCGGCGAGGGTGGTGCACCAGAGGGCGAGCGCGGCGAGGGCCGCGAAGGTCTCGGCGGTGGCCCAGAGGCGGTATCGCTTGAACGCGAAGGGGACCGCGAGGAGCAGGAGGGTGACGCCGCCGAGGACGGCGGCCCGGCCGCCGTTGCCCATGTTGCGCCAGGCGACGGCGGTGAAGATGATGAGCGCGGCGGCGACGAGGAGTCCGCCGAGGCTGAGGAGCACGGTCTGCACGGTCTTGGTGCCGACCTCGCCGCGTTCGACCGGCGGCGGGTAGGCGCCGCCAGGCGGGGTGGGTCCGAACTGCGGGTACGGCGGGAGCGGCCCTGCGGGCGCTACAGGCGCTACGGGCGGTGCGCCGCCAGGCGGCGTGCGGGGCGCGGCCTCAGGGGCGGCTACCCCGCCGGACGGGGTCAGATGCGGCGAGGGCTGGGGCGAGGGCTCGGCGGCGTGGGCCTGGCGTTCGGCCTCCGCGAGGTAGCGGGCGGCGACTTTCGTCAGGTCGCCGAGCACGCCGCGCCGTTCGGCTTCGACGGCCGCGCGGCTCTGAAGGGTCGTGGGCATCGCCGCGAGCACTGCGTCGAGTTCGCCGAGGCGCTCGAGCAGGGGTTCGCGTCCGCGTCCGCACACCGGGCACCGCTCGGCCGTGGAGGCGTTGCCGCACCGGGGGCAGTTGTACGTGTTCATGTGCACAGTGTGCTGGTCCTGTCAACTTTCGATTCGGGCAAAACGGACGCGTTTTGTAGACCTGCCACAACGGGCACTGCGCGCGGGCCCGCATCCGGCTCTCATTCTTTCAGGATTCCTCTAATCGGATCGCCACCGCGGGTCCGGTCGCACCGGCCCCGCTCCTCGAACTTGAAGGGCGGCAACATGACGATCGCAGTTCGGAGGGACCGGTTCGGTCGGCCGCGCATTCACTCGCCGCGCTCGCGGCCGCCGGGGAACCGCTTCGACTTCAAGTTCGCCAGGTGACCGGCCGCGCGGACGGGCCCCGCGTCGGCGGCGCGGGGCCCGTTCCGTTTGCGGCGCTTGCCTACCGCATGGCCTTGAGGGAGCGGCTGAGCCGTGCGAGGTCGCGGCGGCGCTGCTCGAGGGTCGCTCCGGCGGCGATGAGGATCGCCCCGCCCACCGACAGCGGCGCCCACTTCGGCACCAGGCTCCACACGTGCACGATCTCGTTGACCGCCAGCGCGGTCAGGACGACTGCGGCGAGGACGAGCGGGGCCTGCCAGCGCCGGTTGGCCGCGAGGAGCAGTACCGCGAGGGCGGCCGCGCCGACGGCGACGCGCCGCCACGGTTCGCCGTCCGGGCCGATCGCGAGTGCCAGGGACGGCCCGAAACCGAGGGCGAGCGCCGGGGCGAGGGCGGCCCAGGAACCGGTGGCGGGGTTGCGCCGCAGCAGCCAGATGCCGACGCCGAGGAGCAGCGCGGCGGGCGGGGCCGTGTAGTACTCGACCGTGTCGGTGCCGCTGTAGGCGGTGAGCAGGAGTTGCGCCGCGATGGCGGCGGCGCAGGAGCCGAGCGCGTGTCCCAGGCGGTGCCGCTCGTCCGCGAGCGCCGCGATGGCGAGCGCGGCGGCGTAGGCGAGGAACGCCAGGGGAGCGAAGAGGCTCACGCCGTCGATGAGGCAGACGATCGCGAGCACGGCCAGGTAGATGCCGATGGCGGCGTGTGCGCAGGCGCGGGCGGCGACGCGCGCGGCCGGGTTCGCCGGGGGCTTGGCGTGCGCGGCGGCGAGCAGCGCGGCGGCGCCGACCGCTGCGGCCATGAACGCGGGCTGGGCGTCGACGTGGTTCTGGGCGGGTTCGTAGGCGGCGGCCAGTGCGGTGGCGGCGACCCACAGGTGCGCCATGATCCACGCGAGGACGCGGCGGCGCGGGCCCGGCGAGGTGAAGGCGACGGCGAGCGCCGCGGCCGTGACGACGGCGAAGGACGCGGTGGGCGCCCACGGCCGGTCCAGCAGTCCGCCCGCGCCGAGTGCGGCGACGGCGGTGACGAGCGCGATGTAGTCGCGTCGCCAGCCGGAGCGGACCACGGTGGCGCCGAGTGCACCCGCGGCGGCGGCCGCGGGGACCTCCCAGCGCAGCGGGTCGATCGGTGCGGCGCCGAACGCGACCGGGAACGCCGTGAGGCTCAGCGCGGCGCACCAGGCGAGGACGATCGCGCCGACGGCCGCGGCGGCGTGGCGCATGGCCGCGGACAGCGGGGCGGGGAAGATCGCCGCGGCGGCGAGCGCGAGCACGGTCGCCCCGGCGTACGCGGTGAGCGTGGAGGCGTCGGTGGTGACCGCGCCGAGCGAGGCCGCAGCGGTGATGAGGACGGTGGCGGCGGCGGTCGGGGCGATCCAGGCGACGGTCTCGTCCGGGTCGCTCATGGCGGCGAAGGCGACGATGGCGGCCATGGCGAGCGCGAAGGCGGGTACGGCCAGGAGCGGTTCCTCCGCGCGGAAGGCCAGGACCCAGGCGGTGACGGTGAGCGCGGCGGCGGTCAGGCCGAGTATGAGGACCGCCGGGCGGGCGGCCCCGGTGCGGTGGGCGTGGACGTGGGCGAGCAGTGTCGCGGCGGCGAGCAGGCTCGCGACGGCGGCGACGGTGGGCAGCAGCGCCGCGTCGAGGCCGAAGGCGGCCCGCAGGCCGGCGAGGAACACCGTGGTGATCCCGGCGGCGAGGAGCACGCGGGCCGACCACTGGTCGGAGGCGGTGTGGCGGGTCGGGGCGGCCTTCACGGTCCAAGCGGCGCCGGCGAGGACCGCGCCGATGAGTCCCATGTGCAGCGCGGCGGTGACGGCCTCGCCGAACGCGGCGAAGGCGGCGCCGGTGGCCGCGAGCGGAAGCAGCGCCCAGCCGGGGGCGCTGACACGGGCGGCGATGCGGTAGAGGATCGCGGCGGCGAGCACGAGCGCGGTCCAGCGGGCGACCGCGACGGCGGTGAGCCCGGTGCCGGCGGGCAGGTACAGGTAGTACCCGGCGAGAGCCGAGCACCACAGTGCGAGCGTGGCGGTGGCGGCGAGGGTCTCGGCGGTGGCCCACAGGCGGAACCTGGTGAGCGCCAAGGGGACCGCGAGCAGCAGTCCGGTGGCCCCGGCGAGGATCGTGAGGCGGCCGCCGTCGCCCAGCTGGCGCCAGGCGACCGCGGTGAAGACGATGATGCCCGCGGTCAGGAGCAGCCCGCCGAGGCACAGCAGGATGATCTGGACGGTCTTGGTGGTGAGTTCGGCGCGCCGCTCGGCGCGCTCGGCGGGAGGGACGTCGCCCGGGGGAGGGCCGGGGTGGGGCAGCGGGCCTTCGGTGTCGGGCCGAGGAGTGGCGGTTGGGTTCATACTGACAGTGTCGAAGCGCTGTCAAACCGTGAATGGGACGAATCGGGCGCGTTTTGTGGGGCTCGCACAACACCGCGGAGGCGCGGCTCGGTCAGGGCCCCGATATTTCGTGGATTCCTCTAAACGGTTCCGGCGCAGGAGATCCGGCGCAGGAGATGAGGAACGGGACCCCACTCGCAGCAGCGGGGTCCCGTTCCATCGGGAGGAGGATAAAGCCTTAGCTCGCGCTCTCGTAAGCGTCGATGATGTCCCAGGCGAGGCCTTCCCACTGGGCGTAGTAGTCGGGGAAGGCGGAGATCTGGACGGACTGGGCCGCCTCGGCGATCGACATGCCCTCCCAGCCGTCGACGTCCTTGAGCGACCCGTAGAACTTGCTCGCGGAGGTCGAGACGTCCATGAGCTCCTCGACCGAGCCCCAGCCCATCGAGGGCCGCTGCTGGAAGATGCCGACCGAGTCGTGGTCGGAGTAGGTGACGCCCGAGTCCGAGTACTCGAGGCTCTCCGGCACGGCCTCGGAGGCGGCGTTGTAGAGCTTCGCCTCCTGCATCGCGGTGGCGAGGGCGACGGCCCAGCCCCGCTCGTCGAAGCCCATCTCCTTGCCGGTCTCGATGATGGTGACCGCGTTGGCCTCCTGCTCGTCGTCGATGTCGCTGACGTCGATGTCGACGGGCCCGGCGGGCTCCTTCTCGGGAGTCGGGGCCGGAGCGGGCGGCTCGGTCGTGGCCGGAGCTTCGGTGGTGGGGGCCGGTGCGGGTGCGGGGGCGGGGGCGCGGGTGGCCGCGGGGGCCTTGGTGGCGGCCGGGGCCTCAGTCGTCTCAGCGGGCGCCTCGGCGGCGGCCGGCGCGACGGGCTCCTCGGAGTGGCTGATGGCCCACGCTGCGGTGGCGCCGGAGCCGGTGAAGACGGCAGCTGCGATGCCGACGACGGCGAGGCGGCGGACCCGGTGGCGCTCGCCCTCGCCGGAAGAGAAGAATCTGCTCGACCGCTGGGAGATCCCGGCGGCGGCGCTCCGGACCGTGCCGGTCACGCCTTCCATGATCTTGGCAAACTGCACCGGGCAACCGTAGGAGCGATAACAACCAGGTCAAAGCCGGTTGGATCCGCGTTTTCCAAAGGGCCCGCGGGGTAACTGGCGAGTAAGTTGCGGTCACGGCAAATGCGTGGAACCGCCCCTATCGCCACATGTGTACGAGCACATCCGGGGTGCCCATGGACCCGGTCCCGACACCGTACGAGCCCCGGCTCATCCGTTCGGATGAGCCGGGGCTCGGCGCAAAGATAACGTGACCTAGGTCACCTAACCGTTCGCCGCGAACGGCGATCCGGACACCGCAGTCGAAATCCCCTCGCGGTCCAGGTACGGCGTCAGCCCGCCCAGCCAGAACGGGAAGCCCGCGCCCATGATCATCGCGAGGTCGATCTGCTTCGCCGACGGCACCACGCCCTCGTCCAGCATGAACCGGACCTCCTCGGCCAGGCCCTTGAGCACCCGCTCCTTGACCTCCTCGGCCGAAGACGCCTCGCCGCCCAACTCGATCAGGCCCTTCGCCTCCTCGGTCAGCCGCCCCTTGCCCTTCGCCGAAGCGTCGAACACCGGGAAGTCGGCCTCGGCCATGCGCCGCAGGTTCTGCGAGGCCGGGAACCGCGGCCCCAGATCCTCGTTCAAGTGCTGGCACAAGTGCCACGCCACCCGCAGCCCCACGAGCTCCAGCAGCGCGAACGGCCGCATCGGCAGCCCCAGCTCGTCGAGCGCCACGTCGGCGACCTCGATCGGCGTACCCGCGTCAACCGCGCCCGTGACCTCCGCGAGCATCCGGCCCAGCAGCCGGTTCACGATGAACGCCGGCCGGTCCGCCGAACCCACCGCGGTCTTCTTCAGCTTCTTCGCCACCGCGTACGCCGTCGCCAGCGTCTCGTCGTCGGTTTTGTCGGTCGCGATGACCTCCACCAGCGGCATCACCGCCACCGGGTTGAAGAAGTGCATCCCCACCAGGCGCTCCGGACGCGCCAGCTTCGAGCCCATCGCCGTGACCGACAGGCCCGACGTGTTCGTGACCAGCAGGCACTCCTCCGAGACGATCGGCTCGATCTCGGCGAACACGGCCTGCTTGACGCCCAGCTCCTCGAACACCGCCTCGATCACCAGATCGCAGTCGGCGTACACGGACTTGTCCGCGCTGGCCGAGACGAGCGCGCGCAGCTTCGCGGCCTTGAGCTTCGACGTGCGGCCCTTCGCCTCGAGCTTGTCGATCTCGGCCCGCACGTACGCCAGGCCCTTCTGGGCCCGGTCCTCGTCCAGGTCGGTCATCACGACGGGCACTTCGAGCCGCCGCGCGAACATGAGCGCGATCTGCCCGGCCATGAGCCCGGCCCCGACCACGCCGACCTTGCCGATCTCCTTCGCCAGCCCCGGGCTCGGCGCGCCCTCAGGGCGCTTGCCCAGGGCCCGAACCAGGTTGAAGGCGTAAATGCTCGACTGGAACTGCGGCCCGGCCTCGAGATCGGCCAGCGCCTCGTCCTCGGCGAGCGAACCCTCCTCGAACGTGGCGGTCCGCGCCAGTTCCAGCAGGTCCAGCGCCCGCACGGCCGCCGCCGAAGCATTGTGGACCTTCTCGTCCACGAGCTGCCGCGCCCCCGCGATCACCGCCGGCCACACGTCCCGGTCGATCTCGGGGCGCTCCACGGCGGTCTCGCCGGAGACGACCTTGACGGCCCACTCCAGCGACTCCTCCAGGAAGTCCGCGCCCTCGAACTGCGCGTCCGCGATGCCGAGCGGCACGAGGTCCGTGCCGCGCAGCATCTTGTTCTGGTTCAACGGGTTCCCGACGATGACCTGCGCGGCCTTCTCGACCCCGATGAGGTTCGGCAGGATCTGCGATCCGCCCCAGCCGGGGATGAGCCCGATCGAGACCTCGGGCAGGCCAAGGCCGTTCGCGCTGGTGCTCACCGTGCGGTAGTGGCAGTGCAGCGCCAGCTCGAAGCCGCCGCCGAGGGCGACGCCGTTGACGAACGCGAACGTGGGGACCGCGGAGTCCTTGAGCCGCTTGTAGAGCGCGTGCCCGGCCTGGGCGAGCATAAGCCCCTGCTCGCGGGATTCGAGGCTCGGCATGAGCTTGATGTCGGCGCCGGCCAGGAAGATGAACGGCTTGCCGGTGACGGCGATCAGCTTGACGCCGTCCTCGGCCTCGACCTCGTCGAGCGCGCGCCACAGGTTCTTGAGCCCGCCGGGCCCGAAGGAGCTGGGCTTGGTGTGGTCGTAGCCGTTGTCGAGCGTGATGAGCGCGGCCTTGCCGCCGAGCCCGCGCGGTTCCAGGTACCGCACGTGGGCCTCGGTGACGACCTCTTCCTCGAAATCGGGAAGGTCGAGCGGAGTCGCGTACATTACTTGGCCCCCTTGAAGTTCGGGTTCTCCCAGATGACCGTGCCGCCCTGGCCGAGGCCGACGCACATGGTGGTGATGCCGTAGCGCACCTCGGGGTGCACGGCGAACTCGCGGGCGAGCTGCGTCATGAGGCGCACGCCCGAGGAGGCCAGCGGGTGGCCCATGGCGATGGCGCCGCCCCACGGGTTGACGCGCGGGTCGTCGTCGGCGATCTTGAAGTGGTCGAGGAACGCCAGGACCTGGACGGCGAAGGCCTCGTTGATCTCGAACAGGCCGATGTCCTCGATGGACAGTCCAGCGCGGGCGAGGGCCTTCTCGGTGGCGGGGATCGGGCCCGAGCCCATGGTCTCGGGGTCGACGCCCGCGAACGCGAAGCCGATCATCTTCATGGCGACGGGCAGCCCCAACTCGGCGGCGGTCTCGGCGTCGGCCAGGAGGCACGCGGTGGCGCCGTCCGTGAGCGGCGCTGAGGTGCCGGCGGTGACGCGGCCGTGCGGGCGGAACGGGGTCCGCAGGGAGGCGAGGCCTTCCAGCGTCGTCCCGGGGCGCGGCAGCTCATCGGCCGTGGCGACGGTCCAGCCGTCGTCGGTCGAGCGCGCCGCCATCGTGGTGACGTCGGCGCTCAGTCGCTCGACGGCGGCGGCGTAGCGCTGCTGCGTGCCCACGGCGTAGGCGTCGGCCCGCTCCTTGGTGATGTGCGGGTAGAGGTCGTGCAGGTTCTCCGCCGTGTTGCCCATGTTGAGCGCCTCGGGGTCGACCAGCTTCTCGGCGATGATGCGCGGATTGGGGTCCACGCCCTCGCCCATGGGGTGGTTCGACATCGACTCGACGCCGCCGGCGATGGCGATGTCGTACTGGCGGGCGGCGATCGCGGACGACACGCTGGTCACCGCCGTCATCGCGCCCGCGCACATGCGGTCGATCGAGTAGCCGGGGACCGATTTCGGGAGCCCGGCCAGGAGCGCGGCGGTGCGGCCGAGCGTGAGGCCCTGGTCGCCGATCTGCGTCGTGGCCGCGAGGGCCACTTCGTCGACCCGCTCAGGCGGCAGCCCCGGGTTGCGGCGCAGCAGCGACCTGATGCAGCGGATGATCATGTCGTCGGCGCGGGTCTCTTCGAAGAGTTTCCCCGCCTTGCCGAACGGGGTCCGTACCCCGTCGACGAAGACGACATCGCGGATGGTGTCGTTCACGCCAGCCCCTCCTTTGGGTATGCAGCGTTGAGAGTGCAACGTCACAACGAATGTTACCCGCAAGTAAGTTCGAAGTCACGGCCCGCCCCGGGCGGACTTCTCGATGCTTTCACGGACGGCCGTCCTGGCACGTCAGAACCAGGGTGTGCCGCGTGAGCGAGTACTTCGACGGGCTCGGCATCCCCCTGATCAATCCCTGGGAGTACTGACCGGAACCTCTGGTATCCGATATCGCAGAGGCAACGGCTTCACGCCGTTGCCTTCTCGTTTGCGCTCAGGCCTCGAGAGCCTTGGCGAGGCCCTCTGCCAGGAGGTCGATCTGCCATTCGCGGGCGCCGTTCTCGGCCAAGAGCGTGCGGATGTGCTTCTCGGTGACCTTCTTCGGCGGTTCCCAGGCGAGGCCGCGGACCAGGGCGGGCGCGATGAGGTTCTCGGGCGGGAGGTTGTGTTCTTCGGCGGTGGCGGTGACGACCTCGCGGGCGGAGGCGAGGCGTTCGGCGGCCACCGGGTCGCGGTCGGCCCAGCGGTGCGTGGCGGGCGGGCCGTCCTGGGGCGGGGTGGTCGAGGGCAGCTCGTCGTTCGGGACGTTGCGGGCGTCGGCGAGGGCCGCGAGCCACAGGCGCGCGTTCGTGCGCCCGCCGCGGCGCCGGAACCCGGGCAGGCTCATGAGCTCGGCGAAGTCGGTCGGGTCCGCGGTCGCGGCCTCGACGATCGCCGCGTCCGGCAGGACCTTCCCCGGGGCGCGGTCGAGCTTGCGGGCCAGGTTGTCCCGGGCCTCCCACACCGCGCGCACCCGGCCGAGGGCCTTCGCGCCGCGCACCTTGTGGATGCCGCTGGTGCGCCGCCACGGCTCCTTGCGGGGCTTCGGCGGACCGGCGAGCCGCACGTGCTCGAACTCGGCCTCCGCCCAATCGGACTTGCCCTGCCTGGCGAGTTCCGCCGCGAGCTCGCCGCGCAGTTCGGTGAGCAGCTCCACGTCGAGCGCCGCGTAGACGAGCCAGTCGTGGGGGAGCGGGCGCGAGGACCAGTCGGCCGCTGAATGCTGCTTCTCCAGGCGGAAGCCGAGCAGCTGCTCGGTGATCGAGGCGAGCCCGACCTTCTCGAAGTTGCACAGGCGCGCGGCGAGCTCGGTGTCGAACAGCTTCGTCGGGCGCAGCTCCAGCTCCTCCAGGCACGGCAGGTCCTGACTGGCGGCGTGCAGGATCCACTCGGGGCCGGTCAGGGCGCGGCGCAGCGGCGCGATGTCCTCGATCGGAATGGGGTCGACCAGGATCGAACCGGCGCCGGCGCGGCGCAGCTGGATGAGGTACGCGCGACCCGAGTAGCGAAAGCCGGAAGCGCGCTCGGTGTCGATGGCGATGGGACCGGACCCGGCCTCGAGCCGCTCGGCCGCCTCGGCCAGCTCGGCGGAGGTCTGGATGAGCGGCGGCATGCCTTCACGCGGCTCGGTGAGGAGTTCGGCTTCGGGTTCGGGCTGGGGATCGGTCACTTCTTTACCGTACGGCCAGGTAACCTGCCCGCGCTACTGCCCCGCCGAGCTGGAGACCGATTTCCACCCGATAGTGGGTCAATCGCCTAATTTGACCTCCATGATGGACGGCCGCGCGAGGGGTCGTCCGCCACACCGCATGCGCGAGTGCGGGGCACATCGCAGCGGCGGGGACGGAAAGCGGCCGCACCGATGCGGGCCACATCGCACTCGCCGCTGCGGGCGTCCGTGCGGTCGGCGTGAAAGGATTGAACCGTGTCGAACGCAGCAGCGGTACCTACAGCATCCCCGTTCCTCGCGGCCTGCCGCGGCGAGGCGCCGAGCCGGACCCCCGTCTGGTTCATGCGCCAGGCCGGGCGCTCGCTCCCCGAGTACAAGCAGGCCCGCGCGGGCACCACGATGCTCGAAGCCTGCAGCACTCCCGAGCTCGTCGCCGAGATCACGATGCAGCCGGTGCGCCGCTACGGCGTCGACGCCGCGATCTTCTTCTCCGACATCGTCGTACCGCTCGCCGCCATCGGCGTCGACGTCAAGATCGTCCCCGGGGTCGGCCCCGTCGTCGCCGAGCCCTTCCGCACCGAGGCCGACGTCAAGCGCCTCCGCAACCTCGACCCCTGCGACGTCCCCTACATCACCGAGGCCATCGGCCTGCTTGTCAAGGAACTCGGCGAGACGCCCCTCATCGGCTTCGCCGGCGCCCCCTTCACGCTCGCGTCCTACCTCGTCGAGGGCGGACCGAGCCGCGACCACGCGAAGACCAAGGCGCTCATGAAGTCCCAGCCCGAGGTCTGGCACGGCATCGCCTCCCGCCTCGCCGCCATCTGCGGCGAGTTCCTCCGCGTCCAGGTCGAGGCCGGCGCGCAGGCCGTGCAGCTCTTCGACTCCTGGGCCGGCGCGCTCTCCGAGGCCGACTACCGCCGCTTCGCCCTGCCGCACTCCACCGCCGCGCTCGCGGGCGTCGCGAACTCCGTGCCGCGCATCCACTTCGGCGTCGGCACCGGGCACCTGCTCGAAGCCATGACCGAGACCGGCGCCGAAGTCAGCGGCGTCGACTTCCGCATCCCCCTCGACCAGGCCGCGAAGCGCCTGCCCGACAAGGTCCTCCAGGGCAACCTCGACCCGGCCGTGATCCTCGCGGACGACGAGGCGCTCATCAGCGAGACCGACGCCGTCCTCGAAGCCGCGAAGGGCGCCAAGGGCCACATCTTCAACCTCGGCCACGGCGTCCTCCCCGACTCCGACCCGGCGAAGCTCAAGCTCGTCGTGGACCACGTGCACGAGGCCACCGCTCGATGAGCCCGATGACCCCCGCGCGCGTGACGGGCACGCCCGGACGGACGCGGGTCCTCGTCATCGGCGGTGGCATCACGGGCCTCGCGGCCGCGCACCGCCTGCGCGAACACCTCGGCCCCGACGCCGAGATCATCGTCGCCGAGCAGGCCATGCGCCTCGGCGGCAAGATCCACACCGTCGAGTTCGCCGGCCGCCCGGTCGAGACCGGCGCCGAATCGCTCCTGGCCGCCCGGCCCGAGGCCATCGAGCTCGCCAGGGCCGTGGGCCTCGGCGACGCGATCGTCTACCCCTCGGCCGCCAAGCCCGCTCTGAGCCTCGGCGGCGAACTCCTCGACTTCCCGGCCGGGCACATGATGGGCATCCCCGGCGACCCCGCCGACGTCGCTGCCGTCGCGAACGCCAAGGAGCGCCCCGACAACGGCCTGCCGATCCTCGAACCGGGCGCGGACATGTCCGTCGGCGCCCTGGTCCGCTCGCGCCTCGGCGACGAGGTGCTCGACCGGCTCGTCGCCCCGATGCTCGGCGGCGTCTACGCCGGCGACGTCGACCGGCTCTCCGTGCGCGCCGTCATGCCGCAGCTCGCCGCGGCCCTCGAACGCCATGCGCGCCTCACCGACGCGGTGAACGAGATCAAGCGGCCGCCGAGCGGGCCCCGCAAACCCGTGTTCGCCACCATCGACGGCGGCCTCGAACTGCTCGTCACCGCCACCTCGGCCACTGCGCGCGCCGAGGTCCGCCTCGGCATGACCGTGCGCGAACTGCGCCAGACCCCCTACGGCTGGGAAGTCATCGCCGGGCCGGTGCCCGACCCCATCAAGATCAAGGCGGACGCCGTGATCCTCGCCGTCCCCGCTTCGCCCGCCGCCGTGCTTCTGCGCGACGTCGAGCCCCAGGCCGCCGCCGCGCTCTCGGGCGTCGCCTACGCCTCGGTCGCCTTGGCCGCCTTCGCGTTCGACCACGTCGACCTGCCGGAGCGCTCCGGCTTCCTCACGCCCGCTTCGGAAGGCAAGACCGTCAAGGCCGCCACCTTCGCCAGCAAGAAATGGCCGCACCTCGGCCGCCGCCGCCAGATCGTGCGCGTCTCCATGGGGCGCCTCGGCGAGGAGGCCCTGCTCCAGTACGACGACGCCACCCTCGCCAAGACCGCCCTCCGCGAGCTCGGCGAACACCTCGGCCGGCGCCTGCCCGAACCCCTCGAGCAGCGCGTCGACCGCTGGGGCGGGGCCCTCCCGCAATACGCGCCCGGCCATGACGCCCGCATCGCCGCCGCCCGGGAAGCCCTCGGCGCGAACCGCAACATCGCGATCGCGGGCGCGGCCGTGGACGGCGTCGGCATCGCCGCGTGCATCGCCTCCGGCCAGAGGGCCGCCGATACGATTTCGATGAAGCTCGCGAACCGTCGATGAGCACGGTAGTTGGACTCGAACTAGAAGGGCCGCAACGTGGCTGAACAACAGGGGAACAACCCGAACGCGCAGCGCATCAAGGAACTGAACGAGACCATCCGCTACACGCTGTGGTCGGTGTTCCGCGTCCAGGAGCCCATGCCCTCGATCCGGCAGGACCTCGCCAGCGACACCGAGGCGTTCTTCGCGAAGCACTGCGGCGACCAGGGCGTCACCGTGCGCGGCACGTACGACCTGACCGGGATGCGCGCCGACGCCGACCTCATGGTCTGGTGGCACGCCGAGTCCAGCGACCAGCTCCAGAAGGCCTACGCGGACTTCCGCCGCACCGCCCTCGGCCGCCACCTCGCGCCGGTCTGGTCGAACATGGCCCTGCACCGCCCCGCCGAGTTCAACCGCAGCCACCTCCCGGCGTTCCTCACCGAGGACCCGAAGGGCTATGTCTCGGTCTACCCGTTCGTGCGGTCCTACGACTGGTACCTGCTCCCGGACGAGGAGCGCCGCGACCTGCTGCGCGAGCACGGCCAGATGGCGCGGGACTACCCGGACGTGCGCGCGAACACCGTCCCGGCCTTCTCCCTCGGCGACTACGAGTGGATCCTCGCGTTCGAGGCCGATGAGCTGCACCGGATCGTCGACCTGATGCGCGAATTGCGCGCCTCCCGCGCAAGACTGTATGTGCGCGAGGAGATCCCGTTCTACACCGGCAAGCGCCGCACGATCACCGACATCATCAACGACCTGCCGTAGGGTCTGGGCATGGACCCAACCAACGTCGACGGCGCCGCTTACGGGATCATCATCGGCTGGATCGCGATGGGCATCCTCCTGCCCGCGCTCTTCATTTGGGGGGTGCTCGCGGTCTCGGCCCTGCTGGGACTGCCCGGCGTCGCGTTGTTCCAGCGGCTGCGCAAGCGCCAGGAGCCGGAGAGGCCGGGCCAGGAAGTCGACCTCGATGACCTCTTCTGAGTGGCTCTCGATGCTGGCGCTCGTCGCCGTGGCCGCGCTCATGGTCGAGTCGGTGCGGCAGCTGCGCCGCCGCTGGGCGCTGGTCAAGGTGGAGGGCGTCTCGATGGAGCCGACGCTGCGCGACGGCCACGAAGTCCTGGCCAAGCGCACGCGGCGGATCGCCACCGGCGACATCGTGGTGGTCGCCGCGCCGGATCCGGATCTCGGCTGGTCGGAGACGAAGCGGGCGAAGGCACCGTGGTGGATCAAGCGCGTCGCCGCCGGGCCGGGCGAGCCCATGCCCGGCACCGGTGAACCCGTCCCGCCCGGGCATTACTTCCTGCTCAGCGACAACCCGGCGGGAGAGGACTCCCGCCGCCACGGGCCGTGCCCGGCGGCGGCGGTCTTCGGCACGATGATCCGCGAGTTTTGATCGTGTATCGGTGATGTCATACCCTGCGGGTACTATTGCGCCAGGGGTCCCTAAGGGGGATATATCCGGAATATTGTGACTCGCGGGTATCTGCAGGCGCCACGCCTTAGTGCATCCTAAGGTTCGGGCGCCGGATTCCAATATATGAAACGTGGCAGACTTGATCCATGCCAGCGCTACGTTCACGCACTTCCACACACGGCCGCCAGATGGCGGGCGCTCGCGCGCTTTGGCGCGCAACGGGCATGACCGACTCCGATTTCGGCAAGCCGATCGTGGCCATCGCCAACTCGTACACGCAGTTCGTTCCCGGACACGTGCACCTCAAGAACATGGGCGACATCGTCGCCGAGGCCATCGCCGAAGCCGGTGGCGTCTCCAAGGAGTTCCACACGATCGCCGTCGACGACGGCATCGCCATGGGCCACGAGGGCATGCTCTACTCCCTGCCCAGCCGCGAGATCATCGCCGACTCGGTCGAGTACATGGTCAACGCGCACTGCGCCGACGCGCTCGTGTGCATCTCCAACTGCGACAAGATCACCCCCGGCATGCTCATGGCCGCGCTGCGCCTGAACATCCCGGTCGTCTTCGTCTCCGGCGGCCCGATGGAGGCCGGCAAGACCGTCGACGTCAACGGCGTGGTCACGCAGAAGCTCGACCTCATCGACCCGATGATCGCCGCCGCCAACGACGACGTCACCGACGCGGAGCTGCTCAAGATGGAGGAGTCCGCCTGTCCGACCTGCGGCTCCTGTTCGGGCATGTTCACCGCGAACTCGATGAACTGCCTCACCGAGGCCCTCGGGCTGTCGCTGCCGGGCAACGGCTCGACCCTCGCCACGCACACGGCCCGCCGCGAACTCTTCACCGAGGCCGGCCGCGTCGTCATGGACCTGGCCCGCCGCTATTACGAGCAGGACGACGAGTCGGTCCTGCCGCGGAACATCGCCACTCGGCAGGCCTTCGAGAACGCCATGGCCCTCGACGTCGCCATGGGCGGCTCCACGAACACGATCCTGCACCTGCTCGCGGCCGCCCGCGAAGCCGAGCTGGACTTCAACGTCGCGGACATCGACGCGATCTCGCGCCGCGTCCCGTGCCTGTCGAAGGTCGCCCCGAACTCGCAGAAGTACCACATGGAGGACGTGCACCGCGCTGGCGGCATTCCCGCGATCCTCGGCGAGCTCTACCGCGGCGGACTCATCAACGACGACGTGCACACAGTGCACTCCCCGTCGATGGCGGACTGGCTCGGCAAGTGGGACATCCGCGCCGCGTCCCCTGCCTCCGAGGCGATCGAGCTGTACCACGCCGCGCCCGGCAACGTGCGCACCACGCAGGCCTTCTCCACCTCGAACCGGTGGAAGAGCCTCGACACCGATGCCGAGGACGGCTGCATCCGCTCCGTCGAGCACGCCTACACCAAGGACGGCGGCCTCGCGGTCCTGTTCGGCAACCTCGCCGTGGACGGCTGCGTCGTCAAGGTCGCGGGCGTGCCCGAGGAGAACTGGACCTTCACCGGTCCCGCTCGCGTCTTCGAGTCGCAGGACGACGCGGTGCAGGGCATCCTCGACAAGTCCGTGAAGGAGGGCGAGGTCGTCGTCATCCGCTACGAGGGCCCCAAGGGCGGCCCCGGCATGCAGGAGATGCTGTACCCGACCTCGTTCCTGAAGGGCCGCGGCCTGGGCCGCAAGTGCGCGCTCATCACCGACGGCCGCTTCTCGGGCGGCACCTCCGGCCTCTCGATCGGGCACGTGAGCCCCGAGGCCGCGGGCGAGGGCCTCATCGCCCTGGTCGAGGACGGCGACCTCATCGAGATCGACATCCCGGCCCGCAAGCTGGAGCTGAAGGTCGACGACGCCGTGCTGGCCGAACGCCGTGTGGCCCAGGAGAAGCGCGAGCAGCCCTACACTCCGGTCAGCCGGAACCGCGTGGTCTCCCGCGCCCTGCAGGCGTACGCCTCGATGGCCACGCCGGCCAGCGACGGCGCGGTCCGCAGGGTCAACTAACGCACTAGGCAGCGGCGGGGTCCCCTTCTCGGGGACCCCGCCGCTGGCGCGTTCCGGGCACAATGAACAGCGCCCGAACCCCTAGAGCCCCGGAGTGTGCCCGATGGCCCGTGTGAGCCAGTGGAACTGGTCGGACTTCACGCAGGAGTGGTCCCAGACCAGCGCGATCAACGACCTCGACGAGGAGCTGTCCGCCGAACGCCAGGCCCGGCACCGCCAGGCCCGGCGGCTCGAGGACGCCCAGAAGCAGTTCAAGGACCAGGTCGACTCGAAGCTCGACTCCGTGTCCGAGCGGATCGAGGCGGTCCTCGACTGGACGGAGCTGCGGTTCCAGCAGGTCGAATTCGACGAGTACCAGGCGCGCAAGGCGATCCGCAACATGGTCCGGGCCATCGCCGAGGGCCGCCGACCGCTCATGCACGGCTTCGAGGACGTGCCCGGGTACTGGCTGCCGTCCGCCGCGGCCGCGGTGCTGCCGCTGGTGCTGCGCGACCGGGTGCCGGGGCAGCGGTCCGCCGGGAACGCGTTCGCGGACCTCAAGACCGGTCTTGAGCACGCGCGCGAGCGGGACGCCGTGCGGACCGAGCTGTTCAGCCTCGCGGTCGGCCGCTGCTTCGACCAGCCCGCGTTCATCGACGCGGCAGTGCTGCGACTCCTGAGCGAACCCGCGGATCTCGGTGTCATCGAGCCGGGCCAGGTCGCACAGGGCTGGCGGACGCTCTGGGAGCAGGCCGCGCTCGGCGCCTTCGGGCCGGGCGCCGAGGCCCAGGTCGCCGCGGTGCTGCGCGAACGCTTCGACGCGGCAGCGCTCGACGAGGAGACGCTCACCGCCTGGGACGAGAGCATCGCGGGGTTCGGCGCGACTCGCGCCGAGTCCTTCGCGGCCCTCGAAGCGCATTTCACGGAACCATCCGGATCGGACGATCGCGCCGCCGGAGCGGCCGCCTCGAGCGGCGAACCCGGTCGCGATGCGGCGGCCCTCGGCGATGCCACCGGAACCGGTGCATCCCACATCGGCGACACGGCGCTCGGCGTCGACGCCGCCGACCGCGGCGAACCGCTCCAAGACGACGCCGCGTGGCGCTCCTACCTCCAGGAACTCATCGAGGAGCCGAGCCACGCCGAACTCCCGCTCGTGCGCCAGATGGCCGAACTCGACCCGTCTCCCGAAGAGCGCGAAGGCGAACGCCGCTCCTGGTCGGCCCCGGCCGGGTCGCTCGCCGACCTCATCCGCCGCGACCTGTTCGACCCCGAGGCCCCGGTCCCGTTGCGCCGCTTGGCCCTCGACCTCGCCGCACCGGTCCTCCGCTCGCGCCTCGACCGCGTCGAAGCCTCGCTCGGCACGACCGAGCGGGTCACCATCAGCGTCCGCCGCCGCGGCGAGGTCATCGCGGTCACCAGCGACGGCCACGACTCCGAGGAGTTCGCCGCCGTCGAACGGCGCATCGAGCAGGCCTTCCCCGCCGTGGATCCCTCGAAGCCGCTCACGATCGCCGTCACGGCGATCCTCGGCCTGGGCGGCGTCGCCGTGCTCTTCACCGGCCAGTGGTTCCTCGCCGCGCTCCTCATCGCCGCCGCCATCATCCCCGTCTGGAAATACCGCAGCGACACCGCCAAAGCCCGGAAGGAATACGGCCGCCGCGACGAGCAGCTCGCCGAAGTCCGAGCCGCACTCGTCAAGGCCCGCAATGACGCCGAACGCCTAGAACACGAAGCGACCGAACGCGGCCTCGCCACCCGCCGGGACATCGAGAGCCTCCGCGAATCACTGCCCGCCGAGAAGGCCCCGAGCGCGCTCGGCGAACCCGGCCAGGACGCGCTGAGCGGTTGAGCCGCCGGCGAACTCAAGCCGAGCCGCCGACCGGCGTAAGCCGCGATCCCGGCGAAGTCGGACTCCTGTATCCCCGCGCGGCAGTCTCACCGGCACTTCCGGAGGGCCCGATACGGATCGGTACGAGGATGCGGCATCCTGTTAGGCACGAGGTTCCCTACGATTGGGTCAGTGGATGGCGCCAACCCCCCGCCGCGTGCGGCAGCTGCTGTCGTGGATCGCGACCGCCGCCGTGTGGTGCTCCGTCCTCACCGCAGTCATCGTCGTAGGCGTGCACTCGGCCTTCCAGCGCATCGAACCCGCCTCAGCGGCCGCCCTCGGCAGCATCGGCGCGGCCTGCGCCGGGCTCCTCATGTGGCGCGCCGCCGGACGCATCGCGGCGGGCCGCCGCGTCACCTACCAGCTCCTCGCCGCAGGCATCCAGACCATCGCCGCCTCGATCGCCGCCGCCTGCTGGCTCCCCGGCGGCGCGGCCTCCCTCGCCGCGGGCCTCGGCTTCAGCGCCGCCGTCGTCATCTGGTCCCTCGCGCTGCTCCGCCTCCCGGACAACGGCTGGGACCCGCAGGCCGTGCAGCGCCGCCTCGTCGACGGCGCGTTCGTCGGTCTCTGCTTCCTCTTCGCCCTCTGGCTCCTCGTCTTCAGGCCGCTCTTCCAGCAGTTCCGCGGCCACCTCGCCGACGGCGACCTCGCCATCGTCATCCCCGCGATGATGGGCGTCGTCATGCTCGGCGTCGGCGTCACCACCACGTTCCGCATCCAGCGCTGGCGCCGCCGCCACGCCTTCGCGTACCTGGCCGTCTTCGCCGTGCACTGCACCGCGATGGCCACCTACATCACCTGGCAGTGGGACCGTCCGAACGAACGCATCCTCTGGTGGTCCGTCGCCTGGGTCGCCACCTGCGCCGCCCTCCTCGGCGTCACCTACCTGGCCCGCACCCAGAAGCCCGCCCCCGTCGACAAACCGAACTACCCGGGCGTCCACTACTCCGTCATGGGCAGCGCGGCCGGACTCGCCGCCGCCGCGGTCCTCTTCAACGGCGCCCACGCCGGCGCCCTCCCGCTCGACGCCGCGCTCCTCGCCCTCGCCGCCGCCGGAGCCCTCGCCGCGCGCCTCGTCCTCACCTACTTCGACGTCCGCCGCGTCACCGGTGAAGCCGCCGCCCGCCAGCGCAAGCTCTCCGCCATCGTCGGGGTCGCCTCCGACACCGTCCTCGTCCTCGACCCCGACCTCACCGTCACCTGGCACCCCGAGGACTCCGCCTGGCGGCCCGCCACCGACTCCGGCAGCTGCGTCGGCGCGTCCTTCCTCGACCTCGTCCACATCGACGACCGCCGCGGCGCCGAAGAAGACCTCCGCACCCTCCTCGACGGCATCAGCCACACCCGCCACGTCTCCCTCAACGTCCGCGTCCGCGACTCCGCCCGGCGCTGGCGGCACACCGAGACCGTCGTGACCGACCTCCGCGGCAAACCCCAAGTACGGGGCCTGGTGGCCCGCGTCGAGGACGTCGGCGCCCGCCGCAGCCTCGAGACCGAGCTCGCCCGCATGGCCTACACCGACCCGCTCACGGGCCTCGCGAACCGCCGCGCGCTCCTGCAGAGCCTCGAGGACGGCGTCAGCGCCGAAGAGCACCAGACCGCGCTGCTCCTGCTCGACCTCGACGGCTTCAAGAACGTCAACGACACCCGCGGCCACGACTTCGGCGACGAACTCCTCGTCGAGGTCTCCCGGCGCATCAAGGAGCTCCTGCGCCCCACCGACGTGGGCGCCCGCCTCGGCGGCGACGAGTTCGCGATCCTCCTGCGCGCCAGCTGGTCCGAAGCCGTCGCCACCGCCAAGGCCCTCGTCGCCCGCCTCGGCGAACCGTACGACTTCCACGACGAGTCCACCGTCTTCACCACCGGCTCCGTCGGCATCGCCACCGCCGCCGAAGGCTTCGGCGACCCCGAGATCCTCCTGCGCAACGCCGACCTCGCCCTGCGCGCCGCCAAGCAGGCCGGGAAGAACCGCCATGCCACCTACGACGCCGAATTCGACCGCAAGGTACGACGCAGGAACGAGCTCACCCAGGAACTGCGCGGCGCCATCCGCCGCGACGAACTGCGCCTGGTCTACCAGCCCGTGTTCTCCACCGCCGACCGCTCCATCGTCGGCGCCGAAGCCCTCATGCGCTGGCACCACCCCCGGCTCGGCCACGTGAGCCCCGGCGAGTTCATCCCCGCCGCCACCGAGTCCGGCCTCACCCAGGACCTCGCGGTCTGGACCGTCAACCGCGCCGCCGAGCAGCTCGCCACCTGGGCCGCCGTCGGAATCAAAGCCTGGATCTCGGTGAACGTCTCCGTCAAGGAGCTCCACACGCACCTGTTCGCCACCGAGGTGAACACCGCGCTCATCGCCGCGGGCGTCCCGGCCCGCCGCCTCGTCCTCGAAGTGACCGAGCACGACTTCTCCCACCAGATGAACACCCTCGTCGCCCAGCTCAGCGCCCTCCGCGGCGCGGGCGTGCGGATCGCCTTGGACGACTTCGGATCCGGCTACTCCTCGCTCGGCCAACTCGACCGGCTCCCGGTCGACATCCTCAAGATCGACCGCGACCTCGTCGCCAAGGACGACGGCGGCGTCGGCCCGCTCGCCGCCGTCACGGTCGAACTCGGACGCCTCCTCGGCATGGAGGTCATCGCCGAAGGCGTCGAGACGGACACGCAGCTCAACGCCATGATCGCCGCAGAAGCGCCGCTCGTGCAGGGCTATCTGCTCGCCAAGCCCATGGAACCGGACGACCTGACGCGCTGGCTCGTCGACGACCCGAAGGCCCTGCCGCCGGCCCTGCCGGCGCAGAGTGCGCCCGCCGAAGCGGTCGAGCCGGCGGCCGTCCCGGACGGCGCGGATGATGCCGACCGGGTCGGCGACACGCCGAATGACGTCCCGAAGTCTGAGAAAAGTTGACTCACGGGCCGGAATCAGGCATCCTGGGGAGCGTGCCGAAGCAGAACTACGACCAGAGCATCGCGACCGCGCCCGCCGCGCGGCCGCTCGTCGTAGTACTTATCTAGCGCACCGTCGTTCTCCGACGGTGCGCTCGCCCCGTGCGTCTAGCACGCGGGCGATTTTTTCTGCCCGGGGAACGACGCCACATGTCGAACCAGCCACATCTCCCTATTGGACGAAGGACATGAGCACACCAGTGAAGGCACCGAAGCCAGGGCCGCAGGCTGCCAAAGCTCAGCCTGTGAGGCCGAAGGCCCCCAAGCCGGCTCCTCCGATCGGCGCCTCCAGCGCCGCACCCGTCCTCACCGGCGCGCAGGCCGTCGTCCGCGCGCTCGAGGAGCTCGAGGTCGAGGCCGTCTTCGGCATCCCGGGCGGCGCGATCCTCCCCGCCTACGACCCGCTCCTCGACTCCGAGAAGGTGCGCCACGTCCTCGTCCGCCACGAGCAGGGCGCCGGCCACGCCGCCCAGGGCTACGCCCTCGCCACCGGCAAGGTCGGCGTGTGCATGGCCACCTCCGGCCCCGGCGCGACCAACCTGGTGACCCCCCTGGCCGACGCGCACATGGACTCCGTCCCGATCGTGGCCATCACCGGCCAGGTCGCCTCCTCCGCCATCGGCACCGACGCCTTCCAGGAAGCCGACATCTGCGGCATCACGATGCCGATCACCAAGCACTCCTACCTGGTGACCGACGCCGAAGACATCCCTCGGGTGCTCGCCGAGGCCTTCTACGTCGCCGCCTCCGGCCGCCCCGGCCCGGTGCTGGTCGACATCCCCAAGGACATCCTCAACGCGCAGGCCCCCTTCGTGTGGCCGCCCAAGATGGACCTGCCGGGCTACCGGCCCACGACGCAGCCGCACGGCAAGCAGATCCGCGAGGCCGCCGCGCTCATCGCCGAGGCCAGGAAGCCGGTGCTGTACGTCGGCGGCGGCGTCGTCAAGTCCGGCGCGCACGCCGAGCTGCTGGCGCTCGCCGAGCTGACCGGCGCTCCGGTCGTGACCACCCTGATGGCGCGCGGGGCCTTCCCCGACTCGCACCCGCAGCACCTGGGCATGCCCGGCATGCACGGCACGGTCCCGGCCGTGCACGCGCTGCAGAAGTCCGATCTCCTGGTGGCCCTGGGCGCCCGCTTCGACGACCGCGTCACCGGCAAGCTCTCGACCTTCGCCCCCGAGGCGAAGATCGTGCACGTCGACATCGACCCTGCCGAGATCGGCAAGAACCGCGAAGCGGACGTGCCGATCGTGGGCGACTGCAAGGCCGCCATCTCGGCGATGATCGAGGCCTACGAGGACGGCGGCAAGGAGCGCCTGAAGACCTGGTGGGAGACCCTCGACGACCTGCGCGACCGGTACCCGCTGGGCTACACCGACATCGACGACGGGCTGCTGACCCCCCAGTGGGTGATCCAGCGGCTCGGCGAGCTTGCCCCGGATGACACGATCTGGACCGCCGGCGTCGGCCAGCACCAGATGTGGGCCAGCCAGTTCGTCAAGTACGAGAAGCCGGGCACGTTCCTCAACTCGGGCGGCCTGGGCACCATGGGCTTCGCCGTCCCGGCGGCCATGGGCGCCAAGCTCGGCCGGATCGACCGCACCGTGTGGGCGATCGACGGCGACGGCTGCTTCCAGATGACCAACCAGGAGCTCGCGACTTGCGCGATCGAGGGCATCCCGATCAAGGTCGCGGTCATCAACAACGGCAACCTGGGCATGGTGCGCCAGTGGCAGACCCTGTTCTACGAGAAGCGCTACTCGCAGACGAACCTGTCGACGCACCACTCCGAGGCCTCGCCGCGCATCCCGGACTTCGTGAAGCTCGCCGAAGCCCTCGGCTGCGTCGGCCTGCGCGCCGAGACCGCCGATGAGGTCGACGAGATCATCAAGCAGGCCAACGCGATCAACGACCGCCCGGTCGTGGTCGACTTCACCGTCGGGCCCGACGCGATGGTGTGGCCGATGGTCCCCGCAGGCGTCTCCAACGACGAGATCCTCTACGCGCGCGACGTGCGCCCGAACTTCGACGACGAGGGTGAAATCTGATGAGTACGCACACGCTGTCGGTCCTCGTCGAGAACAAGCCGGGCGTCCTCGCCCGCGTCGCCGCGCTGTTCTCCAGGCGCGGATTCAACATCGACTCCCTCGCCGTCGGCGAGACCGAGCACCCCGGCGTCAGCCGCATCACCATCGTGGTGGACGTCGAGGCGGGCTCGCTGGAGCAGGTCACCAAGCAGCTCAACAAGCTCATCCACGTCCTGAAGATCGTGGAACTGGAAGCGGGCTCCTCCGTGCAGCGCGAACTGCTGCTGGTGAAGGTCCGCGCCGACGCCGCCACCCGCGGCCAGGTGATCGCCGCCGCCGAGTTGTTCAAAGCCCGCTCGGTCGACGTCACACCCGATACGGTCACTTTCGAGGTCACCGGGAACTCCGACAAGATCGAGGCGTTCCTGGAAGTCCTCGAGCCGTTCGGGATCAAGGAGCTCGTCCAGTCGGGGACGGTCGCGCTCGGGCGCGGCGCCAAGTCGATGGCGTCGCTGTCGCGCTACGTCTCTCCGAATAGCTAGTAACGAAGGAAGCAGTACATGTCCGCTGAAGTGTTCTACGACGACGACGCCGACCTGGCCCTCATCCAGGGCAAGAAGGTCGCCGTCCTCGGCTACGGCTCGCAGGGCCACGCCCACTCGCTGAGCCTCCGCGACTCCGGTGTGGAGGTCGTCATCGGCCTGCAGGAGGGCTCGAAGTCGCGCCCGAAGGCCGAGGAGGCGGGCCTGAAGGTGCTCACTCCGGCCGAAGCCGCCGCGTGGGCCGACGTCATCATGATCCTCGTCCCTGACACCGCGCAGGCCAAGCTGTACGCCGACGAGATCGCGCCGAACCTGTCCGCCGGGAACAGCCTGTTCTTCGGCCACGGCTTCAACATCCGCTACGACCTGATCCAGGCCCCGGCGGACGTGAACGTCGCCATGGTCGCCCCGAAGGGCCCGGGCCACATGGTCCGCCGCCAGTTCGTGGACGGCAAGGGCGTTCCCGCGCTCGTCGCGGTGGAGCAGGACCCGTCGGGCGACACCCAGGCGGTGGCGCTCTCCTACGCGAAGGCGATCGGCGGCACCCGCGCGGGCGTCCTGAAGACCACCTTCAAGGAGGAGACCGAGACCGACCTGTTCGGCGAGCAGGCCGTGCTGTGCGGCGGCGCCGCCGAGCTCATCAAGGCCGGCTTCGAGACCCTGGTCGAGGCGGGCTACGCCCCCGAGGCCGCGTACTTCGAGTGCCTGCACGAGCTCAAGCTGATCGTGGACATGATCTACGAGGGCGGCATCGCCAACATGTGGTACTCCGTCTCGGACACCGCCGAGTACGGCGGCCTCACCCGCGGCCCGCGCGTCGTCAACGCCGACACCAAGGCCGAGATGAAGCGCATCCTCACCGAGATCCAGGACGGCACCTTCGCCAAGGAATGGGTCGCCGAGTCCGAGAAGCGCGAGAACTACAAGAAGCTCCAGCAGGAGCAGGCCGACCACAAGATCGAAGAGACCGGCGCCAAGATGCGCGCCCTCATGCCCTGGGTGCAGCGCAAGATCACCGAGACCGCCTAAGTCTCAACAGATCTGAGCAGATCTAAGAGGCCGGGAACCGCGTTGCGGTCCCCGGCCTTCTGCTTTGCCGACTTCCGAGCTTGCGCGGTTTGCCCGACCTGGTCAGGGCTTCGGCGGACAGCGACAACGCGGTGGCAGTGGGGCCGGGGTCGTTGTACGGCTTTCCGGCCCGATCAGGTTTGGGATCGATAGGGCAGCGACAACGAGGCAGGATGCAACCCTGGTCGGCCTTCGGCGATCCGGCACGATTCGGTCCTGGTTCGAGCGGGCAGCGATATAGAGGTCTGATCGTCCTCGGGGCGGATCATCGGCTGCCCGGTGGGAGGTGTCTGCGGTTCAACCGGGCATCGACAACGAGGCCCCATTCTGCTCGGGCCCGTTCTCGGCTCCCCGGTTGGAGCGGGTGGCGGTTCGATCGGGTTGGCGTTCAATCGGGCAGCGACAGAGGTCGGAGCGTTCTCGGGGAGGATCATCGGCTGCCCTGTGCGGGGAAACCTGCGGTTCAAGCGGGCAGCGACAACGAGGTCCCATTGCGCTTGGGCCGGTCCTCGGCTCTCCGCCCGGATTGGGTTGCGGTTCAAGCGGGTAGCGACAGGAGGGTGTGAGGCGGGGCCGGATTCCGGCCCCGGGCATGCTGAGGGGCCGGCCCGGACCCATGCGGGTCGGGCTGCGCTGCTTGATGATTGCGGCGCTTTCCCCCCAGCGGTCGCCCACTGGGGCAGCCTAAGACCGGTAGCGGGGAGGGCGGTGTTGTGGTGGCGGTGAACTTCTCTCGGCATTGAGCCCGGGCTGCCTTGATAGCCGCCAGGCACCGCTCCCTTTCGATGGCTTCGGTGAGGGCGTCCAGGTCGGGCTTCATGGCCTCGGACCATTCGGTCCGGTAGAGCCCGGTCGGGAAGACATCCCATTCGGTGCCCTCGTTCTCGGCATCCATGTCGGCATCAGTGCGCCAGTCCGAGCAGCCGCACCCGGCCGATGCCTCGACGGGGGCGCTTTGGGTGTCGCTGGGCTCGTGGCCGTCGTGGTGGGTGATGACCGCTTGGCCGGGGCCGGTCTTCTCCACGCTCCAGCCCGGGGTGTGGATGCGGCCGTGATGGAACCTGCACAGCAGGATCAGGTTCTCAGCGACTGTCGGGCCGCCGTCGGCCCAATGCTGGAGGTGGTGCGCCTCAGTCCACGCCACCGGCCGGTCGCAGCCGGACCAAGCGCACCCTTCCGGTTGCTCGAGTTCGAGCTTGCGGCGCAGGGCCGCGTTCGGCAGGCGCTCAGCCCGGCCCAGTTCGACCGCTTCCCCGGTGGCGTAGTTGAACACCGAGGGGATGATGGCGGCTTCGCAGGCGAGGAGGCGGGCGCGGGCGACCGAGATGGGTTGGCCTTCGAGGAGGGGCAGGCGGCCGGTGTCCGTGCCCTGCAGGGTCTCGATGTCCACCACGAGGTCAAGAGTGGCCGTGTGACCGTGGCGTGTGGCGGCCTGCGGGGAGGACCCGTACCCGGCGAGGAGCTGGTGGAAGGCCTCGGCGTGCCGGTTCGCCTGCGCTGGCAGGAGGCCGCCCTCGTCCTCGCTCTCCTGGTCCTCCTGGCGCGGGGGCGGGCAGGCGGTCTTGAGGTACTTGTCGAGCAGCCGCCCGGTGGCCTCGCAGAGGGTGCCTTCCAGGGCCCACATGCCGTTGGCCTGCGGGGTGAGTTCGAGGCGCTGCATGGACTGCTCGCCCAGTTCGTCGAAGAGTTCGGCTTCGTCGGCGATCGAGGCCCACAGCTCATCGAGGTGCCGCCTGAGCTCGTTGAAGGAGGCGTGCTGGCAGTACTGGGCGACCATGGCCTCCGGAGTCGCACACACCACCGAGGCGTCGAACGGAGAGGCCACGGGGGTCTTGAAGGGGGTGCGGGCGAACAGGCGCATCGCGGGGGTCTGCTCGAGCTGGCGGACGGCGTAGGCGACCTGGTCGATCCGGGCTTTCCCTGTCGTTGCCGCCGTTGCCAGGAGACGGAACTTCCCCGAGAGGCGGGCGATGGCGGCGATGTCAGCGGCGGTGCGGTTGTGGAAGTCGAACTGGGAGACCAACAGATCCCGCAGGGCGGAGAACCCGAACGCGGAGCGGTGGAGGTTGGCTTCCTTCATCTCGATCACCGCAGACAGGACCTGGGCGTGCTGGGCGTTGATCAAAGAGGCGGCGTCATCGAGAGCGGTGCGGATGGCGGCTGCGCGTTCGGAACCTGGGGTGGTGGTGCAGCTGCTCATCGGGGGCTCGCCTCCTTCCGCTGTTCTCGAATGGTCTGACTGTTTTCACTTCCTTGTTCGTACTTCAATGATGACAGGTGAGTGCATCGGTGTCATCACTCAAAGGAGTGAACATTCCATGAGGGACATTCATGGGCAGCGTCGGACCCTCTGCGGCGCAGGGTAATCAGGGCGATGCGCGCGCTGCCTGGCGGCCGCACTGCACACCCGCGCCTCACTCAGACCTCTTTGTCGCTGCCCGATTGAACCTCGACCGATCCGGGCCAGGCGGTCGAAGTCCGGCCCAGGCAGTATGGGACCTCTTCGTCGCTGCCCGCTCTAAGTTCGCCCTCATCGATGCGGAAGGCCGCCAACGCTTAGCGTCCAGTCGCCCTCCCGGTCTGGTCGGGCTTCGCGTGGTGGGTCCTGCGTCAGGCGATGAAGGCTCCTGCCTTTGCTGCGGTCACGGCTGCTTGTGCGGCGCGGTCGGCGGCGGGCTGGTCTATTGGGGTGCCGGTGATGAGGAGGCGGTAGTAGAGCGGCGCTGAAACGGCGCTGATGAGTTCGGCAGGGGAGGTGCCTTCGGGGATCTCGCCGCGTTCGATCGCGGCCGTGACGCAGGGCGCCCATTCCTCGGTGCGGATGCGGTAGAAGCGGTGCAGGGCGTCGGCGGTCTGCGGGTCGCAGGCGGCGGCCGTGATGAGGGCCCTGAAGAGGGGGCCTTGCCGAGCATCGCTCAATGTGGACTGCACGAGCCGGGCCTGCGCGGTGAGGTCGCCCAGGAGCGTGCCGGTCTCGGTGCGGGGCAGGGAGTCTTCGGCCATCTCGGTCAGCAGGTCGGCCACGAGTCCGGGCACGGTGCCCCAGCGCCGGTACACCGTCGTCTTGCCGACACCGGCCCGGCGGGCGATCTCGGCCAGGTCGAGCCGGTCGAAGCCGTCCTCGGCGAGGGCGTCTCCGGCGGCGCGGAGGACGGCTTCCCGGACCTTCGCGGTCCGACCGCCGGGCCTGACGGTGCCGGGTTCGGGGCGCTCGTCACTCATAACGGAACTCCAGTTGCGTTAAAGGTGGTTCGTGGGCTAGCTTAGTCGAAGATCTTAACGGAACGTTAGAACCTTTTAGAAGGGAACCGTCATGGAATACCGCAGGCTCGGTGCCTCAGGCCTCCACGTCCCCGCCCTCAGCTTCGGCGCGGGCACCTTCGGAGGGCGCGGCCCGCTCTTCAGCGCCTGGGGCGACACCGACACCGACCAGGCCCGCCGTATGGTCGACATGGCCATCGACGCGGGCGTCACCATGTTCGACTCGGCCGACGTCTACTCCGACGGCGAATCCGAACGCGTCCTCGGTCAGGCACTCAAGGGCCGCAGGGACAAGGC
Source organism: Glycomyces luteolus (assembly GCF_027622875.1). Classification (GTDB taxonomy): domain Bacteria; phylum Actinomycetota; class Actinomycetes; order Mycobacteriales; family Micromonosporaceae; genus Glycomyces; species Glycomyces luteolus. The sequence continues at coordinate 71,858 of NZ_JAPZVP010000010.1, read as the reverse complement.
CCTCATCTCGACCAAGGCCGCGCTGCCGATGGGGGAGGGCCCGCAGGACGCGGGCACCGGCCGCGCCCGGCTCATCACCTCTGTCGAGGCCGCGCTCAAGCGGCTCGACACCGACTACATCGACCTCTTCCAACTCCACGCCTTCGACGCCGGCACTCCCGTCGAGGAGACGGTGAGCGCCCTCGACGGCCTCGTCCGCGCCGGCAAGCTCCGCTACATCGGCGTCTCGAACTTCGCTGGCTGGCAGCTCATGAAGTCCCTCGCCGCCGCCGACGCCCACGGCTGGACCCGCTATGCGGCCCACCAGGTCTACTACTCGCTCGTCGGCCGCGACTACGAGTGGGAGCTCATGCCGCTCGCCCACGACCAGGGCGTCGGCGCGGTCGTCTGGAGCCCCCTCGGCTGGGGCCGCCTCACCGGCAAGATCCGCCGCGGGCAGCCGCTCCCCGAAGGCAGCCGCCTCCACGAGACCGCCCAGTGGGGCCCGCCGGTCGCCGACGGGCTCCTCTACGACGTGGTCGACGTCCTCGACGGACTCAGCGAGGAGACCGGGAAGACGGTCCCGCAGATCGCGCTCAACTGGCTGCTGCGCCGGCCCACCGTCGCCTCCGTCATCATCGGCGCCCGCAATGAGCGCCAGCTCCAGGACAACCTCGGTGCGATCGGCTGGGAGCTCACCGCCGACCAGGTCGCCCGGCTCGACAAGGCCAGCGCCCGCACCGCCCCCTACCCCTACTACCCGTACGAGATCCAGGAGGGCTTCGCCCGCCTCAACCCGCCGCTCGTCAAGGCGGCGCGGTAGTCCCCGGGAGGGCCGGGACCCAACTGGTTCCCGGCCCTCGGGCTGTGACGTGACTCGCGTCTATCCTGGGGGATGTGGTTGACCAAGCGGTGAAGACGTATCAGGTGAAGACGTACGGCTGTCAGATGAACGTGCACGACTCCGAGCGCATCGGGGGCCTGCTCGAGGAGGCGGGGTACGTGCCCGTCGCAGCCGACGCCGCGCCCGACCTGGTCGTGTTCAACACCTGCGCGGTGCGCGAGAACGCCGACAACAAGCTCTACGGCAACCTCAGCCACCTCGCCCCCGCCAAGCGCGAGAACCCTGACATGCAGATCGCCGTCGGCGGCTGCCTCGCGCAGAAGGACCGCGGCGAGATCGTCAAGCGCGCCCCCTGGGTCGACGCCGTGTTCGGCACCCACAACATCGGCTCGCTCCCGGTGCTCCTGGAACGCGCCCGCCACAACCAGGAGGCCGAGGTCGAGATCCTCGAGACCCTCGAGACGTTCCCCTCCGCCCTCCCCACCAAGCGCGACTCCAACTACTCCGGTTGGGTCTCGATCTCCGTGGGCTGCAACAACACCTGCACGTTCTGCATCGTGCCGAGCCTGCGCGGCAAGGAGAAGGACCGCCGGCCCGGCGAGATCCTCGCCGAGGTCCAGGCCCTCGTCGACGAAGGCGTCACTGAAGTGACCCTGCTGGGCCAGAACGTCAACACCTACGGCGTCGAGTTCGGCGACAAGCTCGCGTTCGGCAAGCTCCTGCGCGCGTGCGGCGCGATCGAGGGCCTCGAGCGGGTGCGCTTCACCAGCCCGCACCCGAAGAACTTCACCGACGACGTGATCGCGGCGATGGCCGAGACCCCGAACGTCTGCCACTCGCTCCATATGCCGCTCCAGTCCGGTTCGGACAAGGTGCTCAAGGAGATGCGCCGCTCCTACCGCTCCGCGAAGTACCTGCAGATCATCGCCGATGTCCGCGAGGCCATGCCGGACGCGGCCATCACCACCGACATCATCGTCGGCTTCCCCGGCGAGACCGAGGAGGACTTCCAGGCCACCCTCGACGTCGTCGAGCAGGCCCGCTTCTCCAGCGCCTTCACCTTCCAGTACTCGATCCGCCCCGGCACCCCGGCCGCGACGATGGAGGATCAGATCCCGAAGGCCGTGGTCCAGGAGCGCTACGAACGCCTTGTGGCCCTTCAGGAGCGCGTCTCCTGGGAGGAGAACCGCAAACTCGAGGGCACCGAGGTCGAAGTCCTCGTCACCGTGGGGGACGGCCGCAAGGACGCCGCCACCGGCCGCCTCTCCGGCCGCGCCCGCGACGGCCGCCTCGTCCACTTCAACGTGACGCCGAGCGAGACCGACCCGACCGGCAACGCCGAAGGCGTCCGCCCCGGCGACGTCATCACCACGGTCGTCACCTACGGCGCCCCGCACCATCTGGTCGCGGACGGCGAAATATCGACCCACCGCAAGACCAAGGCGGGCGACGCCTGGGCCGCGGGCAAGGCCACCAAGCTCCCCGGTGTCAGTCTCGGCATGCCGAGCATCGGCAAGAAGCCCCTGCCGAAGCAGGACGGCCCCGGCTGCGCCTGCTGAGCTAGTGATATCAGGCTTGCAATAGTGCTATCATCGAGGCATGAAACAGCTGCTCTTGCGCGTTGACGACGATCTTCACGCTCGCCTCACCGAGCGGGCGAAGCGTGAGCACCGCTCGGTCAACGCGATCGCGAACGAGATCCTCTCCGTCATCGGCGAGAAGGACGGCCGCTCCGCGACCGAGAAGGTCCGGGCGAAGGCCGCGGCCCTCGGCATGCTCGCCGCCCCGCTGAAGGTCGCGAAGGAACCGACACCGGTCCGCGACGTCGAAGCGCTGCGCGCCCGCGTGCTCGACTCGATGCGCGGCGTCGGCCCGATCATCGACCAGATCTTCGAGGAAGACCGGGACCGTCTTCTGTGATCGTCTACGCCGACTCGTCGGTGCTGGCGCGCTCGTACCTGCCCGACGAACGCGGCCACGCCGAGGCCCTGAAACTCCTGCGCGACCCCGAGATCCTGGTGGTCACGGGCTCGTGGACCCGCATCGAAGTCGCCGGGGCCCTCGTCCGCACCGCCCGTGCCAAGCGCCGCGACAAGGACCAGCTGCTCGACATCTGGCGCGCCGACACGGGCCCGGACGGCCCGATCACGGTCATCTCCGCTCCGCAGGACGAGGTCGAAGGCGAGGCCTTCGAGATCGTCGCGACCCACGGCATCCGCGCCATGGACGCCTGGCACATCGCCACCGCCACGCTCCTGCTCCCCGACCTCGCCGCCGGCGAGCCCTACGCGTTCGCGTCCCGCGACAAGGAGCAGGCCGCCGTGGCCGAACTGAGGGGCTTCACCCTCGTCTGAGCACCAAGGAAGCCCACCGGCATGCAGCCGATGGGCCTGACGAGGCGGGGGAGCGTAAGTGCCGACATTTGGTTTCGAGGCCGATCGATATCGGAACGAGCATCACTGCGATAGCGACAGTTGGGGCGCCATCGATGGCGGGTGGTGGATCCCGATGCTTGACATTGACACTGTGTCAAGGCGTTCACTAGGGTCCAGGAGGTGGTTCCCATCAACACGGAACGCACGAAGACCCAGCTCATCGCGGCCTTGGCTGCCGACACCGCGTCCACGCGGCTCAAGGTCGCGCTCGCCATCGGCACCGACGCGGACCCTGCGCTGCTCGAGACCCTCGTGGACCGGTGCGGCATCGAACCCGACTTCTACGTGCGCGACATGCTCACCTGGGCCCTGACCCGGTTGCCGCCGGACCTCACCGTCCCGCGACTGCTGGCCGAGCTGGACTCGGACCGCTCGCAGGCCCGGAGCCAGGCCTTGCACACCCTCTCCAAGATCGGGGACGTCCGCGCCTGGCCCGCGATGACGCCGGGATTGCTGAGCGACCCTGACGACGAGGTCGCCCGCGCCGCCTGGCGCGCCGCCGAGGCGGTCGTCCCTGAAGGGCTGGAACGGGACCTGGCCGAAACCCTGGCCACACAATTCGGCCGCGGCGGACGCGAAGTGCAGCGCAGCCTCAGCCGGGCCCTCATCGCGCTCGGCACCGTCATCGAGCCGATCCTGAAGCGGGCGTTGCACAGCGGCGACCCGGTCGTCGCGGCTCACGCGGCCGCCACGGAACGGCTCCTGCAGGACCCGGACGCGGCATTCGAGCCCGCCGTCAAGGAAGCGAAGCGGATCTTCGCCGTCGGCACCGGAAGGCAGGGCTGAACGATGCTCATCGGTGAGGTCGCGCGACGCTCGGGGGTGAGCGCCCGGATGCTCAGGCATTACGAGTCCCTCGGTCTCGTGCGGCCCACCGGCCGCACCGTCGGCGGCTACCGCGAATACGCCGAAGCGGACATCCAGCGGATCTTCCACGTGGAGAGCCTGCGGACCCTGGGCCTGTCGCTGCGCCAGATCGGCCAGGTCCTCGACGACCCGGAGTTCGTCCCGTCCACCCTCATCGGCGAGCTCATCCGCGAGACCGAACGGCGCCTGGCCCGCGAAAAGGAACTGCTCAAGCGCCTCCGCGCGGTCGACGCATCGGAGCCCACCGGCTGGGAGGGGGTCCTGCGGATCGTCGAACTCCTGAGAGGGCTCGGTTCCACCAGCGCCGCAAAGCGACAGCAGACAGTGCTCTCCCCGGAGTCCGCCGTGCCCGCCCCGGTGCTGGCCGAGGCGGTCCTCACCGAATCCGATCCCCACGTCGCCGGTGCCCTGCGCTGGGCGCTGGCCCGAGCAGGCGACGACGTTGTGGCGGACCTGGCGCTCGGCTTGGAGAGCGACGACATCGAGGTCCGCCGCCGCGCGGTGCGGATGCTCGCCGAGATCCCCGGCGACGAATCGGCCGAGACCCTCGCCGATGCGCTCGCCGATCCGGACCCGCAGGTGCGCGGTCGCGCCGCCCTGGCTTTGGGGGAAGGCGGCAATCCTGCGGCTGTGCCCGTCCTCGTCGCCATGATCGTCACCGGAGCGAATGATGTCGAAGCATCTGAAGTACTGGGGGCGTTGGCAAGCGAACCAAAACAGGTGGAACCGATCACGCGCGCGCTGACCGGCGAACTCGCCGCAGCAGATGCGGACCACGCGGCGCGGATGCGGCTGGTCCAAGCCCTCGCCGAGCTGCCGGGCGGCATCGCCCTCGGACTGCTGCGCGGACTGGCCGACGACGCGGACCGCACGGTCGCCCGCACCGCCGTCGCCCTCGCCGGGGTGATCGAAGGCCGAACCTCGGACGCCACCTGAGACCGAGGAGCGACCTGGAACGACGGTTTGATTCGTGCCAGAATCAGACGGTATGGAACCGGAACTCGACGTCCAAGCGAAGCGCGATCTCATGTACGGGGAGCTCGATCTCGGCTCGCTCTCGATCTTCTCGGGGTCGTTCATCAACTACGGGTACTGGGGCGAGCTCGACCCCGCCCGCGAGATCTCGATCGAGGAGCGGACCGCCAGCCAGGCCGAGTTGTACCGCCAGGTGGTCGCGAAACTCGAACCCCGCCCGCGAGACGCACTGCTCGAACTCGGATCCGGGACGGGCGTCGGTGCGGCGCGCGTCGCCCGCGAATTCGGTGTGCACGTGTCCGGGCTCGACCGGTCGGCCGCGCAGCTCGCGCGGGCCGCCGAGACCAACGACTTCACCTTGAAGGAGATGCCCGACCGGCTCTCCTTCCACCGGGGATCGGTCACCGACATCCCTTGGCACGACGCCTCTTTCGACGGCGTCTACGCCGTCGAGATGCTCCAGCACGTCGACGACCTCGCCGCCGTCGCCCGCGAGGCGCACCGCGTCCTCAAGCCGGGCGGGCGCTTCGCCACCGCGACGTTCTTCGCGCCCGACGGCGCGGACACCGTTCAGGTCGCCGGCCTCATCGAGACCGTCGCCTCCGGCGTCGATCTCATCAGGCCGGTGGGGGAGTTCGCCGCCGACCTCACCGCCGCCGGGTTCGACGGGGTCACCGCGACCTCGATCGGCGAGCACGTGTGGCGCCAGTTCGACCGCTGGGTCGCCCAGACCGAGTACCGCGACTCGTGGGGCCGCAACTGGCTGCGCTGCTACGAGAACGGCTGGGTCGACTACTACCTGGTCACCGCCGAACGCGGCTGAGGCCGGGACGACGACGCCCCGGCCCCATGCCTGCTCCGCTAGTTCGCGGCGACGTTCAGGATGATCTTGCCCGCCGGGTGCCCGAACTGGCTCGCGTCCTGGGCCTTCGCCCCGTCGGCGAGCTCGTGGACCGAGTCGATGCGCAGGTCGAACCTGCCCGCTTCGAAGAGCGCGGTGGCCTCGGCCAGCGCGTGATACGCGCTCGCGTGCAAGGTCACCTGGGCCTCCGGCACCGAGCCGGAGAAATCGGCGATCGTGACGACCTGCTTCGGGTCGCCGGTGATCGCCGCCAGCTCGGGAAGCGAGCCGGCGCCGGCCGTGTCGATCGCGCCGTGGACCCCTTCAGGGGCCAGCGCCGCCACCCGCTCGGGCAGACCCTCGCCGTACACCGTGGGCTGCACGCCGATCGAGCGAAGGTAGTCGTGGTTCGCCTCGCTCGCGGTGCCGATGACCTTGAGGCCCTTGGCGACCGCGAACTGCGCTGCGGCACTGCCCACGGACCCGGCCGCGCCGTCGATCACCACGGTCTGCCCCTCGGCGAGCCCGAGCAGCTCGAGGGAGCGGACGGCGGTCTCGGCGGCGGTCGGCAGGGCGGCCGCGAGTTCCCAGCTCATCGACGCGGGCTTCGCCGTGAAGTTGCCGACGACGGTGTACTCGGCCTGCGCCGTCGGGCCGTAGCCGATGACCTCGTCGCCGATCGCGACGCCGGTGACGCCCTCACCGACCTCGTCGACCACGCCGGCGGAGTCGTACCCGGGAATGCCGGGGAAAGCGACCGGGAAGAGCTCGTGGAGGTAACCGGCCCGGACCTTCCAGTCGATCGGGTTGACCGCCGCGGTGCGGACCTTGATCCGGATCTGGCCGGGCCCGGCGTGCGGCTCGGGCACCTCGGTCACGGCGAGCACTGAGGACGGTCCGTACTCGGGGAAGGTGAGGGCGAACATGACGTACCTGGCTTTCTGTATGCGGTCCAAGGCTGCCCGAGGCCCGCAGGGGGCTTGCGCTTACCGGAGTGCCAACCCCGCGGCGGGCGTCGGGCATTCCTGTCCGCGGCCGTTCGTGATCACCGACCCTCTTCCCCGATTCCGGAATATCCGCGGCGGTCGTCACACGAGGCTGTCCTCCCATTGGCGGTGCAGTGTCGCGTATTCGCCGCCGTGGTCGATGAGCTCGTTCGGGTGGCCGTCCTCGATGATCCGGCCGTGCTCCAGCACGAGCACGCGGTCGGCGATCTCCACCGTGGACAGCCGGTGGGCGATGATGATCGCCGTCCGGTCGGCCAGGATGGTGCGCAGGGCGCGCTGCACGAGCCGCTCCGACGGGATGTCGAGCGACGAGGTCGCCTCGTCCAGGATCAGCACCCGGGGATCGGCGAGGAACGCGCGCGCGAACACCACGAGCTGCCGCTGCCCGGCCGAGAGCCGACCGCCGCGCTTGCGCACGTGCGTGTCGTAGCCCTCCGGCAGGGCGTCGATGAACTCGTGGGCGCCGACGACCTTGGCCGCCTCGATGATCCGCTCCCGGCCCGCCCCCGGCTTGCCGAGTTCGATGTTCTCCGCGATCGTGCCGTTGAACAGGAAGTTCTCCTGCGTGATCATCACGATGTTCTCGCGCAGGTCCCGCTCGGTCAGGTCCCGCAGGTCCACCCCGTCGAGCGAGACCGTGCCCGCCTTCGGATCGTAGAAGCGGCTCACGAGCTTCGCGATCGTCGTCTTCCCCGCGCCGGTGGCACCCACGAGCGCCATGGTCTGCCCGCCCGGGATGCGCAGGTCCAGGCCCGGCAGCACTACCTGGTCCTCCCGGTACTGGAAGCGCACGTTGTCGAACCGCAGCTCGCCGCGCGGGTGGTCGATCGAGCGCGGCTCCTCGGGCTCGGCGACCTCCACCTTCTCGTCGAGCACGCCGGAGATCTTCTCGAGCGCCGAAGTCGCCGACTGCAGCACGTTGTAGAACTGCACCAGCTCGTTCAGCGGGTCGAAGAACCGCTTCATGTACAGCAGGAACGCCGCGAGCACACCGACCTCGGTGTTGCCCTGCATGACCTGCCAGCCGCCGAACACCAGCACCACGACCGTGGCGAGGTGCCCGATGCCGCGCATCCCGCCGGACATGACCGCGTTCTGCTGGTGGCCCTTGGCCTGCGCGAACCGGTTGTCCGTGTTCAGGCCCGCGAACAGCTCCCGGTCGCGCTCCTCGCGCCGGTACGCCTGCACCGCGCGCACCCCGCCCATCGACTCCACGAAGTAGACGATCAGGAGCGCCACGGTCTCGCGCGCCCGCCGGTACGCCAGCGTCGACACCTTGTTGAACCAGCGGCCCAGCAGGATCATCAGCGGGAAGGTCAGCAGCGTCACCGCCGCCAGACGCGGGTCGATCACCAGCATGACGACCGTGATCGTGATGACGTTGAGCCCGGCGAGCACCAGGTCGTCGACGCCGTTCTCGGTCATCTCCCGGATCGACTCCATGTCGGAGCTCTGCCGCGCCGTCACCCGCCCGGAGGTGAACCGCTCGTGGAACGACACCGAGAGGTCCTGGAACTTGCGGAACACCCGGTTGCGCAGCGCGAACAGCATCGCGTTGCCGACCTTCGCCGACTGCGCGATGTAGAGCCGCACGCACACGTACTTGACGACCGAGACGACGGCGAACGCCACCGCGATGCCGATCAGCACCGAGTAGTCGCCGCGATCGCGGATCGCCGGGATCGCGTTGTCGATCCCGAACATGACGAGCAGCGGTGTGGCCATGCTCGTGAAGTTCTGCACCAGCAGGATCCCGCACAGGAACGCGATCGCCTTCTTATGCGGCCGGATCATCGAACCCAGGAGCTTGCGCGACTGGCTCCGCAGCTCCTTGATCGACGCCGCGTCGTCCACTTCAGCGCTCGTGCGGTCGGCCTCGGCCGACTCGGCCTGGCCCCGCCAGGAGACGTGCTTGTCAGCCTGCTTCGCAGGCATAACCGTCATGCCGACACCTCCTCAACCGTGCTTCTTTCAAACTCCGCCGAGAGCACGTCCACGTACTCAGGGCTCTGGGCCATCAGCTCGGAGTGCTTCCCGAACGCCGCGATCCTGCCCTCGTGCAGCAGCGCGACGCGGTCCGCGAGCGCCACCGTCGAAGGCCGGTGGACCACGACGAGCGCCGTGGTCTCCCGCAGCACCTGCGCCAGCGCGCGCTCCACCAGTTCTTCGGTGTGCACGTCGAGCGCCGACAGCGGGTCGTCGAGCACCAGCACCGCGGGCCGCACGACCACGGCGCGGGCGAGCGCGAGGCGCTGGCGCTGGCCGCCGGAGAGCGAGAGGCCCTGCTCGCCGATGCGGGTGTCGAGCCCGTACGGCAGGTCGTGCACGAACTCGGCCTGCGCGACCCGAAGGGCCGCTTCGAGATCGGCCTCGTCCGCGTCGGGGCGGCCGAGCGCCAGGTTCTCGCGCACGCTCATCGAGAAGAGCGTCGCCTCCTCGAACGCGGTGGTCACCACCGAGCGCAGGTTCGCCAGCCGCAGGTCGCGGATGTCCGTGCCGTCCAGCAGGATCCGACCGCCGGTCGGGTCGTTCAGCCGGGACGGCAGCGACACGAGCGTGGACTTGCCCGAACCGGTCTTGCCCGCGATCGCGACGGTCTCGCCCGGCTTCACCCGCAGGTCGACGCCGCGCAGGATGTCGCGCGAGTCGTCCTCGTAGCCGAAGCGCACGTCTTCGAAGACGAGCTCGCCGCGCACCTCGCTGCGGTCGATCGCCTTCGCGCCGGGCCGGTCCTTGATGGCCGGTTCGGTGTCGAAGACCTCGTAGACGCGGTCGGCGGCGGTCATGGCCTCGTTGCCGTGGGCCATGACCCAGCCCGAGGCCTCGATCGGCCACAGGAGCGCCAGCTGCAGCATGACGAACGCGGTCAGGTCGCCCACGGTCATCCGCCCTTCGGCGACCATGACCGACCCGAAGACCAGGACCGCGCCGATCGCGGCGGTCGCGATCGCGTCGTAGCCCGACCAGGAACGGGATGCGATGAGGCTCTTGTTGATGCCCCGGTCGCGCAGCTCGGCCGCCTCCTTCTCGAAGCGCGCCGCCATGAGCGGCCCGCGCCCGAGGGCCTTGATCGCCCGAATGCCGAGCGCGGATTCCTCCGCGGCGCTGGAGACCTCGCCGGACTGGTCCTGCTCGGACCTGGCCGCGGGCAGGTAGCCCTTGAAGAACTTGCGGCCGATGAGGAACAGCGGCACGGCCGAGGCCGCGACGATGAGGGCCAGCCGCCATTCGATGAACACCAGCTGGCCCATGATGATGAGGATCATGCCGATCGAGGTGATGGCGAAGACCAGGCCTCCGGCGAAGAACCGCCGGATCATGCCGAGGTCGGAGGTGACGCGGGCGAGCAGCTGCCCGGTCTGCCAGCGGTCGTGGAATCCGGTGTGGAGCCGCTGGAGGTGCTCGTAGAGGCCGGCCCGCATGTCCGCCTCGATCGCCATCGCGGTCGTGGTCTGCATGTAGCGCCGGGAGAGCTGGAGGATCGCGTCGGCCGCGCCGAGGAGGGCGATGAACCCGACGATGATCCACAGGCCCCGCATGTCCCGGTCGGCGATCGGGCCGTCGATGGCCCTGCCGACCAGCGGGGGGATGGCCAGGCCGGAGGCGATGTTCAGGAGCACCATCGTCCACAGCAGCGCCAGCCGGAACCGGTAGGGGTACAGGTACTTCTTGATGCGCCACAGGTTCGTCAGTGCCGTCGTACGGGCAGGTGCCGAACGCTGCGGCTCGAGATCGTCTGTTTCGGACAGTTCTGGAGTTTTCAACCGCTCTGAGCCCACCGGACCACCGTACGAGCAGGGTACGACACCGGGCAATCGAATTTCACCTGCCGACCGGTAGGCGGCCGGCAGGTGCACCCGACGGGATTACTGGAGCAGCAGGTCGCGCAACGCGTCCGCACCCTTGAATCCGGTCGCCTCGGCGTACCGCTCCATGGAACCGAAGCGGGCGTTGATCTCCCTGATGGTCTGGAGCATCGCCTCGGCCGGGGTGGCCAGGCCGCTCTCGACCTCGGGCTTGCCGAAGTTCTCGTCGCGCCACGCGCGCCAGCGCGCCGAGCCGAAGCTGGTGAGCGCGTAGTCGGCGGCGATGTCCTCGTCGTCCACGCCGAGGATCGAGAGCAGCACGGCCGCGATGATCCCGGTCCGGTCCTTCCCGGCCATGCAGTGGAAGACCACCGGTTCGCCGCTCGCGATCACCTCGAGCGAGTCGCGCACCGACAGGTACCCGGACTCCATCATCCCGGTGTACCGGTGACGCAGGAACTCGATGAGCTCGGCCTCATCGGAGAGTCCGTTCACGCGCAGCCCGATCTGCTCCCACTTGATGTGGAGCATCTCGAAGTGGTGGAAGTCGACGCCGTCGAGGTCCGGGAACCGTGCGGACTCGTCCCACTCCTCGGCCCGGCGCAGGTCGATCACGTGCTTGACGCCGAGGTGGTTCACGACGTGGTCGATATCGGCCTCGGTCGCGTTGCCGAAGTTGTCGGAGCGGAAGACCTGGCCGGTCTTGACCTTCTTGCCGTCGCGGGCGTTCCAGCCGCCGATGTCGCGGAGGTTGAACACGTTCACGGTCGGGATGAACTGCGGGGGGAGCGTCTCCAGTGCGGTGATTTCCATGCCCATGGGCGACTGCCTTCCTTTCGACGGGTGCACGGCGGGGAACGGCGGGGCAAAGCGAACGGCGTGAACCGAAGCGGTCCACGCCGTTGTAGCCCTGCCCCATTATCCCGACCCGTCCGCGAACGCGCTCATGCGTTCCCGCGAATCCGGGGACAACGGCAGGTTTCGTTTACTTGGAACCCTCAGCCAACTGCAGGCTGAGCTACTTGGTTCCCTCCGCGAGCTGCAAGAACTGCTTCTTGCTCGCCAGGTCCGCTTCCGCCTTCTTGATGCGGCTCGCGTTCCCGTCGGCCTTCGCGCGTTCCAGCTTCTCCTCGGCCTCGGCGACCTGCTGGCGCATCTGGAGCAGCAGCGGGTTCTTCTCGACCGGGACCTTGCGCCAGGCGGTGTCCAGCGCGTCGCGGAGCTTGTCCTCGACGTTGCGCAGGCGCCGCTGCAGCTTGGCCTGGTTCTTGCGCGGGACCGCGCCGATGTCGTGCCAGCCGGCCTGCAGTTCGCGGAACGCGTTCTGCGCGGCCTTCGGGTCGGCCTCGATGTCCAGCGCCTCGGCCTGCTTCAGGAGCTCCTCCTTCGCGGCCTGGTTGGCCTCGAGCTCCGCGTCGCGGGCCGAGAAGACCTCGGAGCGGGCGTTGAAGAACACGTCCTGCGCGGCACGGAACCGCTTCCAGGCCTTCTGCTCGGCGTCGGGCGCCAGTCGCCCGGCGTCCTTCCACTCGGCCATGAGGCCCTTGAGCGCGTCGGCGGTCGGTCCCCAGTCGGTCGAGGTCGAGAGCGCCTCGGCGCGCGCGATCAGCTCTTCCTTCTTGGAGCCGATCACCTTGCGCTCGGCGTCGAGCTGCGAGAAGTACGCGCCGCGGTGGCGCGTGAACGTGTCGCGGGCGGCGGAGAACCGGCGCCACAGCTTCTGGTCGGTCTTCCGGTCGACCCCGTGGATCGCCTTCCACTCCTCGATGATCTCGCTGAAGCGCGCGCCCGAGGCCTTCCAGTGGCTGTCCTTCGCCGCGAGCTCCTCCGCCTCGGCCACGAGGGCCTCCTTGGCGGCGACCGCTTCGGCGCGCTCGGCGTCCTTCGCGGCCTTGAACTCGCCGAGCTTCTCCTCGGCGTGCTTCGAGAGTCCGTCGAGGCGTGCGGCGAGGGCGTCGACGTCCCCGACCACGGCCGCGGTGTCGAGGCCTTCGCGGAGCTTGCGCAGCTGCGAGGCGGCCTGCTCGACGTCGGCGGACTCCGAGTTCAGGCGGGCGGCGATGAGATCGACTTCGACCACGAGGTCGGCGTACTTGCGCGCGAAGTGCGCGAGGCCCTCCTCCGTGGAGCCGGCCTGCCACGAGCCGACCGCGCGCTCGCCGGAGGAGGTTTTCACATAGACCGTGCCGTCGGCGTCAACGCGGCCGAAGCTGGTCCAGTCTCCGAGGTCACTCATCGCGGTAATCTCAAATCCTTCACACGAACTTAGGGACGTACTTCCCGTACCTTACGGTGGTTGACGGGTAGCCGCCAGCCGGGTGGTGCCGACACGAACCGAAGGGGTCGTTCAGTTGGGCTATGCATCGCACGCTGGCAGCCTCCCCACCCTACAGCCGCCGGTGATCGCCGTCGTAGGCCCCACCGCGGCGGGGAAGACCGCGCTGTCGGTCGCGCTGGCGGAAGCCCTGGACGGCGAGGTGGTGAACGCCGACTCGATGCAGCTCTACCGGGGCATGGACATCGGCACCGCGAAGATCACCGAGGCTGAGAAGCGCGGTATCCCGCATCATGTCTTCGACGTCCTGGACGTCACCGAGCCGGCCGATGTGGCCAGTTACCAGCGTCTCGCCCGGGATGCGATCGCCGACATTCGCTCCCGCGGGAAGCGCCCGGTCCTCGTGGGCGGCTCCGGCCTGTACGTGCAGGCCGCGCTCGACGAGATGGACTTCCCCGGCACCGACCCGGTGATCCGGGCCCGGCTCGAGGCCGAACTGGAGCGGGAGGGCTCAGCGGCGCTCTGGGAGCGCCTCAAGGCCCTCGACGCCGCCGCCGCCGAGGCGATCCTGCCCTCGAACGGCCGCCGCGTCGTCCGCGCCCTGGAAGTCGTGGAGCTCACCGGTTCGTTCACCGCGAGCCTGCCCGTGCCGAAGGCCCATTTCGAGGCGATCCGCATCGGCGTCGACCTCGACACCGCGGTCCTCGACGAGCGCATCGAGCGCCGCGTCCAGCACATGTGGGACGCCGGGTTCCTCGATGAGGTCCGTGAACTCGAGTCACGGGGACTGCGCGAGGGCCGCACCGCGTCCCGCGCTCTCGGATACCAGCAGGTCCTCGCCCATTTCGCGGGCGAGTACGACGAGGCCGAGGCCTTCCGGCTCACCGTGCAGGGCAGGCGCGGCTCCGCGCCCCCCCCCCCCGCCTGGTAACCCCCCCCGGGCCCCTCGGTGGGGCTCGAGGCGCCCGTTCCGGAGCTCCTCCCGCTCGCGCTCGCGACGATCGAGTCGCGGTCGGGGGTTGCGAAGCGCTGAGTTACGCGCGGGGGTTGGGGGCCGTGGTCTCCTTCGGGTCGGTCACGGCGACCGGCTCGAGGATCTCGTTGATCTTGGCGTAGACCTCCTCGGGGAGCTTCACGCCGACGGCCTTGACGTTCTCGACGACCTGCTCGGGGCGGGTGGCGCCGATGATCGCGGCCGACACGTTCGAGTTCTGCAGCACCCAGGCGAGGCTGAGCTGCGCGATGGTGAGGCCCTGGTCCTCGGCGATCGGGCCGAGCTGCTGGACGCGCTCGAGCACGTCGTCGTTGAGCCACTGCGCGACGAAGCGGCCGAACTTGGGGTCCGCGCCGCGCGAGCCCGCGGGGGCGTCCTGGCCCGGCTTGTACTTGCCGGTGAGGATGCCCTGCGCCAGCGGCGACCAGACGATCTGGCCGATGCCGAGCTCCTCGGAGGCCGGGACGACCTCGGCCTCGATGACCCGCCACAGGGCGGAGTACTGCGGCTGGCTCGACACGAGCTGGATCTTCAGCTCCTTGGCGAGTTCGGCGCCGGCCCGGATCTGGTCGGCGGTCCACTCGGAGACGCCGATGTAGTGGGCCTTGCCGGAGTGCACCACGTCGGCGAACGCCTGCATGGTCTCCTCGAGCGGCGTCTCGACGTCCCAGCGGTGGGCCTGGTACAGCTCGACGCGGTCGGTCTGGAGGCGGCGCAGGGAGTTGTTGATCGACTCCTTGATGTGCTTGGTCGAGAGGCCGCGGTCGTTCTTGCCCTCGCCCATCGGCCAGTAGACCTTGGTGAAGATCTCGATGCCGTCGCGGCGCTGGTCCTTCAGCGCGCGTCCGAGGACTTCCTCAGCGGCGCCCTGCGCGTAGACGTCCGCGGTGTCGAAGGTCGTGATGCCGGCGTCGAGGGCGGCGTTCACGCACGCGACGGCGGCGTCCTCTTCCACCTGCCCGCCGTGGGTGATCCAGTTGCCGTACACCAGTTCGGAAATGACGAGGCCTGAGCGGCCGAGATGACGAAACTCCATGCCCAAGAGATTACCTGCCGTGCGGCTAGCGTCAACGACTCCAAGGTCACAGGCGGGCGAACGGCCGGTGAGCGGCTACAGCGGCCCGTCGTCGATCGAGACGGCCGCGTCGAGCGTCCGCAGCGCCTCGGCCCGGTCGACCCGCAGCGGCACGATCTCGTTGCCGTCCAAGCCGAGTGCGCCCCACGAGTACCCGTCGGAGGCGAGGAACCCGGACGGGTGCACCTCGACGCGCTGGTAGCGAGGAGGCACGACCACACGCCCGGACTTGTGCACCACGAGCACCCGCCCGCGCTGGGCGGCGACGGCGACGCCGTTGACGAATCCGGTGACGGTGCGCCCGTCGGCGGTGGGGGTCTCCATGGAGCCGTAGAGCATCGGGACGACGACGGTGCCGGTGCGGTCGATCGCGCCCCAGTCGGCCTGGCACACGGCGGCCACACCGCCGCGGAAGTCCCCGGCCTGGCTGAACGCGGCCTGCACGACGGGCCGCCCGTCCGCGCCGAGGTACCCGAAGCGGCCGGTCTGCGGGTCCTGGAACCGGTCGGGCGCGGGGTACCCGGCGCGTTCGGGCCAGCCGCGCGGCGGCGGTCCGAAACCGGCCTTCGCGGCGTGCTCCTCGATGAGCGAGAGCGCGGTCTCGACGATCTGCATGACGAACCCGTGCGGGTTCTGCTCGGAGGCGCGCTGCACGTGGATGAGCGATTCGGTGATGCGCCCCTGAGCGATGCACGAGAGGCCCGCGTAGGCCCGCACGGCGCCGGTGAGGGTCCTCGGCAGCTCTCCGGCCTCGGCGAGCGCGAACAGCTGGTCGGCCTCCTCGTAGCGGCCGCGTACGCGCAGCACCTGCGCCAGCCGCGCCCTCGCGGGGGCCAGCAGCAGGTCGGCACCGACCGCTTCGGCGTATTTGACGGCCGCGGCGGCGTCCACTTCGGCGCCGTCGAAGTCGCCGAGCACGCGCAGGATCACGGCCCGGACGCCGAGCAGCCGCGACTGGTCGGCCTCGACGGCGGACCGGGCGAGGCGCATGGTGGCCTCTTCGCGGATCTGCTGGAGGGCAACGGTGTCGGCGATCGCGTGCCGCATGGTGGCGCGATCGAGTGGGCCGAGGGCGCGGAACAGCCCCGCCCGCAAGTCCGCCGCGACATCCACCACGTTGACTACTTTCCGGGGTCAGAGAGGGCTACGACAATTCGAGGGTAGGCCATGGGAGACCCGGGAACGACAGCAGAACGATCCCGGGCCGGACCGGTGCAAAACGGGACAGGCTCCTCGACGACGCTTGCGAGTCGTGCATTCGTGGAGCTGGCCCGCCCGTCCTACTTGACGACCTTGCCGAGGTCGTCTTCCTTCGCCTTGTAGCTCATGCGCGGGCGCGGGTTGCGCATCGAGCGTGGCATGATGCTCCGCTGGATCGCGTACCAGTACAGGGAGCCCATGCGCAGCTCGGTCTTCGGGTGGCGCTTGGACACGATCCGCTTCACGCGGCGCGCCAGCAGGACCGACTCGAACACGATGACGGCCGTCAGCACGACGAGCGCGATGAACAGGTAGCTCTGGAGCTGCACCGAGCCGGTGGAGAGGATCAGGATCGCGAACGCGCCGAACATGTAGTACTGCCCGACGGACCAGCGCGAGTCGACGATGTCGCGCACCAGGAGCCGCTCGGGCCCGCGGTCGCGCGGCAGGTGGTACTTGTCGAAGAGCGGGTCGCCCTTCCACTGGCCCTCGGCGATGCGGGCGCGCTCGTTGCGGAGGTCTTCCTTCGCCTGCTTCTTCTGCTCCTTGGTGAGCGGCCCGGCCTTCTTCTGGGCCTCCCGCTTCTCCTTCGCGGTCAGCGGGGGGTTGGCCGGGGGACGCGCCTTGGACTGGTTGGGCCGCTTGGGAGTGGCCTTCCCCTTCTTGTCGGTGGCGGAAGCCGGCTGGGTTTCCTGGGGGGCAGGTGTCTCCGCCTGCACGGACTTCTTCGCCACGGACTTAAGGCCTTCCTCGACTCGCTGCGGGATGCTGCCCTCCAAGCATACCTACGCGGATTCAACCGGCTCCGGCTCAGCGGGTGCGGGCCGCTCCGCTCACGGCCGGCCCGCAAGCGTCGGCGAGGTCGGCCGCTCGATCTTCGCGCCGAGACCGAGGAGCTTCGCCTCGAAGTTCTCGTAGCCGCGCGTGATGTAGCGGTCGACGCCGTAGACGCGCGAGGTGCCCTCGGCGGCCATCGCGGCGATGAGGTGGCTGAACCCGGCCCGCAGGTCGGGGATCTGCAGGTCGGCGGCGTGCAGCTTCGAGGGCCCGGCGATGACGGCCGAGTGGAGGAAGTTGCGGCGGCCCCAGCGGCAGGGCGTGCCGCCCAGGCAGTCGGAGTACAGCTCGATGTTCGCGCCCATGCGGCGCAGCTCGGAGGTGTAGCCGAAGCGGTTCTCGTACACGGTCTCGTGCATGATCGACAGGCCGTCGGCCTGCGTGAGCGCCACGACGATCGGCTGCTGCCAGTCGGTCATGAGCCCGGGGTGCACGTCGGTCTCGAGGGCGACGGGCTTGAGCGGGGTGCCCGGGTGCCAGAAGCGGATGCCGCCCTCGATGGGGTCGTCGTTCACCTCGTACGCGCCGCCGATGGAGCGGAACACGTTGAGGAACGTCATCATGTCGGCCTGCTGCGCGCCGCGCACGTACACGCTGCCCTGGGTGGCGAGCGCCGCCGAGGCCCACGAGGCGGCCTCGATGCGGTCGGGCAGGGCCCGGTGCGAGTAGCCCTTGAGCTCGTCCACGCCCACGATCTCGATCACGCGGTTGGTGTGGACCTTGATGATCGCGCCCATCTTCTGCAGGATGCAGATGAGGTCGATGATCTCGGGCTCGATCGCGGCGTTGCGCAGTTCGGTGGTGCCCTTGGCCATCACGGCGGTGAGCAGCACCTGCTCGGTGGCACCGACGGACGGGAACTCGAGCTCGTAGCGGATGCCGTGGAGGCCGTTGGGGGCCGAGAGGTGCGTGCCGTCGGCGCTCTTCTCGACGACCGCGCCGAACTTGCGGAGCGCGTCGAGGTGGAAGTCGATGGGGCGGCCGCCGATGTTGCATCCGCCGAGGTCGGGGATGAAGGCGCGGCCGAGGCGGTGCAGGAGGGGCCCGCACAGGAGGATCGGGATGCGGCTGGTCCCGGCGTGGACGTTGATCTCCTCGACGCCCGCGGACTCGACCGAGGTGGGGTCCATGTAGAGCGTGTCGCCGTCGAGATCGACGTCGACGCCGTGGACGCGGAGCAGCCCGGTCACGACCTCGACGTCGCGGATGGCGGGCACCGAGCGCAGGACCGAAGGGGAGGTGCCCAGCAGGGCGGCGACCATGGCCTTCGAGACGAGGTTCTTCGCACCGCGGACCTGGACCTCGCCGTCGAGGGGGGTGCCGCCGTGGATGATCAGCATGTCTTCGGAAGGCGCGGTTTCGGGGGTGGTGGCGTCGGTGCTGCTCAAGAGGTCTCCTCGGTGGGTGGAGTTCTGGGACTGAGGCCGGGAACTGGGGAGTGGTCCGTTGGGTGTGCGTTCACCCTCGCATCACTCGGCGGACCAACGATAACGGAATAGCCACGGGAGAAACGCCCAGGTAGCGACATAACCTACGGTGATCATGCGCACCTGGAACCGGCCAGTGCACGAACCCGTCAAAGCGTTGGTGAACGCCCGACGCGGGCCGCCGCGAGCCCCTTCCAGGAACACGCGGCGGCCCGCGTCGGCGGTTGCACTTGTGGCGGCACTCGCTCTACGGCAGCGCGAGCATCCGGTCGAGCGCCTCGCGCGCGTACCCGGCGGTCTCGGCGTCCACGGTGATCGTGTTCGGGACGCGCCCGGCCACGAGTTCCTCGAGCGCCCACACCAGGTGCGGCAGGTCGATCCGGTTCATGGTGGAGCAGTAGCAGACCGTCTTGTCCAGGAACGAGATCTTCTTGTCCGGGAACTGGTTCGCCAAGCGCCGGACCAGGTTCAGCTCGGTGCCGATGGCCCACGACGAGCCGGGCTCGGCCGCTTCGAGCTTCTTGATGATGTACTCGGTCGAGCCCACGTAGTCGGCGGCCTCGACGACCTCGTGCTTGCACTCGGGGTGCACCAGGATGTTGACCTCGGGGTCGAGGCGGCGCATCTCCTCCACGCATTCGAGCGTGAAGCGCCCGTGGACCGAGCAGTGGCCCTTCCACAGGATGATCTTGGCGTTCCGCAGCTCCTCGTCGGTGAGGCCGCCGTTCGGCTTGTGCGGGTTGTAGAGCACGCAGTCCTCGAGCGAGTAGCCCATCTCGCGGACCATCGTGTTGCGGCCCAGGTGCTGGTCGGGCAGGAACAGGACCTTCTCGCCCTGGTCGTAGGCCCACCGCAGCGCCCGCTCGGCGTTCGAGGAGGTGCACACGAGGCCGCCCTCGCGGCCCACGAAGCCCTTGATCGCGGCCGTCGAGTTCATGTACGTCACCGGGACGGTGACGTCGGCGATCCCGACGCGCTTGAGGTCCTCCCAGCACTGCTCGACCTGCGAGGCGGTGGCCATGTCGGCCATGGAACAGCCCGCGGCGAGGTCGGGCAGGATCACCTGCTGGTGGTCGCCGGTGAGGATGTCGGCGCTCTCGGCCATGAAGTGCACGCCGCAGAACAGGATGTACTCGGCGTCGGGCCGCGCTGCGGCCTGCTGGGCGAGCTTGAACGAGTCGCCGGTGACGTCGGCGAACTGGATCACCTCGTCGCGCTGGTAGTGGTGGCCCAGGATGAAGACGTTGCCGCCGAGCTTCTCCTTGGCGGCGCGGGCGCGCTCGACCAGGTCGGGGTCGGAGGGCGCGGGCAGTTCACCGGGGCAGTCGACGCCGCGCTCGGAGCCGGAGTCGGTGCCGCGTCCCAGGAGCAGGAGCGCGGTCTGAGTGGAAGCAGGTTCGTTGAAGCCCGTCATGGCGGCAATGTTAGACCTTTTCGAGCCCGCCTCGGACTCCCTGAATCCGCCATGCGGACAAGCCGTCCACAGGCTGGGCCCTCCGATCCATCGGAAAGCGGTTACACCCAGCTTCCGGGCATCCACTAGGCTCACGGTGTGCGCATCCTCATAGCTCCCGACAAGTTCGCCGGCACCATGAGCGCCGCCGAAGCCGCCGACGCCGTAGCCGCGGGCTGGCTCCGCGGCCGACCCGAGGACACCGCGGTCACGCTGCCGCTCGCCGACGGCGGCCCCGGCTTCGTCGACGTCCTCGCCCACGCCCTCCCCTCCGCGGTCCGCCGCACGGTCGAGACCTGCGACCCCCTCGGCCGCCCCGTCAAAGCCGACTACCTGCGCGACGGCGAGACCGCCTACATCGAGTCCGCCGCCGCCTGCGGCCTCCACCTCCTCGAAGCCACTGAACGCGACCCGCGCCGCACCACCACCTACGGCCTCGGCCTCATCGTCGCCGACGCCGTCGAGACCGGCGCCCGCCGCATCGTCGTCGGCCTCGGCGGCTCCGCCACCAACGACGCCGGCGCGGGAATGCTCACCGCCCTCGGCCTCACCCTCCTCGACTCGACCGGCGCCGCACTGCCCTACGGCGGCGGCGTCCTCTCCGCCTGCACCGAGATCGAGGGCCACGCCCGCACCCGCGGCGTCGAGTTCATCGCGGCCACCGACGTCGACTCGCCGCTCCTCGGCCCGCACGGCGCGACCTACATGTTCGGCCCGCAGAAGGGCGCCAGCGGCAACGCGCTGCCGTTCCTCGAGATGTCCCTCTCTTCCTTCGCCGAACTCGCCGAACGCCGCCTCGGCCCGGTCGGCGCCTCCGAGCTGCCCGGCGCCGGCGCCGCCGGGGGCCTCGGCTTCGCGTTCTTCCTCCTCGGCGGGCACCGCGAATCCGGCGCCCGCCTCACCTGCGACGCAGTCGGACTCGACGCGCAGATCGCCGAAGCCGACCTCGTCATCACCGGCGAGGGCTCCTTCGACGCCCAGAGTCTGCGCGGCAAGCTCGCCGCCGAGGTCGCCTCGGGCGCGAGCGCCCACGGGAAGCCCTGCCTCGTCATGGCCGGCCGCTCCGACGTCGACGCCCACCCCGACCTCGCGGGCGTCCACTCGGTCACCGACCTCCTCGGCAGCCCCGAGGCCGCGATGCGCGAACCCGTGCAAGGACTCACCTCACTCGCCGAGAAGGTGGCGAAGGGATGGCAGGAGTAGGTACGGTCGAGGACTGGTCGACAGCGCACGTCACACCTACGGGTATGTGACCTCCGGAATAACGACACACGCGACGCCGTTGGGTACTGTTGACCTGTCGAAGAGACCCGATCGACTTGGATCTCGCACACACACGAGGGAGTTGCCAGTGAGCGCCACCCAGCAGGCCGACGACGTCAAGGACAACGCCACCAAGGTCGGCGTCGTGCTCACGGAAGCGGCCGCCACCAAGGTCAAGGCCCTGATCGAGCAGGAAGGCGAGGAAGGCCTGCGCCTGCGCGTGGAGGTCAGCCCCGGCGGCTGCTCCGGCCTGCGCTACGGCCTGTACTTCGACACCGACGTGCGCGAGGGCGACACCGTCCAGGACTACGAGGGCTTCGGCGTCGTGGTCGACAAGATGAGCATCCCCTACCTCATCGGTGCCAGCATCGACTTCGCCGACCGCATCGACGCCCAGGGCTTCACCATCGACAACCCGAACGCCCAGGGCTCCTGTGCCTGCGGCGACTCCTTCCACTAGAGGGATCGAATCGGTAGCGCTCCAGCCCGGTCGATCTCCGGATCGGCCGGGCTGAGCCATGCGCTAGGCTGGCTGCTCCCACCACGGGCCTACCGCCCGTTTCTGTACCGCGCGCAGCCGATGCGCCTTGCGCGCTTGCGTTTCGCAAGACCACCATTCTCCGCGTCCCCGACTGAACGAGGACAATCCCAGTGCCACTTGTCGTGCAAGGCATGAAGACCGCCGTCACCGGAGCGACCGCTGAAACGGTCGGCCACGGCATGAACCGACTCGGCCAAGCGCCGGTCGTGATCGACGGCGAAGAACTCGACCTCATCGAGGTCATGGAGCGCGACGGTACCCTCCGCCTCGTCCACATCGGGCCTGGCGAGGCCAAGGCCATGCACGCCTACGCCGACCAGTGCCGCGACCTCGGCCTCGAGTTCAGCGCCGACCCCGGCGACCTCGAAGGCGAAGAGGCCGTTGACTTCCTGACCGGCGCCAAGTTCCTCGTCACGAGCCAGGACCGCTACCAGCTGCTCCAGGCCACCACGGGCCTGAGCGACGACGAGATCCTGGAGCGGGTGCGCGTCCGGGTGACCACTCTCGACCAGGACGGCGTCGAGATCGCCGGCCACGACATCGAACGCGTCCGCGTGCCCTTTCCGCGCGCCCGCGAGATCATCGACCCCGCCGGTGCGGGGGATGCCTTCACGGCCGGCCTCCTGGCCGGTCTGGGCTGGGGGATGGGCCTGCGCCGCGCGGCCGAGGTCGGTTCGCAGATGACCGCGCTGGCTCTTGAATCCATTGGGCCGCAGGGCTATGCGGTGAACCCCGTGGAGTTCGTGCACCGGCTGGAGCAGTCGTACGGCCCGGCCGCCGCGGCCGAGGCCTCCGCGTACCTGCTGCCGGAGTGATCCCAAGTGCCCCTTGGGACATCACGAGAAACTTGCATCTCATTAATTGGGATTACAACGGCAATACGGACGAAATAATTGCAGCCCAAGGTCTCTGCCAACCGTCTGCACGGTAACGATTTCACAACGCACTCTATCTTTTGAGGGTGTTGTGCGCCATGGTGTGAGTTATCCCACGACCCACTCACGCTCTGGAGACCCTCGTGAAACGAATGCGAATGACGGTGGCCGCAATCGCCGCCGCCGGAATGACGGCGGCGACCGCCGCCTGCGCCGGAGACGAAGGCGACGTCGGTGGTGAAGGCGGCGGCAGCGGCGGCACCGTCAACATGCAGATCGGCGAGATCCGCAGCCTCGTCCCCGGAGGCTCCGGCGAGTCCGAGGGCTACCGGATCATCAAGAACGTCTACGACGGCCTGGTCTACTACGACCGCGAAACCGGCGAGCCGAAAAACCTGGTGGCCGAAGAGATCTCCTCTCCCGACAACCAGACCTGGACCATCAAGATCAAGGACGGACTGACCTTCCACAACGGGGAGCCGGTCAACGCCGACGCGTTCATCCGCTCCTGGGACCGCACCGCCTACGCGTCCAATTCGCTCCCGCTGAACTACTTCTTCGGGACCTTCGAGGGCTGGGAGGAGATGAACCCCGACCCGCTGCCCGAAGACCAGTGGGCCGACCCCGAGGTCCCCGAGTGGGCGCCGATCGAGACCACCCACCTCTCGGGTGTGACCGCGGTCGACGACCTCACCATCGAGGTCAAGCTGACCGCGCCGTTCATCGGCTTCCCCACGATGCTCGGCTACGAGGCGTTCTATCCGGTGGCCGAGGAATGCCTGGCTGACCTCGAAGCCTGCGAAGCCAAGCCGATCGGTAACGGCCCCTTCATGTTCGAAGAGCCGTACGACATCGAGAACGGCGGCACGGCGGTCCGCTGGGAGGACTACAAGGGCGACATGCCGGCTCAGATCGACGAGGTCAACTGGAAGGTCTACCTCGAAGGCGACGACTGCTGGGCGGACTTCCTGACCGGTGACATCGACGTCTGCCGCCCGACCGCGGCCGACTACGAGAACGCCATGAACGACCCCGACCTGAGCGAGCGGCACATCCAGCAGGACGACCCGAGCATCCTGATGCTCGGATTCCCGCTCTACGACCCGAAGTTCCAGGACGTCAACCTGCGCCGCGCCATCTCGATGGCGATCGACCGCGAGGGCGTCGCGAACGTGGTCGGCCCCGAGCGCTTCTACCCGCTCGACCAGTGGGTCCCCGAGTCCATCCTCGGCGGTGGCACGCACTCCTGCGGTGAGTACTGCGTCTACGACGCTGCCGCTGCCGCTGACCTGCTCGAACAGGCCGGCGGCTGGCCCGAGGGCGAGAAGCTGAAGATCTGGGTGAACGACGCCAGCGACAACGTCGACATCTTCCGCGCCATCGGCGACTCCATCAAGGACAGCCTCGGCATCGAGTACGAGCTCGTCACCATGGACTTCCCCGAGTTCCTCGCCACCCGCGAGGAGCACAACCTCGACGGACCGTTCCGCTCCGGCTGGGGCCCGGACTACAACCTGAACGAGAACTACCTGGAGCCGATCTACGGCGGCGGCGCCTCGGTCAACGACCAGGGCTGGGAGAACGCCGAGTACGACGCCAAGATCGCCGAAGCGGGCTCCGCGGCGACCCTTGACGAAGCCGTGGCCCTCTACGCCGAGGCCGAGGCCATCCTCGCCGAGGACATGCCGAGCGTCCCGATCTTCGGCGAGCGCTTCAACTACTTCTACACCGACCGGCTCGAGAACGTGTACGTCCACCCGATCTACAGCGGGCCGGGCGGCGACTGCGAGCTCCGAGAAGTCACCGTCGTCGAGTAGCGCCTACAACTGAAGACCGCCCGGGCGGCACCCGCCGCGGCTGCGCGAGCAGACCCGCGGCGGGGCCCCTCGGGGGCTCTGGATTTGGAAAGAACCATGGGACGCTACATCATCCGACGCCTCCTCCAATCCCTTCTCACCCTCGGGATCGTGCTCTTCCTGCTGCACTACCTGACGGCGCTGTCCGTTCAGGTCAGGGGCAACCCCGCCCTGCTGTTCTTCGGCGGGGACCGCACGCCCGACCCGGGGATGCTCGCCCAGGTCGAACGGCTCTACGGGCTCGACAACAAATGCTATGAGCGCGTGGGCGACCCGTGCCTGTCGCCATTCGTCGACCGTCTCCAGAACTTCGTTCGAGGCGACTTCGGCACCACCCTCAACGGCAACCGCGACGTCGGCCAGCTCCTCGGGATCTACATTCCGAACACCTTGCGGCTGTTCGTGTTCGCGACGATCACGCTCGTCGTCGTCTCGATGGTGCTCGGCACCTGGGCCGCCCGCCACCGCGGCAGGTTCATCGACCACACCGTGCGCGGCACGACCATCCTGGCCGACTCGGTGCCGGTGTTCCTCATCCTGCTGTCCTACGTGTACATCGTGGCGGTCCCGCTCACCCGCTGGGCCAGGGGCATCTGGGGCACCGAGTCCTTCATGGGCCAGGTGTTCAGACCGAACTACAACGCCGACTACCCGTGGACGACGATCATCATCCCGGGCATCATCGTCGGGACCGTCGGCCTCGCGACCATGACCCGCCTCATCCGCGCCGCCCAGCTGGAGAACCTCGGCTCGGACTTCGTGCGCACCGCGAAGGCCAAGGGCCTCAAGCCGATGCGCATCACGATCGTGCACGTCATCCGCAACTCGATGATCCCGATCGTCACCGGCATCGGCTTCCTGTTCGCGTTCATGCTCTCCGGGGCCGTGCTCACCGAGGGCGTCATGGGCATCCCGGGCATGGGCCGAATGATCTTCCAGGCGGTGCAGCGCCAAGAAGGCAACCTCGTCATCGTGGGACTCACCGTCTCGGCATTCGTCGTGGTCTTCGTGAGCCTCATCGTCGACCTCCTCTACGCCGCACTCGACCCGAGGATCCGCTATGAGTGAGCTGACCGCGCCCGTCGCCGCCGAGGAACGCCAGGCCTCCCTATGGTCGGACGCCTTCCGCACCATGCGCAAACGCCCCGATGTCATCATCGCCACCGCGGTGCTCCTGCTCGTGTTCGCGATGGCGGCGTTCCCGGGCCTGTTCACCGACAAGGACCCGACCGTGTGCCTGGGACGCGAGGCGAAACTGCGGCCCGACACCTGGTTCACCGGCGACCACCCGATGGGCACCGACGCGTTCGGCTGCGACTTCGCCTCCACGCTCGTCCACGGCACGAGGCCCACGATCGCACTGGCGCTCAGCGTCATCATCGTGTCGGTCCTGGTCGGACTGGTGCTCGGACTGCTCGCCGGCTACTACGGCGGCTGGATCGACAGCCTCATCTCGCGGTCGCTCGACGTCTTCATCGTCATCCCGATGCTCATGGGCGCCATCCTGATCCTGAGCCTGTTCCGCGGGCGCGTCTCCGCCGACACCCTCGTCGGGACGATCGCCGCCCCGGCGATCGCGCTCGCGCTGTTCGGCTGGATGGAGTTCTGCCGGTATACCAGGGCGGCCACATTGGAGACGAAGCACCTGGATTACGTGGTCGCCGCCAAGTGCCTCGGCGCGAGCGACCGCCGCATCATGTTCCGGCACATCCTCCCGAACGCCATCGTCCCGGTCACGGCCGTCGTCCCGACCACCATCGGCGGCATCATCGTCACCGAGGCCGCCCTCGCCGTCCTCGGCATCGGCGTCCAGCCGCCGGCCACCAGTTGGGGCGTGCTCCTCTCCAAGGGCACCGAATGGGCCGGAGGCGGCTACGTCTACCTCTTCGCCTGGCCGCTGGTCATGCTCATCCTGACCGTGTTCGCGTTCGCGACCTTCGGCGACGCCCTGCGCGACGCCCTCGACCCGAAACTGAGGTGAGCGAGCAATGGTTTCCCAAGTGCGCGTCGTCGGCGACACCCTCCCCGGCGCCGACCTGAACGCCCCACTGCTCGAAGTGGACGGCCTGCGCGTCGAGTTCCAGGTGCGCGGCAAGCGGATCCCCGCAGTCCGCAGCGCGAGCTTCACCCTCGAGCAGGGCCGCACCCTCGCCATCGTCGGCGAGTCCGGCTCCGGCAAGTCGGTGACCTCCCAGGCGATCATGGGCATCCTCGACACCCCGCCCGCCCACATCACCGGCGGCCGCATCCTCCTCCGCGGCGTCGACCTCCTGGAACAGGACGAGGACACGCGCAGGACCGTGCGCGGCAACCACATCGCCATCGTCTTCCAGGACGCCCTGTCCGCCCTCAACCCGCTCTGGTCGGTCGGGTTCCAGATCGGCGAGCTCTTCCGCGTGCACCGCGGCCTCAGCCGCGCCGACGCCAAGCAGCGGGCGGTCGAGCTGCTCGACCTCGTCGGCATCCCCGACGCGAAGAACCGCGTCGGCCACTACCCGCACCAGTTCTCGGGAGGCATGCGCCAGCGCGTCATGATCGCGATGGCGCTCGCGCTCGACCCGGAGATCCTCATCGCCGACGAGCCGACCACGGCCCTCGACGTCACCGTCCAGGCCCAGATCATGCGCCTGCTCAAGCGCATCCAGGCCGAGCGGCACATGGGCCTGATTCTCATCACCCACGACCTCGGCGTGGTCGCCGACGTCGCCGACGACGTGGCGGTCATGTACGCGGGGGAGGTGGTCGAGCGCGCCGGCATCCGCGACACGTTCAAGCGCCCCGCCCACCCCTATACGAAGTCCCTGCTGCGCGCGATTCCGCGCGTCGACACGGTCGGCCGGGAACTCGAGGTCATCCGGGGGCTCCCGCCGAACCCGGCGAACCTGCCGAGCGGCTGCCCGTTCCATCCGCGCTGCTTCGCAGCCGAGGACAAGTGCGCCACCGAGGTGCCGCCCTGGCTCGAGCCGTCCGAATCCCACGGCAGCCGCTGCCACTTCGCCGAGGAGGTCTACGCCGATGAACGCTGAACTCGGCCAAGCGAACACCAGCACCGAGCCGGTCCTGGAGGCGAAGGACCTGGTCAAGCACTTCCCGATCCAGCGGGGCGTCGTCGTCAAGCGCACGGTCGGCAAGGTGCAGGCGGTCGACGGCGTGGACCTGAAGCTCTACCCGGGCAAGACCCTCGGCGTCGTGGGCGAGTCGGGCTGCGGCAAGTCCACGCTCGCGAAGCTCCTGGTCGGCCTCGAGACGCCGACTTCAGGCTCGATCAAACTGCAGGGCAAGGAGATCGGCAACCTCTCTGCCCGCCGGATCCGGCCGTTCCGGCGGGACATCCAGCTGGTCTTCCAGGATCCGTACACCTCGCTCAACCCGCGGCTCACGGTCGGCGACATCGTGGGCGAACCCTTCGAGATCCACCCCGAGGTGGTCCCGAAGGCGCAGCGCGCCAAGGAGGTCAAGGAACTGCTCGACATGGTCGGCCTCAGCCCCGACCATGTGAACCGCTACCCGCACCAGTTCTCCGGCGGCCAGCGCCAGCGCATCGGCATCGCCCGCGCGCTGGCGCTGCGCCCGCAGGTGCTGGTGTGCGACGAGCCGGTGAGCGCCCTCGACGTCTCGATCCAAGGCCAGGTCATCAATCTCCTCGAGCGGCTGCAGGACGAGCTCGGTCTGGCGTACGTGTTCATCGCGCACGACCTCTCGGTGGTGCGCCACATCGCCGACGAGGTCGCGGTGATGTACCTCGGCAAGGTGGTCGAGCGCGGCACGGGCCGGGAGATCTACGACCGCCCGCGGCACCCGTACACGCAGGCGCTGCTCTCGGCGGTGCCCGTGCCGGACCCGGACCTGCGGGGCCAGCGCGACGAGATCATCCTGCAGGGCGACGTTCCGTCCCCGATCAACCCGCCTTCGGGCTGCCGCTTCCGCACGCGCTGCTGGAAGGCCACGGACCACTGCGCCGAGGAGGTCCCGTCACTCGAGGTGGGGGACAAGGGCACGCACCCGACGGCCTGCTTCTACGCCAAGGAGCGGGACGTCACGCACGCCGTCAAATAGCCCTATCCCCGCGGTCGCCGGAGGCACGCCTCCGGCGACCGCGACCTCGAAGTCGGCGGTAACCTCCTGCGGGTCGCGCAGCCGCCCATGTAGGTGCATGCGCTGCGATCCGAGGTCTACCCTTCCCTGGTGCCCCAGGACCCGTACGCCGCCGCCCCGGCCGACCTCGACGCCCTGGCCTCGGCCTACGGGCTCGGCGGCTTCCACGAGATCCGCCACCTTCCCGACGGGCGCATGAACCGGAACTGGTACTTGGACACCGATCGCGGCCGCTTCGCCCTCAAACACCTGACCGACCGCGACCCGGAGGCGGTCCGCCGCAACCTCGGCTTCCTCGACCGCCTTGCCGCCGTTGGGATCCCGGTCGCCGCGCCCGTCGCCGACCGCTCCGGTGAACTCGTCACCGACATCGATGGCAACGCCTACTACCTGTGCGAATGGATCGACGGCACCCACCCCGGCGCGGAGCTGACCCCCGCCCAGGCCGAGCACATGGGCGCCCTGATCGCCCGCATCCATGACGCGCTCGCCGACCCCGCCTTGGGTCTCCCTGCACCGCAGCAGGTCCCGACGGGCATCCCCGATCCGGCTGCAGCCCTCGCCGAGACCGGACGGTTCCTCGAACTCGCCGCGGGGCACCCCGCCCAGGACTCGTTCGACCGCGCCGCCGCCCCGGTCCTCCGGCAGCGACTCGACCTCATCGCCGCCCACGCTCACCGTCGCCCGGGCCCGAACACCGCCACCGGCCCCCGCGGCTGGACCCACGGCGACTGCCAGAACTTCAACCTCATCTGGTCCGGCGACCACGTCAAGGCCGTCATCGACTGGGACCGCATCCGCGTCGGCTCTTACGCCGAAGAACTCGCCCGCGCCGCGGCCTACCAGTTCTGCACGCCCGACGCGCGCATCGACCTCCCGAAGGTCGCGGCCTTCCTCACCGGCTACGGCGCCATCCGCCCGATGGACCCGGGAGACCTGGCCGCTGCCGCCCGCCTCCGCTGGTGGAAGATCCTCGCCCACTGCTGGCAACTCGACTTCCACTACGACCGGGGCGACCCCGGCTGCGACGACCTCTTCTTCCGGGACCACCGCCTCATCGCCTGGTGGACAGCGAACCTCGAAGCGGTCGAAGCGACCTTCGGGGGTCCCGCCTTACTTTCGGGCCTTGTGGACGGTGGTCTTCTTGATGGTGCCGTCGGTGTTGTAGTAGTGCCACTCGCCGACCTTCTTGTCCTGCTCGTAGCGGCCGCTGTCGATGAGGGCGCCGTCGACGGTCCAGCGTTCCCAGAGGCCTTCGCGCTTCTCGTGGTCGAAGTCGCCGCGCTGGAGGACCTGGCCGTTGGCGCGCCACCAGGTCCACTGGCCGTGCAGGAGCCCGTCGGCATAGCCGCCCTCGGAGCGGAGGCGGCCGTCGTCCGCGTAGTGCCGCCAGATGCCCTCGCGCTGGTCCGCGACGTACTCGCCGACGACGAAGCCGCCGTGGGCGTCCTCCTCGGCCCACAGGCCGGTCTTGCGGCCCTCGTCGTCGAGGCGGTTCTCGGCGTCCTCGGGTCGCGGCCTGTCCCGCTGTGCCATGGTCGACCTCCCGTCTGCTCGGTGGGCGCTCCCGCGAGCGGCCCACCGCCGAGCCTAGGCGCTCGGCGGGGCGGGCACTCAGGCTTCGAGGAGGTCCTGCGCGGTTTTCAAGGCGCCGGAGAGCCGCTCCTGGTAGGTGAGGAGGTCGGTCTCGATCACCGCATAGGCCGCCAGCGCTTCCGCGTCCGCCGCGGCACTGAACGCCACCAGGTACCCGACCTCGTCGGCGCGGCCGGCGAACGCGACGGTCATCTCGCACACCTGCGCCCCGCCGGCTGCTACGCGAGGAATTTCGCGTAGCAGACCGAGATGTCCCAGTCGGCGTAGTGCCCGAAACGGGGGATCCGGTGGTAGCCCTCGCGCTCGTAGAAGCGGATCGCGTCGGGCTGGGCGACGCCCGTCTCGAGCTTCACCGTGCCCCAGCCCCGTTCGCGGGCGGCGTCCTCCAGCGCGGCGAGCAGCGCCGGGGCCACACCGGAGCCGCGTGATCCGGGGACGACGTACATGCGCTTGATCTCGGACGACTCGGCGTCGAGTTCGCGGAGCGCGCCGCATCCGATCGCCTCGCCGCCGGGGCCGAATGCCATGAGGAAGACCGAGACGTCCTCGGCGGACGGCAGCGGGCCGGGCTCGTGGTCGTCGCAGCCGTACCGCTCGTCGAGTTCGGCGCGCTGGCACGTGCGGAGGGCGACGCCCTGCGGGTCTTCCCAGTCGCGGGCTTCAATGGTCCAGGTGGCGGTGGTCGGCATGGGTCCTCCTCGTCGCAGTTGTCGTAACAGATGTTACGGTAACACTTGTTACGAAAACGAGGGGAGCGGGCCATCGCACGCAGGGCGGATCACGAGGCGCAGCAGGAGCGCATCTCGAAGGCGGTCTGGAGCATTCTGGCGGGCAAGGGGATCGAGCACCTGACGATCCGCGCCGTCGCGGCCGAGGCCGGGTGCACGACCGGCCTGGTCATGCACCGCTTCCCCGGGCGCAAAGCGCTGCTCGCCCACGCGCGGGACCTGCTGCACGCCCGCACGCGGGTGCGTGTCGAACGCCTCGAAGCCGAGGCCGGGACGCCGCGCGCGGCGCTCCGCGCAATCCTCGCGCAAGGCATGGCGCTGAGCGAGGACTCGGCGCAGGAAGCGCTGGTGTGGATGGGGTTCCTGGCGGCCTCGGTGGGGGACGAGGAACTGATCGCCCTGCACCGCAAGAACAACCGCGCCTGGCGCGACCGCGTCGAACGCCTCGTGGCGGCGTCTGCCCCGGACTGGGAGCCTGCACGGGTCCGCACCGCGGTCTTCGCCCTCGTGGGCGCCACCGAAGGCGCGGCCCAACTCGGCTGCTTCGACCCCGCGTCCTACAGCGCCGCAACCCAGGAGGCGATGCTCGACTCCCTACTGGTCGCTTACGGCCTTTCCTGATCGGAGGCGCCGACGAATGCGGCGAGCTCCGCATCCAGCGGATACGCCCGCTCGACCGGCAGCAGGCGGCGGACCTCCTCGCCGCCCCCGGCTTCCGCTCCGATGCGCACGGCAAGGTCGGTGACGTCCTCGATCGCGGTGATCCAGCGGTCGACGTAGCGGTCCACGGCCTCGCCGGAGAGGCCGATCTGGATCGACCGGTGCTCCAGCCGCTCCAGACCCGGCCCGCGCTCGGGATCCCACTGGACTCGCACCGGCGACGCCGCCAGCCGTGCCTTCCAGGCCTCCTCGGTCTCGCACTCGGCCGGGCGGCTGCCGCACGAATGCGCCAGCGCCCACTCGAAGCCCTCCCGCGTGATCCGCAATGCCAGGACCCGCTCCTGACCGGGCTTCGAGGCCCAGCCGCAGCGGTACATCATCCACAGGAACGAGGGCTTGATCCAGGTCATGCGCTCGCGCTTGAACGGCAGCGCGAACGTCTGCGCGGCGAGCGCCGGTTCGGCGATCGCGGGGGAGTACGCCTGGTAGACGGTGATCGTGTCCGCGTCGAAGACGGCGCGGATCTGGCGGGAGGGGGTCGGCATGGTCCGAATCCTGCCAGCACCCTCCTTGCGCGACAACCCGATTGGAAACCCGCGGACCGCCGCGCGCTCCTCACATAAGCGGCGCGGTGCTTGTCGTGGTGCAGTCGAGGACCCGAAGACGCGCAAACCCTATCGAGACAACCGCCGAATGCCCTCTACCAGGCCCGGCAGCACCTCGAGGAACCGGTCCACCTCGTCCTCCGTGGTCTCCCGGTGCAGCGACACCCGCACGTTCCCGTGACTGAGCACGCCCATCGCCTGCAATACATGCGAAGGCCGCAACCGCGTCGAAGCGCACGCCGAACCCGACGACACCGCGAACCCGGCCCGGTTCAACTCCGTCAGCAGCACCTCACCGTCCACCCCCAGGCAGGAGAACGTCACGATGTGCGGCAGCCGGTCCACCGGATCGCCCGGCAGCTCCACCTCCGGAATCGTCTCAGCGATGTGCTCCCTGATCCGCTCCGTCATCGCCCGCACCCGCTTCGACAGCGCATCGCGCTCAGCGGCCACCGCACGCAGCGACGCCGCCGCGGCCACCGCCGCCGGAACGTCGATCTCGCCGATCGCCTCGCGGATAGAGGAGTCCTCCCCGGGGAACGGGTTCCGCCAGCGCGTCCCCTTGCGCACCACCAGGATCCCGGCCCCTGACAGCCCGCCCCACTTCCGGGCGCTGGCGGCCAGCACCGACCACCCCTCGGGCACGGGCTCCCACGGCAGGCTCGCGGCCGCGTCGCACACCAGCGGCACGCCGCCCGCGTTCGCCGCGATCTCGGCGATCGGCTGCCTGGTGCCGACCTCGTGATTCGCGCTCTGCACGACCAGCACCGAGGCGTCCTCGATCCCCGCCAGCGGGTCGGCGTCGACGCGCCCGAGCCGGTCCACGGGGACCGCGACCGCGGTCCCACCCCTCAGCTCATGCCACTGGGCCGCGTGCAGCACCGACGAGTGCTCCACGGCGCTGTGCACCAGCGGCCCCGGATCGCTCCGGGCTGCGATGACGCCGAGTACGCCCGCGTGCACGGCCTGTGTCCCGCTCGATGTGAAAGTGACCTCATCAGGGCTCACGCCCAGGGAGGCGGCCGCCGACTGGCGGGCGGCCTCCAGCAGCATCCGGGACCTCCGGCCCAATGTGTACAGTCGGCCGGGGCCCGCCCAGCCCTCCGACAAAGCCGCAGCATAAGCATCGCGGGCCGCCGGATGGGGCGGCTGCGCGGTCGCGCCGTCGAAGTACGTGTCGGTCACCTGTCAAATGTAGAAGACTTCTCGCCGCGAACCCAACCCCTTGCACTTCCGGGCCCGGGCCAAGCAGTAGGCTCTTGCCGTCAAGATCTGCGCCTTGCCGCCCGCCCGGCGGCGGACGCGGAGCCGAGCGCTGAGAAAGGCATGAGACAGGTGGTCGGAAAACCGTCCCGAGAACGTCGCGGCCGAGCCCGCCGCGCGATAGGTCTCACCGGGATCGCCGCGCTGCTCCCGATCGTGCTCGCGGGGTGCAGCCTTGACGACGCGTTCTACCTGGGCTGGCCGCGCACGCGCCCCACGTCCCAGTCCGAGCAGATGTTCGATCTGTGGATCGGCTCCACGGTCGCCGCGCTTGCGGTCGGCGTCATCGTGTGGGGTCTGACCTTCTGGTGCATCGCCGCCTACAAGAAGAAGGACAGCGACACCGAGCTGCCCCGCCAGACCAAGTACAACCTGCCCGCCGAGCTCACCTTCACGGCGCTGCCGTTCGTGCTCATCGGCATCCTGTTCTACTACACGGTCATCGTGCAGGACAACGTCACCGAGATGAGCGACGAGCCCACCTCCTGCACCAACGTGACGGCGTTCAAGTGGAACTGGCAGTTCACCTACTCCGACGAGCAGTGCGAGCCGCTCGTCGGCGCCGACGGCCAGCCCGTCACCGAGACCGGCGACTCGGACTACATCCCGATCATCGTGGTCCCCAACCAGGAGGACGTGCGCTTCGTCGGCAACGCCGAAGACGTCATCCACTCCTTCTGGGTCCCCGACCTGCTCTTCAAGCGCGACCTCATCCCGGGCTCGGACGCGCAGACCACCCGCTGGGAGGTCGACTTCGAGTCCGAGGGCACCTTCGTGGGCCGCTGCGCCGAGCTCTGCGGCGCCTACCACGCCTTCATGAACTTCGAGATGCGCGTGGTCTCCCCGGAGGACTACGAGACCTTCGTGAACGCCCGTGTCGAAGGCATGACCACGCCGGAGGCGCTCGAACTGATCGGGCAGGCGCCGTACGCGACCACCACCCACCCGTTCGACACCGACCAGGCCACTGGCGAAGCGAGCTAGGGGAACGCCATGAAGACCGAGAACCGCCTCTTTTTCATCGTGATGATCTCGATGTTCATCTTCGCGGCCATCTACGGATACGTCACCTGGATCAACGACAACCCGGCCTACGGCGTGCCGAACCACGTCGAATGGGTCGGCACGGTCGCCCTCATCTTCTCCGGTCTGCTGACCGGCATGGTGTGGCTGGTGTTCTGGGTGATCTCCCGCCGCATCGACCCGCGCCCGGAGGACCGCCCCGACGGCGAGATCGCCGACGTCTCGGGCGAGGTCGGCTTCTTCAGCCCCGGCTCGTACTGGCCGCTGGGTCTGGCGCTGACCGCCGTGCTCGCCGGTGTGGGCGTCGTGTTCTGGCTCCCGTGGCTCATCTTCGCGGGCGGCGTCGCGATCCTGTTCGCAGTGGGCGGCCTGACCTTCGAGTACTACACGGGCACCCGCAAGCTCGGCCCGCAGTAGCGCGATACGTCGAGAGGCCCGGAACCACCCTGATTCACGGCGCGCAAGCTTCGCCGAGGGTGGTCCGGGCCTCTTCGCTTTCCGCCCTTGGCAACCCCTCAGCGCAAGGGACGCCGTCGTGCAGCGTCCGCCGGTCCCCTGGGTAGGGTGTGGCGGTGACTCCCTCTGTGCAGCGCCGGAAGGCGCCGCTGCTGCGGCGCCTCGCCGGAGTGGTGTTCTACAACCTGCCGCACCCGATGCGGCGCCGGATCGTACGGATCGCCACGCCCACCTACACGCTCGGCTCGGTCGTCCTCGTCATGGACGCGGACCGCGAACGCCTGCTCATGCTGCGCCAGCCCCCGGGGAAGCGCTGGTCGCTCCCGGCCGGCCTCCTCAACCGCCGCGAGCAGCCCATCGAAGGCGCCCGCCGCGAACTCGCCGAGGAGACCGGCATCGAGGCCGAACTCGACGAACTGGTCCCCGCGAACCCCTGCGCGGTCGTCCACACCTCAGGCCGCTGGGTCGACAACGTCTTCCACCTCGAGCGCGACCCCGAGACCACGCAGATCCTCGTCGACGGCCACGAGGTCTGGGACGCCGGATGGCACCCGGTCGACGACCTCCCCGAAATGACCCGTGCGACCGCGAAGCTCCTGGCCCACTACAAGATCGGCCCGCTCGCCTAGCGCAGCCCGGGTCGTGCCGACCCGCTCGCCTACGCCAACCGCAGCAGGACCCCGGTCGCGTCGTCATGCCGCTTCGCCTCGGGATGGAACCGCGTATCGGCCTCGCCGTGCTCCCTGACGAGCTCGACCAATCCCTCCACCCCGACCTCCGCGACCCGCTCGAACAGCTCCGGCCACGAGTACCCGTACCGCTCGACGAGCCGCGTCAACCCGTCGGTGCACAGCAGCACCTCGCTCACCTCGCCGATCGCCAGCGACCCGGTGAGCGCCTGCGAAGCGGCCCGGTAATCCGCGGCCGCCACCCAATACCCGCCCTCTCGATTCCGCACCGACTCGACATACGCGATCGGCCAGCGCCGCACCCCGCCCACCGACTCGGCAGGCACACCGTCGAGACGCGCCAACCTGTCATCCGACCGAAATTCGACCCGACCCTCGCGATCGCGCCACGCCACAGTGCAGTCCCCGAGAAGCAGCCAATCGAGCCGATCCCCCTCTCGCCGGACCAGCCCCACAGTCGACCCCGGTGTCACGGGATTGCCCAGATCGCAGGTCCCCGCCTCAAGATGCGCCTCCCCGATCTCGGCGATCGCCTCCGCGAGCACCCGCCGCAACCCACCCCCAGGCGACCCGATCCGACGCCCCACCGCAGCCCCGAGCCGCCGCACGAACCAGGGCACATCGTGAACACAACCATCGTCCGGATACCGGGTGATCCCGTCGAGCACCAGCGCCGACTCAGCCCAGACCAGAAAGTGATCCTCATTCGGGGCGCCGCCACCAGGCGAGGAGAACGCGGAAACCTGCATACGGCCATCCTGCCGTGCAACGACTGGGAACGAGATGGCCGATACGCCGGGTTCTGTCGTTGAGCGGCCATCCATCTAGGCGCGCCATCGCTGGCGCGCTCGAGCGGTCTACCCGCGAAGGTAAGGCGAGGCGTCGCTTTCGCGCGCATCGACCGGTTTCGGGCGGGCAGCCCTCGAACCTTCGCGCAGAGCCTCACGGCTCCTCTTGACCTTGCTCCGGGTGGGGTTTACCGAGCCGCCACCGTCACCGGCGGCGCTGGTGGTCTCTTACACCACCGTTTCACCCTTACCGGCCCGAAGACCGGCGGTCTGCTTTCTGTGGCACTGTCCCGCGGGTCGCCCCGGGTTGCCGTTAGCAACCACCCTGCCCTGTGGAGCCCGGACGTTCCTCGCCGGATGTGGTCTCCCGCATCCGCCGCGACCGCCTGGCCATCTCGTTCCAGCGCTCAAGCGTACGCTGCCTGAGCCATGAATCTGCTCCAGGTCTCCGCACTGCTCATCGCCGGTCTGCTCGGCGGCGGGCTCAACGCCGTGGCCGGAGGCGGCTCGCTCATCACCTACCCGACCCTGATGGCGGTCGGCGTGCCGCCGCTCCTGGCGAACGCCACGAACGGCATCGCGGTCGCGCCCGCCTACACGGCCGCCGCGGTCGGCTCCCGCGAGAACCTCCGCGGCCAGAAGCGCCGCGCGCTGACGCTCATCCCGACCGCCCTGGTCGCGTCGGTCTGCGGAGCACTGCTGCTGCTGAACACGCCGCATTCGGTGTTCGAGACGATCGTGCCGTTCCTGGTGCTCGCGGCGACCGTGCTCATGGCGATCGGCCCGTGGGTCAACCGGAGGGTGACCAAGCTCAACGGCGGCCGCGCACTCCACCCGGCGGTCCTCCACATCGGGGTGTTCGCCGGGTGCCTCTACGGCTCGTACTTCAACGCCGCCCTGGGCCTGATCCTCATGGCCGTGATCGCCATGGGCGTCTCCGAGACGCTCGGCCGCGTGGGCGCCCTGAAGAACTTCTGCACGATGCTCGTCGGCGTCGTCACCAGCGTCATGTACGGGATCTGGGCCGACGTCGCGTGGTGGGCGATCGGCGTGCTCGTGCCCGCCACGTTCATCGGCGGGTACATCGGCGCGCGGATCTTCCAGCGGATTCCCGAACGGCCGCTGCGGATCGCGATCGTCGTCTACGGCCTCGTGCTCTCCGCGGTCCTCCTGGTCCGCTCGCTCTGATCCAGACCACTTCCCGGAACTCCGGTGACGGGAGCGGCGCGGGCGCGGAAGAATAGGCCTATGCCGACGCTCCGAATCGCACTCGCCCAGGACAACCCCATCGTGGGCGACCTCGACCACAACGCCGACCTCATCCGCCGGGCCGCCTCCGCGGCCACGGCCGCCGGGGCGCACCTGCTCGCGACCGGCGAGCAGTCCCTCACCGGCTACCCGGTCGAGGACCTCGCGCTGCGCCACTCCTTCGTGGAGGCCAGCCGCGACCGCCTCGTCCGACTCGCCGAAGAGATCGCCGCGGACGGGAACGGATCGCTGCCCGTCGCCGTCGGATATCTGGACGCGGACGGACCCATCGGTTCCACCACAGGTCACGGCATCCGAAACGCCTTGGCGCTGCTTCAGGACGGCAAGGTCCTGTTTCGCTACTACAAGCATCATCTTCCGAACTACGGCGTCTTCGATGAGGACCGTTGGTTCGTCGCGGGCCACGAACTGCACCTCGCGCGCATCGGCGGGGTGGATGTGGCCTTCACCGTCTGCGAAGACGTGTGGGGCGGCGTGCCGTTCACCGTCGCCGAGGAGGCCGGCGCGGGCCTCGTGGTCAACATCAACGCCTCGCCGTACGAGCAGGGCAAGCACGAGCGCCGACTCGCGGTCGTCAAGGAGCGGGCCGCCGGTCTCGGCGCCCCGGTCGCGTACCTCAACACCGTGGGAGGCCAGGACGACCTGGTGTTCGACGGCGGTTCGATCATCGTCGCCGCGGACGGCTCGGTCCTCTCCAGCGCCCGCCGCTTCGCCTCCGAGCTGCTCGTCACCGATGTCGAGTGCCCGGCTTCGGGAGGCCGCGACATCGCGAACCACTCCTCGGAGCTGATGAGCACCGCGCTCCACGTCCTCTCCGCCGAGCCGAAGGTCCTGGAGACCCGCGTCGAGCCGTCGTTCGCGCCCGAGCTGGGCCACCACGAAGAGGTCTGGGAGGCCCTGCGCCTCGGTCTGGCCGACTACGTGAACAAGAACGGCTTCCCTTCGGTGCTGATCGGTCTCTCCGGCGGCATCGACTCGGCGGTCACCACCGTCCTGGCGCGCGACGCGATCGGCGCCGACCGCGTCTTCACCGTCGCGAACCCGAGCCAGTTCTCGTCGCAGCACTCGCTCGACGACGCCGCCGACCTGGCGGAGCGGTGCGGCATCACGCACGTCGTGGAGCCGATCCAGCCGATCGTCGACGCGTACCTCTCCGAGATCGCCGTCTCGGGGCTCGCCCTGGAGAACCTGCAGGCCCGCGTGCGCGGCGTGATCTGGATGTCCCTGTCGAACCAGCACGGGCACCTGGTGCTCGCGGCGGGCAACAAGAGCGAGTACGCCGTGGGCTACTCGACGCTGTACGGCGACTCGTGCGGCGGCTTCGCGCCGATCAAGGACGTGCTGAAGACCCTCGTCTACGAGCTCGCGAACTGGCGCAACGAGAAGGCCCGCAGCCTCGGCGAGACCGAGCCGATCCCCGAGAACATCATCATGAAGCCGCCGAGCGCGGAGCTGCGGCCCGACCAGCTCGACTCCGATTCGCTGCCCGACTACGCGGTGCTCGACGGCATCCTCGTCGGCTACGTGGACGGCGACGCGGGACGCGAGGATCTAGTAGAGCAGGGCTACCCCGCCGAGGTCGTCGAGCGCATCGCCGGGCTCGTGGACCGCGCCGAGTACAAGCGCCGCCAGTCCGCTCCGGGCACGAAGATCACCGTGAAGTCGTTCGGTCGGGACCGGCGCCTGCCGATCACGAACCATTTCCGCGGAAAGCCCGGTCGAGGGAAGTAGTAGCTGGATCACCCGGCCCTCGGGCCTGTGCCGATTTACGGCTCGCAAGCTTCGCCGAGGGGTTATTTGTCACAGCAAGCGCTTCGCCGGATGACAAGGACATCGATGAGCGTTAGTTTGGATCGGTATTACCCGGGGACCGGCCTGGCCGGCCACGAGGAGATTCTGGAGCAGCGACGATGACGTCCTCATCGATTTCCCCTGACGAGATCCCGAGCCTGTACGGGCCGGGCAAGAACGTCAAACGCGTCCGCACCCGCCACCTCATCGAAGCCAAAGAGCGCGGTGAGAAGTGGGCGATGCTGACTTCCTACGACATGTACACGGCCGCCCTCTTCGATGAAGCCGGTATCCCGGCGCTGCTCATCGGCGACTCGGCGGCGAACAACGTCTACGGCTACGAGACGACCCTGCAGATCTCGGTCGAGGAGCTCGTGCCGCTGGTCGCGGCCGTCGCCCGCTCGACCCAGCGGGCGCTCGTCATCGCCGACCTGCCGTTCGGGTCCTATGAGACCGGCCCGGCCCAGGCCCTCGAGACCGCCGTGCGGTTCATGAAGGCCGGGGCCCACGCCGTCAAGCTCGAAGGCGGCCGCCGCATGGCCGAGCAGATCCGGGCCCTCACCAACGCGGGCATCCCCGTGATGGGCCACATCGGCTTCACACCGCAGAGCGAGCACGCGGTGGGCGGCTACCGCGTGCAGGGCCGCGACGCCCAGGCCGCCGAGGTCGAGGCCGATGCGCACGCCGTCGCCGAGGCCGGCGCGTTCGCCGTGGTCCTGGAGATGGTCACCTCGTCGGTCGCCGCCGAGATCACCAAGCAGATCCCGATCCCGACAGTAGGCATCGGCGCGGGTCCCGACACGGACGCGCAGGTCCTCGTCTGGCAGGACATGGCCGGGCTTCGGCGCGGCCGCCCGCAGCGGTTCGTCAAGCGCTACGCCGAGGTCGCCGACGTCCTGCAGGACGCCGCGAAGGCGTTCGCGGACGAGGTGCGGGCCGGGGAGTTCCCCACGAAGGCCCACAGCTTCGAATAAGGCGTGAGTCTGGTCGCCTTGCCCTTTGGGCGAGGCGGCCTTTCGCGTAGCGTCTCCGTACGTGAACGACGCGATCCTGCTGTTCGACTACGACGGCACCGTGCGGCTCGGCTCCGAGCACGCGACCCATTACGCCCGTCTCGTGGCCTCCCACCTCGACGCCGTGGACGAGCGCGCCTTCCTGGCCGCGCACGCCGCCTTCGTCGCGGGCAAGCCCACGACCGCCTCCACTTTCGACGCCTACGACGCCGACAACGCGGTGCGCCGGCTCGCGGGCGAGTACGGCGTCGACGAGTCGATCCGCCACGACGCGTATGTCGAGACGCGCAAGCGCATGGCCGCCGGTGATTTCGAGATCTGGGCGCCGAAGGGCTTCCAGGAGTTCATCTGGAGCCTGCCGCGCGGCATCGAGGTGGCGCTGGTGACGAACGCCCCCGCGGCGGGCCTGGAGGACACCCTCGAGCGGCTGGGTCTCGACGGCCTTTTCGATCACGTGATAGGTGACGCCGGCAAGCCCGAAGGACTCGATTCGATCATCGACGAGCTGCTGGAGGAGCGCCCCGCCGAGGCGCTGCTGAGCATCGGCGACATTCCCCGCAACGACCTCGCCCCCGCCGCCGATCGCGGCTGCGCGACCGCGTACATCGACCACTACGGGCGGCCGTGGCCGCGCGCCACGGTCTCGGCGGCGTCCCTTGAGGAGCTGTACCCGTTCATCCACCGCTGGGTGACCGAGCGCAAGTGACGCTCGCCGGGCCGCGCAGCGCGTGAACCCTGCTTGTCGCACCCACGCTTTATGCTGGGAATGCGCCCTGAGCCGACCGATCCCCGGCTCAGGGCGTCCTTTCGTTCAAGGGTGCTTTACGCGGCGATCGCGTCGCCGACCTTGATCGTCACCGGCTCGCTGATCCGCACATATACGCCGAAGTGATTGCCCAGCTCGGTAATGATGTGCTTGTGCAGGTCCTTGTCGCGGACGTTGGCGCCGTTCGGGTCCCAGCTCGGGAGCACGCACCGCTCGCAGGGCTTCTGCAGCGTGAACTCGTGCTCGCCCAAGCGGATTGCCAGGCCGGGTTCGAGCGCGGTCTCCGCGAACGGCTCCAGGTCGGCGTCCACGATCACGTTCGGCCGGAACCGCATCGCGTCGATGTCGCGGCCCAGCTGCTCGCTGAGCTTGCGCACACTCGCCTCGAAGACCACGAGCATCCGGCCGTAGTCGCGCTTGACCTTGCGGATCTCCACGCCCTTCTCAGCGTCGACGGTCTCGGCCAGCCGCTCGGGGAGCCCGGCCTCATCGGCGCCCCAGGCGGCCCCGCCCGGCTCGTACAGCACCGGTTCGCCCGAGACCGCGTCGGCGCAGCCGCACTGCGCGGGCCAGGCCGCCTCCCAGCCCATCAGCTTCGGGTGGCTGCCGCCCCACACCGCCTTGTCCGAGCCCGGCTCGAACACGCCGAACAGCCGGTCCCCGGCCAACCCGTCGAAATCGACCACCGCGGAACGAAGCGACTCGCCCCGCAGCCCTTTGAGGGGGTAGCGCCACAACTCTTTGATCTCGCCTGCGAACATGCTCACCAATGTACCTAGGCTCACGTTTTAACGGCCATCTACCACATTCAGTTAAGCCTCGCAAGCTCGCCAAGGCCGGTTAACGTCAGTGACATAAACAGGTGAGACAATTGCGGCCCCAGGACCTAGGAGGACACACCATGGAACGCCAGAAGGAGTTCGTGCTTCGCACGCTCGAAGAACGCGACATCCGCTTCGTGCGGCTGTGGTTCACGGACGTCCTCGGCACGCTCAAGTCAGTGAGCGTCGCGCCCGCCGAGCTTGAATCCGCCTTCGACGAGGGCATCGGCTTCGACGGCTCCGC
This sequence comes from Glycomyces luteolus, assembly GCF_027622875.1. GTDB lineage: Bacteria > Actinomycetota > Actinomycetes > Mycobacteriales > Micromonosporaceae > Glycomyces > Glycomyces luteolus. The sequence continues at coordinate 29,501 of NZ_JAPZVP010000010.1, read as the reverse complement.
CATCGAGGGCTTCGCGCGGGTCTACGAGTCGGACATGGTCGCCATGCCCGACCCGACCACGTTCCAGGTCTTCCCGTTCGAGGGCCGCGGCATCGGCGAGTCCGCCCGCATGTTCTGCGACATCCTCACCCCCGAAGGCGCACCGTCCTGGGCCGACCCGCGCCACGTGCTGCGCCGCTCGCTCTCCAAGGCCGCCGACCGCGGATTCACGTTCTACGTGCACCCCGAGATCGAGTTCTTCCTGTTCAAGGACATCTTCCCGGAGACCGGCGACAAGCCCGAGCCCGTCGACGACGGCGGCTACTTCGACCACACCACGCACTCCGTGGCCCGCGACTTCCGCCGACAGGCGATCCTCGCCCTCGAGCGCATCGGCATCTCCGTCGAGTTCTCGCACCACGAGGTCGCCCCCGGCCAGCAGGAGATCGACCTCCGCTACGCGGACGCGCTCACCACCGCCGACAACATCATGACGTTCCGGCACACCATCAAGGAGGTCGCTCTGACCTCCGGCGTGACCGCCTCCTTCATGCCCAAGCCGTACAACACGCAGCCCGGCTCCGGCATGCACAGCCACCTCTCGCTCTTCGAGGGCGAGGACAACGCCTTCCACGACCCGGGCGACGAGCAGCGGCTCTCCAAGACCGCGAAGGCCTTCATCGCCGGGCTCCTGCGCCACGCGCCCGAGTTCACCGCGATCACCAACCAGTGGGTCAACTCCTACAAGCGCCTGTTCACCAGCCCGCAGCCCGGCCAGATCTCCGAGGCGCCCTCGTACGTCTCGTGGGGCAAGGCCAACCGCTCCGCGCTCGTGCGCGTCCCGGCCTACGGCAAGCCGAACTCGGCCCGCGTCGAGATCCGCTCGCTCGACTCCGCGACCAACCCTTACCTCGCCTACGCCGTGCTCCTCGGCGCCGGCCTCAAGGGCATCGAAGAGGGCTACGAGCTGCCCCCGGGGACCGAGGACGACGTTTCGGCGCTCACCAGCGCCGAGCGCACCGCGGCCGGCTACCAGCCGCTCCCGGGGAACCTCGCGGAGGCGCTCGACGCCATGGAGTCCTCCGAGCTCGTCGCCGAGGTCCTCGGCGAGCACGTGTTCGACTACTTCCTGAAGAACAAGCGCCAGGAGTGGGAGGACTACCGCACCCAGGTGACGGCGTTCGAACGCAAGCGGTACATCAACTTGTGACCGATTAGCATGGGGGAGTGACCACCGCACTCGTCATCGAGAACGACCCCGCGCAAGGGCTCGGGCGGGCCGCCGCCTGGCTCGCCGAAGCCGGTATGGAATTCGACACGGTGCGGCCCCACCTCGGTGAGGCCGTACCGAACTCCGCCGGTGGGCACGACGCGCTCATCGCCCTCGGCGGCGGCCGCGGCAAGGACTGGGCCGACGACCTCACCGGGCTCATGGAGACCGCGGTCGCCGACACCACCCCGGTGCTCGCCATCTGCTCCTCTTCGCGGATGCTCGCCGTCGCTTTCGGCGGTGCGGTCGAGGACCGCGATGAGCCCTTCGGGCCCCGGATGCTCGCCAAGCGCGACGCCGCCGGACGCGACCTGATCTTCGGCCCGGCCCCGATGACCCTCGACGTGATCCGCTGGCGCCGCCAGGAACTCGTCGAGCTCCCGCCGGGGGCCACGCTGCTCGCGGCCTCCCCGCAAGGGGCGCTCGAGGTCTTCCGCATCGGCGACACGGCCTGGGGCGTCCAGTCCCACTTCGAGTTCACCCCTGAGCAGCTCGCGGGCTTCGGCGCCTTCGACCAAGCCGCGCTCGCCAAGGCCGCCGAGGTGGACGAGCACATCGTCGCCACCTGGAAGCCGATCCTCCAGCGGTTCGCGCGCGTCACCGCGGGCGAGCGGAAGGCGCTGCCGGTACTCGATGCCTGAATCGGAGAAGAGCGCGAACACTGACGAGGCCCGACTCGCCGTCATCGAGGCGAGCAACGCGCTGGGCGACTTCATGCGCGCCCACCCCGAGACGGAGGCCGCGCTCACCGAGGACGAGGAGGCCGGGCTCGCCCGCATCCGCGAAGCGGGCGCGTTCGGGCTCAACGCCGCGTGGAAGGCGAACCTGCTGCGGATCGCCGCCCGCGACCTCACCGGCGGGACGGACCTTCGCGCCACCTCGGCCGCCTTGTCCCGCTTGGCGGACGCGGTGCTCGCCCGCGGCCTCGAACTCGCCCGCGACGAGCTGGACTCCTCTGACAGCGCCGGTGAGACCAGGCTCGCGGTCGTCGCCATGGGCAAGACCGGCGCGGAAGAGCTCAACTACGTCTCCGATGTGGACGTCGTGTTCGTCGCCGAAGGCGACCTCGACCTCGCCACCCGGCAGGCCGCTCGCATGATCCAGATCGTCGGCCCCGCGACCTGGCCGGTCGACGCGGGCCTGCGGCCCGAGGGCCGCCACGGCGCGCTCGTGCGCTCGATCGACTCCTACCTCGCGTACCTCAAGGACTGGGCCCGCACCTGGGAGTTCCAGGCGCTCTTGAAGGCCCGGCCCGCCGCGGGGGACCTCCAGCTCGGGCTCGACTGGCTCGCGGCCGTGCAGCCGTTCATCTGGGGCGCGGCCGACCGGCCCGGCGTCGTGGCCGACATCCGCGACATGCGCCGCAAGGTCGCCGAGTCGGTGCCGCGCGCCGAGCGCCGCTTCGAGATCAAACTCGGCCCGGGCGGCCTGCGCGACATCGAGTTCGCGGTCCAGCTGCTCCAGCTCGTGCACGGCCGCGGCGACGCGACCCTCCGCGTGCGGTCCACCCTGGAAGCGCTCGAGGTGCTGGTGGCCGCCGGGTTCCTGTCGCGACGCGACGGCGACGAACTCGCCGACACTTACGTCTTCCTGCGCACCGTCGAGCACCGGCTGCAGCTCCAGCGGCTGCTGCGCACGCATCGCGTCCCCGAAGGCGGCGAACCGCTTCACCACCTCGCCCGGACCCTCGGCTACAAGACCGACGAGGCGTTCCTCGCGGCGTGGCGCGCCCACGCGACCACCGCGCGCCGCCTGCACGAGAAACTGCTGTACAAGCCGCTGCTCGACGCCGTGACACGGGTGCCCACGCACGAACTGCGCATGACCGAGTCCGAGGCCGCCTCGCGTCTGGCCGTGCTCGGGTTCGCCGACCCCGCGAGCGCGCTCACGCACATCAAGCAGCTCACCGCGGGCGTCTCGCGCACGGCCACAGTGCAGAAGGCCCTGCTTCCGGTCGTGCTCCACGAACTCGCCGACTCGCCCGAGCCCGACCGCGGGCTGCTCGCGTACCGGCAGGTCTCCGACAAGCTCGGCTCGACGCCCTGGTACTTGCGGCTGCTGCGCGACGGCGGCCCGGCGGCGGTGCGCCTCGCCCGGCTCCTCGGCACGTCCCGCTACTTCACGAGCCTGCTGCTCCATGTGCCGCAATCGCTTCGGTACCTCTCGGACAACGCCGACCTCACGCCGCGCTCGCGCGCCGAACTCACGATGGGCATGAGCCAGGCCGCCGCGCGGCACACCGAGCCCACCGCCGCGATCGGCGCGGTGCGCGCGATCCGACGCCGCGAGCTCATCCGCATCGCGGCCGCCGACCTCCTCGGGCTCCTCGACGACCAGGCCGTGGGCCTCGCGCTCTCCGACCTCACCGACTCGGTGCTCGACTCGGCCCTCCAGATCGCCTCCCGCGACGTCCCGGACGCCCCGCCGATCGCCGTGATCGGCATGGGCCGCTTGGGAGGGCGCGAGACCGGCTTCGGCTCCGACGCCGACGTCGTGTTCATCCACACCGGAGAGAGCGACGCGAGCCGCAAGGCCGCCACCAAGATCGTCGAATCGGTGCGCGCGCTCCTGGCGGCCCCGACCGCCGACCCTCCACTCCAGATCGATCTCGACCTGCGGCCCGAGGGCAAGGGCGGCTCGATCGCACCGAGCTTTGCCGCGTACCAGCGGTATTACGCGGACCGGGCGCGGCTGTGGGAGCGCCAGGCGCTGCTGCGGGCGCGGCCGGTCGCGGGGGACCCGGGGCTGTGCGAGGCTTGGACCGCGTTCGCGGACGGGGTGCGGTACCGGCCCGGCGGGCTGACCGAAGCCGAGCGGACCGAGTTCCGGCGGGTGAAGGCGCGGGTCGACTCGGAGCGGCTGCCGCGAGGCGCGGACCCCAACGGCCACACCAAGCTCGGGCGCGGGGGGCTGGTCGACATCGAGTGGACCGCGCAGCTGCTGCAACTCGAGCACGGGGCCGACGTCTCGATGCACACGACACGGACGGTGCCCGCGTTGGAGGCCGCCGCGGCGGCCGGGTACCTGAGCCGCTACGACCTGGCGGCGCTGCGCGAGGCCTGGGAGTTCGTGTCGCGGGTGCGCAACGACATGACGCTCGCGCGGGGCGTCCCGCGCGACGACCTGCCGCGCTCGGGTCCCGAGCTCGCGGCGCTGGCGCAGACCCTCGGCTTCGGCGAGGACACCGAGCGGTTCCTCAATCATTATCGAAGGCTCACGCGTCGCGCCCACGACGCGGCGCACCGGATCGTCTACGAGCGTTGAGCGCCGGCCGGGGCCGGTTCACCTCCGCGACCGAGTCGACCGCCCTCGCGAGCCCCGACCGCCGTCGCACACCGGCGTCCGCGAGACTTGCATTTCACTCGATGCGGTGAACTTCGGCCGCTAGGGTTCGTTGGGCGGCGGTTTTCGTCGGGCGGGCGCGACATGATCGCGGCGGAGACGTACTTTCCCCTCTGGTGGTGGGTGGGGGCTATGGACGGCAGTTGCCGCGAGCCGAATTCGGAGGTGCGGATGATCGACTACACCGTGATCGGTCCCGATGGGGCCGAGGACAAGAGCGGCAGCGCCGAAGACCTGCGCGCGGCCGCTGCCCCCGAGGACACCTTCGTCTGGGTCGAGCTCGACGCCCCTGGTTCCGAACGACTCACCGCCGCACTCGAGGCGCTGGGCCTCGACCGCTTCAGCACCGACCCCGCGCACCCGATCCACCGCCGCCCCAAGGTCGAGACGGTCGAGGGCGCGGTGCTCGTCCTCGTGAAGACCGTCTGGTACATCGAGTCGACCCGGCAGGTCGAGACCGGCGACCTCACCTTCTACAGCGACGGCCGCTCGCTCGTGACCCTCCGCCGCGGCGTCGTCGATCCCGTTCCCGCCGTGCGCCGCCGCCTCGCCGCCGAACCCGAGCTCCGCGCCGAGGGCCTGCCCGGTGTCGTCCACGCCCTGTTCGACGCGATCGTCAAGCAGTACGACGGCGCGGTCGAGGATCTCGCCGACGACGTGAGCGACCTCGAGCGCGCGATCTTCTCCGGCGAGCGCATCGACCGCAACCAGGAGATCTACTTCCTCATCCGCGAGACCCTCGAGTTCCAGAACGCGGTGCGCCCGCTCGTGCCGTTCGCCCGCTCGCTCAAGCAGCGGCACGGCGGCGCGGGCGTGCTGCAGCACAAGGGATTCGGCACGGTCGCGGCGCACCTCATCCGCGTGGACGCCACGATCGAGACCTGCATGAGCCTCCTGACGACCGTGCTCACCGCCCATCAGGGCCAGATCGGCACCTGGCAGAACGAGGACACGAAGAAGATCTCGTCGTGGGCCGCGATCGCCATCGCGCCCACCATCATCGCCGGGATCTACGGCATGAACTTCGACGACATGCCCGAACTCCATTGGGTGGTCGGCTACCCGTTCGCGCTGTTCCTGATGGCGGCCGTGTGCGTTCTGCTGTACCGCGGCTTCCGGCGCAACGGCTGGCTCTGAGGTCCGGGGCCCGCCTCGGGGGGACGAGTGAGGGGCGGTACCGCCGCGTCCGCACTCGACTCGCGAGTGCGCCGCGAGGGTGCCGCCCCTCTGGCCCTGCCTGCCTTCGCAGACCACTGTAGCGGTGCCGTGCAACGCGAAAGTGTGGAGGCGGCGGTCGCGCTGCGTCGCAATAGCACGCTCCCATTCCCGACTTACCGGGCTATTGAAATTTTTCAATGCAAATCCTTGACTTCGATCTGCGTTCACGTAAAAATAAAGATACCTATCAGTTAAGTCTCTTTACTTTTCGGGAGGAACGTTGAGACGACTGAACACCAGACGGATGATCGCAGCGCTCACCGCGGCCCTGGCCGTGATGACCGCCGGCGTGATCTACACCGTCGCCAACCCCCTCGCCTCCGCCGCGACCGCCTGCTCCGCCGCCTGGTCCGCGTCCAAGGTCTACGTCGGCGGCGACACCGCCAGCCACAAAGGCACCGAATACCGCGCCAAGTGGTGGACCCAGGGCGAGATTCCCGGCACCACCGGCGAATGGGGCGTCTGGGAGTCCAAGGGCGCCTGCGGCGGCGGCACCGACCCCACCCAGTCCGCGAGTCCCACCGCGGCCCCGACCGAGCACCCCACCGGCAACCCCGGCCAGGGCGGCAAGATCAACGCGGCCTACTTCACCGAGTGGGGCGTGTACGGCCGCAACTACCACGTCAAGAACATCGTCTCCTCCGGCTCGGCCGAGGACCTCACCCACATCGTGTACGCGTTCGGCAACGTCAAGAACGGCCAGTGCACGATGGACGACTCGTACGCGGCGATCGACAAGGCCTACACCGCCGACCAGTCGGTCGACGGCAAGGCCGACACCTGGGACCAGCCCCTCCGCGGCAACTTCAACCAGCTCAAGAAGCTCAAGCAGATGTACCCCGACCTCCAGATCCTCTGGTCCTTCGGCGGCTGGACCTACTCCGGCGGCTTCGGCCAGGCCGCGCAGAACCCGGCGGCCTTCGCCGAGTCCTGCTACAACCTGCTGCACGACTCGCGCTGGAAGGGCGTGTTCGACGGCATCGACATCGACTGGGAGTACCCGAACGCCTGCGGCCTGACCTGCGACGCCAGCGGCACGAACGCGTACCCGAACCTGATGAGCGCCTTGCGGAGCAAGTTCGGGAACGAGCTCGTCACCTCGGCGATCACCGGCGACGGCAACGCGGGCGGCAAGATCGACCTGGGCGGCTACGGCAAGGCCGCGCAGTACGTCGACTTCTACATGGTCATGACCTACGACTACTTCGGCGCCTGGGACACGGACGGCCCCACCGCGCCGCACGCGCCGCTGAACAGCTACAGCGGCCAGCCGATCGCGGGCTTCGACGGCGCCACCGCCATCGCCAAGCTCAAATCCCTCGGCATCCCATCCGAGAAACTCCTGCTCGGCTTCGGCTATTACGGCAGAGGCTGGACCGGCGTCACCCAATCGACGCCCGGAGGATCGGCCACCGGCCCGGCCCCCGGCACCTACGAAGCCGGCATCGAGGACTACAAGGTCCTCGTGAACGAATGCCCCGCAACGGGAACCGTCGCGGGCACCGCTTACGCCTACTGCAACGGCGAATGGTGGAGCTACGACACCCCCGCCACGATCGCGACCAAGACGGCCTGGGCCAACGGCCAGGGCCTCGGGGGCGCGTTCGCCTGGGAGCTCTCCGGCGACACCAGCGACGGCGACCTCGTCAGCGCCATCGCCGCCGGAATCAACTAGCGCCGCAAGCTGACCCGCCAGGCCGGTGGGACCCTCGGGTCCCGCCGGCCGCTCGCGCCTCAGGCGACGATCATCAGCCACAGCACCGCGACGCTCAATGCCAGGAACAGCAGCGGACCGTAGAAGTTGTGGAAGACCCGGTGCCTGATGTGGAGCGCCGTCGCCAGCAAGAAGAACACCACGAGCCCCACCGAGGCCGCGATCCCCAAGGGCCGCCAGAACAACCCGACCGCGAGACCCGCCGCGGCCGCGCCCTTCACCAGTCCGAGGAACGGCAGCATCGAGTCGGGCACACCGACGGCGTGCGAGTTCCGCTTGACCCAATCGGCCTGCATGAAGTTCGCGACGGACTCGATCGCGTTGAACAGGATGTTGACAAAGGTGACGGTGACGAGCGCGATGACCATGACGGCGGCTTCCTGAAGCGGTTCCGGTTGACCCCTTCAGTCTCCGAGGCCCCACGAGCGCCGTCCAATACATGCATCGATAACCTCCGGTTATGGATGTGGACACCAGGCTCCTCCGCTACTTCCGGGCCGTCGCCGAGGAAGGCAACCTCACGAAGGCCGCGGCGCGCCTCTACATCTCGCAACCGGCGCTGACGAAGCAGATCCGCCAACTCGAGGACCAACTCGGCGCGACCCTCTTCGAGCGCTCCAGATCCGGTATGGCCCTCACCGGACCCGGTTCGGCGCTGGCCGAATCGATCGACGCGGTCCTCGACGCCTGGGACCGGGCCGAACGCGCCGTGCGCGCCGCCGATGCCGAGGCGTCCAAAGTGCTCAGAGTCGGTTTCCTCGCCAGCGCCGCCAACGAGAAGACCCAGGCGATCCTCGCGGCCTTCCGTAAGCGCAGGCCGGATTGGCGGGTCGAGCTGCGCCAGGCGAGCTGGGGCGCGCCCGCCGCGGCGCTGGCCTCCGGCGAGGTCGTGGCGGCGTTCATGCGGCTGCCGTTCCCGAACCAGGAGGACTGTCACCTGCTGGAGCTGCTGACCGAGCCCCGCTGCGTGGCGATGGCCGCGAACCATCCACTGGCGCAACAGGAAACGCTTCGGTTCGAGGACCTCCTCGACGAGCCTGTCATCGCGGCCCCGGGAGCGACCGGCGCCTTCCGCGACCATTGGATCGGCGCCGAGGCGCGAGGCGGCCGTCCGGTGAAGATCGGCGCGGTCACCGAGCACCCGGACGACTGGCTGACCGCCATCGCCAACGGCGACGGCATCGCCCTCGCGCCGGAGAGCGCCGCCCGCTACTACGCCAGGCCCGACATCGCCTACCGCCCGCTCACCGGCATCACTCCGAGCACAGTGGCCCTGGTATGGCCCAAAGCGGCGCGACCGACCAGTGTTCTAGGGGACTTCATCGCCGCCGCCCGCGAGGCGGCGGACCGGCGTTGAACCCCCCAGTTCGGTGCCGGTCCGCCATTTCTTGCGGTGTGAGGCCTTATTTGACGAGCTTGGCGGGCAGGGTCGCCCAGTGCATCGGGTACTCGAGCGGGCCGCGCTTGAGGAACCGCTTCCAGATCGGGGCGAAGATGAGCATGGCCACGACGAAGACCGCCCACATCCTCCAGCCGGTCGCGTAGCCGACCTCGTTGGCAGGGTGGTCGATCAGGAACCAGACGGCCGCGATGTGGGCCACGTAGGCCGTGAGCGACATCGAGCCGACCGCGATGAGCGGGGCGAACCAGAACCGCAGCTTGCCGAAGCGTCCCAAGAGGAGCACGAGACCGGCGATGATCGTGAACGCGACGCCGATGTTCCCGGCCAGTTCGAACGGCATGTTCGAGTGCGGGCTCGCGGCCACCAGGCTGGTCCAGTCGAAGCCGCCGCCCATGCCCTTGTCGCCGGGCATCAAGTCGTAGATGGAAGCATGCTCGGCGTCGAAGGCCTTCCACTGCTCCTCGGTCCAGTTCTCGGTGTCCTTGCCCTCCAGGGCCTTCGACATGGCCTGGTCGAAGGCCGACCATTTCGCGTCCATCGCCGACGTGTCAGCCGAAGGCAGGAACTTCCCGATCAGCCAGGCGCCGCCGTAGCCGAGCAGGGCCAGCGCCGGGCCGATGATCAAGAGCCGCACCTGGATCGCGAGCTTCGTGAGGTCGAGCTTGCCGATCGCCATGCCCGCGAACATGTACGCCATCCACGCGATGCCCGGGTAGGTGCCGTTGATCAGGAGCGAGGTCACGCCTTCACCGCTCCACATCGCGAGCGGGTCCTTCGCGTCGATCGCCTCCATCCACGAGGTGTCGGACGACCACGCCCACTGGATGATCATCGGCCCGCCGATGCCGAAGACGACCGCGAGGATCGCGAGCGTCCGCGTCCGCAGTTTGATGAACGGCAGCGCGAGCAGGAAGAACAGGCCGTAGTACGCCAGGATCACCACGATCGAGGTGCCCAGAGCGACCAGCCACGAACCGAGGGCCAGCAGCAGCACCGAGCGGAGGGCGATCCGCACCACCGCCTGCCGCATCGGCCGTCCGGTCTTGGGGCGGCTCCCGCCCGCGATGAGCACGAGCGAGAGTCCCGCGAGGGTCGCGAACAGCGCCGAGGAGCGCCCGTGGGGGATCTCCATGAGGAAGCTCTTCCACGTGCCCGACTCTTCCGCCCAAGGCCCGACGTGCGAGTAGTACATGCCGAACACGGCGAGGGCGCGGGCGGCGTCGAGGCCCACGATGCGGCCGATGGACGCGTCGCGGGCGGGCGGCTCCTCCGGCTCGGCCGCGATCGCGCGCGGCTTGAAGGCGATGATGTTGGTCATGACGCCAGCGTGCGGCGGTCGGCGGCCCGTTCCCATCCGGCGATGCGCGGGACCGGGCCCGCTGCCGGGCAGCAACCGACCCGCCGTCCGGCCGGAACGCACCCGCCGATCGGCGGGTCTTGCCCACACCTCCCGGTTCCGGGGAGGCGGGAAGTGGCCGGAACGTGCTACCAATCGTCACAGCGAAAACGAGAGGAGGCCGCACATGATCCGGGTACTGGTCGTCGACGACGAGGCCCTCATCCGCACCGGCTTCCAGCACATCCTGAACGCCGCGGGCGACATCGAGGTGGTCGCCGCCGTCTCGGGCCGCCAGGCGCTCGCCGAGGTCGGGCGCCTCCATCCCGACGTGGTGCTGCTCGACATCCGCATGCCGGACGTGGACGGCCTCACCGTGCTCAAGCGCCTCCGGGCCCTCCCCAGGCCGCCGGTGGTCGCCATGCTCACCACCTTCGACACCGACGAGTACGTGGCCGCCGCGCTGCGCATGGGCGCGGCCGGGTTCCTCCTCAAGGACACCGACCCCGAGCACCTCGCCCTCCAGGTGCGCACGCTCGCCTCCGACGGCGTGGTGCTCTCCCCGAAGGTCACCTCCACCGTCGTCGACGGCTACCTCGCCGGGCGGACGCCCACGGGCGGTCTCGTCGAGCGCCTGAGCGCCCGCGAGCGCGAGATCCTCGTGCTCCTCGCGGACGGCCTCTCGAACGGCGAGATCGCCGCCCGGCTCTACCTCGGCGTGGGCACCGTCAAGGACCACGTGAGCGCGATCCTCACGAAACTCGAGGTCTCCGGCCGGGTCCAGGCCGCCCTCGCCGCCGAACGCGCCGGGCTTCTGCGGGACCGCGGGTGAACCGGTTGCGGCGCTGGTGGCGCCCCTGGATGACCGACGTGCTGCTCGTGGCGGTGAGCGCCTTCGACGTCTGGTTCGTCTACTGGTGGCTCGAAGCGACCTGGGACGTGTGGTTCATGGGCGCGGGCGTCTTCGCGCTCCTGCTGCGCCGCCGCTGGCCCCTCGCGGTCTTCCTCCTGACGATGCCGACCGCGTACTTCATGGGCCCGGCCGCGGCCCCGCTCGTCGCCTTGTTCACCCTCGCGTCCCGCACCCACCGGCGCTGGCTGCTCGCCGCCTGCACAGCGGTCCTCGCGCTCTGCATGATCTGGCCGGTCGGCACCGGCATCGCGGACCTGCCGGTCGACTCGTGGCTCCTCGCGGACGCCGCGTACGCGCTGGCCCCGGCCGCGGCGGCGGCGTTCCTCGGCCAGTTCGTGCAGATCCGGCACCAGCTCTCGGCGCGGCTCGCGGAGATCACCGAAGCGCGCGAGCACGAGCAGCTCATGGCCACGCAGAAGGTCCTCTCGGAGGAGCGCGCGCAGCTCGCCCGCGAGATGCACGACGTGGTGTCGCACCAGGTCAGCCTGATCGCGGTCCGCGCGGGCGCGCTCCAGGTGAGCACCGCCGACGCGGAGGCGAAGGAAGCGGCCGGAACCATCCGCAAACTGAGCGTCCGCACCCTCGACGAGCTGCGGCACATGGTGAACGTGCTGCGCGCGGGCGGCTCCGGCCCCACCGAGCTCGCTCCGCAGCCGACACTCGCGCAGCTCGCGGACCTGGTCGCGGGCAGCGGCATCGAGGCGACCCTGCGCATCGGCCCGCACCCGGAACTCGGCCCGCCCGCCGAACGCGCGATCTACCGCACGGTCCAGGAATCGCTGACGAACGTCCGCAAGCACGCCCCGGGCGCGAGCGCCGAGGTCGCGATCGCCCACGAGAGCGGCGGCGTCACCGTCACGATCACCAGCACCGCGCCCACCCGCCCCACCGTGCCGCTGCCGAGCTCCCGGCACGGCCTCCTGGGCCTCCACCAGCGCGCCGCCCTCCTCGGAGGCACCCTCACCTGGACCGCCACCCCTGACGGCGGCTGGCGCAACACGCTGACCCTCCCGGTGTGACGGTTTCCGCGCGTCCCGCCGCGGGTACCTTCCGCGCATGGCGACGCAGACCCTGCACATCAACGGCCACGACCTCGAGCTCTCCAAGATCGAGAAGGAGCTGTACCCGCGCGACCACGTCAGCAAGGGCGACATCGTCGAGCACTGCCGGGCCGTAGCGGAGACGATGCTCCCGCACCTGGCCGACCGGCCGCTGACACTGCGCCGCTTCCCCGACGGCATCGACGACTCCGGGTTCTTCCAGAAGCACGCCTCCGGCTACTTCCCCGACTGGGTCCGCACCGAGACGATGCGCGCGGAAGGGGGCACGGTCGACTACGTCGTGTGCGACGACGAGGCCACCCTCGTCTACCTCGCGAACCAGGCCGCCATCGAATTCCACATCTGGCCCTCCACAGTCGACAAACCGGATCACCCCGACCGGTTCGTCATCGACCTCGACCCGCCCGACGGCACTCCGGTGGCGACACTCCGAGACGTCGCCCGCCGGGCCCGCGACCTGTACGCCGACGTCGGCTTGACGCCGTTCGTACAGGCCACGGGCGGCCGCGGCTTCCACGTGGTCGCGCCGCTCGACCGCTCCGCCGACTTCGAATTCGTCCGCGACTTCGCCTCCGAACTCGCCGACCGCCTCGCCGCCGCCGACCCCGACCACCTGACCACCGCGCAGCGCAAACTGAAGCGCGGCGAGCGGATCTTCCTGGACTGCAACCGGAACGGCTACGCCCAGACGTTCATCTGCCCGTACTCGCTCCGCGCCCGACCCGGCGCGCCCGTGGCCACACCGCTCGACTGGGACGAGCTGGGCCGCGCGACCCCGAACGGCCAGGACCCCGCCTCCATCCGCAGGCGCCTCGCCCGCAAGACCGACCCGTGGGCCCGCATCGACGACCACGCCGCGTCCGCGATCGACGCCCGCGAACGCCTCCTCGCCCTGGGGGACTAGCCCCGGCGTCCGAGGCCACTCGGGACGGGGCGAACTAAGATCGAGCGGTCACCCCCTCCTCCCGACCGCCTAGGACGCGCCGTGAAGACTCCCCTCGAAACCGAGGCCCCCGCCCGCAAGCGGCGCTGGCTGCGCCCCGTCGTCATCGTGCTCAGCGCCCTCCTCGTCCTCGCCCTCGGCGGGATCGGCGCGGCGGGCTGGTACTTCTCCGGCGAGGTCATCAACGTCTCGCACGAAGAAGACCCGTACGGGCTCACCGTCATCGCCGCCGACGGCGCCACGGTGACGCTGCCGCACACCGACGCCACCGAGCAGACCGGCACGTGGGGACTCCAGTGGGAGGACGGCCAGGCGGTGCTCGGGGAGGTCCTCGCCAGCGACGCCGAGACCGTCACCCGCGCGGTCGACTCGGTCCTCTTCGGCGAACTCGCCGCCGGCACGCAGGCCCGCATGGACAAATGGACCTTCCGCGACGACCCGAAGACCGGCCTCGGACTCGACTTCGAGAACGTCGACGTCCCGACCGACCTGGGGGACATGCCCGCCTGGTACGTACCGAGCGCGGCCGCCTCCGCCAACGCCGGCACCTGGGTCGTCACCGTCCACGGCCGCAACGCCGCTCCCGCGGAGACCCTGCGCGGCATCGGCCTCTACGCGGAGCGCGGCCACCCCGTCCTCGCCGTCACCTACCGCAACGACGAAGGCGCCCCCAAGGCCCCCAACGGGATGCACAGCCTCGGCGAGTACGAGAGCGAGGACGTGATCGCCGCCGTCGACTACGCGCTCGCGAACGGCGCGACGTCCGTCATCCTCCACGGCTGGTCCATGGGCGGCGCCGTCATCGCCACCGCCTACCGCCACCTCGACGACCCTTCGGTCGTCAAAGGACTCGTCTTCGACTCGCCCGTGATGGACTGGAACTCCACCCTCGACATGCAGGCCGCCGACCGGAACGTCATCGCCCCGATCACATGGGCCGCCAAGCGCATCGTCGAATTCCGCGCGGACATCGACCTGGACGACCTCGACCAGCGCAACGTCGCCTCCGACTTCGACCTCCCGATCCTGCTGTTCGTCGACACCGCCGACGAGACCGTCGACCACACCGCGACCCTCGATTTCGCCGAGCTGCTCGACCCCGCGCAGACCACCGTCATGGAGACCGCCTCCGGCCACACCGCGTCCTGGAACGAGGACCCGGCCGCCTACGCCGCGACCCTGGAGTCCTATCTCGCTTCCCTCTGACCGGCCTGAAATTCGGCCGTTGACCTGTGCATCCGCCACTTCGCGCGCGGGAGGAAATGTCGTACCCCCCGTCTAGAGTCGTACCTAGAGCACGACGAACGGAGTGGATGCATGAACGTCACCCCAAGCCCGCGCATCGCACAGCGCAACCCCCGCGGCCTCACCAACCGCGACCTCGCCCTCATGGTCCTGGAGGAGGCCGACCGGGCCGACACCGCCGAATCGCACCTCGAGGTCCTCGCGCCCGCCGCCGAATCATGGCACCGCCTCGCCTCCGCGCGAGGCACCTTCTCCGCTGCCGACGCGGCGAAGATCCTCTCCCGCGACCCGGCCATCGACCTCGGCCAGAACCGTCTGTTCAGGACGCTCGGCGACCTCCGCTGGGCCTACCGCCAACGGCGCGACCGCGCCTGGCGCGCCCGCCAGTCCGCCGTCGACGCCGGCTGGCTCACCGAGATCCCGCAGTCCCACCACCACCCGCGCACCGGCGAACTCCTCCTGGACGCACCGCAGCTGCGCATCACCCTGAAGGGCCTCTCCGAACTGCGCCAGCGCCTCGGCACCGCAGCCCCGCTGCCGCTCAAGCGCGACAACGACCGCGCCCGGCCCGAGGACAACCGCCCGTAACCGCCAGTGGGCCCGATCGCCCCGCAAAGCGATCGGGCCCGGCGCTCACCCGCGCCCTGCGAGACTGGCCCGGTGAACCGACCCCGCGTCATCGCAACGGATCTCGACGGCACCCTCCTCGCCCCCGGAGGCATTCTCACCGCACGCTCCCGCCTTGCGCTGCAAGCCGCCCGAGCCCAAGGCATCGCCGTGCTCGCGGTGACGGCCCGCCCGCCCCGGGTCTTCGACGCATGGCCCGACCTCGCCGCCTCACTCGACGCCGCGATCTGCTCGAACGGCGCGATCGTCTACTCCCTTACCCGGCGCGAGATCGACTCGACCCGCACCCTCGAGCCGGAAACCGCTGCGGCCGTGGCGAAGACGCTCCGGGCCGCCCTCCCCGGCGTCAAGACCGCGGTCGAGACCGGCTTCGAGGTCGTCGCCGAACCGGGCTACCGCAAAGTGGACAGCGTCGGCGACAATCGCGTCTTCGTCGAGGACTTCGGCGAGATCTTCACCGCCGCCGCCCCGATCGTGAAACTGCTCGTCCACGACGCCGACGGCCGCGCCGACGCGATGCTCACCGCCGCCCGCGACCTCGCGCTCCCCGGCGTGCACGTCTCCCACTCGGGCGGCGAAGGCCTGCTGGAGATCACCGCCGCCGACGTCTCCAAATCCACCGCGCTCGCCGCCTGGTGCACCGCTCGCGGCATCGCATCGGCTGAGGTGGCCGCATTCGGGGACATGCCCAACGACGTCCCGATGCTGCGCTGGGCGGGCCGGTCCTACGCCGTCGCCGGTGCCCACCCCGAAGCGGCCGCGGCCGCCACTCACCGCTGCGGACCGAACGACGACGACGGCGTCGCCCGCGCGATCGAGACGCTCTTGCTTGCCGCTAGCGCCCGCCGCCGCGCCGGGAACCGGCCCCTTCGCACATGACCTTCGGCACCAATCTGCGCAAAAACCTGGGACATTACCGGACAAACAACCAAATGCGAGAATAATTTCCGCGTTGGCCGGGTGCAATGAGGCGGCGGTGATGTAGTGTCCAGGGGTCACCTCGGTTCAAAGCAATGCGAACCGGAGTGGTGAAGCGCCAGCAATGGCGGCAATATCAGACCGTGTGGCGGCTGAAGATCAGGGCGTGAAAACCCGGATTGCGAAACCGTCGGTCTGAGCATCAACACCAAGGATATTTCAGCATGGCGCAAGGCACCGTTAAGTGGTTCAACTCGGAGAAGGGCTTCGGCTTCATCGCTCCGGAGGGCGACGGCCCCGACATCTTCGTTCACTTCTCCGCGATCACCGGCAACGGCTACAAGTCGCTCGAAGAGAACCAGCGCGTCGAGTTCGACATCGAGCAGGGCAACAAGGGTCCGCAGGCCGCTAACCTGCGCGCGCTCTAGCCTCCACAGCTCTTAAACACGAAGCCGCTGCCCTTCATCGAAGGACAGCGGCTTTCATGGTGTCCGGGGGTCAATCCGCCACGGTGATGACGACATTGCCGCGGGCGTGGTGCCCGAACATGTGGGCTACGGCCTCCGGAGTCTCCTCCAGCGGATAGGAGCGGTCGATGACCGCCCTGATCTCGCCCGAGCCGAGCAGTTCCCCTATGGCCGTGAGGTTTTCGCGGGTCGCCTCCGAGGGCGAGAAGCGCACATCGGCGCGCCCGGTCAGCCCCAGCAGCTTCGCGCGGGCCATCCGGCCGAGCCCGGCGAGCAGTCCGCCGCTGTTCCCGACACTGTTGGGGACGAGGACGCCGCCGGGGGCCAGCGCCCGGGCTGTGCGGCGCGGCGGATGATTGAGGACATTGTCGAGGATGACGTCGTACTGTTCATTCCCCTGAGTGAAATCCGTTTCGGTGTAGTCGATGACGTGGCTCGCGCCGAGTTCACGCACGATCTCGACATTCGAGGGCCCGCATACGCCGGTCACTTCGGCGCCGAAATTCGCGGCCAATTGGACGGCGAACGTCCCCACGCCGCCAGAGGCGCCGTTCACCAGCACTTTCATTCCCTTTCGGACGCTCACGGTATCCCGCATGGCGCACAACGCGGTCACTCCCGACATGACCGAAGCCGCCGCCTCCCCGAATCCCACGCCGGACGGCACCGGCGCGAGCTGAGCGGCGGGCACCGCTGCGAATTCCGCGAACGCCCCGGCCGTCACGAGCCGACTCGTCCACAGTGATCCGAACACCGCGTCGCCCACGCCGATATCCGTGACGCCCGCGCCGAGCGCTTCGACGATCCCGGCGACATCGCTGCCGCGCACCACATTGGCGGAAAGCCTGCCGCTTTGAAGCCGCAGCACGTAGGGAATGCCGGTGACGGCGATCCAGTCGGGGGTGTTGACGCTGCTGGCCCGCACGCGCACGAGCACCTCGCCTGGACCGGGCGTCGGCCGGTCGATCTCCTTGAGTCTGAGCACTTCCCGGGGTGGCCCGTAGCGCTCCTGAACGATGGCTCTCACGACAGCTCCTCCACGATCTTACGTTGTAAGCCACAATAGACTTACGCTGTAAGCTTGTCAAGCGCCGACCGATGCCCTACCAGCGTGAACAGGGAGAAAACCGGCCTAACCGGCGGCGCGCAGCCGCTCCAGACCGTCCAGGATCAGATCCAGACCGAACTCGAACTCGGCCTGGTAGTCGCACCAGCCGAGCACCGCGCCGCCGTGCGACGCGTCCGCGATCATCGCCACCAGATGCGGCACCTCCTCGGCCATCGCCGCCAGCGCCTCCTCGGGAGCCTCGATCCCGTCGGGCTCGAACAGCTCCTGCGAGAACCCGAGTGCCCGACTTCCCAAGGCGTGCAAGGCGCGATGCCCCAACTCATAGCTGAAGCCGCCGCGCCGCATCAGCCCGAGCACCCCGTCGAAGTACCGGGCCACCGCCAGGCTCGTCCCGGTCCGCGTCTCGAACACACTCGGGGCCCAGGGATGCCGGACCAGCACCTCGCGGGCGGCGAGCACGCGCATCCGCATCGCCCGCTGCCAGTCGTCCTCGGGCGCGGGCGCGTCGAGGCCCGCCACGGCCTCCTCGATCTCGGCCATGACGACCTCGACCAGCCCGTCGAGCACCGCTTCCTTGTTCGCCACATGGTGGTACAGCGACATCGCCTCGACCCCCAGCGACTCCGCCAGGCTCCGCATCGTCAGCGCCGCCAGCCCGCGCTCGTCCGCGATCGCCACCGCACCGCGCAGCACCCGCGGCCGACTCAACCCGACCTGCTGCCCTGGCCCCGAACCTCCACGCACGCCAGCCATCGCCACCCCTTCCCGGCGACCGTACCGTACAACGTAAGCCGCCGGACCTGCCAGCCGCTTCGACCACGCCAAGGCCAGGGCCCGCCCCATCGGCCGGACCTCCGGTTTCCCGGCCGGGGTGTTCGATCGTCGTGGTGAGGCAGGCCGCTCGTGGGGGAAATGGCCCTGCCCGATACCGAGCACTCGACGAGGTCGGATGCGCGCCCCGGTCCGTGCTGGTCATTCCCGGGGCAGCAGCGGCCCTAGCGGGCCGAGGTCGATGTTGAGATCCTCGGGCGACAATCCGAAGTGCTCCCGAAGCTCCGTCATCTTCTCCTCGAGCGCCATCAGCGTGGCGCCGATCTGCTCGATCTGGTCGTCGGTGAGGTCGCCTTGGTCGATCCGCCGGATCGCCTGCCGCTCCATGAGTTGGCGCACGAGTTCGACGATGGTCAGGACCAGCCCGGCGACGCCCCGTTCCACGGATTCCCGGTCGACCTCGATCCGGGGCTGGAGGGAGCCGGAGCTCGGCTGTTCCGGTTGCGGCGCTTGGGGATCGCTCATGACCGCCCCGCTTGCTGGTCCATGCCGGCCGGGGGCGGCGGTCCGGGGCCGCCTGCCCGCACGGACGAGATGAGCGCCTGGAGCGAGATGTACACCAGGTCGACGTCGGCGATCGATATGGTCACGTCGCCGGTCACGACCACCCCGGTCGCGAGTACCCGGTCGAGCAGGTCGACCAGCGCGATCCGCTGGGGCGCCATCGCCTGATCCGTTCGGCGTGCCGGAGTCGCGTCGGTCATGTCCGGGCCTCTGCTTCCTGAGCGGCGTCGTCGGCTTCCGCCGGCTCGCCCGCGGTGAAGGAGTAGGGCGGCCATGGTCCGGTCAGCTCAAGCCTGACGGTGGGCTGCGCGGCCTTCAGCGAGTCGACCGCGTGCGCGAATTCATCGGCCCGCGTCACGTCGACCAGGTACGCGCCGTTGAGCACCATCCACTCTGGCGTGCCCGTCAGCTGCGCGTCCTGCGGGGCGTGCCGACGCGACGCCACCGCGATCTCGCTCAGCCTGGCGTGTACGTGTTCGGCGCTGTCCACTGCCGTCTGCCGGGCGCGGTCCAGCGTCTCCAGTTGCGTTCGGCGGCGCAGCAGGTACGCGGTCCCAGGACCGGCGTCGGAGGTCGCCTCCGCGTCCGGTTCGGCAGGCGACGCGGGCGCCGCATAGGCCTTTACACCCCACTCGAAGCGTCCCGAGATGCGTTCGAGCGCGGTGGTGAGTTCGTCATGCCGCTGCGCGAGCAGATCGGCGATCCCGTCGTCGCCGCGGTACACAGTGGCGAGACGGATCGGGACCACGGGTGCGAGGCGGGCGGCGGCGTCGACGACCGCGTGGTGCGCCCGTGCGATCGCCTCCAGCGTTTCGAGGTGGTCGAGTTTGCGGCGCAAGGGCGCTTCGCCGAACTCGTCCAGGTCGACCGAGCCGACGACCGCGACCAGCCCGTCCCGTTCCACGGTTCGCAATCGCTCCGCGTCGACACCGGTCGTCCCCGCCAGGCCTGCTTCGGAGACCAGGCGGGAGGACACCGCGTAGAGCCACACGCCGCTGCCGGGCATCACGACTCCTCTTCTTCCTCATCCGCTTCGTCGTCTTCGGAGGCCGTTTCGTCCTCATCGCCGGCCTCAAGCTCGTTCTCTTCTGCTGACTGGTCGATTTCGCCGCTGCGCTGACTGTCCGGCAACTCCGTGCGAGCCGCGGAGGTGAGCCACGGGTCGTGCTCCCACCAGTCGATCCCCAACTGTCGGGCGGTGTCCACGGACGCCACCAGAAGGCGCAGTTTGATGGTGAGCAGCTCGATGTCGAGCAGGCTGATGCGGATGTCGCCCACGATCACCAGCCCGCGATCCAGAACCCGTTCCAAGATGTCGCCGAGGTTCGTCGAGTCGCGGCCGCCCGAGGGCGCCATCGCACCGGACTGGGGAGATACCGCTGATTGGCGTCCGTCGGTCATCACTGCCCCCTGTTCTCGCTGCTCCCGCGGGAGTACCGCCGCTTGCGGCTGTACCCCTGCAGGGTCCCGTCCTCGGACAATTGCAGCTCGTACAAGGCGAGCATGTCGGTGGACGAGGGCACGCGACGGTCCTCCAGCACCTCGACGCCGACCCGCCAGCCGTCCTCCGCGGATTCCACCGATGTCACTCCGAGGGTCTCCTTGTCGATCAGCTCGGAGATCTGCCGCAGGCCGACCTGAGCGGCACGCGCGGCGGTCATGCCCTCAGAGGTTTCCTCTTCGGACTTCTCTGCCTCTTCTCCCACTGGTCACTCCTCACTCTCGTCGCCGTCGTCCTCGTCCGGTTCGGCTGCCTCCGCTGCATCAGGGGCAGTGGGCACGACGGCGGCTTCAAGGGTTTCCTGCTGCTCCTGCTCGGCTTCCTCCTCGGTGAGCTCCCCGGCCTCAACCGCAGCGTCCGTCTCCTCGATCCGGCGGCGCAGCGCCGCCGGGTCGTACAGCTCGCGCTCGGCTTGGGTCTGGATGATCCTCGAGACGGCGACCACGCCGCGCAGCGGCGCCAGCGGGAGCTCCAGGAGGATCGAGAACAGGTTCATCTCAGTCTCCGGGCTTGAGCTGCACCACGAAGTCGTACGGCGCGAGCGGCCCGCGCAGCCGCAGGTTGACCCGGCCTTCCCAATCGGAGGCCAGCGCTTCGACGGATTCCTCGATCTCCTTCTCATCGGAGAGCTTGGCGAGGACCGCGACGTTGACCGCATCCAACTCATGGCTCGGCTCCCGGGCGGCGGTGGCGACGACGTGGTCCGCGAGTGCTTCGATCACTCGCCCGCTGTCCGCCTCCCTCTTGGCCTCGACCGCCTGGTGGATAGTCTCGCCCAGCTCGATCCGCAGATTCTCGGCCTCGTCTTCAGGCAGGTCCTTGAGCTGGTCTTTGAGGCTCGCCGCGGCGCTGTTCTCTGACAGCACCTCCCTCAACACTGCTTCCTCTTCGTACCGGCCTTGGACGATGTACTCGGCGCGCCCCTCCAGCTCCTCAAGGGCGGATGCGAACAAGTCGCTGTTGGTGCCCAGCAGCTCGTCGCTGACCGCCTCCCGGCTGCTCAGCACCGCGCCGAAGCGCAGCGGCAGCACCGGGATCTCCGCGGCGACGGTCGAGTCGAGCAGGCGCTCGTGCAGCTTGAGGTCCGCTGCGCGCCCGAGCTTCTTGTCCAATTCGACCTCGCTCACCAGGGCCGCGACATCGCCTTGATGGACCAACTGGATCTCGCCGGGCGGGTCCCCGACGCCTTTGGAGTCGGGCACGAGTTCCACATCCCCGGGGACGATCCCGTAGACGTAGACCCCTACTCGCCGCTCCGCCTTCCCGTTTTCCGGCGGTGTCATCGACGTCCTCCTTCAAGTGCAACTGATCAGTCTTTGCTGCGGGACGGTTCCCGCTCCTTCTCCTCATCGAGGCCCGCGACGTTGCGGATCTTCTCGCCCGCGGCCTCCAGTGCGCCTTTGGTGGCGCCCTTCAACTTCTTCTGCGATCCGTCTTCCTGCACGTTCTCGACGATCTCCGGCAGTCCCTTGCCCTGGCTGGAGGACAGGTCCAATCGGTTGGCCGCTTCGGCGAAATCGAGATAGGTGTCCACGCTTGCTACGACGATGCGGGCGTTGACGGTGAGCAGTTCGATGCCGACCAGCGAAGCCGACACATACGCGTCGATCACGAGGCCTTTGTCGAGGATCGTGTCGACGACGTCGGCCAGGCTGGAGCCCGCCTGCGAGCGCTGCACCCCGCCTCCTCCGCCGACCGGTTCTATATCGGTAGTCATAGGTTCGCTCCCTTACCGGCCCGGTGTCCCGGGCCGGTGCTTCGATCAATCGGTGGCCTTGTCCTGGTCCTGCGCGCGCGATGTCGATTCCGCATCTTCGGGCGATTCCTCGGACTCCCCGGACTCTTTGGACTCCGCGGACTCCTCAGACTCCGCGGACTCCTCAGACTCCTCAGACTCCTCGGACTCCTCGGACTCCACGTGGCCATCGTGGATCTCCCCGCGCCAGCCTTCGACCTCGCCGGGGTGCAAGACGGCTTGGGTCATGACGTGCCGGGCGAAGTGCTTGAGCTCCAACCGTGCTCGCCGGCCCTGGGCGCGCCAGAGGTTCCCGGTGTGTTCGAACAGTCCCTGCGGGTGGTACTCGAGCACCAGAATGACGCGGGTCATCTCCGGCGCCAGTTCGTGGAACGTGACAGCGCCGTCGACATATCCCTTGTCGCCGGTCGACTGCCAGACGATGCGTCGGTCTGGAACCTGCTCGATGATCGTCGACTGCCAGGTGCGGTGGGACCAGAAGACCTGGGCCTTCCAGTTCAGCTTCTCGTCCGACTCCTGTTCGACGTTCTCAACCTTCTTCATGAACGTCGGGAAGTCGGTGAACCTCGTCCACTGGTCGTAGCACACGCGTACCGGGGCGCCGATGTCGATTTCCTCGACGATGTTGGTCACTTTCGTCTTTTCGCCGCCGCCGCCGTTGCCGCCGTTGCCGTCTCCGTGGCTGGTCAATGCGTCCTTGATCCGGTGCGCCGGGCGTGCGATCGCGGCTCCGGCCTTGCCGGCGAGCGCTGCTGTACCAGCGAGCGCGCCGGGGCCGTCCTTCGAACTCTTGCCGGTGAGCGCGCTGATGAGCCCGGTGTCACCGGGGTGCTTTGCGTACTCCGCCAACCGATCGGTGACCGAGTCCATCTTGTGGGCCACACCTGCCAGGGCGCGATCACCGACCGCGACCATCAGCTTGCGGACTTCATTCCCGAGAATGCCGGTGGCCCCATTCGAGGGGCTCTTCGATTCTTCAGCCATCGCTCTCACGTCCTCTTCCGCCGAACCGGTGCGCCAGTGGTGGCCTTCTCGCGAGAGGATGAGCGCTTCTTTTCGCCATCCTGCTCGTCACTGTCCGGTTCGTCCTCAGACTGGTCCTGCTCGCTGGCCCGTTCGGGCTTCTTTTTCTTCTCGGCCTCGGGCTCGTCGTCCTGGGCTTCGGTGTCCTTGGATTTTTTGGACTTCTTGGCCTTATCGCCCTCGGTGTCCTTCTCTGCCGATTCCTTGCCCTTGGATTCCTTGCCCTTGGTCTGCTTGCGCTCGTCCTTCTTCGCCTTGGGTTTCTCAGATTCGTCCTCCTTGCCTTCGGATTCCTCGCCCTTGTGCGCCTTGGATTCCTTGCCCTCTGTCGGCTCGGCCTCGGTCTCCTGCTCCGCCTTCCCTCTCGGGTAGCGCACTGCCTCGGCTCGCTCCTCGAGCTGGTCGCTGAACGTCCCTATCCGATCGGCCACGGCTGCCACCGCGGCCGTCCTTCCGGCTTCCAACAGGCGCTTCCCGGGGTCGGCGAGGTTCCCCATGCCTTCAGAAGAGGCGAGTTTCTCCGCTGCCTGCTCTTTCAGCACGTCGCGGACGTGACCGAGCTGGCCGGCGGCCGCCATCGCGCCCAGTGTGAACGCCGCGCGCATCTTGTGCTTGCGCCCCAGCACATAGCCCACTCCGATCGCGCCGGCGACTTTCAGTCCCGGTTTCATAATCCCTGCCTTCTCGACCCGAATCGCCCCCTACCGGTGACCGGTGAGACAGAAGATGCGGGTGCGTCTCGATGAACGGCCCCGGAATACCCGTGCTGTGACCACCGAAACAGGCAAGGGCAAATGGCGGCTCGCGAGATTTCCGACTCGTATTGCGCGTCGACTACCTGGCAATTCGCCCGTCGCGTCGGTGCGTTTCGGCTCAGTCGCGACGCTAGCCCCGGTTTGCAGCGAGGTGGGGCGGGTACTTGGCACGAGCCGAAAGAGCGCGGCCGCGATGACTGCGCGGCGTCCTGGGTCGTGGGCGCTTCCAACATCCACGACTCCGACGACAACCGGCCCGCGAAGCGCTCCCGCATTCAGCACAGCATTGGACCCTGGCCGCCGGACAAGAGCAACGAGGCCGGTTGACCGGTAGGAGACGAGGAGGGTGAAATGCGCTGGCTCGTGAGGAACATTGCGCTTGCGGCAGTACTGGCGGTACTGCGGTACGGGCTGCGCGAGATCATGCGCCGCCATGCCGGGCGAAACCCCTCAACCGCCCGACCGCAAAGCTGAATCGACAGCGCTAGAGCGCTACCGGACCGAAACGAACACGGGAGGACTTCATGATCGGATTCATCGTGGCAGGGCTCGTCATCGGCGTGCTCGCACGCCTCATCAAGCCGGGCAAGCAGCGGCTCGGCCTCCTCGCCACCCTCATCCTCGGCCTGGTTGGCTCGGTGATCGGCGGAACGGTCGCGAACCTGCTCGGCACCGGCGACATCTGGGAACTGAACGTCCTCGGCTTCGTCGTGTCCGTGATAGCGGCGGTCCTGCTCATCGGCGTCGCCGAGAGCATCGCCCAAAGCCGCCACCGCCCCGCCCACTGACCGCCAACGTCAAGCTGACGCCGCCGATTCGGGAGCGGGAGAAACCGTCGGACGCGAGGCGACACGTCGCGATCTCGGGGCTGAAGGTGCGCCGTGAGCGCTGTTCTAGGCCCTATCCGGCGTCCTGTGCCGGAACGTCACTGTGTGTTCAGCGGCTGACCGGGTATTCGAGGAGGCATCATCGGCAATCTGAGAAAGGACGAGGCCATGGGCGGGGTCGATAAGGCTAAGGACAAGGCTGAACAGTTGAAGGGCCATGTCAAGGAGAAGATCGGCGACGCGACCGACAACGAGCGCTTGGAGAACGAGGGCCGCGCCGAGAAGCTCAAGGGCAAGGCGAAGGAAAAGGCCCACGACCTGCGCGAGGAGGCCGACGACAAGCTCCATGAAGGCAAGGAACGCCTCATGGGCAGGGGCTCCGACGACGAGGACCGGTGAGTGGCCGCGGAGGTGGAGATCGCCGCTCGCACCGTGAACAAGCAGCGTGCCCAGGAAGGCGAGACCCGCACCGCGAGTCGCAGCTCCACCAAGGACACGTCGCCTTCAAGGCGCGGCGGGAAGCGCTCGCGCTCGGGGCCGAAGGGCCGCACGAAGGAGCAGCTCTACGAGGAAGCCCGGCGCAAGAACATCAAAGGCCGATCCAAGATGAACAAGGCCGAGCTCCAGCGCGCGGTCAATCGTAAGAAGTAAGCCGGCGCGAGGCTCGTACCGATATCCCCACGAGCCGAATGACTTCACTGCGGTGGTGCCTGGCAGCGTGGTCCACGTGCATACCCCCGCCCTGGCGGTGTTCGCCGCCGGGGCGGCTGCCGCAGGCACGCCACAGACTCATGCTGGTGGCGAGCGCCGCCGGAACTGTGGGGCACAACGAGAGCCTGGGGTTGCGGTCGCCGCTACGCGGGATTGCCCTGTGACCTATGACCGGCACCTCCCTGTAGCAGGCGCCAAGATGACCAGGGTTGCGCAGGTCAGTCAGCGGTCCAAACCTCGAGCGACGTCTGTAACGTCGGGAATACCTGGCGGCGTTTTGAGGCAGTAGTGCTGTACCCTGGCTGAGGCCGCTTTGCGGTGGTGATCGGGACGTGGCGCAGCTTGGTAGCGCACTCGCTTTGGGAGCGAGGGGTCGCAGGTTCAAATCCTGTCGTCCCGACAGTATAGATAAATATGTGAATATAGCTCTGCTCTGGCCAGTCGATCAATCGACTGGCCAGAGCTCTTAGGCTCGGTTGTTCCAAACCAGTGGGGCTTGGCCGATCCAGGTGCCTTGTTCGACGGTGTCGAGGACGAAGCCTGCGAGGTCGGCGCGGCTGATCTTCTTGCCGGGTTTGACGGTGCCGCGTTCACCGGCGCGGACCGGGCCGAGCCCGGTCTGGTCGCTGAGGACGACGGCCCGGGCGAGTGTCCAGTCGGTTCCGGAGGCGCGGACGAGCCGGTCGACGCCGGTGTGGTCGTCGAAAGCAGCCTTGATGTTGGACATGCTGATGAAGGCTCGGACCAGCGGGTTGAGCCGGTGCCAGTCGTCGCCGGCGCCCATGGTCGAGACGACGGCGATGCGGCGGATGTCCTGCTCGCCCATGACGGTGAGGACGCTGCGGACGGCGTCGGTCATGAACGCGGGCGGGCTGACGGGCTTGGCCCAGGGGTTGTCTGAGGCCCGTGCGTTGTTGAGCGCACTGATGACCGCGTCGGTTCCTTTGGCGGCGGCGCGGAGGTCGTCGGTGTCGGCGGGCGTGCCCTGGATCAGTTCCACGCCGGGCGGGGCCGCGACCGCTCCGGGGTCGCGGACGAGAGCGCGGACGCGGTGGCCGCGGGAGGCCGCTTGCTTGAGCAGATGGATCCCTGTGCGGCCGCTGCCGCCGAGGATAAGCAGGTTCGCCATTAGAGAGACTCCTTCTTCAGTCGGGTTTTTAGGTCAGGCTGCGGCGATGGCGGCGGCGAGTTCCCGCGCGCGGGCGTGGGCGAAGGTCTGTGCGACCTGGCGGGAGGCCGAGGCTTCGCCGAGCGAGGACGAGTCGATGTGCAGCAGATATGACATGGATGGTTCCTTCAACGTGTGTCGGTATTCGCGGGCTGGTCGGTCCGCGAAAGTGCGTTACATACCGCTGGTGCGGTAGCATTCGGTTCGGGAAGGTGTTGGTGATGGCAGCGAGGACGATCGGCGGGCCGTGCCAGGCCTGGCCGGAGGAGAGCGGGTTCATCCGGGAGGTCCTGGACCGGATCGGCGACAAGTGGACCGTGCTGGTCATCAGCACGCTCGCCGGTGAGCCGATGCGGTACTCCGATCTGCAGGCGAGCATCCCGGGCATCTCGCAGCGGATGCTCACCGTCACGCTCAAAGCCCTCGAGAGGGACGGCTTGCTCTCGCGCACCGCCTACCCAGAGATCCCTCCTCGTGTGGAGTACGAGCTCACCGCCCTGGGGCGGTCGTTGCTGGACTCGGTGATGGCGCTCGCGGCGTGGGCGGCGACCCATCACGAGGACGTCGCTGCCAGCCGCCGCGCGCACGAGCGGACCGGGGTCGGCCGGGAGAAGACGCGGAGCGCCGCTCCCGACACTGCCCCGGCTCGCTGACCGAAGCCTCAGTCACGGTCAGGGTCCGCTCCGGCGTGAGCCTCCGCATCGATGCCGCCAGGTTCACCAGGTGCGTCTTCGGCACTGCCGGGGGGCGCGGCGCCGGGAACGGCGCACACGTCGGAGTCCGGCTCGCACCAGCCTGACGCATCCGATTCCAAGACCCGCAGTGCGGGGCGAATGTCCGTGCCGCTCATGCCGACACCGCTTCCGTCGCAGCCCCGACCGCCTCGTCTAGGGCGCGGGCGTAGCCGTTGACAGTCTGCGCCCCCGAGACGGCCAGGCGCCGGTCGAACACGGTGAACGGCACGCCCCTCGCCCCGAGCTCGAGGCCTTCCTGCACATCAGCGCGGACCGCAGCCGCGTACTCGTCGCCGGCGAGGATCTCGTGCACCCGCCGCCCCGACAGCCCGACCAATTCGGCCGCGCCGGCGAGCGCCTCCGGATCGAACGGGTTGAGGTCCCCGGCGAAGTACCGGTCCTGGACCAGTGAGAAGAACTCGGCCCCCTGGCCCGACTCGTCGGCGTAGTGCATGACGCGGTGCAGGTCGAAGGTGTTCGCGTTCAGGCGGTCGAGATCGAACGCGAGCCCCTCGCGCCGGGCCAGCGCCTGGATGCGGCGCTCGGCCGCCATCACGACCGATGCGTCACCGCCGTGCGAGCGGATGAACGCGCTTTCGATCGTTTCGGGCTCGTGCGGTGCGTTCGGGTTGAGTTCGAACGAGCGGATCTTGACGATGAAGCGGTCGGCGTCGGGGCGGCGGCTGATGGCTTCCTCGAGCCGGTGCTTGCCGACGTAGCACCACGGGCACCCCAGGTCGGCCCAGACTTCGACGGTGACCGGGGCTGATGCTCCGGCTTGGTTCCTTTCCATTTTCTCACCTCACTGATAGTGCGTAACACCATCGTAGGTTCGTGAAATGAGGCGTGCAAAAGGCACTTTCAAGTGCGTAAGGCGCATGGAAGTCAGCCTTGACAGGCGATGGCCCCGATCTTCCGGGCGTCCGTGGTCAGGTGTGCCGCATGAAGGGCGCAGCCTGCGAAGACGATGTTGGTCCCCCTTGGAAGCGGCGACTCGTCACACTGTCAGGCGTCTCCTGCGTCTGGTCGAGCTTCGCGGAGGATGCGTTTGATGGTGCTGAGATCGACGCTGTAATCGCGGGCGAGTTCGGCTTGGGTCGCACCGGTGGTGGCGTAGGTGTGGGCGATGGTGTGGCGTTGGTCGGGGGTGAGTCGATTATTAGTGGCTTGGGGTCGGTTGGAGTTGCCGCGGACGAGGCGTTTGACGCTGCGGATGCTGATGCCGTACTCGGCGGCGAGTTGCTTCTGGCTGGCGCCGGCGTTGAAGGCGGCGATGAGGGTGCCGCGGTCGGTGGGGGAGAGGCGTTCGCCGAGAGCTCGCGGGGGTGCTGACGGGTAGGCAACCTCGGGGAGTTCGCCGGGGAAGCCGGGGGCCACGGGCCCGGTTTCGGGTCCGCGGGCGGGCAACGGGCCAGACAGGCGTTTGAGGAGGCCGTCTATCTGCGGGTTCAGGTTCGAATAAGCGAGAGTTAGGCCGACCGTTGCTCCAGGCCAGAGACTATGTCTCTGGCCTGGAGTTCTCAAAATCTCGGATTCGTCCGTCATTCGTCCGTGGGACAGCGCATCCGTCCCCGACAGTAGCCCGCAGTATCTGCCCAAGCTACGTGACGTCGGTCACGTTTCCTCGCGAGGTCTAGTCACTGCTCCACCTCGTTCGATTCTTCCCAGGGTGAGTTCGCTTTGGCCCCAAGTGCACTCAGCTCGCAGGTGTGTTGCTGGTGTTGTCGGTGGTGCGGGTTAGGCTCGCGGCATGACGCAGATTGGAAGCGCGTTCCTGCCGGTCAGCGATCCGTAAGCGGCAGCAGCGTGGTATTCGAGGGTGTTTAGGCTATCCGTCGCCAGTAGCTGGGGCATGCGGCCGCACCCGAGTTCGCCGACCCGGTCGGCAGGGTGATGGGACTCAAGAGCGGTATCCCCGTGACGCCCGGTCTGAAGTGGGCGCCGTTCAATCTGATCGCCGAGGACCTGCATGCGATGCGCGAGTGCTTGTCCGATGCCGGTGTCGAAGTTGGTGCGGTCAACGGTGACGACCTGACCTGCCTTTGGTTCACCGCTAAAGGCTGTCCCGTTATTGCTTGTGCTGCAGGGGTTTAGGATGCCCGGGTGGGTGTGGTGACAGCGGCTGAGGAGTGTTGGATCGAGCCGTTCTCAGGGCTGCGGCCCAGGGTGTTCTCCCGCCTCGTGCGC
>NZ_JAPZVP010000001.1:444429-449492 GCF_027622875.1 Glycomyces luteolus | reverse complement strand
CCCGCGCCGATCTTCTCCCGCTTCACAATCCCCGTTTCGGGGAAGGATCAAACCCTTGTCCGAAGGCGCCGCGATCGCACTGGCCTCCGCCGCCGCGGTCTTCGTGGCCCCCAAGGAGGCCCACGCCGTGGACATCCACAACGGACTGTGCCTGGATGCCAGAGGACGGACCACCGGCAACGGCACCCCGCTCACCCTCCGGAGCTGCGACAGCGGCGCGATCCAGGAGTGGCGGATCGCCTGACCTGCGTCCAAACGGGCCCCGACGGCGGGGAGGGTGAAAACCGACCACTGGTCGGTGAATTCGCCCCTTCCCGCCGCCCGGGGCCGTTCGTACGCTCGACGGGTGACGGCCGGGGGCCGTCGATCGAAAGGACGCCATGCTCACCTGCGGTCTCGTCCACCCGCCGCTCCTCGCCGCGCTGGCCGCGGCCGGGCACGGGTCGCGGATCCTCCTCGCGGACTGGCACTTCCCCTGCTCGACGCACACCAATCCGGCGGCGGCGCTGACCAGCGCCAGTACGCGAACCTGCTGTTGACCGTCGGCGTCGCCGGCGTGACGCCACGAAAGGAACACTGAACCATGACCGGTAAGCACCGCGAGCGCCTTCCCGAATGGGCGCGGGAGGCCAGCCTCGGCATCTTCATCCACTGGGGACCGTACGCGGTCCCGGCCTGGGCCGAGCCCGAGCACATCGCGGGTGAGGAGGAGCCTGAAGGCGGCTGGTTCAAGCACAGCTCCTACTCCGAGTGGTACGCCAACACCATCCGCATCGAAGGCTCGCCCGCGGCGGCGCACCACGCGGAGGTCTACGGTTCGGCCCCTTACGAGGACTTCCTCGACCAGTGGCAGGCCGAGGACTACGACCCCGCCGCATGGGCGCGGCTGTTCGCCTCGCTCGGCGCGGACTACGTCGTGCCCGTCACCAAGCACCACGACGGCGTGACGCTGTGGGACGCCCCCGGCAGTGAAGGCTGGAACACCGTAGACCGCGGCCCGAAGCGCGACCTGCTCGGCCCGCTCGCCGACGCCGTGCGCGCGGAGGGGATGCGCTTCGGCGTCTACTACTCCGGCGGCCTCGACTGGTCGATCACCGACTTCCCGCCGATCGTAGAGGTGGACGACATCTGGCGGTACCGCCCCAACGACGCGGCCTACGCGGCTTACGCCACCGCTCACGTCCGCGACCTGATCGACCGCTACCGGCCGTCGGTCCTCTGGAACGACATCGAGTGGCCCGAAACCGGCAAGGAGGACGGCTCGCTCGACGAGCTGATCGCCCACTACCGCGAGGTCGTCCCCGACGGGATCGTCAACGACCGCTGGGGCGCGGATGTCTGGGACTACCGCACGAGCGAGTACTCGATGGGCCGCGAGAAGGAGGACGGGGTCGGCTGGGAGCACAACCGCGGTCTCGGTTCCTCCTTCGGCTACAACCACGTGGAGGACGAATCGCTGACGTTGAGCCCGCGCGCGCTGGCGGAGCACTACACGGACGTGGTCTCGCGGGGCGGTCGGCTGCTGCTCAACGTCGGACCGGACGCGTCCGGCCGCATCCCGGACGTGCAGCTTCGCACGCTCGACGGCGTGGCCGGATGGATGTCCGCGCTCAAGCCGTACACCGCCGACCGGAGCTACCCGGGGGCCGATGCGGTCACGGTCTCCGCTGCAGACGGGAACTGGTGCCGCCATTGGGCGAGCGGCGACCGGCTGGTGGTCGTCGCCGACCGCCCCGAGGCCGTCGACGTCACCGCGCCCGGTCATGAGGTCGTGCGCATCGCCCTGCCGGACTAGCGTTTCGCCGCTCGAGGGCGCCCCCGTGGCGTCCTCGAGCGTCAGCGCCGCGGCGGTGCTGTGGACTCCCGGACCACCAGTTGGGGCTTGACCACCGAGGACTGCAGGTCGCCTTCGCCTTGGAGGCGTCGCGACAGCAGGTTGAACGCCCGGGCGCCGAGGTCCTCGAAATCCTGTTCGACCGTGGTCAGGGAAGGGCGCCAGAGCGAGACTAGGGGATGGCCGTCGAATCCGGCGACGGAGACATCGCCCGGGACGTCTATGCCGCGGTCGGCCAGGGCACGCATGACGCCTAGGGCGATCTCGTCGTTGCCGCAGAACACGGCGGTCACGTCGTCGCGACCGGCGATCCGCTCGCCCCAGCGGTAACCGGCGAGGGCGTCCCACTCGGAGCTCATCACCGTCGGGACTTCGACACCGGCGTCTTGAAGGGCGGCGCGCCAGCCCTCGGTGCGGCCCGAGGTCTTGCCGCCGGTGGGCCCCGCGATGTGGTGAACGGTTCGATGTCCTTGCCGGAGCAGGTATTCCGTGACCTGGCGCCCGCCCGCGGCCTCATCGATCAACGCCGCCAGAGTGCCGTCCGTACGCTCCGATCCGCCTCCGGCGGCGACGACCGGCAAGGATTCGGGCAGCGCCCGTGAGGCTTTGATACCGGCGCGACGGAACTCCAGCACGATCGCTCCGCCGACGGGCTGCGACAGGGCGAGGTCGACCGCGCGACTCACCGACTCGTCCTCATCGGAGGCGACGATGGTGATCGAGACCGACATGCCCGCCTGCTGCGCGGCGGTCTCGACACCGCGGAGCGTGCCTGCGTAACCGTAGGTCGACGTCGTGGCCTCAGCGATGATCGAGATCAGGTTCGGCTGGCTCAACCGCAGTGAGCGGGCGGCGCTGTTCGGCCGGTAGCCGAGCTCCTTCACCGCGGCGAGAACACGCTGTGCCAGCTCTGGGGCGACGTTCTTGGTCCCGTTGAGCACGCGGGAGACGGTGGGCACCGAGACACCGGCCACCTTTGCGACGTCGGCGAGAACGGGGGCGCGGTACGACTTCGGGGAGGTCATGGGTTCGAGGATAACCTTCTCTCGGCGATGAAACGGCCGAGCGCTTTCGCGCTCGGCCCCTGCTGCTTCCATCGCGTCAGACTCGGATCAGGCGCCAGCGCTGCGGTACGGAGCCTTTGTTCGGCCACTGGATCACGATGTCGCCGTCGGCTTCCTTGTTGCCGTTGTCGAGCAGCATGCCGGAGCGTTCGCAGGTGAGCGTGACCGCGCCGCCGCCCACATCGGTGATCTTCCACCGCTGAGTGGCACCGCCGTTGTCGGTCCACTGTTTGACCTGCGCGCCTTCGGCTGTGGAGTTGCCGTTGTCGAGGGCCTTGCCCGATTGCTCGCAGACGAGCTTGTGGTAGCCGCTGCCGACGTCGGTGATCTTCCAGCGCTGCTGCGTGCCGCCGTTCTCGCCCCATTGGATGACAGGGCGCCCGTCGACAGTGGACCGGCCGTTCTCGAGGAACCTCCCGGAGCGTTCGCACATCAGGTAGTAGGTGGCGCCGGAGACGACCGCCGGGGTGGAGCGCATGTGCGCGAGCGTGCCCCAGCCGAGGGCGTCGAAGCCGCCGGAGTTGCCGCCGTAGTCGCCGCCGCCGCCCTCGGCCCGCACGAGCGCGGCCATGCGCGCGACGTTGGGCATCCTCATGCCCTTCCTGGCGCTGTAATGGTTGTAGATCAGCTCCCAGACGGGTCGGATCTGCCCGCGTGAGCCTGCCGAGATCACGGTGTGCTCGATGCCGTCGCAGTTGCGGTAGGTCGTGAACGGCACGTCGTAGCCGAGGTTGTAGCGGGCGACGTACTCGGCGGCCTTGGCGAAGGCGTTGTCGCGGGCGGAGTAGAGGTCGATGCCCTGGCTCCAGGCCATCTCCATGAGGGCGCCCATGAGGCCGACGCCCATGATCGAGTGCGCTTGGTCGCGGCCGGACTCCTGCCATTGGGCGAGGCCGATGTCGTTGTAGACGAACGGGATCGCGTTGTTGATCGAACCGGCGCCCGCGCCGTTGTGGAAGTAGTCCACGGCTTCGTCGATCATGGCCTGGTCGTCGCAGAGGATGCCGATGGCGAGAATCGAGGCCATGTTGCAGAGGTCCCAGTTGGCCCAGTAGTGCGTGTTGCAGGTCCCGTTGTGCCGGATCAGGAAGTCGCTGTTGAGCTCGTAGAAGACGGTCTTCATCATCTGCTGGAACCGGCCCAGGTCAAACCCGGGCGCGCCGCGGACCAGTTCGCCGGCGTTGGCGAACTGGTACCCGTAGATGCCCGAGGCGAGCCGCGAGTCCGAGGGGGGCCAGTAGATGGACTTCAGGGTCTGCGACCACGCGTTGCAGATCCGCACGGCCGCGTCGCGGTGGGCGGTGCTGCCGCTGATGTGCCAGCGCAGCGCGTTCTGGTAGGCCGCGTGGGCGTCGTTGTAGAGCAGCCAGTAGTTCTGGGGCTTGTCGGTGCTGCCGCGGACGATCTCCTCGACCGGCTGGGGCGTCCAGGTGCTCTGGGAGTGGGCGTTGGCGACGAGCTTGTCCCAGCCCGCCTTCCAGGGTTGGGCACCGGCGCCGACCTTGGCTTTCATGCGGTCGAGGTCGGCCTGCGTGTGGAGCGCGCCGGGGTGCGCGAACGCTTGGGCGGTTACCGGATCGGACTGCTCCTGGGCTTGTGCGATCGCGAGGCCGCCGGCGCCTGCGGCGGCCAGTGCGCCCGCGGTGACCGCGCCTTTCAGCAGGCTGCGTCTTCCGAAGCTTGTACGGGCGCGTGGCTGTGATCGGTCGATCTGATTGTCGGACATGGTCCTCCTTCTGCTACCGGGCGAGGGGCGGACGGGGAACACGACCCGAATCGGATAGCGCTCTCCCCCATATCCAAGATAAGGTTATCATCCATGTATGTCAATATAGAAAATTGGAGGTGCTCATCGATTTCAAGCTTGATCGCCATATGAGACGGCGTGGACAAGGAATCCATGAGGATCTCGGAGCGTCGGCCTGACCTCGCCAATACCGATCGGTCCCACCTGGATTTGAAATCGTTATCCCTCGCGAAGCGGCCGAAGGGCCGACCGCCTGCATGCCTCTCGCACACGCTGTCGACCCGAGCCTGCTCCGGCGACAGGCAGGAGACCCGGGGTCGCCCGCGAAGGCAACGACCCGCCGCGACCGACGAACGGTCGCGGGGGGGCGGATGGCCGGGGTGGCCGCTGGCGATGCGAAGTCGCCGCAGAACTGGAC
>NZ_JAPZVP010000001.1:239141-444419 GCF_027622875.1 Glycomyces luteolus | reverse complement strand
GCCCCGGGCGCCCGGCTGCCCCCCGGGGGCCCCCCCCCCCCCCCCCCCCCCCCCCCCCCCCCCCCCGGGCGGCGGCGGGGCGGATGGCCGGGGTGGCCGCTTGCTATGCGAAGTCGCCGAAGAACTGGACCTCGCCGAGGTTGCCGTGCCAGCGGTTCGGGTTGTAGATCTTGAAGTAGCGGTAGTACGTGTCGTCGGAGACGGGCTTCCCCTGCCAGACACCGGCCGCGGTCTTGGTCAGCGGCTCGGTCAGGGTGGTCCAGGACTGGCCGTCATTGGAGCCCTGGACGATGGTGCCGTCGGACCGGGAGGTGCAGCACAGCCGAGGCAGGAAGAACACCTCGTCAAGGCGCACGGACGCACCTTCCCCGAAGTCCACTGTGTAGTACGAGCCCACGCCGGTGTTCAGGTCCCCTGCCGTGTTCTCGTCGCCGTCGAAGAGCAGGTAGCCGATCTCGTCGGCGGGGAGCCCGTTGCCGGGCCACTGCTTGTCGGAGGCGAGCACGGTGGCGAGGTTCGCCA
The DNA here is from genome assembly GCF_027622875.1 of Glycomyces luteolus. Lineage (GTDB taxonomy): Bacteria > Actinomycetota > Actinomycetes > Mycobacteriales > Micromonosporaceae > Glycomyces > Glycomyces luteolus. The sequence goes on along the minus strand of NZ_JAPZVP010000001.1, from coordinate 443,897 downwards.
CGTCGATCAACTGGTCGCGGTTGCCGCCGACGAACAGCTTGGAGCCGTCGGTGGTCCCGTAGAGGGTGGGACCGGCTTCGCCGTCAACCTTGTAGTCGGCGGCGAACGTGACCGGTCCGGCCTCGACGCCCTCGAGCGGCACCGCCGCGGTCCAGGTGACACCGTCCGCTGAGGCCGCCTCCGCGGTCACGCCCATCACGTTCACCGAGACGGCGTCGACCGGCTGTTTCGTGATGACCGTGGCGGTCACGGTGTCACCGATGGCGACCTTGCCCGCCACCGCGTCCTCTGAGGCGATGGTGGCGGACTTGATCTGGTTCCCGATCTCGTGGCGCTCGCCGTAGATGTGGAACTCGGTCATCTCGAACACGCCCCGGATGATCCCGTAGAGGACGTCCGGGAGCTGTTCGATCATCTGGACCTTGACATACCTGAACTGGTCGTCCCGGAGCTCCGGTGCCACTTCAAGGGTGTTGAAGTCCTGGGTGAACTGCGTGACCCCCGGCGTGAGCCGGGTCCAGTTGACGCCGTCGTTCGAGCCGTACACCGCCGAGTTGGCGAGCCGGTCCGCGAAGATGTTGCTCTGGAACCCGAACTCCCTCGCCGACACCCGGAAGTCAGGGCCGAAGTCGAAGACGTGCGACTTGTTGACGGCCTGCGGGTAGCCGGTGCCGGTCTGGTTGTCGCCGTCCACGAGGAGCGGCGTGCGCTCTGCAGCGGTGGAGGCGTGGAGGACGTCCGAGTAGTCGAGACTGCCGTCCACATCGGTCTTCGGCGAGATCAGGCGGAGCCCGTCGACCGCGGCGACCATGCCCGCCAAGGCGGTCGCGAACGCCGCGTCCGTGCCGTCCTGAAGCGCTGCCTCGGCCGCTGCACGAGCGGCGGTGAAGGCGGCCTCGGTCGCCGATTCGTACCCGTCCTCGGGCTCATACTCCTCTTCGGCTAGCGCCAGTGCTTCCTGGCGATCGGAGGCGGCGTCGAGGACGATCGTGCGCGCGGCGACGCTCGTGCCGTCGTCAGCGGCGACGGTGATCGTGCCCGAGTCATCGCCGGTCCACGTCAGAGTGCCGGTCTCAGGGTCGAGTTCGGCGCCGTCGGGGAGGTCGGAGGCGCTGTAGGCGATGCCGTCGGGGCCGGTGGCGGCGAGGTCGAGCGTGAGGTCGGCGCCGGACCAGCCGACGATCCGGTCGGCCGCGTCCTCGGGGAAGACCGGTCCGTCGAGCTCGGCCCCGGCGTTGGCGTTGATGTGGTCGATGTCGACCGTCGCGCCCTCGGTCTCGATGAACAGGATGTTGTCCATGCCTCTGGTGACCGTGACGTAGCGCCACTCGCCGCCGGTGTCCGGCACGGTCACCGTGGTGTCGCGCCTGACGGTGTCATTGTGGCTGACGCCGCCCAGGTGGATCACGGCCGCGCCTTCGGTGCGGACGAGGAAGCCCTGCTCCGGCTTGGTGTTCGCGCCGCTGAGGTAGGCGATCTTCGATCCGCCTGCCATGCTCACGAATCCGTCGCCTTCCTGGACGTCACCGGCGAGGTGCGTGTACCGCTGCTCGACCTCGAGGATGTTCGGGTCGCCCGGCGGCGGGGCCGATTCGCCGACCGCTTCAGCGGGCGCGAACATCCACGAGTCGCCGCCGCCGTCGCGGCCGTCCCAGCCGATGAAGGCGGGACCGGGCCGGTTGGCGTAGGCCTCGGCGAAGAAGGGGGCCATCTCCTCGACGTCTTCACCGCGCGTGAACGTGTAGTAGTAGTAGATCTCCCAGAAGCTCGCGGTCCCGTACCGGCCTCGGTAGCCGTCGGCGATGTGGTCGTAGGTGTCGCGGATCGTGCCGTCGGGCGAGATCGCGTATCCCACGGGCGTCCACTCGGGGTCGCGGCCGGACATGAACTGCCAGAAGTAGTCGGCGGCCTTGAGGATGCGGTCGTCCAGGAACTCGTAGGGCCCCACGGCGTCCTCGGCGGTCGAGACCGTGCCGTCGACCGGGTCCACCTTCGTGCCCTGCGCCATCATCATGCGCGACAGGGCCGCGAAGTTCGTCAGGTTGCCGCCGCCGTGGGCCTGGTCTCGGCCCATCTCGACGAGCTGCACGTGGGGGTCGTCGATGGCCTCGCCGGTCTTGTCGTTCTTGTCGACCCAGCGGGCCAGCCGGGCGATGGAGCCGTTGAAGCCCTCGTCCTTGGCGGTCTCATTGACGGTGAACCATTCGACCTTCTCCTCGTACAGCGCGGTGTCGTCCATGAAGATCGATCCGGCCATGGAGCCCAGGAGCGGGTAGTTGTGCTGGTTCATGAAGTGGTCCGGGGAGGACATGAACGTCGCGATGGCGGGCCTGATGAGGTTGTCGCTGAAGGCCCGGGCGTCGTCGTCGGTCAAGACGAGGGCCGGGTCCTCGCCGCAGCTGGTGTACCGCAGCAGCTCGGCGGCGGCGGCCATGCGGAAGAGCGGCATGCCGTTGTGGATGTGCGAGTCGGTGTAGTACTCGAACTTGGTGGGGTCCATCTGCTTCCAGTTGCGGATGATGGCCAGGGCGTTCTTGCGGTACACCTCCTTGCCGGTGAGCACGTGCATGACCGCCTGCGTGTAGGACTTCAGGCCGTCCGCCTCGAACATCCCTCTGGTGCCCGCGTTGAACGCGGTCGTGCGCGGCTTGGTCGGGTCGGAGCCGGCGTTGGACGGTTTCACGTTCTCTCCGGCGGCGCTGGACTGCTTCAGCGCCTCGAACCCGGAGGCCCACGGCTCGGCCCCGGCGGCGAGCTGGGTGCGCACGTTCTCCAGGATCGGCTCGGTGAACCCGATGCCGGGGTGGTTGAACCCGGCGTCGCTGGTCGAGGAATGGATCTGCACGTCGCAGGTCCCGGCGTCTTGCCCGGCCGCGGGTTCGGCGGCCGGGACGAGTTGGAAGAGTCCGATGGACAGCAGCATCGCCGCCGTGAACGCGACAGCCCGCCTGGGGAAGGCGGCGCGGTCGCGAAGGGCGGCCGTGGGGGGATGCATTGAGGTACCTACTCCGTTCGAGAGATCGTTTTCTATCGATGGATAACGATATCTCATTGCAGTCCCGGAGACAAGGTTCATGCACGAGACTACAAACCGCCTGCATGAGACCAGATTCGACGATGGCCGCCTCCGGCACAAGGGCATGAAGCCCACTGATCCAGGCCATTGAAAAGCGCGAAGGGAGGAGTGGATAGATATCGTTATCTGGCGTCTTCTGGGCATCCGCGGACAGCGAACCCGGGACCGGCACGGCCGGGCGGCCCTCGAGAAACACCTCCGGGCCGGAGCGAACCGCTCCGGCCCGGAGGCGAATGGATTTGTCAGCTCCACAGCGAGTAGCTGTTGCAGTTGAAGTTGCGGCCTCCGGCCGACGAGGTGATCTCGAAGCCGAACGCGATCTCGTCGATGCGGACCCGCGGCATGCGGCCGTTGGCCACCAGCCACTGGCAGTGCGCGGTGATGTCCACCCAGGAGTCGGTGGTGTGCGAGCGCGCCAAGAAGCTGTGAACGGCGTTCGAACCGTTGCTGCCCTGGTAGTACGCCCAGGCGCGGCTACCGAGGTTGACGTCGGTGACGTAGGAGCCGATCGGGCCGACGGCGCCGTGATACTGCGTCCAGATCATGACCTCGTAGTCGTGGCCGTTGCCCCACACGTCGTAGGTGGTGCAGTAGGCGAGGTTCGAGCCGGTGGGCACGGTGACGTTGTGGTTGCTGGAGACGTTCCCCATGTTCCACACGTCGCGCCCGAGCTGGTAGCTGACGTGCGGGTAGGACTTGACGCCGCCCGTGTTGGGATGGTCGGCCCAGACACCCCAGTTGGAGTAGGAGTTCGCCCAGATGGACTGGGCGCCGGCGCCGCTGCCCCAGACGTGGTTGGCCACCGTGAACGCGCCATCGGTCCACCGCCCCCAATCGTCCTCGGTGTACCAGGCGGCGGCTTGTGCGGGGGACTGGAGGGCGCCGACGGCGCCTGCGGTGGCCAGCGGTGCGGCCAGTGCTGCGGTAAGGAGCGATCTGCGTCTCATGAAGGACACGCCTTTCTCGAGGAACTCGGCTTCAGCTTTGCGAAGTCCACGCATCTAAAACCATCGATACATTAATACAATCACATTACAAAGTCAATGTCCATACCCCTCATATCACACTAAATCGGCCAAGGACGCTTGAGTGGATGTGTGAAGGGTGCGAGGCGATTTGCCCTCAACTCAGGTGCAACGCCCAGCAACTTAATCCTGTCGGTTGACAAACTCGACGGTTGTTGCGTACTGTGCTGCACAGTACTTCAGAGATCTGCATTCCTCGATGCGTCGACCCCCCGACCCTTCGCAGCACAACAAAGCAGACCTGCGCGGTCGCACCGCCGCGCAGGTCGATCCCTAATCTATTGTCCACAAGGGAGTACTTTATGCGACGACGCACATTCACCACTTCGCTCGGCGCGGCAGCGGTCGCGGCCAGCGCCCTGCCCGCCCCGGTCCTCGCCAAACCCGGCCCGCAAGGCGGCGATGCCTACTCCTGGAAGAACGTCGTGGTCAACTGCGGCGGTTTCGTGCCGGGCATCGTCTTCAACGAGACCGAGCCGAACCTGATCTACGCCCGCACCGACGTCGCCGGCGCCTTCCGGTGGCAGGAGGAGACGCGGACCTGGAAGCCGCTGACCGACTGGGTATCCCGCGACAAGTGGGGCTACCAGTACGTGGTCTCGATGGCCTCCGACCCGGTCGAGACCGACCGCGTCTACGCCGCGGTCGGGGCTTACACCATCAGCTGGGACGGCAACAACGGCGCGGTCCTGTACTCCGACGACAGGGGCGAGACCTGGGGCGTCGCCGAGCTGCCGTTCAAGCAGGGCGGCAACATGCCCGGGCGCGGCATGGGCGAACGCCTCGCCGTCAACCCCGCCGACAACGCCGAGCTGTACCTGGGAGCCCCTTCCGGCAACGGCCTCTGGCGCTCGAAAGACTACGGCCGCACCTGGGCGAAGGTCGAATCCTTCCCGAACCCCGGCAACTTCGTCGTCGACCCCGACAACGAGTACCTCTCCGACAACCAGGGCGTCATCTGGATCGACTTCGACCAGATCGGCGGCAAGATCTATGTGGGCGTGGCCGACCCGGCCGACCCGCTGTACGTCTCCGAAGACGGCGGCGCCACCTGGCAGGCCGTCCCCGGAGCCGCCGAGGCGCTCGGCAACGCGGACGGGAACCGCACCATCCCCAAGCAGTCCGCTGTGGACAACACGAACGGCTACCTGTACGTCATCACCAGCTGGGACCCCGGCCCCTACAACGGCGGTCCCGCATCCGGCCGGGGCGGCCGGATCCAGCGCCTGTCGACCCAGACCGGCGAATGGACCGACATCACCCCGCCCTACAACCCGGGCCGCCCCGTCCCCGGCTTCGGCGCGGTCACCGTGGACCGCCAGAACCCCGGCACCCTCATGGCGTCCACGTGCAACAACTGGGGCCCTGACGAGATCCTGTTCCGCTCCACCGACTCCGGCGCGACCTGGTCGCTCAGCTGGGACCTGGTGAGCGAGAACGTGCGCACCGACCGGTTCGTCATGGACAGCACGGACTCGCCGTGGCTGGACTGGCGCGGCACCGACAACGGAGCCTCGTACGCGGTCAAGCACGGCTGGATGATCGAGGGCCTGGCGATCGACCCGCACAACTCCGACCGCATCATGTGGGGCACCGGCGCCACCATCTGGGGCACCGAGAGCCTGACGCAGTGGGACACCCAGGGCGAACTGATCGGCGAGAACGAGGCCGGCGAACGCGTCGCGCTCCCGGTAGACCGGTTCACCGTGGGAGTGCGGGCAGAAGGCATCGAGATGACTTGGGTCCGCGACCTCGCGGCGCTCGGCGGGACGCTCGTCTCGGCCATGGGCGACGTCAACGGGTTCGTCCACACCGACCTCGGCCGGGCCGAGCGGATGTTCCACGGCGGCTGGGGCGGCCAAAGCCTCGACTACGCCGCCTCGGACCCGGATGTCATCGTCGGCAGCGGCGACGTCCACAGCGACACCGCCGGCCACGTCACCGTCTCCACTGACCGCGGCCAGACCTGGCAGGACGCGACGCGACCCGCGGGTGTCCAGAACGGCAGCGGCGGCACCGTCGCGATCACCGCCGACGCCAAGGTGATCGTGTGGTCCCCCAACAACACCGACAAGACCCCGTTCTACAGCACTGACCGCGGTCAAACGTGGCAGTCGGTCCAAGGGCTCCCCGCCGGTGCCCGGGTCCGCTCCGACCGCGTCGACGCCTCGGTCGTATACGCCTACTCGGGCGGCAAGTTCTTCCGCAGTAACGACGCGGGCAAGACCTTCGCCGACACCGGGGCCACCGGCCTGCCCGCCGAAGGCGTCGACGACTTCCGCGTCGCACCCGGCAACAAGGGCCACGTCTGGCTCTGCGGGCGCAGCGACAAGGCCGAGGTCGCGACCGGCCTGTGGCGCTCCAAGGACGGCGGCACCACCTGGACCCGCATCGCCGCGGTCGACCTGGCGATCGGCGTCGGCTTCGGCAAGGCCGCCTCGCGAAGGGGCTACCCGGCGATCTACATCTCGGCCGATGTCGAAGGCCAGGAGGGCATCTTCCGCTCGATCGACTGCGGCACCACCTGGATTCGCATCAATGACGACGCCCACCAGTGGGGCTTCGCCGGGTCCGCCATCACCGGCGACCCGAACATCTACGGCCGCGTCTACCTCACCGCCCGCGGCATCGTTTACGGCGACATCGCCTGAACGAGCAGGCCGCCCCGCCCTGCGGGGCGGCCTGCCCCAGACTCCGATCCCCGCACCCTTCCGGATTCCCCCCTTCCGACAAAGGAGTCTCGAGATGAATCCCACTACCGGGCAAAGGAGACGGTTGCGCCTCGGCGTGATCGCCGCCTCCGCCCTCGCTCTGCTGGCCACCAGCCCCCTCGGGGCGGTCAGTGCCCAAGCGGCCCAAGGCTGCGAGGTCGGCTACCAGGTCACCGGCCAGTGGTCGGGAGGCTTCAACGCCAATGTCGAGGTCACCAACCTCGGCGACCCCATCGACGGCTGGACCCTCGAATGGTCCTGGCCCGACGGCCAGCGCGTCACGAAACTGTGGAGCGCCAAGGACAAGAGCGCGGGCGATGCGGCCAAGGTCGAGTCCTTGGGCTACAACGCGAAGCTCGCGACCGGCGGCTCGACCTCCTTCGGGTTCACCGGCTCCTGGACCGGCGCCAACACCGACCCGACCGGGTTCCGCCTCAACGGCCGCCTCTGCGACGGCACCGTCGGCGAGCCGTCGACCGGCTGGGCCAACGCTGAAGAGCAGGTCGCCGCCATGCAGCCGGGCTGGAACGTCGGCAACACCCTCGACTCGCTCGGCGGCGAGACCAACTGGGGCAACCCGATGATCACCGAGGCGCAGCTCCAGACGGTGAAGGCGGCGGGCTACAACTCGATCCGCCTGCCGGTCACCTGGGACGAGTTCACCGGCGAGAGCCCGGATTACACGATCGCCCCTGAGCGCATGGAGCGCGTCGCGCAAGTCGTCGACTGGGCGCTCGCGAACGACCTCCAGGTCATGCTCAACATCCACCACGACTCGTGGATGTGGATCGACCAGCTGCCGAGCAACCACGACAACGTGATGGCCAAGTTCGAGGCGATGTGGACGCAGATCGCGACGCGGTTCAAGGACTACCCGGCCGGATTGTCGTTCGAGAGCAACAACGAGCCGGCGTTCGAGGGCGTCTCCCTCGAGGAGGGCGACGTGTACAACGCGGAGCTCAACCAGGCGTTCTACGACGTCGTGCGGAACTCGGGCGGGAACAACGGCGACCGGCTCCTGATCCTGCCCTCGCTGCACACCAACGCCGAGCAGGTGCGCCTGGACCCGCTCAAGACCATGATCGAGGGCCTTGAGGACCCGATGGTCGCCGCGACGATCCACTACTACGGCTTCTGGCCGTTCACCGTGAACATCGCCGGTTTCACCACTTACAACGAACAGGTCCAACAGGACCTCGCCGGCTATTTCCAGCGGGCGCACGACACGCTGGTGGCGAACGGCATCCCGGTGATCGTGGGCGAGTGGGCGGTGTTCAACTACTCCCATTGGTCGCCCGAGCGGATCGAGCAGGGCGAGATGCTGAAGTTCTTCGAGGACCTGCAGTTCCAGGCCCGCGAGAACGAACTGACGACGATGCTGTGGGACGCGGGCCAGTTCCTCAACCGCGAGACCCTCGAATGGCGCGACCCGTACATCGCCGAGCGTCTCCAGACGGAAGTGACCTCGCGTTCGGGTACGACCTCGTTCGACCGGATCTACCTGGAGCAGTCCGGGACCATCACCGACGAGTCGCTCACGTTGAACCGCAACGGCCTTGATTTCGAAGGCCTGTGGGAGGGAAATGTGAAACTCTCCGAGGGCACCGACTACACGGTCTCGGGCGACACGCTCACCCTGACCGCCGCGGCCCTCACCCGCCTCGCCGGCGACCGCGCCTACGGCGTCAACGCCATTGTCGAGGCCCGCTTCTCGGCCGGATCGCCGTGGCGGATCTACATCAAATCCAATGACCAGCCCGTGCTCTCGGACGCGACCGGAACGACGACCTCGTTCGACATCCCGACCGAGTTCAACGGCGACAACCTCGCCACCATGGAGGCCAGGTACGCCGACGGCACCAACGCCGGGCCCGCGACCTGGACCCCGTTCCAGGAGTTCGGCCACAGCTTCATCTACGACTACGAAGCAGGCACGATCATCCTCAACACCGCGTTCCTCGACACCCTCAGAGAGGGCGAGCCCGCCACCCTGACCTTCCACTGGTGGGGCAGCGACACCGTCGCCTACACGGTCACCAAGACCGGCACGACAGTGACCGGCACGGCTACCTAACCCCCCTGAACGCGGGTCCGGCGCAAGGGACGGCGCCGGGCCCGCGTCCCCTGATCACAAGGAAGGAACCTTTCGATGACTGCAGTCCACCAATGGCGCCGCAGTGCCGCCGCGGTCTTCGCGGTCGCGCTCACGCTGGCGTCCGCGCTGGCGGTCTTCATGGCCCCCAAAGCAGCCCATGCCGCACAGCTCACCCAGATCACCGAGTTCGGGGACAACCCCGGCAACCTCGAAATGTACGTGTACGTGCCCGACAACATCGGACCGAACCCGGCGATCCTCGTCTCCAACCACTGGTGCACCGGCTCCGCGACCAACCTCTACGACTGGATGCAGTTCGACGAGATGGCCGACCAGTACGGCTACATCGTGGTCTACCCGTCGGTCACCCGCGCCAGCAAATGCTTCGACGTCGCCTCGCAGGCCTCCCTCTCGGGGACCGGCGGCGACTCGGTCAGCATCAAGTCGATGGTGGACTACGCCATCGACGAACTCGGCGGCGACCCCGACCGGGTCTTCGCCACCGGCATCTCCTCGGGCGCGATGATGACCAACGTCCTCCTCGGGGTCTACCCCGAGGTGTTCAAGGCCGGGTCGGTCTACGCGGGTGTGCCGTTCACCTGCTTCGCGACGACGGACGGTTCGGAGTGGAACAGCACCTGCGCGACCGGGATGATCGACCGCACACCGCAGGAATGGGGCGACGCGGTCCGCAGCGCCAACCCCGGTTACGACGGGCCGTGGCCACGCATGCAGATCTTCCACGGCACCGAGGACCAGGCGCTCTACTACCCGAACTTCCAAGAACAGATCGACCAGTGGACCAACGTCCACGGCACCGACCAGGTCGCGGAGTTCACCGACCACCCGGAGCCGAACGCGACCCGCACCCGCTACGGCACCATCGGCGGCCAAGCCCTGGTCGAGGCGGTCAGCTATGAAGGCGTCGACCACAGCGTGCCGCACCGGCTCCTCGAGACGCTCCGTTTCTTCGGGCTCGTCTCGGCCGAACCGATCGTCGGCGAGATCGCGGGCGCGGCCTCGAAGCGCTGCGTGCACCTCCCCGGCACGGGGACGGTGAACGGGACGCAAGCGGTGCTGTGGAAGTGCAACGGGGGCGCCAACCAGACGTTCACCCAGACCGCCTCCGGCGAGCTGCAAGTGAACGGCAAGTGCCTCGAAGCGAAGGACTCGGGAACGGCAAACGGCACCAAGGCCGTGATCGACGACTGCTCGCGCGGTACGAGCCAGCTCTGGAACGTCAACGCCGACGGCACCATCACCAACGTCCACAACGGCCTCTGCTTGGACGCATTCGGTGGCGGTACCAACAACGGCACCGAGATCATCCTGTGGATCTGCACCGGCGGATCGAACCAGCAATGGACCCTCCGCTAGCCGATCCCCGAGACGAGCCCGCTTGACTCTCGCACGAGGCTGGCGACCCTGAGGCATCCGAATCCGCGCCGCCTCAGAGGGTCTGCCAGCCTCGGTGGGTCGCCCAGCGTCAGTGATGAACTCGCGGACGGCGTGCTCACCTAGTGGCCGAGAGAAGCCGAACACCCCGGTCGGCGGAGCAAGGTGTCTTCAAAGATCAGCGCCGCAGCGAGACTGGCCCGGGCAGGGGATGGTGGCGAGGGTCCAATATGGTGGAATCGTGGTTGCACCCCTCAGAGCCCGAACGCTCCTGGCCGCTCAGGTGCTCTTCGTCCTCGTGCTCAGCATCGTCTGGATGTGCACGTTGGGCGAGTTGGTGATGTCGGAAGCGGCGCTGTGCATAGCCCCGGACGCGCCGGCGGGCTGTGCGGAGTCGAACCCCGCATTGACGGCCCGGAACGCATTGTGGCTGGTCCCGGTCCTCGTGGGTGGACCGCTGATCGCAGCCGCCGCTTGGCTGGCGCTGACACCGCGCGGCCAGCGGAATGCACCGGCCTGCGTCCTGTTCTCCTTCATCTGGCTCTGCGCGGCTCCGGCCCTGTTCCTCGACGCCCACTCTTGCACCGCGGCAGTCGACCGGTACTGCGGGAGCCACGCTCCGATCGCCAACGTCCTCAAGGAGGTCGCTGCGTCGGTCGGCCTCGTGGGGGGACCGGTGGTCCTCGCTGCGATCGCCTACCGCTCCGGCAGGCGCAACCTTGGGCGCGTCTTCGCCGTCGCGGCATTCGCCGCGATGGTGCTCGTCCTGGTCAAGACCGCCGCCGCCATCATCCTCTAAACCGCCGCCTGGAGCAAGCTCGCCGAACCGGCTTGTTCCCCGCCGCGCTCGACGGTTCTCTGAAGGCTGTCCCGTTCTTAGAGAGCATTTGGGGCCCGGTTCGGTGAATCGATCCTGTCTCACGCGAGACATACACCGAAACTGGTCGCCGCCGCCAGACACGGCCGGCTAATCCCCGCCCGTCGAGAGCTGGTCACCGAGGACGCGGGCCGTGACGTCCCTGAGCCACATGTGGGCGGGGTCGCTGTCATGGCGCCGGTGCCACAACAGGTGGAGGGGGATCGAGGGCAGCTCGAGCGGGAGTGCCAGTGCGGCCAGGCCGAAGTGCTCGCGGGCGGCACGGGTGGTCCTGTCGGGCATGGCGACCACGAGGTCGGTGTCTCGGGTGAGTTGGAGGGCGATGGCGATGTTCGGTGCCGAGGCGACGACCCGTCGCCGGTGCCCGAGCGAGCTCAGGGCGTCGTCGATCGGGTCGTACAGGCGTCCGCGCCGTGAGACGGTGAGGTGTTCGACCGCCGCGTAGCGTTCGATCGTGACGGGTTCGCTCATGAGGGGATGACCGGGTCGTACGGCGAGGATGAGCGGGTCGCAGCCGATGAGCCGGTGGCGGGTGTCCGGCAGCGACGGCGGGCCGGCATTGGTGGCGAGGTCGACCTCTCCTCGGCGCAGTTCGGGGGAGTCGCTGCCGAGTTCGGCGGTGAGGCGCAGCCGCACTCCCGGGGCCCCGCCGCGTACCGCGGCTACCAGTGCGGCCCCGCAAGTGGTGGCGAGCGCGTCGTGCAAGCGGACGGTGAAGACCCGGTCCAGCGTCGCGAGGTCGAGCGTCGTCTGCGCGGAGAGGAGCTGATGGGCCTGCTGCACCAGGGCGTGGACCTCGGTGCGCATGGCGACGGCACGGGTCGTGGGCGTCATGTGGCGGCCGGCGCGGACCAGGATCTGATCGCCGGTGGCCCTGCGAATGCGGCCTAGTGAGCGGCTCATCGCCGGGGCGGTGACGTGGAGGCGAGCGGCGGCCCCGGCGACGCTTCCTTCTTCGAGCAGTGCGTCCAGAGCCGTGAGCAGATTCAAATCCAGTTGCATGGCGGTAATTGTATGAGTAACGAACATGCACTTGCCGGTAGCATCCAGCGCTTGTAGGTTTCTGAGCGAAAGACGGAGAAACCTCTCGAATCGGCTCGCCTTCAACGAGATCCGGGGACAAGCCGTGGACATTGCCGTGCAGTCTGCCCCTCAACACTCCACTGTCGACGGTTGGTATCGCCGCTTCGCGCTGACTTCGCCCCCTACTAACGGAATCGAACTCACATGACGACCACCGTGCCGACGCACAACCTCGAAGGCGCCGGCCTGGCGCCGATGCACGACCGCGCCGACCGGCACCGGCACGCGTCGGCCGCACCTGCATGAACCGTCGCTCACGTGCAGGATGGGCGGACCTTGCAAAGGGCATCTGCATCATCCTCGTCATCCTCTGGCACGTCATCACCAAACACGCCCACTTCGTCGACTGGGGACCGGCGCAAGGACTCGCCTCCCTTTGGGCGGTGTCCAGTGCGCAGCTGCTGCCGCTGCGGATGCCGCTCTTCTTCCTGATCTCCGGTGTCTTCGCCGCCGGGGCCGTGTTCTCCGCCGACTGGAGCCGGACCCGCCGCCGCATGGCGCTGCTGTTCAGCCTGTACGCCCTGTGGTTGACGATCCAGACCTTCGCGCTGTGGGCGATCGCCCCGGACTTCGACACGGCCCGAGCCCACAACGTGCTCGAATACCTCGCCGAGCTGACGATCAGCCCCACCAACCTCTGGTACCTGCTCGCCCTCGGCTGGTACCTGGCCATCGCCCGTGCCACCAGGAACGCCCCCGCACCGCTCGTCCTCGGCGCGGCCTTCGCCGCGGCGGCGGTCGCCGGTACCGGCATCCTGCCGGACGGCCTGGGGAATCTGTGGCAGGTCATCCAGAACCTCGTGTTCTTCCTTGTAGGCGTACGTCTACGAGACCTCGTCACCCGCGTGGCGGGCTCGGTCGGCGTATGGAAAGCCCTGGCGGCGGGTGCGGCCTTCGCCGTCGGCCTCGGCGCAGTGGGGTACCTGGACGCACGTGCCTGGTTCGGCGTCTGGACACTGCTGTGCCTGGCGGCCGTGTACGCCGGCCTGTCCTGGTGCGTCCTGTTCGACCGGTGGCTCCCACGAGCTTCATCGCCACTGCTCAGGATCGGGAGAAACACGCTCCCGATCTACGTCCTCCACATGCTGCCCCTGGCAGCGATCGACCGAGTCGTGCGCGGCACCGGAATCGAGGACGCGCTGGCGAACCACCCGACGGCGCTCGGCTATCCGGTCGTATTGACCGCGTTGGTAATCGCGATCTGCACGTTGCTGCACCCGCTTCTGGACCGAATCGGCCGTGGATTCCTGTTCAACCCGCTCGTCGTGCTCCCCGCCAAAGCCGAACCGGCCGCTCCCAAGTCGATCGATGCGACACTGCAACTGCCACGGCAGTTCGGCAATCCGCCCGCGCCCTCTCCTCTGAGGAGCTACGGGCAGCCGATGAGCGACGCGACCGTGCTCCTGACTCGACGCCCCCGCGGCCTCGTCAAGCAAACGCCCGAAACGGTGCGGCCGCCGGTCGACGACCGCACCCTGCTCCTACCCCGTCAGCCGCGGACACCGCCGCGAGACGACCCTCCCCCAGCGGTCGGAAACGAGTGAGGTGCAAGTCTCCGACCTCGGTCGGAGGCCAACTGACGATAGCCTGTCCGAGTGCCGGCATCTACTACGTCTTCGGCCGGGCGGCTGCGCTCGGACCTGAACCAAACGGTCTCTTAGCGCCGAGGGTCGCCGATCGCTGCGGTTCAGTTCAGCAGCGCAACTTGACTACACCCGAACCACCAGGAACACCACCGCGACCGGCAACCCTCAGCTCCAAGAAGGGACCGCCTTGGGGTCAGCGGAGCTGTTCCGTCCGATTGCGCAACCGCCAGACTGCGGCGAGGAGGACGAGCAGGGCTCCCAGCAGTGTCGCCGCGAGGCCGATCGCCGAGACCATGCCGGTCCCTTACCCTTGTGCGACAGGAAGACTAGGAAATCGGTACAGCACGAGGCTTCCGTTGGCCGGGCGCATCTGATGCGCGTCTTCCGGCGCAACGCGCTCGACTAGCGCACGGATCGCACGAAATGTAGTGCCATGGGTGAAGGCCACAACGTTGACCGACGCCGCAACGGCTTCCTGCGCTTCGGTAAGCCATGGCCGCACCCGCGCCATGACATCGGAGAGCGACTCACCGCGGGGAATCGACATTCCTAGCTCAGGGTGGCGTGACCGATGCACTGCCTGGCGCGGGTCGTCGACATCAATGAGCGGAGGACGCTCATCGCCCCAACGCCACTGGTCCACTCTGTCCACACCGTGAGTCGCGGCCAGATCTGCACGCAGCGCACCTTCCAGATCGCCGACATGACGTTCGTTGATGCGCCAGTCAACGATGTGCGTAGTGGGACGGTGGCTCAGCTCAGCCAAAGCTACGGTCGCTGTCTCCACCGACCGGCGCAGAGTAGACACGTAGACGGTGTCCCACTGCACACCGGCTTTGGCCAGAGCCATCCCGGCCGCCTGGCCGTCGAGGCGCCCCTCCTCGGTGAGTCCCTCATCGGCCCAACCGGTGAAGACGCCGGTGCGGTTCCACTCAGTTTGACCGTGCCGCACGATAGCCAGGTACGTCACCTGCTCACCTCTTCAAGGATGCGAACGACGGCGCCGCGACACCGCATGTCGGAGATCAGCAGGTTGACCACCTTCATCGTTGTGCAACTCCTTCGATCGTGGAGGCTTGCTGCGCACCGGTGACCGGCGCGATAGTACCCGTCAAGGCGATGATGCCGCCGCCGTCTTCGACGGCAACGGCATCCTCGACCTGCCGACGTCGCAGCGGCTCTAGTGCGCTCCTGCTGCGCGCCGACCCTGATCAGCTGCTGCTGATGGGAAGTGCGTGAGGGCCTGCGGCGAGCCCGCGACTTCGTGAAGCACTCCCCCGGTCTCAGTGCTCGCCGCAGATCGTGCAGGTCGGCGGCGCTGGTGGGAGGCCATCGCCGAGCCGCTGAGCGAACGCGAGCGCGAAGTGGCCCGCCTGGTCGCCCGTGGCCTCACCAACGCGGAGATCGCCGCCGAACTCTTCAACAGGACCGGCACCGTCAAGAACCACTTGGCGAACGTGCAGCGCCGCCTGGGCGTCCGCAACCGCGTCGAAATCGCCGCTTGGGCCTGGTCGACCGGCGAGGTGAGCGCCTGAGCCGTCATCAGCCCCCATCGCATAGTGCTCCGGAGGAAGGTGATCGGGCTTCCTCCGGAGTCGCGAGTCAGCGCTGGGTGAGCGAGATGCGGTTGCCGCTGGGATCGGCGACCACGGATCGGCGGGGCGCGTAGTCGGTCTCGAAGGGCGGTTGGACGAGTGCGGCTCCCGCGGCGAGCGCGGCCGCGTGAGCGGCGTCGAGGTCGTCGACGTAGAGTCCGAACATCGCGGGACCGAACTGGCCGCCCGCTCCCGCCGACTCATCGAGCGTCAGCAGGAAGAACGAGTCGGTCTCCCACGCCCCGAACTGGAACGAGGCGATGCTCTGGTCGTATTCGAGGCCGAACGCCTCGGTGTAGAACTTGACGGTCGCTTCGAGGTTCCGAGCCGGAACGGTCACTTGTACCACCCGGTCCTCCTTCATCATCTCCATGTTGGTCCCTTCTTCGTAGTGCCGGCCGATGGTCTCGGCCAGGCGTGCGATGGCATGAGCCCGCTCCAGGAGCCGCTCGCGGTGTGCGTGCAGCACCGCGACGGCATCCGGTCCGCTCTGGTCGGCCAGCAGGGTCCGGATCTGGTCGATGGGCAGGTCAACTGATCGCAGGTGCCGGATCAGCGTCGCCTGTGCCGCTTGGTCGAGCCGGTAGCGCCGGTAGCCGGTGCCGGGATCGACCCGGGCCGGTCGCAGCAGATCGACCTCGTCGTAGTGGCGCAGCGCCGGTATCGACAGGCCCGTCTTGACGGAGAACTCGCCGATGCTGAGCAGTTCGCGATGACTCATGCCGACAAAGCTATGGGCTCCGGTTACCTGAGAGTCAAGCCTCGGCCGGAACTCGTTTGGCGCCTCGCGCCGATCTGGGCTGCGCTCGTGAGGCGTCTCCCATTCGATCGCACGCCCCAATGGATTGTCGTCATCGCAAGTGCTTGCTGTGCCTCATGATTCGATAGTTTCCAAGTGGGCATACAGTGGCTCAAGAGGGGCAAACCCGAAGCCCGCCATTGTGACCGAGGTCGTACGATGTGCGCATCGTTCCTTCGACGCAGAGGATGAGCCGATGGCAGAGAACGCGGAATACGCGCCCGACTTCGACATCTCCAGGCCGACCATCGCCCGTGTCTACGACGCGCTCCTCGGCGGGAAGGACAACTTCGCCGCCGACCGCGAAGGGGCGGCCGCCTATCTCAAGTACGTGCCCGACTCCGGCAAGGTCGCCAAGGAGAACCGCGCGGCCCTGTCCAAGGGCGTGCGGTTCATGGCCGAGCAGGGCATCGACCAGTTCCTCGACATCGGCGCGGGCATCCCCACGATGGAGAACACCCACCAGGTCGCCCAGGCGGTCAACCCCGACGCCAAGGTCGTCTACGTGGACAACGACCCGATCGTGCTCGCGCACGGCCGTGCCCTGCTGGCCGCCAACAAGTCGACCACTGTGGTGACGGCTGATCTGCGGTTCCCCCAGGACATCCTGGACCACCCCGAGATCAAGGAGATGCTCGACTTCACCCGCCCGATCGGGTTGATGGTCGTCGGCCTCCACATGCACTTCCACGACGACGAGCAGCCCGACGAGTGGGTGCGGACCCTCCTGGACGCCTGCCCCTCCGGGTCGTACCTGTTCATCACCGACTTCGTCGACACCGGTGAACCGCTCCAGAAGGGCATGGAGCAGGCCGGACTCGAAAGCCTCGGAAACGGCTGGATCCGCACGCCCGAGCGGATCACCGAGCACTTCCTGGGCCTGCCCCTGGTCCGGCCTGGGCTGGACTTCCTGGCCCGCTGGTTCCCCAGTGAACCCGACAGGGAGCTCACGGCCGCCGAGGATTTGGAACCGTGGCAGCGGATCCTGATGGCGGGCATCGGTTACAAGGCCTGATCCCAAAGTCAGACGACCTGGAAGGCGCGCGGGGTGCCCCGCGCGCCTTCGTCGTTCCCCAGCCACTCCTCATCGGTTTCACTCGATCGAGTGAAATCCCTCGATTCCTGCGAGTGCCTCCCTGAGCAGGACGCCGGACGGGCGGGCTTTAGAACTTCCAGCGCTTGGCGGCGAGTCGAGCGAGAGCGTGGCGCTCGGGCCGGGCGAGGACAGCCTCGTACCGGTGGCCGAGGTAGATGCAAGGGGGCTCAGAGTCAATGCGGAAGACGTTGCCGATCCAGCCGACGGGTTGGCCGTCGACCATTTCCCACAGCTGGACGATGCGGATGGCGCGGGTCATCGTCATTCTGATGTGGAGTCCCTCGAACTCGATCTCCTCGATACGGAGCCCGATGGTCTCGGCGTCGGGGTACCCGCTCAGAGGCGGGTTGTCGGGTCCGTTCAATCCGGGCCACCCGTTCGATGCAGTGATGACAATTCGGTTCTCATCATCGCATACCACGGTATGCGAGCAGGCGGCGTATGGATTGCGGCATACCACACGCCCTGGCAGGAAAGCCGCTGTGTCCCATCATCATCACTCGTCCGGCGGACGGACAACGGGGCCAGGCACCGCGAGCAGGCACCCTCCTTGGAGGATGGCCGCCTCGCCTTGGCTCACAGACAGGCACCAGACCGGTGCGACTGATGTGGCGTGGCGTGACCTGGCGTGCACGGAAATGGTATTGACCTGGGGCGATACCGCGGTTACGCTCCCCGCAAACGCTTGCGCAACGGCGCGTTCCGTCCCCTCGTCTCCCTTGCCCCCGCCCTGCTTCCACGCAGGGCGCCGGTTCGCGCGTCCTGGGTGCGGACGCCCAGCGCCTCCAAGCGCTGCGCGGGCCCGGCATATTCAAGGAGAACGGGATCTCATGCAGGACGCCCCGGACAGACGCGTGCCCAAGCGGCGGAAGGCGATCATCGCCGCAGCGGCGATCGGCGTACTCGCCATCGGCTCGGTCGTGTACTTCGTGTACGACGGCCCCGGCGAGGAGACGGCCGCTCCGGCCGAACCGACCGAGGCACCCACGAGCGGCGAACCCACCGAGTCGCCCGAGATCGGCGTACCGACCGCGATACCCTCCGAGGAAGCGACCGAAGCCCCGGTCGACACCTCGAAACCCGTCGGCTACGCCTCCATGAACGGCGGCACCGCCGGCGGGTTCGGCGCCGACACCGTGAACGAGGTCGTCCTGAGCGAGTACTGGCCCGGCAGCGCCGCCTCCCCCGGCGATGCGCTGGCCGAGCTGCTGGGCGAGCACCAGGACGCCTCCGGCGAGGGTTTGGTGGTCTATGTGGACGAATCGATCGCCGCTGATGACACCGGGGCCGAGGAGATCGACGTCAAGGACGTGGAGCACGTCTCGATCCTCGGGGTCGGCGAGGCGGGCGTGCTCGACGGCGTCGGGATCAACGTCTCCGGCGCGCACGACATCGTCATCCGCAACCTCGTCATCCACAACGTGAGCGAGGGCGAAGGCGACGGCATCGGGGTCCAGAACGCCAGCTCCCAGGTCTGGATCGACCACAACGAGCTCTACAACGAGTACCCGGACGTCGACAAGGACTACTACGACGGCCTGATCGACATCAAGGGCGAGTCGCGGTACATCACCGTCTCGTGGAACCACCTGCACGACTCGTGGAAGACCATGCTCACCGCAAGCTCGGACGACGAGGGCGAGAACGGCGACTACATCACCTACGCGGACAACTGGTTCGAGAACCTGAACTCGCGCGTGCCGCTCATCCGCCGCTCGCAGGTCCACATGCTCAACAACTACTTCCACAACGTCGAGGACACCGCCATCAACGCCCGCATGGGCGCACAGGTCCTGGTGGAGGGCAACTACTTCGAGAACGTGGGCAGCGGCTCGGTCGACGGCGAGTCCGGCGACGTCCACGGACCGGTCGGCTGGTTCTACGGCAGCGACGAGCCCGGCTACTGGAACCTGGTCGACAACACCTACATGGACACACCCCACGAACACCTGGAGTCCACTACGGACTTCACCGTCCCGTACGAGTACGAGGCGCTGGCCTCGTCCGAGACGAAGACCCACGTGACCGAGGGCGCGGGCGCAGGGGTCATCGACGTGGCCCCGTAACGCCCGCTGATCGGGATTCAGCGCTAGCCGGCGCGGGGACGCGGCTGGAGCGGACCGATCGGGGAAGGGTGCCCGGCCGACCCTGGCGGGGTCGGCCGGAGCTCAGTGGTCAGACTCTGGTCCACCTCTGGTTGTCGCCGCTCCAGCAGCTGTAGAGCTGGACCGGGGCGCCGTCGGACGAGCTGTAGACGTCCAGGCACACGTTCGCGTAGCCGACGCTGCGGATCGTCCCGTCGGAGCCGAAGGTCCACTTCTGCGCTGCGGTGTTGCCGCACGCGTTGATCTGCACTTGCGTTCCATTACTGCCCGAGGGCGCTTCGAGGCACTTCCCGAGGACGCGCAGCTCCTGAGCCGCGGTGTAGGTGAACTGCTGGTTCACGCCTTCGTAGCAGGTGTAGAGCTGGACCTTCGCGCCATTGGCGGTGTTGCCGCCAGGCACGTCGATGCATTTCCCGGCGGAGGTACTCCGCAGCAGGTCGGTACCAGTGCCACCGCCACCGCCGCCGCCGCTGCCGTCGGGGGCGACGGCCCGGCCGGTGCTCGGGGAGATCATCCCCGCGCACAGCCCGCGCGAGCGCAGGTCGGCGGCGATCTGCGGGATCGCGTTGATCGTGTTCTGGTAGGCGTCGTGCATCAGGATGACGCCGCCGTTCTGGAGGTTGCGGGCGGCTTGCGCGATCTGCGCGGTGCTCGCCCCGTTCCAGTCCTGCGAGTCGACGGTCCAAAGGACCTCGGTGAGCCCGTACTGCGCCTCGACCGATTTCAGGTTCGCGTTCGTCTCCCCGTACGGCGGCCGGAAGAGCTTCGGGGTGACGCCGGTGGCCTGCTGGATCGCCTGCTGAGTACTGGAGATCTCCTGGGCCATCTGCGAGGTGCTCAACTGGGTCATGTGCGGGTGCGACCAGGAGTGGTTCGCGACCCACATGCCCGCGGTGACCTGCGCGCGGGCGAGCGACTGGTTGCTGGAGACCCGCTGGCCGGTGTTGAACATGGTCGCCCGCAGATTGTTCGCGGTGAGGGCGTTGAGCAGGTTGGTGGTGGTGCTCGGGTTGGGTCCGTCGTCGAAGGTCAGCGCGACGTAGCCGTTGCAGGTCTGCGCCTGCGCGGGCGAGGCGGCGCCGAGCACCGCGGCGGTGCCGACGGCGACGACGAGGGTGGACAGGGTGGCGATGAGCGTTCTCATGCGACTTCGCATGATCGGCCTCCTCGGGGTGTCGCCCGGGGTCGCGCGCCGAAGGGACGGCGGCGCACCGGGGTACGGCGCATCAGTCGCGTCGACGAACTCCCAGGGGTGAGGGCCCCAGTCGCCATGAGGGGATGACGATGGATCGATGTCCCGTGCGTGAACAGGAACGAATTGAATTATCCGGACGGATCCGCTGGAGGACAAGGGTCCCGACCGTTCAATAAATCGATATGCATCGATTTATACGCGGCCGGGCGGGGAACGGTCGGCGAACGGGAGACGAGCGGAAGCGCCGGGCCTCCCGCATCCCGGACGAGCATTTGGCATATTCCTACTGAAGCACTAGGGTTATGTGGATGCCCGCCCGCACCGCCCGCCCTGATGGAGTGATCCGCCCGATGCGACAGCTGTTCGGCTTCCCCAACCCGGTCAACGAGGTCTCCGCCCGGCTCGTGGCGGCCGGCGTCGTGCTGATGAGCCTCGCCGCGCTGGCCTTCCAGCTCGAATGGCTTGTGGTCGTCATCGCGCTCGGGTTCATCGCCCGAGTGTCCACCGGCCCGACCCTCAGCGTGCTCGGGCAGCTGGTCACCCGGGTCATCACGCCGCGACTGCCGGTCCGGGCCAAGCCCGTCCCCGGTCCGCCCAAGCGCTTCGCCCAGGGCATCGGCGTGGTCTTCGCCGTCACCTCGGCGGCGCTCCTGCTCGTCTTCGACGCCGACCTGGCCGGCTGGATCGTCCTCGGCGCGCTGGCCGCCGCCGCGACGCTGGAGTCCGTCTTCGCGTTCTGCCTGGGCTGCCAGATCTTCGCGTTGCTGATCCGCGTCGGCCTCGTCCCCGCATCGGTCTGCGAGGCCTGCAACGACATCCGGGCCCGCACCGAGGCGAATCTGCGCGAGCGCGAACTCGCCCAAGAGGGGGCCTGACCCGGCGGCCGCGACGCGGTCGCGGAAATCGAGGCGGCGCCCCCGGCCGGGCACCACCTCGACGTCGTTCCGTCAGACGGCGACCGACTCCTTCGGGGCCGCCTGCTTCGGGGGTTCCGGATCCGCCGCGGGCATGTGGTCGTCGACCAAGGTCGCCTCGTTGAACGGCTGGTCCCCCGCGAGCACCCGGTTCGCCCGGTCGCGGTTGAACTCCTTCGTCCAGGTCCCGATGAGGACGGTCGCGACGGCGTTGCCGGCGAAGTTGGTCAGGGCCCGCGCCTCGGACATGAACCGGTCGATGCCGAGGATGAAGCCGACGCCGTCGACCAGCTCGGGCCGGTGCGACTGCAGGCCGCCGGCGAGCGTCGCGATGCCCGCGCCGCTGACGCCCGCGGCGCCCTTGGAGGCGATGATCATGAAGACGAGCAGCGAGATCTGCTCGGCGAGGCCGAGCGGCTGGCCCTGGGCGGTGGCGATGAACAGCGTCGCCATCGTCAGGTAGATCGCGGTGCCGTCCAGGTTGAACGAATAACCGGTCGGCACGGTGATGCCGACGACGGGCTTGCTGACGCCCAGGTGCTCCATCTTGGCGATCAGGCGCGGCAGCGCCGACTCCGAGGAGGATGTCGACACGATCAAGAGGAACTCGCGGCCGAGGTAGCGCAGCAGCTTGAAGATGTTGACGCGGGCCCCGAACCACAGGACGGCGCCGAGCACGCAGAAGACGAACACCAGGCAGGTCGCGTAGAAGCCGAGCATGATCACCGCGAGGCTCTTCAGCGCGTCCCAGCCGGTCTCGCCGACCACGGCCGCGATCGCGCCGAACGCGCCGATCGGCGCGGCCCACATGATCATGGCGAGGATGCGGAAGACCAGCTTCTGCAGGTACCCGATCCCGCGCAGGATCGGCTCGCCGGCGGTGCCCATCTTCTGCAGAGCGAACCCGGCGAGCAGCGCCACCAGCAGCGCCTGCAGCACCGAGCCGTCAGTGAACGCGGACACCATGCTCTCGGGGATGATGCTGAGCAGGAAGTCGACGGTGGTGTGGCCGCCGGCCTCGGCCGCCGTCTCCTGCGCGGCGGAGGCCGCGTCAGGATCGAGGTTCATGCCCGAGCCCGGGTTCAGGAGGTTGCCCACGACCAGGCCGATGGCCAGCGCGAACGTGGACATCAGGAGGAAGTAGCCCAGGGCGATGAGCCCGACCTTGCCGACGCTCGCGGCCTTGGTGACCGAGCCGATCCCGAGCACGATGGTGCAGAAGATGATCGGGACGATCATCATCTTGATGAGGGCGACGAAGCCGGTGCCGAGCGGCTTCAACTGGACGGCGAATTCGGGGAACGCGAAGCCGACCAGCACGCCGAGGACCACGGCGACGATCACGGCCAGGTAGAGGAAATGGGTTCGGTCGCGGCGGCGCTTCAGGGGTGGTGGGGTAGACATCTTCGTCTCCTTAGGGATTTTCGGTGAACGACAGAAGTCTCCATGCCCCTGTGAAGCCAGTCACTATTCTGTTCATTACGGTCGCGTTAGCGGCGCGTGTACACATGGGGTGTGAAGCAACCATGGCCGCTCGCCCGGCAGCTCCTCGTGCTGCAGCTCGTCCTGGTCGTCCTCCTGGTCGGCGGCGGGATGGCGCTCGCCTACGCGGACGCCCGACGGGCCACCGACGACAACGCTCGGGAGCTGGTCGTCACGGTCGCCGAGACCGTCGCCGACTCGCCGAGCCTGACCGACGCGCTGGCGGCACCCGATCCCAGCAGTGAGCTGCAGCCGTTCGCCGAGCGGGTCAGGACCGACACCGGGGTCGACTTCATCACGATCATGGATCCGGACGGCATCAGGTTCACGCACCCGGACCCCGACCGCATCGGCGAGCCGTTCATCGGCAACACCGAGGAGGCGCTGGCCGGACGTACGTTCACCGAAACCTACACCGGGACGCTGGGCCCTTCGATGCGCGCGGTCGTGCCCGTCCTCGACGGGGACGCCGCGGTCGTCGCTCTGGTGGCGGTCGGGATCACGATCGAGGCGATCACGGCGGAGCTCAACGAGCGGCTCCTCCCGCTGGCCGCAGTGGCGGCCGGCGTGCTCGTCATCGGCGTCGCCGGCAGCTACCTGGTGAGCGCCCGCCTTCGCCGCCAGACCCGCGGCGTCGCGCCGGCGGAGCTGCGCGACATGTTCGAGTACTACCAGGCGATCCTGCACTCGGTCCGGGAAGGACTCGTCCTCGTCGGCAGCGACGGGCGTGTGGTCCTGTGCAACGACGCGGCGCTCGACCTGCTCGGCATGCCCGCGGACGTGCGCGGCACCCCGGTCGCCGAACTGGGCCTCGCCGAGGACCTGGCGGCGGCGTTCACCTCGCCCGAGTCGCGCGAGGACGAACTGCACCTCACCGACACCCGGGTGCTGCTGGTGAACTCGGTGCCGGTGCGCTCCCGCGACCGGGGCATGGGCAACGCGGTCACACTGCGCGACCACACCGAGCTGCAGAACCTCAGCGGGGAGCTCGACACGGTTCGCGGGTTCGCCGAATCCCTGCGTTCCCAGGCGCACGAGTCCGCGAACCGGCTGCATGCCGTGATCTCGCTGATCGAGCTCGGCCGGGTCGACCGGGCCGTCGCGCTGGCGACCGCGGAGTTGGAGACCGCGCAGCAGCTCACCGATCGGGTCGTCGGCTCGGTGGCCGAACCAGTGCTGGCCGCGCTGCTGCTCGGCAAGTTGAGCGAGGCGAGCGAGCGCGGCGTCGAGCTGATGCTGACCGCGGACACGGCCATGCAGGACACCGGCACCGATGTCGATGCACGCGACCTCATCACGATCCTGGGCAACCTCATCGACAACGCGATGGACGCCGCGGTCGAGCACGCGGCCGCGCGCGCCCCGAAGGTCACGGTCACCGTCAGGACCGAGCCGGGCGAGCTGTTCGTGCGGGTCGCCGACACCGGTCCGGGCGTCGTCGAGCGGGCCGACATCTTCAGGCGCGGGTGGTCGACGAAGCCGGCCGCCGAGACCGGGCGGGGCCTGGGCCTCGCCCTCGTCGGGCAGGCGGTGCGCCGCTACGGCGGGAGCATCGACGTCGACAACGGCAGTGCGCCCGACGGAGGTGCCTCCGACGGCGGCGGCGCCGTGTTCACCGTGCGGCTACCGATATCGTCAAGCCGATGATCCGCGTACTCGTGGTGGAAGACGACCCGGTGGCCGCCGACGCCCACCGGGCGTACGTCGAGCGCGTCGCCGGGTTCACCGTGGCCGGCGTGGTGCATTCGGGCAACGACGCCATCCGGTTCTGCTCCCGCAACCCCGTCGACCTGGTGCTGCTGGACTTCTACCTGCCGGACACGCACGGCCTGGCGGTGTGCGCGGCGCTGCGGGCCGCCGGCGCCCCGGTGGACGTGATCGCCGTGACCTCGGCGCGCGACCTGTCCGTCGTCCGCGCGGCCGTGTCCTCCGGCGTCATGCAATACCTGCTCAAGCCGTTCACGTTCGCGACGCTGCGCGGAAAGCTCGAGACCTATGCGGCGTGGCGGGAGCAGGTCGTCCAGCCCGGCGAGGTCGGCGGCCAGAACGATGTCGACCGGATGCTGTCCGAGCTGCGCACCCCCGGCCAGGGGCCGTTGCCGAAGGGCCTCAGCGCCTCCACATTGGAGTCGATCAGTGCCGCGCTGGCCGACGCGGCCGAAGGACTGTCCGCGGCGGCCATCGCCACGACGGTGGGCATCGCGCGAGTCACCGCGCGCCGCTATCTGGAGTACTTGGCCGACAACGGGATCGCGCAGCGGCGCCCGCACTACGGCAGCGTCGGCCGCCCCGAGGTCTGGTACGTCCTCGTCCGGCGGTAAGCCTTCAGGATCCGGTCGGGCCTCGAGCGTGCGGCATCGATCGAGGGCGCAGGGAATTCGCGCTCCCATCTCAATCCGACGTGCGCGGGGCCGCGGGTGGGCTGGCTCCGACTTCGCCGGCGGGAGAAGCGATCACCGATAGACGAGGCCCGATACCGTTGCCGCGTGAGAACGATTGACCGCCGCTCGCCGCGTGTCCCGATCCAGGCCCGTCGATGACCGTCCGGCCCGGTGATCACTGGCGGCGCCTGGTATCGACCGACCGGAGTCTGCTGCGGGCCAACCGGATCGTGCGAACGGGTCGATCGTTGCGAGCCGGTGGCGCACGAATGCTCGCGGCGGTGGCCGGTTGGCCGCACGTGGTCGACATCGCCGCGGGGCTGCACCGGTCGGGCGTCCCGGCGACACCGTCGTCGGTCATGTGGCGATCCGGTCCAGCGACACTCCAGCGATACACGAGCGGCGACCGCGCCTCCGGGACGCCCGTCCTCATGGTGCATTCGCTGGTCACCCGCTCCTGGGTGCTCGACCTGGCGCCGGGCCGCAGCCTCATCGCGGCGCTGCTCGCGGCGGGCCACGACGTGTACCTGCTCGACTGGGGCATCCCCGGGCCCGCCGAGGCCGGACGCGGGTTCGACGACTACGCCGCCACCCTGATGCTCGCCGAGCAGGTGGTCCGGGACCGCACCGGGCGGCCCCGGGTGCATCTGGTCGGGTACTGCCTGGGCGGCACGCTGGCGCTGAGCACGCACGCGGCTCTCGGCGATACCGGGTTGGCCTCCCTCACCGCGATCGCCCCGTCGGTCGACACGGCGGTCGACGGCCGCCTGGACGGGATCCTCCGCTCACTGCGGCTGCCCCCGGTGTTCGCCCTCGACGGTCACGGTCTGGTGCCCGCCCCGCTGATCCGGGAGAGCTTCCACTGGCTGCACCCCATCGCACTGCGCGCGGCCCGCCAGGTCTGGCGACGGCGGCGGAACCGAAACTGGCGAGCCGTGGCGGGACCGCTGTCCCGGTGGGTCTGGGAGCACACGCCCTTTCCGGGTGCGCTGCTGTTCGACCTCGTCGACTACGCCCGCGGCAATGCTCTCAGCGGCGGAAGGTGGCTGGTGCACGGCCGGCCGGCACGCCTCGAAAGCCTCGAGGTGCCGGTCCTGCTCGCGGTCGCCGCGACCGACCACATCGTGCCGCCACCGGCGAGCCTCGCCCTCGTCGACCTCCTGCGCCGCCCGCCCCGAGTCGTGAGGTGCCCCGGCGGGCACGTCGCCATGCTCACCGGTGTCGGCACCCGATCGATCCTCTGCCGCGAACTCCTGGACTTCCTCGCCACCGCTTAAGTAGGACTCCGGCCTCTCGCGAGGCTGCAGAGCCGCTATCGCCTTGGCGGGCGACACCGCTGAAAGCGCGCACCTCACGCAGCGGCGGGACGAGGCGTCACCGGAACGACCGGCTCCAACGGCGCTGCCCTTCAAGCGGACTCGTCTTCAACGCTCCGCAGTGCGGCCCGGTATTGGCCGGGGCTGGTGCCGACGAGCTTGGCGAACTGGGCGTAGAAGTTGCTGCCCGAGCCGAAACCGGCCGCGTAGCCGACCGCGGAGCAGTCGAGCTCGGTGGTGGCGAGGAGGCGCTGGGCCTCGGCCACGCGCCGGCGCAGCAGGAAGTCGCCGATCGTCATGCTCCAGGCCTTACGGAACAACGTCATGGCGTACTCAGTGTTCAGATGGGCCACGGCCGCGACGTCCGCCGCGGTGATCGGATCACGGAACCGCTCCATGA
This sequence comes from Glycomyces luteolus, assembly GCF_027622875.1. Taxonomy (GTDB): domain Bacteria; phylum Actinomycetota; class Actinomycetes; order Mycobacteriales; family Micromonosporaceae; genus Glycomyces; species Glycomyces luteolus. Next base: position 416,766 of record NZ_JAPZVP010000001.1, on the reverse strand, counting down.
CGAACGCCGCCATCTCGAGCGGGCGCGAGGTCGGTCCGGTGTCCGACGGCTGCATCCGCGCGGCGCGCAGGGTCCGGCGCATGAAGGCCTGCACCTCCAGGAGGGCGGCATCCGCGTCTCGGCCCGCGAAGTCCGATCCCCAGCGCCGCCAGACGCTGGAAGCATCCACATCGGACGGCACGGTCGCGAGGGCCGGCCGGCCCTCGAGGAGGGAGCGCAGGTCGGCCGCGGGCAGGTCCCAGGTCAGCACCGTGGAGAGCGGGACGTGCGCCCAGCAGACCTCGGCGGGCTCCCCCGGAGGCGCGAGCAGCCGGTGCGGCAGACTCGCCCAGAAGACGGCCGACTGGCCCTGCTCGACGCGGACGCGCCGCTCGCCCATCAGGTACTCGATGGCGCCCCTGGTGACGACGTTCAACTCGATGTCGTCGTGGCTGTGGGCGCGGGCCATCGCCGGGGCGGTCCCCTGGGCGACCCAGATCCCCGGGGGCGCGAGCTCCACCACCGCTTCGTACTTCACGAGGGGCGATGCTAGCCGAACAAAGGATCCCGGAGGAACGACCAAGCGGGCAGGATTCGCGTTCGCTCCATCACGGCTACGTTGACTACATGACGTCGACATCTGCCAGGAAGCACGCCGCGAAACGTCCGCCCATGGGCTGGAACAGCTGGGACTGCTTCGGCAGCTCGGTGACCGAGGACCTGGTCCTCGCCAACGCCGAGTTCATGGCCGCCGAGCTCAAGCCGTTCGGATGGGACACGATCGTGGTCGACATCCAGTGGTACGAACCGAACCCGGGCGAACACCACTACAACGCGGTCTCCGACCCCGTGCTCGACGCGTGGGGACGGCAGCTCCCGGCGCCGAACCGGTTCCCCTCGGCATCGGACGGGTCGTTCAAGGCGCTGGCCGACCGCGTTCACGCGCTGGGCCTGCGGTTCGGCGTCCACATGATGCGGGGCATCCCGAAGAAGGCGGTCGAACTCGACCTCCCGGTCCTCGGGGGCGACACGACCGCGTCGAAGATCGCGGACCGCGACAACGCGTGCACCTGGAATCCGGACAACTTCGGGATCGATCATTCGGCGCCCGGCGCGCAGGCGTATTACGACTCCCAGGTCGCGCAGTTCGCCGAATGGGGCGTCGACTTCGTGAAGCTCGACGACGTCCTCCACCCGCCGACGCAGAGCGTCGAGATCGCCGCGTACTCGCGCGCGATCGACAAGTGCGGGCGCCCGATCGTGCTGAGCCTCTCGCCGGGGAAGGCGCTGTCGTTCGCACACCTTGACGCGCTTCGGGAGCACGCGGAGATGTGGCGCATCTCCGACGACCTCTGGGACGACTGGAGCGCGCTGCTGGAGATGTTCCAGCGCGCGGCCCGCTGGGCGCCGTATCAGGTTCCGGGAGCCTGGGGCGACGCCGACATGCTGCCGCTCGGGCGCATCGGCATCCACGCGCACGTCGGCGAGGACCGGTTGTCGCGGTTGACGTTCGAGGAGCAGCGCACGATGCTCACGCTCTGGTGCATGATGCGGTCGCCGCTGATGTTCGGCGGGCACCTCCCGGACACTCCGTCCGACACGCTCGAACTGCTGCGCAATCCCGAGGTCCTCGCGCTGCTCGAGAGCCGCAGCAGCCGCGAGATCGTCCGCGACCACTCGCTGGTCATCTGGAAGGCCGAGCTCGAGGACGCCGAGGCGTGCGCGGTGTTCTGGCTCGGCGACGACCCGGCCGACCTCGAGGTCCACTTGGCCGATCTCGGCTGCACGCAACGCACTCGCGTCCGCGACCTGTGGGAGGGCGCCGACGTCCCGATCGAGGACGGCCGGGTCCGCGTCAGGGTACCGGCGCACGGCGCCCGGCTGCTGCGACTGGAGTAGCCGCACCGGGTCAGGCGTCGCGGGCGGCGCGCCATTCCGGGGCGAGGACCGACCAGATCTCCATGTCGTGGCGGACGCCGCGGTGGAGGTAGGCCTCGCGCGCGACGCCTTCCCTGGTCATGCCGAGGCGCTTGGCGACGGCGATGCTGGGGGCGTTGCGGGTCGAGGCCCACCAGTCGACGCGGTGGATGCCGCGGACCTCGATCGCCCAGTCGATGATCACGGTGACCGCGCGGGTCACGAGGCCCTTGCCGACGGCGGCGGGCTCGAGCCAGCAGCCGGCCTCGGCGGTCTCCATCCGGAAGTCCATGGCGCGGAAGAGGACGCCGCCGACGAGGGTGCCGTCGACCCAGATGCCCCAGATTCGCCCGGTGTCCGCGGCGGCCTTCTGCTCGTAGGTCTCGAGGATCCTCCGGGCCGCATCGAGGTCGGCGACGGTGTCCGCGAGGGCGACGTGGCGTCCGATGAACTCGCGTCCGCGGTCGATGTGGGCCAGGAACTCCTCGGCCGAATCCGCCTGCAGGGGGCGCAGTTCCGCGCCTTCGCCCAGGGAAGTCTTGAACATGCGTCCTCCGAATCGACCGCGCCGCAACAGACGACATGCTCTCACATGTGGATCGTGCGCGGCCCCGTCCGGGTGCTGCTTCACGGCCGCCGTGCCCGAGCGAGGCCGCGGCGCTGCGTGCCGCCGCGTTGCCCCGCCGTTCGGCCACGGCGCGGATCGCGCCGGGACGGGTCACGCCTCTCGGTGCCGGTCGAGGCGCTCGGAGAGGTGCCGGAATCCGGCGGACGCGTAAGTGGCGACGGCGCCGGCCAGGGAGCTCGGGGTGCAGACGATCGCGCCGGAGGAGCCGAGCTCCCGGAGCGCGGCCGCTGCGGCGACGCAGATCGCCTTGCCGTAGCCGCGACCGCGGTGGTCCTTGTGGACGCCCATGGGCTCGATGAGCCCAGGGCGCCCGGGCCCGGCCGACCACACCGTCACGGCGGCGACGGCGTTCGCGGCCTCGTCGAACCCGAGCAGGCACCGGGCGTCGGCGTACGGCGAACCGGCCGCCATCGCGTGCCAGCGCGCCTCGGAGAAGGCCGAGCCCTCGAAGGCGGAGCGATGCACGGCGGCCCGCAGGTCGGCCAGTTCCGGCCCGGCCACTCCGATCCGCAGGCCCGGGTCCTCCACCGGGTCCGCGAGGTCGCGCTGCAGCGGCGTCCACGCTTCGTCAGTGCCCCAACCGATCTCGGCGAGGTGCTCGTGGAGGGCCGCGCCGTTCGGAACCTCGACGTTCACCTTGCCCGCGGGGAGGACGCCGCGCTCGGGATCGGCGATGTCGGCGGCCATCCGCCGGGCGAGCCCCGCATCGTGCAGGAACTGCGGTGCGGTTGTCACCCGCAGCACGTCGGGGCCGTCGAGCAGCCCGACGGCGAGCACCCGTCCGTCCTGGTTCCAGGTCCGGACCGCTGCGGCGGTCGCTTCACCGCCGAATCGCCAGAACCAGCCGAGGTCGCCCGGATGCAGCTGCATCGGGGCGTCGTCGGACTGCCATTCCCGGAGCGCCGCGACCGCTTCGCCGAGTTCGTCGATGCCGGGGACGCGCAGTTCGAAATCCATGGCCGGATCACACCCCAGCGCGCCGGTCCTCCGCAACCGGTTATCGGGCACCCGCCGCGGGTATCTTCGGCCCCGCAGGCATTCGACGAAAGGACGCCGATGGCGCTCATCCTGATCACCGGAGCCTCGACCGGGCTCGGTCTGGCCGCCGCGCGGACGCTGACCGAGGAGGGCCATGCGGTCGTCGTCCACACGCGCAGCCCCGACCGGGTTCCGGATCTCGCGCCGCACGGGTTCGTCCACGGCGACCTGTCCCGAATGGACGAGACGCTCGCGGTCGCCGAGCAGGCCGACGCGTTCGGGCGCTTCGACGCGGTGATCCACAACGCCGGGGTCTACCGCGACCCCGGTGCGCTGCAGGTGAACACGGTCGCGCCCTACCTGCTCACCGCCGCGATGTCCAAGCCGCGCAGGCTGATCTACCTGAGCAGCGGCTACCACCTCGACGGCTCCACGGACCTGGACGCGATCGACTTCGCCGAGACGCGGGCCCGCCCCGGGGCGTACGAGGACTCGAAGCTGTACGAGACGACCCTGGCGTTCGCGGTCGCGCGCCGCTGGGCCGACACGGTGGCGCACGTGGTCGACCCCGGCTGGGTCCCGACCCGCATGGGCGGCCCGGGCGCGCCCGGCGACCTCGAGGAGGGGCACCGGACGCAGGAGTGGCTGGCCGCGGCGCCCGACGAGGCGATCGTGCCGCGCACCGGCGGCTACTGGCATCACGGCCGCATCAGCCGCTCCCACCCGGCGGCCTCGGACCCGGATTTCCAGCACGAGCTGATCGGGCGGCTCGAGGCCCACACCGGGGTCGAGCTGGGTTGACGATCGGCGCGTGCCCGAGGCGCAAGGATCGGACCCGAAGGCGCCCAAGCGGAGCCGCTGCGTGTCCCGCTGCGGCCGGGTCACCGGTCCCGGTTGAGCCGGGCGGCCTGCTGCAGCAGATGGGTGTGCTCGGCCTCGATCACCGTGGCCTGCGCCGCCGCCTTGTAGAGCCGGGCCGCCTCGGCCCGGTTGCCGGCCCGCTCGTGCAGGTACGCGGCCACGGCGTCGCGGCGCGGCAGGCCGGGGTCGAGCGCTTCGACCAGGCGGAGCCCCGCGAGCGGGCCGTCCACGTGCCCGACCGCGACCGCCCGGTTGAGCGCCACGACCGGGCTGTCCGGGGTGAGGCGCGCGAGTTCGTCGTACCACTCGAGGATCTGCGGCCAGTCGGTCGTTTCGGCCGAGGCCGCGTCGTCGTGGAGCGCGGCGATCGCGGCCTGCGCCTGGTATTCGCCGACCCGGTCCATCGCCAGCGCGTGCTGGAGCAGGTCGACGCCCTCGGCGATCATCGCCTCGTCCCAGAGGGAGCGGTCCTGTTCGGCGAGCGGCACGACCCGGCCCGAGTCGTCGCGGCGGGCCGGGCGGCGGGCGTGGTGCAGGAGCATGAGCGCGAGCAGGCCCGCCGCTTCCGGGTCCCGCGGCACCGAGGCGACGAGCTGCCGGGTCAGGCGGATCGCCTCTGCGGAGAGGTCGCCGCCCGTCCGGTCGTCGGCGAAGCCCTGGTCGAACATCAGGTACAGGACGCGGAGCACGGTTCGCGCATCGCCGAGCCGCTCGAACCGCTCCCCCGCGAGCGTCCGCTTCGCGCGCGAGATGCGCTGCGCCATGGTCGATTCGGGGACGAGGAACGCGCGGGCGATCTGGGCGGTGGTCAGGCCGCCGACCGCGCGGAGCGTCAGCGCGATGGCCGACGCGGGCGAGAGCGCCGGGTGGCAGCAGCGGCTGAGCAGCAGGAGCGTGTCGTCCGCCTGCTCGGCCGGGCCCGGGGCCGGTTCTCGGTGCGCCGCGACCTCGCGCATGACCCTGGCGGACGCCGAGCGGCGCGCGTCCAGGAACTTGCGCCAGGCCCCGGTCACCAGCCAGGCCTTGGGCTCGTCGGGCGCCTCGCCGTCCCAGCGCCGCACCGCTTCGGCGAGCGCGTCCTGGACGGCGTCCTCGGCCGCCGCGAAGTCGGCTCCGCGGCGGACGAGGACGCCCAGCACTTGCGGGGTGAGATCCCGCAGCAGGTGATCGTCGATCATCTGACAGGTATTCCTCGGCCGTGCTTACTCGACTGTGCTTATTCCACCACCGGCGGCTCGGTGAGGAACGGCCGCACCTCGAGCCATTCGTGAAGCGGCAGGCCGTCCTTCCCGGGCGCGGAGGAGAGGTAGGCGGCGGCCTCGTAGGCGCGCTCCTTGGATTCGACGTCGATGACCATCCACCCGGCGATGAGGTCCTTGGTCTCGGCGAACGGGCCGTCGGTGACCGGAGGCCTCCCGTCGCCGTCGTAGCGGACGAACTCGCCTTGCGGGGCGAGCGCCTGCGCGTCGACGAACTCGCCGCGCTCCTTCAGGTCCTCGATCATGTCGCCCATGAACTGGATGTGCGCGGTGATCTCCTCGGGAGTCCAGTCCTCCATCGGCGCTTCGGCGTTGGCGTGCTGCTTCGGTCCGCCGCGGTAGTGCTTGAGCAACAGGTACTTGGCCATGACGGCCCTCCTTCGTTTCGGGCGGCTCGTTCGCCGCTGACAACCCTAGGACGGAGCCGTCCACCGGTTCTCGACATCCCGGGAGGACATTTTCCGGATTTCTTTTCGGGGGGGCTGCCGCAGCCGGAATCCGGGGGCTGTCCTGACTGCGCCGAACGGCCTCATTGCGAAGAATCCAAGCGGACAGCACCGCTCCAGGAACGAAGGAAACGCCATGTCCCGCTTCATGATCGCGGCGCTCGCGGCCGAGGTCAACGGTCTCGCGACGGTGGCGACGCCGGCCGACTCCGCGCAGCTGGAGGAGCTGGTGGCGCAGCTGCAGATCGAGGACGGGCCGCTCGCCGAGTTCGTGGCGATGCGCGCCCGTGTCGCGAACGGCGCGACCGCCGACCGCGCCGAGGTCGGGGCGATCGCCGAACTCTATGGGGCCGTGAACTTCCCGGCCGATCCGTTCCCGGCCTTGGTCTGCCTGGAGGAGGAGTCCCGCGAGCTGCAGGCGCACCTGCTCCGCGAGATCGGCGGCGATGCGGCCACGGAGCTCTACGCCGTGGCCCCTTCAGCGGTGAGGACTTCGCGCTGTTCGTCGATCGCGTTCCGGGCACCTTCACGTACGTCGGCGTCCGCGCCCCCGGCACGGACATCGCCACTCGTACCCGCACTTCGGCGCGTTCGAGCCCGACGAAGCGGCGATCGGCCTCGGCGTCCGCGCCATGGCCGGGTGGCTCGCCCGCCGCACCCGCTGCTGGCGACGGCGAAGGCCCGGCCGGGAACCCGGCCGGGCCTTCTTCTTGCGTTCTAGATGGCGGTCCAGCGGCTCTCGTCCGCGGCGCTCGCCTCGACCGCGGCCAGGACCCGCTGCACGCGCAGCGCGTCGGCGAACGAGGGCGTGGGCTGCTCGCCGTTCGCGATGGCGCCCACGAGGTCCACGACCTGGTGGGTGAAGGCGTGCTCGTAGCCGAGGCCGTGCCCGACCGGCCACCAGTTGCCCGTGTACGGGTGCTCGGGCTCGGTGACCTGGATGCGGCGGAAGCCCGCGTTGGGCTCCTCGCTCGCGTCGTAGAACCACAGCGAGTTCATGTCCTCGAAGTCGAACGCGAGGGACGCCTTGGTGCCGTTGAGCTCCACGCGCATCGCGTTCTTGCGGCCCAGCGCGAAGCGGGTGGCCTCGAAGACGCCCACCGCTCCGTCGTCGAAGCGCGCGGTGAACATCGCGGCGTCGTCCACGGTGACCGGGCCCTTGGGGCCGTCGGCGCCGCCGACGCCGCCCAGGCCCACGAAGTCGCCGCCGACGGGCCGCTCCTTGACGAAGGTCTCCAGGATCGCCGAGACACCCGTGATGTTCGATCCGGCGACCCACTGCGCGGCGTCGATGATGTGCGCGCCGATGTCGCCCAGCGAGCCCGAACCGGACAGCGACTTGTCCAGACGCCAGGTCAGCGGCGCGTTCTCGTCGGTCAGCCAGTCCTGGAGGTACTGCGCGCGCACGTGCCGGATCGATCCGAGCGCGCCCGATTCGACCAGGCGCTTCGCGAGCGCGAGCGCGGGCGTACGGCGGTAGGAGAAGCCGCACATCGCGTACACGCCTTCGGCTTTCGCCGCCTCGGCGGCCGCCGTCATCCGCTCGGCCTCCTCGACCGAGTTCGCCAGGGGCTTCTCGCACAGCACGTGCTTGCCCGCCTCGAGCGCGGCGATCGCGATCTCGGCGTGCAGGTTCCCGGGGACGCAGATGTCGATGAGGTCGATGTCGTCCCGCTCGATCAGACGACGCCAGTCGGTCTCGCTGGAGTCCCAGCCGAGCTTCGTCGCGGCGGCCGCGACCCGCTCGGGGTCGCGCCCGGCGAGCGCGGTCATGCGCGGGGCGAGCGGCAGGTCGAAGAAGCGCGGCGCGGTGCGCCACGCGTGCGAGTGGGCCGCGCCCATGAAGGCGTAGCCGACCATGCCGACGTTGAGGGATTCACTCACTGTCGCTCCTCTTAGAGCTCAGGGCCTCCCGGACGGAAGGCCACGATTTCAGTACGGCGAGCACCTCCGGGTCGCGCTCGGTCGCGAGCGCAGAGGCGTAGGAGCGGTCGAGCACGTCGTCGATCGCGACCCGCGACCCCTGTGCCGCACTCTGCGTCGCGGCCTCGACCATAGCGAGGCTCATGATGTTCGCGTGCACACGCCCCATCGGTTCCAGTCCGTGCCGCAGCGCGGCGACGAACTGCCGCAGGGAACCCCCGATGTCCCGGCCGAGGTCCTCGCCGGGCTCGAACGGCTCGTCCGGGGCGGCGACCGGGTCGTCCTCGCCGTTCCACAGGACCGAGCCGCGCTCGGCCGAGACCCGCCACGAGCCGTTCCAGGAGGTCTCGTGACCGGGGCTGCACCAGGACCCGTTGAACGTGAACCGGGCGCCGCCTTCCATGGCGAAGACCGCGTTCGCGGCCGCGTCGCCCCGGTACCAGCTCCAGGCCGGGTTGTACTCCTCGCAGGAGACCGAGACGGGGTCGGCGTCGAGGAGGTAGCGGGCCATGTCGAACTGGTGGATGGCCATGTCGAGCAGGAGCGGGCTGGCCATCTCGTCGCGGAAGCCGCCGAAGTGCGGCGACTGGAAGAAGTCGACGGAGACGATCCCGACCGCGCCGAGCCCGGTGAGCCGCTGCTTGGCCTGGTGGAGCGCCGGGTGGTAGCGGCGGTTCTGGCTGACCATGAACAGCTGCCCGGTGAGCTGGGCGGCGGCCGCGAGCGACAGGCCTTCGGCCACGGTCGAGGCGACCGGCTTCTCCCCCAGCACGGGGAAGCCCGCGTTGAGCGCGGCGATCGTGACCGGGTGGTGCGCTTCGGGAATGGTGGCGTTCACGATCGCGTCGGCACCGGTGCGCTTCGCCAGTTCGATCGCGTCGGTGCCGGTGGCGAGGCCCTCGATGCCGGTCGCGGCGGCGAGCGACGCGGCGGACTCCGGGTAGAGGTCGGCGATCCCGACGAGCACCGCGTCGGGGCTGGCGGCGATGTTCCGGGCCCAAGCCCCGCCCATGCCGCCCGCGCCGACGACGATGAGGCGAAGGGGCCCTTCGGATTCGATGGTGCTGAAGCTCATCGCTCGAATGCCCCTCGGTAGCCCTGGCCGTTGAAGAAGTCGTCGGTGTCGTAGCGCAGCAGCGTCGGCGTCTCGCGCTCGCGGTCCGGGCGGGCCCATTCGATGCCGTTGGCGATCACGTGGTTCACGTCCGGGTGGTGGTAGACCGGGAAGTCCTGGTCACCGGGGCTGAAGTAGAAGATCCGGCCGAAGCCGCGGCGGTAGGTCATGCCGCTGCGGAAGACCTCGCCGCCGGTGAAGCCCGAGATGAAGATGAGCTCGTCCGGGGTGGGCACGTCGAAGTACTCGCCGTACATCTCCTGCTCGGGGATGACGATCGGGTTCGGGATGCCGCGCGCGATGGGGTGCTGCGGGTTGACGGTCCACACCAGTTCGCGGTCGTGCTCGCTGCGCCAGCGCAGCGTGCAGGTGGTGCCCATGAGCTTGGTGAAGATCTTGGACCAGTGCCCGGAGTGGAGCACGATGAGGCCCATGCCTGCGAGGACGTGGCGGTGCACGCGGTCGACGATCTCGTCGGCGACCTCGCCGTGGGCGGCGTGGCCCCACCAGATGAGGACGTCCGTGGCGTCCAGTACATCGGAGGTCAGGCCGTGCTCGGGCTCGTCGAGAGTGTGGGTCGTGATGTGGGCCTTCTCGCCCAGCCATTCGCCGACGCCCTTGGCGATGGCGCCGTGCATGCCGTCGGGGTAGCGCTCGGCCACGGAGGCCTCGACCTGCTCGTGGCGGTTCTCGCCCCAGACGACGACTCGGATCGGTTCATTGGACATGCGGTGTGTCTCCTTTGGTGGTTTCGCACATTGTGAGCTTAAAAATCGTTGGGCGCCTTCGCGATTCATCAGATCATCGGTCGGTGCTGGACCGTTCGATAAGCGCGGGCGGCAGCAGCAGGTGCTCGGGTTCCTCGGGCTGCTCGACCACGAGGCGCACCAGCTCTGCGGCGATGGCCGCCGAGGGCTGGCGGACCGAGGAGATGCCGACGGTGCCGAACGAGGTGAGCGTCGTGTCGTCGTAGCCGGTGACGGCCACGTCCTTGCCCGGCTCGAGCCCGCGGCTCTGGAGCGTGATGACGGCGCCGGCCGCGAGGGGGTCGGAGACGCAGATGACGGCCGTGGGCGGCTCGGGCGCATCGAGGAGCGCCGCGGCGACGCGGACGCCCGTCTCCAGGTCGCGGCCGCATGCGACGATCCGGCCTGGCGCGAGCGACCCGGTGAGGCCGCGGCGCCCGCAGGCCTCCCGGTAGCCGATCTCGCGCTGCACCATGGTGACGATCCCCTGGTCGGCGCCGACGAACGCCAGTTCGCGGTGCCCGCGGTCGGCGACGTGGTCGACGGCCATCGCGATGCCCGTCGCCGCATCGGCCTCGACCCAGCTCCACGGGCTCGTGAACGCCTCGGCGGTGCGGCCGTACGCGGCGAACGGGATGCCCCGCTTGCGCAGGCCGACCGGCCGGGGGTCCTCGGGTCCCAGATTGGAGATGACGAACCCGGCCGCGGACTGCCCGAAGTAGAGGTCCTCGCAGGCGGACATGAGCGCTTCGGTGCCCTGCTGGGCGACGAGGGTGAGGTTGCGGTCGAGGGCCTGGCAGCTCGCGGCGAGGTCGTGGACGAACGCGTCCATGTACTGGTTGCCGCCGACGTCCTGGGCGGGCAGCACGTAGGCGATCTGCCGCGGCTGCGCGAGGCGCAGGCTCCGGGCGACGAGGTTGTTGCGGTAGCGCAGCTCGCGCATCGCGGCGTGCACCTTCTCGCGGGTGACCTCGGAGACGATCTCGGGGCGGTTGATGACGTTCGAGACGGTCATCGCGGAGACCCCGGCGAGGTCGGCGACGTCGGACATGCTCGCCTTGCGGGCACCGCGCGTCTTGCCGCTCATCCGCCGCCTCCTCTCTGAGTCCGTTCCGGCCCGCCGAAGATTTTAAGCATAAAAATGAGCGTGGGTCAAACCCGGCGATGAATTCGGCGGACGCTTGTCGTCAGTACCGGTGACACCCACTGCAACGAGGAGACGCCATGACCAAGCCGCACAGCCACACCATCGACGCCCCCGGCGCCGTCCTGCACTACGACCTGCGCGACGGCGCCGAGCCGACCCTGCTGCTCGTCGGCTCGCCGATGGCCGCCCCTGGGTTCGCCACGCTCGCAGGCCACTTCACCGACCGCCGCGTGGTCACCTACGACCCGCGCGGCTCCGAGCGCAGCGTCCGCACCGACGGCGCCGCCGAGAACACCGTGGAAGAGCACGCCGACGACCTGCGCCGCCTGATCGACGCGGTCGGCGGCGGACCGGTCGACCTGTTCGCCAGCAGCGGCGGCGCGGTGAACGCGCTCGCGCTGGTGGCGAAGCACCCCGAGCAGGTCCGCACCCTCGTCGCCCACGAGCCGCCGGCGTCGAGCGAGCTGCCCGACAGCGAGGTGATCCTCAGGGCCTGCGAGGACATCCGCGACACCTATCTGGCCTCCGGTTTCGGTCCGGCCATGGCGAAGTTCATCGCCCTGGTCTCCCACCAGGGCCCGTTCACGGCGGCGTACCTGGAGCAGCCCGCGCCCGGCCCGGCCGCCTTCGGGCTGCCGACCGAGGACGACGGCAACCGCGACGACCCTCTGCTGGGTCTGAACATGATCTCCTGCAACGCCTTCCGGCACGACTTCGCGGCGCTGCGGGCGGCCTCGACCCGCATCGTCCTCGCCGTGGGCGCGGACTCGGGCGAGATCCTCCCGGCCCGCGCCGCGCAGGTCGTCGCCGAGGAGCTGGGGACCGCGACCGTCGCGTTCCCCGGCGACCACGGCGGCTTCCTCGGCGGCGAGTACGGCCAGACCGGCAAGCCCGACGAGTTCGCGGCCGCGCTCCGGGAAGTCCTGGAGGCGTAGACGCAGCGGCGCCCCGGAGTCCGAGGACTCCGGGGCGCTCGCGTGCTTGCTCTAGTCGGTGCCGAACTCGATCGCGGCGTGGTCGAGCAGCGCGTCGAGGGGCTCGTCGTCGGTGGCTTCGCTGCCGCGCGAGGCGATCGCGACCGCGCCGCCCTTGTCCATCGCGCCGATCAGGCCGGTCGAGGCGGCCTGGGCCGCGCCGATCATCGTCGGGTGCGCGCTGCCGACCATGCCGATCCCGGCGTACTGCTCGAGCTTCGCCCGCGAGTCGGCGATGTCGAGGTTCCGCATGGTGAGCTGGCCGATCCGGTCGTTCGGGCCGAACGCCGAGTCCTCGGTCCGCTCCATCGAGAGCTTGTCCGGGTGGTAGCTGAACGCGGGCCCGGAGGTGTCGATGATCGAGTAGTCCTCGCCGCGCCGCAGCCGCAGGGTGACCTCGCCGGTGACGGCGGTGCCGACCCACCGCTGGAGCGATTCGCGGATCATGAGCGCCTGCGGGTCGAGCCACCGGCCCTCGTACAGCAGCCGTCCGAGCCGCCGCCCTTCGGCGTGGTAGATCGCGAGGGTGTCCTCGTTGTGGATGGCGTTCACGAGCCGCTCGTAGGCGGCGTGCAGGAGCGCCATGCCGGGGGCCTCGTAGATGCCCCGGCTCTTGGCCTCGATGATCCGGTTCTCGATCTGGTCGGACATGCCCAGGCCGTGCCGCCCGCCGATCGCGTTGGCCTCCAGCACCAGGTCGACGGCGGAGCCGAACTCCTTGCCGTTGATGGTGACCGGCCGGCCCTGCTCGAAGCCGATCGTGACGTCCTCGGTCTCGATCTCGACGGCCGGGTCCCAGTGCCGCACGCCCATGATGGGCTCGACGATCTCCATGCCGGTGTCCAGGTGCTCGAGGGTCTTGGCCTCGTGGGTGGCGCCCCAGATGTTGGCGTCCGTGGAGTAGGCCTTCTCGGTGCTGTCCCGGTACGGGAGCCGCCGGTCGGCGAGCCATTCGGACATCTCGGTCCGGCCGCCGAGCTCGCTCACGAAGCCCGCGTCGAGCCACGGCTTGTAGATCCGCAGCGAGGGGTTGGCGAGCAGGCCGTAGCGGTAGAACCGCTCGATGTCGTTGCCCTTGTAGGTGGAGCCGTCGCCCCAGATCTGCACGTCGTCCTCGAGCATGGCCCGCACCAGCAGCGTGCCGGTCACGGCCCGCCCGAGCGGGGTGGTGTTGAAGTAGGTGCGCCCGCCGGACTTGATGTGGAAGGCGCCGCAGGCGAGGGCGGCCAGGCCCTCCTCGACGAGCGCGGCCTTGCAGTCGACGAGCCGCGCGATCTCGGCGCCGTAGGCCTCGGCCCGGCCGGGGACGGTGTGGATCTGCGGCTCGTCGTACTGGCCGATGTCGGCGGTGTACGTGCAGGGCACCGCGCCCTTCTCGCGCATCCAGGCGACCGCCACCGAGGTGTCCAGGCCACCGGAGAAGGCGATGCCGACGCGTTCGCCGACGGGGAGCGAGGAGAGAACTTTAGACATGGTTATGAGTATGCATGATGCTGAATTTTCATGCAACCCGGGGTCGGGCCCTGTCTGAGGTGAACGGCCGCGACCAGGATCGACGCGGCGCGATCATGGCGAGCCTCACTTCCGGGCAGCGGAAAGCGGGCCGTCCTCGCGATCGAGGACGGCCCGCTGCGTCGGTGGTCAGGCCGCGGGCGTGCGGGCGGCCTGCTGCGCGCGGAGCGCGGCGAACATGGGCTTGCGGGACGGCGATTCGGCCAGGCCGCTGTGGAGGACCGCGGTGATCGCGACCGAGGCGGCGGCGTCGTCGGCGGCGGCGACCCCGGCGGCGACCATGTCGAGGATCTCGTTGGCGGCGGCCGACACGAGCTCGGGGTCGGCGTTCTTGGACGCGCGCGAGAAGCCGAAGGCCAGGTCCTTGTCCGCGGTGACGTTCCAGACCGCGCAGGTGTGGAGGCGCGTGCCGTAACCGGTGCCCTCGATCCAGCAGTCGACGGCGTACACGAACGTACGGGCATCGTGGTCCCACAGCAGTTCGGCATCGAGCATGTCCGAGAGCGCGGCGAGACGCTGCGCCTTGGGATACTTGGACTCGAGGACGGCCGTGGCATCGTCGCTCGAGAGATAGCTGTAGGTCATTCTTCAACGGTAGCCGCCCGGCACGGGGTTCCCGCAAAGCCCGGACCGCTCGTTTCGACGAGACGGGTGGGTGCTTCCTCACCAGAGACCCAGAAATCGGACTTTGAATCGTTTTCAGGCACATATGTCCGAGCTGATTCAGCGGGAAGGCACAGTGCGCCCCGGCACTGTGCCTTCTGGAATGAGCGGCTAGCCGACCACGTCGCAGTACGGCTTCACCGTCTCGACGATGGTGGGGCCCTCGGCCTCCTCGACGCCGAAGAGCTCGGCGGCGTCGCGGGCGAGCTGCTCCTCGTCGGCGTTGGCCGCGACCTGGCCGCAGATCTCCTGGGCGTTGTGGAGGATCTCCTCGGGCGAGGCGTCGGGGACGACCTCCCACAGGTCGGTGGCGAGATCGGCGGGGAGCTCGGAGGCGAGTTCGTCGAGGGAGGACTCCCAGTCGGGGAGGCTGGGCGAGTCGGTGGGGACTTCGAGGCCGCCGTCTTCACTGCAGGCGCTGAGCGCCAGGAGCGCGCCGATGGCGAGGGCGGCGAGGGTTCGTCGTGCCGTCATTGGTTCTCCGTTCGCGTGATTTCGGGCCACGCTAACAGCCGGAGATCACCGATTTGCCCGAAGCATACGGTGTTGCCGCATACGTCACCGCCGCCGCGGCGCGGGCCGGGCGCCCGCGCCGTTCCGCTTGCGGCCCTAAGCGGCTTCCCATTCGAAGCCGTCGGCGTCCGTGAAGGTCCCCGCGGGGCTGCCGAAGACGATGCGGTGCGACCCCGAGCCCTCGGGGGAGACGAACGAGGTCTTGGCGGCGAACTTGCGGCTGTAGAGCGAGAGGGACACGGCCTCGTCGGGGGCCTCGAACTCGACGTATTTGCGGCCGAAGCTCTTGGCGACCTTGAGGCCGTGATCGGTGTAGAACTGCTTGGCGGCGGCGACGTCCGCGACGCCGATGCCGACGTTGACCGAGTCGACCTCGCGGGCGGCCGGGCCGGTGTGCTTCTTCTGGGAGGTGGCGATCTTCCAGATGTTGCCGTAGGGGTCCTGGAGGACGCAGCCGTAGCCCCACAGGCTCTTCTCGGGGGCCTTGATCGCGGTGGCCCCGGCGGCGATCGCGGTCTCGGCGAAGCTGTCGACGGTGCCGGGCCGGGTGACGACGAGGGAGATCGCGAAGCCGCGGAAGCCGCTGCTCGGGTCCTTGGCGGGCCGCACGCGCAGCCAGGAGTCCTCGCCGAGGTCGAAGGCCGCGGCGTAGAAGGCCTCGGCGGCGGCGGTGTCGTCGACTTCGAGGGTGACGGTCTGGATGGCGTTCACGGTCGGCTCCTTAGTGGCTGCGCTGTGTTCAAAACTGCTGCTCTTGCTCATGTCCACAACGATATTTCCGGGAGGGCCCCCGGTGCTTCTCGATTCCTGATCACTCCGCGGCCCTTCTCGATCGCCCGATTCGGGTATATATTCATGAAAGTCGATATACAGGTGCAAGTCCGCCGTCGGGTTGGGGTGGAGCGGACCCGACCAGAGGAGGACAGTGCATGCCTGTCATGCGAACTCGGCGGCTCTTGGCCGTCGTCGCCGCCTGCGGGGCGCTCGCCGCGGGAACGATCGCGGTGGTCGCGGCGAGCCCGGCGCACGCCGACGCCTGCGAGCGGATCGATTACACGGTCGTGAGTTCCTGGAACGGCGGCCACCAGGCCGCCGTGTCGCTCACGGCCGGGAGCGAGCCCGTGAGCGGCTGGACCATCGCGTTCGACCTGGCGAGCGGCGCCTCGGTCCAGAGCGCCTGGAACGTCGACTGGGAGCAGTCGGGGACGAGGTTCACCGGCTCCGACGTCGGCTGGAACGCCGCTGTCGCCGCGGGCCAGTCCCGGGAGCTGTTCGGGATGGTCGTCTCCGGCGGGGCGGTGCAGCCGCCTTCGTTCTCGCTCAACGGGATCGAATGCGGCGGCGTCAGCCAGCCGACCGAGACCCCGAGCGAGACGCCCAGCGAGGACCCGACGACCGATCCGCCCGGACCGGTCGACTGCCCGGCCGGGGCCGTGTGCGACGACTTCGAGGACCAGACCGGCACCGTCCCCGGCGGCGAGTGGACCGTCGGCGCGGCCGACTGCACCGGCACGGGCACCGCGGCCGTGGACAAGGCGGTCGCCAACAGCGGCGGCACCTCCATCCGCATCGAGGGCGGCGCGACCTACTGCAACCACGTGTTCATCGGGCGCGACCTCCCGGCCGACGCCGAATGGTTCCGCGTCTACATGCGGCACACCACCGCGCAGCCGCAGAACCACACCACGATGATCGCCATGCAGGACCGGAACGACGCGAACACCGATCTGCGCCTGGGCGGGCAGAACGGCGCGCTGCAATGGAACCGCGAGTCCGACGACGCAACCCTCCCGGCCCAGAGCCCGGCCGGAGTGGCGCTGAGCCGGCCGCTGCCGGTCGCGACCTGGACCTGCGTCGAGTTCCGGATCAGCGGCGGCGACCTCGCCACCTGGGTCGACGGCGAAGCGGTCGAGGGCCTGGCCGTGGACGGCGTGCCGACCCATGACGTGGACGCGCAGTGGCTCGCGAAGCCGGGCTGGAACCCCGACCTCGCCGACCTGCGGCTCGGCTGGGAGAGCTACGGGAACGACGCGGACACCCTCTGGTACGACGACGTCGCCTTCGGCCCCGAGCGGATCGGCTGCTGACGCCGGAGCGCCCCGGCGAGCGATCGCCGGGGCACTCTCCTAGCGGTTGAGGAGCAGCTCGAACAGGCCGAGCCGCCAGGCCGCGTCGCGGGCCACGAGGAAGCCGACGATGCCGAGCACCCAGCCGGTCGTGGAGGCGGCGTGCTTGACCATCCAGTCGTTGATCCGCTTGAGCAGCGGCTCCACGGCACCGCGCGCGACCAGGCGGGCCGCGAGCAGCACCAGTGCGGGCAGCACCATCACCAGGCAGTACCCGGCCATCGTCAGCGTGATCCCGGCCGCCCCGATCCCGGCGGACGTGACCAGCCCGATCGCGGCCAGGTACGGCAGCATCGTGGCGACCTCGATCGTGGCCGCCGCGAGCGCGAGGCCCATGAGCGGCAGCACCGAGGAGCGGGTGCGGGTCGCGCCTGCGCCTTCGGCCGCATCGACGCCGAGCGCCCGTTCGCGCCAGCGCGCCACCCGTCCGCCCTCCCCGTGCTGCTTCTTGGAGTCGAAGCGGAAGCTGAGGACGAGCAGGCCGATGCCGAGGACGAGCTGGGTCCACAGTGCGGGTCGGGTGTCGAGGAGCGCGCCGATGTCGTCGATGAAGGTGGCGGCGCCGACGGCGATGAGCAGGCCGACGGCGAAGTAGAACACGGCGATGGTGGCGAGGTAGGCGAGCATCCGCCCGGCCCGCACCCGGCCGGGGGCGAGGAGCAGCCAGACCGGGATGAGGAGCGTGCCGAAGCTGGTCGAGTCGATGAGCGCGAGGGCCGCTAGGGAGGCGGCGAGTGCGAGGTCCATGTTCCGAGCGTATGGAGCGGCGGGGCCGGGCGCGTCGGCCTCGGGGCCGAGGTTCGGCTGGGGCCCTGCATCTTTGGTGGCACTCCGTTGGGTGCGGTCGGGGCCGCCCCAGGCCTTGATACCGCTTTCCGATACTGTCGGTCCTCGATGCGTCCGTGCCGCGCGGACCAGCCGAAGGAGGCCGTCATGCCCCGATTCGCCGAGCCGAACGTCGTCAATGACAACGGCGCATGGTGCTGGTTCCAGGACGAGCGCGCCCTCGTCGACCCCGAGACGCAGCAGCTCGTCGTCGGGTCCATCGCGGCCGCCGAAGGCCCCGGCGGCGAGGCCCGCTCGGGCAACGTCGAACTCGCGGTCGTCGACCTCCGCACCGGCGCCTCCCGCATCGCGGTGCTCCATGAGCGGTTCGAGACCGACGACCACGACGTTCCCGCCCTGTGGAGGCGCAGCGACGGCCGCTGGCTCGCCGTCTACACCAAGCACAAGACCGACGACCTGACCCGCTGGCGCATCAGCGAACCGGGCGACCCCACCATGTGGGGCCCCGAGCGCAGCTTCGACTGGAGCCCGCACACCGAGGGCCGCGGCGTCACCTACTCGAACCTGCGCGCCATGGACGGGCGCCTCTACTGCTTCGCCCGCGCCGTGAACGACGACCAGTGCGCGATCGTCTCCGACGACGAAGGCGAGACCTGGGCCTACGCCGGGAAACTCTTCACCCGCCCCAAGGTCGGCTACGTCAACGGCTACACCCGCTACGCCGCCGCCGGAGACCGCCTCCACCTGGTCACCACCGACCACCACCCGCGCGACTTCGACAACTCGATCTACCACGGCTACCTCGAGCACGGCGCGCTCCACCGCAGCGACGGCACCGTCCTCGACCCCAAAGCCCTCAACGGAGAAGCGCCCTCGCAGGAGGGCCTGACCACGGTCCTCGCCGCCGGTTCCCGCTGGGGCGGCACGCGGATCTCGCACTGCTGGACCACCGACATCCGCACCACCGCGAACGGCGGCGTCGCCGCGATCCTCACCGCCCGCGCAGGCGAGGAGGAACTCGATCTCGACCGCAGGCGGGCCGCCCCGGACCTGCGGTTCTTCTACGCCCGCATGGCACCCGGCGGCGAATGGACCGTCAACGAACTCGCGAAGGCCGGGCCCGGCCTGATGCCGCACGAAGAGGACTACACGGGCCTCGCCGCGATCGACCCGTACGACCCCGGCTCGGTCTACATCTCCACCCCCGTCGACCCCCGCGACGGCGCGGTACTCCCCCACCGCGAGATCTTCCACGGCCGCGCCGCCGCCGCGGGCAGGTTCTGGGCCTGGACACCCGTCACCGAGAACTCCGAAGTCGACAACCTGCGGCCGATCGTCGCCCCCGGCGACCCGTCCCGCACCCCGCTCCTCTGGTTCCGCGGCCCCATGACCGCCTCCCAGCACTACCGCTGCGAGGTCGTCCTCCTCGACCTCCCCCGCCCCTGACCGCTCGTTTACACCCGGTTCACAGCACGGCCCCTACCGTTCGGCCCATGAGACGCATCTCCATGGCCCTCGCGGCCGCCCTGCTGGCGGCCGCCTGCACCGCCGACCCCGAGACCGACACCGCGACCGCGGGCTGCGACAGCGCGTTCACGAGCGCGCTGAGCCGCTGGGCCGACGCCGGTTTCAGCGGCGCGCTGGCGATCGGCGACGGCGCGGGCGACTGCCGGGCCGCGTTCGGCATGGCGGACGAGTCGACGCCGAACACCGACGAGACGGTGTTCGCGATCGGCTCGATCAGCAAGGCGTTCACCGCCGCCGCGGTCATCGGCCTCGCCGACGAAGGCGCGTTCGCCCTCGAGGACCGCGCGGGCGCGCTCCTGCCCGGCCTCGAGGGCCCGGCCGCCGACACCACAGTGGAGCAGCTGCTGCTGCGCACGAGCGGCCTCGGCGGCGTCCTGGGCGAGGACCACCGGCCGCTCGAACGCGACGAGGCGATCGCGAGACTCAGCGCATTGAACCCGGCGTTCGAGCCGGGCACCGAGTTCTCGTACTCGAACGCCGGATACGTGCTGCTGGCGCTCATCGTGGACGAGACCACGGGCGACTACCGCGGCTACCTGGCCGAGGAGATCCTGCGGGTCGACGGCGAGCCGATCGGCGGGTTCTGGGACGGCGAGCCGGCCGCGCCGGGGCCGCGCGCGGTCGGCGTCGTCGACGGTCAGCCCTCGCGGCAGAACGGCGAGTTCGCCGGTCCGCACTGGGCGCTCGCCGGGAACGGCGACCTGGCGATGACCGCCGCTGAACTGCACGCCTGGACCAGGGGCCTGTTCACCGGCGAGGTCATCGCACCGGAGGCAGTGGACCTGCTGCTGGGCACCGGGTTCGACAACGGCGACGGCACCGAGGAGCTCCCCGGATGGGTGTCGGTCGGACCCGACGTGTTCGGCGCACCGCTCATCACCGCTTCGGGAGGCGGCGGCGACACCGGCCACAACGCGGTCGCGGCCTGGCTGCCCGAGACCGGCACGGCCCTGGCCGCCGCCTCCAACTCCGAGGCGGTCATCGCCGGGGAGCTGGTCGAGGCGATCGCCCCGGCGTTCATCGCGGGGGACCCGATCCCCGCCCCTGAGGGCGCCGCCGAGGTCGACCCCGCCGAACTGCAAGCGCGCGAAGGCGTCTACACGATCGAGTCCGGATCGACATTCCACGTCACCGCCACGGAGGACGGCCTCGAGGTCGCGGCCGACGGCGCCGACGCGGCGGCGGCCCTGTTCTCCTCCAGCGAGTTCAGCGCCGACGACGTCGCCGCCCACGAAGCCGACGTGCTCGCGCTCCTGAACGGCGGGACCGACGCGGGCCGCGACGAACGCGAGGCGATCGAAGCCGACCTCGGCGCGATCGAGGGCGGCGAACTGCACACCTACGTGCGCATCCGCACCGCGGGCGACGGCGTGCTCGGCTGGTACACGCTGGAGGAGCACGGCGGGGTGGGCGCCGTTTCGCTCGGGGTCGAGCCGCCCGCGTTTACGCTGGTGCCCACGGGCGACGGCGAGTACCGCCAAGCCGATCTCGCCGGTGCCGGGGCGGGCGTCCGGGTGTCCTTCGAGGACGACCTGATGACCGCCCACGGCACCGCGGGCACCGTCGAAGCCCGCCGCGACGCGTAGGAAAGGGGAGGCGTGCGCATCCTGCTGGTCGAGGACGACCGCGACCTGGGCCCGGTCCTGGCACTGGGCCTGCGCAACGAGGCCTACGCCGTGGACCTCGCCCAGAACTGTGCCGAAGCCGAAGCGCTGTTGTGCTGCAACGACTTCGACGTGGCGTGCCTCGACCTCGGCCTGCCGGACGGGGACGGCCTGGAGCTGCTGCGGCGACTCGGCGCCGACCCCGCGCTGCGCCGACCCCGCCGCCTGCTCGTGCTCACCGCCCGCGACGCCGTCGACGACCGCGTGGCCGGGCTCGACGCGGGCGCGGACGACTACCTCGTCAAGCCGTTCGACTTCCAGGAGCTGGCCGCGAGGCTGCGCGCGCTCGCCCGTCGCGCCGACGCGCACGACGCGGTGCTCGCGGTCGGCGACCTGCGGCTCGACACCGCCGCGCACCGGGCCTGGCGCGGCGGCGGCGAACTGGACCTGACCCCGAGGGAGTTCTCGATGCTGCGGTACCTCATGCACCGCGCGGGCCGGACGGTGAGCGCCGAGGAACTGCTCGAGCACGTCTGGGACGCGAACGCCGACCCGTTCACGGCCTCGGTGCGGGTGATCCTGAGTCGCCTGCGCCGCAAGCTGGGCGAACCCGGGCCGATCTCCACGGTGACCGGTGTCGGGTACGTCCTGCGGGAGGCGCCGTGATCGGGCTGCTGCGCTCGCTGCGCGCCCGGCTCGCGCTCACCGGGGCCCTCGCGATCTACCTGCCGGTGGTGCTCGTCTTCGCGGTGACCTCGATCGACCGGAACGAGGTCACCGAGACGGCGCCCGACGGCACCACCCGCCTGGTCTCGGCATCCGATGTGGACCCGACCGGGTGGGCGTGGTTCACGGTGGTCGCGCTGCTGCCGGTCACGGGGGCGCTCGCGTGGTGGTGGTCGGGCCGGGCGGTGCGCCCGTTCGAGCGCATTCGCGAAGCGGCCGAACGGATCGAGGCCTCCGACTTGAGCCTGCGCGTGGGCGGCGCGCAGGGCACGACCGAGGCGATCGGGCTCGCCGCCGCGTTCGACGCGATGCTCGACCGCCTCGAGCGGTCGGCGCAGGTGCAGCGGCGGCTGGTCGAGGAGACCAGCCACGAGCTGCGGACCCCCCTCGCCGTCTTGATCACCGGCGCCGATGTGGTCCTGCGCCACCCCGAACCCGATCTCTCGCTCTACCGGGAGGGTTTGGAGCGCAGCCGGAACGCGGCCGAGCGGCTGCGGGTCGCCGTGGGCGAGCTGCTGGTGGACGCGCGCGGGCGGGCCCGCGTGATCGACCGGCGCCCGACGGACGTCGCGGCGCTGGTGCGCGAGGTCTTCGAGGAGGCGGCGGCCTTCGCGGCCTCGCGTACGGTCCGCCTGGAGCTGCGCGGCGAGGCGTCGGCGGAGGCCCCGGTCGACGGTCCGAGCGTCCACCGCGCGGTCGCGAACCTGGTCCACAACGCCGTCAAGCACGCCCCGGAGGGCACGGCCGTCGACGTCGAGGTCCGGCGTTCGGAGGCAGGGATCGCGGTGGTCGTCACCGATGAGGGCCCGGGTATCCCTGCGGCCGAGCGGGAACGGGTCTTCGTACGGTTCTGGCGCGGTCACGCCTCCGGGACGGGGCTCGGGCTGCCGATCGCGCGGCAGATCGCACAGGCCCACGGCGGCGAGGTCGAACTCCTCTACGCGGACCGGGGCTGCCGGTTCCGGTTGACGCTGCCGGTCCGGAACGCATAGCGCTCAGCGGCCTTCTTGCTCGTCCTGCTCGCGCATGAGCCGCTCGGCGGCGGCCCGCTCGGCGTCCTCCACCGCCTGGGCGAGGCGGTTCGCGGCGAGGAGCCGCTCGTATTCGGCGCGCTGCGCGTCGGTCAGCTTCGTCAGGTCGGGCGGGTGCCGCTCGAGGTCCTCGATGCCCTCGCGGAGTTCGCGGCGCGCCGCGCGCACGCCGAAGTAGAGGGCGCCCGCGAGGCTGACGAGGATGGCGAGGGTCCAGATCAAGGTCCGCCGTTGTCCTTCCGCTCCTGCTCCATCCGGTCGTCGAGGTTGCGGCCGCGGTTGATCTCGGTCGCGGAGTACTTGAGGACCTTCTGGGTGTTGATCGGGTTGCCCCAGTTGTTCTTCAGCGGGTCGAAGGACTTGCGGAGGGTGTCGAGCGAGGCGTTGCGCATGTTCCCGGCGCCGTTCATGGTCAGGCGCCCGCCGTTCATGAACGCCTTCGACGAGCCCTTGAGCAGCTGGTCGGTGGTGGCGTCCATGGCCTTCTTCAGGCCTTGCGACTGGGTGCCGAACCTGCGGAACGAGGCGATGTAGCGCCCGAACTTCGACATCAGCTGCCCGACCTTGCCGACGATGTTCGCGAAGACGCTCACGGCCTTCGAGACGATCCGGGCGATCGCGGCGGCGAGGGTCGCGCCGAAGGTGAACCCGGCGGTGGCCAGCGCGCTGAGCGCCCACATGATCGCCTCGGCGATGAAGTTGGTGATGAGCTCCAGGATGATCGTGCGGAGGATGCCCACGGCCACGCCGGCGATGTTGACGCCGTTCGCGGTGGTCGCGGCCGCTTCGGCGCTGGAGCGCAGGACCTGCTCGAACCCGGCCGCCGCGTTCCGGTAGGCGGTGGCGTCCGCGCCGTCCCAGTCCTCGATCGTCTTGAGCTCGGCGGCCCATTCGTCCGCGGCGGTGCTCATCTCCATCGCGATGTTGTTCCAGGTCAGTGCCAGGCCCTCGATCGCCTGCGGGTTGCCCGCGACCCAGTCGAGGGGTTCACGCAGGAACGAGATGTGCTCGAAGAGCCAGCCCACTCCGGCCTGCAGCAGGTGTTTGAAGGGGTTGGCCACGAAGGAGAGGACGTCGAGCGCGGTGGTGGCGGTGGCGACCCCGGCGTCGAGGAAGCTGAACGGCTCCGAGGTGAACGCGGTGCCGTAGGCGGTCGCGGTCTTGGCGAGGCCGCCGATCACCTTGGTGCCCTGGAGGGCCGAGGTCGCGGTCTCGCCTTCGATGAGGGGGTTGGTCATGGGGTGTGCCCGTCCAGTTCCTTGCCGAGTTCGTCGAAGAGGGCCGCGACCTCCTGGTCGGCGGCGAGGTGCTGGATCGCGGTGTCGTTGACGACTTCCGCGAATCCGAGGCCGAGGTCGTCGGCGGAGTTGAGGGCGGCACCGGCGTCGTCGAGGAACAGGTCGAGGACGGGTGGGATGACCTGTGCGAAGACGATGCCGTACGCGTCCTCGTCGCCGAGGCGCACGGTGTTGGCGGCGTCGGCGGCGGTCCTGACCCTCGCCATGGGGCCGTTCGCGAGCCGCGCGGCGTGGTCGCGCAGCGCCTGCGGGTCGACCTGGACCATCAGTCCTCCGTCTTCGGCGCGGTGAACGACTGGAGGAGGCCCATGGCCTCCTGGTCGCCGCCGAGCAGATCGGACATGATCGCGGCGGTCTTCTGACCGGACGCCTCGACGGCCCGCCGGTACGTGTCGAGCACGAGTGCGGCGAGTCCGGTGCCGGACATGTGCTTGGCCTCGTTGGAGAAGCGGAGGCCGGTGAGCGCGCCGCCCGCGTTCACCGTGACCGTGACGGCGCCTTCGTCGCTGGCGAGCGTCGTCTCCGATGCGGCCAGCGCCTGCTCGGCGCGGCCGGCCTGCTCCTGGATCACGGCCACGCGGTGCTCCAGGTCCTGCATGATCTCTTCGGGGGTGCGCATCGTCTTCCTTCGCCGTTGCTGAGCCTGGTGGTGCGATTGTCAAGCTAGTCAACGAGAGTGAACCGATGGTGTCCCGATACTGAACGGGGCGCGGCGCGGGTTCAGGTGCGGCGCAGTTCGGCGAGGAGTTCGGGGCCGGTCCAGTCGCGGCGCCCGCCGTCCTCGGCGGCGTGCACGAGCGCGGTGAGGTGTTCGTTGACGTGCGCGGTGAGGCCGTGTTCGGCCGCGAGGGAGACGATCTCGCCGTTCAGGTAGTCCACTTCGGTTGGGCGTCCGGCTTCGAGGTCCTCCCAAGTGGAGGATCGGGCGAGCGGGTCCATGGCGAGCATCTTCGCGGCGGTGCGGGTGAACAGCGCGTCGGGCAGGCCGAGCAGGGCGGGAAGCAGGCGCGGGTCGAGCCCGGCGGTGGCGGTGGGGCGCAGTCCGGCGGCCTTGTACGCGGCGAGGGCTTCGCGTTGGGCGAGCGCGAGGCAGCGGCGGTAGGCGCGCTGCGACAGCTCGGTCTTGAGCGGCAGCCCGGAGAGCGCGTTGACGGCGTTGTTGAGGTTGAGCAGGAGTTTCGCGGCCTGAACTCCGCGCAGGTCGGTTTCACGGGCGAGCGTGAGTCCGGCGCTCGCGAATGCGGGCCCGAACGCGTCGAGCGCGGGATGGGTTTGGACGCCGAGGTCGCCCGCGGTGCCCTGGTGGAAGCGGCCGGGTCCGGAGTGGACCACGTTGAACGCGACCATGCCCGGCAGCACGGTCGCCTGCGGCAGCTGCTCGCGCAGGACGTCCGCGTTGCGCAGCCCGTTCTGGAAGCTGATGACGACGGTGCCCGGTTCCAGGTGCGGCGCAAGGGCTGCCGCCGCCGCCCGCGTCCCGGAGGACTTGACGGTGACGAGCACGAGATCGGCACCGGCGACGGGAGACGTCTCGAACCGGGGCGCGTCCACGTGCAACGCCGTGCCGTGCAGATCGGTCAAGGCGAGACCGTGCGTCGCCGCCTCGTCGGCGATCCGCTGCCGCCCGACGAACACCACCTCGGCTCCGGCGGCCGCGAGCCTGCCGCCCACGTAGCAGCCGATGCTTCCGGCGCCGAACACGCAGATCATCCCCGGATGCTACTCGACCCGGGCCGCACCCGCGCCGGTCGAATGACGGGGGTGCCTTTCACGGCCGAAGCGTTTCGGGATCGACATCGCTCGTTCAATATAGGGTCATGGGATGACCTCCCTGGCCAGGTGCAATACTCCTCACATATTTCCTCGCATCCCTCGGCGCAGCAGACTGGAGCACCACATGACCGTCAACCGCAGGACCCTTCTGGGAGCATCGGCCGCCGCGGGGGCGGCCGCTGCCGTCGCCGCGGCCTCGCCCGCCGAAGCCAAGCAGCAGCACCGCTACTCCTTCACCGTGATGGGCACGACCGACCTCCACGGCAACATCTTCAACTGGGACTACTTCAAGGACGCCGCCTACAGCGACGCCGCCGGGAACACCCGCGGCCTCGCCCGCGTCGCCACCCTCGTCAAGCAGGTCCGCGAGGAGCGCGGCGCGAAGAACACCATCCTCATCGACGCGGGCGACACCATCCAGGGCACGCCCCTCGCCTACTACTACGCGCGCGTCGACCCGATCGTCGCCGACGCCGGCCCCGTCCACCCCATGGCCCAGGCCATGAACGCCATGCACTACGACGCCGCGGCCCTCGGCAACCACGAGTTCAACTACGGCCTCGACACCCTCGCCAAGTTCGACTCCCAATGCGAGTTCCCGCTGCTCGGCGCCAACGTCGTCGACACCGCCACCGGCGAACCCGCCTTCCCGCCCTACCACATCCAGCGCCTGCGCACGCCCTGCGGCAAAGACGTCAAGGTCGCCGTCCTCGGCCTCTGCACCCCCGGCGTGACCATCTGGGACAAGGCCTATGTAGAAGGCGTGCTCGAGTTCCCGAGCCTGGAGTCCACCGCCGCCCACTGGGTGCCCAAGCTCAAGGCGCAGGGCGTCGACGTCGTCATCGTCTCCGCCCACTCCGGCACCTCCGGCAAGTCCGCGTACGACACCTCCACCGGCCTCGGCATCGAGAACGCCTCCGCGCTCGTCGCCCAGCAGGTCCCCGGCATCGACGCGATCCTCGTCGGCCACGCCCACATCGAGGTCCCCGAATCCCGCGTCGCCGGACCGGACGGCCGCGAAGTCGTGCTCTCCGAGCCGCTCTGCTACGGCCAGCGCCTCACCCTCTTCGACTTCGACCTGGTCCTCGAGCGCGGGAAGTGGAAAGTCGAGTCCGTCGCGGCCTCCGTCCTCAACTCCAACACCGCCGCCGAGGACGAGGAGATCGGCGCGATCCTCTCCGACGAGCACAACGAGGTCGTCACCTACGTCAACCAGGTGGTCGCCGAGGAGGCGGTGGTCCTCCTGACCACCGCCGAGGCCCGCTACAAGGACGAGCCGATCATCGACCTCATCGCGAAGGTCCAGGTCGACACGGTCACGACCGCGCTCGCGGGCACCGAGTACGCGGACCTGCCGGTGATCGCGCAGGCCTCGCCGTTCTCGCGGACGGCGGAGCTCCCGGCCGAGAACGTCAAGATCAAGGACCTCTCGAGCCTGTACATCTACGACAACACGCTCGTGGCGAAGCTGATGACCGGCGCGCAGATCCGGGCGTACCTCGAGTACTCGGCGGAGTACTTCGTGCAGACCCCGGCGGGCGCCGAGGTCATCGTCGACGCGGCCGCGAAGACCGACAACATCACGGGCGCGGGCGGCCGCCCCGACTACAACTACGACTACGTCTCCGGGCTGGCCTACGAGATCGACATCGCGCAGCCGGTCGGCTCGCGCATCGCGAACCTCCGGTACCAGGGCGCGGCCCTGGCCGACGACCAGCGGTTCGTGCTGGCGGTCAACAACTACCGGGCCAACGGCGGCGGGAACTTCCCGCACGTCGCCGCCGCGACCGAGGTCTGGAGCGAGTCGATCGAGATCCGCACCCGGATCATCGAGTGGGTGACCGCGAAGAACCGCCTCGACCCCGCCGACTTCGCGTCGGTCGACTGGGTGCTGACCCGCGAGGGCACCCCGGTCTTCTAAGGGACGCAAGCGGAACGGCGCCGTCGCTCGGCGGTGCCGTTCCGCGCGTCCGAGTGCGTTCCGGCTCAGGTCATTTCCACGCGGTCGATGACCGGGTCGGGCCGCTCGCCGAGGAACTCGACCCAGGCGTGCCGGATGCACGGATAGTGGGTGGCGGCCTCGACCAGGTCCATGAACGCGGCGACGTTGTCGGCCAGGCGTTTGCGGAGCGGGTCGTCCGCGAGGTCCCCGTCGGCGGTGAAGGCGTCGTGGGCCTGCGCGAGCGAGAACATGTCGGGGTAGACGCGGGCCCCCAAGTGCTCCAACGGGATCCGCAGCGCCCACAGGCCCCGGTTGCCGCCCGCCATCGACGGCGAAGCCGACATGACGAGGACCTGCTTCTCGTGGAACGGCTGCGGGTGGATCCGGGAGGTCCAGTCGATGAGGTTCTTCACCGACCCGGGCAGGGACGCGTTGTACTCGGGGCTGGCGAGGATGAACGCGTCGTTGAACTGCAGTCGCCGACGGAACTCCTCGGCGCCGTCCGGGATGCCATCGCCCCCTTCGAGGTCGCCGTCGTAGACCGGTACGGCGAAGTCGGTGATCAGGGCGGCGTCCACGATCCCGCCGCGGTCGGAGACCACTCTGGCGGCCCGGTCGGCGAGCCGCCGGTTGACCGAGCCGGCCCGGCCGGATCCGGCCATGACGAGGTACTTGAGCGGTCGGATCTGGGTTTCCATGTCGGCTCCTCGGTCGGTGCGGCCCCTGCGCAAGGTCTAGCCCACTCGGCCGCCGCGCGGGACGGGAACGGGGAAATCGGCCGCGCAAAAGGCCTGTGCGCGCATCGGGCCGACATGGCAGTATTGCGTTCATCTGAACGACTTGCCGCACGGCTAGTCGACGAGAACCCAATACGCCCCAGGAGTACAGATGGACTTTCGGGAAGAGGCCGCAGCGATCGCGCCCGAGCTGATCGCGCTGCGCCGCGAACTCCACAGGATCCCCGAGGTCGGACTCGACCTTCCGAAGACGCAGGCGGCCGTCCTCGCGGCGCTGGAGGGCCTGCCGCTGGAGATCACCCTCGGGCAGAGCTCGACGGCCGTCACCGCGGTGCTGCGCGGCGGGAAGCCGGGCCCGGTGGTGCTGCTGCGCGGCGACATGGACGCCCTGCCGGTCACCGAGGAGACGGGCGTGGACTTCACGTCGGAGCACGTGGGCACGATGCACGCGTGCGGCCACGACCTGCACACAGCCGGGCTCGTGGGGGCCGCGAAACTGCTGTCGGCGCATCAGGCCGAGCTGGCCGGGGACGTGGTGTTCATGTTCCAGCCGGGCGAGGAGGGCCACGACGGCGCGGGCCACATGATCGCCGAGGGCGTCCTGGAGGCGGCGGGCCGCAAGGCCGATGCCGCGTACGGGCTGCACGTCATCTCGGACATGGTGCCGCGCGGGGTGTTCACGACGAAGCCGGGGCCGATGATGGCCGCGTCCTCGGGGCTGTTCGTGACCGTGGTCGGCAAGGGCGGGCACGGTTCGCGCCCGCAGGCGACGCTCGACCCGATCCCGGTGGCGGCGGCGATCGTCACCGCGCTGCAGACGCTCGTGACGCGCCGGTTCTCGACGTTCGAGCCGATCGTGATCACGGTCGGGACGTTCCACGCCGGGACGCGGCACAACATCATCCCCGACAGGGCCGAGCTCGAGGCGACGGTGCGGACCTTCTCGCCGGAGGCGCTCGACCAGGTCGAGAAGGAGTCGGTGAAACTCGCCGAGGACATCGCGACGGCGCACGGCCTGACGGCTGAGGTCCGGTTCGACCGGGAGTACCCGGCGACGGTGAACGACGCGGACGAGGCGGCGTTCGTGGCGGCCACGGTGAAGGACCTGTTCGGGGCCGAGCGGTACACGGAGATGCCGAACCCGGTGATGGGTTCGGAGGACTTTTCGCGGGTGCTCGAGAACGTGCCGGGCAGCTACATGTTCTACGGCGCGACCATCCAGGACGACCCGGACGAGGCGGCCTCCAACCACTCCCCGCGGGCGGCGTTCGACGACAGCGTCCTGGCGGACGGCGTGGCGCTGCTGGCCGAACTCGCGGTCAGGCGCATGGCCCGTGGATAGGCGACTAGGTGTCTAGGTGACTAGGTGTGGGGGGGGGGGGGGGGCGGTGCGGGGGCGCGCGGTCGCGGGGGGGGGGCGGCGCCCCCCCCCCCCCCCCCCCCCCCCCCCCCCCCCCCCCCCCCCCACCCTCGCCTTTACCAACACGCTCACCGTCGCCCTCACGGACCGCATGGCCCGCCGCCGGCCGCTTCCCGCGCCGGCCATCCGATCGATGCCTCGTCGACGTACGACTCCCCTCGCGGCGCTATCCCGATCGGGTGAATCTGCGTCCTAGGGCAGGGCTTTCGCCGGTTTTCTGTCGGACCCGCCTGCCACGCTCTCCTCTACAGTCGCTTCCCCTCCGGGTGGGTGGGGGCTTGGGATGGTAGACGGCCTTAAGCTCTAAAACCCGCCAGTTGCCCGGTCTCCAGCGCCGCCCAGACCGTGCCGTCGGGTGCGATCGCGATGCCGTGCGGCTCGCTGTTCGCGACCGGCAGGTCGTGGCCGGCGGCCTTGCCGTCGGCGGTCACATGCCCGATCCGGTTGCCGCCCCATTCGGTGAACCAGCAGCCGCCCGCGCCGTCGGCGATCACCGCGTGCGGCTTCGCGCCCTCGCTCAGCGTCGCGACCGTGACCGCGCCGTCATTGCCGATGCGCCCGATTCGGTCGCCCATGATGTCGGCGAACCACACCGCGTCCGCGTCTGCCGCGATGCCGACCGGCGCGGCCCCTTGCAGTTCGAGTGGCATCACGGTCACGGCTCCGTCCGGATCGACTCGTCCCACCGAAGCCGCGGCGTTGAGCGTGAACCACAGTTCGCCGCCGGGCGCGGCGGCGATCGCCGATGCGAATCCGCCCTGCCGCGGGATCGCGAAGCGGGTCACCGCACCGCCCGAATCGATTCGTCCGATGTGGTCGGTTGTGGTCTCGGTGAACCACACCGCGCCGTCATGGCCGACCGCGATGCCGTACGGCCCTGCGCCCTGCGCCAGTCGGAACTCGCTCAACTCGCCGTCGGCGCCGATGCGGCCGATCGTGTCGGCCTTGTACTCGGTGAACCAGGCCGCGCCGTCAGGCCCTACGGCGATGACCGTGGGCTGCGACCCGTCCGCGAGCTCCCAGTAGACCGGTGCCCCGCCGTCCGGGCTGATGCGCCCGACGCGGTTGCCCTCGGCCACGGTGAACCAGGTCGCGCCGTCCGCGGCGAAGGCGATGCCATACGCGCCCTTGGCGACTGCCACAGTATCCATCAGATGAAATCCTTCCGGCTCGCTATTCCGTACACTGTACAACATTAGTGAGCGTGAACCAGCGGTCGGCGGGGCCCCCTTGCGCCCCGCGCTCGCCGCAACCGGGCCGGGGGCCGTTCGCGCCGTGGGCGCTAGCGGACGAGGCCCTGGCAGACGCGATCGGCGATCTGCTCGGGGGCGGCGGCGACGTCGACGGAGATCCCGTCCTCGTCGTCGCCGAGCGGTTCGAGGTCGGCGAACTGGGAGTCGAGCAGGGTGGGCGGCATGAAATGCCCGCTGCGCGAGGCCATGCGCTCGCCGATGACCTCGCGGGTGCCGCTGAGGTGGACGAAGCGGACGCGGGCGGTCGCGCCGCGGAGGAGGTCCCGGTAGGAGCGCTTCAGCGCCGAGCAGGTGACCACGGTCCCCTGTCCGGCGGCGTCGTGCTCGCTGATCCAGTCCCGGAGCGCCACGAGCCACGGCTCGCGGTCGGCGTCGGCGAGCGGGATCCCGGCGCTCATCTTGGCGATGTTCGCCTCCGAGTGGAACTCGTCGGCCTCGGCCATGGGCCGGCCGAGCCGATCGGCGAGCAGCCGCGCGACGGTGCTCTTGCCCGAGCCCGCGACCCCCATGACCACCAGGCAGGTCGTCGCCATGGACCCTCCTCATCGAAAGGTAGTACTTAATCAACGGAAAGGTAACACCATTTGGACCCTCACGCAAACCCGGCCCGTATAGGATTCCGACATGGGCGACAGGCAAAGGGACACACGGCACCACCGGCACGGGGCGACCGCATGATCGAACGCCGCAAGCAGTCCGGCTCCGGCCTCCACGACCCCATCCTCGAGAAGCTCGGCATGGAGATCGCCGCCGGAGACCTCCCGGCCGGTCACGTCCTCACCCTCGACGGCATCCAGGAGCGCTTCGGCGTCTCCCGCACCGTCGCCCGCGAGGCCATGCGCATCCTCGAATCCATGGGCCTCGTCCAGTCCCGCCGCCGCGTCGGCATCACCGTCCGCCCCATCGCCGACTGGAACGTGTTCGACCCCAAGGTCATCTGGTGGCGCCTTTCCGGCCCCGCCCGCGCAGCACAACTCCGCACCCTCACCGAACTGCGCATCGCCGTCGAACCCCTCGCCGCCGGCGCCGCCGCCCGCGCCGCCACCGCCGCGCAGCGCTCACACGTCGTCGAAGTCGCCGCCACCCTCCGCCGCCTCGGCGAAGCCGGCGAACTCACCGAATTCATGGAACGCGACGTCGAATTCCACGCGATCCTCCTGCAAGCCAGCGGAAACGAGATGTTCGGCGCACTGGCCGACGTGGTCGCGGCGGTCCTGCGCGGCCGCACCCAACTCGGCCTCATGCCCCACAAGCCCGTCCCCCAGGCCCTCGACCTGCACGAGGCCGTCGCCGCGGCGGTCGCGGGCGGCCGGTCCGCCGAAGCCGAGACCGCCATGCGGGCGCTCCTGGTCGAGGTCCGCGCCGCGATGCTCCCGGGCTGAGGTCCGCTAGCTCTCCGCGCGGTGTCGAAACCGCATCAACGGGTACTCCTTCAACGATCTCCCGGCCCAACAACGATGAGGGAGGCGGAGATGTCAGACAGTCGAATGAAGGCGACCCGGGGACGGGCGCCGGCACAAGTGGTGGCGATGGTCGTCGCGCTGGTGTTCACGCTGGTCGGCATTCTCGGGTTCATCCCGGGGATCACCACCGACTACGATTCGCTCACCTTCGCAGGCCACGACTCGTCCGCGGAGCTACTCGGGATCTTCGCGGTCTCAGTGCTCCACAACATCGTCCACCTGCTGTTCGGGATCGTCGGATTCATGATGGCCCGCACGGCCGGCGGCTCGGTGACGTACCTCCTCGCCGGCGGCGCGATCTACCTCGTGCTCTGGCTGTACGGGGTGCTCATCGACCTGGACTCGAACGCGAACTTCGTGCCGGTCAACGACGCCGACAACTGGCTCCACCTGGCACTCGGCGTCGCCATGGTCGGCTTCGGAGCCGTGTTCGCCCGAAGCCGCCGAACCTGAACCGAACCTCGCCCGCTCCGCCGAGCCGACCGCGAACCCGGCTCGGCGGGGAATGCACCCCTACCCTCCGGCACGTGTGGCTCCCGCCTTCAGCGGACCGCTGTCCGGCGCCGCGCACCGCTGCCCGGCACGGCGAATTCCTTCGTGCGCATCGCCACACCCGGGCGTGTGCAACTTGCAGTAGTACATCACGCGTCACATACCCAGAAAGGTATTCACGACACCCCGCCAGCAAGCAGCAGACCGACACCACAGCAGTCCCTTGTGACACCCGCGCTGGCACGCGGGCGTTCCGGCCGCGTCCGAACGGGTCCGAACGGGTCCGACCGAACCGTATTTGTGCGGCAACACGGCGTTTCTCCTGGTCTGACCAGTGAGGCACGGTCAGTAACCGCATAGCATGTGCCACAACACCACCCCCGGCCCACAAGGCCGCGACACCACCGCAGATCGGACCAGCCATGCCCGAGTTCGCACCAGTGCGATTGCCGCACTACGACGGCCAAGGCCCGCACTCGCTCCTCGCCGATGTCGCCGCCTGGACCGGCTCCGAGCCGATGCGGGGGCTCCTCGCCCTCTTCGGCGGGCAGCTCCCCGGCACCGGCACCGCGGAGGATCTGGCCTACCTGGAGGCCTTCTCGGCCGACCACTGGGACTTCCGCGCCGGGCGGGAACGCCACGAGACCGCGCCCCAGCCGCTCACCCCCGAACACGAGCACGCCGCCACCCGGGCGGCACTCGCCCTGGGCCTCGGCGCCGCGGCGCGGCCGCGACTGGCGCACTACACGCACGTGCTGGTCCTGGGCGGCCTCGTCGCCTCCTGCCTGTTCCGCACCCGCTTCGCCGCCGAACTCCTCGCGAGCGGCATCGGCGCGGACCATGTCACCGGCGTCGGCGGCTTCCGCCCCCTGGGCGGACCCGACCTCGAATCCGCGGCGCTCAGCGGCATCGACTGCGGCGAGTTCGAAGTGGACGCGATCGAGGCGAGCCTCAAGCGCGCCTTCAAGATCGGCGGCGATCCTCTCGTCGACGAGGGCGGCGACCCGCTTCTCGACCCGGGCCGGGCCTGGAAGGTGGCGACCTACACGGCGGGCCCGGTCACGGTCCGGGCCGTCGCCGCGCCGTCCTCGCAGCCCGGCCGCCGCCGCGCGGACACGGTGGACACCTGCCGGTTCTGGGCGGACCGCGTCGTCGACCTCGCCCCCGGCGACAGCGTCCTCGTCGTCACCTCCGCGCCCTACACGGCGTTCCAGCACTGCGACGCGATCACCCACATGGGACTCCCGTACGGCTGCACGGTCGACACCGTCGGCGTCGACCCCGCCGCCCTCCCCGAGCCGCACTTCCGCAAGCACCACACCGCGAGCGGCTACCTCCAGGAGGTGCGCTCGGCGATCCGCTCGATGCGGCAGCTCTACCACTCCGCCTACGCCGCAGCGCAATCCCCGATGCGGACCATCGAGTCGGTGGCCGGTCGGCGTTTAACGCCGCGCACCGACCGTCGCCGCCACTGAACCGGTGACCGAAAACATCGATGTCGATATATATTTAAAAAGCACGGTGGGGCCGGACCGTGCGGGTACGGTCCGGCCCCACCGTTTCAGGAGGGTCCGCGAGAGTCGTGCGGTGCCCGGTTCAGCCGCCGTTGGCGAGGAACCTCGTGTACGCAGGGATGGTGAGGAACGTCGGGTAGGACTCCCCCAGCGCGCATTCGGTGAAGACCGAGAGCGCGTCGTCGAAGCGGTCGCCCTCGAAGCGCTCCATCCGCGCGAACTCGTCCTTGAGCAGCCGCTCGACCCAGCCGCGCGTCACCGTCCGCCCGTCGCCGGTCTTGGCCTCGGCGTTGATCCACTGCCAGATCTGC
This sequence comes from Glycomyces luteolus, assembly GCF_027622875.1. Classification (GTDB taxonomy): domain Bacteria; phylum Actinomycetota; class Actinomycetes; order Mycobacteriales; family Micromonosporaceae; genus Glycomyces; species Glycomyces luteolus. The sequence goes on along the minus strand of NZ_JAPZVP010000001.1, from coordinate 382,103 downwards.
GAGCGCGAGATCTCGGCGGTCGCGGCGTCCTCCATGAGGTTGTTGATCGCCGCCGCGCCGTTGCCGCGCAGCCACGACTCGATGTACCGCACGCCGACCTCGAGGTTCTTGCGGATGCCCGCCTCGGTGATCTCGCCGGGCGTGGCCGCGACGTCGAGCAGGGCGGCCGCGTTCGGCACCACGTCCTCGCGCTGCTTGTCGATCTGGTTCGGCAGCCCGCCGAGGGTCTCGTCGAAGACGGCCGTCGCCACGGGCACCAGGTCGGGGTGGGCCACCCAGGAGCCGTCGAAGCCGTCGTCGGCCTCGCGGGTCTTGTCTGCCCGCACCTTCTCCAGCGCGATCGCGTTCGCCTCGGCGTCCTTGCGGCTGGGGATGAACGCGGCCATGCCGCCGATGGCGGAGGCGCTGCGCCGGTGGCAGGTGCGCACGAGCAGCTCGGTGTAGGCGCGCATGAACGGCGCGGTCATCGTCACCTGGTCGCGGTCGGGCAGGACGAAACGCGGTCCCCGCTCGCGGAAGTTCTTGATGACCGAGAAGATGTAGTCCCAGCGGCCGGCGTTGAGCCCCGACGAGTGGTGGCGCAGCTCGTAGAGGATCTCCTCCATCTCGAACGCGGCGGTGATGGTCTCGATGAGGACGGTCGCGCGGATCGTGCCCTGCGGCAGTCCGAGCAGGTCCTGGGCCATGACGAACACGTCGTTCCACAGCCGCGCCTCGAGGTGCGATTCGAGCTTCGGCAGGTAGAAGTACGGGCCGCGGCCGAGCTCGATGAGCCGGTGCGCGTTGTGGAAGAAGAACAGCCCGAAGTCCACGAGGGAGCCGGCGACGGGGACGCCGTCGATGCGCATGTGCAGTTCGGCCAGGTGCCAGCCGCGCGGGCGCACGATGATCGTCGGCAGGTCGGTGAGCGTCTCGCCCGTGAGGCGGTACTCCTTGCCCTGAGCGCTGGTGAAGTCGATGCGCCGCTCGATGGCGTCGCGGAGGTTCACCTGCGAGTCGATCACGTTGTGCCAGTTGGGCGTCGAGGAGTCCTCGAGGTCGGCCATCCAGCATTTCGCGCCGGAGTTGAGGGCGTTGATCGTCATCTTCCGGTCGCAGGGGCCGGTGATCTCGACGCGGCGGTCCTCCAGGCCCGGGGCGAGGGTGGCGACGCTCCAGGAGAAGTCCTCGCGCACTTCCTCGGTCTCGGGCAGGAAGCCCGGGTCGACGCCGTTGGCGATCTTGGTGCGGCGCTCCTGGCGGCGCTGCAGTAGCTCCTGCCGGCGGGGCGCGAAGGCCCGGTGGAGGGCGGCGACGAACGCCAGCGCCTCCGGGGTCAGGATCTCGTCCTGGCGGTCGACGGCGGGCCCGTTGACCGCGATGCCCGTGTCGTCACGAGTCTCGGTTGAAGTAACCACTTGGTTCTCCTCTTGTGGCGGGCGGAGTCCGGCGGTGCGGACTCCGCCTCGGCGGACAGGTCGCAGGGCAGCTAGTGGAATTGTCCCGCTTCGGTGGAGCCCGCGAGCGCGAGCGTCTCACTTTGCGGGTTGAGAGCGGCGGTGACGCGGTCGAAGTAGCCGGTGCCGACTTCGCGCTGGTGCTTGGTCGCGGTGTACCCGTGCTCCTCGGAGCCGAACTCGCGTTCCTGGAGTTCCACGTAGGCGGTCATGCCGTCGCGGGCGTAGCCGTGGGCGAGGTCGAACATGGAGTGATTGAGGGCGTGGAAGCCCGCCAGCGTGATGAACTGGAAGGTGAAGCCCATGGAGCCGAGTTCGCGCTGGAACTTGGCGATGGTGTCGTCGTCCAGGTGGCGCTTCCAGTTGAAGGACGGCGAGCAGTTGTAGGCGAGCATCTGGTCGGGGTGCTCGGCCTTGACGGCTTCGGCGAATCTGCGGGCGGCTTGGAGGTCGGGCGTGCCGGTCTCCATCCACAGCAGGTCGGCGTAGGGCGCGTAGGCGTTGGCGCGGGCGATGCAGGGTTCGATGCCGTTGCTCACCCGGTAGTAGCCCTCGGCGGTGCGGTCCCCGGTGATGAACGGGTGGTCCCTTTCGTCCACATCAGAGGTGATGAGGGTGGCGGCCTCGGCGTCGGTGCGGGCGATGATGAGCGTCGGCACGCCTTCCACGTCGGCCGCGAGCCGCGCCGCGTTCAGGGTCCGCAGGTGCTGCGAGGTCGGGACGAGCACCTTGCCGCCGAGGTGGCCGCACTTCTTCTCGGAGGCGAGCTGGTCCTCCCAGTGCACCGCCGCGGCGCCGGCGTTGATCATGGCCTTCATGAGCTCGAACGCGTTGAGCGGGCCGCCGAAGCCGGCTTCGGCGTCGGCGACGATGGGCACGAGCCAGTCCTCGACGCTCTGGACGCCCTCGGAGGCCTCGATCTGGTCGGCGCGCATGAGGGCGTTGTTGATGCGGCGCACCACCTGCGGGACCGAGTTGGCCGGGTAGAGCGACTGGTCGGGGTAGGTCTGGGCGGCGAGGTTGGCGTCGGCGGCGACCTGCCAGCCGGAGAGGTAGATGGCGTGGAGGCCGGCCTTGACCTGTTCGACGGCCTGGCCGCCGGTCATCGCGCCGAGCGCGTGCGTGTACCCGCCGGTGGCGGCGTCCTCGGTGAGCCGGGACCAGAGGCGCTCGGCGCCGCGGCGGGCGAGGGTGTGCTCTTCGGTGACGCGGCCGCGGAGGCGGACCACGTCTTCGGCGGTGTAGTCGCGCGTGGTGTGGGCCCAGCGCGGATCGGAGGCCCACTCGAGGGCCAGCCGTTCGGCGGCGAGGTCGAAATTCGCTTCGCGGTTGATGTCGTTCATCGTCGGCTCCGAGCGCTCGGGGCCGCAGCAGCGGCCATTACTTGCAGGTAACGACAATCTTTCATCCACTGCCACGCCTGAGTAGCGGATTCGAGTGGAAAGATCGTCAGTCCTTCGCAATACTGGGGAAATGACGAACCTCTCCGCGAACGGCCCCGGCCCAGGCGCGAACGACGCGCAGAGCAATGCCGATGGCAGCGGTAACTCACGCCCGGCCGCGCGTTCCAAGGGCGTTCGTGCGCTCGCGAAGAACGGCGATTCCTCTGATTCGGCAGCCGCCCGTCGGCCTTGGGGCGCGGCCGAGGCCGCCGAACTGGCCGCCGACGACGGCAGCGTGGACCTCATCAGCCTGGGCAAGCAGATCCGCCACCTGCGAAAACAGCGCGAGATGAGCCTCGACGACCTCGGCGCGGCCGTCGGCTCCGCCGCCTCGCAGCTCTCCCTCATCGAGAACGGCAAGAAGGAGCCGAAGCTGTCGATGCTGCGGGCGCTCGCCCGCGCCCTCGGCGTCTCCTCCGACGAGCTGCTCGGCGCCGAGCCGCCCAACCGCCGCGTCGCCCTGGAGATCGCGCTCGAACGCGCCCAGCGCAGCGCCCAGTACCGGGCGCTCGGCCTGCCGAACGTGAAGCCGTCCGGGCGCACTCCCACCGAGATCCTCGAGGCGCTCGTGGGCCTCCACCGGGAAGTCGAACGCCAGGTCAACCTGCACACGGCGACCCCCGAGGAGGCCCGGAGGGCCAATACCGAGCTGCGTCGGCGCATGCGGGACAAGGACAACTACTTCGCCGACATCGAGGCCGAGGCCCGCACGCTCCTCGCCGGCGTCGGCTACTCGGGCGGTCCGCTCTCGCAGCACCAGATCGCCGACCTCGCCGCGTACCTGCGTTTCACACTGCACCATGTGGACGACCTCCCGCATTCCACCCGCTCGGTCACCGACCTCAAGCACCGCCGGATCTACCTGACGCAGGTGGGCACCGGCTCGCACGACCCGCGAACGGTGCTGCTCCAGGCGCTCGCGAGCCATGTATTGCAGCACGAGGTGCCGCGCACGTACCTGGAGTTCCTGGGCCAGCGGGTCGCGACGAACTATCTGGCGGCGGCGCTGCTCATCCCGGAGTCCAGCGCGGTGGCGTTCCTGCGGCAGTCCATGACGGGCAAGGAGATCGCGGTCGAGGACCTGCGCGACAACTTCGCGGTCTCGTATGAGGCGGCGGCCCACCGCTTCACGAACCTGGCCACGCACCACCTGGGCATCAGGACCCATTTCCAGAAGGTCCACAAGTCCGGGATCATCTTCAAGGCCTACGAGAACGACGACGTGGCGTTCCCGGCCGACCCGACCGGCGCGATCGAGGGCCAGCCGATCTGCCGCTACTGGACGAGCCGCCAGGTCTTCGACGTGCCCGACAAGTTCAACGCGTTCAACCAGTACACGGACACCGCCACGGGCACTTACTGGTGCACCGCCCGCACCGAGCGCAGCGCCGACGGGCTCTTCTCCCTCAGCATCGGCGTCCCCTACGAGTCCGCGAAGTGGTTCCGCGGCAAGGAGACCAAGGCCCGGTCGGTCTCCAAATGCCCCGATCCGGACTGCTGCCGCAACCCTCCGCGGGCCCTCGCCGACACCTGGTCCGGCCAGGCCTGGCCCACCGCCAGAGCCGCCAGCTCCCAACTCGCCGCCATGCCCCTGGGTTCCTTCCCCGGCGTCGACGAGACCGAGGTCTACCAGTTCCTGGAGCGCCATTCGAAGGAATGACCCCGGGCCCGGTTCCGGGCGCGATGGCAGACTTGCGGGCATGGCGCCTTCCCTCGATCGCATCGCACTGGTCTCGGACATCCACGGCAACCTCACCGCGTTCCAGGCGGTCCTCGACGACCTCGCCGCGCGCGGCATCACGCGGATCTTCAACCTGGGCGACACGATCGGCAAGGGCCCGCGCGGCGCCGAGTGCGTGGACCTCTCGCGCGAGCGCTGCGAGGTCCACGTCCAAGGGAACTGGGAGGCGACGATGTGCGCCCCCGACCGGCGGCCCGAAGGCGACCCCTTCGACTGGTGGCACGACCGGCTCGGCGAGGCGCGGCGCAAATGGCTGTGGGACCTGCCGTTCAGCCACGACTTCCGCATGAGCGGCAAGCACCTCCGGATCTTCCACGCCTCGGCCGACAGCGTGTTCCACCGCGTGTTCTGCGACCACGACGAGGCGGAGTTCCTCGGCATGTTCGCCAACACCGAGGCCACAGGGGACGGACCGGCGCCGGACGTGGTGGGGTACGGCGACATCCACGACCCGTACCTGGAGAACGACCTCGGACGCACGCTGATCAACGTCGGCAGCGTCGGCAACTGCCTCGGCGACCCGATGCCGTCCTATGTGATCCTCGAAGGCGTCTACGGCGCGACCGAGCCGGGCTCGTTCTCGGTGCAGTTCGTGCGCCTCCCTTACGACGTCGAGGCCGAACTGGCCGTCACCCGGGAACTCGCGATGCCCTCGGCGGAGTACTGGGAGGTGGAGCTGCGCACCGGGGTCTACCGGGGCAGGCAGCACGAGGACGGCCCGCCCGTCTACCACCGGCACCGCCACTGCGGCGCCTGACCGCGCACGACACCGTCTCGCGGGTCCCGGGTCGGACAACTCGCCTTAAATATTGACACTTCTCGATGATTGCGGTTACCGTGAGGATTCGGCGTTGGCAAGCGCCTTCTCCGATTCTCGTACCGGCACTCGAGAAAGCGACCCTCACATGACCACCGAACCCACACGCGCGATCGCACGCGCTGCGCGCGGCGGAGCCGCCGCGCCCGCCGACCGGGCCCGCCACTCCTGGGCCCGGCAAGCGGTCCTCGCGCTCGCGGCGCTCACCGCCGCTGCCGCTGCGGCGGCCGCCGCGCTCGCCTGGACCGGCACGGCCTCCGCGCAGACCGCCACGATCACCGTGGCCGCCAATGGCAGCGACGCGAACCCCGGCACCGTCGCGGCCCCGCTCAAGACCATCCAGGCCGCCGTCGACAAGGCGACCCCCGGCACCGTCATCCAGATCCGCGGCGGCACCTACGCGCCCGGCACCAACGTCCAGGTCAACTCGAACGGCACCGCCTCCGCCCCGATCACCATGCGCCCCTATGGCACCGAGAAGGTGATCATCGACGGCGAGAACATGCCGTACACCCCCGGCGCCGTCGGCTCCTCGATCCCCCGCGCCGACCGCGGCGCCCTCCACATCGAAGGCGACCACTGGCGCTTCGAACGCCTCGAGATCATCCACGGCCCGTACGGGATCTTCGCGCTCGACAGCAACAACAACGTCTACGACCGCCTCATCACCCGCGACAACTACGAGTCCGGGCTCCACATCCAGGGCGCCTCGGCGAACAACCGGATCGTCAACCTCGACGCCTACGGCAACCGCGACCCGCGCAAGAACGGCGAGAGCGCCGACGGCCTCGCCATCAAGGAGGGCTCGGGCACCGGCAACACCGTCATCGGCGCGCGCCTGTGGAACAACGCCGACGACGGCTTCGACGCCTGGGAGTTCCTCTCCCCCATCCGCATCGAGGACTCGGTCGCCTACGGCAACGGCTACAACCACTGGAACCTCCCGAATTACTCGGGCGACGGCAACGGCTTCAAACTCGGCGGCGGCGACCCCGACCCCGCCGCGAACCACGTCGTCGTGAACTCGACGGCCTGGCGCAACTCCGCGCACGGCTTCACCGACAACGGCAACCCCGGCTCGCTCCAGGTCAGCCGCTCCACCGCCTGGAAGAACGGCAAGACCGGGTTCGACTTCGACGCCTCCGCCTCGAAGCTCACGGCGAACCTCGCGGTCAACAACGCCGCTCCCGTCGCGCTCGGCTCCTCCACCGGGACGGGCAACTCCTGGGACATCAAGTCCAAATGGGTCGACGCCGACCTCGCCAACACCAGCACCTCGGTGATCACCGGCGCCCGGGCCGCCGACGGCTCGATACCGCCCACGAACTTCCTCGTCCCGAGGAGCTACCCCAACCTCGGCGCCACCTTCGCCTGAGGCCGGGCCCTGCCGCATTCGCGGCAGGGCCTTCCACCCGGTCCGGTGCGATAATCACCGGATGACACCGACGTTCGTCCTCATCCACGGCTCCAACGCCAACTCGTTCACATGGGCCCCGCTCCAGCGCGAGCTCGCCCTCCTGGGCCACCGCTCGCTCGCGGTCGACCTGCCGGGCCACGGGTTCGAGGCGGGCGTCCCGTCCTCGTACCAGACCCAGGACGCGGCGGAACTGGCCGAGGCGCCGTCGAACCTCGACGGCGTGGGACTCCAGGCGAACATCGACCACATGGTCGCGATCCTGCGCCGCGCCAAGGAGCACGGCCCGGTCATCGCCGTCGCCCACAGCCGCGGCGGCCTCACCCTCACCGCAGTCGCCAACCGCCACCCCGAGCTCATCGACCGCCTCGTCTACGTCTCGGCCTGGTGCTGCGTCGAGCACGGCCCGCGGGAGTACATGCACCTCCCCGAGGCCGCCGCGTGCGTCCTCGACCAAGTCGCCGGCGTCGCCGCCGCGAACCCCGCCAGGCTCGGCGCGGTCCGCATGAACTGGCGCACCGCTGACCCGGTCCTCCTTGCGGCGCTGAAGGAGTCGATGCTCGCCGACGGCAGCGACGACGAGTTCCGCGTCTTCCTCAGCACCCTCACCCCCGACGAGAGCCTCGACGCGGGCGGCCCGGACGACCTCGTGAACGCCGAGACGTGGGGGCGCCTCCCCCGCAGCTACATCCGCGTCACGCAGGACACGTCGATCCCGGTCGAGCTGCAGGACCTCTTCATCAAGGAGGCCGACGCGCTCACCCCCGACAACACCTTCGACGTGCACACCATCGAGACCAGCCACGTCGGCTTCCTCGTCCGCCCGGAACGCGCCGCCGCGATCCTCGCCGGGATGGCCTGACCCCTACGCGCGGTGGCACACCGCGTGCCAACTTCCGGCCGGTTCGGCGCCGCAAAGGCCTCCGAACCGGCCTTTAGTCCCAATAGGACACTCAGGTTCCAGGTCAGGACGCGTCATGTACCCCCGGAGACGTGAGGCGATCACATACTGAGGCGGTCACGACCCCTGTTCAAGGAGTGCCCATGCGCCTCATCGTCCAACGTTTCCTGCTCGCGGTCGCGCTCGCCGTGTCCGCGGTCTTCATCATCCCCGCGCCTGCCCAAGCGGGCGGCGACACGATCACGATTTGCCCCTACATGGGCCTCCCGGACGACTGCGTCACGTGGGAGATCCCCATCCTCGAACCCGATTGGGAGTGGCCCCCCGGCGGATGCCCGGAGTGCCTTCTTTCCATCGACATCCTCGACGACCTGGTCAACCCAGCAATCTTCACGGAGTTCAACGCCTACTTCGGCAAGGGCTTCGCGCTCCTCGCCGAATCCCGCTTCGTGCAGGACCCTGACGCGGCCAAGGAGATGCGGTGGGCGTCGGTCGAGTACTTCCTGTACGCCGCGAAGGTGATCGAGAAGAACGAAATCGCGCTCGACAGCGTCGGCTGGTTCGACCCGAAGGCCGGCAAGTTCTTCGAGGACGAGAAGACGCAGCCGTATCTGGACGTCTTCGGCAAGGAACTCGCCGCCGGAGCGCAGGCGTTCCAGGCGCTCGCGGGCGACCCTGAACCCCAACCGAACATCGAAGCGGCCCTGTCCCACCTCGACGCCGCGCTCGCGGTCTTCTCGAAGACCGGCTGACCGCTCACCCATGAGCATCCGGCCGGGGTCCCCGCGGGTTCCGGCCGGATGCAGGGCGGCGCCACTCCGGTCACGCCGGTCAGCACCGGCACGCCCGCGGGCCACGTCTCCCGCGGCCGGGCGCGGCGAACCCACGCAGGGGCGGCGAGCGCGGCAGATCGGTTCGGCAACCCGGACGTAGACTGCATCCCGTCCGAGCTGTACGGCCCGTCTCCGCCTCACCGCAAGAGGAGTGCACCCGCCTTGACGCCTCCCTCCGCACCCGGCGATCATGAAGTGGTTGTGGCCGAACGGGTTCGCGTACGCGATCTCGTGCTCTTCGCCGTTGCGGCCGTCGCCGTGGTCGCCACGCCCTGGATGCTCGTGAGCGCCGGCTCCGACCCGGTCGCCTACCGCGACTCCCGCGGGCTCGACACCGAAGCCCCGGCCTGGATGGGCGTGCTGGTCTACCTCGTGCCGCTGCTCGGCTGGTCCGGGATGAAGGCCTACCACCTGCTGCGCCGACCGGCCGCGGCCATCGTCGGTCCGGACGGCATCCGCCTGTTCGCCGATGTCGGCGGGCTGTACATGCGCGCTGAAGCACCACGCGTGCATCTGCCCTGGGACGAGGTCGAGCGGATCGTGGTGTGGCGGCTCCGCCGGAAATGGCTGTGGTGCCTCCCGGTCTGGCAGTCGCGCGTGGGGGTGGAACGGACCACCGACTGGTACGAGGTCGCCCAGAAGGAGCCGAGCGCGAAGCAGCGGCAGAGTCTTCGACTGCGTCCTGACGGATCACCGGTTCGTCTGGGGGCCATGCTCAATGCGCGCAGCGTCCGCCTCGCACCGCATCGCGCAAGGGTGATCGCCGCGGCCGCGGCACGATTCGCACCCGGAGTCGCGGTAGTCGACGAACGCGTGCCCGGAAGACCACGGACCATCGAGCCGAAAGAGCAACGCGAACGCCGGACCTACTGAACCGGTCGACCCGCCGGAAGTCCGCAACGCGATTGACCGACCTCGTCGGCCGGAGGCCACAACTGCAACAGCTACGAGCTGTGGACGTAGCAGGCGAACCGACCGCCGGGCCCGAATGCGGGCCCGGCGCGGGCCGTCGTCTCAGTCTCAGCTCTTGGCGGGCCACACCGGCTCATTGCCGTTCCACACCACGCCCTTGTTGTGGCACAGGCAGAACGGGTGGCCGACCGGGTCGGTGTAGACCCGCCAGCCGTATCCCTCGGGTCCGATGTTGTCCTTCAGCAGCGTCGCGCCCAAATTGACGACGCGACGCTCCTCGGACTCGATGTCGTCCACTTCGAAGTCGAGATGGAACTGCTTGGGGTGTTCGCTAGTGGGCCAGCTCGGGGGCACGAATTCATCCACTCGCTGGAAGGCCAGCTCGATCTCGCCGAAGGCGATGCCGGCCCAATCCTCGTCGCTGTCGTCCTTGACAGCGCGCCCCGTCACTTCGGCGTAGAAGGCCGCGAGCTTCATCGTGTCCGGGCAGTCGATGATGAAATCGGTGAGTTTCAGCATCAGCCGATGATGTCACAGGGCAGGGCGCAGCCGAAATCACTTTCAAGGAGCCCTCCGAGGTGCTGCTGGCGGCCGGGCCACGCCTTCGAAGCCGCCCGCGGCCAAATCAGCCGAGCCGAGTACATCATCGACTCCGAGACCATTGACCTCAAGAGCCCGATCGGGCAGCAGGCAGTCGACCACCTGCTGCCCGAACGGCGGCTGGCGTTCCGGTTAAGGGGCGGTCTGCTCCTTCCGCCACCGGACCATCACGACGCCGATACCCATCAGGAGCAGCGCTCCGGACGCCAGCAGCGGCACGCTCAGCGGCGAACCGGTGGTCGGCAGCGCCGCCGGGACCGGGCAGGTGATCGTGAAGACCACGGGGTCCGAGGACTCCGAGGTGTTCCCTGCCGCGTCGGTCTGCGTGGCGGTGACCTCGTCCTCACCGCAGCTCAGTTCGCTGCTCGGAACGAGCGACCAGATGCCGTCGTCGGCGACGACCGCCGTGCCAACGGGTTCGCCGTCGACGCTGACCTCGACCGTGGCCCCGGGCTCCCCTTCACCGGTGACGGTCGGTGTGGCGTCGCCGGTCTCCTCGCCGCCAGTCGGGCTCGTGATGATCGGCGCCGCGGGCGCCGTGGTGTCCACGATGAACGACACCGGATCGGAAGGACCCGAGACGAGCCCGGCGATCTCCTGGGTGGCCTCGATAGTGTGCTCGCCGGGAGCGAGCGGGACGGTCGGGACCAGTGACCAAGTCCCGTCATCGGCGACGACCGCGGTGCCGATGACGGTGCCGCCCTCGGTGACCGTGACCGTGGCGCCGGGGACGCCGGTACCCGCGATGGTCGGGAACTCGTCGGTGAACTCCCCTTCGGTCGGCGAGGTGATCACCGGCGCGTCGAGCGCCTCGCACTCGACGCCGCCTTCCGGTGCCAGCGCCGTCGCCTCGAGCGGGAGCAGGTCGAGTGCCAGGCTCGCGAGCTCAGCGCCTCCCAGAGCCGAGACGGACCCGGAGATGCTCACGAACGTCAGCGACCCCGATGCGAGCGCACCCGAGGAGCTGTCGATGAGCTCCCCGACGCTGATCGTCAGGTTCGCGCTGGCGACGGACGGGATGCTGAGGTTGACGGTGATCGATTGGCCGGCGCCGAGCATGGTCGTGACCCCGTTGGCGGTGACGGCGATGCCGTAGTCGTTGGCGGTGACCGTTCCGGTCGTGCCGTCGGAGTCGGCGGTCAGGATCGGATTGGTCTCCACCTCGACCTCCACCAGGTCGTTGATGAGCGACAGCGATTCCAGGTTTCCGGAGCTGGTCGAGACCACGGATCCGCTCTGGAGGGTCGTCTGGCCCTCGGTCTCCAGCTCGCCGGCGTTCAGGAGGTTGACGTCGGGGACGTCGAGGCTGGTGCTCGCGAGGCTGGTGGACGACGTCGCGATGGGCGTCCCATCCGGGACGCAGGCCTGGTCGCCGGCCCAGTTCGTCGATCCCGTGCCGACGAGGACACCGGTGTCGAGGAGCCCGGCGACATCCAATTGGCCCAATCCGCTGCTGTAGCTGTCGGTCGGCGTGGTGTTGTCGGAGTTTGCCTCGTCGGAGACGACGCTGACCGGGATGCCGAGTGCGCCGGCTTCGAGGTTGGCGGACTCCGCATGGGCGCGCGGGTCCCCGTTGCTGTCGACGGCGGTGGACGAGTGTCCCAGCGCGGCGTCGACGGTCTGCGCGGCCGCGGTGACGTCCAGGTTGATCGTGTTGCCGTGGGTCGAGCCGCTGTACTCTGCGGGCAGCGGGTCGGCGCTCGCGGCGCCGGGGATCAGGAATGCGAGCAGCAGCGCGGACGCGCCGGCCCAGGCGACGGTTCGCTCGACGCCGACCTGGACGGATCGACGGTCTGCTCCTCCGCCCGGCAGGCGGAGGCCCACCAGGCCGGAGATAGTAGACAACCGGCTTCGAAGACTCACGGACACACTCCTCAATGGTCAAAAGACACTCAAGGAGCGACCGTACGGAACGCACGCGTCCCGCAAGGCGGATCTGTGGAATTGGTCGAGTGAAAGCACTGGATCGAGGTAGGTCCGCAGTAGACCCGGCCGGTCAAATCGGCGGGGCTGAGTATCAAACGCAGCGGCCGAACTCGACGAGCGCCAGCTTGGCGAACACCTTCTCGTAGGTGCCGTCGGCGAGGCGCCAGCCGAAATCCGGCGCCCGGCGATCGGCGATACTCGCGGTATGCGCGCTGGTCGTCTTATCTCGATGCTGCTCCTGCTGCAACAACGCGGGGGCATGACCGCCGAGCGCCTCGCCCGGGAGCTCGGCGTCTCGATCCGCACCGTCTATCGCGATGCCGAAGCCCTCGCGGCCGCGGGCGTTCCGATCTACGGGGAGAGCGGCCACGCGGGCGGGTACCGGCTCCTCGACGGGTACCGGACCAGGCTGACCGGGCTCACCGAAGGCGAGGCCGAGGCCCTCGCGCTGTCGGGCGTCCCGGAGGCGGCGGCCGACCTGGGGTTGCAGACCGAGCTGGCGGCGCTCGAACTCAAGCTCTCGGCCGCGATGCCGAAGGCCCAGCGGGAGCGGGCCGAGACGGCCAAGCGGCTGTTCCATCTCGACGTCGCGGGCTGGTTCCGGCGCGCCGAACCGGTGCCGTTCTTGGCGTTGGTCGCCAACGCCGCCTGGGAGCGCCGGCGGTTGCGGGTGCGCTACCGGCGTTGGGCCGAGCCGAAGGAGATCGAGCGCGAGCTGTGCCCGCTCGGACTGGTGCTGAAGAGCGGCCAGTGGTACCTCGTGGCGACCGCGGAGTCCGGTCCGGCGCGGATGTACAAGGTGACGAACCTGTTGGCGGCCAAGAAGACCGGCAACACCTTCGAGCGCCCCGAGGACTTCGACCTGGCGGCCTGGTGGTCCAAGCAGCTCGACGACTTCGACGCCCGCCGCTACCAGGGCAAGGCCCTGGTGCGGTTTTCGCCGGAGGCGGTGGAGAAGGCCCCGGACAACCTCGATGCGGACTCGGTGGCGGCCATCGGCGAAGGCACGGTGGATCAGGACGGTTGGACCGTTGCGACCGTCCCGATCGAGACCCACGCCCATGCGGCGGGCGAACTCCTGCGCCTCGGCGGCGTCGAAGTCCTCGAACCGACATCGTTGCGGCGATTCATGCGCGAACTCGCCCTGGAAGCGGCCGCACTTCACGCCTGATCACGGGGGGGCGGGTTCACTCCACTCACGTTCACTCACCCGCCGGCCGTGATCGAGCAGGCCCCCGCGCTGGGGCCTGAGCAAGGTCACGGTGCAATCCGGCACGCGAACGATCCCCGTGCACGCCCGCAACGGTTTCGAGGGCTCACCGAAGCTGCTCGTGGCCGACCTGGCCTGACCGACGCCGAAGCGTCGCCGCGACGACCGCGGTCGCCACCGCGCAGGCCGCGCCGAGCACGTAGAACCCGTACCGGATGTGCGTCGTGTCGGCGATGTACGCGATCAGCACCGTCATCCCCGCCGCCAGGCCCAGGCCCGCCGCGTTGATCGCGCCGAAGAGCCGCCCGGCCCGCCGCTCCGGCACCGCCGCCAGCAGCAGCGACCGCAACCCGACCCGCGACGATCCGATCAGGAACGCCGCGGGCGGAATGCAGATCAGCAACGCCGCCAAATGGATCGGGAACACGAACGAGAACAGCGCGCACCCGACGCCGCCGACCACCGCTGTCCGCAACTCCCCGAAACGCCCGCTCACCTTGGGGTACAAGGCCGCCGCGATGCAGAACCCGACCCCGGCCAGCGCGTCGACGAGCCCGTAGACCCCCGCGCCGCGCCCGAAGCCCTCGTAGACCAGCACGATCAGGGTGGTGTTGCTGACCATCGTCATGACCTGGCAGAGCGCGTAGAGGAAGCCGAGTCGCAGCAGCGGCGCACCATCCACTTCGTTCGGTTCATCGAGCGGTTCGGCGGTCTCGGTCTCGCGCGGTGCGCGGCGCAGCGCCCACATGGCCGCGGCCGAGGCGAGGAACGTGGCGCCGTTGAACACGAACAGCGGTGTGGTGCCGACGAAGTGGATGAGGAATCCGCCGATGGAGGCGGCCAGGAGGGTGCCGAGCTGGAGCGCCATCTCGTAGTGGGCGCTGAAGCGGGCGACCCGGGCCGGGTGCACGCGTTCCTTGATGAGCGCGTTGCCGGCGGGCATGAACAAGGCGGCGAGCAGTGCGAGGGCGAACGCGGTGCCGTAGGCGGCGAGGCCGGGCTCGCCGCCCGCGAGCATCCAGATCGGCAGGACGAGTGCGGCTGCGGCGCTGGCGAGGTCGGCGAAGAGGCAGAGGGTGCGGCGGTCGAAGCGGTCGGCGACGGTGCCGAACCAGAGCGAGAGCAGCGCGGGCGGGACGGAGACGGCGATGAAGAGCCAGCCGACGGCCAGTGCGCTGTGCCCGGTGGTGAAGACGAGGACGGCGGAGGCGACGAGTTGGATGCCGTTGCCGAGGCTGGTGATGAAGGTGGCGGGCAGCAGGAGTCGTTCGGCGCGCCCGGGGCGGGGCAGCGCGGTGGCCGGCTGCGGGGCGTCGGCGGTGATGGTCATGGGGGCAGTGTGCGAGGGGTTCACTGACATCTCATGTCAGTGAAGTGTCGTGGGGTCGGTCACAGCTGCGGATCGCGGGGCTGGAGGAGGCGGGCGCGGAGGTGGGCGCCGGCGCCCTCGTACATGTCGGGCAGTTCGGGGAGCAGGGTGAGGGCGGCCTCGATGAGTTCGGGGCTCGCGTTCGGGTCGTGGCGGACCGCTTCGAAGGCGGCCGTCGCGCTCATCGGGGCGAGCCGGTAGTGCCAGGCGGGGTGCGCGTGCGTAGAGGCGTAGTGGGCCGTCAGGGTCTCGATGGGGGTCAGTGCCGCGCTGATGCGGCGCATGAGCGGAGCGAGGCCGTATCGCGCGACCATGTCGCAGATCTCGTGGGCGGAAGCCCGGTTGCGGTGGTGCGCGTCGTGGATCTCGTAGACCACGGCGTAGACGAGCGACCGCTCGCGTTCCGTCGCGGGGGCGGGATGGGGCACGTCCCTCCACAGTGTTTCGACCGCGGCGGGGCTGATCTCCGGTCGCCGACGGGCATCGTCGGCGGAGATCGCGACGGCCAGGCGGACGGCGCCGAGGGCGACGGCGTCCTCCGAGTACCGGCGCAGGTACCGGAGTCCCGGGGCCGCTTCGGGTTCGGCCGCCTCAGCGTCGCGGCGCACCTGTGCGACGGTCGGGCCATCGGCCCAGGCGAGCGTCCATGCCTGCGCCGAGTCGTCGTATTCGACCTCGATCGACTCGTGGAGGGTGGCGGCGAGGCGGCGGAGGCGGTCGGGGTCCGAGGAGGCCGTGGTCATGCGCTCATGCGCCCCGCCCATCCCGCGCGGCCCGCAGCGAGCGCGGACGCCCGCGGGCGACCACCGCGCCAGGCCGGAGGTCCGGCCTGGCGCGGTGGTCGCCGTTTCGCCTACTGCTGCTTGATGCGGACCATGTTGCCCGCCGGGTCGCGGAAGGCGCAGTCGCGGATGCCGTACGGCTGGTCGGTGGGCTCCTGGACGACTTCGGCGGTCTCCTGGAGCTTCGCGAAGACCTCGTCGAGGTCGGGCGTCGACAGGTTGATGGAGGCGTAGGTGCCCTTGGCCATCATCTCGGCGATGGTCGCGCGCTCCTCGTCGGTGATGCCCGGGTCGGCTGCCGGCGGGTGCAGGACGATGGAGACGTCCGGCTGCCCGACGGGTCCGACGGTGATCCAGCGCATGCCCTCGTAGCCGACGTCGTTCCGGACTTCGAAGCCGAGCACGTCCCGGTAGAACTCAAGGGCGGCTTCAGGGTCGTTCTGCGGCAGGTAGGCCTGGTAAATGCTGATGTCCATGCGGGCAAGCCTATTTCTTGGCGGTGCGAGGTGCTTCTCGATTCCTGATCGGTCTGCTGATCTGCTTGGAGACGCACGCGGGGATGCCCTGGGTCGAGTCGGCGGCCTTCTCCTTGTAGACGCTCGGCGGCATGCCGACCAGTTCGGTGAACCGCGTGCTGAACGTGCCGAGTGAGGAGGATCCGACCGCGAAGCACACCTCGGTCACGTTCATCTCGCCGATGCGCAGCAGGGCCATCGCGCGTTCGATGCGCCGGGTCATGAGGTAGGAGTAGACCGATTCGCCGTACGCGGCTTTGAATTCGCGGCTGAGGTGCCCGGCCGACATGTGGACGCCGTGGGCGAGGGCCTCGACGTTGAGCGGTTCGGTGTACTCGCGGTCGATGCGGTCGCGCACCCGCCGCAGGAGCGCGAGGTCGCGCAGGCGCTGTGCTGAGGTCGGTCGGCTGGTCACGGGCATATTCTGCCACCGCCGGCCGACGTCGGCGAAGAGCGGCGCCCGCCGGGAGCACCGCACGCCCGCGACGGGTCGCGGGCGTGCGTGAACGGTGCCGGTCAGGCGCCGACGTACTCGGCGAGGTGCTTGGCGGTCAGGGTGGAGCGGTCGGCCACGAGGTCGGCGGGCGTGCCCTCGAAGACGACCTTGCCGCCGTCGTGGCCGGCGCCCGGGCCGAGGTCGATGATCCAGTCGGCGTGGGCCATCACGGCCTGGTGGTGCTCGATGACGATCACGGTCTTCCCGGAGTCCACGAGCCGGTCGAGCAGGCCGAGGAGGTTCGCCACGTCGGCGAGGTGGAGGCCGGTTGTCGGCTCGTCGAGGATGTAGACGCCGCCCTTGTCGCCCATGTGCGTGGCGAGCTTCAGGCGCTGCCGCTCCCCGCCGGAGAGGGTGTTGAGCGGCTGCCCGAGGGTGAGGTAGCCGAGCCCGACGTCGGCGAGGCGGAGGAGGATCTTGTGCGCAGCGGGGGTCTTGGCCTCGCCGTCGCTGAAGAACGCCTCGGCCTCGGCGACGGACATGGCGAGGACCTCGCTGATGTCGCGGCCGCCGAGGTGGTATTCGAGGACGGTGGCCTCGAACCGCTTCCCGCCGCAGTCCTCGCAGGGCGTGGACACGGTCTCCATGAACCCGAGCTCGGTGAGGATCACCCCGTTGCCGTTGCAGGTGGGGCAGGCGCCTTCGGAGTTGGCCGAGAACAGCGCCGGCTTGACGCCGTTGGCCTTCGCGAAGGCCTTGCGGATCGGGTCGAGCAGGCCGGTGTAGGTGGCGGGGTTGGAACGCCGGGAGCCCTTGATGCCGGTCTGGTCGACGACGACCACGCCCTCTTGTCCCGCGAGGTGGCCGTGGATCAGGGAGCTCTTGCCGGAGCCCGCCACGCCGGTGACGACGGTGAGCACGCCCGCGGGGATGTCGACGTCCACATTGTCTAGATTGTTCGTGGTCGCGCCGCGGATCTCCATGGCGCCGGTGGCCTTGCGCACGTCCTCCTTGATCGCGGCCCGGTCGTCGAGGTGGCGGCCGGTGACCGTGTCGCTGGACCGCAGCCCGTCGAGGGTGCCCTCGTAGCAGATGTCGCCGCCGCCGGTGCCCGCTCCGGGTCCGAGGTCGACGATGTGGTCGGCGATGGCGATCGTCTCGGGCTTGTGCTCGACCACGAGCACGGTGTTGCCCTTGTCGCGCAGCCGCAGGAGCAGGTTGTTCATCCGCTCGATGTCGTGCGGGTGCAGGCCGATGGTGGGCTCGTCGAAGACGTAGGTGACGTCGGTGAGCGAGGAGCCGAGGTGCCTGAGCATCTTGATGCGCTGGGCCTCGCCGCCCGAGAGGGTGCCGGAGGGGCGTTCGAGGCTGAGGTAGCCGAGCCCGAGTTCGACGAACGAGTCGAGGTTCTCGCTGAGCGCCTGCAGCAGCGGCGCGAGCGACGGCTCGTCGATGCCCTTGACCCATTCGGCGAGGTCCGTGATCTGCATGGCGCACACGTCGGCGATGCTGGCGCCCTTGATCTTCGAGGAGAGGGCGGATTCGCTGAGCCGGGTCCCGCCGCAGTCGGGGCACGCGGCGAACGTGGCGACCCGTTCCACGAAGGCGCGGATGTGCGGCTGGAGCGCGTCGAGGTCCTTGGACAGCATCGACTTCTGGATCTTCGGGATCAGGCCCTCGTAGGTGACGTTGATGCCCTTGGCCTTGATCTTCGTGGGCTCCTTGTAGAGGAAGTCGTGGCGCTCCTTCTTGGTGAACTTCGCGATGGGCTTGTCGGGGTCGAGGAAGCCCGATTCGCGGTAGGTCTGCACCATCCAGCCGTCGGCGGTGTAGCCGGGGACCGAGATCGCACCCTCGGCGATCGACTTGGACTCGTCCAGGACCTGGGTGAGGTCGATGTCCGAGATCCTGCCGCGGCCTTCGCACCTGGGGCACATGCCGCCGTGGTAGACCGCCTCGCGCACGATGGTCTTCTCGCCGGTGGCGGAGGTCAGGACGCCGCTGGCCTTGCGCGCGGGGACGTTGAACGAGAACGCGATCGGCGGCCCGATCTGCGGCGAGCCGAGCCTGCTGAACAGGACCCGCAGGATCGCGTTGGCGTCGGTCACGGTGCCCACGGTCGAGCGGGGGTTGGCGCCCATCCGCTCCTGGTCGACGATGATCGCGGTGGTCAGGCCGTCGAGCACGTCGACCTCGGGGCGGGCCAGGGTGGGCATGAAGCCCTGGAGGAACGCGCTGTAGGTCTCGTTGATGAGCCGCTGCGACTCGGCGGCGATCGTGTCGAACACGAGCGAGCTCTTGCCCGAGCCGGAGACGCCCGTGAACACGGTCAGGCGGCGCTTCGGCAGCTCGACGCTGACGTCCTTGAGGTTGTTCTCGCGGGCGCCCTGCACACGGATCATGTCGTGGCGGTCGGCGTCGTGCCTATCGGAGGGCTTCACGGCTTTGCTCATGACCGCCACTCTAGAGGGAGGGTCCGACGCTCGCTTCTCGATTCCTGACCGGATCCGCCTCGCGCGTGCGGCCTGCGGAAACGCCTAGTCTGCGACGAGTTTCGCGAACCGTTCGGGCCGCGGCCACTTCACGTCCGAGACCCAGCCCGCGCGTTCCATGAACCAGATGATCCGGGCCGAGGTGTCGATCTGCCCGCGCTTGACGCCGTGGCGGGCGCAGGTCGGGTCCGCGTGGTGGGAGTTGTGCCAGGACTCGCCGCCGGAGAGCAGCGCGAGCGGCCAGAAGTTCGCGGCCTTGTCGCGGCTCTTGAAGGGCCGCTCGCCGATCATGTGGCAGATCGAGTTCGTCGACCACGTGGCGTGGTGCAGCGCCGAGACGCGGACCAGGCTCGCCCAGAAGAACGCGGTGGCCGCGCCCGTCCAGGAGCCGGCGATGAGCCCGCCGAGCACGGCCGGCAGGAAGAACGTCGCCACCGTCCACACCCAGAACAGGCGGTCGACCATGACGAGGTCGCGGTCGCGGCGGAGGTCCGGCGCGAAGCGCTCCTCGTTGGACGTGTTGCGCGGCTGGAACATCCAGCCCATGTGGGCGTGCCAGAATCCCCTGGTCAGAGCGAGCGCGGAGGTGCCGAACAGCCACGGCGAGTGCGGGTCGCCCTCCTTGTCGGAGAACGCGTGGTGGCGGCGGTGGTCGGCGACCCAGGTGATGAGCGGGCCCTGCACGGCCATGCTGCCGAGGATCGCGAGCGCGATCTTCACCGGCCGGTTCGGGTTGAACGAGCCGTGCGTGAAGAGGCGGTGGAAGCCCACCGTGACGCCGTGGAGGGTCAGGAGGTAGAAGCCTACGGCGAGGCCGATGTCGGTCCAGCTGAGCAGGCCCGTGTTCCAGGCGAACGGGACGGCGGCGGCGAGCGCGGCCATCGGCACGAGGAGGAACAGGTAGATCAGGGATTGCCGTCCGGCGTCGCGCACGTCGCCGAGGATCGGTTTGGGACCGGTCGTGACCGCCGGGGTGCCCGGGGTGGGGCCCGTCTGCGTGAGAGTAGCCATCGCACGTCCTCGCTTTCGATTCGTCCGACAGCTCAATCGTCGTCCCGTACGGGCGCTGGCGCAGTGGGGCGGATCGGTGCGTTTCGGGCCGCTGATGCCCCTCGCCACAGGGGACGTAGACCCTCCCGGTCAGTTGCCTTCGAGGTAGGCGAGGACGGCGAGGACGCGGCGGTTGTCGTCCTCGGACTGCCCGAGGCCGAGCTTGCGGAACACGTTCGCGGAGTGCTTGCCCACGGCCTTCTCGGTGATGAACAGGCTCGCGGCGATCGCGGCGTTGGTGCGGCCCTCGGCCATGAGGCCCAGCACCTCGAGTTCGCGCGGGGTGAGCGCGTCGAGCCGGTTCTGCTGCCTGCCGAGGAGGCGGGCGACGACCTCGGGGTCCATGGCGGTGCCGCCCGCGGCGACGCGGCGCAGGGCCTCGATGAACTCGGCGACGTTCGAGACGCGGTCCTTGAGGAGGTAGCCGACGCCGCCGCGGCGGTCGCCGAGGAGTTCGCGGGCGTACAACTGCTCGACGTACTGGGAGAGCACGAGGATCGGCAGGGCCGGGATGTGGCGGCGGGCCTCGATGGCGGCGCGCAGGCCCTCGTCGGTGAACGTCGGGGGGAGGCGGATGTCGACCACTGCCACGTCGGGCCGGTGCTTGAGAAGGGCGGCGGTGAGCGCGGGCCCGTTGTCGACCGCCTCGACCACGGTGAAGTCGTGGGCTTCGAGCATGCGGGTCAGGCCGTCGCGCAGGAGCGAGTGGTCTTCGGCGAGGACGACGTCCATCTGGCACTCCTTGTTGTTCAGCTCGATCATTCAACGTCTCCGGTCGGCGGCGCCGATCCGGCGTTGCACTGTGCCATATGACATGTCACGCGTGACACGCCCTGCGGCCGCCTCAGCCCGGATTCGACCTGGCCGCATTATGAGCGCCGCCGGGCGCGACCGCGGCGGCGGGGATCGTCATGGTGACCACGGTGGGGCCCCCTTCGGGGCTGTCGACGTTGACGGTGCCGTCGAACGCGGCGAGGCGGCGGCGCACGCCGTCGAGCCCGCCTCCCGCGGAGAAGGACGCGCCGCCGACGCCGTCGTCGCGGACTTCGATCACCACCTGGTCCTGCTCGCGGTTGACGACGACCTGCACCTGGGTGGCCTCGGCGTGCTTCGTGATGTTGGTGAGGACCTCGTTCGTCGCGAAGTACGCGGCGGCCTCGAGGGGCGCGGGCAGCTTGTCGACCAGACGGTCCACAACAGACACAGGGAGCGGGTGGTCGAGCGCCATCGCCTGCAGCGCACCGGTGAAGCCCCGGTCCGCCAGCACCGGCGGGTGGATGCCCCGCACCAGCTGCCGGATCTCCTCCAGCGCGTCCGAGCAGGCCTGCCGGGCCTCCCCGACGAGCGCCGCGGCCTGGCCCGGCCGGTTCTGCGAGAGCAGCTCCTCCGCCATGCCGAGGGTGAGGCTGAGGGCGGCGATCCGCGCCTGCGCGCCGTCGTGCAGGTCCCGCTCGATCCGCCGCAGCTCGGCCGCGGCGTGGCCGGCGGTCTGGTCGCGGGCCTGCCGCAGCTCCGAGACCCGCTCGGTGAGCAGGGCCTTCGCGGTGGGCCCGAGCAGCAGCACGCCCAGGTGCGCGTACCAGCGAAGCAGCAGCTCGCCCCAGCGCCACCAGGCGACGCCGCAGGCCAGCGCGAACGGCACCAGCATGAGCGTCTTGGCGGGCGAGTCGAACTCGTAGAACCCGAAGTCGTTGACGAAGGGGCTCGGCGCGGCGTGGAAGACCGTCGCGAGGAGCAGCGGCTGCACCAGGTAGTAGACGGCGATGCCGAAGACCCCGAGGTAGAGCAGGTTCACGAGGAACCCGAGGGTCGCGTCGATCGCGAGCCACGCGAAGTCGCGCCAGGTGGCGGCCTCGCGGATGAGCCACAGGGCCTGCTGGTCGAAGCGGCCCTTCGACCGCGGCCGGTACGGGGCGGGGATGTGGACGCCGAGCTGCTCGCCGATGACGCGCCGCTGGGTGTTGGCCCAGACGCGGATGGCGAGGAGGACGAAGACGGCGACGGGGATGCCGATCCAGAAGACGACGAGCACGCCGGTGACGATCGCGGCGGCCAGGAGCGCCCCTGCGACGAGTGTGAGGCTGAATCGCAGGACCGACCAGCCCGGAAGGGCCAGTCGCCGCGTGATGGGATTGGCCGGTATCGACATGGTGCGGCAAGCCTACCTGCTGCTTTTCTGCCCTTCCCGCCACTGCCTGCGGCGCGACCGCTCCGGCGGCGCCGCTCGCTAGGCTGGGGCCTGCCTTTCCATTATCGCAGAGGGGGACCGGCATGGCCGAGGGAACGTGGGCGCTGGTCACGGGCGCTTCGGCGGGACTCGGGTCGGCCTTCGCGCGGCAGTTGGCGGCGCGCGGGCACCACCTGGTTCTCGTGGCGCGGTCCGAGGCGAAGCTGGAGGCGCTGGCGGCCGAGCTCAGGTCCGCGTACGGCGTGGAGGCGCGGGTGGCGGTGCAGGATCTGGCGGCGCCCGGCGCCGCAGAGCGGATCGCGGAGGCCGTGGCGGGGGCTGGGATCGCCGTCGAGGTGCTGGTGAACAACGCGGGGATCGGCACGTTCGGCCGGGACGCCGAGATCAGCGCCGACTACAACCGCGATGTGGCGATGGTGAACGTGGTGGCGGTCGCGGACCTGGTGCAGCGGTTCCTGCCGGGGATGATCGCGCGCGGGTCGGGCGCGGTGGTGAACGTGTCGTCGATGGCGGGGTTCCAGCCGCAGCCGTACATGGCGCTGTACGCGGCGACGAAGGCGTTCGTCGTGAACTACAGCCTCGGGCTGTGGGTGGAGACGAAGGGCACGGGGGTGAAGGTGCTGGCGGTGTGCCCGGGCCCGGTGGACACGGACTTCCCGATCGCCAACGGCATCAAGTACGACGAGCGGCGCCTGGGCTGGCTGCTGGCCGACCCGGAGTCGATCGTGCGGCAGTCGCTGCGGGCGCTCGACCGCGACAAGGGCTACGTGGTCCCGGACTGGAAGAACTGGCCGGAGGCGCATCTGCTGCCGCGCCGCCCGCGGCGGCTCATGACCCGCCTGATCGGCCTGGTCCTGCGCCGCTTCGCGGACTACCAGCGCCGCTGACGCGCTAGACGACGCGGGCGATCGAGAGGCCGTCATAGCCTTTGACGCCCACGGTCTGCATGACGGTGCCCTCGAGGCGCGGGTCGGCCGCGACCTTCTCCAGATAGGACCGCACGCCTTGCACGTTCGGGTCCCGGCTGAGCCCGTCGGCCACGGCCCCGCCGCGCACCACGTTGTCGGCCACGATGAGTCCGCCGGACCGGGTCAGCTGGAGCGACCAGTCGAGATAGGCCGGATACCCGCCCTTGTCGGCGTCGATGAAGACCATGTCGAAGAGCTCGCCGCCCTCGGCGGCCAGCTTCGGGAGGCTTTCGGCAGCGGCGCCGACGCGGATCTCGACGATCCCCACCAGGCCCGCGCGGGCGATGTTCCCGCTCGCGACCTCGGCGTGCCGCGGGCTGTACTCGAGGCTCACGAGGTGCCCGTCCTTGGGCAGCGCCCGCGCCATCCAGATCGCGCTGTAGCCGCCGAGCGTCCCGATCTCGAGCACGCGCTTCGCGCCGAGGGTCTTGGCGAGCAGGTACAGGAGCTTCCCCTGGGCGGGCGATACCGAGATCGGCGGCAGTCCGGCGCGCTGCGCGGCGGCGGTCGCCTCGGAGAGGGCCTCGTCTTCGCCGACGAGCAGTGAGGTGAGGAACGCGTCGACTTCGGTCCATTGCGCCTGGCCCATGGTTCGCTCCTTCCAAGGAGTCCGAGAACGTCGGTCAAACGCTATCACCGCCGCCGCGCCCGATTCACGCCTATGATTTCCGGGATTCGCAACCGAGTCGTAACGCCGTTTTGCGACTACCCCGACTGGAGGTCGGGAATAGTACCGCTAAAGAGTGAAGGACGTTGTTGTAATTACGACACAGAACGATGATTGACCGTGGTTTTTTGTCGGGATTTGCACCCTTATCAGGGGAACGCGCCGGTCTCGGTCTTGCGGATCGTCGTACGGCGCAACGGCTTGAATGATAGACCTGAATCACGACTTGTTCGCGGCCGAGGTTCCGGACCTCCGGTGCGGCGGCGGATTGGAATGACGGCTGGCTTCGGGGGGAGCCGGTCGCACACTGGGGGGTAACGCTATGAGCATGGCACGATCGGCGACAGTCGATATCGGCACCACCATGCGGCTCGTCGCGCCCGATTTCGCGACGGTCAGTGTGCGCGCGAGCCTGCGCTACGACCCGGACGATCCCTACGCCGTCTGCGTCATGTTCCACCCCGACGGCACGGACGCCGATCAGGTGGCCTGGTCCTTTTCGCGGGAGCTGCTCGCGAAGGGGCTGGAGGAGCCCACCGGGATCGGCGACGTGCGGGTGTGGCCCTGGACCACCCCTCGGGGCGAGTCGGTCGCGCTGGCGCTGTCCTCGCCTGACGGGAACGCGCTGTTCGAGATCAACCGGGGCGTCGTCCAGCGGTTCCTCCGCCGGGCCTACAGCCTGGTGCCGCGCGGCCGCGAATCCGGCTACGTGGACATGGACACGACCCTCACCAAGCTCCTGGCCGGCGGCGTCTAGCCCGCCGACCTGCCATACCAGTGAGCGAAAGGGCGGACCGGGAACCCGGTCGGCCCTTTCGCCGCGCCGCTGCGGTCATTCCGGGCGGTTCCCGGCGGGACCGCCGATGCGGAACGGCTCGCCGACCCCCTCGTAGGACAGGTGCGCGACCAGGCCCTCCGCGGCGTGCGGCAGGTTGTGGCAGTGGTCCATCCAGATCCCCGGGTTGTCCGCGACGAAGGCGATCTCGTACTCCTCGCCGTCGCGCACCTCCAGCGAGTCGACCCACCAGGGGCTGCCGGTCGCGGCGACCCCGTCGCGGTAGAGCACCACGGCGTGATGGCCGTGCAGGTGCATCGGATGGGCCTCGCCGCTGTCGTTGGCGATGCGCATCCGAACGACGTCGCCGTACGCGACGGTGAACATCGGCACGTCGGGGACCATGGCGCCGTTGACGGTCCACCAGAACCCCGGCTTGCCGTCGAGGAATCCGGGCCGGCGGCCGATGCCGAACTCGAACTCGCGGTCCGCGTCCGCGGCGTCGAAACCGATCGGCGCCGCAGTGCCATAGTGGAGTGGATCGAGGACGTCATCCGGTTGCGCGGAGGCCTCGATGTCGCCCTCGCCGACGAGCAGGGCCGCCGACGCGCTCAGGTTGACGCGGACGACGCCGCTCTCGGGCACGGTGAACACGAGGTCGTTCCGTCCGCCCGCGGTCACCTCGACGACCGCGCCCTCGACCCCTTCGGGACCGTGGAGGTCGGTGCCGTCGACGGCGGCAACGCGGAACGGGGCGCCGTCGACCCAGACCGGCATCACCCCGAAGTCGGTGTTCACCACCCGGACGCGGACCGTGTCGCCCGGCTCGGCCGCGACCCGGTGCTCGCCGTCGCGGCCGTTCACGGTGCGCCGCCCGTCGTAGAGGTGCGACAGCGCGAGCACGTCGACGTCGGCGCCGGTGCCGCCCGCCGGGGTGATGACGAGGGGGCCGAGGAGCCCGCCCAGCACCTGCTCGTGGGAGACCTGATGCGAGTGGTACCAGAAGGTGCCGACCTGTTCGGCGACGAACCGGTAGACGAACGACTCGCCGACGCCGACGGCGTCTTGGGTAACCCCGGCGGCCCCGTCCATAGCGCCGGGCACGTCGACGCCGTGCCAGTGGAGGGTGACGCCGTCGCGGACGTCCGAGTTCTCGAGGACGACCTCGACGAGCTGTCCCTGCTCGGCGCGGATCTCCGGGCCCGGCGACGCCCCGTTGAGGGTGTAGCCGTCCACCTCGCGGCCGGAGGCGAGCGTGAAGCGCCCGTGTTCGGCGGTGAGCTCGACCTTGACGTCGGCTTCGAGGTCGTCGGGGACGGTGAGCGCGTCCACCGGGACGGTGGACGCGCTCGGGTCGCCGGTGTGGCCGCCGTGGTCGTGGTCGCCCATGTCGGTGACCGAATAGGACTCGGGCAGCAGACTGGCCTGCCAGAACCAGGCGACGGGCGCGAGGACCGCGACGGCCGCGGCGACCGCGGTGAGGGCTTTGGCGCGTCTAGAAAGGCGCATTCCCGGCCGCGGGCTCCGGAGTGGGCTTCTTGGCGCGGTAGCCGGCCATGAAGGCGGTCCCGTAGACCGCGAACGCGACGAGGCCGTGGAGGAGGCCGAAGATCGCGGCCTCATGGCCGAAGATGCCGAGGAAGATCTGGACGATCACCCAGCCGAGGAGGATGAGCGCGTAGACGACGCCGCGTTGGATCTTGGCGAAGAACGAGATGATGAGCAGGATCAGGGCGAGCGCGGGCATGACGAACATGCCGTTGATGGCGTGGACGGCGAAGCCGATGACCTCGTCGAACGGGGCGTCGTCGCTTTCGATGACGGCCGAGTCGAGGACGCCGCCGTCGTCGATCCAGATGCCGAGTCCGGCGATGGCGTAAGCCATGAACGCGGCCTGGATCGCGACATTGGCGGCGATGATGTACGCGAGGATGCGGTAAGTGACTCTCATCGTGGTGCCCTCCTGTTCGGGTTCAGGACCCGTTTCCGAGGGTGATGATAAGCACACTGTGCGTGTCATCGTTCGGAGAAAGCACGGAGCCGCGCCGGGAATCGGGACGCGGCTCGGTCGGTGGCGGCTGCCGGGGCGTCAGGAGCGCAGGAGCGCGGCCGTCTGCGAGGCGATCTCGCCTTCCTCATTGGTCGGGATGACCATCACCGTGATCGGCGACTGCGGAGTCGAGATGACCGGTCCGCCCGCCGCGTTCGCCGCCTCGTCGAGGTGCACGCCGAGCGCCACCAGCGAACCGAGCGCGCCCGCGCGCACCTCAGCGCTGTTCTCCCCCACTCCGGCGGTGAACGCGATCGCGTCCGCCCCGCCGAGCGCGGCGATGTACGAGCCGATGTATTTGCGGATCCGGTAGCAGTAGATCTCCAGGGCGATCTGCGCCGACCGGTCGCCCGACGCGGCGGCCGCCTCGACCGCGCGCATGTCGATCTGCCCGGTCAGGGCGAGCATCCCCGACTCCTTGTTCAGCGCCGCATCCAGATCCGCGAACGAGGCGCCTGTCTGGCGGTGCATGTGGAACACGATCGCCGGGTCGATGTCGCCCGAACGCGTCCCCATCACCAGGCCCTCCAGCGGCGTCAGCCCCATCGACGTGTCGATCGAGCGCCCGCGCTCCACAGCGGACACCGAAGCGCCGTTGCCGAGGTGGGCCACGATCACGTTGACTTCCTTGGGGCTCCTGCCGAGCAGCTCGGCGGCCTTCCGGGAGACGTACGCGTGCGAGGTGCCGTGGAAGCCGTACCGGCGCACCCCGTGCTCCTCGCGCCAGGCGCTCGGCACCGCGTACAGGTGCGCGCGCTCGGGCATCGTCGCGTGGAACGCCGTGTCGAACACCGCGACCTGCGGAAGCTTCGGGAACAGCTTGCGCGCCACCCGGACGCCCTCCAGGTTCGCCGGGTTGTGGAGCGGCGCGAGCGCCGACAGCTCCTCGATCGCCTGCTCGACCTCGTCGTCCACGACCACGGGCTGCACGAACCGCTCGCCGCCGTGCACCACCCGGTGCGCCACCGCGATGAGCCCGGCCTCCGAGAGCGGGGTCCCGTGCTCCTCGAACGCCGCGACCATCGCCTCCAGCCCGGCGGCGTGGTCGGCGAGGTGCGCGGTCGCCTGGTGCTTCTCGCCCGCGTGCCTGTGGGTGAGGATCGACTCCGCCTGCCCGATGCGCTCGATGAGGCCCGAGGTCGAGGCCTCCAAGGTCTCGCCGTCGACCAGCTGGTACTTGATCGACGACGACCCGGAGTTGATCACCAGGACCGGTGCGCTCATGGCTTTCCTTTCTCGCGCTCAGGCCCGCGGGAGCTCAGGCCTTCCAGGAATCAAGCCGGCTGGCTCGCCTGGATGGCGGTCAGCGCGACGGTGTTGACGATGTCGGGCACGGTCGCGCCCCGCGACAGGTCGTTCACGGGCTTGCGCAGGCCCTGGAGCACCGGGCCCACCGCGATCGCCCCGGCGGAGCGCTGCACGGCCTTGTACAGGTTGTTGCCGGTGTTCAGGTCGGGGACGATGAAGACCGTGGCCTTCCCCGCCACCTGCGATTCGGGCAGCTTCGTACCGGCGACGCCGGCGTCGGCGGCGGCGTCGTACTGGATGGGACCCTCCACCGGGAGGCCCGGCCTGCGGGTCCGGACGATCTCGGTGGCCGCCCGGACCTTGTCCACGGCTTCACCGTGGCCCGAGGTGCCGGTGGAGTAGGAGAGCATCGCCACGCGCGGTTCCACGCCGAACTCGATGGCGGTGTCAGCAGAGGATAGCGCGATGTCGGCCAGTTGCTCGGCATCGGGGTTCGGGTTGACCGCGCAGTCGCCGTACACCAGCACGCGGTCCTCCAGGCACATGAAGAACACCGAGGAGACCACGGCCACTTCGGGTTTCGTCTTGATGATCTCGAACGACGGCCGGATCGTGTGGGCCGTGGTGTGCACCGCGCCCGAGACCATCCCGTCGGCCATGCCCGTGTGGACCATCATCGTGCCGAAATAGGAGACGTCCGCGACCGTGTCGTAGGCCTGGTCGACGGTGACGCCCTTGTGCGCGCGCAGCTGCGCGTACTCCTTCGCGAAGCGCTCCCGGATCTCGTGGTCGCCCGGGTTGAGGATCGAGGCACCGCCCAGGTCCACGCCCAGTTGCGCCGCCTGCGAGCGGATCTCGGACTCCTCGCCGAGGAGGGTCAGGCGGGCGACGTCGCGCCGCATGAGGATCTCCGCGGCCTTGAGGATCCGCGGTTCGGCGCCCTCGGGGAGCACGATGTGCTTGTCGAGGGCCTTGGCGCGCCCGATCATCGCGTGCTCGAACATGATCGGCGTGACCACGGTCGGCTTCGACAGCGCGAGCCGGTCGAGCAGGTCGTCGCCGTCCACACCGGCCGCGAAGTCCTCGAGGGCGCGGGTGATCTTGCGCTGACCGCCGGCGGCGAGCGAGCCGGAGACGTCGCCGACGAGGTTCGCCATGTCGAAGGTGTCGTGCTGCACCAGGGCGATCGGCAGGCGCGAGTCGAGTCCGGCGACGATGTCGAGGATCTGCGGCTCGGGCCGGATGCCGCCGGTGAGGAACACGGCCGAGAGGCTCGGCGTGCCTTCGGCGAGGTGGGCGGCGAGGAGTCCGAGGAGGACTTCGGAGCGGTCGCCGGGGAGGATCACGGCCTTGTCGTCGGCGAGGCGCGTGAGGAGGTTGGGGAGGGTCATCGCGGCGACGACGACGTCGCCGACGGTGCGGGTGAAGACGTCGGGGTCGCCGGAGATGAGGGTGGCGTCGGCGGCGGCGATGAGCTCGCCGACGGTGGGGGCCTCGATCTCCGGGTCTTCGACGATCACGCCGGTGCCGGGGTGCGCGCCCTTCACGGCGTCGGCATAGGAGGCGTCGACGCGGTTGACGATGGTGCCGAGCACGGTCGCGTGTTCGGCTTCGGCTTGGGCCACACCGAATCGCAGCGCCGCCGCGATGTCCGGGGGGCTCTTGTGGAAGCCCGTGATGACCAGGAGCATCGGCGCGGCGAGGTTCACGGCCACGCGGGTGTTGAAGGTGAACTCGACCGAAGCGCCCACATCGGAGTAGTCGGAGCCGACGACGAGGACGACGTCGTGCGCGTCGGCCAGCGCGTGGTAGCGCTCGACGATCTGGGTGAGGGCGGCGTCGGCGTCTGCGCGGACGTCGGAGTAGGTGGCGCCGACCGAGGCCTCGTAGGGGCTCGGCAGGCGGTATTGGTCGCGGAGGAGGGTGATGACGGGGTCGCCGGCGACGGTGTTGTCGTCGCGGACGATGGGGCGGAATACGGCGACGGAGCCGGCCCGCCGGGTGAGCAGGTCCATGACGCCGACCGCTACGGCGGACTTGCCGCTGCCGGGGTCGAGACTGGCGAGGTAGAGACTTTGAGCCACGGCTCCAACGCTATCCATCCCGTGCGAGCCGCGCAGCGGATCTGCGCGGCGTCTCACCTGTGAGCTTGCGCCCGTGTCCGCCATCCCAAGCCCCCACCCGCCCGGGGAAAGGTAGGTCCCACATTGCCGCGGGGGTCCGACAGGAACGCGCCGTCAAGGCGATGGTGTCGCCCGAAAGCGTGAGCGCCTGCGAGGACCGCTCGTCTCAGTCGGCGTAGCCGTCCTCGGGGACGGGCTGCGGAGGCGGGGTGCCGGTGTAGCGGGCCCTCGGTCGGATGATCTTGGAGTCGCGGGCCTGTTCGAGGATGTTGGCGCTCCAGCCGACCACGCGGCTGGTGGTGAACGTCGGGGTGAACATGGTGCGCGGCACTCCGGCGAGGTCCATCACCACGCCGGCGTAGAACTCGACGTTGGTGTAGAGCTTGCGGCCGGGCTTGACCTCGGCGAGGATTTCGACGACGCGGCGTTCGACGGTCTTGGCGAAGTCGACGATCTCGCCGTCGAGTCCGTCGGCGACGTCCCGCAGGTGCAGTGAGCGCGGGTCGTCGGTCTTGTAGACGGCGTGGCCGAAGCCCATGATGCGGCGCCCGGCTTCGAGTTCGCCGCGGATCCAGGCGTCGATGTTGTCGGGTCCGCCGATGGCGTCGAGGGCGTCGAGCGCGCGGGCGGGCGCGCCGCCGTGCAGCGGGCCGGAGAGCGCACCGATCGCGCCGACCAGGGCCGCACCGAGGTCGGCGCCGGTGGAGGCGATGACGCGGGAGGTGAACGTGGAGGCGTTGAAGCCGTGGTCGATGGTGAGGATGAGGTAGTGCTCGACGGCGCGCGCGGCGGTTTCGGAGGGAACCTCGCCGGTCATCATGTACAGGTAGTTCGCGGCGTAGCCGAGGTCGTCGCGCGGGTCGAGGGGTTCGAGGCCCTGGCCGATGCGCCACATGGCGGTGAGGATCGTGGGCGTGACGGCGCAGGCGAACAGCGCGTCGTCGGCGCGGGCGGCCTCGTCGATGTCGAGCAGGGGCTTCATGGGCCGGGACGCGCACGCCGCGGAGAGCGCGGTGCGCAGGCCGTCGAGCGGCGTGGAGCCCTTGAGGTGGGGCAGGAGCTCGCGGAGTCCGGGGGTGAGGGCGCGGTAGGGGGCGACCTGGGCCTTGAACTCCTCGAGCTGGGCACGCGTGGGCAGCGCGGCGTGGGTCATGAGGTACCAGACCTGCTCGAACGAGCACCGCTGCGCGAGTTCCACGGCGTTGTACTCGCGGTAGTGGTAGAAGCCCTCTTCGCCGCGGACGTCGCCGATCTCGGTGTCGGCGACGATGACGCGGTCCAGGCCTTTGGGGACTTCGATGAATTCGGTCATTGGGTACTCCTCGTCCGACGCGCCTCTTGGCCGCCCGTGACACCTGCTGTCGAGATCGCCGCTCCGGTTCGCTTGTCAGCCTACGGGATTTACCCCGGCGAGGGCCCGAACGGCCACTCGGAACCTCACGCCCGGCCGTCGGGGCGGCGCACTGGTGCGGAAGAGGTTCCTCGGGCGGTTCCCGGCGCATGGCAGGTGCGCTTTAGAGTGGACCTCCTGCCCGACAGCAGCGCCGACACCGAGAGCCGCCGGTTTCCGTCTCCCCATGGCCCGCAGGCGATCGCGCGACTGGACACCCCGAACGAGGTTTGCCCGTGGACTCCGGAACGCTCATTGCCGGCCGTTACCGACTGGACCGGTCGATCGACTCCGGCGCCATGGGCGCCGTGTGGAGCGCCAGCGACGAGCGACTGCGCCGCGAGGTCGCGGTCAAGATCCTCCTGCCGGGCCTCGACGGGACCGGGGAGCGCTTCGAGCGGGAGGCGCAGATCCTCGCAAGTCTCAAGGGCCCGAACTACGTTGAGGTCTACGACTTCGGCGAGGAGCTCGAAGGCGACCGCACGATCCAGTTCCTGGTGATGGAGCTGGTCGAGGGCGTCTCCCTGGCACGGCTGCTCGCACGCGAGGGGAACCTGGACCCAGCGCGGACAATGCGGATCATCGCCGAGGCCGCCGACGCGCTCGGCGCGGCCCATCGCAAGGAGATCATCCACCGCGACGTGAAGCCCGCGAACCTTCTCATCGACGCCGACAACCGGGTCCGCTTGGTGGACTTCGGCATCTCATTGCTCGTGGGGCGTTCGCGGCTGACCGACAGCAAGGAAATGCTCGGCACGGTTCCGTACGTCTCCCCCGAGCGGCTGCGGAACCAGGACGTCACCGGGAAGTCCGATCTGTACTCGCTCGGCGCGGTCGCCTACGAGTGCCTGACCGGGACGCCGCCGTTCCCCGCGCAGGACCCTATGGCGGTCATCCACAGCCACCTGTACGACGAGCCGCCCGCTCTGCCTGAGTCGATCCCGCCGCAGATCGCAACGGTGGTGGCGCGGTCGCTCCAGAAGGACCCGGGTGAGCGCTGGGAGTCGGGCGAAGAGCTGGCCGAGGCGTGCCGGTCCGCGGTCACCGGGGAGATCCTGATCCCGGCACCGCCCGAGCCGGAGGCCGGGCCGACCGAGGCGGAACCGCCGCGGAACCGGACGCGTCTGGCGCTCGTCGGCATCGCCACGGCATTGGTGCTGGCGGTGCTCGCGGTCGTGGTGTGGAGCCCGTGGAGCGGCGACACCCCGGGGATTGCAGGAGGGGGCGACGGCGGTACTTCGGCCGCGACGGGAACCGCCGAGGAGACGGCGGGGAGCCCTGCCGTGACCGAGGAGGCGACCGCATCTGAGACGGCTGCCGAAACGGCGACCGCCGAGGAGACGGAAGCCGCAGAGGAGGTCAGCGGCACCGTAGGCGACAGCCCCGACGAGACCGGCTCCGACGACGACACGAGCGACAACGAGACGGTGAACGAGAATAGCGGCGAGGTCCCGCCCGTCACGGGCATGACCACGTTCGAGGCCAGGGATCACCTGGAGGGCCTGGGATTCACCAACGTGGTCGCCGAGCTCGGATGGTATGACGTCGATCCGGAACCCGAGCACTGCGAAGTGATGAGCCAGAACCCTGCCAGCGGCCAGACCGTCGACTACTCCACGCAGATCAGTTTGTCCTACCACCGGCGGACCAGCCCTGTCGATTGCGGGTGGTGAACCGGTGACAAGACGACGGAGCGGGTTGACCTGCCAGGCCCCGGCCTGAATGATTGAGTGAGCGACCGGTACAAAGATCGAGGCACGGTCGCATCGGACGGGATTGGGATCAAGTTGGACGAAGGCATCAGCTCCGCACCGGGCGTGGTGGTCGGTGTGCTGCTCATCATCGCGGCGGTCATGTGGTTCTCCCCGGGCGCCCGCCACAAGTTCCGCAAGGCCACGCTGTGGCTGGTGATCGCGGCGGTCGCGATGATCATCATCTTCGAGCTGCTCAAGGGGACGCAGCAGACCTGACCCCTGCTGCCGCGTACGCCCGGTCGCTCGTCGGCCGGGCGTTTTGGCTGCTCAGGACCGGCTTCCGGAACCTCCGAAATACTCGGCCCTTCTATTGGAACAGATCGTTCCGGTCTGTTATAGTGGAATCAAGCGTTCCGTTCCAATGAACACAGATAGCCCGGAGGCAGCCGTGACCTTCACCGCCGAAACCCCGACCACCGACGCCGCGCCCGCAGGCGCCGCGTCCCTCGACACCGCCGAGACCGTCTCGGCCCCGACCGAAGCGCCCGCGACCTACCCCCGGCGCTGGCTCGGGCTCATCGCGATCCTCGCGACGACCCTCCTCAACCTGCTCGACGCCTCGATCGTCAACGTCGCCGCCCCCGCGATCCGCACCGAACTCGGTGGCACCGCCTCGACCATCCAGTGGCTCGCCGCCGGATACACCCTCGCCCTGGCGGTCGGCCTCCTCACCGGCGGACGCCTCGGCGACATGTTCGGCCGCAAGCGGGTCCTGATGATCGGCCTGGTCGGCTTCCTCGTCGCCTCGCTCGCCTGCGGCGCCGCCGGAACGATCGAGCTGCTGCTCGCCGCCCGCGTCGTCCAGGGCGCGTTCGCGGCCGTGATGGTGCCGCAGTGCTTCGGGCTCATCCGCGACCTGTTCGGCCGCGACATGGGCAAGGCCTACGCCGTCTTCGGCCCGCTCATCGGCCTCGCCTCGATCGCCGGCCCGATCGCGGCCGGTCTCCTCGTCGACGCCGACCTCTTCGGCACCGGCTGGCGCTCGATCTTCCTCATCAACCTGCCGCTCGGCATCGCCGCACTCGTCCTGGGCGCCAAGGTCCTTCCGGCCGGAGCCCCCAAGACCCCGGGCCTGAAGCTGGACCTCGGCGGAGCGGTCATCGCCGCCGTCGGCATGAGCCTCCTGCTCGTCCCGCTCGTCGAGGGCCGCGAGCTGGGCTGGCCCGCCTGGTCGATCGCGATGCTCCTCGCCTCCGTCCCGGTGCTCGCCTACTTCGTCCGCACCCAGGTCAAGCGCGCCCGCTCCGGCCGCACCGCGCTGATCGAACTGAGCGTGTTCGCCAAGCGCTCCTACACCTCCGGTATCGCGTTCGTGGTCGTCTTCTTCGGCGCCGTCACCGGCTTCTCGCTCGCGGTCGGCCTGTTCCTCCAGCTCGGCCTGGGGTTCGGCCCGCTCAAGGCGAGCCTCGCGATGGCGGCGTGGGCGGTCGGCGCGTTCGTCGGCTCCGGCGCCAGCGCTGGCCTCGCCCCGAAGCTCGGACGCGGCGTGCTGCACCTCGGTCTCGCGATCATGACGGCCAGCCTGGTAGCGCTGTGGCTCCAGTTCGGTGCCGCCGCTGCGCCCGGCACGTGGGCGCTGGCCCCGGCCCTGCTGTTCTACGGGATCGGGATGGGCATGATCTTCGTGCCGCTGTTCGGGATCATCACCGGCGAGCTCGAGGACCACGAGGTCGGCTCGGCTTCGGGTCTGCTCGAGTCCTTCCAGCAGGGCGCGGCGGCGCTGGGGGTGGCGGTGCTCGGGACGGTGTTCTTCAGCCGCTTCGCGATCGGCGGCGGCGCGGCCGAGGCGATGGGCGCGGCCCAGTGGGTCACGGGCCTGACCGTGGGCCTGACGGTGGTGGCATTCCTGGTGGCCTTCGGGCTGCCGAAGCAGGCCAAGGCCGAACACTGAGCCACTGAGTCCTCTGACCGGTCGGGCCTTCGCGGGCGCGGCCGGTCGCAGGCGTTACGCAAGGAAGGCTCAACAGAATGAATCACTCTGTTCCGGATAGGATGCCGTCATGACCGACAAGCCGCTGAGCGGGCGCAAGGCGCAGGCCGCCCGCAACGACAAGCTGATCCTCGAGGCGGCCCACGAGGTGTTCGTCGCGAACCCGGACGCGCCGATCGCGGAGGTCGCCAAGCGTGCCGGGGTGGGCATCAGCGCGCTGTACCGGCGCTATCCGAGCAAGGAGGACCTGCTCCGCAAGCTCTGCGGCGACGGCCTGGCCAAGCACGTGGAGCTGGTGCAGGATGCCGTCGACTCCGAAGGCGACTTGTGGGAGGCCTTCTGCCGCTTCATGAGGCAGGTCGTCGCGGCCGACACCGCGTCGATCACGGTCAAACTGGCGGGGACGTTCACGCCGACGCCGGACATGTTCGGGGCGGGCGCCGCGGCGGCCGAATTGAACGACGTGCTCATGAGGAAGTTGCACGACGCGGGCGTCATCCGCGATGACGCGAAGATCGGCGACGTCATCATGATCACCGAGTCGCTGGCCTCGATCGACATCGGCGACACCGAGCGGACCCGGGAAGTGCGGCTGCGGAGCCTGGAGCTGTACCTTCAGGCATTGCGCGCCCCGGGCGCGGGCCCGCTGCCGGGCACGCCCCCCACAGAGGAGGAAATGAACGCCCGCTGGATCCCGAAGGACGCGAAGGCATAGCGAAAAAGGGCCGCCCATTCGGGCGGCCCTTTCTGCAGGAAACGAAAAAGCCCGGCATCGCTACCGGGCCTTCTCCTTCTGAGCGGACGACCGGGATCGAACCGGCGACCTACCCCTTGGCAAGGTGTCGCACCAGCGCGAAGCGCTGCAATCAGCACCGCCAACTGCGCTACGTCCCCCCCGAGCAGGCCCCGATTCCCGGGCAACGAAAAAACCCGGCATCACTGCCGGGCCTTCTCAATCTGAGCGGACGACCGGGATCGAACCGGCGACCTACCCCTTGGCAAGGTGTCGCACCAGCGCGAAGCGCTGCAATCAGCACCGCCAACTGCGCTACGTCCCCCCCGAGCAGGCCCCGATTCCCGGGCAACGAAAAAACCCGGCATCGCTACCGGGCCTTCTCAATCTGAGCGGACGACCGGGATCGAACCGGCGACCTACCCCTTGGCAAGGTGTCGCACCAGCGCGAAGCGCTGCAATCAGCACCGCCAACTGCGCTACGTCCCCCCCGAGCAGGCCCCGATTCCCGGGCAACGAAAAAACCCGGCATCACTGCCGGGCTTTCTCCTTCTGAGCGGACGACCGGGATCGAACCGGCGACCTACCCCTTGGCAAGGTGTCGCACCAGCGCGAAGCGCTGCAATCAGCACCGCCAACTGCGCTACGTCCCCCCCGAGCAGGCCCCGATTCCCGGGCAACGAAAAAACCCGGCATCACTACCGGGCCTTCTCCTTCTGAGCGGACGACCGGGATCGAACCGGCGACCTACACCTTGGCAAGGTGTCGCGCTACCAACTGCGCTACGTCCGCATTTCTCCGGTGTTGACCGGGGAACGGTGATTACTTTAGCGCATCGTTCACCGGGCCTTGATAGGGCCTTGGGACCGATTGGGGCGCGGCTCACGCCTGAGCCGCGCCCGCCCCGGTCACTGCTCGGACTCGCCCAGGCCGAGCATCGCGAGGACCTCGGCGTCCAGACCATCGATCGCGACCTCGTGTTTGCGGTGGGCCTCCCAGTCCTCGCGGGAGAGACGCCAGCGCCAGTCGAGTCGCCGCACGCCCTGCACGATGTGGTATTCGCGGCCGTCCGCCTGGTACCCGAGCTTGCGAGAGACGCCCGCCGAAGCGGCATTGCCGTCGAACGACGCGCTCGTGGCCCAGTCCGCGCCGAGGCCCGAGAAGGCGAAGTGGAGTACCGCGGCGCGCATCTCGGTCCCGATGCCTTTACCGTGGTTCGCCAGCCCGAGCCACGAGCCCGTGCCCACTTCGCGTTTGAGGGCGAACTCCTTGCCGTCGATCTCCTGGATGCCGATGGGTCGGCCCTCGAAGAAGACCGTGAAGGGGAGGGTCCAGTCGTCCTTGCTCCAGCGGCCGATGACGCGGTGGCACCAGAGGGCGACGCTGCGGCCGCGCTCGGCGGGAGTGGCGTCGGTCCAGGGGAAGAGGAAGGGCATGAAGTCCGGGTCGTGGACGCCCGCCGCGGCGGCGTCCGCCAAGGCGCCGATTTCGTCGTCGCGAGCGATGCGGAGCTCGAGGCGCTCTGTCCGCAGCCGGAGCCTGTAGATCGGGAGGTGGTCGGCGAGCGTCATGAGGTTTCCTTCGTTAGACCGAGCATGTCCTTCACGTCGTCGTCGAGCCCTTCGACGACGACCTCGTGTTTGCGGTGGGCCTCCCAGTCATCGCGTGAGAGCCGCCAGCGCAATTCAGTGCGTCGAACGCCTTGCACCACAGGGAGCCTGATGCCGTCGTCGCGGTAGCCGAGGCTGCGGGAGACGCCGGCGGAAGCGGCATTGGCGTCGTACGAGCTGCTGGTCGCGTAGTCGGCGCCGAGCTCGGCGAAGGCGAAGTGGAGCACGGCGGCACGCATCTCCTTGCCGATGCCCTTGCCCTGGTGGGCGCGGCCGATCCAGGAGCCGGTGGCGACTTCGCGGGTGACGTCGAGTTCCACGCCTTTGATGTCCTGCACGCCGATAGGTCGTCCTTCGAGGAAGACGTAGAAGGGCAGGGTCCAGGCTCGGGCGTCCCAGCGACCGATGACGTGGTGGTAGTAGATCGCGACGTTCCGGGCTGTGGTCTTGGGTCCGTCGGCGGTCCACGGGATGCCGAAGGGCATGAAGCCGGGGTCGTGGACGCCCGCTGCCGCGGTGTCGGCCAGTTCGGCGATCTCGTCGAAGTTCTCGGGCAGGCGCAGTTCGAGGCGTTCGGTCCTGAGGCGCAGTCGGTAGATCGGCAGGTGGTCGGCGAGCATGGGTCAGATTCTTCCGGGCGGGCGTGCGAGGGTGCAATCGAAATTCGCGGCTTGCAGTCGCCGCTGACATGTGTCAGAATTTTCTGACATACGACAAGGATGGTTCTCATGGAGCCCGAGGAGTTGACCGGCGCGGCCCTGCTCGCGGCCTGCTCGGCCCTGGCGAACCCGCACCGGCTGCGCATTCTGGGCGCGCTCGCGGACGGGAGGCAGTACGTGAGCCTTCTCGCCCGCCAGCTCGGGATGAGCCGCCCGCTGCTCCACATGCACCTGCAGAAGCTCCAGGCTGCGGGCCTGGTGACGGGGTCGCTGGAGCTCTCGGAGGACGGCAAGGCCGTCAAGTACTTCGATGCGGTCCCGTTCGCCTTGGAGATCACACCGCAAATCGTGAAGTCGGCGCTGCCGACCCTGCCCGACACCGCAACCACTGCCGCCGACCCAGAGAAGGAAGCCTCGTTATGTCCACCGCCAACGCCGGAATGCTGTTCGTCTTCGGTTTCTTCTTCCTGATAGCCGCGATCGTGATCGCCTCGATGTTCGTCTGGGCCACCACGAAGAAGGCGCAGGCTTCGGCCGCCCGCGAGGCGAACTACCGCGAACTCGCGGAGAAGGCCGGCATGGACTCCGCCGAGATCAAGGCCTCGCTCATCGAGGTCAAGTCCCGTCTCGTGTCGGTGGAGCGGATGCTCAAAGAGGTCGGCTGACAGCGCGAGCGCCCACGCGAGGAATTCGCGTGAATCGCGGTTAAGGCGCGCCCTATACGGCACCCTCGGACGCATGGACACGACGCAATCGGGCCTCGCCACCGCGCCCTTGACCGACGAAGAGCTAGCCCGCATCGACGCCTACTGGCGGGCGGCGAACTACCTCACCGTCGGCCAGATCTACCTGCTCGACAATCCGCTCCTCAGGGAGCCGCTGCGCCCCGAGCACATCAAGCCCCGCCTGCTCGGACACTGGGGCACCAGCCCCGGCCTGAGCCTCATTTATGCGCACCTGAACCGCTGCATCGCCGCCCGCGACCTCGACATGATCTTCGTGACCGGCCCCGGCCACGGCGGCCCCGCGATCGTCGCCAACACCTGGCTCGAAGGCACCTACCCGGAGCTGCATCCCTCGGTGAACCACTCCGAAGAGGGCATGAAGCGGCTCTTCCGCCAGTTCTCCTTCCCCGGCGGCATCCCCTCGCACGTGGCCGCCGAAGTGCCCGGCTCGATCCACGAAGGCGGCGAACTCGGTTACGCGCTCTCGCACGCGTACGGGGCCGCGTTCGACAACCCCGAGCTCACCGTGGCCTGCGTGATCGGCGACGGCGAGGCCGAGACCGGCCCGATGGCCGGCTCGTGGTTCTCGAACGTGTTCCTCAACCCGGTCACCGACGGCACGGTCCTGCCGATCCTGCATCTCAACGGCTACAAGATCGCCAACCCGACGATCTTCGCGCGCATCTCCGACGAGGACCGCATGTCCTTCTTCCGCGGCGTCGGCTACGAGCCGTTCCTGGTGGAGGGCGGCGACCCCGCGAGCGTCCACCAGCAGCTGGCCGCCGCGCTCGACGCCTGCTTCGACCGGATCGCCGAGATCCGCGCCGACGCGCGCCGGAACGTGAACGGGAAGCCCGTGCGGCCGCGCTGGCCGATGATCGTCCTCCGGACCCCGAAGGGCTGGACCGGACCAGACGAAGTGGACGGTGTACCGGTCGAGGGCACGTGGCGGGCCCACCAGGTGCCGCTCGCGGCAGTGCGCTCCAACCCGGAGCACCTGGCGATGCTCGAGGAGTGGATGCGCTCGTACCGGCCCGAGGAGCTGTTCGACGCCATGGGCGGGCCCGCGCCTGAACTCCTCGGCCTCCACCCGCAGGGCGCGCGGCGCATGAGCGCCAACCCGCACGCGAACGGCGGGCTGCTCCTGCGCGACCTCGTGCTGCCCGACTACCGCGACTACGGCCTCGCGATCGAGGGCCACGGCCGCACCACCGGCGAGGCCACCAGGGTCCTCGGCAAATGGATCCGCGACGTCATCAGCGCCAACCCGGACCGGTTCCGGCTCTTCGGTCCCGACGAGGTCGCCTCCAACCGGCTCGACGCGGCCTTCGAGACCACCGATCGGCAGTGGACCGCCGAGATCCTGCCCACGGACGAGCACCAGGCCCCGCACGGGCGGGTCATGGAGGCCCTCTCGGAGCACCTGTGCGAAGGCTGGCTGGAGGGCTACCTGCTGACCGGCCGCCACGGCCTGTTCACCAGCTACGAGGCGTTTATCCACATCGTCGACTCGATGTTCAACCAGCACGCGAAGTGGCTCGACTCCTTGAGCAAGATCCCGTGGCGCCAGCCGATCGCCTCGCTCAACTACCTATTGTCGAGCCACGTGTGGCGCCAGGACCACAACGGCTTCTCGCACCAGGACCCCGGGTTCATCGACCACGTGATGAACAAGAAGGCCGACATCGTGCGCGTCTACCTGCCGCCGGACGCCAACACCCTGCTGTCCACCATGGACCACTGTCTTCGCGGCCGCCAGTATGTCAACGTGGTCGTCGCCGGGAAGCAGCCCTCGCTGCAGTACACGAGCATGGACGAGGCCGTGCGCCACTGCGAGCGCGGCCTCGGCATCTGGGAGTGGGCCTCCACCGACGACGGCCAGTCGCCGGACGTGGTGCTCGCCTGCGCCGGGGACGCGCCCACATTGGAGGTGCTGGCCGCCGCGGACCTGCTGCGCCAGGCCCTGCCCCGGCTCAAGGTGCGCGTCGTCAACGTCGTCGACCTCATGCGGCTCCAGCCCGACACCGAGCACCCGCACGGCCTCGGCGACCGCCAGTTCGACACCATCTTCACCGCCGACAAGCCGGTCCTGTTCGCCTTCCACGGCTACCCGATGCTCATTCACCGGCTCACGTACCGGCGCACCAACCACGACAACATCCACGTGCGCGGCTACAAGGAGGAGGGCACCACGACCACGCCGTTCGACATGGTCGTGCTCAACGACCTCGACCGGTACCGCCTCGTCATGGACGTCATCGACCGCGTGCCCGGCCTCGGCCAGAACGCGGCGGGCCTGCGGCAGCGGATGGTCGACGCGCGGCACGCCGCCCGCGAGCACACCCGCACCCACGGCGAGGACCTGCCCGCGGTCGCCGAATGGCAGTGGCCGCACTAGACGGATACCGAAGCGGCGCAGCCGGATTCGTCCAGCGCCTTGACACGAGGTGAACACGTTTCGTTAGTCTCTAAGGGGAGGCATGCTCGCAACCCCCTGGGAGGACTGCACGTGGCGAAGGTCAGGCCCGGTCGCGTCGTGGTCGACTACAGCGAGGACCTCGTGGTCTTCACGGTCGGCATGCGGATCAACAAGTTCTGGAAGTTCCGCAAGTGGGTGCCGGTGTTCGCGTCGATGCCGAAGATGCTCCGCGAACTCGAAGCCGACCCCGACCTGGGCCTGCTCGACTCGCGGACCATGATCGGCGGCCGCGTCATCATGGTCGTCCAGTACTGGCGCAGCGAGGAGCACCTGGAGCGCTACGCGCACTCGCAGGCGCACGCCCACCGCGGCTTCTGGAAGTGGTTCAACCGCAACGTGAAGAGCAACGGCGAGGTCGGGCTGTGGCACGAGCTCTACAAGGTCCGCGCCGGCGACTACGACACCTCGTACATCAACATGCCGCCGTACGGCCTCGCCCGTGCCACCAAGGAGCGGGACGCGACCCGCACCGACCCGGACGACCACGACCACGAGGCCGGGGCCGTCCACTAGGCTCGGTCAGGCTTTCAGGGACGCGAGGTTCTTGACGAGGCTCTCGGTCGACCAGCCGCGCTGATTCGCGGTCAGCTCCTCGTCGAAGCCGCGCACCTCGCATTCGGCGATGAGAATGAGCATCAGGTAGATCCGGTAGAGGGTCAGCCGCCGCTCCTCCCCTGCTGTCAACCCGCGGCCGAGGAAGCCTTCCACGGCCGCCGCCGACTCATCGTCCGGGCAGAACTCCAGGGAGACGATCTCGGCGATCGGGTCCCCGTAGAATGCCCGCTCGCCGTCGATGAACGCCTCGACGCGCCAACCGGCGTCGGCCCGCTCCACGAAGACGTTGCCGTCCCACAGGTCGAAGTGGACGAGCGCGGGCCGGGTCACCTCGTCGAGCAGGTCGCTTTCGGCCGCGACGAGCGCCGTGATCTCCCCGGCGGGGCAGGGCAGCGGCGAGCCGTTCTCCGCGATGTCGGCGAGCACGTCCGCGATCATCGCTTGGAACGACGCCGACCAGGTGTCGGCGACGGTGCGGCCGCTCTTGCGCGGATAGCCGAAGCGCTCCCCCGAGACCGTGGCGAAGCGGGCGCTCAGGGCGCCGATCTCGCGGCGCACGACCAGCAGGTCCGCCTTGGACATGTCGTCCTTGGCCTTCGGGAACGAGATGCCCTTGAGGCGGTCGATGATCATCACGCCCCCTTCGGGATCGCCGAAGTGCAGCGCCGGCATCGGCACGCCCGCGGCGAGGCCGCGCTCGAAGCACTCGATCTCGGTCGCCATGAGGTCGACCTCGTAGCGCAGCAGCTTGTGCGCCTTGTCCGGGGCGACCTTGACGACCACATGGCGGCCGTCGGCGAGCTCCAAAGCGTGCGCGGCGTTGAAGAACCCGTCCTTGAACTCTTCATGGGCGATGACCTCGACCGGTCCCGGGAGGTGCTTCCGGGCGATCTCCTCGACGTCGGCGCGGTCGAGCTTGGGGCGAATGGCGATTTCCACCGGATCAGTCTGGGGCCGCGCGAGGCCACGGCGCAAGCGGGAATCCGGACCTCAGTCGAACCACCTGCCACTGCGCGACGACTCCGCGTGATCTGAGCCACGGCAGAAATATTCGGATCCGGCCGGACGTCGTATAGGTCGTTAGCACTCTCCACCGCCGAGTGCTAATCCTGAGGAAGGAGACAGCCACCATGATCGTTCGCTACCAGCACCCTTACGCGGCGTTCCGGCAGTTCGACCGCGAGTTCGAGCGCCTGGCCCGAGCAGGCTTCGGCCAGCGCTCGGTTCAGTACACGCTTCGCTCCGACGTCTACACCGAAGGCGAGGACCTCGTGGTCACCGCCGCGGTTCCGGGCGTGAGCCCAGAGGACGTCACGGTCGAGCTCGAAGGGCGACGCCTCTCGATCACCGCCGAGCGCCGCCAGCGCGAGGCGGCCGAGGGCGACCGCTACCTCGTGCGGGGTCTCGCCGGCGGCACGTTCCGCCGCGAGTTCCAGCTTCGCGAGGGCATCAGCGCCGACCAGCTCAGCGCGGAGGTCACCGACGGCATCCTGACGATTCGCATCTCGGGCGCCGTCAAGCCGGCCCCGCAGGCCCAGCGCATCCCGATCAAGGGCGTCGAGCCCAAGGCCGCAGTGGTTGAAGGAAGCGCAGTCGAGGGCGAGGCGACGTCCGAGGACGCCGAGTAATCACCTGAAGCCGATGGCCCCGGAGGAGACCCCGGGGCCGTTCGCATGTCCGCGAAAGGAATGCGCATCGTCGATGCACCAGGCCGACGGCCTCGGCGCCCGCGTGCTCGGCTTCAGTTGACTGCGGCGCTGTCGATGTCGACTGTCACGCTCTTTTGGATCATTGGGCGGACCAAGGGCGGACGGGCGCCCGATCGGCGCGGCATGCGCTTCCAGGAAAACGATATCGAGGTCTTGATTCCTGTTTCCTCGATCATTAGCATCAATTGAAGGATAACGATATCCCGATTCTTCGGCGTGCCGCAGTCTCGTCCCCCCGAGCGCGCCGAACCACGGAAGGAACCCTTCGATGAACCAACGCAGAGCCGTTGCACGACCATGGCCGATAGTGGTGACCGCCGTGCTGGCGGTCGTGGCGAGCATGGTCGTGTTCGCATCTCCGGTGCAGGCCGCCGAGTACAACGGGCTGATCACCGACAACGTGGTCGCGATCAACGAGACCGTGAGCGACGCCGGGTTCGTCCACCCCGGCGTGGGACTCTCGGCCGAGGATCTGCGGACCACCCAGGAGATGGTCCGGTCCGGGCAGGAGCCGTGGGCGTCCTACTTCGACGCCATGTCGAAGACCGGCTTCGCGTCCACGACCTGGCGGGCGTCAAACGCCTTGTCTGCGGCCGAACCCGACAAGGCCCGGACCCGGGTATTCGACAACGCTGGGATGCGCGGCCGGGAGACCAATGACTCCTTCGGCGCGCTCACCCAGTCCCTCATGTGGGTCACCACAGGCGACGAGGTCTACCGCAAGAACGCGATCCAGGCCCTGCGCGTCTGGGCCGACATGGACCCGAACGGCTACACGTACTTCCCCGACGCGCACATCCACACCGGGCACCCGCTCTACCAGTTCCTCATGGCCGCCGAGATCATCCGGGCTACCGAACCGGCTGACGACGACACCCCCGGGCAGCACGACGGGTACGACGTGGTCTGGAGCGCCGAAGACGACGAGCGGCTGCTCGGCAACTTCGCCAACCCCGTCCTCGAGACGTTC
Source organism: Glycomyces luteolus (assembly GCF_027622875.1). Taxonomy (GTDB): domain Bacteria; phylum Actinomycetota; class Actinomycetes; order Mycobacteriales; family Micromonosporaceae; genus Glycomyces; species Glycomyces luteolus. The sequence goes on along the minus strand of NZ_JAPZVP010000001.1, from coordinate 337,694 downwards.
CTGGCCTCCAACCACCACTGGATGAACCAGCACAACTTCGGCCTGTTCGGACGGATCGCGACCGCGATCTACTCGGACGACGCCGCAGGCTACGCCAAGGGCGTGGAGTGGTACACCGTCAACGAGGGCGACGACGCCTACGACAACGGCTCGATGGCCGAGCAGATGCCGCTCATCGAGGCCGACAACCCGATCAACCCGTACGGCTACGACTTCGTGCAGGTCCGCGAGATGGGTCGCGACCAGGCCCACGGCGAGACCAACATCGACAACTTCGCCGGGCTCGCGCGGATGGTGGAACTGCAGGGCACCAAGGTCGACCCCGTGGACGGGACCGTCTCGACCGCCGAGGACGCCGTCTCCGCCTACGACTTCCTGGACCAGCGGCTCCTCCAAGGCGCCGAGCAGTTCTACAAGTACATGCAGGGCGCGTGGATGCCGTGGGTCGACGAACGCGGCGAGGACTGGTTCGGCACCGTCTCGCAGTCGTACCGGGGCCGCATCTTCAACACGATCTCGGTCGCGGAGCTGTACTACGAGTACAAGATCGAACGCGGCGTCGACGTGGAGGCCGAGGCGCCGTGGCTGGCCCGCCTGGCGTCCCGGATGGACGGTCCGATCTACACCCGCGGCTCCTCGACGACGGCGAACTTCTGGGTCCCGGGCGACAAGAACCCCGAGTACTGGGTCGCGTTCCCCGAGGAGCTGGCCGGAACCGTGCCGCCGCCGTCCCGCGAGGACCCCGCCTGGCGGTTCGACAAGGCGGGACTCCTGCTCGACGACCGGACCGAGCTCGTCACCGAAGGCGGTCAAACGTTTGCGCGCGCGAGCCTCAGCGAGGAGGGCACGACGAGTGCCATGTCCCGCGTGGAGTTCCCCAAGGACGCCGTGTTCGGCCTGAAGTTCCGCAGTGACGGCCCGGCGCGCCTGGAGGTGCTCCACAACCCCGAGCCCTCGGGGCTCAACCCGCATGAGGCGCCCAAGAGCATCTTGGCGGTGCGCGACCTCCCCGACACCGATGGCGAGTGGCGCTACGTCGCGTACCCCATGACCGGCAATCCGATCAACTACTTCCGGCTCTCCGGCGCCGAAGGCACCACTGTAGACATGGACAGTGTGATTACGACCGGCGCGAAGGACCTGACGCCGCCGCAGTTCCCGCAGGCCGACGGCACTCTCTACCTCGCCGCGAGCATGGAGCGGACGCTCGATGTCAAGGCGGTCGACACCGGCGGGAACGTGTCGTACTCGGTGAACGGCCTGCCTGAGGGCGCCTCGTTCGACACTGCGACCGGCGACTTCTCCTGGACGCCCGGCGACGTCGACCGGGGCCGCCACGAGGTGCAGATCATCGCCGACGACGGCCAGACGGTCCAGTCCCGGACCTTCGAGCTCGTCGTCGCGGCCAATCGCCCCAAGACGATCGACGCGATGCTCGCCGACCTCTACGATCCCGACGCCGTGTACGAGACCGCCAGCGCCGCGCACTTCGACTCGGTTCTGCGCGAGGCCAAGGAGGCCTCTGAATCGGGCACGGACGAAGCGTTCCTGACCGCGCTCGAAGCGCTGCGGGACGCGGCCGAGGGGATGCGACTGCTCAACCCGCGCCTGGAAGACGGCGGCCTCGACATCTCCGGCGGCATGGTCACACCGCACGACGTCACCGCCGCCCAGGTGGACACCATCGTCCGCCCCGGCCACACCGGCAATATTCTCCACACCTCATTCGTGCTCGACTTCGGCACCCGCTTCCGGGTCGCGGCCGAGGAGTTCGCGTTCCAGGGACCGTTCGCGTTCGCGATGCGCTCGGCCGGGACCAACGTGTACGGATCGAACGACGGGATCGAGTGGGACCTGCTGTCGGAGCGGCCCACCGCCGAGGTCAACAGCTGGGAGCACATCCCGGTCATCGAGGAGCACCGCGAGGAGCAGTACCGGTTCCTCAAGCTGCAGGTCGACGAGCCCGCCCTGCCGAACGACCCGGCCTACCCGGGCATCTGGATCGTCGACGAGTTCCACATCATGGGCGAGCGCACCGAACTGCCCGGCGCGATCGACGAGGTGTCCTTCACTTCCCCTGGCGCGCTGCGGGAGCGGGTGACGGCCGGTGACACCGCCGAACTCAAGTTCACCAGCGACGAGGCGATCAGCGATGTGGCGGTCGAGATCGGCGGCCACCAGGTCGAAGCGGTCAGCGAGGACGGGCTGTCGTGGAAGGCCAGCCTCGAACTCGGCGAGGACACGCCCGTCGGGGACATCACGTTCAGCATCGACTACAGCATCGACGGCGAAGCCGCACCGACGGTGCTCGGGACGACCGACTTCAGCCGGCTGTACTTCTCCGATGAACGGAACATCGTCGACCCGGCGACATTCGCCGAGGTCGTGGACGACAACGGCGCATCCGACGCCATGAGGGAGGCGCAGGCCGCGCTCATGCTCGACGGCAAGGTGAACAGCATCGGCGCGTTGAGTGGAACCACCGGCGAGTACCACGTGACCTGGGACTTCGGCGCAGGCCGCGGGCTCGCGCTCGACCGCGTCGACTTCCTGACCAACCAGGACCCCAGGTTCCATGGACTCATCGACAACCTGGTCTTCCAGGGCTCCAACGACCTCCAGAACTGGACGACGCTCACCGAACCGGCGTTCAGGGGCTTCGACTGGCAGAACCTGGAGAGCGACGACGACACCCCGTACCGGTACCTGCGACTGCGCAACCGGTACGCGATCTCGATCTCGGAGTTCAGGCTCTTCGGCGACATCGGAGGCGACCTCGACACCGTGCTGGAGCAGGCCGACGCCGTGAACCTGGAAGCGTACACGCGCGGATCGCGGATCCTCTTCCCGCGCGAAGTGGCGGCGGTCCGGGAGGCCCGCGAGGAGCCGGGCGCCGATGAGGACGCGCTCGCGCGGCGGCTCATCGACGCCTGGAACCTCTTGGACCCCTTGGTAACCGAGGCCCCGGCCGCGCTCGACCGGGCCTGGGTCACCGCGAGCACCGTGAGCTGGGACGGCCAGCTCAATGCGGCCGACAACGGCTGGCGCATGTTCGACGGGGACCCCGGCACCTGGACCGACACCACCACGAAGTCGTGCACGAACACCGTGCTCCCGACCGACGGGACCGGGTTCGAGGTGGTGGGCATCAGGTATTTCCCGAAGGACTCCGCGGCGAACCGCGCGACCAACATGTCCATCGACGGCTCCAGCGATGGCGGCGCCACCTGGACCACGTTCGCCAACACCGGGACCCCGGTGCGCGGCTGGAACACCGTCCCGCTGGCCGAGCCGGTCAGATACGGGGCGCTGCGCCTCAGCGGCGGCAACGGCTACTGCAACGTGGCCGAACTCGAGTTCCTGGTCAAGGTCGTCGACAAGACCGGGATCGACGTGCTCCTGGCCGACGCGGCGGCACTGAACGAGGCCGACTGGACTCCGGAGTCCTGGGCAGCGCTCGTCGCAGCACGCGACGCCGCCCAGGCCGCGAAGGACGGCAAGGGCGCCACCCAGGAGGAGGTGGACACCGCGGTCTCGGGTTTCGCCGACGCGATCGCCGGACTGACGGAGGCTTAGCCGCACAACACCGGAGCCTCTGAATTCAATGACGGCCGCGGGGCCGGCGCTGGTGCGCGGCCCCGGCGGCTTGTCCTGTGAAGGATCCGCCTTTGTGGCGGGAAGGACGCGATTACGACGCCGTTCCGGACATGGTGGTGCCGTTCTTGGCGACCGTGTAGGTGACCGAGTCGCCGCCCCAGAAGTGGTAGGTGACCGTGACGGGTTCGCCGTCCCTGATCGCGTTCACGACCTGCTCAGCCCCGGACCAGGTAGCAGTCATCGAATCCCCCAGATCGGTCCGGGTCGGTTGCTCCCTGGCCTGCTCCCCGAACAGGTCTGGGGCTCCTACCTCCGCGGCATACTCAGCCGGGACGTGTCAGCACGGCTGCCGCGACGCGTTCAGGCGGGGTCGGCGGAGCGAGCGGTCTTCTCCCAGGCCCGCCAGGTCTCGATGCGCTGCTCGTGGGCGGCGAGGACCAGGTCGTATCCCTGAGAGGCGAGGATGAGGCGGGTGGGCGGCTCGGCCGCGTCGACGGCCGCAAAGAACGCTTCGATGCTGTCCTCAGCGGTCGGCGTCGGACCGCGGCCCCAGTTCGCCATCGCATCGCGTAGCGGCTGGTACAGCGGGTTCGCCTGCGAGCGGCTGGCGGAGGCGCCGGCCCAGTCGGTCGCGAAGCCAGAGGGCTCGATCAAGGTGGTCTTGATGCCGAATCCGGCGACTTCTCCGGCCAGCGCCTCGGTGAGTCCTTCCAGGGCCCATTTGGAGGCGTTGTAGACGCCCAGCCCGGGGAACGCGGTCACACCGCCGATGCTGGAAACCTGGACGATGTGCCCGCCGCCCTGTTCGCGCAGCAGTGGGATCGCGGCCTGGGTGATCCACAGTGCGCCGAAGAAGTTGGTCTCCATCTGCGCGCGGGCCTCGTCCTCGGTGGTCTCTTCGGTGGTCCCGAAGTGGCCGTAGCCGGCGTTGTTGACGACCACGTCGAGGCGGCCGAAGTGCCGGTGCGCGGCCTGGACGGCATTGATGTCGGCGTCGCGGTCGTTGACGTCGAGTTGGATCGGCAGTACGGCCTCGCCGTAGCGGTCGCTCAGTTCCTTCAGCGTTTCGGTGTCGCGGGCGGTGGCGGCGACCTGGTCGCCGCGTTCGAGGGCGGCGGTAGTCCAGGCGCGGCCGAAGCCGCGGGAGGCGCCCGTGATGAGCCATGTCTTCGACATTGGAAGTCCCTTCGATCCTCCGGCGGAAGCCGGGAGCGATGCGGCGCCGGCGACTTGCGGCGACGCCTTCGATGACTTCACTATACGCCTAACATGTCTCAGTGAGTCAAGTCAGGCCAGATGTGCTCAAGGCAACTCTTCGTGTCGAGCGGTGTACGCTGTCGTCATGGAGGAGCCGAAGGTGGGACTGCGCGAGCGCACCCGCAACGCGGTGGGCGCGGAGCTGGCGCAGGCAGCCCTGAAGCTGTTCGTCGAGCAGGGCTTCGAGGCGACCACGGTGGAGCAGATCGCGGCCGCGACGGGACTGTCCCGCCGCAGCTTCCACCGCTACTTCGCCAGCAAAGAGGACGTGTTCGGGCAGTGGTTCGTGGAAACGGGCCGGCAGCTCGCCACGGCCCTGGGATCACGTCCGACCGAAGAGCGCCCGTGGCTCGCACTGCGCCGGGCCTTCGACGACCTCGTGCAGGGGTTGAGCGATCGGCCGCAGTCGCTCCAGATCACCCGGATGGTCCTGAATACCCCTGCGCTGCATGCCACTCACCTGCACAAGCACGCCCTGTGGCGGGACGCGCTCGCCGACGTGCTGCAGCGCCGCCTGTCCGAGGACGGCCGTGAACTGGGGAGGATCGCCGCGGTCGCACTCGTCGGCGCCGCCCTGGCCGCCCTCGACTCCGCTCAGTCCGCATGGGTGTCCGAGGACAACCAGCAGCCGCTCGGCGCGCTGCTGGACGAGGCCATGAACGCCATCGCACCGCTGACGGAACCGGCACCCGTCACGCGCCCGCACCGGTCATTACCGACTCGCGGCCACGAGACAGCAGCTTCCAGCCGCCGCCGGAGTCGGCGGCAGTCCTTCTCGAGAACCCCGGGTGGATGCGCGCACCCGCCACCCACCCCACCGGGCGATCTCCACCCCCGGTCGCCCGGGCCGCTTTGCTCTACCCCCGGGCGGGCCGCGGTCGGCGCGGCAATGATGTTGGCGGCGTATGACTCCCGCGTCTGCGGATCGACCACTGGCAGGTGGACGAACACGCCGTCCGCTCCACGGCAGGCCTCTTCGAGCTGCTCACGCGAGGCGAGGTCGACGATGAGCGTCCTCGCGCGCAGTCCAGCTCCGTATGCGGGTGATAGCGGTGGCCGGCGCCCCCTTCGCGGCGAGCGCGGTGATGACGGGACCTCCTTGGGCGCCGGTGGCGCCATGCACTGCATAAGTCATGACGCCATTAACAATCGATGCATCGGTTACTTCAACTGCACTAATGGCCCTCGGGACTGCGGACTCAGAGTCATCACGGGTCGCAATCGAAATTCCGTTCTATGGAAGCACGCTGCAAACCGGAGGACGCTCATGGATCTGATTGAACCGACCGCCCTCCTCCGCAACCGGGGTGCGAACTTCAAGCACGCTGACACTGCTACTGCAGGTCGAGTAGCGAGGTCCACCGGTTCGCCGGCCTAACGGCTTCGAGGCGCACACGCGCACCCCAGAGGAATCCGAGCGATTCCCCCCTGATCGGGCGACATGACTTCTGAGCAGGCGATACGCCGCCACGATGGTTATCCAGGAACCCCTTGGTCTCACGGACCAACGATGGACCAAACGTGGATCGGGTGGCGGCGGGGCCCGCGAACCGGGCCGAAGCGACGAGAAGAGTGTGGAGGTGGGTACGGGATTCGAACCCGTGTGCACGGCTTTGCAGGCCGTTACCTAACCACTCGGACAACCCACCCTGACGCGAAAGGCCCAAGCCTTGTGAACCTGGGCCTTCCACTTCGGTGGACGATACTGGGATTGAACCAGTGACCTCTCCCGTGTCAGGGGAGTGCTCTCCCGCTGAGCTAATCGTCCGGGATAGCGCTCTTTCGAGCTCCGAGCGGACGACCGGGATCGAACCGGCGACCTACACCTTGGCAAGGTGTCGCGCTACCAACTGCGCTACGTCCGCATGTCATTTCCAGGGGCTTTTTCGTTCCCCCGGCGACGGGATAGAACTTTACCCAATGCCCGACCGAGCGTCCACCGGGGGGTCGGGGCTTCCGGCTTCGGACCATGTTGTCGCAGCCCTCTGGCAGAATCCTCCCGTGGCTCAAGCTATCGATCAACGCATCGCCGAGGAACTCTCGGTCGGCTCCCATCAAGTCCGCTCGGCCGTCGCGCTACTCGACGACGGCTCCACCGTTCCGTTCATCGCCCGGTACCGAAAAGAGGCCACCGGGGGCCTCTCCGACGAGCAGCTGCGCGCCCTCGAGGAGCGCCTCGGCTACCTGCGCGAGTTGGAGGCACGCCGCAAGGCGGTGCTCGAATCGATCGCCGAGCAGGGCAAACTCACCGAAGCGCTCGCCGCGCAGATCGACGCCGCCGACACGAAGGCGCGGCTCGAGGACCTCTACGCGCCCTTCAAGGTGAAGCGCCGCACGAAGGCCCAGATCGCCCGCGAGGCCGGCCTGGAGCCGCTCGCGGAACTCCTGCTGAGTGATCCCTCACAGGACCCGGAGACCGCTGCCGTCGCGTACGTCGACGCCGCGAAGGAGGTGCCGGACGCGGCCGCCGCGCTGGCCGGGGCCCGCGCGATCCTCACCGAGCGGTTCAGCGAGGATGCCGACCTCATCGGCGACCTGCGCGAACGCATGTGGCGGCGGGGCCGGCTGGTCTCGAAGGTCCGCGACGGGGCGCAGGAGAAGGGCGCGAAGTTCTCGGATTACTTCGAGTTCGCGGAGACGTTCACCACGCTCCCCTCGCACCGGGTGCTCGCGCTCATGCGGGGCGAGAAGGAGGAGGTGCTCTCGCTGTCCCTGGAGCCCGGCGAGTCCGAGGTGGACGGGGCCGACTGCGAGGCCGTGATCGCCGCGAAGTTCGGGATCCGGGATGAGGGCAGGCCCGCCGACGCGTGGCTCGCCAAGACCGTCTCGTGGGCATGGCGCACGCGCATCCTCGTCAAGCTGGGCGTGGACCTGCGGATGCGGCTGTGGCAGCTCGCGGAGGACGAGGCCGTGAAGGTCTTCGCCGCGAACCTGAAGGACCTGCTGCTCGCGGCCCCAGCCGGGCCGAAGACCGTGATGGGCCTCGACCCGGGCTACCGCACTGGTGTCAAGGTGGCCGTGGTCGACCCGACCGGCAAGGTGCTCGACGCGACCGCGATCATGCCGCACCAGCCCCAGAACCAGTGGGACGCTTCGCTGGCGACCCTCGGGGCGCTCGTCAAGAAGCACGGCGTGCAGCTCATCGCGATCGGCAACGGCACGGCCTCGCGCGAGACCGACCGCCTCGCGGCCGACCTCATCAAGGCCCTCGGCAGTCCCGATCTGGCGAAGATCGTGGTCTCCGAGGCCGGGGCCTCGATCTACTCGGCTTCGGCGTACGCGACGAAGGAGCTCCCGGGCATGGACGTGTCCCTGCGCGGGGCCGTCTCGATCGCGCGGCGGCTCCAGGACCCGCTCGCGGAGCTGGTGAAGATCGAGCCGAAGCACATCGGCGTAGGTCAGTACCAGCACGACCTGACTGAGTCCAAACTCACCAAATCCCTTGAGGCCGTGGTCGAGGACGCGGTGAACGCGGTCGGCGTGGACCTGAACACCGCTTCCGTTCCGCTGCTGTCGCAGGTGTCGGGCCTCTCCGAGAGCGTGGCCGCGAACATCGTGGCGTACCGCGACGAGAACGGCCGCTTCGCCGACCGCAAGGCGCTGCTGAGCGTGCCCCGCTTGGGCCCCAAGGCCTTCGAGCAGGCCGCCGGGTTCCTCCGGGTCGCGGGCGGGGCCAACCCGCTCGACGCCTCGGCGGTGCACCCCGAGGCCTACCCTGTGGTCGAGCGCATCCTCGCCGCCACGGGAGCGCCGATCGGCGGGCTCGTGGGCGACGCCAAGACGCTCCGCAAGCTCAGGCCCGGCGACTTCGCCGACGACCGCTTCGGCGTGCCCACAGTCTCCGACATCCTCGCCGAGCTCGAGAAGCCCGGCCGCGACCCGCGGCCGGAGTTCAAGGCCGCCACCTTCAAGGAGGGCGTGGAGAAGGTCTCGGACCTCAAGCCCGGGATGCTCCTCGAAGGGGCCGTGACGAACGTCGCGGCCTTCGGCGCGTTCGTCGACATCGGCGTCCACCAGGACGGCCTGGTGCACATCTCGGCGCTCGCCAACCGGTTCGTGGAAGACCCCCGCGAGATCGTCAAGCCCGGCGACGTGGTCAAGGTCAAGGTCGTCTCGGTCGATCTGCAGCGCCAGCGCATCGCTCTCACGATGCGCCTCGACGACGAGGTGGGGGCCGGCGGCAGCGAGCCGCGCGGCGGCCAGCGCCAAGGCGGAGGCGGCGGCAAGGGCGGCAAGGGGAACGGGCGGCAGCAGCCGCGCCAGCAGCGCGGCGGCCAGCAGGCGGCCCCGCAGAGCGCGATGGCCGAGGCGCTGCGCCGGGCCGGGCTCACGAAGTAGCCGCGGATGTCGGAGCGCCCGGCCGCGGCCGGGCGCTCCTCCTTAGGCTTGGAGGCGTGTCGCAACGCTTCTCGATCTCCCGCATGGATCTCCTCGTGGGGGCCCTCAACGCCGTGATCGTGCTGGGCTGGACGCTCACGCAGTGGGCCATGCGGGTGCGGGACACGGAGGGGCTGAACGAGTCCCTGGCGTGGACGGTCCTGTTCGTCTCGTGCGCGGTGCTGTTCCTCCGCAGCGCGTTCCCGCTCGCGGTCACGTTGATCACGATGGCTTGCACGATCGTGTACTACCCGGCGTCGTCGACCGATGGGCCGATGCTCCTGGCGTTCGTGATCGCGCTGTACACGCTCGCGGCGCTGGGGCGGTTTTGCGCGGCGGGCGTGATCGCGGGGCTGGTGTTCCTGACGGTGGTGATCTCGGAGATCATGGCGGACTTCGCGCACATGACCGAGAGCGAGACGTTCATGCTCGGCGGATGGATCATCGCGGTCCCGGCGATCGGCGCGGTCGTGGCGCACTACCGGCGGTACCGGGCCGAAACGGCGGTGGCCCTTGCGGAGACGCAGCGGCGGAGCGTGGCCGAGGAGCGACTGCGGATCGCGCGTGAGCTGCACGACGCGGTCGGGCACCACTTGTCGCTCATCAACGTGCAGACGGCGGCGGCACTGCGGAAGCTCAAGCGGGACCCCGCGTTCCGCACCGAGGAGACGCTGCAGGTCATCGCGGACACGAGCCAGATGTCGCTGCGGGAGCTGCGGGCGATGGTCGGGGTGCTGCGCGAGCCAGGTGAGGATTCGCCGACCGGGCCGGGGCCGAGTCTGGAGCAGCTGCCCTCGCTGCTGGCGGCGGCGCGGGCGTCGGGCCTCGAGGTGGAACTGCGGAAGGACGGCAGTGCCGAGCTGCCGGTGGCGGTGGACGCGGCGGCGTACCGGGTGGTGCAGGAGTCGCTGACGAACGTGCTGCGGCACGCGAAGGCGAAGCGGGTGCTGGTCAAGATCGTCACCGGGACGTCGACGCTCGCGGTCGCGGTGATCGATGACGGCGCGGGGGACGCCAAGGGCGCCAAGGAAGCCGGAAACGGCCTGACGGGGATGCGCGAGCGGGCCGAGAGCCTCGGCGGTACCTTCAACGCGGGGCCGCGCGATGACGGCGGCTTCACGGTCGAGGCCACATGGCCGCTGGAGGTTGACAGGTGATCCGGGTGATGCTGGTGGACGACCAGCGGCTGGTTCGGGCGGGCTTCGCCTCGATCCTCGGCGACGAGGAGGACATCGAGCTGGTCGCGGAGGCGGGCAACGGGGCGGAGGCCCTGGAGCTGGCGCGGCGGCACCGTCCCGACGTGGCGCTCATGGACATCCGGATGCCCGATATGGACGGCCTGGAGGCGACCGAGCGGATCGGGAAGGACCCCAAGCTCGACGGCGTCAAAGTGGTGATCCTGACGACCTTCGACGAGGACGACTACGTGTACCGGGCGCTGCGCGCGGGCGCGAGCGGGTTCCTCGTGAAGGACACCGACCCCGACGAACTGATCCACGCGATCCGGGTGGTCGCGGCCGGCGACGCGCTGATCTCGCCGAAGGTCACGCGGCGGCTCATCGGCGAGTTCGCCGGGCGCATCGCCCGGCCGGAGCCGAGTTCGAAGCTGAACGCGCTCACGGAGCGAGAGACCGAGGTGCTCAAGCTGGTGGCCACGGGCATGAGCAACGACGAGATCGCCGGGGCCCTGTTCCTCTCCCCCGCCACGGCGAAGACGCATGTCAGCCGCATCATGTCGAAGCTCTCGGCGCGCGACCGGGCGCAGCTGGTCGTCACCGCGTACGAGTCGGGCCTGGTGCGGCCGACCTGGACCGACGGCGAGTGACGCTCGCGGTCGCTCCTGCGCCGGTGATCAGAGCGACCGGCCCGCGCCGGAACCTGGTGGCACGGCGCAGCCGGTCCATCCGGAGGCGGACCGGCCGGCGTTGATCAGTTTTGTCGTGCGCGGCGCCGTGCGACGATCGCGAACAGTCCGCCCGCTGCGATGAGCGCAAGACCCGCGCTCACGACGGCTGTCGATACGCCGTTGCCGGTGGTGGGCAGTCCTTCGCCGTTCCCGGAGCCGTCGGCCGAATCATCCACACCCGAGCCTGAGCCGTCGTTGTCCGAATCGCCGTTCCCTCCGGAATCGCCGTTCCCACCCGAGCCGCCGTTCCCACCCGGACCGCCGGAACCGCCACCGGGCCCGCCAGTTCCGCCAGTTCCGCCAGTTCCGCCAGGACCGTCGGTCGGGTTGTCCGTCGGGCCGTCCGTCGGCGGGGACGTCGGTGCGCAAGCCGGTGCGGTGATGGTATTGGTGTCGAGCGTCACCGCGGCGGTCTGCGCCAGTGCGCGGCCTTCCAGGTTCGCGCCGGTGTTCATGGTGATCGAGGCCGAGGCCATGATGTTCCCTATGAAGTCGGTCCCGGTCCCGAGCGTCGCCGAACTGCCGACCTGCCAGTAGACGTTGCACGGCGAGGCGCCGTTGACGAAGATGACGCTGCTGTCGGACGCGGTGATGAGTGTGGACTCGATCTGGAAGATGAAGACGCCCTCGGGGTCCTCTTCGAGGTCGAGCGTCAGCTGTCCGGTGAGCTGTGCCGCGGCGATGCGGTAGACCCCGGCCGTCAGGGTCTCACCGCCCAGTTCCGCGTCCAGGTCCGTGAACGGGGTGCGTCCGGCCGCGTCGTTGTAGGCGGTCGTGAGATCGAGCTTCGCCTGGTCGGCATCCGCATCCGCCAGGTGCGTCTCTCCGCCTACGGTGCCGGGCGGGAAGCCTGTGGCGGTGCTGCCGGGACTGACGCCGAGGCTCTGCTCCAGAGTGGTGTCCCCCGTGTTGGTGACGGTCGAGCCCGCCAGAACCGAGTATTCGTCGGCGGTCCCCAATCCGACCGGCGCTTCCTGGGCTTGGGCGCCCGCTGGAAAGGACATCGTCAAGGCGGCGGCGATCCCCACGGTTGCTGGAACGGCGGCCACTGGAGTGAGCGTTCGCCACCGAAGTCTCCGCAGGCTTGCCTTCATTTGATTCCCGTTTCCGTCGTCCGTGTCGGAACGACCCATCGTCCTGAGCAATACCCCAAAGAGCACGTGATGATCACCTAACCATGTGTTCAGGCGATATGACGCGCTCTTGTGAATTCAACGTGCTCCGCCGGACCGGGCTGAACGGATCCGAGACGGTCAATCGCGGGCGATGCGACTCAGGACGTAGGCCAGGGCGGTGGGTCTCATCCCTGGGACGTAGGGCGGACACCGCTGCTGAGCCGATGCGGGGAGGCGTGTCGGACGGCGACAGTGGTCATCATGAAGCCACACCTTGACGCAAGGCCCTCAGCGCTCGCGCGGCTGTCCGGTTGGACGCAGCGCCGCCCGCTGATCGCACTCCTCCTCTGGGTCCTCGTGTTCGCCGCCGCCATCGGCGCGTCGAGCATGGCCGGTTCCGCTTTTGAAGACGACAGCTCGATGCCCGGCACCGAGTCGCAGGAGCTCTCCGACCTCCTCGACGAGCGCGCCCCCGAAGCCAACGAGTCCACCGTGCAGGTGGTCTTCGGCGCCGATGACGTTGCCGCCCAGCAGGACCGGGTCACGGCCTTTCTCGACGACCTGGCCGGCGAGCCGGGCGTGACCGGCGTGAACGACCCGTTCGCCGAGTACGGCGCCGTCAGCGAGGACGGCACGGTCGGCTACGCCACCGCGACCTGGGAGGGCACCACCGCTGAGGCGGCGGAGCTGATCCCGATGGCCGAGGAGGCCTCCGGCGACGGCGTGACGTTCGCGCTCGGCGGCGACGTGATCCGCGAGGCCGGCGAGGGCGGCGGCGGCGCGGCCGAGGGCATCGGCATGCTCGCGGCCCTCGTCATCCTCGTGCTCATGTTCGGGTCCCTGCTGGCCGCGAGCCTCCCGCTCATCACCGCCGTGTTCGCCGTGGGCACCGCGTTCTGCCTGTCGATGCTGGTGTCCCATGTGGTCACGCTGCCGACCTTCTTGACGCCCATCATGTTCCTCGTCGGCTTCGGCGTGGGCGTGGACTACGCGCTGATCATCTTCGCCCGCTTCCGCGCCGAGCTCCAGCACGGCGCGAGCCGCAAGGCCGCCGCCGCTACCGCGCTCGACACGGCCGGACGCTCGGTCCTGTTCGCCGGTTCGGTGGTCATCGTGGCGCTGATGGGCCTGTTCGCGCTCGGCCTGGGCTCGCTCCAGGCGGTCGCGATCGCGGTGGCGCTCACCGTGCTCGTGACGATGCTCGCCTCGGTGACGCTGCTGCCCGCGCTGCTGGCGCTGTTCGGCAAGCGGATCGAGAAGTCCGTGCGCAAGAGGGCCGCGAAGGCCAAGCGCGCCCCGGGTTCCCGCTGGGTCGGCTGGTCCCGGTTCGTCGAGAAGCGGGCGTGGCTCGCGATCATCGTGGTCACCGCCGGACTCGCGGCCCTCGCGACCCCGCTGCTCGACCTGCGCCTGGGCTTCGCCGACGCCGGGACCGACGCCGAGGGCACGACCAGCCGCGAGGCCTACGACATGCTCTCCGAGGGATTCGGGGAGGGCTTCAACGGCCCGCTGATGGTCGTCACCGACGGCACCGAAGCCGAAGCGACCGCCGCCTACGACGCCATGTCCGGCATGGACACCGTGGAGCTGGCCTCGCCGCCCTTCGCGATCGGCGAAGACCTGTGGCTGTCCACGGTCGTCGGCACCGCCGGGCCGGCCGATCAGGCCACTGTGGATCTCGTCCACGAGCTCCGCGACGACGTTTTGAACGACGTCGAGGGTACGCAGCTCGTCGGCGGCTCCACCGCCGCCGCGATCGACTTCAGCGACATCATGATCGAGAAGGCCCCGCTGTTCCTCCTCTTCGTCGTCGGCCTGTCGCTCCTGCTGCTGATGATCGTGTTCCGCTCGGTCCTGATCCCGGTCAAGGCCGCGATCCTCAACCTGATGACGATCGGCGCGAGCCTCGGCGTGGTCGCCTGGATCTTCCAGGAGGGCATGTTCGGCATCCCGGCCGGACCGGTCGAGGCCTTCGTGCCGGTGATGTCCTTCGCGATCATCTTCGGGCTCTCGATGGACTACGAGGTTTTCCTCATGTCCCGGATGCGCGAGGAATGGCAGCGCACCGGCAACGCGACTGAAGCGGTCCGCCGCGGCCTCGCCTCAACCGGCGGCGTCGTGACCGCCGCCGCGGCGATCATGATGGCCGTCTTCGGCTCCTTCATCCTCGACGACGCCCGCCTCCTCCAGCAGTTCGGCATCAGCATGGCCGTCGCGATCTTCATCGACGCCTTCGTGATCCGCAGCCTCCTCGTCCCCGCGATCATGAAGGTCATGGGACGCGGCGCCTGGTGGATCCCCCAGTGGCTCGACAAGGCCCTGCCGCACGTCACCGTCGAACCCGAGACCGAGCCGAAGCAGGCCGAACGCGAACCGGTCGCGGCCCGCTAGAACCCCAACGGAAACAGGAGCATTGCGGCCCCGACGCGAACCGTCGGGGCCGCAGTGCTCCCGAACGCCTCAGCCGGCGGCGGTCCGGATCGCGGCGATTTCGGTCGGCGACGACAGCCGCGTGACCGCGCCGATCTCGGCCATGTAGCGGCGCAGCTCTGCGGGGAAGCTCGCGAGCACCTTCGCCGGGTCCGCCAGGAGATCGGGGTAGATCGCGAGTCCATCGGCGTAGAAGAGGTCGACCAGGCGCGGCTCGCCGGCGGGCGTCGCCATGACGTTGCTCGGGTTGCGGTCGAGACCGCCCCAGTACGGGATCGCTTGGGCCGCTTCCTTATTCAGTCGCTCGGCCTCGCGCCGCACCGCGATGACCGGGTCGTCGGCCTCCGGCTCGTCCCAGCGTTTCCAGACCGAGGCGGCCTGGTCGGCATCGGACGGGGCCAGGAACTCCATCACCGAGAGCCGCCCGCCGCCTTCGAGCGGCGAGTCGAGCTCGATGCGCGGCAGGAGCGGATTGCCGGGGAGCGAGCGGCACAGGCTCACGAAGACCGCGTAGGCCGGTTCGAACGGGCTGACCCGGGCGGCCAGCTCGCCGTCGGGCGAGCGCCACACCGTCGCCCAGTCCCCCACACCGCAGACGTTCCACCCGTCCGCCAGCAGCCACCCGGCCGCCTCCCGATGGTTCAACTCCGCCAGAGCGGCCGGATCGGACGGGAACCCGCGCAGCGCATCACTCACGCCCGCAGCCTACGCAGCCGTCGCGAGACGGCGAACCGATTTTTCGGCCCGCCGTCCCTGCCGGTCGGTTCAGGCCATCAGCCCGAGGTACCGGACCACCGCGTACTCGACCTGCTCCATGTCCTCACGGTTCAGGAAATCGACGAGATCCCCGGCGATGTACTGGGTGTCGATGGTCCGCAGCTGATCGACCGGCATGCGCGTCGACCGTTCCGCTATGCCCGCCCTGCCGGGTTTCAGGGAATTCATGTTGGTCGGTCCGGTTGGGTCTAGCCTCGGAAATAGAAGTGTTATCGCAGGTGGAACGGGGTGGTCGCGATGCTCGAATTGCTCGCCAAGAACTGGGCCTGGGTGCTGGTGCGGGGCATCTTCACCATCGTGTTCGGCGCCGTGGCGGTGTTCTGGCCCGGGATCACGCTGTACGTGCTCATCGTCCTGTTCGGCGCCTATGCGATCGTTGACGGCGTCACCGCGATCGTCATGGGCGCGAAGCGATCCAACGGACGCGGCTTCTTCATCTTCATGGGCGTCGTCGGCGTGGTCGCCGGCCTCATCGCGCTCGTCTGGCCGGGCATCAGCGCTCTCGCGCTGCTGTACGTGATCGCGTTCTGGGCGATCATCACCGGCGTCGGCTCGATCGTGAGCGGGTTCGGCCTCTCGCGCGACGCGGGCGGACGCTGGCTGTTCGTCATCTCCGGTCTCGCCGGGGTCGTCCTGGGCATCCTGCTGCTGGTCAACCCGGACGAAGGCGCCGTCGCGCTGGTCGTGACCATCGGGTTCTTCGCGATCATCTGGGGATTCTTCACCGTCTTCACGGCGGTGCGGCTGCGGCGGCTCGCCAAGGAGCTTGACGCCCGCCAGGACTTCACGGATATTTAGGAATGTACATATAAGACGACGGAGCGCGAAGGTTGGGCGCGCACCCCTTCAGACGACTTGGAGTCGCCATGAACCCGCCGCACACACTCCGACACGCGATGAGGACCACCTTGGTGGTCCTCATCGCTATACTCGCCGTCCTCACCGCCACCCCGGCATCGGCCGCGTCACCGGTCGGGTTCGCGACCGAGGCGCTCGGCGAGGACTACTGCACCCTCTACGAAACCGCCGGCGAGGCCGAATGGGCCGACATCGCCGTCGAGCCGACGGTGAACGTCTCCGGCAAGGCCTGGACCACGTTCTTCCGGGACGGCCGCATCTGCCTGGGCGTAGAGCCGTTCGACCGCCACCTCGAGTTCATCGCCTACGACAAGGACGCCCCCGTGGACGTGGAGCGCATCGCGATGCCGGACCGCGGCGACGCATTCGGCTACGCGTTCGCGCTCACCGCGGACGAGACCGCCTCGATCGACTACCTGACCGTGGCCCTCTGCCGCACTGAACCGGTCATCGGCAACCCCTCCCAGCATTGCGCCGGAAAGATCGTCATCACGCCGCCCGCTTAGCGGATGCAGACGACAGCGGCCCGTGCATCGCACGGGCCGCTGTCGTCGAGCGGTAGTGGGCCGCTACTCGGCCCAGGCCTTCCAGGCGTCGATCTGCTCGCGCACCTGCGCCAGCTGGTCGGCCACCGGCTTCGGGCCCGTCGAGCCCGGGGTCGTGCGGCCCGCCAAAGCGCCGTCCACGTCGAGGACCGCCTTCACCGACGGGTCGAGGTGCTCGGAGATGCCCGCCAGGTCGGCGTCGGCGATCTCGTGGAGCTCGATGCCGCGCGTCTCGCAGTGCGCCACGCAGGAACCGGCGATCTCGTGGGCGCTGCGGAACGGGACGCCCTTGCGCACCAGCCAGTCCGCGATCTCCGTGGCGAGGCTGAAGCCCGTAGGGGCCGACGCGCGCGGCACCTCCACATTGAACTTCATGGTCGCGACCATGCCCGTCACGGCCGGAAGCAGGAGCGCCAGGTTGTCAAGGGAGTCGAAGACCGGCTCCTTGTCCTCCTGGAGGTCCTTGTTGTACGTGAACGGCAGGCCCTTGAGCGTGACGAGCAGGCCGGTCAGGTTGCCGACGAGGCGGCCCGACTTGCCGCGCGCGAGCTCCGCGACATCGGGGTTCTTCTTCTGCGGCATGATCGAAGAGCCCGTGGAGAACGCGTCGTCCAGAGCGACCCAGCCGAATTCCTGGCTCGACCAGAGGATGACCTCCTCCCCCAGGCGGGAGAGGTGGATGCCGACCATCGAGCACACGAACAAGAGCTCAGCCGCGAAGTCGCGGTCGGAGACGCCGTCGAGCGAGTTCGCGACGGGACCGTCGAAGCCGAGCTCCTCGGCGACCGCGACCGGGTCCAGCGGCAGCGACGAGCCAGAGAGCGCCCCGGAGCCCAGCGGGGACAGCGCGGCGCGCTTGTCCCAGTCCCGCAGGCGGTCCAGGTCGCGCAGGAGGCCCTGGGCGTGGGCCAGGAGCTGGTGGCCGAGGGTGATCGGCTGGGCGTGCTGGAGGTGGGTCATGCCCGGCGCGGGCGCGTCCACGAGACCGGCGGCCTGCTCGGTCAAGGCGCTGACCAGGTCGGTGAGGTCGGCGGCGAGGCCGCGCGCGCGGTCGCGGCAGTACAGGCGCAGGTCCGTGGCGATCTGGTCGTTGCGCGAGCGGCCCGCCCGGAGCTTGCCGCCGAGATCGCCGAGGCGTTCGACGAGGCCGCGTTCGAGCGCGGTGTGCACGTCCTCGTCGGCGACGGTGCCGGTGAAGGCGCCCGAGGCGACGTCCTCGCCGAGTTCGTCGAGCGCGGTGAGCATCTTCGCGAGCTCGTCGGCGGTGAGCAGCCCGGCCCGGTTGAGCACGCGCGCATGGGCTTTCGAGGCCTTCAGGTCGTACGGCGCGAGGCGCCAGTCGAAGCCGATCGAGGCGTTCAGCGCCTCGAGGGCGGCGGCCGGGCCGCCGGAGAAGCGGCCTCCCCACAGTTTCGCCATTACGCCGCGTCCCCCTCAGTGTGCTTCACGGTCATTGCTGGTGCTCCTTGGCGTTGTTCACAGGCTCGTCGTTGGCGTATGGATCGGGCCCCTTGCCGGCCCAGTGCAGCATCTGGTCGGCCACGTGGGCGCCCGTGACGCCGTCGCGGGCGATCACGGCGATCGTGTCGTCCCCGGCGATCGTGCCGATGACGTCCGAGAGGCCGGAGCGGTCGATGGCGCTGGCGAGGTACTGGGCCGCGCCGGGCGGGCAGCGCAGGACCGCCATGTTTCCTGAGTGGTCGGCGCCGACGAGCAGTTCGCGCAGGAGCCGCTGGAGGCGGTCGGAGGCGACCTCGGTGTCGCGAAGGGGCCGTTCGCCTTCCGCGAAGATCGAGTAGACGGCGCTGCCGCCGTCGGTACCGCGCACCTTGACCGCGCCGAGCTCTTCGAGGTCGCGCGAGAGCGTGGCCTGGGTGGCCTCGATGCCGTCGTCGGCGAGGAGGTTCGCGAGCTCGGTCTGCGAGCGGATCGGTCGGCCCGAGATCAGCTCGACGATGCGGGCCTGGCGGGCCGCCTTCGTGGTCGGTTGGTTCATCACCGCTCCTTGAGCAGCCAGGCGAGGAGGGCCTTCTGGGCGTGGAGCCGGTTCTCGGCCTGGTCGAACACGCGCGAGTGCGGGCCGTCCATGACCTCGTCGGTGATCTCCTCGCCACGGTGGGCGGGGAGGCAGTGGAGGACGATCGCGTCGTCGGCGGCGTGATCGAGAAGTGCCCCGTTGAGCTGGTAGGGGGTGAGCTCCCCGATGCGCTTCTCGCTGTCGGCCATGCCCATCGAGACCCAGGCGTCGGTCGAGACGACGTCCGCGCCGGAGACGGCCTCGACCGGGTCCTCGGTGACGACGACGGAGCCGCCGGTCGACGTGTTGATCGCGGACGCGCGGGCCAGGACCTCGGGCGCGGGCTGGTAGCCCTCGGGAGCACCGACGCGGACGTGCATGCCCGCCATCGAGCAGGCGATCACCGTGGAGTTGCCCATGTTGAACGCGGCGTCGCCGAGGTAGGCGATGCTCGTGCCCTTCAGCGGCTTGTGCTCGGCGATGGTCTGGAGGTCGGCGAGGAGCTGGCAGGGGTGCCAGCCGTCGGTGAGCGCGTTGACGACCGGGACGGTCGCGTTCGCGGCGAGCTCCTCGATGCGGTCGTCGCCGAAGGTGCGGATCACGATGGCGCTCACGTACCGCGAGAGGACCCGCGCGGTGTCGGCGACGGTCTCGCCGCGTCCGAGCTGCGTGGACTGGGCGTCGATCACGACCGAGTGGCCGCCGAGCTCGGCGATGCCGATGTCGAAGGAGAGGCGGGTCCGGGTGGAGGGCTTCTCGAAGACGACCGCGACGGACTTGGGGCCCGCGAGCGCGGGGTAGGCGTAGCGGTCGGCCTTCATCTTCGCGGCGAGGTCGAGGACCTCGGCCTGCTGCACGACGGTGAGGTCGTCGTCCTTGAGGAAGTGCTTCAGGTTCGGCGGAGCCGAGTGCTTTGCGGTCACGGTCGACCTCCGGGCGCGGGGATGACGATGTCGAGGGCTTCGATGAGCTTGTCGCAGAAGGCGTCCAGCTCCGACTCGGTGATGGTGAGCGGCGGGGCGATCCGGACCGTGTCGGGACGGGGGGCGTTGGCGAGCACGCCGAGGCCGATGAGGTGCTCGACCGCTTCGACAGCGACCGGTGCGGAGAGGTTGATGCCGCGCCACAGGGCCTGGCCGCGCACTTCGGTGATCCGCGGGTCGGCGAGGAGCCGGTCGCCGAGGCGCTGCCCGAGGGTGAGCACGTTCTCGAAGAGGTGGTCGCGCTCGATCGTGTCGATCACCGCGAGGGACGCGGCGCACGCGATCGGGTTGCCGCCGAACGTGGAGCCGTGGACGCCCTTGGTGAAGAGCGCGGCGGCCGCGTCGGTGGCGAGCACCGCGCCGATCGGGACGCCGCCGCCGAGGCCCTTGGCGAGGGTCACGACGTCGGGGACGATGCCTTCGGCGTGGTGGGCGAACCAGGCGCCGGTGCGGCCGAAGCCGGACTGGATCTCGTCGAGGATCAGCAGCGCGTTGTGCTCGGCGGTGAGTTCCCTTGCGGCCTTGAGGTATCCGGCCGGGGCGGGGACGACGCCGGTCTCGCCCTGGGTGGGCTCGAGGAACACGGCGGCGACGGTCTCGTCGACGGCGGCCTTGAGGGCGTCGATGTCGCCGTAGGGCACGAACACGACGTCGCGGCCGAAGGGCGCGAAGGGCTCGCGGATCGCGGCCTTGCCGGTGATCGACAGGGCGCCGAGGGTGCGGCCGTGGAAGCCGTTCTCGGTGGCGACGATCCGGGTCTTGCCGGTGGCCGTGCCGTGGAGGATCGCGAGCTTGAGTGCGGCCTCGTTGGCCTCGGTGCCGGAGTTGCACAGGAAGGCCTTGCCGGGGTTGCCCCACAGTTCGAGGAGCTTCTCGGCGAGTTCGATCTCCTTCTCGTGCAGGAAGAGGTTCGAGGTGTGGGCGAGGCGGGCGGCCTGGCCGCTCACGGCCTCGACCAGCGCGGGGTGGTTGTGGCCCAGGCTGGAGACGGCGATGCCGCCGATCATGTCGAGGTAGGTGTTGCCGTCCACATCGGTCACGGTGCGGCCTTCGCCCTCGCGGATGGCGACGGGCGGGAGGCCGTAGTTGCCCATGAGCGCGGCGGTGTACCGGGCCTTGATCTGCTCGGTGTAGGTCATTTCGTCTCCTGGACCATGGTGCCGACGCCGTCGGTCGTGAAGATCTCCAGCAGTGTGGAGTGGGGGACGCGCCCGTCGATGACGTGCGCTTGGGGGACGCCGCCCTTGACGGCGCGCAGGCACGCCTCCATCTTGGGGACCATGCCCGCTTGGAGGGAGGGCAGCAGGCCGGCGAGCTTGTCGGTGGTGATCTGCCGCAGGAGCGAGCCCTTGTCCGGCCAGTTCTCGTAGAGGCCTTCGACGTCGGTGAGGACGATGAGCTTCTGAGCACCGAGGGCTTCGGCGAGCGCGGCGGCGGCGGTGTCGGCGTTGAGGTTGTAGAGGACGCCGTCGTGGTCGAGGGCCACAGTGGAGACGACGGGGATGCGCCCGGCGTCGATGAGGTCGTCCACGGCGGCGGTGTTGACGGACGCGACGTCGCCGACGCGGCCGACGTCGACCTGCTCGCCGTCCACGTCGGCCCAGCGCCGCTTCGCGGTGAACAGCTGGGCGTCCTCGCCGGACATGCCGACGGCGAACGGACCGTGGTTGTTGATGAGCCCCACCAGTTCCCGGCCGACCTGGCCGACCAGGACCATCCGGACCACGTCGGCGGCCTCGGGGGTGGTGACGCGCAGGCCGCCCTTGAACTCGGAGGCGATGTTGAGCTTCGCGAGCATGGAGGAGATCTGCGGGCCGCCGCCGTGCACGACGACGGGCTTGATGCCGACGTAGTGCAGGAACACCATGTCGGCGGCGAACGCGGCCTGGAGCTCGGGGTTGATCATGGCGTTGCCGCCGTACTTGACCACCACGATGGAGCCGGTGAAGCGCTGCAGCCACGGCAGGGCCTCGATGAGGGTCTCGGCCTTGCCGAGGGCCTTCTGGAGGTGCGGTGCGAGGTCGTCGGTAAGGCTCATGTGCTGTACGCCGAATTCTCGTGAACGTAGTCGTGGGACAGGTCGTTGGTCCAGATGGTGGCCGAGGCCGGGCCGTTGTGGAGCTGGATGTCGATCTTCACGTCGCGGCCTTTGAGGTCGACGAGTTCGCGCGGTTCCCCGGCGGCGCCGGCCTTGCAGATCCACACGCCGTTGACGGCGACGTCGACCGCGTCGGCGTCGAAGGGCGCCTTGGAGGTGCCGACGGCGGCGAGGATGCGGCCCCAGTTCGGGTCGGAGCCGAAGAGGGCGGTCTTGACGAGGTTGTCGCGGGCGACGCAGCGGGCGACCTCGACGGCGTCGTCCTCGACCTCGGCGCCCGAGACGGTGATGGTGACGTCCTTGGTGGAGCCTTCGGCGTCCGAGAGGAGCTGCTGGGCGAGGTCCTGGCAGAGCTCGGTGAGCGCCGCGATGAACGCGTCCGCTTCGGCCTCGACGCCGGAGGCGCCCGAGGCGAGGAGGAGGACGGTGTCGTTGGTGGACATCGAGCCGTCGGAGTCGAGCCGGTCGAACGAGTACCGGCAGGCGGTGCCGAGCGCGGCGTCCGCGAGCGGCTGGTCGACGACGGCGTCGGTGGTGAGCACGACGAGCATCGTGGCGAGGCCGGGGGCGAGCATGCCCGCGCCCTTGGCGATGCCGCCGACGGACCACCCGGCGGGGCTGGTGACGACGGCGTTCTTCGCGACGGTGTCGGTGGTCATGATCGCGGACGCGGCCTGCTCGCCGCCGTCGGCGGTGAGCGCGGCGGCGGCGGCTTCGACGCCGGGCAGGAGCTTGCCCATGGGCAGCTGCTCACCGATGAGGCCGGTGGAGCAGACCGCGATTTCGACTGCGCCGCAACCGAGGAGCTCGGCGGTCTTCTCGGCGGTGGCGTGCGTGTTCTGGAAGCCCTGCGCGCCGGTGCAGGCGTTCGCGCCGCCGGAGTTGAGGATGACGGCCTTGAGCTGCCCGGTGGTGAGCACCTGCTGGGTCCACTTGACCGGGGCGGCCTTCACGCGGTTGCCGGTGAAGCGGCCCGCGGCGACCTGGAGCGGGCCCTCGTTCACGACGAGCGCCATGTCCGGCTTGCCGGAGGCCTTGAGTCCGGCGGTGACGCCGGAGGCCTTGAAGCCCTTGGGGGTCGTAACGGTCACGGTGCCACTCCGTTCACGGTGAGGCCCGCGGCCTCGGGGAGGCCGAGCATGAGGTTGGCGCACTGCACGACCTGCGCGGCCGCGCCCTTGCCGAGGTTGTCGATCGCCGAGGTGACGATGATCCGGCCCGAGTCCTTGTCCACGGTGCCTTGGAGCTGGACGGCGTTGGTGCCGAACGTGGAGGCCGTGGAGGGCCACTGGCCTTCGCGCAGGACGTGCACGAAGTGCTCGCCGTCGTAGGCCTTCGACAGGGCGGCGCGGACGTCGGCGGCGTTCACTTCGGCGGCGGCCTTGGCGGTCACAGTGGAGATGATGCCGCGCGGCATCGGGGCCAGCAGCGGCGTCATCGAGATCGAGGCGGCGCCGGAGGCCTGCTTGATCTCGGGCACGTGCTGGTGCGCGCCGACCTTGTACGGGCTCATCGCGCCCATGACCTCGCTCGCGAGGAGGCTCTTCTTGGGGGCGTTGCCCGCGCCGGAGGTGCCGGAGGCCGCGACGACCACCACGTCCTCGGGCGAGGCGATCCCGGCGTCCAGGAGCGGCCGCAGGGCGAGGATCGTGGCGACGGCGTAGCAGCCGGTCGCGGCGACCCGCGTCGCCGCGGCGATGGCTTCGCGCTGGCCGGGGAGCTCGGGCAGGCCGTATGTCCAGGTCCCGGCGTGCGGGCCCGGGTAGTAGGCTTCCCAGGCCGCGGCGTTCTCGAGCCGGTGGTCGGCGCCGAGGTCCACGATCTTCTGCTCTGCCGGGAGCTGGGCGGCCAGCGCGGCCGACTGCCCGTGCGGGAGGGTCATGATGACCAGGTCGGCGCCCGCGAAGGCTTCCGGGCTGGTCGGGGTGAAGCGTCGGTCGCCGTACGCGGTGAGGTGGGGGTGGACTGCGGTGATGTACTCACCGGCGTTGCTGTGCGCGCCCGCGGCCACGACCTCGAGCTGCGGGTGGTCGGCGAGCAGCCGGAGCACCTCGCCCCCGGCGTAGCCGCTTGCGCCCGCCACGGCGACCTGAAAAGTCACTGGAAACCTCCATGCTGAATGACTATGCAGAGTACTGTATCAGCATTCAGGTCGGGCGTCGCACTTGTATACCGGAAGCTGAGACGTGATCATCGCCCCTGTTCGCGAGGGACGACCCGACCGCCGTCCGCCAAGGCCCCGCCCGCGGTCAATGTGCCTGCTCGCGGGCGAGAGCCGACCGCCGTCCGCCAAGGCCCCGCCCTCAGCGTGCCTGCTCGCGCGCAAAGATGGCCGCCTGCACCCGACTGGCCAGCCCGAGTTTCGCGAGTACCCGCGTGACGTGGGATTTCACCGTAGCCTCGGCCATCCCGAGCTCCCCCGCGATCTCCGCGTTCGACATCCCCTCGCCGATGAGTGCGAGCACCTCGGTCTCGCGCGGCGTCAAGTTCGCCAGCCCCGCGTGGTCGACCGCGATCGGCGCGTAGGCCGGACGCGAGCGCGCGAACTCCGCGATGAGCCCGCGCGTGACCGCCGGGGAGATGAGCCCGTCCCCGCGCGCGATCGTGCGCACCGCCTCCACCAGGGTCTCGGCGTCGGCGTCCTTGAGCAGGAACCCGCTCGCCCCGGCCCGGAGCGCGTCGAACACGTTCTCGTCCTCGCCGTAGCTGGTCAGCACCAGCACGTCCGCGACGCCGCGCAGCTCGGCCGCCGCCGCGATGCCGTCCTTGCGGGGCATCCGCACGTCCATGACGACCACGTCGGGTCGGAGTCCCCTCGCGAGCGCGACCGCCTCGACCCCGTCGGCGGCCTCGCCGACCACCTCGATGTCGTCGGCGCTGTCCAGGAGCATCCGCAACCCGGCGCGGACCGCCGCGTGGTCGTCGGCGAGCAGGACCTTGATCATCGTTGTGCACTCCGTTTCGGGAAGCGGCCGGCGGGCGCCGGGGATGCGGGCTCGTCGAGGCCGCCGGCGGGGATCTCGGCGCGGACGCGCCAGCGGCGGCCCTCCGGCCCGGCCCGCACCTCGCCGCCGAGGATCCGCACCCGCTCGGTCATGCCGACCAGTCCCGCTCCCCCGCTGGGCACCTCGTCCCCGCCGGGACGGACCGCGTTCTCGACCTCGACGGTGATCCGCTCGTCGCCGTACCGGATCGCGACCGCGGCGTCCGAACCGTACTTGAGCACGTTCGTCAACGCCTCCTGGACCACCCGGTACGCGGTCAGCTCCACCTCGCCCGGCAGCGCCCGCTCGGGCCCCTCCACGGTGAACGCCACCTCGAGGCCGACCTTGCGCATCCGTCCGACCAACTCCGGCACCTGGTCGAGCCGGAACGACGCCAGCTCTTCACCGGCCCCGTTGTCCGTCGCGCGCAGCAGGCCGATGATGCGCCGCAGCTCCGCCAGCCCCTCGACGCTCGAGGAGCGGATCGCCGCCACGGAAGTGCGCACGGTCTCGGCGTCGAGGTCCTTGCGGGCCTGGAGCGCGGTGGACTGCAACGCGATCGCCGAGAGGTAGTTCGCGACGGTGTCGTGCAGCTCGCGCGCCATCAGCGTGCGCTCGCGCAGGACCGCTTCACGGCGGCGCACGTCGGCGAGCCGCGCGGTCTGCTCGGCCCGTTCGGACTCGAGCATCGCCCGCTCGTGGGCCTGGCGGACGATGATCGCCGAGAAGATCGGGGAGGCGAGGACCAGCGCGGCGATCGCCAGCATGCTGATCACCGCGGCCGCCCGGCCGTCCACGACCGCGACGTAGACGCCGGTCGCGAGCACCGCCGCGACCGCCGCCGGCAGCATGATCCGCAGCCCGCGCCGGGACCCGTAGCGGGCGTACGCGTACAGGTTGTCGGTGAAGACGAACACGACCGCGAGCGAGAAGCCGATCGCGACCTCGGCGCCGAAGCCGATGAGGCCCAAGGCGAGGGTCAGCCCGGGCCGGGCCCGCCGCAGGACGACGCCCGTGCAGACGAAGGCCAGCGGGATGAACCGCACCCATTGCGGCGCCTCGATGCCGAACCGCTCGTAGCTGCCGAGAGCGAGCAGCAGCGAGCCCACCGCGAACAGGAGGACTGCCGCGATCGCATCGGCGCGTTTGACCGCGCAGAGGTTGAGGACGCTGCGGCGGGGCGGGCTGGTCATGGACCCATCCCATCACGTCCGGCCGCTCGCGGCCTCGGTCTGGATGCCTATCCCGGACTCCGACTTTGGTCGCACCCGGCGCGGCCGCACCTCGCGCGGACCGACATCATGGACGCGTGCCCGAACCCGAACGCCCCTCGAACGCCCCCGCCGGTCCCGAATGGGTCCGCTACTCGGGCCCGGTCCGGACGCTCGTGCTCCTGAACTCGCTCCTGGCGTTCGTGCTGGAGATGGCGATGTTCGCCTTCGTCGTCTGGTGGGTCCTCACGCTCGACCTCGCACTGTGGGCGAGGATCCCGCTCGCCGTCGCGGCCTTCGGCGGCCTCGCGACCCTGTGGGGGCTGCTGGTCTCGCCCAGGGCCCGCTACCCGCTGCCGACGGCGTGGACCGTCGTGTTCAAGCTGGCCGCGTACGGCGGCAGCGCGCTGGCGCTGTGGGGCGTGGGATACCCGGCGGCGGCCGTCGCGTTCGCGGTCCTCGCGGCCGCGAACACGGCGGTCATCACGTACGTCCGAACCCGCCCAGCAATCTGAACGCCCAGGTCGGGTCGTCGGTCGGGAAGTCGCTGTACCAGTCGCCGTTCTCGAGCTCGTTGACCGCGGTGCCGACGACCACGAACACGAAGATGTAGTACGCGATCCAGAAGATGGTCGCGGCCACGCCGATCCAGCCGAGCACGATACCGGCGGTGGCCATGCCGTCGCCCTGGTCGCCGGTCTCCCGGATCTGGCGCTTCGCGATGTTGCCGAAGATGAGCGCGAGGATGCCGATCGGGCTGCATACGCCGACGATGCCGCAGATCATCGCCGCGATCGCCATGCCGTTCGTCGGGCGCGGCGGGACGTACGGATACCCGTAGGGCGGCGGCTGCGGGTACGGCGCGTACGGAGGCGGGACGGGCGGCTGGTACGGCGGCGGTCCCTGGGGCTGGGAGTTCGGGTCGGGCGTGGTCATGTAGGGCACCTCTCAGAATGAACTGCCATCAGCTTAGGTGCTCGGAGCCAGTCCCCTGTGTCCCCGAATCCGCCGTCTCGAGCGCGACGCCTTCCCGAAGGGCGCGTTCGCGGTCGAGGAGGGGCGAGAGGGCCCACCAGACGAAGACGGCGACGGCGGCGCCGGTGGCGGCGCCCGCGACCGTGTCGGTCAGCCAGTGGGCGTGCTGCCAGTTCCGGGCGAGCATCATGGCGCAGGTCAGGACCACCGCGACCGGCCACCAGCGTTGCAGGTGCCGGGCCGGGACCATCAGGACGGCGATGACGACCACGACGGCGGCCATCCGGGAGGCGTGCCCGGAGGGAAACGCCCATGACCCGGTGTCCACGGTGATGTCGGTCGGGCGCGGCCGCTCGGCGACGGCTTTGAGCCCGTCGGTGACGAGTTTGGTAGCCGCCAGCGCCGCACCAACGTAGACGGCGGAACGCCAGCGCCGCACGACGAGCAGCGCCACCACCGCGACCGCGCCGAGGACGAGGCCGAGTGCGCCGCCGAGGAGGTTGAAGCACTCCGCGACGTACCACAGGGGACTGCCGACGGGGCTGCCGACGAGGCCGTTCCACCAGTCGTCGAGGCCCTGCCAGGGCGGGCCTTCGGGGTCGGTGCGCACCCAGATCGCGTCGCCGAGCACCGCCAACGGCACCGCGATCGCGAGGGCGAGGAGCAGTCGCGATCGCGGGAAGCCGTTGGGAGTCAAGTTAGTACCCCGGGGTGTTGGTGAGCGTTGTCGCGGCTGTGGAGATCACGGAGATCATGATGACGAAGTAGGCCACCCAGACCAGCGAGAAGGCGATGCCGATCCAGCCGAGGACGCGTCCGGCCTTGGCCATCGGGCGGCCGATGCCCATGCCCATGTCGATCTCGCGCTGGGCGCTCTTGCCGAGCACGAGCGAGATGATGCCGAGCAGGCCGGTGCAGAAGAGGACGCCGCAGACGAGGGCGGCGACGGCCTTGCCGTTGATCTCGACCCCGGCCTGCTGCTGGGGGTAGCCGGGGGCTTGCTGGGGGTAGGCCGGGGGCGGCTGCATCCCCGGAGGCTGGGACTGCTGCTGCGCGTAGGGGTCGAACGTCATCGCGGGCTCCTTGAGGTTGGGCGAGCTTGCGCCAGCACCGTAGCACTCTGGGTCAGCAGAACGGCCAGTTGCACTCCTCCGTTGTAGAGGGTTCCGGGTCGGGTTCGGAGCTATCCGAGGGCTCGGGCTCGGGTTCCGAGGAGGTGGGGTCGGGGTCGGGTTCGGGTTCTTCGGTGGTGTCGTCGGGCGAGGGCGAGTCGGAGGCGCTCGGCGAGGACGATGCGCCGTCGCACCCTTCGGCGTCGGGGTTGGCTTCGCAGTAGGCGCTGTCGGGATCGATCTGGCCGTCGTCGCCCACGATGTCGTCGGTGAGGTCCTCGCCTTCCCCGGAGGCCCCGGGCAGCTGCTCGGCCTCGTAGTCGTTCGCTTCGATCGCGGTGTCGATGACGTTGCGCCACAGCGATACACCGCCGTCGGCGGCGGCTTGGCCGTTGGCCCAGGCGGCGACGCTGAGCTGGGGTATCGCACCGACGAACCAGGCTTGGGTGGTCTCGCCGTGGTAGTCGGCGCCCGCGCCGAAGAAGTCGCGGTCCTCGATGGCCTGGGCTTCGCCGAGGCCGAGGAACTGGAGGTCCTGGGCGGTGGTCTCGGCGAGCGCCTGGTTCGTGGCGATCTCCTGCTCGGCCGGGATCGCTTCGTCGCCGGAGTCGATGACGCGTTCGATGAAGTGGGTCTCGGCCTGGAGGCCGTCGGCGGCGATGGTGGCGTAGACGCTCGCCATGTCGACGACGCTCACGGGGTAGGTGCCGAAGTCGGCGGCGTTGAGCCCGCCGTACTCGCCGGTGTCCAGATCGTAGACGGTGCCTTGGCCGTCGGCGATGGTGTTGAGCCCCATGCTCTTCGCGGTTTCGAGCACCGTTTCGACGCCGTATTTCAGGGCGACGGCGTCCATCGCGCCGGTCCGGGACTCCTGGACGGCCGCGGCGAGCGTGACGTCGTCGTCCTGGTCGCTCCACCAGGATTCGATGGAGGCGCCCGCTTCGAGCGCGGTGGCGGCGGTGATCATGTCGAACACCGAGGAGGGCGGGTGCGGCGAGGCGGCGCCGACCTGGTCGGTGCCGGTGGCGCCCTCGGCGCCGTAGTAGCAGCGCACCGCGCCCGTGCCGGGTTCGACGGCGACGACGCCGGCCTCGCCGGAGGTCTTTTCGGCGGCTTCCTGGAGGGTCTGGTCGAGGGTGAGGACGACGCGGAGGCCGTCGGGCCGGGAGGCCTCGTCGTAGAGCGCTTCTGGGGTGAGCCCGTAGCGCGCTTCGAGTTCGGCGTTGATCTGCTCGACCAGCGAGGGGTGCTGGTCGGCGAAATCGTCGGGGAGGGCCTGGCCGCCCGCGTAGAGGTAGGCGGCGTCCTCTTGGTCGGCGCCGCCCGCGCCGCCGTCGGGGAGGTTGCCGAGCACGATGGTGACGCCGATGGCGATGACGAGGCCCACGGCGCCCGCGACGGCCAGGTGGAGCTTGTTCAGCTCGAGGTCGTCGAGCTTGCCGGGCAAGGGGATCGCGACGGCCGCCGCACCTGCCGCGCGGCGCTTGCCGCTGTAGCCGGAGCTGCGGGCCCCGGCCCGACGGTGCCCGGACGAACCGCCCTGCTGCGAGCCGGTCCGCCTCCGCCGCCTGCCGACGCGAGAGGGGTTCCCGTTATTCACGACACGTAGCTTAAAAGGCGCGGATGATGCGCTAACCCCCGGCTCAGCGTTTACTGCGCGTAACCATCCCATTTGGACAATCAAATGGGGCGCACCATCGCACCTGCGATGTTGCGCCCCAAACAGTTACAGGGATTACTCCCGAATGGCCGCACCGAAGCGCTCTGCGGCGACCGCGACAGCCGCGTCGCGGACGGCCACGCCCTCCTCGTTGGTGAGCGTCCGGTCGGCGGCGCGCAGCTCCAGCTTGAAGGCGAGCGACTTCTTGCCTTCACCGAGCTTCGCGTCGCGGTAGACGTCGAAGAGCCGAAGCGAGTCGAGCAGCTCCCCCGCGCCTGCGCGCAGGGCCGCCTCGACCTCGCCCGCCGGGACCGTCTCGCCGACCACGATCGCCACGTCGATGAGCGTCGCCGGGAAGTGCGAGATGACCGGCGCGGGCGCCAGGTCCGGCAGCGGCAGGGCCGTCAAGTCCAGCTCCATCGCGGCGGTGCGCCGCGGCAGGCCGAGGCGCTCGCAGACCTCCGGGTGCAGCTCGCCCGCGTGGCCGACGACGACGCCGTCCACCCGCAGCGCCGCGCACCGGCCCGGGTGCCACGGCGCGGCCTCCCCTTGGGCCACATCGAGCGTCACGCCCGAAGCGGCCGCCACGACCTCGGCGGCCTCGACCGCGTCGGCCCAGTCCACAGCCCGTCCGGGCGCGTCGACACCGGCGGGCACGGCCTGCCCGCACAGCACTGCCGCAACGTGGCGCGGCTGCACCGGCAGCCGCCGGATCGCGGCCGCGATCGCCTCGTCCTCGGGACGCTTGGAGACCGGCAGCTCGACCACTTCGAGGTCGCTCCAGCCCTCGGCGGGCTGGAAGACCAGGCCCTCCTCGAACACCGCGAGGTCCTTGGCGCCGCGCGAAAGGTTGATGCGGACCGCGTTCACCAGGCTCGCGAGCACGGTGGTGCGCAGCAGGGGGGCCGCGTCGTCGAGCGGGTTGAGGACGGCGACGGCCTCGCGCTGCGGGTCCTTCTCGTCCAGGCCCAGCTCGTCGGCGCGGTCGCGCGAGACGAACGGGAACGTGTAGGTCTCCACGAAGCCGTTGTCCGCCAAGGCGCGGGCCACGCGGCGGCGGCGCCGCTGCGAGGAGGTCAGGCCGGTCCCCGCGATCGCGCGCGGGATGCTCGACGGGATGTGGCCGTAGCCGTGCAGGCGGGCCACCTCCTCGACGAGGTCGGCCGGGTCGGTCAGGTCGGGACGCCACGACGCCGGCGTCACCGTCAGCACCTCGTCGCCCTCCACGGTGCACCCCGCGGCCTCGAGCATGGCGACCACAGTGGAGCGGTCGTAATCGACGCCGATGGTCTTCGAAGGCAGATCGACCGGGATCGTGATCGGCGTGATCGGCTCCCGGTGGTCGATATCGGCCACCGCGTCGACGAGGGTGCCGCCGCCGTACTCGACCAGGAGGTCCGCCGCGCGCTGGGCGGCGAGCAGCGAGATCGCCGCGTCGGCGCCGCGCTCGTAGCGCTTCGAGGCCTCCGAGGTCAGCTTGTGCCGCCGCGAGGTGCGGGCGATCGCCGTCGGGTTCCAGTGCGCCGCTTCGATGAGCA
Organism: Glycomyces luteolus; assembly: GCF_027622875.1. Lineage (GTDB taxonomy): Bacteria > Actinomycetota > Actinomycetes > Mycobacteriales > Micromonosporaceae > Glycomyces > Glycomyces luteolus. The sequence continues at coordinate 306,254 of NZ_JAPZVP010000001.1, read as the reverse complement.
CATTGCGAGTGGTCGGCCCGACCTCGGAGGTCTGGCCGCCCATCACGCCGGCGAGCGAGAGCGGGCCGGTGCCGTCGGTGATGACCATGTCCTCGGGGTCGAGCTTGCGCTCCACGTCGTCCAAGGTGGTCAGGGTCTCGCCCGCTTTCGCCCGGCGCACGACCATGACGTCCTCGAGGGCGTCGCGGTCGAAGGCGTGCAGCGGGTGCCCCAGCTCGAGCATCAGGTAGTTCGTGACGTCCACGGCCAGGCCCAGCGGGCGCATCCCGGCCTGGGTGAGCCGCTTGGCCATCCACTCCGGCGACTCCGCGTTGGCGTCCACATCGCGCACCTCGCGCAGCGTGAAGCGCGAGCAGCCGTCGGTCTCGACCCGCACCGGGTAGGGCGGGTGCTCGGTCGCGGCGGGCTCGACGGCCTTCGCGGCCGGGTCGGTGAACGCGACTCCGAGACGGTGCGCGACCTCGCGGGCGATGCCGCGCACGGAGAAGCAGTAGCCCATGTCCGGGGTGATCGCGAGCTCGAACACGACGTCGTCGAGGCCGACGACCGGGCGGGCGTCCTCGCCCACGGTGCCGCTCTCGAGGACGATGATGCCCTCGTGGTCGTCGGATACGCCGAGTTCGCGGGCCGAGCAGATCATGCCGTCCGAGAGGCGGCCGTAGGTCTTGCGCGAACCGATCTTGAAACCGCCGGGCAGCTCCGCGCCCGGCAGCGCCACGACGACGAGGTCGCCTTCGGCGAAGTTCCGCGCGCCGCAGATGACCGAGCGCGGCTCGGCCTCGCCGACCTCCACCCAGCAGTGGCGGATCGGCTTCTTGAACTCGGTGAGCTCCTCGATGGAGGCCACCCGGCCGACCACGAGCGGGCCGGTCACGCGGCCGCGCAGGTCGTCGACCTCTTCGACTTCGAGCCCGGCCTCGACCAGGACGGCGTCCAGCGCCTCCGTGGTCAGGTCATCGGGCAGGGCGGCGTACTCGGCGAGCCAGGAAACGGGAATCCTCATCGTCTACTCCTCCACCTTCAGCCCGGCGGGGAACCGGACGTCGCCGTCGATGATGTCGCGCAGGTCGGTGATGCCGTGGCGCAGCATGAGCGCGCGCTCCACGCCCATCCCGAACGCGAAGCCCGAGTACACGTCGGGGTCGATCCCGCAGGCGCGCAGCACGCGCGGGTTGACCATGCCGCAGCCCCCCCACTCGATCCAGCGCGGCCCGTCCTTGTGCGCGGCGAACCAGACGTCGACCTCGGCGCTCGGCTCGGTGAACGGGAAGTACGAGGGGCGCAGGCGGGTGATCGCCTCGGCGCCGAAGACCGACTTCGCGAAGTGGTCGAGCGTGCCCTTGAGATCGGCCATGGTGATGCCCTTGTCGACCACGAGGCCCTCGGTCTGGTGGAACACGGGCGAGTGCGTCGCGTCGACCTCGTCGGTCCGGTACACGCGGCCGGGCGCGACCGTGTAGATCGGCGGCTCCTGCGTGAGCATGGTGTGGATCTGCACGGTCGAGGTGTGCGTGCGCAGCACCATGTTCGAGCCGTACTCGCCCTTGCCGTCGGCGATGTGGAAGGTGTCCATCATGGTCCGGGCCGGGTGGTCCGGGTGGATGTTGAGCGCGTCGAAGTTGAACCATTCCAGCTCGACCTCGGGGCCTTCGCCGATCTCGTAGCCCATGGCGACGAACAGGTCGGCGATGCGGTCCATCTGGACGTTGATCGGGTGGCGCGCGCCTTCGCGGCGGCGGGCCGTGCGGGCCGTGACGTCGACGGTCTCCTCGCGGAGGATGCGCGCGGCCTCGGCGGCCTTGAGGATCTCCTCGCGGGCCTCGTACAGGCCGGTGATCTCGGTGCGGGCGGCGTTCACGTTGCGGCCGGCCTCACCGCGCTCCTTGCCCGGGATCGAACCGATAGCCCTGCGGGCCAAGGAAACCGGTGCCTTGTCACCGAGCGTGGCGGACTTGGCGGCGGCGAGTTCCTCAAGGTTGGAGGCGGCCGCGATGATCGCGGCGGCGTCCTTGACGGCCCCGGCGAGGGCCTCGGGCTGGAGCAGGCCAGCCTCAATGTCTGTGCTCATAACGTCTTTCTCCTGGCGGGACCTAAAGGAGTCTAGAAAAGGCAGGCGGCTCGGCCGCAGCCCGCCAGGCGCATTTATGGCTCGCAAGCGTCGCCAAGACTGGAGACGTGGACGACTAACGCCACAGCCCGCACCCGGCGGGCTGGATAAATTCGCGAGAGCCGATTGACATGCCACAAGTCTAACTTCCGGCGCTGAGCGGCCGCACTCGCGTAAAGGCAAACCCCGGCCGCAACGGCCAGGTTCAAGCTCTCGGCTTTGCCCCAGATCGGGACGCCCACCTTGCGGTGCGCCAAAGCAGCGGTGGCTTCGTCGAGGCCATGGGCCTCGGAGCCGAAAAGCCAAACCGTGGGCGAGTCCAAGTCCCCAGCGCTGTCCAGGGCGTACAGGTCGTCCCCGTCAGCCGCCGCGGCGAGGATCTGGGCGTGCGGGAACAGGTCGAGCGCGTCGGCAGTGTCGGCGGCGCGGACCACCGGCAGGTGGAAGAGGCTCCCGGCGGAGGAGCGCACGCACTTGCCGTTGTAGGGGTCGACCGAGTCGGTCGCGAAGACCACGCAATCGGCTCCGGCGGCGTCGGCGGCACGGAGCACCGTCCCGGCGTTGCCGGGGTCGGTGATGCCGTGGAGCACCGCGACCAGGGTCGCCTCCTCGGGGAGGGACTGGTCCAGGAACCGGCAGACCGCGACGAGCCCCTGCGGGGTCACGGTCTCGGCCAGCGCGGCCAGGCCGTCATCCGTGCACGGGTGCACGTGGGCGCCCGCGGCGACGGCGGCGTCGATCAGGTCCGAGTGGCGGGTGTCGGCGTCGAGGTCGTAGAAGAGGTCTTCCACCACTCCGGCGGCGATGGCCTCGCGGACCGCCTGGGGCCCTTCGGCGAGGAACCGCTCGACCTTGTCGCGGCCGCGGCGGCGCTGCAGCTTCCGGGCATTGACAACCCGGGACGATCGCGCGGTGAGCGCGTCCGTCCCGGGTGGGTCAAGTTGCATCTACTGCTCGGCGGGAGCGTTGACGTCCGCGGGGAGGGCCTGGCGGGCGACCTCGACGAGGGCGGTGAACGCCGCCGCGTCGTTGACGGCCAGCTCGGCGAGGATCTTGCGGTCCACCTCGACCTCGGCGAGGGACAGGCCCTGCATGAAGCGGTTGTAGGTGATGCCGTTCGCGCGCGCGGCGGCGTTGATGCGGGTGATCCACAGCTTGCGGAACTCGCGCTTGCGGTTCTTGCGGTCGCGGTACGAGTACGTGTACGAGTGGAGCAGCTGCTCCTTGGCCTTGCGGTACAGGCGCGAGCGCTGCCCGCGGTAGCCCTTGGCCTCTTCGAGTACGACGCGGCGCTTCTTCTTGGCGTTCACCGAACGCTTGACGCGTGCCACAGTTCAGTCTCCTTGCGTTTAAAGCGGATGGGTAGTCAAACGGAGTGCGGGCTTAGCGGCCCAGCAGCTTCCGGACCTGCTTCTGGTCGGCGGGGGAAACCTCGCCGCGGCCCTGCTGCTCGCGCTTGAACCGACCGCTCTTGTGCTCCATGAGGTGGTTCTTGCCGGCCTTGCGGCGCATCAGCTTGCCGGAGCCGGTCACCTTGAACCGCTTCTTGGCACCGCTGTGGGTCTTCATCTTCGGCATCGTGCTTCTCCTCTGTGTTCAATGCCGGTCGGGGGCGGGCGCGCGAGGGCGCCCGCTTCCGGCCGGTGAGTAGGTGCTCGGGGTCAGGCCTCGGGCGTCTCGGTGGACGCCTCGTCGGCGGCTTCCGAAGGAGCCTCCGCAGGTGCCGCTTCCGGGGCCGCTTCGGCCTGTTCGGCGTCGCCGCCGCGTCCGCTCTTGCGTCCGCCACCGCCGCCGCCCTTGACGATCTCGCCCTTGGGGCGGATCGGGGCGACGACCATGATCATGTTGCGGCCGTCCTGCTTCGCGGCGGACTCGATGACCGCGAGGTCCTTGAGCTCTTCCGCGAGCTTGTCCAGCAGGCGCCGGCCGAGCTCGGGGCGCGACTGCTCGCGGCCGCGGAACATGATCGTGATCTTGACCTTGTCGCCGGCCGTGAGGAACCGCACGATGTGACCCTTTTTGGTCTCGTAGTCGTGCTTGTCGATCTTCGGCCGGAGCTTCATCTCTTTGATGACGGTCTGCTGCTGGTTGCGGCGCGAGGCACGGGCCTTCTGAGCGGACTCGTACTTGTACTTGCCGTAGTCCATGAGCTTGCAGACCGGCGGACGGGCGGTGGGTGCGACTTCGACCAGGTCCAGGTCGACGTCGGCGGCCAGTTGCAGGGCTTTGTCGATCGACACGATGCCGACCTGTTCTCCTGCCGGGCCGACCAGGCGCACTTCCTTGGTCCGAATCTGGTCGTTAATGCGCAGATCGCTGATGGGGCCTCCTTGGTTCGCGATTCTCGCTGACATAACGTCAGCGCCCCTGTGGCTGTTCCGGTCGTCGGGGCGGGAGCCCCGGCGGCTTGTCGTTGCAAGCGTGACCCAGCACAGGCCTCACGCGGGTGAGGTCCCCAAAAGAAAAGACCCCGGCGTCAGCCAGGGTCCACTCCAAGGGCACGGCGATCATGTCGCCGTACGTGACCCGTTCGCCTGTCGGACTCCCCGTGAGAGGGTCCCGGCTGCGGGTGGGAGCTGGACTCCGCTTGCGGCACCGCTGGCCATACGAGACGGCACGGTGCGATCGACACGCAATACTAGCACCTAGCTGCGGGACCGCTCCATGAGTGCTCGCAGGTGTTTGATCGCCGCCACAGCGCGCTCCTTGTCGCTGACCTGGACGGCCATGATCGACATCTCGTCGTCGTCCGCGAGTTCCACGGTGGCCCAAGTCATCTTGTCCGTGAAGTTGATGGCGGTCACGACCTGCCACGGGAAGTAGCGCTTCGAGGCGACGTTGGTCACCTCGATGCCCTTCTCGTCGGCGCGGACGCGCAGGCGCAGGAAGGCGAGGGCGATGCCGGCGCCGATGACGCCGAGGCCGATCATGGCGATCTGGTCGACCCAGGTGATGGTGCCGCCCTCGTAGGTCCGGTTGCCGAGGGTGAAGGACAGGGCGGTGAACCCGCCGAATGCGATGACCGCGCCGATCCAGGCCCCGATGCGGGACTTGCGGGGCCGGTAGTCGAGTTGCCCGAGATCGGTCATGGTCTGCTCCTGTACGGCGGTCACGCCCACTCCTCCATTGTCCTGCTGTCCCCGGTTCAAGGCAATTGGTCGATCTCGAGGCTCGAGTCGAATGCAAGCAGCGTCTTGGGTTCGCCTGTCACGATGGGCCAGCCGGGGCGGTTCAGGCCACACCACGCGACGTGTCCGGCGGCGATGTTCCCGTGCTGGCGCGAGCGCGACAGCATGAGGCCGACATCGCGGGCGGACTTCTGGTCGAGGTCCATCACGACGGTGACGGGCAGGCCGAGCAGCACGAGCAGGGCGTCGCGGTCGCGGCGGCGGGCCTGCGACCAGGCCTCGGCGAGGGCCCCTGAGGGGATCGCGAGGACCACGTTCTGCTCGAGCGCGGTGAAGACGACTGCCTGCGGGTAGGGCATGGAGGTGGCGAAACCGACGATGGCGGACACGTCCAGGATGCGGCCGCCGATCACTTATCGGCCTCTCCTTCTTTGTCGTCGACGCCGAGCTTCTCACGGGCCCAGGCGAGGTGCTCGGCGCTGGGCGCGTGGCCCTTGCGCTCGAAGAGGTCCTGGAGCTCGGCGAGCGAGCGGTCCCGTTCGAGGCGTTCGGCGACGGCCGCGGCGACGTACTCGTCGACCGAGGAGGCCCGTCCGACCGCGACGAGGCGGCGGATCTGCTCGAGCTGGGAGCCGGAGAGCGTGACGCCTGAACGCGAGGGCCCCGCCCCCGCGCCGGCGGGAGGATTGAGCGACGAGTTGGCGCGATCGGTCACGATTTCCAGGGTAGCGGTGGCTCGGGCGTTCGCACGAGCCGCCATCGCCGTCTCACGCCCCTTGACGAAGCTTGCGAGTCATGAATTTGTACTGCGGTACCGTCGTGGTGAGGCACATCCACCTCACTTCGGCGAAGCTTGCGAGCCGAGCATTGGCGCGGCATCGATGGTTGGGAAAGGACCTGTCATGGCTGAGAAGAAGTCCGGCGAGCGGCCCCACGACCCCAAGTTCCCCGAGAAGTTCCTGAACTTCATGCGCACCGGCTGGGGTGCGACGGAACTCGACGTGGCCGAGTCGGCGCAGGCGGCCTACACGGCCCGCCGCCGCGATGCGGTCTCATCGGCCTTCCCCGGCGAGACGGTCGTCGTCCCCACGGGCGCCGAGAAGACCCGCTCGAACGACACCTTCTTCCGCTTCCGCGCGGGCTCGGACTTCGCCTGGCTCACCGGCGACCTCGACCCCGAGGGCGTGCTGGTCCTGCACCCGAACGGCTCCGGCCACGACGCGGTGCTGTACCGGCGCCCGCGCAAGGGCTACGACTCCGACGAGTTCTTCCGGTCAGCGAAGTACGGCGAGCTGTGGATCGGCCGCAAGCGGTCGCTGCAGGAGACCAGCCTGGAGCTGGGCATCGAGGTCCGCGATGTCGAACGGCTCGAGAGCGAGCTGGCGGGCGTGGAGCGCGGCAAGGTCCGCGTGCTGCGCGGCTTCGACGCCGGGGTCGACGCGCACTTCGCGGCCGAGGAGCCGACAAAGGACTTCGAAGGCCGGCCGCAGCTGACCCGCGACGGCGAACTGGCCGCGGTGCTCTCCGAACTCCGCCTGGTCAAGGACGCCTGGGAGCTCGAGCAGTTGCAGGAGGCCATCGACATCACCGTGCGCGGCTTCGAGGACGTGGCGCGGGTGCTGCCCTCGAACGGCTCGATCCCGGAGCGGGCCCTCGAAGGGGTGTTCGGCCTGCGTTCGCGCCTCGAGGGCAACGGCCTCGGGTACGACTCCATCGTGGGCGCCGGTTCGCACGCCACCACGCTGCACTGGATCACCAACGACGGCCGGACCACGCCGGGCGAGCTGATCCTCATGGACATGGGCGTGGAGAACAACCACCTCTACACCGCCGACGTCACCCGCACACTGCCGGTGAGCGGGCGGTTCACGCCGCTGCAGCGCGAGGTCTACGACATCGTGCACGCCTCGCAGCAGGCCGGCATGGACGTCATCAAGCCCGGCACCGAGTTCCAGGAGATCCACCAGACCTGCATGCGGGTGCTGGCCGAGGGCCTCAAGGACCTCGGGGTCCTGCCGGGTTCGGTCGACGAGGCGCTCGACAAGGACTCGCTGATCTACCGCCGCTGGACGTTGCACGGCTTCGGCCACATGCTCGGACTCGACGTGCACGACTGCGCGAACTCGCGCCCCGAGCACTACTACAAGGGCGCCGTCCAGGAGGACTTCGTGCTCACCGTCGAACCGGGCCTGTACTTCCAGGCCAATGACGAGCTGGTGCCCGAGGAGCTGCGCGGGGTCGGCATCCGCATCGAGGACGACGTGCGGGTCACCGCCGAGGGCTGCGAGAACCTCTCGGCCGGGCTGCCGCGCACCGCGGACGACGTGGAGTCCTGGCTCGAATCGCAGCGCGCGGCGGGTCCTCGCTTGCCGACGCTCGAGGCATGAATCTGCGGAGCCTAGCTGTGCAGACCATGCGGCGACGGGCATCACAGGGGCGGTGCATGCCCGGCGTGCCCGCAGCGTATAGTCCGAATTAAGACTTATATCCACCGCACCGGGCCGACGGCGGCCTACATCACCGCACACCGGCCGCCGTCGGCCTTTAACCTGTCCGGGCCTGGATGCGCTCTCCTGCAAGACGACTCAGCCTCGCAGCACCTCGTTAGGCTCGGCTAAGCAACGCCCTCGAAACGCCGAGTGCTACAGTTGGCCTCGTTAAATAAGACGGACGTACTGTTTAAAAGGCGGCTGCTCTGCCCGACCTCGGTTCCCGGCCCTTCAGGTTGGGGCAGACTGAAGCCGATCTTCAAATCCTGAATCGAGGAGCTCTCATGGTGAGTACGGACTCCTTCGGCGCCCGCGAGACGCTGCGGGTCGGCGAACACGAATACGACATCTTCAACATCGCAAAGGTCGAGGGACACGACCGGCTGCCGTACAGCCTCAAGGTCCTCCTCGAGAACCTGCTGCGCAACGAAGACGGCGCGGACATCACCGCCGACCACATCCGGGCGCTCGGCTCCTGGGACCCCGCCGCCAAGCCCAGCACCGAGATCCAGTTCACGCCCGCCCGCGTGATCATGCAGGACTTCACCGGCGTCCCCTGCGTCGTCGACCTCGCCACCATGCGCGAGGCCGTCCGCGACCTCGGCGGCGACCCGTCCAAGATCAACCCGCTCGCGCCCGCCGAGATGGTCATCGACCACTCCGTGATCGTCGACTTCTTCGGGCACCCCGACTCCTTCAAGCGCAACGTCGAGCGCGAATACGAGCGCAACCGCGAGCGCTACCAGTTCCTGCGCTGGGGCCAGACCGCCTTCGACGAGTTCAAGGTCGTCCCGCCCGGCACCGGCATCGTCCACCAGGTCAACATCGAGCACCTCGCGCGCGTCGTCATGACCCGCGACGGCGTCGCCTACCCCGACACCTGCGTCGGCACCGACTCCCACACCACCATGGAGAACGGCATCGGCGTCCTCGGCTGGGGCGTCGGCGGCATCGAGGCCGAAGCCGCGATGCTCGGCCAGCCGATCTCGATGCTCATCCCCCGCGTCGTCGGCTTCAAGCTCTCCGGCGACCTCCCCGCCGGGACCACCGCCACCGACCTCGTGCTCACCATCACCGAGATGCTGCGCGACCACGGCGTCGTCGGCAAGTTCGTCGAGTTCTACGGCGAGGGCGTCTCCTCCGTGCCCGTCGCCGACCGCTCCACGCTCGGCAACATGGCCCCCGAGTTCGGCTCCACCTGCGGCATCTTCCCGATCGACGAGCGCACCGTCGACTACCTGCGCCTCACTGGACGCACCGACGAGCAGATCGCGCTCGTCGAGGCCTACGCCAAGGCCCAGGGCATGTGGCACGACCCGTCGAAGGAGGCCGCGTACTCCGAGTACCTCGAGCTCGACCTCTCCACCGTCGTGCCCTCCATCGCCGGACCCAAGCGTCCGCAGGACCGCATCCAGCTCGACCAGGCCGGGCACCAGTGGCGCCGCGACGTCGCGAACTACGTCCACGACGAGGCCGGCGAGGAGTCCTTCCCGGGCTCCGACGCTCCCGCCGAGAAGGCGAACGGCGCCCGCCCGCACAACCCGCAGACCGTCAAGTCCGACGCCGGCGAGTTCGAGCTCGACCACGGCGCCGTCGTGATCGCCGCGATCACCTCGTGCACCAACACCTCCAACCCGTACGTCATGGTCGGCGCGGGCCTCCTCGCCAAGAACGCCGTCGAGGCCGGCCTGCTCTCCAAGCCGTGGGTCAAGACCTCCCTCGCACCGGGATCGCAGGTCGTCACCGGCTACCTGACCCGCGCCGGGCTCAGCCCGTACCTCGACAAGCTCGGGTTCAACCTGGTCGGCTACGGCTGCACCACCTGCATCGGCAACTCCGGCCCGCTCCCCGAGGAGACCTCGGCCGCGGTCCAGGCCGGCGACCTCGCCGTCGCGGCGGTCCTCTCGGGCAACCGCAACTTCGAAGGCCGCATCAACCCCGACGTCAAGATGAACTACCTGGCCTCCCCGCCGCTGGTCGTCGCGTACGCGCTGGCCGGGACCATGGACCTCAACCTGACGTCGGACCCGATCGGCCAGGGCAAGGACGGCCAGGACGTGTACCTGCGCGACATCTGGCCTTCCGCCGAGGACATCCGCGAGGTCGTCGACGGCAACATCGGCCGCGACATGTTCCTCAAGGAGTACGCCTCCGTCTTCGACGGCGACGAGACCTGGCAGTCCCTGCCGATCCCGACCGGCAACACCTTCGAGTGGGACGACGCCTCGACCTACGTGCGCAAGGCCCCGTACTTCGACGGCATGCCGGCCACCCCGGCCGCCGTCGAGGACATCACCGGCGCCCGCGTCATGGCGAAGCTCGGTGACTCGGTCACGACCGACCACATCTCCCCCGCCGGCTCCATCAAGGCCGACTCGCCCGCGGGCGAGTACCTGAAGGTCCAGGGCGTCTCCCCGGCCGACTTCAACTCCTACGGCTCGCGCCGAGGCAACCACGAGGTCATGGTCCGCGGCACCTTCGCGAACATCCGCCTGCGCAACCAGCTCGCGCCGGGCACCGAAGGCGGCTGGACCCGCGACTTCACCCAGGCCGGCGGCCCGGTGTCGACCATCTACGACGCCTGCCAGAACTACGCCGCCGAGGGCACCCCGCTGGTCGTCTTCGCCGGCAAGGAGTACGGCACGGGTTCGAGCCGCGACTGGGCCGCGAAGGGCACCCGCCTGCTGGGCGTCAAGGCCGTCATCGCCGAGTCCTACGAGCGCATCCACCGCTCGAACCTCATCGGCATGGGCGTCCTCCCGCTCCAGTTCCCGGAGGGCGAGTCGCACCAGAGCCTCGGCCTCACCGGCGAGGAGACCGTCTCGATCTCGGGCGTCACCGCGATCAACGACGGCATCCCGGCCACGGTCACCGTGACCGCCGTCAAGCCCGACGGGGCCGAGACCACCTTCGAGGCCGTGGTCCGCCTGGACACCCCGGGCGAGGCCGAGTACTACCGCAACGGCGGCATCCTCCAGTACGTCCTCCGCGGACTGCTGGCCGAATAACCGCTGAAGAGTCCTGAGGGGCGGGCCAGTGGCCCGCCCCTTTTCCCTGCGCCCGAGGAGGAAGACCGTGACCGACCCCGCCCGGTACCGGGACCCGCGCGGAGCCGCCGGGCACCGGGTCGACGGGGATGCGGACGTCATCGGCTACCGGCGCTGCTACACCCGCGATCCCTTCGGCAACCGCCTGGAGTTCCTCACGCCCTTTGAGGACTGAGTCCCCGGCGAATCCCAGTCGACTGGGGTGCGACTGGGTTTCGCATGCAGCCGTTGACGACGGGTGCGGAGCGCTGGCAGGCTCGTGGCATGAGTGCGGGATATGAACTGGCGCAGGTGAACATCGGGCGGATCCTGGCGCCCTTCGACAGCGAGGTGATGCAAGGGTTCACTTCCAAGCTGCAGGAGGTGAACGCCGTCGCCGACCACGCCGAGGGTTTCGTGTGGCGCTTGATCGACGAGCAGGGGTCGGACGCGACCGCGTTCCGGGTGTTCGACGACGAATGGCTCGCGGTCAACATGTCGGTGTGGACCTCGCCGGAGGCCCTGAACGCCTATGTGTACGGGCCCGAGCACCGCGCGATGCTCAAGCGGCGCCGCGAATGGTTCGCGCACCTCACCGAGGCGTACTCGGCGATGTGGTGGGTCCCGGCCGGGCACCGGCCGACCCTGCCGGAGGCGGAGAAGCGGCTCACGATCCTCCGCGAGAAGGGCCCGACCGCCGAGGCGTTCACGATGAAGGAGTTGTTCCCCCGCCCTGAGTGAACGGGCTCACCTCGCGGAATCACCTCCTCCTCCAAGTCGTTCCACTAGAGGTGATTCGCGAGGTCGAGGTCGTCGTCATCGGGGCCGGGCAGGCCGGGCTCTCGGCCGCCTACTTCCTGCGGCGGCACTTCGAGCCCGAGACCGAGTTCGCAGTGCTCGACCACGCGCCGCATGCGGGCGGCGCCTGGCAGTTCCGCTGGCCGACCCTCACATTCGAGACGGTCAACGGCGTCTACCGGCTCCCGGGCATGGCCGTGCCCGAACCCGAGCCGACCACGCCCGTCTCCGGGGTCATCTCCTCCTACTTCGCCGACTACGAGCGCGAATTCGACCTGCGCGTGCAGCGGCCCGTCTCCGTGGGATCGGTGCGGCCGCTCCCCGACAAGCGCCTCGAGGTCGTCACCGATCGGGGCACCTGGATCACCCGCGCGCTCATCAACGCCACCGGCACCTGGGAGCGCCCGTTCTGGCCCCGGTACGCGGGGCAGGAGACGTTCGCCGGCAGGCAGCTGCACACCGCGCAGTACCGCGGTCCCGAGGAGTTCGCGGGCCGTCGCGTCGCCGTGATCGGCGGCGGCATCTCCGGGATCCAGCACCTGCTGGAGATCGACCCGGTCGCCGCGTCCACGCACTGGATCACGCGGCGCGAACCGCAATGGCGCTCAGGGGACTTCAACCCGGACCGGGGCCGCGAGGTGGTCGCGATGGTCGAGGAGCGGGTGCGGCGGGGACTGCGGCCGCAATCGGTCATCAGTGTGACCGGCGTGCCGCTGACGTCCGAGATCCGGGCCGCGCGGGCCGCGGGCGTCCTCGATCGGCTGCCGATGTTCGACTCGATCACGCCCGAGGGTCTGAGCTGGGACGACGGAACGTTCATCCCCGTCGACACCATCCTGTGGGCCACCGGATTCCGGGCGGCGCTCGATCATCTCGCGCCGTTGAAGCTGCGCGGGTCCGGCGGCGGGATCGTCATGGACGGCACCAGGGCGGCGGCCGACGCGCGCGTGCACCTGGTGGGCTACGGCCCCTCGGCCAGCACGATCGGCGCGAACCGGGCGGGTCGCGCAGCGGTCAGCGAGATCCGTGAGTTCCTCGGCGTGCGCCCGGGCGCGGCTCGCGCCGGGGCACGAGACTGAGCACCGCCTGGACCGGCCAGTGGTCCGAAGGGGTCAGGCCCCCTTCGGCATAGGAGTTGACTCCGGCGCGGTGGACCTCGACGGCGCAGTCCGCGCTCGGCCGGGCGAGGATCCAGTCCATGCGGGTCGGGCCCTCGGCGGGCACGGGCCGCCAGCGGTTGAACGTGGCCCAGTTCGGGGTGATGTGCTCGTCCGCGCTCTCCCAAGCGTCCGCGAGGCCACCGCCGGTGAGCGCCCGGTAGGTCGCCGAATCGGGGCCGCAGTTGAAGTCTCCGGCCACGATCACCGGGTCGAGGAAGGGAGCGATGGTCCGCAGGAGCAGGTCCGCGCCCTTGCGCCGGGCCTTCTCGGAGCGGTGGTCGAAGTGGTTGTCGACCACGTAGAACCGGCGTCCGGTCACGCGGTCCTCCAAGTGCACCCAGGTGAGCATCCGGACGGTGCCGCTCCCCCAGTTGCGCGAGCCGATCACGTTGGGGTGCTTGGAGAGCCAGAGGTGGTCGTATTCGAGCGGGAGGAGCCGGGCGGTGTCCCAGAAGATCGCGGTGGCCTCGCTGCGGGAGCCGCCGCCGCGGCCGAGGTGGACCCAGTCGTAGCCGTCGAGGTCTTCGCGGAGTTCGAGGAGCTGGCGGAAGCGGCCCTCCTGGGTGCAGATCACGGAGGGCAGTTCGTTGTCGAGGACCGCCTTGACGAGGGGGCGCCGCCGCCACCAGGAGTGCGGGGCGCTGCCGGAGGCGGACTTGAGGTTGTAGGTCATGACATGCAGGAACGGCGGTTCCACGGGACCCAGCAGCGGGTGCCCGGGCGGGGCGGCGATCAGCGCGTCGTTCACCTTTTCAACGGTATCCGCGCGATCGCCGCCCCGGTGACCGTTTACGGGAGCTCGATGAGCGCCTGCGCGGCCCAGTGGTCGGAGGGCGTGCGCCCGTCCTTGGAGTAGGTGTTGACGCCGGCCTTGAGGATCCGCACCTCGGGGGTGGTGAGGATCCAGTCGATGCGCCGCTCCTCCTCGGTCGGGACCGGGTCCCAGCCGTTCCAGGTGCCGTAGACGGGGGTGACCTGCTCGTCGGCGGCGAGCATGGTGTCGACGAGGCCGCCGTCGGTGAGGATCTGGTAGATCGGCGTGTCCGGGGTGTTGTTGAAGTCCCCGGCGACGACGACCGGGGAGGTCCAGGCGGCGATGACGTCGAGGTTCATCTGCGCGCCCTTCTGGCGCGACGGCTCGGACTGGTGGTCGAAGTGGTTGTTAACCACATAGAAGTCCTTGCCGCTCAGCAGGTCCTGGAAGCGGACCCAGGTGAGCATCCGGACGACGCTGTTGCCCCAGCTCTTGGAGCCGATGAGCAGCGGCGTGTCCGAAAGCCACAGGTGGTCGTACTCGAGTGCCTTGAGTCGCTTGCGGTCCCAGAAGACCGCGGTGGCCTCGCTCTTGGAGCCGCCGAGACGGCCGAGGTGGATCCAGTCGTGGTCCTTGAGGTCCTCGAGGACGTCCTGGTTCTGGCCGTACAGACCCTCCTGCGTGAACAGGATCGTGGGCTGCTCGCGTTTGAGGACCGTCTTGACGAGCGGGCGGCGCTCGTCCCAGGTGCGGGGCGAGGGGTCGCCGCCCTCGTAGCGGAGGTTGAAGGAGATGAGGTGGAGCTGCTCGCCGTCGGGCGCGCCGATGAGGGAGCCGGTGAGGGTCTCCTCGGCTTGGGCCGCACCGGCAATGGCACCGGAGGCGACGGCGGAGGCGCCGACCGCGAGGCCGGCGCCGAGGACGTTTCGTCTACTGAGGATGGTCATGGAACCTCTATATCTCAGGTGAAACCGGGTGGAGGGTAAGTGAACGACAAATGCCACTTTCCGGCAACCTGCAACCGGTGAACTCGGGATGAATGCACCTCGGCCCCATGCGAAACGCCCTCCCCTTCCAGGGAGGGCGTCGGCCCGGTCCGCGACTCCATCGGGGACGGCCCGCCGGCTTGCTACAGCACCGAGTCCCCGACTTCGTCGCAGACCGAGCGCCGGTTTCCTAGAGCGGCAGGGTGCGGATGCCGTCGAGCATGGACAGACCGACGGCACCCGTATGGAGCATCAATACGGTTCTGAAAGAACGCAGTTGAGGGTTTGCGAGCGCCAGTGCGATGGTGGCCGCGGCAGGGAAGCGAACTTCGGTGCCGTAGAGCTCCGCATCGGTCGGCGGAGCAGGGGGTTCAGGAGCGGTGGCCATGGCGAGGGGCGGCTCCGGGCGTGATGAGGCGGGGTGAGGCGCTGTGATCATCCCGGGAACGGCTCAGGGCCGCGGGAGGTGAGAAACCCGCGGCCCTGGATCGTACTGCCGAAGATAGGTTAGCATAACCTAACTCGATGCATCAATCGGTGGTCACCAGCGCAGGAACGCGCCGACCCCTCCCGCCTTCTCGTCGAGCTGCACGCCGTCGTTGAGGATCGACACCCTCGCGTCCGAGGCCAGCGCCATCTCGATCATCGCCTCGCCGAGCTGGGCGTCCGCGATCGCGGTGGCGAGCTCGGGCTCGCCCGGTGCGATCGAGTCGGCCAGGACCGTGCCGTCCGGGATGCGGCGGCCGCTCCACACCGAGTCGCGCTCGATGACGAGCCGGTCGACCCGGCCGTCCTGGAGCGCGTCGAGCACGGCTTCGGAGCCTGCGACGGTCTTGCGCGGGGACTCGGCGAAGTCCTCGGTGAGGCGCTTGTCGCGGGCCGCCCGTGCGGCGGCGATCTCAGGCGCGAGGGCCTGCTGGATCTGCGCGGGCGTGGACTGGCTGAGCACCAGTTGCGAGGGCACGACCTCGGCCTTGAACCCGTTGCGCAGCGATTTGGAGGAGGCCTCCACGAGCTCGGGTTCGCCCGAGATGACGAGCTGCTCCCAGCCGAAGGTCGCCACGTGCTCCTCCAGCGTGGAGTGCGCGGCGGCGAGGAACTTCTGGAGGTGCTCGGCGATGCGGTAGTCGAACAGGTCCTGCTGGTTGGAGGAGACGTAGCCGTCCCGACCGCCCCAGGCGCTGTGGGAGGCGCCGGGGCCCTTCATGACCCGCCATTCGGCGGTGTCGAGCGCGAAGTGGAGCCCGGAGACCTCCTCGCACCTGCCGAAGCGGCTGTCGAAGAGGCGCATGCCCTTGCCGTCGACGACGGCGATGCCGGTCGGGGAGCCCTCGGCCCAGGCGGCGAACATCGGGGCGATGTGGGAGCGGGGGGCGAGGGCGACCCGGTCGGTCAGCGGCGTCTGCATCTCGACGCTGTAGGTCTGGCCGCTGGCGAGGCCGACGAACAGCGCGCGGCCGATCCCGGGTGCGCCGGGTCGGACGAGCTGCTCGATGTCGAGCTTCATCTCCTCGAGGCGGCGGCCGAGCGCGGAGCGCGTGCCGTTGTCGACGGATTCGAGCAGTTGCTTCAGGCCCTGGTCGAGCCGGGTCTTCCAGGGCGGCTGGGAACCTTCCTGCCGGGGGTCGGCGTTGACGTAGAGCGAGAGCACGCCGGTGTCGTCGCGCAGTTTCACCAGCCTGAGTTGCGTCTCGCGGTCCATCGGCATGGCTATCGCCTCCTCGATCGAGCGGAATTCGCCTCAGGATATTCCCGCAGCTGCCCGTTCGTGAAGGTTTCGCAAGTTAGGCCCGGACCCGTTTCAGATGGGGCATCCGTCGGGGCCGCACGCCTCGGCGTCCTCGGCGCCGCCGATCGTGGTCAGCGCCGGACGCTTTTCGCTCCACGCCTTTTCCAGGACCTCGGCGAAGAGCGCGGTGGGCTGGGCGCCGGAGACGCCGTACTTCTCGTCGACGACGAAGAACGGCACGCCGGTCGCGCCGAGGGCGGCGGCTTCGGCCTCGTCGGCGCGCACGGCCTCGCGGTAGGCCTCGGGGTCGTCGAGCACGGCGACGACCTCGGCCTTGTCGAGCCCGGCGGCGACCGACACCTCGATCACCCGCTCGCGTTCGAAGATCGAGGCCTCGTCGGCGAAGTTCGCGCTGTAGAACGCCTGCCAGACCTCGGCCTCCAGGCCCCGCTCGGAGGCGAGGTGCAGGAGCCGGTGCAGGTCGAAGGTGTTGCCGTGGTCGCGGCCCTCCGCCTGGTAGTCGAGGCCTTCGGCCTTCGCCAGGTCTTGGAGCCGGTACTCCCCGGCCTGCGCCTGGGCCGGGCTCATGCCGTACTTCTTGACGAGCATGTCGACGACAGGGGCGGTGTCGCCCGGTTCGCGGTGCGGGTCGAGTTCGAAGGAGCGGTGCCGGATCTCGACGTCGACCTTCCCGTCGAGCTGCTGCACGGCCTTGTCGAACCGGGCCTTTCCGACGTAGCACCACGGGCAGGCGATGTCGGACCAGATGTCCACACGTAGCTTTTCCACGAACCCAACAACACTTGAAGCTTCCACCGAATTCCGGGCTGTGCCGCACGCCTCCCCCGGCGTCCACGATGCGGAACGGCCGGTATACCCGCCATTCGCGCCCAAGCCTCCGTTCAGGTACCCTTTCTCAGGCTCGGCGCGCTCCCGCGCGCCCTCCGGGTGCTTAGCTCAGCGGTAGAGCACCTCGCTTACAACGAGGTGGTCACAGGTTCGATCCCTGTAGCACCCACAACATATTCCTATTCTTGAATCTCGTTCATATTTGTTGTGTCCCAACACATCTCACCTCATCATGAATGAGACCGACGCGATCCATGCCATGAGCCCGGCCTTGGGCATCGGCGCCAACACGGCGCTGCGCGACGCGCACGTTCTCAGAGGGGAACTGCTCGCCGTCGCCTGGGGAGGAAAGGAACTGCTGGACGGTATCGGCGCCTACGAACAGGCCATGCGCGACTACGGGTACAAGGCGCTTCGGACGTCCGCAGCAGTAGGGCAGAAGTGATCGGCCACCTTCCGCCGCCTGAGTAGGCCGCGCTCGAGCCAGATCGCGTCTCGAACGAGTCGTGAAAGGGTTCGCTTTCAGATCATGTAGGAGCCCGGGCGCCGCAGCGCCCGGGCTCTCATTTCCAGGGTGGTCAGGACTCGACAAGTGCGTCGAGCGCGTCGGCGAGCGCGTCGGCGGCGGTGTCCACCTCCTTCTGGGTGGCGCCCTTGTCGTCGGAGACGGTTCGGGCGTTGTCGCGGGCGGTGGTGAATACGGCCCAGGAGTCGGACGTCCAGTCGGTCTGGTTCAGCGCCTCGCTCTCTGACAGGTAGAGATCGAGGCCGGTCTTGTCGATCGCGTGGACCAGGAACTGGACTTCGGCGAAGTTGGTGAAGCCGTCGGCCCCGCTGACGCGCAGCTCCTCGTACCGCACCGCCTCGGCCAGGTTCACCGTGTTCCAGCCCGCAACGGCGGTGCCGGTACTGGCGAAGGTCGTCCAGGTCGCGCCGCCGTCGTTGGAGCCCTGGAGGTCAACGTTGCTGGCGCGGACGGTCAACCCCGAACGCGGGTAGTACTTGACGGCTTCGACCGAGAAGGCAGTGCCGTCGGTCGGGATGACCGAGACCCAGCCTGCCGCTGTCTTGGTGTCCGTGAACGTGCCGGTGTTCCCGTCGAACATGGCCCAGCCGTTGGCGGCCGCGTCCCGCTTGCCGTCCCAGGACACCGAGCTGGCCGTCACCCAAGACGGGTCGAGGGTCGCGGCGATCCGGGTCGCCGACGGTTCGAGCAGGTCCCAGGCGTCCAGGAGCCGAAGTGCGAGCACGGTCTCGTCCGCACCGTCCTCGGCCGCAGCGGCCTTGACGGCCCCCAGCTCACGGGTGAACAGGATCGCCGAAGCCCGCGAGTAAGCGGTCAGGTCGACCGCTTCGGCGCGGGCGATGACCGGGTCGAGGTCGAGGTGAAGGTCGCCGAAGACGCGCAACTCGGCGATGTCGATGTAGGTGCTGCTGCTGACCCGCAGGTAGCGGTAGTTTCCGGTGTCGGTCGCCTCCAGGTTCTGCCACGACATGGTCTTGAACGGCTGCTCGGCGATGGTCGTCCAGTGCTCAAGGTCGTCAGAGCCCTGGAAGACCAGATCGGGCATGCGGACCATGCCGTTGTTGTTCTGCGCGGCAAGGTAGTCGATCCGGTCCAGAGCGACGCTCGAGCCGGCCCCGAAGTCCCAGATCAGGTGGAACTGCCCGTCCACTGCGGGCACGCTGCTCTGCGTGGAGGCGCTGCCGTCGAGCATGAGCGAGGCCTGAGCGGACTTCGCCGTATCGGCCTCACCGGAGGCACCTACGACCTGGAAATGGGCGAAGTCGATCAGGTTCGACTCATCGGCCCCGTAGAGGTACGTGCCGTCGGTCGTTCCGTGGATCGTCTCGGCAATCTGGCCCTTCGTGGTGGTGTGATCGATCGCGATGTCGAGCGGTCCTCCGCCCTCGAGCGCTCCGAGCGCTCCGGTCGCACTCCATGACAGGCCGTCTTCGCTGGTCGCTGGCAGCGTCTGGCCGCCCACGGTCACTTCGACGTCCGAGATCGCGGTGGGGCTGGAGAAGGCGACCGTGACGTCGTCGCCCTCGGTGACGCGGCGCGCGAGCGCGTCCGGGGAGGTCACCGACACGGTGTCGATGTCGCCCTTGACCTCAGAGCGGATGCCGTCGATGCGGAACCGCTGGAAGCACCACAGGCCCGGATAGGCCGGGTCGGTCGCGATGCCGGGGTTGTCGACCTGGAGCTTCAGGTAGCGGTATTGCTCTCCCCGATGCTCCTCGACGACGCCGATGGTGTCCCACTTGTTGGTGTTCTCGGTGTCCCGCTCGGTCAGGAGGTCCCAGGTGATGCCGTCGTTCGAGCCGTACACATTGGTGCCCTCCATCCGGTTCCCGAACGTGAAGTTGGCCAGGAAACCGAAGGAGTCGGCGGCGACCCGGTACTGGGGTCCGAAGTCGAGCACGAAGGATGCCACGAGCAGGTTCGGAATGCCTCCGTCGCTGCCCTCGCTGGCGAGGAGGTCCACCGCCGCGGGCGAGATCACGGTCGGAGTGACCACCCCGTCGCCGAAGTCCAGCGTGCCGTCCTCCAGATGCGGGTTGAGCAGCCGCAGGGCGTCGACAGCGGCGAGCAGCTTGGTGAGCGCCGCCTCGAACTCCTCCTGCGAAGCTCCCTCGGGCACGTTCTTGGCCTCGTGGAGCGCCGCGAGGAACGGCTCGTGCGTGACCGTCGTGTAGACCGCGAAGCTCAAGGTGCCGTCCGCGAGGACGGCATCGATGGTCTTCGCGCGGTTCTTGGAGGCCGCCAACGTGAAGGTGCGGGCGGCAACCGTCTGGCCGTCGTCGGCGATGACCTGGACCTCGTAGCGGCCGGACTGGCCGTCAGCGGGTTTCCAGGTCAGTTCGCCGGTCGCGGCGCCGAGCGACGCTCCTTCGGGCAGACCGGCGGCCCTGTAAGCCACGTTTCCCCCGGTGTCGACGGCGGACAGGTCGATCGACTTCTCGTTCCGCTCCGTGAAGTAGAAGCGGTCGTCGGCCTGCGTGAACTGCGGTGCGGTCAGGTCCTTCGCGGCGGTGAGGATCACGCTGTGCAGGTCCACGGTGGTGCCTTCGGCGCCCTTGAGGCGATAGAAGTGTACGTTCTGACCGCCCGCCGGGTAGGCCACGTAACGCCATTCGCCGCCCGTGTCCGGCAGCTCCATCGACGGCACGATCGGATCGAAGTCGTACTCGTCCGGGTTGATCCCCGAGGGGTCCTCCTTCTGCAGCACTTCGAGACTCGCAGGCCCGTCACTGCGGTACTTCAGGCCCAGCAAGGTCTGCCCGCCCCACATCACGCGGCTGACGACGCTGGTCGTGCCGGTCTCGGAGAGCGAGGCGCGCGCGAACGTGGCGCCGTCCTCGGTCACCATCTCGGTGCTGTCGTCGAGCAGCAGCCCGGCCTTCTCAAAGGTCAGCGCCGCATTCCCGGGCAGCGGCTTCGGGGTGGTCCCGGCCAGCTCCTCGGGGAACGCGACCCAGTACTCGGGGTTCTTGTCGCCCGCGGCCCAGAAGTTCGCGACGGCGGTCCCCCCGTAGAAGTACGGGCCGTCCATACGGTTCGACAGCTCGGCCACCCAGGGCGCTTCGGTCTCGACGTCGACGCCGCGCTCGTACCGGTACTCGTAATACAGCTCGTTGACCGGGTTGAACATCCGGCCCCGGTACGCCTCGGAGACACTGCCGTCCCAGCCCTCGCCGCGCTCGTCGGCCCAGGGGATCCGCGATCCCAGCATGAACCCGAAGAACTGGTTCGCACCATCGAGGAGCCGCTGGTCGAGGAAGTCATAGGCGCTCACCGCGTCCGAGGCGGTCGAGACCGTCCCGGCGTCGGGGTCGACTTTGGTGCCCTGGACTTCGAGCATCCGCGCCAGGGCGGTGAAGTTGTCGATGTTGCACTCGCCGTGGGCCTGGTCGCGGCCCATCTCGCGGACCTGCACGAAGTCGTACCCGTAGGGGTTCGCCGGGTCATCGGCTTCAATGAGCGGGATCTGCGGGGCGATCGCGCCGTTGTCGTAGCCGTCATACGTCGAGTTCACCGTGGTCCACTCGACGCCCTTGGCGTAGCCCTCGGCGTCGTCCGCGTAGATCGCGGTCGCGATGCGCCCGAACAACCCGAAGTTGTGCTGGTTCATCCACTTCTTGTTGGAGAAGTTGAAGACATCGACGACCGGATTCGCATAGTTGCCGAGCAGGTTCGCATCGTCCTGATCGCTCCACACCACGTCATAGCCGTTGTAGGTCCCCGGCGTGTCGTCGGCGAGCGGCTCGGTGGCGCGAATGATCTCGGCGGCCATGAGGTGCTGGTAGAGCGGGTGCCCGGTGTGGATGTGCGCGTCAGGGAAGTACGCGTACCCCTCGGGGTTCATGTCGGCCCAAGCCCGCAGGGACTGGACCGCGTTGCGCCGGTACACCTCGTCGCCGGTCATGACCCACATCAGCGACTGGGTCAGCGAACCGAACGAGTCGTTCCGCTGGCGGGTGCGCATGCCGCCCTGCACGTAGGTGTCGGTGAGCGCCTTGTCGGGTTCAGCGGCCGACTTCGAGTTCGAGGCCCGGTAGGTCGTCGACGCGAAACCGGTGGCGGTCATGGCATCGAAGTAGGAGGCCCACGGCTCCTGGTTCGAGCGGACCATCTCCTGCGCGTTGCGCAGATCCTCCGCCGACAGGCCCACACCGGGGTGGACGAACCCGGCGTCGGACACGGTCTCGTTGATCACCACGACGTTGTCGGTGATGAGGTCCTCGTACTCGGCGGCCTGCACCGCCTGCGGGGGTGCGGCGAGCATCCCCGCGGCTATGGCGGCCGCAGCGGCGAGTGCCGGCAGGCGACTCGGCCGCGGTACCGCGACTTTGGTTCTCAAGAGAGGTTCCTTTCATTGCAGGGCGGGCGGTCGGGCCCGCGATCACGGGCCCGACCGTAATCGCGGGTCAGCTCGTGATCCGGAAGGTGGCGTCGGCCTTGCCGACGCTGTCGCCGCTAGGGACCACGGCGGTCCGGAGGATGTTGTACGCGTGGCGCACATGCAGGCTGGAATCGCCGTAGAGCTGGAACGAGGTCCAGGCCGAGTCCGCGAGGCCGGCGACCGTGCGGAATGTGGCGTCCTTGGCGAACTGCGCCGAGCCGTCGTTCTCTTCCAGCTTGAGGACCGTGTCGTTCACGCGCAGGTAGTAGCCGGGGAGGTTGACCGACTCGAACGAGACGCAGTCGTCGGCGCGGTCGGCCAGGCCTGAGGACACCTGAAACCAGGTGTCCGCCGCGGGGCTCGCGTTCTCCGCGACGCCCGCGGCGAAGCCGACGTGGCGCCAATACCGGGTCTGGAAGTTGTAGGACTGGATCCGGTTGTAGGGCACCGTGGTCCGGTCGCGGGAATACAGGAGTGTGCCGTACCCGAGAGCGTCGTATCCGCCGGAGGTCGAGCCGTAATCGCCGCCGCCTCCTTCCGGATCGATCGAGGCGGCGATCGCGGCCGTGTTCGGCATCTCGATGCCGCGCCGGGAGTGGTAGTGGCCGTAGACCATCGCCCACACCGGCCGCACGCTGCCGCGCCCACCGCTGCCGATGACCGTCTGCTCGTTGTAGGCGCAATTGTTGCCCGAGCCCCAGCTGTAGGTCGTGTAGGGGACGTTGTTGCCGAGGTTGTAGGAGGCGACGTACTCGGCGACCTTGGCGAACGCGTTGTCGTCGGCCGAATAGAGGTCGATCCCCTGGTTCCAGGCCGTCTCCATGAACGTGGCCATGAGCCCGATGCCGAGGATGGTGTGGGCCTGGTCGCGGCCGGACTCCTGCCACTGCGCGAGGCCGTCGTCGTGGGTGAAGGGGATCGCGCCCCGGATGGAGCCGTTGCCGACGCCGTTCCAGAAGTAGTCGATCGCCTGGTCGATGATCGTGTCGTCGTCGCAGAGAATGCCGGTTGCGAGCACAGCGTTCATCGCGGCCAGGTCCCAGTTCGCCCAGTAGTGGGTCGCGCAGGTCCCGTTGTGGCTGCCCAGGAAACCGGTGGTCAGAGGATGGAAGACGTCCATCATCATGTTCTGGAACGCGCCGAGGTCGAAGCCCGGGGCGCCGCGCAGCAATTCGGCGGCGTTCGCGAACTGGTAGCCCTGGAGCCCGGCGCACAGCAGCGCGTCGGTGCTGCCGTTGATCTCGGTCAACGTCGACGACCACGCGTTGCAGATCGCGACGGCGGCGTCGCGGTTGGCGGTCGTGCCGGCGATGCGCCAGCGCAGCGCGTTCTGATAGGCGGCGTGGACGTCCCTGTAGAGCACCGGGTAGTTCTGGGTGCCGGAGCCTCCGCGCGTGATGACGGAGGTGGCGCTGGGGGTCCGGGTGCTCTGCGAGTGCGAGCTGGCCGCCAGCTTGTTCCAGCCGGCGAGCCAGGGCTCGGCGCCGGCGGCGACTTTCGCCGCGATGTAGTCGAGGTCGGGCTGGGTGTGCAGCATCGCCGGGTGGCTGACGGCCTGGATGCCGGCCGTCTGGGCCTCGGCGTTCTGCGCCGAGTCGAAAGCGAGGCTGCCGAGTCCGGCGAGAGCCAGGCCGCCAGTGACAGCGGCGCCTTTGAGGAGGGGTCGCCGGGCGAGGCGGCCTAGGTCGAATGGTGTCATGGTGCTCCTTTGCGCCATGCGGTGTGCGATGCCGGGGAATTGCCACCGCGAACCGGATGAGATCTGCGTGATCGCTCACGCAGCATGAGTACGATAGCGCTTTCTATGAATTCATGTCAATACATCGAGGGGTCTGATGTGCGGATACGCGGTGGCGCACGGCGATAGAACGCAGTCCTCCACTGGATCGAGGACTAAGCCGAGGGGCGAACTATCGCCGAGGCGAACGACCAGGGCGGCAGGATCAGGTCGATCCCGTTCTCGCCCTTGGCTTTCTCGGTGACCGGTCGGATCGGGGACGCCTCGAAGAGTGCGCCCTCGTCGGGTCCGGCCCCGGCCAGGAGCTCGATGTCGGCCGCGACTGGGCCGGGCGCGTCGTCGAGGTCGACGCGGACGGGCTTCTCGGTATCCTCGGCGTTGACGAGCCTCACCACGTACTCAGTCCCGCCGTCTGCCGCGGTGCGCGAGAGCGCCCCCGCGGCGACGCGGTGTTCGGGCCGGGTGTCGAGTTCGAGGTCGTGGTGAAGTTCGCCGTCGACCCAGACCCGGAGGCGCGGCCCGTCGAGGCGGACCCGCACTCGGACGGGGACGCCGTCGCCCCACTCGGGCCACGGGCGGGTCGCCTCCCAGTTGTCGATCCCGTCATCGCGGCGGAACACCACGGTGTTGCGGTTGCCGCCCATGCAGAAGTTGAACTTCACGGAACTCGACGGGTCGTCTGGGCCCAGTCGCAGTGAGAAGCCATCGCTGCCGTCCCGTCGGACCGCGGTGAACTCGATGTCGGCGGCGTCGGGGCCGATCGCTGCGAGAACCGCGCCGTCGATTCCGGGGACGGTGGCGTAGTCGGGGACCGGTCGCCCGTCGAACACGACATCGCTGAAGGCCACAGTGGCCCGAGGCGAGTGCACGTGCGCCTCGCCGGTTCCCGCGACGGGCCGGGTCCACGGCACCACGCCTTCGAGTTCGACTGCGCGAACCCGCTCGCCTCGCTCGGTGCCGAACGCGCGCTGCACGTAGTAGGAGGCGGTGAGGCGCACCTCGTCGGCGGTGAAGTAGATGAGGTCAGGGGTCCATTGCGAGTGCCCGACGCGGGCGAGGAGCGGGGCGTAGGAGGCGAGGCGCACGACGTCGGGGTTGCGTTCGAGGCCGATCATGTACGCCGCCTCGGCGAGCGCCGAACGCACCGTGCTGGAGCAGCCCGCGTATTCGCCGAGGTAGACCTTGGGCCCGTCGGGGTCGTAGGCGGCGTAGCGGTCGAGGTTCTGGTGCAACCAGCGGGGGTTCTGATAGCCGTGCTCGTCGACCATCGCGACGCCGCGCTCTCGCGCGTACTGCCAGCCGGCCTCGAAGTCGGGGCCGGTGGTGCACGGTCCGGAGGTGCCGATGACGGTGATCTCGGGGTGGGCTTCGCGGACGGCGTCCTCGATGCGGGCGTACCGGTTTCGGAACGCGTCGGTGATCTCGTCCTCGTTGCCGAGGCCGAGGTACCGCAGCCCGTATGGCTCGGGGTGCCCGTGTTCGGCCCGTTTCGCGCCCCAGCGCGTTTCAGGTCCGCCGTTGGCGAACTCGATCAGGTCGAGCACGTCCTGGATGTAGTCCTTCATCTGCGATTCTGGGATCGCGTGCTGGCCGCCGGGCGAGTTCTGGCAGCAGACGCCGGCGGCGACGATGGGGATCGCGGTGGCGCCGAGGGCTTCGCACAGCTCGAAATACTCGCCGTAGCCGATCTGCCGGGACTGATGGTAGGCCCAGATGTTCCGCGTCTGCGCTCGCCTCCATCGGGGTCCGATGGTGTCCTTCCAGTGGTAGATGTTGCCGAGGCCGTAGCCGTGGGCGAGGCAGCCGCCGGGGAAGCGGATGAAGCTCGGGGCCAGGTCCTTCAAGGCTTGGAGCAGGTCTGGCCGGAAGGTCAGGGGCGAGCCGTCGTCGGCGAGGGGCCGCAGGGTGACGGCGTCGAGGTCGGCGTCGGCTCCGGCGGGCACGGCGATCCGCAGTTCGCCGCACCCCGTCGCGGTCGGAGCGAGGTCGGCTTCCAGGTAGTGCCATCCGCCGGGCTCGACGTCGAGATCGGTGCTCGCGAGGCCGTTGCCAAGGGTCACGGCCAGGCGGGTCTGCTCGGTCACGCGGGCGAACAGGGACAGCCGCAGTCGCTTCCCTTTGGTCACGCTGATGCCGTACCAGCCGCTGTTGGCGATGGCGGCCGGGCCGATGAGTGACGCGTAGTGGCGGTTGTTCGGGTGCAGCGGGGATCCGGTCCGCACCTGGACAGGGCCCTCCGTGGCCCATCCGGTGAGGTGGTGGAAGTCGTTCCGCTCGGACGGGTCGAACTCGAAGTCGCCGTTGCGGATGAGTTCGGCGTTCAGCCCGCCGTCAAGGGCGTCGTTGAGGTCTTCGATGAACAGGCCCCACAGGTCGGGGGCGGTGTCGGCGGTCGCGGCACCGACGCGGACGGCGATTCGGTCGTTCATGGTTGCCTTCCTGGGCAGTTGGTACAGGACCGTCTGCGGCGGCGCCGCTTCCGGCTGTGGGGTGAAACCGCGTTCCGACCGGAACGGCATCGACGGGGATAATGGGGAATATGCAGCGACGTGTAACGATCGAGGACATCGCCCGCGAGGCTGGAGTCTCCCGGCAGACCGTGACCCGGGCGATGAACGGGATGCCGCGGATCAGCGAAGCGACGCGCGCCCGCATCCTTGAGATCAGCGAGCGGCTCGGCTACCGCCCCAGCCGCTTTGCGTCGAACCTGGCCCGGACGAGCAAGACGAAGACGATCGCTTTCGTCGTCGATTCGTTCCGCAACCCCTACTACTCCGAGCTCGCCGCCGACCTGCTCGACGCCGCGTCGGCACGCGGCTGGCAGATGACGATCGTCTCGCACGAGGACGAACCGGAGCTCCAGCTGATCAGCCGCCTCGCGAACCAGGTCGACGCGGTCGTCGGCTATCTCGGCGAGACGGACGAGGCGGCGTTGGCCGCGGCTGCCCGCGGTGTCCCGTTGGTCCTTCTGGGCCGCACTGCTACCAGCGAAGGTCTCCACTCGGTCGACTTCGACTTCGGTCCCGCCTTCGCCCACCTCGTGGACGAGCTGCGGAAGCGCGGTTCGAAGCGGTTCGGGTTGCTGGAGAGCCAGCCGCTCGGCACGGTCTACAAGCCGAGCACTCGCCGGATCGCCTATGAGGACGCGGTCGACCCGGTGTCGGCCGAAGCGGTGGTCGTCTGCGAGGCCCCGCCGCAGTCCGTGGACGCCGGCGAACTCGGCTTCAACGACCTCATGGACCGCTTCCCCGAAACCGACACCGTAATCGCCTTCAGCGACCTCATGGCGATGGGCGCACTGAGGGCCGCCCACCGCCGCGGCATCGACGTGCCAGGACAGGTCCGACTTGTCGGCGTCGACGGGCTGTCGCTCGGCGCCGTCACCTCCCCCGCGCTCACCACCCTGGCGATACTGGGTACCGCATTCGCCGAGCAGATCGCCGACGTCATCGGGGAGGCTTTGGACGGCGCCGGGGACAGCGCCGAGCGTCGACGCACGGCGCTGCCGATCCTCTGGCGCGAATCCGCCTGAGCGGCAAGGGTTCACGGCCCGCCTGGCGGCAGGATGGGCGCAGTCAGCACCTTGTCCCGATCGCACACCAGCCGCCCGTCTACTACATGCGCCCGCGCCACCTGGATCGAGGTGCGCCGGTGTTCGTAGAGGTCGTCGCGGATCCGCTCGCCGGGGACGCGCCCGGGATGGGTGAAGTAGAAGACGAACGCGTCCTCGCCGACGACGACCACATCGGCGTGGAGCCCGTTGCCGCCGTCGTCGGCACCCGAGCCGGACTCGGCGAGGATGCGGCCCTGGATCTCCCAGGCGCGCAGATCATCGGAACGGTGGACCCGCAGGCCGGCCCACTCGTCGGTGAGCATCCAGTACGAGCCGCCGAGCGCGAAGACGTTCGGCCCTTCATGCGGGCGGTTCTCGATGGCGGGCCCGGTCGGTCGCCACTGGTAGAGGTCGGGGCTGTCGGCGGTGTAGGTGTGCGAACCGCGTGAACTGTCCTTGAACCACATGCGCCAGCCGCCCTCGGAGAGCGGGAAGACGCACGCGTCGATGACCTGCCTCGAATCGAGGTCCAGCGTGGACTGGTACTCCCAGTGTGCGAGGTCCTCGCTGGTGTAGTGGCGGATCAGTCCTTCAGCCCCCCACCGCGAATGGACGCCCTCGATGCAGCTCGCGTACATGTGGTAGGTCTCGCCGTCGTCGATGATCTCAGGCGCCCAGAACGTGTTGCGGCCCCAGCCGGTCTCCAGGCCTTCCGCGATGCCGCGGTGGACCCACGTCGCCCCGCCGTCCTCAGAGGAGGCGATGCCGATGTCGGTGCCGAACACCCAGGACACATCGTCGAACGGCGGCGACCAGACCCGCCGGTTGGTGTAGAACATCCACCACTCGCCGAAGGCCCGGTTCCAGATCACGGTGGGGTCGGCGGCCCCGTCGTGGATCGGGTCGCGGAACAGCGGTTTCGGAATAGCGCTCATCATCATTTCCCCTTCTTCGCTCAGCCGATGGTGATGCAGGTCCAAGAGACCGGCGGAAGCTCGATCGTGATCGTGCCGTTCTCGCGGCTGATCTTGGTGTTCTCGCGCAGGGTCACGCGCTCGGGCTGGTCGAGGGTGTTCTTCGCGTGGCGGTCCTCGTCCCAGATGCCTTGGGCGCGAATGGTTCCGTCGATGCCAAGGGAGGCGATGTCGATCGTGAACTGCGCGGTGTCGTCGATCGAGCGGTTGAGGACGAACACGGCGGCGCGGTCGCCGTCGAGGGTGGCGACGGCGTCGACGGAGGGCACGTCCCCGAACTTCGCGGTCGAGACTTCCGGTGCGTCCAGGACACCGCGCAGCGCGGTCCCCGTCGCCAGACGTGAGGTCGTGGCGAACGGGAAGAACGTGGTCTGGCGCCAGGCGGGCCCGCCCGGCTCGGTCATGATCGGCGCGATCACGTTGACCAGCTGCGCGAGGTTCGCGGCCGTGACGCGGTCGGCGTGTTTGAGCAGCGAGATGAGGAGCCCGCCGAGGACCACGGCGTCGGTGACGGAGTACTGGTCCTCGAGCAGGCGGGGGGCGATCGGCCACGAATCGAGTTCGAGCGTCTGCCCGGCCTGGTACCAGATGTTCCACTCGTCGAAGGAGATGTCGATCCTGCGGTCCGACCGCTTGACCGCGCGGACGTGCTCGATCGTGTGCACGACGCTTTCGATGAAGGCGTCCATATCCGCACCGGAGGCGAGGAAGCTCGCGACGTCGCCGTCCACTTCGTGGTAGTAGGCGTGGCAGGAGATGTAGTCGATCTGGTCGAAGGCGTGCTCCAGGACCGTCCGCTCCCAGACTCCGAAGGTGGGCATGCCCCGCCAGGAGGAACCGCAGGCGGCGAGCTTGAGGTCCTGGTCGATCGCGCGCATGGCGCGGGCGGTGACGGCGGCGAGCCGACCGTACTCCTCGGCGGTCTTCGACCCGATCTGCCAGTCGCCGTCGAGTTCGTTGCCCAGGCACCACAAGCGCACGTCGAGGGGCTCCTCGCGGCCGTTCTCACGCCGCGCGTCGGAGCGGGTGGTGCCGGAGGGGATGTTGGCGTACTCGAGGAGGTGCAGGGTCTCGCGGGTCCCCCCGGTCCCGAGATTGGTGCCCAGCATCAGCTCCGAGCCGACGAGGTCGGCCCAGTCGGCGAACTCGTGGAGGCCGACCTCGTTGGTCTCAATCGAGTGCCAGGCCGGGTCGAGGCGCCGGGGCCGCTGGTCGACCGGGCCGATGCCGTCCTCCCAGTCGTAGGCGGACACGAAGTTCCCGCCCGGGTAGCGCACGTGCGAGATGCCGAGCTCGCGGACGAGGTCGACCACGTCGCGGCGGAACCCGTCCGGGCCGGCGGTGGGGTGGCCGGGCTCGTAGATGCCGCCGTAGATGTGGCGGCCGAGGTGCTCGACGAACCCGCCGAATACCTGACGGGAAACCGGGCCGACGGTGAAGGCCGGATGCAGTTTGAGGGAGGCCTGGAACATTCCTTGGGTTTCCTGTTCGTTCGTGGGTGCAGATGCGGACAGCGCGGGTTCAGCCCTTGACGCTGCCGGTCACGAGACCGGAGACGATGTGGCGCTGCGCGACGATGAAGAAGACGACCAGCGGCGCGAGCACGATGACGCTGAGCGTCATGAACGCGGGCCAGTCGGTGGAGAACTGGCCGACGGCGCTGTAGACCTGGAGGACCAGGGTCTGCTTGTCGGGCGAGTTGATGAACACGTTCGGGGTGATGAAGTCGTTCCAGACCCACATCGCCTGGAAGACGCCGACGGTGACCAGGATCGGGCGGATCAGGGGCAGCACGATCGACCGGTAGATGCGGAACGCGCTCGCCCCGTCGATTCGGGCTGACTCGAACAACTCCATCGGGATCGTCCGCATGTACCCGATGATGAGGAAGTAGCAGAAGATCGAGCCCGCCAGGTAGAGGACGATCAGGCCCTCCAGTGTGTCCACGAGGTACATGCCGGAGAGCATGCGGTACAGCGGGATCAGTGTGGTCTGGCCCGGCACGAGGAACGCGATCAGGCAGATCACGCCGATGAACTTGGTGAGCCGTCCCTGGCCGATGAGCATCCCGTAGGCGGCCATCGAGCCGATCAGCAGCATCAGGGCGATTGAGACGACGCCGACGTACAGCGTGTTCAGGAACGACTGCCAGATCGGGAGCGCTTTGAAGACCTCGGTGTAGTTGGAGAAGTCCAGGCCGGACGGGAGGCCGAGCGGGCTCGCGGAGATCTCCGGCTGTGTCTTGAGCGTGTTGACGAGGATGTAGTAGAAGGGGATCGCGACGATGCCCGCGAGCGGGAGCATCACGACGCTCAGGAGGATGCTGCGCAGCTGCTTCATGAGAACCGGGCCTCCATTCGGCGGGAGAGAGCCAACTGGGCGACGATGATGAGCCCGACCGCGACGAAGAAGACGACGCTGAGCGCGGAGGCCTTGCCGGCCTCACCTTGAGCGATGCCGTTCTCGATGATCGACTGCGTCAGCGTCCGCGTCGCGAAGCCGGGGCCGCCGCCGGTGAGCGTGTACGGCAGGTCGTAGACCTTCAGCCCGCCGGTGATCAGCAGCAGCTGGCTCACCGTGATCGCGGGGGTGAGCAGCGGCAGCGTCACGTACCTGAACTGCTGCCGGCGCGAGGCGCCGTCAATGCTCGCGGCCTCGTAGAACTCGGAGGGGATCGCCTGGAGGTAGGCGAGGTAAAGGACTGCGTGCCAGCCGGTGCCGCCCCACACGGCGACGACGACGACGCTGATCCGGGCGAGGTCCGGTTCGGCGAGCCAGGCGATCGGCTGGGCGCCGAACCAGCCGATGATCGAGTTGATGACGCCGGTGCCGAGCGGGGCGAAGATGAAGCCCCAGACCAGGCCGAGGATCGCGACACTGACCACCGATGGGAAGAAGAACACCGAGCGGACGAGGTTGCGGCCGAAGAACTTCCGGTTGAGCACGAGGGCGAGCGGGATCGCGAGCACGGTGATGGCCACGGTGGTCCCCACGGTGAAGACCAGGGTGAAGCCGAGCGCGGAGAGCATCGATGTGTCCCGCCAGATCGTGGTGTAGTTCTCGAAGCCGACGAAGTTCGCTTCCGTGGAGTAGCCGTTGAAGTCAGTGAGGCTGTAGTAGAACGACTGCGCCAGCGGGATCGCGAACAGCACCACGAACACGACGATGACCGGAAGCGTGAACAGGTACGACTCGACGCCGCGCCGGCGCAGGCGCTGAAGGCGTGTGGGCCGGGGCGCGCTTTGGAGGTGCGGCGCGGGCCGGGGTGGGGCGAGGGTGCTGCCCATGTCGGGGTCTCCTCTCTGAGACGGGGCGGGGCGCCGGGGCGAGTGCGCGGTTCCCGCCCCGGCACGACTGTCACTGCAGGGAAGCGAGCTTGGCGTCCAGTCCCCTCCCGACGTCCACGGGCTCGATCTCGCCGGTAGCGAGCTGCTGGACCAGCGCGTTCGCCTCGCCGGAGAGGGCGTCGTTGTTGTCGATCCAACTGGTCGCGGGCAGGTAGTACTGGCCGTCCTGCACGGCAGGGACGAGGTCGCCGAGCTGGGCGGGCAGTTCGGGCTCGTAGTCCTTTGTGGTGGAGATAAACTGGTTGGCCCGCTGGTAGAAGCTGACCCCGGGTTCGGTGGACATCCACTCCAGGAAGACTTTGGCGGCATCGGGGTTCTTCGCCTTCACGTTGAGGGCGAGTCCGGGCGAGACGGCGCCGGACCAGTAGGGCTGGCCTTCGAATCCGGGCACGGCCTTGAACTCGAAGTTCAGGTCGGGTGCGCCGCCGGTGATCCCGCTGATCCCCCACGAGCCGGTGGTCATGACGGCGAGGCGGCTCTGCTGGAACTCCGGGAGCACCAGGTCGCCGGTGATGCCGGCCGCGGAGGAGTCGAGGATGCCCTCTTCGAAGAGCCGGTACCAGGCCTGGGCCGCGGGGGTCCAGGCCTCCTCGAAGGTGAGGTCGCCGTCCCAGATCTGCTGGTCC
This sequence comes from Glycomyces luteolus, assembly GCF_027622875.1. Lineage (GTDB taxonomy): Bacteria > Actinomycetota > Actinomycetes > Mycobacteriales > Micromonosporaceae > Glycomyces > Glycomyces luteolus. Next base: position 274,083 of record NZ_JAPZVP010000001.1, on the reverse strand, counting down.
ATGGTCCCGCCGTAGGCGAGGTTCTGCATGCCGACGAAGGCGCAGAAGGTGTCGGTCATGCCGCCGACGGCCTCCATGTACGCCACGGTGCCGTCGGCCTTGAGCTGCTTGCACAGCTCGATGAAGCCCTCCCAGTCGGTCGGGAAGTCGCCGGGCACGAGATCGCGGTTGACGACCATGCCGCCGGCCCAGGCCGAGATCGCCGAGCCGTAGAGCTTGCCGTCCTGGGTGTAGGTCGCGGCGGCCGTTTCGTTGAGGTTGGCGGCCCAGGACTCGCCGGAGAGGTCCTGGACGAAGCCGCCGTCCATGAGCTGGTGCTTGTTCTCGGCGGTGATGATGAAGACGTCAGGGGCACTGTTCGAGCCCAACTGCGTCTGGAGCTTCTGGATGTAACCGGCCACGGGCGGCGCATACTGCGCCTCGACGTGGTAGTCGGGGTTCTCCTTCTCGAACTGCTCGATCACCGGACCCATCACCTCGGCGTTGTCCCAGGACAGGAACGTGATCGCGTTCAGGTCGGACTCGCCGGAGCAGGCGACCAGGGTTCCGGCGGCGGGGACGGCGACCGTGGCGGCGGCCGCGATCCGCCCGAGGGACCGGCGGGTGAGCCGGGGTGCGATTGAAGGCTTCATTGCGCTTTTCCTCGTTCAGTAGGGGTCGGAGAGGCGGGCACTGCTGCCGCACCTCGGGACGCCGCGCCGGGGCCGAATCGCCGCTGGCGTCATCCTGGATTGCATTTCCGCGTCGAGCGAGCGCTCGCTCGGTTCGAGCCGATCGGGGTCCGCGAGCGGACCAGCGAGCCCATTTGCGTGAGCGCTCACGCACCCTGAACGTATCACCGTTGTCAACCCCCGGCGCCGCGGGTGGCCGAAGTGCGGGCGGCGGCGATCCGCGCCGACCCGCCCAACCGGACCATCACTGGAGTGGCAACCATGTCGCGGACATGAGCGCGCGACGCCGTTTGCGTGAGCGATCACGCAAACGCTACGATGACACCCCGGCACCGGCGCCACATCGACGAACAGGAGCAGCGGCAATGTACTTCGGCGGCGACTACAACCCCGAGCAATGGCCCGAGGAGGTATGGGACGAGGACGTCCGCCTCATGCGCGAGGCGCGCGTCAACCTCGTCAGCGTCGGCATCTTCGCCTGGGCGCGCCTGCAACCGGACGAGGGCGAGTTCGACTTCGCCTGGCTCGACCGGCTCCTCGACAAGCTCCATGACGGCGGTATCAGCGTCGACCTCGCGACCGCCACCGCCTCCCCGCCCAACTGGCTCGTGCGCCGCTACCCCGACGTCCTGCCGGTCACCGAGACCGGCACCGTCCTCGGCCCCGGCAGCCGCCAGCACTACGCCCCCACCTCCCCGGACTACCGGCGCCTCGCCGCCGACCTCGTCACGGAGCTCGGACGCCGCTACGCCGACCACCCCGCGGTCGCCATGTGGCACATCAACAACGAGTACGCCTGCCATGTGCACGCCGACTACTCCGAGCACGCCGCCCTGGCCTTCCGCACCTGGCTCACCGACCGCTACGGCGACATCGACGCGCTCAACGCTGCGTGGGGGACGGCCTTCTGGTCCCAGCACTACAGCGGCTTCGACGAGATCCGGCCCCCGCGGGCCTCACCGACCACCCAGAACCCCTCGCTCGTGCTCGACTGGCGCCGCTTCACCTCCGACTCGGTGCTCGACCTCTACCGGATGGAGCGCGACGCGCTCCGCGCCGCCGGAGCCGAGCAGCCGATCACGACGAACTTCATGGGAGCCTTCCCCGCGATGAACTACTGGGACTGGGCCGCCGAAGTGGACGTCGTATCCCACGACGGCTACCCCGATCCGCGCGAGCCCGACGCGCACCGCCACGCCGCGTTCGCCGCCGACCTCATGCGGTCCCTGAAGCCCGACCGGCCGTGGCTGCTCATGGAGCAGGCCCCGAACGCCGTCCAATGGCGGCCCAACAACGCCGCCAAAGCACCGGGGCAGATGGCCGCCTGGAGCGAGCAGGCCGTCGCCCGCGGCGCCGACGGCGTCCTCTTCTTCCAATGGCGCCAATCCCGAAGCGGTGCAGAGAAGTTCCATTCCGCGATGCTTCCCCATTCGAGGAAGCGCTCACGGACCTGGAAGGAGATCGCCCAGCTCGGCGCCGCCCTGGAGGACCGTGAACCGGCATCGCCGCCGCCCGGCGACGTCGCCATCGTCTTCGACTGGGAGAACCGGTGGGCGCTCACCCAGCCCGACCTCCCCGCTGACATCGACTACCAGGCCGAGGTCTTCGCCTGGTACGAGGCGCTGCACGCCCGCCACGTCCAGGTGAGCTTCGTGCGCGCCGAAGCCGACCTCTCCGGATTCCGCCTGGTCGTCGCCCCCGCCCTGTACCTGCTCGCCGAGGACGGGGCCGCCTCGCTCGAGCGGTTCGTCGAGACCGGCGGCACACTCGTCACCACCGCCTTCACCGATATCGTCGACGAGCACGACCGTTTCCGCCCCGGCGGCTACGGCACCCAGCTCGGCGAGGTCCTCGGCGGTCGGCCCGTCGACTTCTTCGGCGTCCTCCCCGAGGAAGGCCGCATCGCCAGCGCGAGCGGCGCGGACTTCGCCGTCACGACGATGATCGAGGACTTCGACCTCGACGGCGGCGACGTCCTCGCGCGCACCCGCGAAGGCGAACCCGTCCTGATCCGCAACCGCTTCGGCTCCGGCACCTCACTGCACCTGGCCTGCTTCACCGACAGGGCGGGCACCGGACTCGCATTGGACCATGCCCTCGAAACCGCTGCCGTGACGTCGATCGTCGACGGACTCGACCCCGCGGTCGAAGCCGTCGCCACCGTCCACGGGGTCACGCTGATCAACCAGTCCGCGAACCCTGTCGCGGTCAAGAACGAGAACGACGCCTTCACTATGGCCCCGTTCGAAGTCCGCCACCTGTCCCAGTGACCCGCGATCAAGCCAACCCACAGACCGGAAACCCGCCATGCGCAACTCCGAACGCCCGAATGCCCGCGACCTCACCGGCCCAGGGCGGCTCCTCGTCGGCGCCAACTACCATCCGCACGACTCGGATCCCGCGACCTGGCGGCGCGACGCGGCGATGATGCGCGACGCAGGACTCCAGATCGTCCGGCTCGGCCACCTCGCCTGGGACACCTTCGAACCCGCCGACGGCGACTTTCGCTTCGACTGGTTCGACGACGTCATGGACCTGATGCATGACCACGGCATCGGTGTCATCCTCGACATCGCCGCGCGCCCTGCACCGCTATGGCTGCACCGCAAGCACCCCACCATCGATGTCATCGACCCCGACGGCACCCGCCGCTACCCCAACCACCGCTACACAGTGGACGCCGGCGACCCCCACTTCCGCGAACACGCCGTGCACTTCACCGACCGCCTCACCCGCCGCTACGCGGGCCATCCCGCACTGGCGGCCTTCGGGATCGACAACGAGCCCGGTGACGGCCCGATTTCGTTCTCCCCCACCGTCCGCGCCCGCTTCATCGACTGGCTCAAGGCGAAGTACGGCACGGTGGTGGCCCTGAACCGCGCCTGGGCAGGACAACGCTGGTCCCGCCAGGTCAGTGACTTCGAGGAGATCGGCCTGCCCCGTCCCGGGGTCGCGGGCGGCGCGCCCGAACGCGTCCTGGACTTCCGCCGCTTCGTCTCCGACGAGATGAATGGCTACCTCGACGCGCTGTTCGACACGGTTGAAGCGAACGCGCCGGGCGCGCTCACCACCTCCAACATGTGGTACTACACCGCGAGCAAGCACTTCGACTGGGCACCGGGCGCCTACGCCGGACGCCTGACCCGCCCGGGGAACGGCCTCTACCCCAGTCTCTCCCTTTTCGATACCGAGAGCATCCGGGACGCCTTGTTCGGCATCGCGCGCATCCGCTACGAGCGTCCGGAACCGTTCTGGTGCACCGAGTTCACGACCATGACCGCTGCCCCCGGCTCCATCCGCCGCTCCGCGTACGCCTCACTGATGCTCGGGAACCAGCTCGTATGCGGCTGGACCTGGCAGACGATGCACGCCGGCGAAGAGCAGTTCCTCCAGGGCATGGTCGACTGGGACGGCGAGCCGACCCGCAAACTCGACGAGTACCGCCAGATCGCCGCCGAATTCCGCAAGCTCGAACCCCACGGTTTCCCCTATGCGGTGGACGCGGAGATCGCGATCGCGATGGACTTCCCGAGTCAGATCGCCAGCGCCGCCTTCCCTGAACGCCACGACGACCAGGCGCTGACGGCGTTCCGCACCGTCCTGGACCGCAATCTGGACGTGCGCATCGTCGACTTCGCGCACTCCGAACTGGACTACAAGCTCCTCATCGTCCCGGGCGTGCTCGTCCTCGACGAAGCGGCCGCCCAGGCGATCCGCGGTTTCGTCGAGCGGGGCGGGACGGTGGTCATGACCTCGTATTCGGCGATGCTCGACGCCGACGGCCAGGTCTTCCGCTCCACCCGGCCCGGTCGTCTCGCCGACGTCTTCGGCGTCCGCGCCGGCCCGAACGAGGAGACCGCGCTGCTCAATGAACTCGCGAAGGGGCGCAGGGGAGACGACGAGGTCGAAGTGCGGTGCGGCGACCGTGCGGTGCGCACCAGTGCGCCGCGGTTCGACCTGGTCGAGCCGCGCGGCGCGGCGGTGGCGGCCACCATCGAGCTGGACCGCGAATACCCCGTCGTCACGACGCACCGGTACGGCGGGGGCACCGCGATCTATGTGGCACTGCCCGCCCGCCAGGAAGTGCTCGACTTGGTGCTGGACGGCGAGATCGAACGCCTCGGCGTCCGCCCCGGGCCGCAGGTCCCCAAAGGCGTCATGGCCCGCGCCGTCACCGACGAGCACGTGCTCTACCTGAACCTCGACCGGGAGCCGAAGCCGATCGCCTTGCCCCGCAGCGGCTCCGGCGTGCTCAGCGGCGAGCGCCACGAGGGCGGTTTCACCCTCGCGGCGTGGGACGCCGAGCTGATAGCGCTCGACCCGCCCCGGTAGCGATGATGGAGGGCCGCCCGGGCCCTCCATCATCGCTCTCAGCGGGTCATCGGCCGTTCGATTGGCGGGTGCCTCCGGCGAGGGCCTCGAACGTGTAGAGGTATCCGCCGTCGGCGCCGCTGACAGTGAGCTTGTTTCATCGTGATCGGTGTTCGTAGTCGTTGAGGACTTGGATCGCCTTGGCGATCTGGGTGACCCGTTCTGGCGTGCAGCGGACCAGGTCGAGGACGGCCCAGGTCTTGATTCGCCTTTGCGCAGGTGGGCGAGGGTGAGCAGGGCCTGGGTGCCGGGGTCCAGGGCCCGCCAACGAGAGCCGATGGTCTTGCGGATGAGCCGGGCGACTCGGTCGAGGGTCGCGGTGGACAGCGGTGCGGCAGGGTAGAACAGCAAGGGGAAGCTCCTGGCGGACAGCGGATTTCAGCACCTGCGTTCTACCAGGAGCTTCTTTGCTGCTCGCCATCAGGGATCGTTGAGCTTACGCCGGATGCGCTGCACCGCAACAGAACTCAGCCATTTTGAAGCAGGCTCACTGTTGGTCCAATTGGCCACGTGTCGGTCGTCAGCCCGCGTCGGGTGGCCAGCGGGGATTGCTTGGCGGACATAGAATCCGTAGGGTAAGCCGGGTCTTGCTGAGAGGGCCGGTGACATCTTTTCTGGTTCCATCTTCTCCTACGACCGGGTCCGGCTCTGGGCCTCTGAGGAGCGATGCCTTGCAAACCCGACTGCTGCAAATCGCCCAGCTCATCGCCAGTTACGAAGCAACCGGCATCGGCGGCTTCATCTCCAGGGCCGAGAAGCTCAGCCGGAATCTCGAGGCTGAAGCGCCGCGGCATCTGCAAGCGCGGGCGGTCGCCATGCGCGGCACCGTGCTCTGGACCAGGTTCGAGCATGCCCGCAAACCTGCGGACTTGCAGGAGGCCATCGCCTGCTTCGAGCGGTCGGTCATCCTCGCGGACTTCGATGTCGACGCCTGGGCCTCAGCGCTTGCCGAATTGGCGGCACTGGCGCGGCTGCGCTGGGAGACCCACGGCGAGGCTGAGGACATCGAGAACGGGCTCGAATGCATCGGGAAGGCGCTCGACGTCACCGAGCGGTCCGACCAGAACTACCCGGGACGTGAGGTCAAGAAAGCCAGTCTGCTGGAGGCCCGCTACCTCGTCTTCGGCGACCGCTCCGACCTCCACGCCGCCGCTCAGTGCTACGAGCACGCACTGTCGGCCTCTGATGCGCCTTCCGCGAGCCTGTTCGGCCTGACTGCCTCCTCCTATGACGTCGCCATGGCGGCCGGCATGCACTCGAACCTCGCGCTCGTGCTCGTCACCGGACAGGCCGCGATCCCCCGAGGGCAGCTCGACACGGCGTTGCAGCACGCCGAGACGGCGGTAGCCGGAGTTCCCGAGCGGCACCGCCTGCACGCGCGATTCTTGTCGAACCTCTCGCAGGTGCGGCTGCGCCGCTACGAGCAGACCAGTGATCTCGACGAGTTGCGGGCCGCCTACCTCGCTTCCGAAGCAGCGGTGGCCGCCACTCGCCCCGGCGATGCCGCCGCCCCCATCCGACACCTCTGCCTCGCACGAATACTCGACGCGCGCCTGCGCCACGATCCTCACCCGCTCTACCTCGACCGGCAAGTCTGGCTCACCCGCCGTATCCGGCGGCTTCCGCGAAACAGCGAATCGGTGATCGCTCAGGCGGCCCTACTGGAGGCCAAGGCGCTGCGGGTGGGAAGCGAGTTCGCATCGGGTCGCCAGTTCGCTGCGGCTGAGCGGCGCCTCGGCAAGTTCGCGCGGCGATGGCGGCTGCCGGCCGACCTTCAGACCGCTGTGTTGGAGGAGTGGGCCCACCTCGCGCTCCGCCGGTCCCCGCGCGAGGCGCTGCCCCGCTTCGAGCAGGCCGTCGAGCGGCTGGCCATGCTGCGGCCCAGGAGGGCCGTGAGCCTCGACGAAATCCAGCTGCTCGCCGACTTCCGTGGACTCGCCGGGAACGCCGCGGCCTGCGCGGTCATGGCCGGGCATCCCGACAGGGCCGCTGCGCTGCTAGAGCGGGGGCGCGGCGTTGTGCTCACTCGTCAACTCGGCGTTAACCGTCCGCTGCTGCGGCTCAAGCGCGACCACCCGGATCGCGCTGCGGCATTCGAGAAGATCCGGGACCAGCTCAACACCCGGCGGCCGAACGGCCCCAATGAGCGTGAGCAACTCGCCCGCGCCTTCGGCGCGATCATCAGCGAGGTCAGGGCGCTCGGCGGCTACGAGGATTTCTTCGACCTTGACTTCGAACCTCAGCAGTTCGCCGATCGCGTTCCGCTCGTGTGGGTCAACGTGGCCCGGCTCGGCTCGCACGCGATCATCGCCGACAACGGATTCGAAGTCGTCGAATTGCAGGGCGTGGACGAGCGGACCGTCAAGTCAGCCGTCGTCAACCTGCAACGCGCGGCGACCGGAGGACCCGAACAAGCTCGCGAGACCGAAGCCGTCCTGGAGTGGACCTGGACGCACATCACCGCCCCGATCCTGAGTCGCTTGGGCATCGACGGACCGCCGACCGATGGGCGCTACCCGACCGTGTGCTGGATTCCGACCGGACTGGCGACGCAGTTGCCACTCCACGCCGCAGGAAAGGGCGACGAGGCCGTCATCGACCGAGTGGTCTCGACCTACGCCCCCACCGCGATGAGTCGGCGCGAGCGGGGGACGGTGCGCCCCGACCGTCGAGTGCGGGCAGTAGCGGTGGCGGTTGCGTCGCACTCCGGACTGGCCCGGCTCAGGGCTGCCGGGAAGGAGGCCGCCATCGTCGCGGGGCATGTGCCGGGCACCAGGATCCTGAAGGACGAAGCGGCCACTGCCGCGGCAGTGAGTGAGGCCCTGAACAACGCGGATCTGGCGCACTTCAGCTGTCACGCAGCGGCACCCGACCGCGCCGACCCCGGCTCGGGCGGACTCATGCTGCACGGCAGCGAGCGGTTGGCACCAGGCGACGTACCGGTCTCCGAGACCGCAGCGCTGGCGTTCCTATCGGCCTGCCGTACTTCGCAACCGGCGATCGAGATGGTCGACGAGTCGCTGCACATCGCCGGTGCTTTCAAGCTCGCCGGCTACCGCAGCGTCATCGGAACCCTCTGGCCCGTCCGGGACCGACAGGCGGTGGCGGTGGCGGACGCGTTCTACGGGCACTTCGATCCTGCGCAGCCGCAGACCTCGGCCGAGGCACTGCATCTGGCGCTCCGCGAGATCCGATCGCGCACACCGAAGGACCCCCGAACCTGGGCAGGATACATCCACTTCGGATAACCGGCGCTGGGCGGATGCGTCAGCGCCTGTGCCTCCGTAATCCTCGATGTCGGGAGGACCCCCGTCGAGGTCGCCCTTGGGCTGGAAGCCAACGAAGTCGGTGTCATCCCAGCCGCCGTGGTCGCCGCGGAACGGATCCACTGCCGAGTCCGGTGCCTCATCCTGTGGCGCAGACTCGCGGTCGCGTTCACTCATGGCCTGGTACCTCCTTGTCGCCGGCGTCGCCACGATCCTGTCTCCCGGCCCCGTGAAACTCCACGAAAGCGATCTCGTCGCCGTTGATCCACACCCCGTCGCTTGACGGGACGGGAGGCCCGTAGACCTTGCCCGTTCCGGGCATGAACTGCCGTTCGAGGAACAGGTCCCGCCGGGACGGATCCGAGGCCGCGAACGACCGCGAACCCAGGTACCCCAGCACGACCCGGTGGTCCTTGAGGTGCACCCGGACGAAATCGGGGCGGCGCCGGCTGAAATGCCATTGCCATGCATCGGGGGTACGAATGTGATGGGCCAGCGCGGTGTAGTCGAGCGCAGCCGCCACCCAGCGCGGACGGCGCAGCCGCACTGCCGTGGCCGCGATCGACCCGGCGAGTACCGGTGCCGCAATGAGCACCACCAGCGCCCACACTGCGAACTCCCACGCGCTCGAGGTGCCCTCTCTGAGCCCTTCGATGAGCCGGAACGTCCACGGCAGGGCGAGCGAGTGGACGATGAGCGACCCGACCACCGTGCGGGCCAGAAATAGTCGGTCGTGAGGTTCGGGGGATCGCAGGCCGCGTGTGTAAGCCGAGTACAGCAGGAATCCGGGAACCGTGAACAGGACCGGCACCGCGAGGCTCGAAACCACGGCTACCGCGATCGAGGCGAGGACTTCGTTCACGTTGCCTCCGAGGGGGGGACCTGCATAATACCCAGACCGCTCCAACCATGCGCACCTCGAAGCGCAGGGCGAAGTGAAGGGCGGCGACTTCGGCGATGCCCACGGCCAATAAACCCAGTTCAGTGACAGTGAAGCGTTACGAACCCACACGCGCTGGCCAGACAGACCTGACATGCGGTTACCAGGCCCGATTGGGGAAGACCTCCTGGTGCCGGCCTCAGTATTGAGGTCCTCCTCGGGGTGACTCGCCCCGGCCCGTGCCGCCTCGACCAGGCGCTCGTACTCCTCCGGGGCGAAGCGATCCCGGATTGCGCGAGGCTTCTCGGGTGATGACGTCGATCGGCCTTGGAAGGTTGTGAACACGACGGCCGGCGCGGTCAGTAGTCGTAGGGCAGGTGGCCGGTGAAGGCAGTGCGGAAATAGACCGAGCCTGCGAGGTGCGCGAGGTATCGGGCGTCGGCCACCGTGGACTCGAAGAAGGCCGATTCAGGCCCGTTGTCGAGCACCTTGTGGTCGGTGATGATCGCGGCGGTGCGGCGTTTGAACGCGGCGGCGTCGCCCTTGAGCGAGACGTAGTGCCGGCCTCGGGACATGCCGCGGCCGACGATGCGGTCCCCGTAGCACTCCTTCGCCGAGATCCGCGGCTCGCTCACGCTCCCGTCTTCAGCGAGCAGGAAGCCGTCCGGGTCGGTCGGCACCTCCGGGCCCAGGAAGATCTCGAACAGCGCTTCGAACTCGGCCGCGGTCTCGGGCGAGACCAGGTCCCGGCCCGTGCGCGCCTCCTCCCGCCACGCGTCCATGAGGATCTGGAGGGCGAACGCGGGGCTCTCGTTGACCCGCCCGATGTCGCCGGCCAGGGAGTCCACGCTCCAGCAGAACGAATCGCCTTGCGGCGGTTGGATGAGCACGGTGAAGATGTCGGTCATGGGAGGGCAGGGTAATTCGGGCGGGCAACCGCATCGCGTGCCCGTCGCATGGCAGAAGGGGCCCGGCGGTCGTCCGCCGGGCCCCTTTCCCCTATCCGCGGCGTTCCCAGCGGCTGGGGATCGGGAAGTACGCCTCCAGGAAGGTGCGGACCACCCGCTGCTGCTCGGCGGGCGGGACCTCGCCCTCGCCGTCGGCGATGCAGAAGGCGTCGCGGTGGCGCAGCTGGAGCAGGCGGGTCAGGAGCTGGTGGTGCGCCGGCTCGGCGCTATTGACGTACTCGCAGCCCATGGTGCTCGCCACCGCGTACCCGCGGGCGCGCCCGTAGTGGTGCGCCAGCGAAGCGGCCACCGAGAGGTCCTCCATGCTGCGGAACCGCGAGCCCATGGTCTTCGCGAACTCCGCGGGAAACTCCCCGGCCAGCTCCTCGAGCACCGAGCGCCGCAGCGCGTGCGGGGTGTGGAGGAACCCGTGCGTCACGGTGACGCCGAACCGGTCGGCGAGCAGACGCTGGTTGTTGCGGCTCGCGCCGAAGTACGGGTCGTCGGGCTCCTCGCCGGGGAACGGCACCCGCGTCGGGCTGGGGAAGAACCGGGTGCGGCCCGCCTCGTCGAAGAACCGCTTGGGCGACAGGCGCTTGCCGATGAACACGTCGTCGTTGAAGTAGAGGAAGTGCTCGGACAGGCCCGGGACGCGGTGCAGCTGCGTCTCGATCGCGTGCGAGTTGAACACCGGCAGCACGGACGGATCGGCGAACAGCTCGCGGTGGTCGACCACCGTGAGACCGCCCGCCGAGGCGTCGAGCCAGTCCGGGACCTGGCCGTCGGTCACGAGATGGACATGGCGGACCCACGGCAGGAACATCTCCAGCGACCGCAGCGAATACCGCAGCTCGTCGCGGCTGCGGTAGCGCGTCTCCGCCCCGTCGACCTGATCGGACGAGCCGGGAGCGTACCGGTCGCGGCGCTCGCGCCAGGCCGGATCGGCGCCGTCGACCCAGGTGTAGACCACGTCGACCGGGACGTCGACGTCGTCGGCCAAGCGCCGGTTGAACATCGCGAGCGTCGGCACCCGCACGCCGAAGAGCTCCATCGCGTCGTCCGGCTCCAGGATCGGCAGGAGCCGCCCGTACGCGGTCGGCTGCCGTGGCGTGGTGAAGCCGGGGCCGTCCTGGCTCTCGGGCCAGAACTCGATGTCGCACCCGAACGACGCGCCGAAGCGGACCGTTCCCGAGCGGGTCGCCGTCGGCGTGAAGACCCGGACGGCCGCGAGCTGCTCGTCGCCGGTGAGCTGGCGCGCCAAAAGGATCCCGTCCCTCTCGCGCGCAGCGGTGCTGAAGACCTCGGCGTACACCGGCTCCCCCGCGGCCGCCGCCGCGACCGCCTCGATCGCTTCGCGGCGCAACCGCCGGTCCACGGCGAGCCGCGCGTGGGTGCCGTCGTGGCGCAGCCCCACGAACGGAACGCCCGCCTCGCGCAGCGCCCGGTCCGCCCAGGACACGACGCGGCCCGTGAGCGTCTCGGGCATGACGTCCTCGATGCGCATGAGCGTGCCGTCGACGCGCACGAGGTCGGCGCGCCGCTGCTCCAGCGCCGCTTCGAGGTCCCGGTCGACCGCCCCGAGGGTGCCGAGGTTGGCGGGCGCGGCGCGGCTGAAGACGAGGCCGGAGTCACGCGCCTGCGCAGCCATGCGGCGCTGTCGGGCGGCGGACCGCTCGGGCGAGTCGGCGGCCGCGACCAGCGGCTCCAGCAGGGCCCGCCACTGCTCGACGACCTTCGCGGCGCTGAACCGGTCCAGGCCCTCCTTCGCGGCGGCGCCGAAGCGGGCGAGCCGCTCGGGGTCGCCCATGAGGTCGGCCATCGCGGCGGCGAGCCCCTCGATGTCGTCCTTGGCGACGAGGAGGCCGTCCACGTCGTGGCGGATGATCTCGGCCGGTCCGGTGAGGATGTCGTAGGACACCGACGGTACGCCCGCCGCGGCCGCCTCCAGGAACACCAGCGGGAACGCCTCGCCGTGCTCGGAGGTCAGGACGTTCAGGGACGCGCGCGCCCACTGCGCCGCCATGTCGCGGGTCGCGCCGAGGAGTTCGACCGAGGATTCGAGGCCGCGCTCGGTCACGAGCCGTCCGAGCTTGCGGCGCTCGGGGCCGTCGCCGAGGATGCGCAGGCGCCAGTCGGGGAAGTCCTCGCGCAGCAGCGCGAACGCCTCGATCACGTCGGCCACCCGCTTGTCGGGCACGAGCCGCCGCGCGGTCACGATCGTCCTCGTGTCGAGGCCGGACTGCGGGACGAACCCTTCGGGGGCCGCATTCGGGATGGCGGCGAGGACCGGGGCGGCCTCGCCGAGGGATTCGGCGAACCAGTCCTTGGTGCGGTCGGTGAGGACCACGAGGCCGTCGAGCCGGGACGCGTACCGCAGCAGCGGCATCCCGGTGGGCCCGCGCAGCTGCGAGGGCCGGTGCTCGGCGTGGAGCGTGACCGCTCGCGACGCGGCGTGGCGGGCGATGAGGGCCATGATCGGCGGCGAGGTGCTGATGACGACGTCGCTGTCGCGGCCGGGCAGCGCGGCCTCGAACGCGAGGTCGGTGAGGCGGCTCCAGCCGTACTCCCACTCCTCGCGCACGAGCTCGCTCGGCACCGTGCCGAGCGCGGCGGCGACGTCGTCCAACGTGGAAGTCCACAGGGGACGCGGGGTGGGGCCGCGCGAGTCGACGAGGTAGTCCACGCGGATCCGCGAGCCGATCGGGAAGAACGGCTCGTCGCGGGTGCGGAAGACGCTGAGCACCTCGACCTCGTAGTGGTCGGCGAGCTGGGACGCGAGCGTGAACGTCGCGAGCTCGGTGCCGCCGAGCTCGTCGGCGTTGCGCAGGACGAAGGTGACCTTCACTGGGCCTGGACCTTTCCGGACAGGCTCAGCACGAGCGCGCCCGTCTTGTCGTACCGGAGCCGCGTCTGCCGCATGGCCCCTTGGGCGTCGATATAGGAGAGGCGCTGCCCGCGCAACTGGCGGGCCGGGTTGACCAGGTCGGTGGTCCATCGGCCGACGGGGAGTTCGGTGCGGCCGGCGCGCAGGCTCAGCCGCCAGTCGGTGTCGGCCTCGGCGTGCTCGATCAGCTCGATCGGCAGCCGGGCGCTGAAGCGGCCGTCCTCGATCCGCACCGGCGTCGCGACCGGCTCCGAGCGCCGGCCGGCGCCGGTGGCGACGAGTTCGCAGTCGCCGACGCGGAAGAAGGCGCGGCCGTCGATCTCGACGGCGGTGCACCCGAGCCGCGCGTCGTCCACTTCGACCGACGGCCGGGCGGCGCGGACCTCGAGGCGGACTCCGGCGGCCCCGAGGTGCTTGAGCGCCAGGCTCATCCCGAGGTCGGGCCGAGAGAAGGAGGAGCGGGTCGGCTCGCCGGCGGTCCCCCGGGGCGGGCGCAGCGCCCACGTCCCCTGCTCGCTTCCCGAGCGGCAGCGCAGCAGCAGCCGGTAGTCCCCGGCGGGCAGCGGCCGCGCGCCCGAGCCGTCGCCGCGGAGGGCGATGCGGCGGCTCGCGGAGGCCGACCAGCCGCCCCGGTCGGGTCGGAGCTCGAGTTCGATCGCGGCCCTCGGGCGGCGGCTCCACTTCGGGACGAACAGGAGCTCGGCCGCTGCGGGAGCGTCGATCGGCACCGGCACATCGATATTGAGCGTCGCACCGTCGAACGCCCCGAGGCAGCGCGGCACCGCATAGCCGCTCCAGCCGCGCCCGGGTGCCAGCGCCACCAGGTCCGCCCCGGAGCGCGCGGCCACCGCCGCGGCGCCGCGCGCGCGGCGTGCGGCGCCCAGGCCCCGCCGCGCCAGGCGCCGGGCCGTGACGATCATCGCCCGGCCTCAGGCAGTTCGAACGGCGAAGCGACGGGGAAGTACGCCTCGAAGAAGCGGCGGCAGACCTCGCCCCGCAGCTCGCGTTCCGCTTCGGTGCCATCGGTGTCGTTGAGGCACAGCATGTCCCGGTCCCGGCTCCGCAGCAGCTCGCGGAGCCGGATCGGCGTCGAGGGCATCGTCAGGTCGGCGTAGAACAGCGCCAGCGGCCAGGGTGCGGCGCGGCCGCTGAGGTAGGCCCAGTAGTGGTGGAGGGAGGAGGTCATCGAGAGGTCCTCGGGGTGGCGGAACTGGTGGCTGGCCGTCGCCTCGACCTGCTCGGGGTTCGCCTCGGCGATCTCGGCCAGGACCTCCCGCTGCAGGGCGTGGGCGGCGTGCTTCATCTTGTTGACGTTGATGCGCCCGAACCGCTCTTGGAGGAGGCGCCGGTTGTTCCTGGCGGCGTGCTCGACCGGGGTGTCGCGCGGTCCGGGCCCCGCGGTGTCCACAGTGGCGGGCGAGCGGAAGAAGTGGCTGCGGCCCACGGGGTCGAAGAACGTCTCGGGGCCGAGGGGCCGGGCGAACATGACGTCGTCGTTGACGTACAGGAACTGGTCGCTGAGGCCCGGGAGCCGGTGCAGCTGCGATTCGATCGCGTGCGAGTTGAAGGTCGGCAGGACGCCGCGGTCGCCGAAGAGCTCCTTGTGCGACACGACGCGCAGCCGCGGGTGCTCGGTGTCGAGCCAGTCGGGCACCTGGTCGTCGGTGACGAGGTAGACGCGGCGGAACCAGGGCGCGTAGGACCAGAGCGAGCGCATCGAGTACCGCAGTTCGCCGTGGTCGGTGTAGCGGGACTCGTTGGAGGCCAGGGCGTGGTGCTCGAAGCCGCGTTCGGCCAGTGCGGCGTCGCGGCGCGCGCGCCAGGCCGGGTCGCCGCCGTCGACCCAGGTGTAGACCACGTCGATCGGGAAGTCGACGCGCTGCGCGGGGGTCTCGGTGAATTCGGGCCGGGTCGGCCAGACCGAGGCGTCGTCGAAGTCCGCGAAGGGCCCGAAGGTCGACTCGGCCCGCTCGGTGAGCGGGTGGTCGGCGCGCACGCGCTGGGTCATGGCGTTCGGGAGGTCGGTGACGAGCTCGCTTCCCGAAGGCCGCCATACGTTCACGGTGCAGCCGAATTCGGGCGAGCCGCTCCAGACGTTCCATGAGGCGCCCGCCCGGCGCTCGATCGCCAGGCCTTCGGCCTTGATGCGGCGCATGAGCCCGGCGACGGCGTCGGCGTCGGTGACGCCGATCTGCGTGGCGAACGGGCGGCGGGCCGGGACCCTGAAGTAGTCGACGCCCGCCCCTTCGAGCGCACCCCTGACCGCGGTGAGCGCCCGCTCCTTGTGCCGGTGCGGGAGCATCCCCGCGGGCATGGCGGGGGCCGGGATGAACTTCGCGACCGCTTGGGTCAGGAGCAGGCGCCGCTGCGGCGGAACGAGCTTGATGAGCTTGCGCTGCATCTGTTTGACGAGCTTTGACATGGCGGACTACTCCACGGTCATGTAGGGGGATTGGCTCGGAGGTGATCAGAAGATGACCGGTGTTCGAACATCGTTCTGAATCCCCTTCGGACTTCACACGCTCCCAAGAGTCCGGCGGGTTGCATCCACGTTGCGTCGCCGTATTGATCACAGAGTGCATCAAAACAGGGGGGCCCGAGCGTTGCCGACGCCCGGGCCCCAGATCTGTCTAGTTTGTTTACTTATGCGCCATGGCCTTCGCGGTGAGCTCGACCGAGCGGATGCGGTCGGGGACCGCTTCGGCGTAGTGGGCGGTGATGAGCTCGTCGGCGCGGACGGCGGCGGCGAACTCCTCCAGGTAGGCGCGCACGTCCTCAGGGCCGCCGGTGGCGGTGTACTTGGCCATGGCCGAGAGCTGATGGCCGCCGGCGGATGCCAGGAACGCGTCGATCTCGGCGTCGGTGTACTCGCGCTTGTCGCCGCGGGCGATGAAGGCGCGGGCCCGGTTGCGGAAGGCGATCACGCGCTGGGCCTCGGCTTCGTCGCGGTCCTCGGCGGCGAAGACGTTGACGCCCGCGATCACGTACGGCCGCTCGAGCTGCTCGGAGGGCTGGAACTCCTCGCGGTAGGCGGCCACCGCCTCGAACAGGGCGTCGGGCGCGAAGTGGGAGGCGAACGCGTACGGCAGGCCGAGCTTCGCGGCGAGCTGCGCGCCGAAGAGGGAGGACCCCAGGAGGTACAGGGGCACTTCGCCTTCGGGGACGGGCACGGACTGCACGCCCGGGACGCGCGAGCGGCCGCTGAGGTAGCCCTGGAGTTCGAGCACGTCCTGCGGGAAGGTGTCGGCGGAGGTGGCGTCGCGGCGGATGGCGCGCATGGTCTGGCGGTCGGTGCCCGGGGCGCGGCCGAGGCCGAGGTCGATGCGGCCGGGGAACAGGGTCTCGAGGGTGCCGAACTGCTCGGCGATCACCAGCGGGGAGTGGTTGGGCAGCATGATGCCGCCGGCGCCGAGGCGGATGGTGTCGGTGTGCTCGGCGACGTGGCCGATGACGACGCTCGTGGCGCTGGAGGCGATGGTCGGCATGTTGTGGTGCTCGGCGTACCAGACCCGCCGGTAGCCGCTGCGTTCGGCGGCGCGGGCGAGTTCGACGCTCGCCGCGAGGCTCTCGCGGGCGGACCGTCCCGGGGCGATCGGCGCCAGGTCGAGGATCGACAGGGCTACGGGCATGGGTGCGCTCCTTATAGGTTGCGGTGGAGGTCGTCGGTGAACGCGCGGATGCGCTCCTCGTCGCGGCGGTAGTAGATCCACTGGCCGCGCCTGGTGGCCTGCAGGAACCCGGCGCGCTGGAGGATCGCGAGGTGCGCGGAGACCGTGGAGGCGGAGGCGCCCGACTTCTGCTGGATGAGCCCGGCGCACACGCCCAGCTCCGCCGTGTCCCCGCACGGGAAGTTCGCTTCGGGTTCCTTGAGCCAGTGGAGGATTCGCAGGCGCGTCTCATTGGAGAGGGCCTTGCACTGGTCGAGCACGTCCACCGCCCTTCGGCATTTCGCTAATTTCCGAAACTATCCCGAAGGCGGGCGGACCGCAAAATGAGGCTCGTCACCCGGCCGCTAGTGGTGCGGGTGCCGTTCGAGCGGGGCCGCCGCGGGGCCTTGGAGGACGGCGCCGCCGGTGGAGAACCGCGAGCCGTGGCACGGGCACTCCCAGGTGTGCTCGGCGTCGTTGAAGCCGACCACGCAGCCGAGGTGGGTGCACGTGGACGAGAGGACGCGCAGGCCGCCGTCCTCGTCGCGGTAGACGGCCCGGAGCGCGCCGTCGAGGCGCATCACCGCGCCCTCGCCGGGCGCGAGCTCGTCCGGTTCGACGGGGACCGTGCGCATGCGGTCCCCGATGTAGTGGCGCACCACGTTGGCCTGGTTGGCGGCGAGGCGGCCCGCCTCCTTGAGCAGGTGGAACCGGCCGGGGCCGAACAGCTCGGCCCACGGCCGGGGCTCCCCGCCCATGGCGCCCGCGATGATGCGCGCGGCCGCGACGCCGTTGCTCATCCCCCACCCGCCGAAGCCGCACGCGACGTACACGCCGTCCTTTCCGGACAGTTCGCCGACGAACGGGACGCGGTCGGTGGTCGTGTAGTCCTGGGCGGCCCAGCGGTAGGCGATCGGCCCCGTGTCGAACCGGCCGCTCGCCCAGGCGGTCAGGCGCTCCAGCCGGAGGCTCGCGTCGAGTTCGCCGGGCGTGGCCGCCTCCCCGGTGACGATGAGGAGCCGCCGCCCCTCGCCGTACGGAGCGGTGCGCACCGAGCGCAGGTGATCCTCGCGGGTGAGGTACATGCCGCCGGGGTCGGCCGAGACCGGGATCGGCGCGGCGACCACCATTTCGCGGCGGGGCATGAGGCGCGCGTACAGCTTGATCGTGTCGACAATGACCGGGAACTGGGTCGCCATCACGACCTCGTCGCAGCGGACGCTGCCGCCGCCGTCGACGGCGAGGACGTGCCCGCCGTCGACGGATTCGAGGCCGGTCACGCGCGAGCGCTCGAAGATCTTGCCGCCGTGGGCGATGAAGTCGGCGGCGAGCGCGAGCAGGAACCGGCGCGGATGGAACTGCGCCTGGCCCTCGACCCGCACGGCGCCCGCCACCGGGAACGGCAGCCCGGTGTCGGTGGTGAACGCGGCATCCAGGCCGGCCTCGCGCGCGGCCTCGGCCTCCTCGCGCAGCGCTTCGACGCCGTCCTCGGATTCGGCGTAGACGAACGACGGGGACCGCTCGAAGTCGCAGTCGATCCCGAGCTCGTCGGCGAGGGCGGCCACGTGCTCGATCGCGTCGGTCTGCGCGTCCGCGTAGCCGCGGGCCGAGTCGTCGCCGAAGGCGTGGCGCAGGTGCGCGTAGATCGCGCCGTGCTGCGCGCTGAGCTTCGCGGTGGTGTTGCCGGTGGTGCCCGTGACGATCCGCTCGGCCTCGACCACGGCCACCGACCGGCCCGCGCGGGCCAGCTCCCAGGCCGTGCAGAGCCCGGCGATGCCGCCGCCGACGACGGCGACTTCGGCGGCGACCTCGCCTTCGACGGGCGGATACGCGGTTGCCTCGGTCGAGGCGATCCAGTAGGACTCCGGCTGGAACAGCGGTTTCATACCGCCCGGGTACCCATGGAGCCGCGTGTCACTCCACGGGCTTGACGGGCTGGCGCAGGATCGTCCTGAGCTTGGCGGGGGCGGTGCGTCTGGCGTCGCTGAGGTAGATCTCGTGGTGGTCGCCGTTGAAGGTGAGCTTGTTGTACGGCAGGTAGTGCTCGTGCAGGCGCTGCAGGACGGGCGTCTCGTCGTCGTATGAGCCGATGTGCAGGGTCTGGACGCAGAGTCCCTCCGTGAACCTGACGAACCGGAGCTGCTCGAACGCCGGGTTCGGGTGCTTCGCGGCGGCCTCCCCGGCGGCGACCGTGACCATCTCCTCGGTGATCCACTCGGGCTGGCCGATCATCATGGTCCACTCCCACGCGCCCTTTTCGCGGGTGAGGAACACGGCGGGGTCGTCGGCCCGCCACAGGCCTTCCATCGGGGCGACCACGAAGTCCCGGCCGAGGGTCCGCTTGCTGGCGAACTTCAGCGTGTACGCGGTGCCGTAGAGGGCCGCGACGGCCTCGGCGTACGCGTCGGCGGTGTTCGGGTCGCCCTTGCCGTCGACGGCCAGGTACCGGAACTCGGGCACCTCCACGAGGGCGAACGCGTCGCGCGGCGGCGAGTACAGCTGCTTGTGGGCCTTTTTGACGTCGTACTTCTCCATGCCCGCAGTGTCGCATCCCGCTGTGACAACGGCGCCTCTACAACAGAGGGGCGGCCTCAGATGGCGGTCGGCACCCGGGTGGTCACGAGGCCCACGTCGCCGAGGAAGCGCTCGAGCGCGATGGTCGCTATCCCGGTCGCGACGGAGTTGCCGCGCACCGTGGAGACCTCGATCGCGAGGTCCGAGGCGGAGTGGCCGGGCGCCTCCTCGAGCACCCGGCGGCGCACGGCCGGGACGAGGTGGTCGCCCAAAGCCCAAGCGGTCCAGCCGGTCAGGGTGATCATCTCGGGGTTGACGATCGCGCACAGGTCGGCGATCGCGGACCCGAGGTACCGGGCGGTGAGTTCGAGGGTCTCGGTGAGCGCGGGGTGCGCGGGGGGTTCGAGAGCGGCGGCGAGGGCCCCGATGAACTCGCGCTGCATCGGCACGGCCGCGAGCGGGTGCTCGGGGGCGATCGCGGCGAGGGTCTGCTGGATGCCCGCCGCGCCCACATACGCCTCGACGCATCCCAGGCGGCCGCAGCGGCACTTGCGGCCGTCGAGGGCGAGGAGGCTGTGGCCCCACTCCCCCGCCCCGTTCTGGGCGCCGCGCAGGATCGTGCCCTCGAGGACGATCCCGGCGCCGACGCCGGTGCCGAGGTTGACGGTGATCATGCTCTTGTGGCGCCTCCCCGCGCCGAACCAGAGCTCGGCGGTGGCGATCGCCTTGAGCGGGTTGTCGACGACCATCGGCAGGCCGATGCGCTCGCGCAGCAGGTCCACGTGGAGCCACGGCGCGTTCGGCACCACCACGGCGACCTCCGAGCGCCGCTGCATCCCGCCGGGGAGCGAGATGCCCACGCCGAGCACGTCGTCGCGGGTGGCGGGCGCGCCCTCGACGGCGCTCTGCTCGAGAGCGTCGTCGAGGGCGCGCGCGATCGCGTCGGCCACGTAGTCGTGCTCGTCGTGGTGCTCGTCGGTGGCGATCTCGGCGGAGGCCAGCTCGTCGAGCGCGGAGTCGAACACGGTCGCCCGCACGTACGTCTCCGCGACGTCGACGCCCACGATGCGGCCGCGGTTCCCGTTGAGCCGCAACGTGGTCGTCGGCCGTCCGATGCGCCCGCCGGTGCGGCGGGCCTCGGTGACGATGCCGCCTTCGAGCAGGTCGCTCACCACCGTGGCCACGGTCGCGTTGCTCAGGCCCGTCACGGCGGCCAGGTCGCCCCGGCTCGCCTCGCCCGCGGCCAGCAGCGCGTGCAGCACGTCGAGCCGCGACTCGCTGCGGATGTCGCGCGAGGTGCGCCTGGTGACGGCCATGTGGATCTCCTGTGCAGCTACTGGATCATTCCGGCGACGCGGCGGCGGTGACGCGCGCGAGGCGCGGCCGGTCGCCGCCCGCGGTGCCGTGGACCAGCAGGCGCACCGCGCCGGTGTTCCATGATCCCGGAATCCACAGTCGACCGGGGTCACCGCCGGTGAAGTTCGGCCGGGCCGCGTCGTCGAGCCACACGCGCCCCAGCAGTTCACCGCCCGCGAACGCGCTGACGCGCACCTGCTCGCCCTCGAACCGCAGGGAGCGGCCGCCGGACGGGACGGGCACGTCGAGCCAGACTTCCTCTCCCGGAGCGAGTTCGAGCGGCAGCGCGATCTCGGTCCCGGTGCCGTCCTTCTGGGACAGCGCGAGCAGGTCGTGGTCGGCCTGCGCCTCGACCTGCCAGTCTCGCACAGCCTCCAGCCGCAGCAGGGTTGCACCGCCGCCGTCGACCGGCCAGTGCGGCATGGTGATCGCGATCTCGCGGCCCTGACCGGGCGCGAAGTGGACCCACGGGTCGTTCGGGCTCACTACGGCCGACTCGCCGTCGACGGTGATCTCGCACGGGGTCTGGAGTCCGTCGAGGTGCAGCGCGTAGTGGCTGGTGCCGTCCACGGGCAGGCCGCGCCGGTACGTGACCGGGCGTCCGATCCGGGTGCTGCTCCAGCCCGCTAGGGTGCGCACCGGAGCCGGTTCCCCGGCCCACTGCTCACCGCCGTCCACGGTCCACAGTGAGGCGACGTCCTCGCTCGATGCGATCGCCCACACGCGGCCGAGGCCGCGCAGCGACCCGATCGCGAGGCCGGGCAGGCGCGAGTCGTCGAAGTTCGCGTGGCCCCAGGTCTCCACCGTCGCCTCGAGCCGCGAAGCGCCTTCGACCGGGAGGCGAACCGTCGCCCCGAACGTCGCGAAGCTCGGCAGCGCGGTGCCGTCGAGCGCGAGGTCAACGATGTCGCCGGCGCCCTCGATCAGGAGCTCGCCCGCACCCGCCACCGAAGCGGCGTAGTGGGTGCGGCCGCGGTAGACGCCGACCTCCTCCGAAGCCGGGGGCAGGTCGTGCGCCGAGGTCTCGCCGGTACGGGTCTCGAGTTCGAGACGCGTTGCGCCGGTGAGGCTCTCGGGTTCGGGCAGCGCCGGGGAGATGACGCCCTCGGTGCCGTCCGGGGTCGGCACGTCCTCGGGGTGGTGGACCACGACGGTCCACCGGTCCCCGCCGGAGACGACCTCGGTGAGCACCGAGCCGCCGCGTGCGGGCGCCTCGATCTCCACGGTCTGGACGCCGCCCGCGCCTTCGAGCGCGATCACGCTCGGCACGCGGGAGGCGAATTCCAGGCCCTCGCCGTCCGCTCGCACGAGGTCCGCCGAAGCGAACTTCAGCGTGCCGGGCAGGTCGAAGCCTCCGAGCGGCAGGCCCCGGACGACCAGCGCGCACGAGAAGGGCGCCAAGGCGATCGCGAGCTCGGGCAGGCCGCCCTCGGCCGCGAAGACCGCCGTGCCCGGCTCCTCGCCGAGGTTCGGGACGCCGGTGAGCGTGCCTCCGCCGTCGAGGACCAGCGCCGATCCGGAGGCGCTGGTGGGGACGTCGACGCTGAGCACGCCTTCGGCTTCGGTGGTCCGCGCGTTCGCGAGCGCCGGGCCGAGGGTGCGGCTGAGGGCCGCGAGCACGCGGGCCTCGGCCGTCTCCGCGCGGGATTCGCCCACAGGGGACAGATACCCGCCGAAGTCGTAGTCGTGGGTCATGAACCCGCCGGGGTCGCCCCAGTTGCCGACCGAGGGCGTGTACCCGAAGTCGTAGCCGGAGGCCTGGAGGTAGGGCGCGAGCAGGGTCGCGCCGCTCGCCATGAGCCGCCGCAGGGTGGTGTGCGCCCGGTTGGTCTCGGTGACGAGCAGCGGGAGCCCCTCGGCGCCCACCAGGTCGGCGTAGCGGCGCACTTCGGCCTCGATGAACGGCGAGCGGTCGTCGGGGTAGAAGTTGAACGCCGGGGCGACGCCGTCGACGCCGCCCGTCGCGCCGTTCAGGTCGCCCTGGCCCGCGCAGGCGACGAGCGGCACGTCGATGCCGTGGCCGATCGCCATGTCCCGCAGCGCGCTGATGTAGGCGTGGCGGTCGTGCGTGTCGAAGAAGTCGAGCTCGTTCTCCAGCTGCACGGCCGCGACGCTGCCGCCGCGGCCCCACTGGCGCGCGGCGAGGATCGGCATCGCTTGCGCGAACCAGCGCTCCACTTGGGCGAGGAACTTCGGTTCCGCCTGGCGCAGTTGCAGTCCGTCTTCGAGCGCGAGCCACGAGGGCAGCGCGCCGCCGTCCCATTCGGAGCAGATGTACGGGCCGGGCCGCGCGATGACCGCGAGGCCGGCCTCGTGCGCGAGGTCGAGGAACGCGCCGACGTCGCGGCGGCCCTCGAAGTCCCACACGCCCGGGGCGGTCTCGTGGAAGTTCCACGGCAGGTAGACGTCGATCGCGCGGTAGCCGGTGGCGCGCACCTGCGCGAGCCGCGCCTCCCAGACCTCGCGGGGAAGCCGGAAGTAGAACAGCGACGCGCACAGCAGCGCTTCCTCGCGGTCGTCGAGGACGAGCCCAGAGCGTCCGAGCCGGACGGTCGCGGTGGACGGATCAGTCACTTCACACCAGCACTTCCACCTTGGAGGTTCATTTCGTACAGGTACTTCTGGCCGAGGTAGTAGATGACGATCATCGGCAGGGTCAGCATGATCGACCCGACCATGACGAGGTTCCACGGCGGCAGCTGCATCTCGTTGCTCGTGCTCGTCATGTACTGCAGGCCGAGCGCGAGCGGCATCTGGTTCTCGGCGTTGAGGTAGATGAGCGGGCCCATGAAGTCGCCCCACGCGTGCGTGAGCGTGAAGATCGCGATCGCGGTGAGGATCGGCCACATCATCGGCAGGATGATCCTGCGGTAGACGCCGAAGTAGCCGAGCCCGTCCATCTGCGCCGCCTCGTCGAGCTCCCCGGAGATGCGGGAGACGAACTGCCGCACCAGGAACACGTTGAACGCGTTGGTGAAGAAGTTCGGGATGATGAGCGGCAGGTAGGTGTTGACCCAGCCGAGCTCCTTGAACAGCAGGAACTGCGGGATCATGGTGATCTGCGCGGGGATCATCATCGTGGCGAGCACGATCATGAACATGACGCCCTTGCCCGGCGCCCGCAGCCGCGCGAACGCGTACCCGACGAGCGAGGACGAGATCACCTGGCCGACGGCCGAGAGGGTCGCGATGATGACCGAGTTGCCGACGAACCGCCCGACCGGCAGGCCCGTGGCGGTGAAGACCTCGGTGAAGTTGCGCCATTCGAACTCGGTCGGGATCACGGTGAACGCGTTCTGCGAGCTCGTCAGGTCGCTCGAGAGCGCGATCGAGATCATGAGGATGAACGGCACGAAGAAGATCGCCGAGACGACCAGGAGCACCGCGTACGTGGCGGGCGAGGCTTTGAAGACCGAGAGGCCGCGTGTGGCGAAGTCCTTCTCGGACTTGCCTTTGGCTCCCGTCGCGGTTTCGGTGGCGAGGGCCATCAGCGCACCTCCGTCTCGTAGAAGACCCATTTGCGGGACGTGCGGAAGGCGATCAGGGTGAACGCCATGATCACGATGAAGAGCAGCCAGGCGACCGCCGAGGCGTAACCGAAGTGGTAGAAGCGGAACGCCTCGTCGAACAGGAGCGGCACCATCGTCTTGCTGGCGTTGTTCGGACCGCCGGCGGTGAGGATGTAGACCTGCGAGAAGATCTGGAACGCCCCGATCAGCCCCATGATGAGGTTGAAGAAGATCACCGGGGTGATCTGCGGGAACGTGACGGACCAGAACTGGCGCCAGGGAGTGGCGCCGTCGATCTCGGCGGCCTCGTAGAGCTCGCGCGGGATGCCGTTCATCGCCGAGAGCAGGAGCACCGTGGCGCCGCCCGCGCCCCAGGCGGAGAGGACGATCAGGGCGGGCTTGACCCAGGTCTCGTCGATGAGCCAGCTGGGGCCGTCGATGCCGAACCAGCCGAGCATGTCGTTGAGCGGCCCCGAGGGCGCGAGCACCATCTTGAAGACCATCGCGGTCGCGACGAGCGGGACGAGCGTGGGCAGGTAGATGAAGGTGCGGAAGAGCTTGCGTCCGCGCACCCGCTTGTTGAGCAGGTTCGCCAGCCACACGCCGATGACCAGGCCGAGCGGGACGGAGACCGCCGCGTAGTAGAAGGTGTTCCACAGCGCCTTCCAGAAGACCGGGTCCTCGGTGAGCGCTTCGGTGTAGTTCTGCAGCCCGACCCATTCGGGGGCCGTGAACGAGTCCCACTCCGTCAGCGAGATGTAGACGGAGGCGATCATGGGGCCGAGCAGGAACCCGACGAATCCGATCAGCCACGGCGAGATGAAGAGCCAGAAGTAGAAGGCCTCCTTCTTGCGCCGCGAGGACATCTTGTGGCGACGCCTCCCGGCGCCGCGCGACTCGCGCGCGGCGCCGGGGGCTTCGTCGGCAACGACGAGGTTCGACATCGGAGCGTTCCTACTCGATGACCGACTCGAGCTGCGTCTGGATCTTGTCCAGTTCGGTCTTGGCGTCGCCGCCCTCGTTCCAGAAGGTGCCGAGGTTGTCGTTGAACGTCGCCTGCATCTCCTCCCACTCGGGGATGAAGGGAGCGCGGAAGATGAACTCGGAGGACTCGCCGAACGCGCCCATGTTCAGGCCTTCGGGAGCCCACGCGGGCTTGAGGAACGCGTCGGACTGCTGCACCTGGATGTTGGCGGGCACGTCCTGGGCCTTGTCGATGATGACCGTCTGGGCCTCGGTGTCGGTGAGGAAGTCGATCGCCTCGAAGGCCTTCTCGGGGTTGTCGCTGTCGCGGGTGATGGACAGGCCGGAACCGAAGGCGGAGACCGCCTGCTCCTTGCCGCCCCACAGCGGCGCGATGCCCCAGTTGATGTCGGACTCGAGGAGTCCGCCGATGCCCCAGAAACCGGTGGCGTTCATCGCGACGGTGCCCGCGGCGAAGGCGGGGTCGCCGCCCATGTCCGGGCCCATGTCGGCGTACTCGGCCGCGGTCGGCGCGTAGTGGTACTTGTACTGCAGGTCGTTGGCCCACTGGAGCGCGTCGACGACCTCAGGGGAGTTGACGGCGGGCTTGCCGCTGTCGTCGATGATCTGGCCGCCGTTCTGGTAGGCGAAGCTCCACCACTGGGCCCACCAGCCCGCGCCGGAGAAGCCCCACTGCTCGCCGGGGATGGTCAGCTTCTCCATGGCGGCCTGGGCGTCTTCCTGGGTCCAGGCGGCGGTCGGGTACTCGACGCCGGCGGCGTCGAAGAGGTCCTTGTTGTAGTAGAGGATCATCGCGCCCGAGCGGTCGGGGATCGCGTAGGTCTGGTCCTCATAGGTGTAGAGCTCGCCCGCGGGGCCGAAGCGCGCGTCCATGTCGAGGCCGGCGGACTCGATGTACTCGTCGAGCGGCAGCAGCTGGCTCTTGGAGGAGTACGAGTTGACGTTCTCGGCCACCTGCATGATGTCGGGGCCGTCGCCGCCCGCGATCATCGTCTGGACCTTCTGCGCGTACTGGTCCGAGGGGATCAGCTGGAGTTCGATCTTGGTGTCGGGGTTCGCGGCCTCGTAGAGGTCGATGCGGGCCTGGTAGGTCTCCTTGTCGAGGTCGCCGCCCCAGACCACCATCTTGAGGGTGCCGTCGTCCTCGGCCTCGCCTCCGCCGCAGGCGGCGAGGGCCGCCGCACCGAGCAATACCGTCGCGGCGAGCCCGGCGCCTCTGCGCCATTGAGCCTTGTCCACCATGTCTTCCGCCTCCTTGCGGTCGGGGGTTCGGACGCCGGCGGGCCGCCGGCGCGAGTTAAGACAAGGCAAAATCTAACCCATAGATAAAGGGTTGGATAGACGTGTTGGGTAACGATTTCGACGCGGTGAACATCGGATGACCGGACCGTGCCTCGGCCCGCGGGGGCGTACGCTAGTATTCCTATCGTTTTAATAGACTTCCATTTCGGACGGCATTATGGTGTGATGCATGTCTGTGAGTCTTTCCCCCGGAATAACGTGAAAGAGCCTGCTATGCCCCCGACATCACCCCGCCGCGAGCTCCGGGCCACCAGCCTCGCCGCCGCGGCCGCCGCTCTCGCCCTGACCTTGACCGCCTGCGGCGGCGAGGAGCCCGCCGAGACCGGCGTCGGCTTCGAGGACTGCCTGACCGAACCCACTACCTGCAACTCCGGTCCCCGCGCCGACGGCGGCGATCTCGTCTGGGCGGTGGGCGGCCAATGGGAGGCCTGGGGCCAGGCCGACCTCTACGGCTCCAGCCTGTCCACTTCGATCATCAACCAGCCGCTGCGCCCCAGCGTGTTCACGTACGACCAGGCGGGCGAGATCCACTACAACGACGGCATCTACACCGAGGGCCCCGAACTGCTCTCGGAATCACCGCTCACCGTCGCCTACCACCTCAAGCCGGAGGCGACCTGGGGCGAGGGCACCCCGATCGGCCTCGACGACTTCCTCTGGCACTGGAAGGCCACCTCCACCGACGAGGCCCAGTGCGCCGGGTGCACCCCCGCCACCGACTACGGCTCCAATGTGGCCTCCATCGAACAGGGCGAGGGCAGCACGATCGTCGTCACCTACAAGGGCGGCTACCTCGACGCCGAGTGGTACGCCGCGCAGGTCATCACCCACCCCGCGCACATCGCCGAGGCCCGCGGCCACGCCGACTGGCGCACCGACCCCGCCGTGATGGCCGCGTCCGTCGCCGACTTCTCCGAGAACCCGCCCCTCGACTACAGCGCCGGGCCGTTCCGGATGGTCGAGGGCGTGCTCGGCGACTACGCGAAGTACGTGCCGAACCCGGAGTGGACCGGATCCCAGCAGTCCACGCTCGACTCCTTGACGCTCAAATACATCGAGGGCGCCGACGCCATGGCCACCGAGCTGCGGCAGGGCACCATCCACGGGGCCGCGCCCTCCAGCTTCGACCCCGAGATCCTCGACCAGCTCGCCGCCGAGTCCGGGCTGAAGTACAGCGTCGCGCCCCAGTCCGGCTGGTCCCACATCGACGCGAACTTCGACAACCCGTTCCTGGCCGCCGAACCGCTGCGCCGCGCGATCTTCACCGCGATCGACGCGGACGAGATCAACGCCCGCGCGTACGGCACCGCCTTCGAGGACACCGAGACGATGACGAACGTGCTGTTCCGCCCCGGCTCGGAGTACCACACCGACCAGATCGGCGACTCCGGCCTCGGCTCGGGCGACCAGGCCGCGGCCCGCGCGATCCTCGAGGAGGCCGGGTACACGTGGGAGGGCGACGCGCTGCTCACTCCTGAAGGCGAGCCGGTGTCGCTGCGCTTCCGCACCGGCATCGAGGGCGAGGCGTTCACGCCGATCATCCAGGACCTCGTCATCACGTACCTGGGCGACCTCGGCATCGACCTCACCACCGACCCGATCCCCGGGGGCGACCTGAACTCGGTGCTCGAGGAGCGCGACTGGGACCTGATCCTGTTCTCCTGGATCGAGACCCCGCTGTTCGCCTCCTCCGCGGCCGACTACTGGGGCGAGGGCAACCACACCGGGTTCCAGGACGACCGGGTGGACGCCATCGTCGCCGAGCTCGCCGCCACCCTCGACCGCGACCGCGCCGCCGAACTCAACAACGAGGCCGCGCAGATCTCCATCGACGAGTCCGTGCAGCTGCCGCTGGCGTGGACCCCGCAGCTGGTCATGGTCGACCGGGACGTCGTGAACGTGCGCGACAACTGGGCGACCACGATGCGGGTCTTCTACAACGTGGGGGAATGGGGTTTCGCCCAGGAATGACTCGCCTAGGCTCGGAGCCGTGAGCGATGCGGCGGCGGAGGTCAAGTCCGAGAGCGTGATCACGGTGCTCGTCGCCGCGCTGATGAACCTCGGCATCGCCCTGGCGAAGCTCGTCGCCGGGATCCTGGGCGGCTCGGCGGCGATGGTCTCAGAGGCCGCGCACTCGGCGGCCGACACCGTCACCCAGGCCATGCTGTACATCGCCCTGCGCAGCAGCGCGAAGCCCGCCGACGAGGCGCACCCCTTCGGCTACGGCAGCACGGCCTACCTGTGGGCGGCACTCGCGGCGGCGTTCACGTTCGTGGCGGGCGGCCTGTTCTCCATCACGCACGGTTTCCACTCGCTGCGCGGCGGCGCCGAGAGCGACTACGTCCTCTCCTACGTGGTCCTTGCGATCTCGTTCGTGCTCGAAGGCGTCTCGTTCATTCGGACGATCACGCAGGTGCGGCGCGAGTCGCGGTACTGGAAGGTGAGCCCGGTCCGGTTCCTGCGGCGGACGCCCGACACGACCGTGAAGGCGGTGTTCCTGGAGGACTTCGCCGCGCTCATCGGGTTGCTGCTGGCCGCCGCGGGCCTCGCACTCGCCCAGATCACCGGCGACCCGGTGTGGGACGGGGTCGCCTCGATCCTCATCGGCGCGCTGCTGCTCACGGTGGCCGTCCTGCTCGGCCGCGCCAACATCGCGTTCCTCATCGGACTGAGCCTGCCGCCCCGGTTCCGCGACGCGGTGCGCACCGAACTCGAAGCGGGCGAGGACATCGCGGCCGTGCAGGACCTCTTGACGCTCCAGCTCGGACCCGCCTCGGTGCTGGTCGCGGCCAAGATCGACTTCCGCGACAGCGCGAGCGGCGAGGCCATCGAGCGCTCGAGCCGCGCGGTCGAGGCCCGGCTGCGCGAGCGCTACCCGATGGTGCGGTACGTGTTCCTGAGCCCTTGGGGCGACGCCCCGTGAGCCGGGCGAGTGCCGGGCGCGCTAGCCGAGCCTGCCCGCTCCGGCCCAGGCCGGCACCAGGATCGGGACGAGCCGGACGGCGTGGATCTTGCCGTGGAGGACCGGCAGTTCGGTGACGGTGTCGCTCATGGGCGCCTCCGGGTTGGCCTCGTTCCAGGCGGCGAGCAGGTCGGTGCGCTGCCCGTTGAAGAGGCTGCCCTCGACGTGCATGGCGTCGCCGCCCCAGTTGTAGATCGCGGCGGAGGCGTCGACGCCTTCGACGTCCCAGGCGTTGTTCTCGGCGTAGATCTGCGAGTACCTGCCCGCGCCGATCGAGTAGAAGTACGGGTAGCCCGAGTCCGGGTCGTACGTGTAGTAGTTGTTGTAGACGTGGTTCTGGCCCCAGCGCAGGCGCGGAGCGCGCTGGGCGGCGTTCTCGAACCAGTTGTGGTGCACGGTGACGCGCAGCTTGTCGTCTTCGCCGTAGCGGTCGGAGTCGGTGTTGCCGATGAGCATGGTCTTGTCGTGGTTCTGGATGTGGTTCCAGGACACGGTGACCAGGTCGGAGGCGCGCACGATGTCGATGGCACCGTCGAGGTACTCGACGCGGGCGCCCCAGATGACGGGCGCCTGGTAGTCGTGGGTGGTGCCGTCGGTGACCGTGAGGTGGTCGAGCCACACGTGGGTGGAGCCGGAGACCTCGAAGTTGTCGAACTCGCCGTCCCAGGCGGTGCCCTCCCAGGCGGGGAAGCAGTCGTACGAGTCGTGGACGCCGAGGTTGCGGACGATCACGTTCTCGGTGTTGCTGATGAAGAACGCGCCGTGGGTGACCGAGGCGTCGCCCGCGCCGACGATGGTGGTGTTGGCGCCGATGGAGAGCAGCACGTGCTGGCGGTAGGCGTTGTAGGAGCGGACCCGGGCCTGCTCGACCGGCCCGGAGGGGGCGTTCCAGCCCCAGACCTCGGGGTCGTAGGTCTCGAGGTAGGACTCCCACGTGTAGCCGGGGTCGTTCCAGTCCTCGCAGGTGAGGGCATTGCCTTCGGCGTCGGTCCAGGCGTCGATGTCGCCCTTGACCTTGACGATCTTGGGCTCGTCGCCCGCCACCGCCGCTTTGAGCTCGGCCCAGGTGTCCACGGTGTACACGTGGTCGCGGGCGGCGTCGGAGCCGCCGGTGGTGCCGCCGTCGTACGCGGCCCAGCCGTCGTCGGCGGCGATCGCCTGCCGGCCGAGGTCGAAGCGGCCGTGGGCGTCGGCGGCGCCGGGCACGGCGGTGGCGGCCAGGACCGCGATCGCGGCCGCGGCGAGTACTCGTCTGGCAGGACTGTTCATCGTCGAAGGTCCTTTCGGGGGTGAGGGTGGCGACTCGGCTCGCACCACCGAGCGCAACCGGTTGCAAGAAACCGGTTGCCTTAGCTTGGCCCAACCGAAACCCCATGTCAAGCATTCGCCTATGTCAATATCGCCGGACATGGCGAAGGGCCGCCGGGATACCCCGGCGGCCCTTTCGGATGGTCCTAAGCGGCCAGTTCGGACAGGGCCTTCTGCCACGCGCCCTGGTCGCGGGCCTCGCCCGGCATGTTCATCTCGGCGAAGCGGACGACGCCCTGCTTGTCGATGACGAAGGTGCCGCGGTTCGCCATGCCGTTCTCGTCGTTGAAGACGCCGTAGGCCTGGGCGACCGCGCCGTGCGGCCAGAAGTCGCTGAGCAGCGGGAACTCGAAGCCCTGCTGGTTCGCCCAGACCTTGTGGGCGTACGGGGAGTCGATGGAGACGCTGAGGACCTGGACGTCGTCGCTCTGGTAGGCGTCGAGGTTGTCGCGGATGCCGCACAGCTCGCCCTCGCACACGCCCGTGAACGCGAACGGGTAGAACACCAGCAGGACGTTCTTCTCGCCGAGGAAGTCGTCGAGGCTCACTTCCTGGTTGTTCTGGTCCTTCAGGGTGAAGCCGGGGGCCTTGGTTCCGGGTTCGATCGTCATGCGCGCTCCTCGCGGTGCGGCCCTCGCGGAGGGCCTTTGAATCCTGACGAGCTGAACGTTAGCGGCAGGCGCCCGGACCGGCGATCGGGCCCGCCGGAAAGCGGGCCCTCGCGACATTCCGGGACTCAGCGGCGGGCGACGACCATGCGGGACGCGACCCAGTCCGGGGAGGCGTTCAGGGTCTTCGTCGATTTCAGGCCGGCGAGGGTCGTCGACTCCTCGATGTCGGCCGGCTCGATGTGGCCGGGCCGTCCCGCCTTGGGGGTGAGGAGCCACACGACGCCGTCGTCGGCGAGCGGGTCGCGGGCGTCGAGGAGGAGGTCGACGAGGTCGCCGTCCTCTTCGCGGCACCACAGGAGCACCGCCCCCACGATCTCGTCGGAGTCCTCGTCGAGGAGTTCCCCGACCGCCTCGATGACGGCGCTGCGCAAGGCGGCGTCGACGTCGGTGTCGAAGCCGATCTCCATGACGGACTCGACGCCTTCGAGTCCGAGTCGCTGCACCACGCTCGATGAGTCCACCGGGCTGCTCGGAGCGTTCACTGCGTCCCCTCCATTGGTCGGGCTGCCAGAGCGTCCGCTCTGCTCTGCACAGCATATGAAGTAGACCATAGGCGCCGCGGCATATCCAGCGCTCGCGCACGCGCGCGGAAAGAGGTCCGCCCGGCGCTTCCGCAAAGCCGTCCAAGGACTTCGTGCGGACACGTTCACACGGCGGTGATCTCGCTTTCCGAGACGGCTTTCACGACGCTGCAGGTGAGCGCGTTTCATAGTTGCGGGGAGTGTGGGCGCGGTCGCATCAAGGCGGGTGGGTCGACGATGCTCGCGGTAGATTCAAGGGAGGATGGTAGAAAACGATGACACTCTGCTGCCTGAAGAGCAACCCTGCAAAGCCGCAGTCTTAGAACGAGGGATCGCCCGTGACCACGGAACAGAACCGGCCGCCCATCAGTGACGGATTGCCGACCCAAGGACCGGACACTGACCCTGGGGAGACCAGCGAGTGGCTGGAATCCCTGGACGGCCTCCTCGACGGCGGCGGGCGCACCCGTGCCCGCTACGTCATGCAGCGGCTGCTCGAGCACGCCCGCAAGCGCCAGATCGGCGTACCGGCGTCCACGAGCACCGACTATGTGAACACCATTCCCGTCGAGGCCGAGCCGCACTACCCCGGCGACGAGGCCATCGAGCACCGCATCCGCTCGTACGTGCGCTGGAACGCGGCGATGACGGTCCACCGCGCGCAGCGACCCGGTATCGGCGTGGGCGGCCACATCTCGACGTACGCCTCCGCGGCGAACCTCTACGAGGTCGGCTACAACCACTTCTTCCGCGGCCGCGACCACGAGGGCGGCGGCGACCAGATCTTCTTCCAGGGCCACGCCTCCCCCGGCATGTACGCCCGCTCGTTCGTCGAGGGCCGGCTCACCGAGGACGACCTCGACGGCTTCCGCCAGGAGGTCTCGCGGCCGCAGGGCGGGCTCCCCTCCTATCCGCACCCGCGCCTCATGCCGGACTACTGGCAGTTCCCCACGGTGTCCATGGGCCTGGGCCCGATCAACGCGATCTACCAGGCGCTCTTCAACCGCTACATGGACGACCGCGGCATCAAGGACACCAAGAAGCAGCAGGTGTGGGCGTTCCTCGGCGACGGCGAGATGGACGAGGTCGAGTCGCGCGGCGCGCTGCAGTTCGCGGCCGGCGCCGAGCTCGACAACCTCACGTTCGTCGTCAACTGCAACCTCCAGCGCCTTGACGGCCCGGTGCGCGGCAACGGCAAGATCGTGCAGGAGCTCGAGTCGTACTTCCGCGGCGCGGGCTGGAACGTCATCAAGGTCATGTGGGGCCGCGAGTGGGACCCGCTGCTCGCCGCGGACGCCGACGGAGCGCTGGTGAACCTCATGAACACCACCCCCGACGGCGACTTCCAGACCTTCAAGGCCGAGTCGGGCGCGTTCATCCGCGAGCACTTCTTCGGCCGCGACACGCGCACGAAGGCGCTCGCGCAGCCCCTGTCGGACGACGACATCTGGAACCTTCGCCGGGGCGGCCACGACGACCGCAAGATCTACGCCGCGTACAAGGCCGCGATGGACCACGAGGGCCAGCCGACGGTGATCCTCGCGCACACCGTCAAGGGCTACAAGCTGGGCTCGACCTTCGAGGGCCGCAACGCGACCCACCAGATGAAGAAGCTCTCGCTCGACGACCTCAAGGGCTTCCGCGACGCCCTCGACATGCCCGTCACCGACGCGCAGCTCGAGGCCAGCCCGTACCTGCCGCCGTACATCAAGCCCGAGGCCGGTTCGCCCGAGGACGAGTACCTGCAGGCCCGCCGCGCCGCCCTCGGCGGTTCGATCCCCAAGCGCCGCAACACGGTCATCCCGCTGAGCCTGCCCGGCGAGGAGGCGTACAAGTCGACCCGCCGCGGCTCGGGCAAGCAGAAGGCCGCCACGACCATGGCGCTGGTGCGCCTGCTCAAGGACCTCATGCGGGACAAGGAGACCGGCAAGCGCTGGGTCCCGATCATCCCCGACGAGGCGCGCACGTTCGGCATGGACGCGATGTTCCCGACAGCGAAGATCTGGTCGACGCACGGCCAGCAGTACCTGTCGGTGGACCGCGACCTGTTCCTCTCCTACAAGGAGTCCGCGCAGGGCCAGCTCATGCACGTGGGCATCAACGAGGCCGGTTCGATGGCCGCGTTCACGGCCGCGGGCACCGCCGGCGACACGCTCGGCGAGCCGATGATCCCGTTCTACATCTTCTACTCGATGTTCGGGTTCCAGCGGACCGCCGACTCGATCTGGGCCGCCACCGACCAGCTCGCGAACGGCTTCCTCATCGGCGCCACCGCCGGGCGCACCACGCTCAACGGCGAGGGCCTGCAGCACGAGGACGGCCACTCGCTGCTCCTCGCGCACACCAACCCGGCGGTCGTCTCCTACGACCCGGCGTACGGCTACGAGATCGGGCACATCGTCCAGGACGGCCTGCGCCGCATGTACGGCGAGGGCGAGCACGTCTTCTACTACATGACCGTCTACAACGAGCCGATCGTGCAGCCCGCCGAGCCGGAGGACGTGGACGTCGAGGGCATCCTCAGGGGCATCCACAAGGTCCAGACCGCGGAGGGCTCCGGCCCCCGAGTACAGCTGCTGACCTCGGGTTCGGGCATGTCCTGGGCCGTCAAGGCCGCGGAGCTGCTCGCCGCCGACTGGGGCGTGGCCGCCGATGTCTGGTCGGTCACCTCGTGGACCGAGCTGAGCCGCGACGGCATCGCCGCCGACCGCCACAACCTCCGCCACCCGGAGGCCGAGAAGCAGGTCCCGTACGTGACGCGGAAGCTCGCGAGCGCCGAGGGCCCGTTCATCGCCGTCAGCGACTACATGCGGGCCGTGCCGGACCTCATCAGCCGCTGGGTGCCGGGCGACTACACCTCGCTGGGCACGGACGGCTTCGGCCACTCCGACACCCGCGGGGCCCTGCGCCGCCACTTCAACGTCGACGCCGAGTCGATCACCGTGGCCGCCCTCCAGCAGCTCGCCGCCCGCGGCGAGGTCAAGCCGGAGCTGGCCGCCCAGGCGGCCGCCAAGTACCAGATCACCGACCCGACCGCCGCCGAAGCCGGCGAAGCGGGCGGCGACTCCTAGTACGACGCAAAAGGGCGGGGCCGCGAGCATTGCGCGCGGCCCCGCCCGTCGACGTGCCCGGGCCTAGTGGCGGGGGGC
>NZ_JAPZVP010000001.1:217968-239131 GCF_027622875.1 Glycomyces luteolus | reverse complement strand
CGGCCCCCCCCCCCCCCCCCCCCGGGGGGGGCCCCCCCGCCCCCCCCCCCCCCCCCCCCCCTTCGACGTGCCCGGGCCTAGTGGCTGTGGCCTTCGTGATCGTGGTGGTCGTGGCCTTCGGCCTCTTCCTTCTCGATCTCGGCGCGCACGGCGTCCATGTCGAGCTCCTTGACCTTGCCGATGATCTCCTCGAGGGCGGCCGGCGGGAGCGCGCCGGGCTGGCTGTAGAGGAGGATGCCGTCGCGGAACGCCATGAGCGTGGGGATCGACTGGATCCCGGCCTCGCCCGAGAGCTCCGGCTGGTCCTCGGTGTCGATCTTCCCGAAGACGACGTCAGGGTGCTTCTCGCTCGACGCCTCGAACGTCGGAGCGAACATCTTGCACGGGCCGCACCAGTCGGCCCACCAGTCCACCAGCACGATGCCGTTGCCGGTGACGGTCTCTTCGAAGTTGTCCTTGGTCAGTGCAACCGTGGCCATATGGCCGCCTCTCTGTCGTGGCTTCAGTCGTGCTCTTCCGCGCAACAGTAGTGGCGCCCGAGCTATTCCGACAGACGGCCATGCGCGGCGCGCGCCACGTCTGGCAGGCTATAGGGCATGGATCTGGCCACGACCATTCAGAACATCGAACGCTCCTCTTCGGCGCTGACGACGCAGTCCCTCACCCGGATGGACGAACGCCTGCCCTGGTTCCGCGACCTGCCCGCCGAGCAGCGCTCGATGGTCACCCTGGTGGCCCAGGCCGGGGTGCGGCAGTTCCTGGAATGGCTGCGCAACGGCGGCGAGGACCTCGGCACCTCCGACATGGTCTTCGAGGCCGCCCCCGTCGAGCTCGCCCGCGCCATCAGCCTCCAGCACACCGTCGCCCTCATCCAGGTCGTCATCGACGTGGTCGAGGAGCAGGTGCCCGCGCTCGCCGCCGAAGGCGAGACGGACCAGCTGCGCGAATCGGTGCTGCGCTTCAGCCGCGAGATCGCCTTCGCCTCGGCACGCGTGTACGCCCGCGCCGCCGAGACCCGGGGCGCCTGGGACGCGCGCCTCCAGGCGATGCTCGTCGACGCGCTCCTGCGCGGCGACAACTCCGACGAGCTCATCAGCCGCGCCGCGGCCCTCGGCTGGTCCGAGACGCAGACCATCACCGTCGTCTGCGGCGCCACCCCCGGCGGCGAGGCCACGCTCGTGCTCCACTCCGTCCAGCGCGCCGCCAGGCGGCTCGGACTCGACATCCTCGCGGGCGTCCACGGCGCCCGCCTCGTGCTCCTCCTCGGCGGCGTCAAGGAACCCGTCGAGATCGTCGAGAAGCTCACCGGCCAGTTCGGCGACGGCCCGGTCGTGGTGGGCCCCACCGTGAACGGCCTCGCGGACGCGTCCACGTCAGCGCTCGCCGCCGTCGCCGGCCACCGGGCCGCCCCGGCCTGGCCCGACGCGCCCCGGCCCGTCACGGCGACCCAGCTGCTCCCGGAGCGGGCGATCGCCGGTGACGACGAGGCCCGCCGGACGCTGCGCGAGAGCGTCTACATGACGCTGCGCCGCGCGGGCGGCGAACTGCTGGAGACCATGGACGCGTTCATCGCCTCCGGCGGCGTCCTCGAGGGGACCGCGCGCGAGCTCTACGTCCACCCCAACACGGTCCGGTACCGCCTCCGCCGTATCCAAGAGGTGACCGGTTTCTCCCCCACCGAACCGCATGAGGCCTTCGTCCTGCGTGTGGGGTTGACCATAGGGCGCCTCGAGAACGCCTCGAGCACCCGGCGTTCTCGCAGTTGACAACGAGTGTTGTAGATTCTCTACAAGAACTTAACGGGCTTTCAGTCCTCCGACTGCTCCCGTATCACCTGTTGTCGATGCGAAAGTCTTAGTGTGCTTGCCATTCTCGCTCCCGGGCAGGGCTCGCAGAAGCCCGGGTTCCTGACGCCGTGGATCGAAGACCCCTCCGCCGAGGCCCGCCTCCGCGAGTGGTCGGAGATCATCGACCTCGACCTCGTCCGCCTCGGCACGACCGCCGAGCAGGACGAGATCACCGACACCGCCAACACCCAGCCGCTGCTCGTGGCCGCCGGGCTGCTGGCCGCCGAGCGGCTGCTCGCCGGCGACCTGGCCGAAGCGGACCTCGTCGTCGCCGGCCACTCCGTCGGCGAGCTCACCGCCCTCGCGATCGCCGGGGTCCTGACCCCCGAGGCCGCCGTCCGCCTCGCCGCCGTGCGCGGCCGCGAGATGGCCGCCGCGTGCAACATCGAGCCGACCACGATGGCCGCCGTCCTCGGCGGGGTCGAGGACGAGGTCCTCGCCGCGATCGAATCGGCCGGAGCCTGGCCCGCGAACCGCAACGGCGCCGGCCAGATCGTCGCCGCGGGCCCCGTGGCCGCCATCGAGAAGCTCACCCAGAGCCCGCCCGAGAAGGCCCGGGTCATCACCCTGAAGGTCGCCGGCGCGTTCCACACGCCGCACATGGCGCCCGCGCAGGAGGCGCTCGAAGCCGTCGCCGCCGGGATCGCCACCGCCGACCCGGTGCGGACGCTCCTGTCCAACCGGGACGGCAAGGCCGTGGCCTCCGGCAAGACCGCCTTGCAGCAGATCGTGGCACAGGTCACCTCACCAGTCAGGTGGGATGCCTGCATGAGTACGCTTGAAGGACTGGGCGTCACGGCGGTCATCGAGCTGCCGCCTGCAGGGACGCTCACCGGACTGGCCAAGCGGGCACTCAAGGGCGTCGACCGTGTCAACGTGAACACCCCCGAGGACCTGGCCGCTGCCGCCGGACTCGCAGCGAATGAAGGAGTCGAGTGAGCGTCAACGGATCGCGTGTCGTCAGCGTCGGCCACTACCAGCCGGAGAAGGTCCTCACCAACGAAGACCTGTCCAAGATCGTCGACACGAACGACGAGTGGATCGTCTCGCGCGTCGGCATCAAGGAACGCCGCATCGCCGCCGACGACGAGAAGGTGGCCGACATGGCCGTCCACGCCGCCCGGCAGGCCCTCGAGAACTCCGGGTACGGCCCGGGCGACATCGACATGGTCATCGTCGCGACGGTCTCCGCCAAGGACACCTGCCCCAACACCGCCTGCCGCGTCGCCGAGGCCCTCGGCCTCAGCGTGCCTGCGGCGATCGACATCAACACCGCCTGCTCCGGCTTCGAGTACGCACTGGCCCAGGCGGACATGGCGATCAGGGTCGGCAGTGCCAAGCGCGCCATCGTCATCGGGGCCGAGAAGCTCACCGCCGTCACCGACTGGGAGGACCGCAGCTCGTGCGTCCTCTTCGGCGACGGAGCCGGCGCGGTCATCGTCGAGGGCACCGACAACCCGGAGCTGGCCATCAGCCCGGTCGTGTGGGGCTCCGAGCCGTCGATGAGCGACGTCATCCGCATCGAGGAGGACGTCCCGTTCATCAAGCAGGCCGGCCAGACCGTGTTCCGCTGGGCCACCACCCAGCTGGCGCCGCTCATCGAGCGGGTCGCGGACCGGGCGGGCCTCAAGATCAACGAACTCGCGGCCTTCGTGCCGCACCAGGCGAACCTGCGGATCATCCAGGGCATCGTCAAGCGCCTCGATTTCAGCGACGACTGCGTCATCGCCGAGGATATCGTCTACTCCGGCAACACGTCCGCGGCATCGGTGCCGCTGGCGCTGTCGAAGTTGGTACAAAGTGGCAAGGTGGCCTCCGGCGCCCCGATCCTCCTGTTCGGATTCGGCGGCGGACTCACCTACGCCGGGCAAGTCATCCGCTGCCCGTAATTATCGAGAGGAAATAACTCATGGCTCTGTCTCGTGACGAGATCCGCGAAGGCCTGTCCGACATTCTCGAAGAGGTCGCGGGTGTCAACCCCGACGATGTCGCCGACGCCAAGTCGTTCACCGACGACCTGGACGTCGACTCGCTCGCCATGGTCGAGGTCGTCGTCGCCGCCGAAGAGAAGTTCGGCGTGAAGATCCCTGACGACGAGGTCGCCAACCTCAAGACCGTCGGCGACGCCGTCTCCTACATCGAAAAGGGCTAAATGTGACTGAGGTAGTCGTTACCGGACTCGGCGCCACCACACCCCTCGGCGGGGATGTGGCGTCGACCTGGGAAGCACTCGTGGCCGGACGGTCGGGTGTCCACCTGCTCGAGCACGAATGGGCACAGGAACTCCCCTGCCGTATCGCCGCCGAGCTGGCGGTGGAGCCCTCCGAGGTCCTGCCTCGGGTCCGGCTGCGCCGTCTCGACCGCTCCGAGCAGATCGCGCTCGTCGCGGCTCAGCAGGCGTGGGATGACGCGGGGCTGAGCGACGACCTCGACAAGGAACGCCTGGGCGTCGTCTTCGGTTCCGGCATCGGCGGGGCGCTGACGCTGCTCGCCCAGGACGACATCCTGGAGCAGAGCGGCGCCCGCAAGGTCTCTCCGTTCACGGTGCCAATGCTCATGCCCAACGGCCCCGCCGCCGTCGTCGGCCTGGAGTTCGGCGCCCAGGCCGGCGTGCACGCCCCCACCAGCGCGTGCGCCACCTCGGCCGAGGCGATCTCGTGGGCCGCCGACATGATCCGCGTCGGCCGCGCCGACGTGGTCGTGGCGGGCGGCGCGGAGGCCGTCATCGGCGGCCTGCCGATGGCCGGATTCTCCTCGATGAAGGCCATGTCGACCCGCAACGACGACCCGACGCACGCTTCCAGGCCTTGGGACCGCGACCGCGACGGGTTCGTCATGGGCGAAGGCTCCGGCGCGCTCATCCTGGAGCGCCGCGACCACGCCGAGGCCCGCGGGGCGAAGATCTACGCCGTCGTGGCGGGCTCCGGCCTGACCTCCGACGGTTACGACATCGTCCAGCCCGACCCGGAGTGCCGGGGCGGCGGCCGGGCGATGGCGGCCGCGATCAAGCAGGCCGGCATCGACCCGAAGGAGATCGGCCACGTCAACGCCCACGCGACGTCCACTCCGGTCGGCGACATGGCGGAGATCAAGGGCATCAAGCGCGTCGTGGGCGACCACGTGGTGCTGACCGGGACCAAGTCCATGACCGGGCACCTGCTCGGCGGGGCGGGCGCGGTCGAGTCGATCGCGGCGATCCTGGCGATCGTCGAAGGGGTCATCCCTCCGACGATCAACCTCGAGAACCCCGACCCGGGCCTGGACCTGGACGTGGCGGCGAACGAGGCCCGCAAG
This sequence comes from Glycomyces luteolus, assembly GCF_027622875.1. Lineage (GTDB taxonomy): Bacteria > Actinomycetota > Actinomycetes > Mycobacteriales > Micromonosporaceae > Glycomyces > Glycomyces luteolus. The sequence continues at coordinate 233,990 of NZ_JAPZVP010000001.1, read as the reverse complement.
GTCGAGCTGAACGCGGCGCTCAACACGGCCTTCGGCTTCGGCGGCCACAACGCGGCGCTCTTGTTCACGAAGGCGTAGCCGGAGTGAACCAGCGGCGCAGGACGAAGGCGTAGCCGGAGTGAACCAGCGGCGCAGCACGAAGGCGTAGCCATAGCGAACTGAAGGGCCCCAGCGCAAATGCGCTGGGGCCCTTCAGTTCGCCTTCGGGCGTGTCTCGGCGGGTCTACCAAAACGGACAGAGAAGGGGCCCGGCCTCGGCGAAGCTTGCGAGCCGCGACTTTGGTAGGCGCAAGAATCCTCCCGGGGTACGACATGTTCGCGAACGCGGTCCTTCCTCGGCATGAGACAGATCGGTACCGCAGGCTGGAGCATTCAAGGGTGGCCAGCACTACCGTCAAAGGCGGGGTCTGCGTACCCGTGCAGGGCACGCGGATTCCATACACTGAACCCGGAACCCACCGCAAGCCCGTCACGACCACAAAGGAGCTCGTCGTGTCCACCGCCACCCCGCTCGCCACCGCCGGTCCCCCCGGCCCGCCCACACCGATCACCAAGGCCGAGCGATCACTCGCGCCCGACATCGCACGCGGCTTCATGCTCCTGTTCATCGCCCTCGCGAACGTCCCGGTCCACTTGTGGGGCATGGGCCTCGACAAGTACAACCACAACACCGGCCAGTCGACCGCCGACCACATCGCCTACTTCGTGGAGCAGCTCCTCATCGCCGAGCGCTCCCGCCCGATGTTCGCGGTCCTCTACGGCTTCGGCATCGCCATCATGGCCTCGCGCATGTTCGCCCGCGGCATGGAGGCCAAGGGCGTCCGCAAGATCCTGCGCCGCCGGTCGTGGTGGCTCCTCGCGTTCGGCTTCCTCCACGCCGTCTTCCTGTTCTTCGGCGACATCCTCGCCCCGTACGGCGCGATGGGCCTGATCGCCCTGTTCTTCGTGCACCTCTCCGACAAGTCGCTCAAGAAGTGGCTCTGGGGTTCCATCGCCTACGTGGTGCTGATCGGCAACGCGATCATGGCGTACTTCTTCACCGTCGGCGGGCAGCAGCCGCCGGGCGACGACGGCCTGCCGCCGTACGTCGGCCAGCTCGTCATCGGCGCCATCGCCTCGCCGACCGCCGCGATCGCGATCGTGATCACCGGCTCGTTCTTCCCGCTGATCATCGCGGGCATGATGCTCCACCGCGCGGGCTGGATCGAGCACCCCGAATCGCACCTGCCGCAGCTGAAGAAGGTCTTCATCACCGGCATGATCGTGAACGTCCTCAGCTCGCTTCCCGTGGCGCTCATCGCGCTCGGCGCCTGGGAGCCCCCGGACGGGATCTGGATCGCCTCGGTGTACCTGACGCTCCTCGGCGGCCTGTACGCCGGGATCGGCTACATCTGCGGCTTCGCGCTCCTCGCGCACAAGCTGCGCGGTTTCGGCCGCCGGGGCGTGCCCGGGGCCCTCGCCGCGGTCGGCGAGCGGTCGCTCACCTGCTACCTGCTGCAGTCGTTCATCATGGCCCCGCTGCTCACCGCGTGGGGCTTCGGCCTCGGCGAGGACATGGGCTACCTCGCGGCGTTCGGCGTCGCGTTCGGGACCTGGCTGGCCACCGTGGCCGTCGCGGTCGCGCTCGACAGGGCCGGGAAGCGCGGCCCCTTCGAGGTCCTGCTGCGACGCCTGACCTACGGCCCCAAGCGGGCCTGACCGAACACCCGACACCCCCGCGTCGCATGGCCGACGCGGGGGTTCCGTCCGCTTGGGGCGGCGTGGCAGAATACGCGCGTGCAAGTGAGGGATGCTCCGTTCCGACTGCTGCGGGCCGCCGTGTTCGCCGCGGTCTCGGCGTCCGCCTCCCTCCTGCTGCACCTCTGGGGCGGCGGGAACGCCCCCAGCCCGCTCCAGTTCGCCGCCGCCGGCGGCCTGCTCTTCGCCGCCGCGTACGGCATCGGCGGACGCCAGCGCGGCTTCCTCACGCTGGCTCCACTGTGTCTCGCGGCGCAGTACGGGCTGCACGAGTGCTTCGAGCTAGGCGCCGCCGCCACGGCGGGCCACGCGCACGGCGCAGGCCTGAGCATGTGGCTGGTGCACCTCGCCGCGGCACTGGCGCAGGCGTCGTGGCTGGCGCGCGGTGATGCCGCGTTCGCGAGGCTGCTCGACGCGCTGACACTGTGCTTCGCGCGGGTGATCCGCGTGCTCGGCGCGGGCGCGCTCGTGGCGATCCGGCCGCGCCGGTTCACGTTGCGGGCGCAGACGCCGCGTCCGGTTCCGGCGGTCCGCACCCAGATCTCGCACCGCGGTCCACCGCTGTTCGCTTTCTCCTGAGTCCCTTTGTCCCCCAGCGCCTTCGGCGTTGACTCCTGCCCGGAGTCCGGTCGGCTTCGATGCCGCGTGCTCCCGGGCTGCTCAGAAAGCGAACCATGCCAGACAAACCAAGGATTTCGGCTGCCCTGAGGCAGCTGCTGCTCCGGCTGCATTTCTACGCCGGGATACTCATCGCCCCGTTCCTGCTGGTCTCGGCCGTGTCCGGGCTGGCCTACGCGCTCTCCTACCCGGTGGAGGGCGCGCTGTACTCGGATCTGCGCACTGTCGATGTCGGTGATGAGCGGTTGCGCCTCGCCGACCAGGTCGACGCCGTGACCGCCGCCCACCCGGATTGGACCGTGACGGCGGTTCGTCCCGCCGCGGAGGACGACGCGTCGACGGCGGTGCTGGTCGACGACGGTGTGGCCCGCGAATCGGGTGCGATCGCCGCGGCCTATGTCGATCCGTACACCGGCGAGGTGCTCGGCGACTCGACCACGTACGGGTCCTCGCAGGCCGGGCCGCTGCGCGAATGGATCTCGACGCTCCACGTGAACCTGCACCTCGGCGAGTCGGGCCGCCTGTACAGCGAGCTCGCGGCGAGCTGGCTGTGGGTGGTGGCGCTCGGCGGGCTGATCCTCTGGATCGCCCGGAAGCGCCGCTCGCGGGCGGCCGGCGGCCTGCTCCGTCCGAGGCCGACCGGCACCGGCCGTTCCCGGACCCTCGCCTGGCACGGGCCGGTCGGCCTGTGGCTGGTCGCGGTCCTGCTGTTCCTGTCGGTGACGGGCCTGACCTGGTCGCGGTACGCGGGCGAGCACGTCTCGGACCTCCGCGAGGCCCTGAGCTGGACCACGCGGGCCGTGGAGGTCGACTCGGGTGCGAGCGGCGGCGCCCACGCCGAGCACCACCACTCGGGTGCGGCGGGCGCCTCGCCGTTCGCGGTGGCGCTGCTCGACAGCGTGTACACGACCGCGCGCAACGCGGACATGAACGGCCCCTTGCAGATCACGCTGCCCACGGGCTCCGGCTCGCAATACCTGGTGGCCGAGACGCACCGGTCGCTGCCGCTGGAGCAGGACCAGATGGTCGTCGACACCGCTTCGGGCGCACCGGAGGTCGCCGAGGAGCTGCGGTTCGCGGACTGGCCGTTCATGGCGCAGGCGACGAACGTGCTCATCGCCGCGCATATGGGCCTGCTGTTCGGGCTGGCGAACCAGCTGCTGCTCGCGGCGGTGATGGTCGCGCTCGTCTGCATGATCGTGTGGGGCTACCGGATGTGGTGGCAGCGCCGTCCGAGAGGCGGGCTCATGGGCCGGCCGTATCCGCGCGGGTCGCTGCGGCAGCTGCCGTGGCCGCTGGTAGCGGGGATCGCGGTGGTCGCCGCCGGTGTCGGCTGGTTCCTCCCGCTGCTGGGGATCTCGCTGGCGGCGTTCATCGTGCTCGACGCACTTGCCGGATTGCGGGTGCGGTTCGGGAGGCCGCCTGAGGAGAACGAGCACGGCGAGGCAGTCGTCACGAGGCGGACCGCGCTGGCGGCGGCCACGATCACGGCGGCCGTCGGGGCTGGCGTGGGCGCCGCGATCGGTGAGAGCCCCGGGCATGAGGACGGCGGCGAGTCCGGGCACGACCACTCCGGTGCGGAGCCGTTCTACGGGGCCCGGCAGGCCGGGATCGAGACGCCTGCGCAGCGGCACGCGCTGTTCGCGGCGTTCGACCTGTCCGTGACCGGGCCGGGCACCGGTGCGGCGCTCGATGCGGCCGCGGTCGCGGCGAATCTGCAAGCGCTGCTGAAGGACTGGTCGGCGGTCGCCGCGGCGCTCGCCGCCGGCGAGGTCCCGCCGAAGGCGCCGGTCGACGGGGACGACCAGTTCGATGCCGAAGCGGTCGCCGCGGGGCTCGACCCGGCGCGGCTCACGGTGACGTTCGGGATCGGCCCGGCCGCGTTCGCGAAGGCCGGGCTGGAGGCCGTGCGGCCGTCGAAGCTGGCGGAGCTGCCGGAGTTCGCCGGGGACAAGCTGAACCCGGCCTGGTCGGGCGGGGACCTGCTGCTGCAGATCTGCGGGGAGGACCGGCAGGTGGTGAGCAACGCGTTCCTGGAGCTGCGCAAGCGGGCCGTCATTGGCGGCAGGCTGCTGTGGGTGCAGCACGGGTTCTCGTCGGCGCCTGAGGGCGGGACGCCGCGGAACCTCATGGGGTTCAAGGACGGCAGCGCGAACCCGCAGGCCGGGTCCGAGCTCTTCGACGAGCGCGTGTGGGCGGTCGATGCGGAGCCGTCGTGGTTCGAGGGCGGCACGTACCTGGTGTTCCGCAAGATCCGGATGAGGCTGCCTGACTGGTCGATGCTCACCGCCGAGGACCAGAACCTGACGTTCGGGCGCGAGCGGGACTCGGGTGCGCCGCTGAGCGGCGGCGGCGAGTTCGACCACCCGGACTTCGACGTGGTCGACAGCTCAGGGCTGCAAGCGGTCCCGGCGGATTCGCATGTGGCCGTCGTGCACGACGCGGCGATGGTCCGGCGCGGCTACAACTACGACTACGGGTTCCTGACGCAGGGCGACGTGAGTTCCGACGCGGCGACCGACGGGCACCTCGACGGGCACATGCACGCCGAGCACCCGTACGACGCGGGCCTGCTGTTCGCGTCGTTCCAGGCGGATCCGCAGGTGTTCATCGACACGCAGGAGAAGATGGCGGCCTCGGACCGGTTGAACGAGTTCATCACCGCCGAGGGCAGTGCGGTCTTCGCGCTCCCGCCGGGCGCGCCCGAGGGCGGCTACGTCGGCCAAGGGCTGTTCGAGACCTGGAGATGATGGTGGCGGTGCGGGCCGTTCGCGAGAGCGGCCCGCACTCATCGTGAGCCGGTGTCAGGACCAGCTGCGGCCGGTGAGGAGCTCGTACGCCTCGATGTAGCGGGCGAGTGTGGCGTCGACGATCGCCTGCGGGATCTCGGGGGCTTCGGCGTCGTCGGGCTTCCATCCGGTGGACTTGGCCCAGTCGCGCACGAACTGCTTGTCGAACGACGGCTGGGTCTGGCCGGGCTTCCAGGCGGCGGCGTCCCAGAAGCGGGACGAGTCGGAGGTGAGGACCTCGTCGGCGAGCCGGAGGGTGCCTTCGGCGTCGATCCCGAACTCCAGCTTGGTGTCCGCGATGATGATGCCCTTCTCCAGGGCGATCTCGGAACCGCGGCGGTAGACGGACATCGTGATGTCGCGGACGCGGGTGGCGAGATCGGCGCCGAGTGCGTCCTCGGTCTCCGCGAAGGTCATCGGCAGGTCGTGGTCGCCGACGTCGGCCTTGGAAGTGGGCGTGTAGATCGGTTCGGGGAGCTTCGAGCCGTCGACCAGGCCCGCGGGCAGGTCGATGCCGCACACGGACCCGCGCTTCTCGTACTCGGCGAGGCCGGAGCCGGTCAGGTAGCCGCGGACGACGGCCTCGACCTTGACCATGTCGAGGCGCTTGACGCGCACCGCCCGCCCGGCGAACTCGGCGGGCACGTCCTCGGCGGAGACGATGTGGTTCGGGACGATGTCGGCGAGCTGCTCGAACCACCAGAGGCTCAGGGCGGTCAGGAGGGCGCCCTTGCCGGGGATCGGTGTCGGCAGGACCACGTCGTAGACGCTGACGCGGTCGGAGGCGACGAGGATCAGGTCGCCGCCGTCGGCGTAGACGTCGCGGACCTTGCCCTGGTGAACGAGTTCCATTGTCACTCCCTTGTTCGCGGTGGCCACGGACCGGCGCGCTCCCATTAGACCAGCGGGAACGTCATCCTACGTTTCTCCGAAGCCGCCGCTGTGCGGAGCGACACCTGCCGTCCGGCGTCCGCGCGGCGTAGGCTGGGCCGGTGACTTCCGTACAGCCTGAAGGACGCCGGATGCTGCGCCTCGAAGTGCGCAACGCCCAGACCCCGATCGAGAAGAAACCCTCCTGGATCAAGGTCAAGGCCAAGACCGGCCCGGAATACACCGAACTGCGGGGCCTCGTCAAGAGCGAGGGCCTGCACACGGTCTGCCAAGAAGCCGGTTGTCCCAACATCTACGAATGCTGGGAGGACCGGGAGGCGACGTTCCTCATCGGCGGCTCCCAGTGCACCCGCCGCTGCGACTTCTGCCAGATCGACACCGGCAAGCCCGACGCGCTCGACCGCGACGAGCCGCGCCGCGTCGCCGAATCGGTGCAGACCATGGGCCTGAAATACGCCACGATCACCGGCGTCGCCCGCGACGACCTCGACGACGGCGGCGCCTGGCTCTACGCCGAGACCGTCCGCCAGATCCACGCGGCCGTCCCCGGCTGCGGCGTCGAGCTCCTCATCCCCGACTTCAACGCGGTCCCCGAGCAGCTCGCCGAGGTCTTCGCCTCCCGCCCGGAGGTGCTCGCGCACAACGTCGAGACCGTCCCGCGCATCTTCAAGCGCATCCGGCCCGCGTTCCGCTACGAGCGGTCCCTCGAAGTGATCACCAAGGCCCGCGAGGCCGGCCTGGTCACCAAGTCGAACCTCATCCTCGGCATGGGCGAGACCCGCGAGGAGATCTCCCAGGCGCTCAAGGACCTGCACGCCGCGGGCTGCGAGCTCATCACCATCACCCAGTACCTGCGGCCGACCAAGCGCCACCACCCGGTGGACCGGTGGGTCAAGCCCGAGGAGTTCGTGGAGCTCACCACCGAGGCCGAGGAGATCGGCTTCGCGGGCGTCATGAGCGGACCCCTGGTCCGCTCCTCGTACCGGGCCGGGCGGCTGTACCGACAGGCGATCGAAGCACGCGCCGCAGCCCCCGCATAACCCGTCCGACCGCCCACTAGAATTGACGACATGGCAAAGCAGCAGGAAAAAGAGACGTTCGGGTCCCGCCTGAAGACCATCGGGATGGCGATCAAGTTCACCCACCAGCGGGACAAGCTGTTCCTGCCGCTGGAAGCCGTCGCGATCCTGCTGCCCTTCGTGATCATCACCGCGCTGGTCATCTTCGCGAAGTTCTCGCTGCTCTGGTACGTCAGCGCCCTGTTCGTGGCACTCCTGGCCGGCCTGCTCGTGCTCAACATGCGCACCAGCAAAGTGGTGAACAAGGAGGCCGTCGGCAAACCGGGCGCGGCGTACGCGCTCATCGACGGCATCCGCGGCTGGCAGGTCACCCCCGGCGTCGCGGCCCTTTCGGAGACCCAGATGGTGCACCGCGCGGTCGGCAAGGCCGGCGTGGTCCTCCTCGGCGAGGGCGGCGGCAAGGTCCGCAAGCTCCTCGGCCAGGAGAAGAAGCGCATCTCCCGCGTCGTCGGCTCGGCCCCGGTCTACACGTTCCTCGTCGGCGAGACCGCCAACGACGACTTCTCGGTCACCGAAGTCCGCAAGCGCCTCATGAAGCTGCCCAAGAACATCGACTCCAAGGACGCCAACCACATCGCCAAGCGCCTCGACGCGCTCGGCATCGGCATGGCCATCCCGAAGGGCCCGATCCCGACCAGCGCCAACGCCGGCAAGGGCGCCCGCCGCGCGATGCTGCGAGGCCGCTAGCACCAGCGCAGTGCCGCAACGCACCCGAACATGAACCGGCCCGGCGGGGGAACTCCCCCGCCGGGCCGATCGCTCGCTGCCGGTCGTGCCGCAGCGCAAGCTGCTGACTAGAAGATGTCGCCGTTGTCGCGGCGGCGGCGCCACCGCTCCTCCATCCGGGAAGTGAAACCACCGGGCTTGGGGGACTTCGAGCCGCCGACAGGCCGACTGGCTTTGCCGTCGACCGCCTTCAGCTTCACATTCGTGCCGCGGCGCTGCGCCCAAAGGCCGAGGATCAAACCGCCGAACATGAGCACCGCGCCGATCGGGGCGCCGAACATGGCGACGTCGCCCCCTGCGATCACGGAGCCGATGACGACACCGATCCCGATGACCGTGACGATGCCGGCCAGGATGAGCCTGCGCCGGGTCACATGCGCCGGGTCGTGGGCGCGCACAGCAGAGGCGAACTGCGGGTCTTCGGACAAGGACTGCTCGATTTGCTCGAACAGGCGTTGTTCGTGATCGGAGAGCGGCACGACACTCCTCCTGCGTTAGTGCTCCACGGGGCCGTCGAAAAGCCGGCGGCCCCATTGCTTGCATCCAAGTCTACGAGGCTTTCGCCCGAGGCGGAAGGCAGTTCGTGCTTGAATCAGTCCGTTCTGGCCTGGATGCGCGAGCTGACGGGGACGCCCCGGCGCAATGGCGCTCACCGGCCCGGGTTCCCCGATTCCGGGGTGTCTACACGCGAGTCCCTGCGCTCGAGCCGACCCGCCGATCGGACCGCGCCCTTCCCGAATTTCGCGCTCGCCCGGTCGATCGCCGTCTCGATGTCGCGCCAGCCGTGCTCGGGCTCCCCGAGCGCCACCTGGCGGCCCACGGCGGCCGCCTCGACCAGGTGATCGAGCTTCACGCCGATGAGCCGCACCGGCGCCGTCGCCGCCGCGTCCGCCAGTTCCCTTGCCGCCGAGTAGATCTCGCGACCCACATCGGTGGGCGCGGTGAGCATCCTCGAACGCGTGATCGTGCGGAAGTCCCCGAACCGGATCTTCACCGTCACACCGCGGCCCGCCCAGCCCGCCGCGCGCGCCCTTGAGGCGACCTTCCGGGACAACTCCAGCAGCACCGGCCCCCACACCGCGCCGTCCGGGGCGTCGCGGTCGAACGTCGTCTCGTTGCTGATCGACTTCTCGACCCGCTCGGGCCGCACCGGCCGCGGGTCGATGTTCCGCGAGAGCGCGTACAGGTGCTCGGCGCTGGCGGTGCCCACCGAGGAGGCGAGGCTGTCGACGTCGAGGCGGGCCAGGTCGCCGACCGTGCGCATCCCGAGCCGGGTGAGCTTCTCGGCGGTCTTCTCACCGATGCCCCACACGGAGCGGATCGGCAGGCGGTGCAGGAACTCGAGCTCGGTGGCGGCGGGCACGACGCCGAGGCCGTCGGGTTTGGCGGCCTCGCTCGCGAGCTTCGACAGGAACTTCGTGGAGGCGATCCCGACGGTGCAGGTGATGCCGTGCTCGGCGCGCACGCGCTCGCGGATCGAACGGGCGATCTCGACGGGCGAGCCGATGAGCCGGCGCGCGCCCGCGACGTCGAGGAACGCCTCGTCGACCGAGATCGGCTGGACGTGCGGCGTGTACTCCCGGAAGATCGCCATGACCGCGCGCGAGACCTCGCCGTACGAGGTGGTGGGGGTCATGAACACGCCGTGCGGGCAGCGGCGGCGCGCGACCGCGGTCGGCAGGGCGGAGTGCACGCCGTACTTGCGGGCCTCATACGAGGCGGCCGCGACGACGCCGCGCGGGCCGAGCCCGGCGACGATCACGGGCTTGCCGCGCAGGGGCGGGTCGCGCGCGATCTCCACTGACGCGAAGAACGCGTCCATGTCGACGTGCATGATCCCGAGACCGTCATCGGACAGCTCGGGACCGATGAACCGATGAAGATCGCTGGCCACCCCCGAAGCCTAACCAGAGGGTCCGACAACCGCCCGCGACCGGGCGGCGGGTCCCCGCGCTCAGCCGTTGCGGTAGCTCCAGAGCGGGACCGCCATCTCCGCGGCCGTGAGGCCGCCGTGGTGGCCGATGAGCCTCGCCACGTGCGGCGGCTCGCCCTCGACCCCCACGATCGCGAACGTCTCCCGGCAGATCACCACCAGGTCCCCGATGCGCTCGCGGCTCGACTCCGTGACCTTCGGCCCGAACCAGCCGCGGTCGATCGCCTCGTCCTTCCCGATCACCTCGGCGCGCCCGGCGACCGCCTCCGTCCACGCCTGCCGGACATCCTCGATCGCGCCCGGCGCGGCGTACAGGTACCGCATCCGCCCGTCGCCCGCGACCGCCTCGACCGCGTGCGTCAGGTCGGGCCGCCGGTCCACGTGCAGCCGGTCCGTCACGTTCACCATGCCGTGGTCGGCGGTCACCAGCAGCGCCGCGTCCCTCGGCAGGCCCGTGAGGATCCCGTCGATCGCCTCGGCGACCACCGCGACCGCGTCGAGCCACTGCGGCGAGCCGATCCCGTGGAAGTGCCCGGCGGTGTCCACGTCAGGCAGGTACGCGTACACGAGGCTCCGGTCCCCGCGCGCCAGCGCCGCCAGGGTCCCCTCGGCGACCTCGTGCGGCGCGATCGCGGGGAGCCAGTCGGCGCCGCGGTAGATCGCGCGGGTCAGGCCGGTGTCGCGGAACGTCCCGTTCGAGACGACCGTGCAGACCACGCCCTCCGCATCGGCCTGCTCGAAGCAGGTCGGCTCGGGCTGCCAGGTCTCGGGGTCGGGGGCGCCCTCCCAGCGGATGTGGGTGACCAGGTCGCCGGTGTCGGGCACGCGGACGGTGAAGCCGATGATGCCGTGTTCGCCGGGCGGCAGCCCGCACGCGAGGGACGCGAGGCTGATCGGGGTCGAGGACGGCACGGTGGCGGTGATGGGGGTGAGGGTGCCGAGTTCGCCGTGGTACATCGCGCCGACGGTGGCGCTGGCCTGTGCGGCCTGGCCGAGGAGGTGGAAGCCGAAGCCGTCGAGGAGGAGTACGGCGATGCGGCGGACGCCGTCGAGCTCGGCACTGCGCAGGTTCACGCCTCGAGTGGGGATTCCAAGGGCCGCAAGGGCTGTCGGCATGACATCGGCGAGGGTGCCGGTGCCGTAGGCGGGCTGCGTCGCCGTGAGGTACGGGCTCGAAGGCATGGCCCGAGGCTAGCCGGTTTCGTGTCGTTTCGGCCACACCAGGTGCGGATGCGGCATGTCCGGTGGCGGCCGCTTCGGGCCGGTCGCTGCCCGATGCTGCGCGGCCGTGCGCCTGGGGCGGTCACGTTCGAGCACGGCGCCCGCATGGCGGTGCACGGTCGCACCGTTCCGCGACCCTTGGCGAACAACGTTCATATCCTGGTGCTATGTCCCAGAATCCGAGCCAGGGCGTACCGCCTGAAGGCGGGGACCCGTCTGAGTCCCCGTGGCAGCCTCCGGTCGGGCCCGACCCGCAGCACCCGCAGAGCGGCCCCGGACCGCAGTCGCCGGCTCCCGGCCCGCCGGCTCCCGGCCCGCCGCCGCCCGGCTGGCACCCGCCGACCGGCGGCACCGGCCCGCCGTCCGGCAGCCCGCAGGGGGGCCAGTACCAGGGCGCGCCGCAGTATCCGGGAGGGCAGGGCCCGCCGTATCCGCCGCCCGGCGGACCGGGCGCGTACGGGCAGTACCAGTACGGGCCGCCGCCGCGCCCGAACGGCAAGCACACTGGACTGATCGTCGGTGCCGTCATCGCCGTGGGCGTCCTGATCGCGGGCGTGCTCGGCGTGGTCGGCTTCAACATGCTGAGCGACGGGAACGACGAGGCCGCACCCGAATCGAGCGCCTCCGAAGCCCCCACCGGGGAGGGGCCGACCGGGGAGGGGCCGACCGCGGAGGAGCCCACTGGGGACGAGCCCGCCCGTCCGGACGTGCCGGCCACGTCGTGCCTGCCGTACGAGCCGGTGCTCGCGCCGTTCGGTTTCGACCTGACGACCGGGTGCGAAACCCCTGACGCGTTCTGGCGGATCACGAACTCGAGCGACACGACCGCCGCCTCCGTCACGCCGGAGGGGACGCTCGCCAACGTCCAGGTCGCCATCGACCTGTGCGGCGACGACTACGCCCGGCTGCAACCGGGCGAGCTGTGGAAGGACTGGTACTTCACTTACGACAACGCGACCCTCGTCGTCGAGCAGCTGGTGTGCGTCGAAGCGCTCGGCAACCCGGACGCGAGCGGGCGCACGCCGATCATGCCCGACACCGGCGACTGCTTCGACAACAGCGACCGGTGGTGGACGGTCCCGTGCGAGCAGCCCGAGGCGCTGTACACGGTGGTCGACACGGTCGCGGTCGATCCGCCGCGGGAGATGACGCTCGACGAGGCCGAGGCGGAGTCCGCGCCGTGCTCGGGCGGCGCCCTCTTCTGGCAGATCGTGGACGCCGAAGGGCGCACGACCCACGTCCTCTGCGGCGACGAGCTGTTACTCGCGTGACCATGGCGCCCGCGGACCCGGAACCCGCGGGCGCCCTTTCACGCTTCGGGGATGTCGAGGCCCGACCGGTAGGCGATGGCGACGAGTCCGGCCCGGTCGCGCGCGCCGAGTTTCGACAGGAGTTTTCCGACGTGGGTGCGGACGGTGGCGGGGCTGATGTAGAGGCGTTCGCCGATCTCGTCGTTGGCCAGTCCCGTGGCGACCCAGCGGAGGATCTCGAGTTCGCGTTCGGTGAGGCCGCCGAGGTTCGGGTGGGGTTTCCCGGTGCCGGTGCCGCGTTCGGCGTAGGCGTTGATGACCTTGCGGGTCACGTCGGGGCTGAGCAGGGAGTCGCCCGCGGCGGCGAGGCGCACGGCCTTCAGGAGGTCGTCGGGGGGGCGCGTCCTTCATGACGAAGCCGGCGGCGCCGTTGGAGAGGGCGTCGAAGATGTAGTCGTCGACTTCGAAGGTCGTGATCATGACGACGCGGGTGGCGGCCAGGTTGGTGTCGCGGCTGATGCGCCGCAGCACTTCGAGCCCGTCGATGCCGGGCATGCGGATGTCGAGGAGCGCCACGTCGGGCCGCAGCCGAGAGACGAGGTCCCATGCTTCCTCGCCGTTCTCGGCCTCGGCGGCGATGTGGATGTCGTCCTCGCTGTTGAAGAGGTTGCGCAGGGCCATCCTGATGAGGCTCTGGTCGTCGGCGATCACGAGTTCGATCATGCGCGGTCCTTCGTCGGCGGGCTGGGGAGCCGATCGGCTCGGGCGGGGGCGGTCGCGGGCCGCCGGTCGCGGCTGGGTCTGAGGGCCGTCATTCGGTGCTGGGGTGGTAGGGCATGTCGGCTTTGACGGCGAAGCCGCCGCCGGGTCTGGGTGCGGCGCTGAACACGCCGCCGCTGGTCAGCACCCGCTCCATCATGCCGGTCACGCCTTGGCCTATCCGGTCCAGGTCGATGGGTCCGCCGCGGCCGTCGTCCTCGACGAGGATCCGGATCCACCTCGGGTCGCAGTCGATGCGGACGGTGGCCTTGGTCGCCTCGGCGTGGCGGATGACGTTGGTCAGCGACTCCTGGACCACCCGGTAGGCGGTGGCGGCGAGGTTCGTCGGTACGAGTCCGGGTTCTCCGGAGATCGCGCACTCGACGTCGAGGCCGCCGGTGCGCACTGCCGCCGCCAGGGACGGGATGTCGCCGATCGCGCCGGTCGGACGCAGGTCGGGCTGGCGGCCCTGGCGCAGCGGCGCGAGGGTCGCGCGCAGGTCCTGGAGCGCGCGGGTGGAGGCGTCGCGGATGGCCTGGAGGTTCTCGACCACTTCGGGCGGTGCGCCTTGCCGCTGGCCAAGGCTGTGCTTTTCAAGGACGTGCAGCGCCACACCGGCGTTCATGCTGACCACGGCGAGGCTGTGGCCGACCACGTCGTGGATCTCGCGTGCCATCTCGACGCGTTCGTCGGCCCGGTAGCGCTCGCGTTCGGCCTCGCGTTCCCGCGACCGGGCATGGCGGGCCTCGCGGACGATCCGGCCGCCCGCCGCGGCGATGCCGAGCCACACGACGGTGATGCTGGCGTTCACCCACAGGTCGCCGATGTCGTTGAGCACGAACGTCTGGAAGGCGGTGTTGACCGCGGCGAGCCCGGCCAGGACGGCGAGGACGGTCTTGAGCGGCCGCGCGAACGCGAAGGAGAAGACCGCGACCGCCGGGAGCATGTAGATCGGCCCTTCGGGCAGGCCGAGGTACAGGTACAGGTACAGGCCGGCCAGGGATCCGGCGAGGGCGGCCTCGGGCCAGCGGCGGCGCACCGCCAGGAACGCGGCGGTGGCGCCGATGAGGACGAACGCGAGCGGCCCCGGGTGGTGGTCGCTCGCGGCGCCGATCGTGGTGCCGCTCGCGAGGACGCCGAGGAGCGCGGCGAGCCCGATGTCGAAGGCGAGGGCCGGAATCCTGGTCCTGGGGGCGGCTGGCGTGGTCACTCGTCCAGGCTACGGTCCGGCGGCCCCGTCGCCTTCGGCGTGCGGACGTAGTCGCGCCTACGCGTCTCGGCGTAGACGCGGCCGGCGGGAGGCGTCCGGGCCCGGTCAGCGCATGGGTTTGCGGGCGAGCAGGTGGATGTGGGTGGCCATGTCCCGGAAGGGGACTCGGGAGGCGGTGGCGAGTTCGAACTCGCGCAGGGCCTCGCCGGTGCCGGTCTCGCCCTTCCCGGCGGAGGCCGGGAGGAGGTCGCCGACGACGCCGACGCCGTGGACCTGCTCGGTGACGAGCCCGGAGCCGCCGACGAGCGCGGTGAGCGTGGCGGTCTCGAAGCGGCGCTTGATGGTGTCGCGGCCTTCGATGACGCCGTCGACGTGAGTGAGGAGGTCGAGCGCGGCCTGGAAGTGCCCGGCGAGGGCCTTGCCGAAGACGGCGGCGATGCGGTTGGCGACGAGGATGCTCACCGCGCCGCCGGGCGCGCAGACCCGGCCGAGCGCGTCGAGCGCGCTGTCGGGGTAGTCGACCATCTCCAGGACCGAGTGGCACAGCACGAGGTCGGCGGTGCCGGGTTCGGCCACGTCGGGGAGTTCGTCGGCGTCGGCCTGCACGGCGCGGACGCGGTCGGTGACGCCCGCGTCGGCGGCGCGCTGGTGCAGTGAGGCGAGCGCGTTGGCGCTGGGTTCGACGACGGTCACGTCGTGGCCGAGTTCGGCGAGGGGCACGGCGAAGCCGCCGGAGCCGCCGCCGACGTCGAGGATGCGGAGGGTCGCTCCGGTGCCTGCGGCGAATCGCTCGATCTCGGCCGACAGGACCGACCACACGACGGCCATGCGGGGGTGGTGCCCGGTGTGCGTGATCTCTTTGGGAATGTCGACCATGCGGCACAGCCTAGCGCCGCTGCGCCGCTCGGGGTAGGAGGGCGAGATGAACGGGCGCGGGCGGAACCGTACCGGGCGGCGGGCGGGCCGGTCCGGCGCGATCGCACGGGTTCGCCCGAGGGTGAGGCGAGACGGACGGCCTCGCGGGGGTGCGGGCCGGCAGTGCGCGCCGCGGCCCCGGTCGGGGCGTCGGGTCACACCTCGGTGTCGGCGCCTCGCAATGCGGCGACGGCGTCGGCGTCGCCGGTGAGGCGGACTCGGGCGGCGTCGCGGCGGCCGCTGAGGTACAGCAGCAGTTCGGTCGGTGCGCCTTGCAGGACCGCGCCTCCGGGCGGCCCGAACCGGCGGGGCTCACCGGAGGGCGGGCGCAGTTCCAGGCCGTGGGGCCGGATCTGGCGGGCGGCGCGCCGGCCGACGAAGCCGCTGATGCGCCAGGCGAGCGCTTCGAGGTCGGGGCGGTCGGTGCGCGGTCCGAGCCCGTTGGCGCGCCGGACGTCCTCGTGGTGGATGAAGTATTCGAGGCCGTTCATGAGGGTGCGGAGTCCCGGTATCCGCCACGGCACGGCCGGCGGCCCGCCGCGGAGCCGGTCGATGAGGGCCGGGAGGCCTTTGGCCTTCTCGGCGGCCATGTGCTCGTCGGTGCCGCGCGTGAAGTGCTCGCGCAGTACCAGGTGCGCGGCGAGGTCGATGGTGTCCCATCCCTCGCAGAGCGTCGGCGCGTCAGGGCCGAGTTCGGCCAGCAGGTCGCACAGTTCCTCGCGTTCGCGCATGTCGATCGGTGCACTGCTCATCGCGTCGCTCCCTCGCCCGGGCTCCGGGGCGGGAGCCGTCGGCTCCGATGCTATGCCGCCGCGGGGGGGGCGGGGGGGGGGGGCGCGGGGGGGGGGGGGGGGGGTGGGGGGGGGGCGGGGGGGGGGGTGGGGGGGGGGGCGG
>NZ_JAPZVP010000001.1:148278-217958 GCF_027622875.1 Glycomyces luteolus | reverse complement strand
GCGCGTCAGGGCCGAGTTCGGCCAGCAGGTCGCACAGTTCCTCGCGTTCGCGCATGTCGATCGGTGCACTGCTCATCGCGTCGCTCCCTCGCCCGGGCTCCGCGGCGGGATGGTCGTGCTAGTCGCGCAGGAACGGGGGCCGTTTGCGGATGGCCCGCAGGTAGGCCGGGTTGTTCCGGAAGTACCGGCGCCAGAGCCGCTTGGGCTCCTTCGTGAGCCGGTAGAACCATTCGAGGCCGTTGCGCTGCATCCACGGCGGGGCCTGCGGGACGAGCCCGGCGTGGAAGTCGAACGCGGCGCCGACGCCGAACATCGCGGGGGCGCCCAGGCGGTCGCGGTGGGCGGCCATCCAGCGCTCCTGCTTCGGCGTCGAGAGGCCCACCCACACCAGCTGCGCGCCGGAGTCGTTGATGCGCTTGACGATCGCTTCGTCCTCCTCCTCGGTGAGGGGACGGAACGGCGGCGAGTACATGCCGGCGAACTTGACGCCCGGGATGCGCTCGGCGAGCTTCTCCGCGAGCAGTTCGGGCACGCCGTCCTTGCCGCCGTAGAGGAACGAGGTCCAGCCGCGCTCGGCGGCGCGCGCGAGCACGTTGAGCATCAGGTCGGGCCCGTAGACCCGGTCCATCCAGTCGGCGCCGGCCTTGCGCCCGGCCCACACCATCGGCATGCCGTCGGGCGTGGTGAGCCCGGAGGCGTTGTGGATGGCGAGGAGCTCGGGGTCCCGCTGGGACTCCATGACGCCGTGCACGCCGGTGACGCACACGTAGTGGCGTTCACCGGCGTCGACCCAGCGGGTCACCTCGGCGAGCGCCATCTCCTGGTTGACGGTGGAGACGCCGACGCCGAGGACGTCGACGCGGCGCAGCTTGGGGTCGGTCATTACAGGCTGTACTTAGCCTTGACCTGGTCGTAGACCCACTCGTAGGTCTTCGTCATGCCCTCGCGGAGGCTGATGGACGGCTCCCAGCCGTAGTACTTCTGGATGAGCGTGTTGTCCGAGTTGCGGCCGCGCACGCCCAGGGGGCCTTCGATGTGCTTGAGCTCGATCTCGATCCCGGCGATGTCGGCGACCAGGTAGTACAGGTTGTTGATGGTGGTCAGCTCGGAGGAGCCGAGGTTGAGCGGCTCGGTGACGTCGCCGCGGGTGAACATCTTGGTGCCGTGGACGCAGTCGTCGATGTAGGTGAAGGAGCGGGTCTGCTCGCCGTCGCCCCAGATCTCGACGGTCTTCTCGCCCTTGAGGGCGGCGAGGGCGATCTTGCGGCAGGTCGCGGCGGGGGCCTTCTCGCGGCCGCCGTCCCACGTGCCTTCGGGGCCGTAGATGTTGTGGTAGCGGGCGATGCGGGTCTCGAGGCCGAAGTCCTCGCGGAAGTGGCGCGCCATGCGCTCGGAGAACAGCTTCTCCCAGCCGTAGCCGTCTTCGGCGTCGGCGGGGTAGGCGTCCTCTTCCTTCAGCGGGGCGATGTTCGCCTCGGTCTGCTTGTAGCCCGCGTACACGCACGCGGAGGAGGAGTAGAAGAAGCGGCCGACCTCGGCGTCCTTGGCGGCCATCAGCATGTGCGTGGAGGGGAGCACCGAGAGCATGCACAGGGCCTTGTTGTTCTCGATGAAGCCCATGCCGCCCATGTTGCAGGCGAGGTTGTAGACCTCGCCCGCGCCGTCGCCGACGGCCTCGCGGCACGCGTCGAGGTCGGCGAGGTCGCGCTGGAGGTTCTCGGTGTCGCCGTGGACCTGGTACCACTCGTCGAGGGGCTTGACGTCGACGGCGCGAACGGTCTTGCCTTCGGCGAGGAGGCTCGCCACCAGGTGCCCGCCGATGAAGCCGCCGGCTCCAGCCACTACCGCGTCCACGCTTGCCGCCATCGTCACTCCTCAAGGTTTCGGATACGGGGAAAGAAGCCTCAGCCTACCTGCCGCGTTGACGCGCCCACCAGCCGGGAAATGGGGTGTAAGTCACCTTTGGAGGCGGTTTCCGGGGCGTTCGCGGGCTCGTTCGCGCCGCGCCGCAGCAGCTGTGCGGGACCGATCACGAACAGGTCCGGGTCGGGGTCGGCCGTGATGGCGGCCTCGACGCGGGGAGCGATGCAGTAGAGGCGCGTCTTGGGGTCCCCGAGCAGCCGCCTGACGTAGCGGAGGCGTTTGAGCTGGCGTTCGACCATCTGGAACTTCCAGCGGATGGTGCCGAGCGCGATCGGCTCGCCGGTCTCGCTCCACGCGGCGAGCTCGATGGTGCGCAGCTGCCGGAAGCGCGGGTCGGGGACGGTGAGGCGGGTGGTCTGCGCGGCGGCCGGGTCGTTCAGCGCCCATTCGCGGGCGAGCCGGTGGAACTCGGGCCGGCACACGTACCGGTCGTAGCGGGCGTGGGTCATCCGCCACAGTTTGTCGGTGATGTAGCCGCGCCGCCAGCGCGCGAGGTGCTGGGCGAGCATCGCGTAGTGGAAGCGGGCGAGGCGGTGCTCCATGGTCCAGAACGGCGCGTCGGGTTCTAGGGGGTTGGCCTCGGCGCGGATGAGGCCCGCGGCTTCGAGGCGCGGGAGCAGCACGTCGAGGTCGGCTTCGGACAGGCCGGTGGCGGCGCGCAGGTCGTAGGGGGTGCGGGGGCGGGTGGTGACGGCGGCGAGGACGTCGTCGACCGCCTTGTCGGGCGCTTCGCCGAGGACGCCGGCGACGGCGCCCGCCGCGGTCTCGAGGAAGGGGCCCTCGGGCCGCAGGAACGCGGACTTGACCCAGGTGTCGACCTCGCGGCGGTGCTGGGGCAGGTCGCCGGCCAGCGCCAGGAGGGCGGGGTCGGAGCCGAGGAGGGCGTGGACGCTGACGGCAGTCTCGGGGTCGGCCACGCCTACGGAGAGGATGGACTCGCGCAGTTCGTTCATAGCCATTGCGATGCTACACAAGTGCTGCGCGCGTCACAGTTCACGGAACATGAGGTGCATGCCGACCAGGCCCTCGACCGGGTGGCGGAAGGTCTCGGGGAGGACCGCGAGGGTCCGGAAGCCGAGCGAGTGCCAGAGGTCGACGGCGCGCGTGTTGGTGGCCACGACGGCGTTGAACTGCATGGCGGTGAACCCGTCGGCCTTGGCGCGGGCGAGCGCGGCGTCGCCGAGGGCCCGGCCGATGCCCTTGCCGCGCACGGAGGGGTCGACCATGAATCCGGCGTTGGCGATGTGCGCGCCGCGGCCGGGCTGGTTGGGGTGGATCTCGGCGATCCCGACGACGCGGCCGCCCGAGCCGCCCTCGCGCTCCTCGCCGTCCTCGAGCACCGCGACCAAGGCGCTCGCAGGGGCCGTCTTCTCGATCCAGTACGCGCGCAGGCGATCCTCGGTCGTGTCCGGCTCCCACACGAAGTGCTCACCGGAGGCGACGATCGGCGCGGCGAACGCCCACACGGCGGGCCAGTCCTCGGGGCGGGCGTCACGGATCTGCATGGCCTGGAAGCCTACTCGGGGCCTCAGCCCGTCGCCAGTGCCCCGATCGGCGCTCCGATGTCATACCCCCGTGTCAGGGTTGGCATCGGGGGCCCATCGATGTCCGTTCTGCCGGGACCCTCCGCTCACGTTTCGCTCAGCGCGGCGGCTGCCAGTCCGAAAGCGACGCGGCCTGGTTCTGCACCCACGAATCCGGCACCGCCCGCAGCAGGCTCTTGGTCACGCCGCGGCCGCCCGAAGCGATCGTGTGGACGCGCCGCGACAGCCGCGCGACCCGCTTGATCCGCGCCAGGCGCGCCCGGTCGTAGGAGCCGAGCGCGGCGGGCACCGACTCGGGGCTGCGCCGCAGCGCCCACCCGAGCGTCACCGCATCCTCCAGGGCCAGGCTCGCGCCCTGCGCGAGGATCGGCGCGACCCCGTGCGCGGCATCGCCCAGCAGCACCAGGCCGCCGTTGCCCACCGGCTGGTGCAGCACCGGCGGGACCGGCCACACGTACCGGACCGGCTGCTGCGTCAGCTCCGAAGGGCGCGTCGCCGCGATGAACTTCCCCACCGGCGCAGGCCAGTCCGCGAACCACCGGTTGATGAGCTCATGCTGGATCTGCGGCGACTCCGGCCGCATCCCGCCCGGCACCGTCGCCCACCAGCACGCCCCGGCGTTCCCGAGGTCCCCGTACCCGAACCGGCGCCGGTCGGGCCCGTAGATCTCGACCGCGTCCGTCGTCCGCTCAGGCGCCCGGTGGGCGGGGATGAGCCCGCGGAAGCACACCACCCCCGCGTCCACAGTGGGCGAACCGGGGGCGATGAGCGCACGCGTCGGCGAATCGATGCCGTCAGCGGCGACCACCAGCTCCGCGTCCCAGCGGCGCGAAGCGTCCCCCGCCGCCAGATCCACCATGTCGATCCGGTCGACCTGCGTCGCCGGATGCACCTGCACATTGTCGCCCAGCCGCGACACCAGCGCCTCGTACAGCATCGCGGTGTGCACCATCACCGAAGGCGTGCCGTCGTCGGCCCCGAGCATCGCCGCCGCGAACGAGCTCGACAACCGGTCCTCGTTGCGGATCTCGAAGCGGTCCACCGGGGTCCCCGAGGCGTCGAGCAGCGCGTCGACCCCGAGCGCGCGCAGCGCGCGCACACCCGACGCCCACAGGACCATGCCCAGGTTCTCGCCCTTGAGGCGCTCGCGCCGCTCCAGCAGCGCCACCCGCCAGCCCAGTTTGGACAGCACGATCGCGCTGGCGAGCCCGGCGACGCCGGCGCCGACGACTACGGCTCTTCGGTTCTGCATCTGCACCTGCCCGGGGAGGGGTCAGCTGTCGTCGCGGGGTTTGCCCGCGTCGGCCGGGGGTTCCTCGGCGATCGGCTCGTCGGCGATGACGTCGTCCTCGGGCCGATCGGGCTCGGCGTCGGGTTCAGCGTCGGCTTCGTCAGCGGCGGACTCGATGTCGCCCGGCTCATCGCCCTTGGGGAGAGCCCCGTCGACGTACCCGGCGGCCTCCGCCTCCTCGGAGTCCCACGCGACGGCGACGCGCTCGCCGCCGTCGAGGACGAACACCTGGCGCTTGCCGCGCACGGCGAGCAGGTAGACCACGGCGAGGACCACGACGACGATGCTCACCCACTGGTTCAGGCGCAGCCCGGCCCAGCCCTCGGCCGGGTCGATCCGCAGGCCCTCGATCCAGAAGCGGCCGGTCCAGTAGAGGGCCGCGTAGAGCGCGACGGCGCGCCCGGCCCCGAACTTCCACCGGCGGTCGGCGAGCAGGAGCACGGCCGCGACGCCGAGGTTCCACAGCGCCTCGTAGAGGAACGTCGGGTGGAACGTGGCGTACTCGAGGTAGCCGGCCACCCGGTGTTCGAGGTCGATCGAGACGGCCCACCACGCGTCGAGCGGCTTGCCGTACAGCTCCTGGTTGAACCAGTTGCCGAGGCGGCCCACGGCCTGCGCGACCGGGATGCCGGGAATGCACGCGTCGGCGACCATCGCGAACGGCAGGCCCAGCTGGCGGCAGCCGAGCCACATGCCCACGGCGCCGAGGAGGATCGCGCCGGGGATGCCGAGGCCGCCCTCCCAGACGGCGAGGGCCTTCCACGGGTCGCCGTCCGGCCCGAAATAGGCGTCCGGGCTGGTGAAGACATGGTAGAGACGGGCGCCGACGATGCCGAAGGGCACCGCCCACACGGCGAGGTCGAGCACCGCCCACTTGGGGGCGCCGCGGGAGCGCAGGCGCGCCTCGGCGATCCAGCAGGCGACGACGATCCCTGCGATGAGGCAGAGGGCGTAGGCGCGGATCGGGATAGGGCCGAGGTGCCAGACGGACTCCGACGGGCTCGGAATGTATGCGAGGTCCACGACGAGTAAACCTATCGGTTGCGCGAGCGGCACATGGCACGGCCCCGAGCCGGTCCCGCACCCGGCCCGCCGCGCCACCCGCGCGCGGACGGCGAAGAGCCCCGCGGGAGCACTCCCGCGGGGCCCTCCGACTGCTCTAGCGGCGCACGCCCTCGGCGAGGTCGGCCGTCAGCTCCGCGAGCCGCTGGTGGCCCGTCGGGATGTCCGGCGCGTCCAGGTAGCAGTTGACGATCGCCGAACCGACGATCACCGCGTCCCCGTACGCGCCGATCTCCGCGGCCTGGTCGCCGGAGCGGACCCCCAGCCCCACGCCGATCGGCAGGTCGGTGTGCCTGCGGGTGCGCTCCACCAGCGCCGGAGCGACCGCCGAAGTGGCGGCGCGGGCGCCGGTGACGCCCATGACCGACTGCGCGTACACGAACCCGCGGCACGCGGCCACCGTCGAAACGATCCGCTCCTCAGTGGACGACGGCGCGACCAGGAACACCCGGTCCAGACCGTACGCGTCCGAAGCCTCGATCCACTCCCCCGCCTCGTCCGGGATCAGGTCGGGCGTGATCAGCCCCGCCCCGCCCGCCGCCGCGAAATCACGCGCGAACCGGTCGACCCCGTACCGCTCCACCAGGTTCCAGTACGTCATGACCAGGATCGGGACGCGGCCCGCGACCGCCTCGGTCACCTCGAACACCTGCCGCGTCCGGAACCCGCCCGCGAGCGCCTGGTCCGCGGCCTTCTGGATCGCCGGACCGTCCATCACCGGGTCCGAATACGGCAGGCCCAGCTCGATCATGTCGGCCCCGTGGTCGATCATGATGTCCACGGCCTTGATCGAATCGGCCAGCGTCGGATAGCCCGCCGGCAGGTAGCCCACCAGCGCCGCCCGGCCCTCGGCCTTGGTCTTCGCGAAAGCGTCAGCAGCGTGCACGACTACTCCCCGCTCTTCTCAGGGGCGCCCGCGAAGCCGAAGTACTCGACGACGTTGCCCATGTCCTTGTCACCGCGCCCCGACAGGTTCACCAGGACGCGCGAGCCGGCCTTCAGGCCCTTCGCGAGGCGCAGCGCCCCCGCCAGCCCGTGCGCGGACTCGATCGCGCAGATGATGCCCTCAGTGCGGGCGAGCTTCTCCAAGGCCGCCATGGCCTCCGCGTCGTCCACCGGCTCGTACACGGCCCGGCCGGTCGCCGCCAGGTGCGCGTGCTCGGGACCCACACCCGGGTAGTCGAGCCCGGCCGAGATCGAATGCGACTCGATCGTCTGCCCGTCCTCGTCCTGCAGCACGAACGTCCGCGCCCCGTGCAGCACCCCGATCTGCCCCGCCGTGATCGTCGCGGCATGGCGGCCGGTGTCGTACCCGTCGCCCCCCGCCTCGAACCCGAACAGCTTGACCGACTCGTCCTCCAGGAACGCCGTGAAGATCCCCATCGCGTTCGAACCGCCGCCCACGCACGCCGCCACCACATCCGGCAAAGCGCCCGTGCGCTCCAGGAACTGGGCGCGCGCCTCGTCGCCGATACCCCGGCAGTAGTCGCGCACCAGCTGCGGGAACGGCGCGGGACCGCCGACCGATCCGATCAGGTAATGCGTGTGGTCCACCGAAGCGACCCACTCGCGCAGGGCCTCGTTCATCGCGTCCTTCAACGTCCGCGACCCGGTCGTGACCGGCACGACCTCGGCCCCCAGCAGCCGCATCCGGGCGACGTTGAGCGCCTGGCGCCTCGTGTCCTCCTCGCCCATGTACACCGTGCACTCGAGGCCGAAGTACGCGGCCGCCGTCGCCGAAGCGACACCGTGCTGACCCGCGCCGGTCTCGGCGATGATGCGCCGCTTGCCCATCCGCTTGGTCAGCAGCGCCTGCCCGAGCACGTTCCGGATCTTGTGCGCGCCCGTGTGGTTGAGGTCCTCCCGCTTGAGCCACACCTCGACCCCGGCCTCCTCGGAGAGCCGCTCGGCGAAGTACAGCGGCGACGGCAGGTTCCCGTACTCCCGCCCGAGCTGCTCGAGCTCGGCCGTGAACGCCGGGTCGGCCAGCGCGGCGGTATGGGCGGCCTCGAGCTCGTCGAGGGCCGCGATGAGCGCCTCGGGGACGAAGCGGCCCCCGAATTCGCCCCAGTGGCCGCTGGCATCTGGATTGGGCACGGGCTTCGCTCCCCTTCGCAACTCGCCGCCCGGCGCGCCGGGCGTGTGGTTTCGTCCGCGACCGCTAGATCGGGCGCGGCGTGGCCGGGTGGGACCCGGCGGTGACCAGCTCGGCGACGGCGTCGCGCGGGCTCTTCGTCTTGACGACGCCCTCGCCGACGAGCACGGCGTCGGCTCCGGCGCTGGCGTAGCGGATGAGGTCGCGGGTGCCCCTGACGCCGGATTCCGCGACTTTGACGACGCCGCGGGGCAGGCCGGGGGCGATGCGCTCGAACACCGAGCGGTCGACGTCGAGCGTAGTCAGGTCGCGGGCGTTGACGCCAATGACTTTCGCCCCGGCGCGCAGGGCCCGGTCGGCCTCGTACTCGGTGTGGACTTCGACGAGGGCGGTCATGCCGAGGCCCTCGATGCGCTCGTGGAGGGACACGAGGGTGTCCTGGTCGAGGGCGGCGACGATGAGGAGCACGAGGTCGGCGCCGTGGGCGCGGGCTTCGAGCACCTGGTAGGGGGAGACCACGAAGTCCTTGCGGAGCACCGGGATCTGGACCTTGGCGCGGACGGCGTCGAGGTCGTCGAGGCTGCCTTTGAAGTAGTGCTGCTCGGTGAGGACCGAGATGACGGACGCGCCGCCCGCGGCGTATTCGGCGGCGAGCACGGCCGGGTCGGGGATGTCGGCGAGGGCGCCCTTGGAGGGGGAGGCGCGCTTGACCTCGGCGATGACGCTGACGCCGCCGCCGGAGAGCGCGGCGTACCCGTCGAGGGCGGGGCGGGCGGCCTCGGCGCGCTCGCGGATCTGCTCGATGGGGGTCTGGGTCTGGCGCCGTTCGAGATCGGCGCGGACTTCGGTGATGATCTGCTCCAGCACGTTCACCTAAGATCGTCCCTTCTCCTGCGCCGATGCCGTGATATTAGGCGACGAGGGGTCCTCGCCGGAGTCGAGGGCGTTCCACAGCGACACCGGGTCCTCTGCTATGGCGGTGTTGCCGTCGGGTGCCGCTTCGTAGCGGGCGCTCGCGTCGGGCCAGCCGCCGGCGCGGGCGGTGGTGGCGGCGCCCGCGAGGGCGAGGACGAGCGCGGCGGCGCCCATGGCGATCGGCCAGGGGCCCGCGTCGAGGTGGAGGGCGCCGGCGAGGGCGGTCGCGAGCCCGGCGAGGGCGGCGACGACGCCGAGGACGCGGCGGGCGCGGTTGCCGGTGGCGAGCATCGCGAGGAACGCGGCGCCGCCGGCGAGCGCGCACGGCAGGGCCCAGGAGGCGAGGTCGGTGCCGGCCTGGGCGGTGGTGGCGGTGATCCCGGCGTGGCCGGTGTCGGTGGCGGCGGTCCAGTCGCGGGAGGCGGCGAGCGCGGCGAACGCCGCCGCGAGGACGCCCGCGAGGAGGACGCGGGTGCGTTCGGCGGCGCGGCGCTCGTCAGCGCTCGTTTCGGCGGCGCTTGTCTCGGCGGTGCGGTGCTCGCTGGTCGCTTCGCTCATGCGATCTCCCTTCCGGTGAAGCAGGTGCGGGTGCCGGTGTGGCAGGCGGGGCCGGTCTGGTCCACCTGGAGCAGGACGGTGTCGCCGTCGCAGTCGACCGCGACCGAGACGACCGCCTGGTGGTGGCCGGAGGTCTCGCCCTTGACCCAGTATTCGGCGCGGCTGCGCGACCAGTAGGTGGCCTTGCGGGTGGCGACGGTGCGCCGCAGCGCCTCGGCGTCCATCCACGCGAGCATGAGGACCTCGCCCGTGTCGTGCTGCTGCGCGACGGCGGGGACGAGCCCGTCCGCGTTGAACTTGAGGTTCGCGATCACGTCGTCGCTGGTCTGTCCTGCTTCCACGTCTACCGATTGTGATCGCTCCCTGCCGGTGACCGCCACCCGGGCCCGGTCGGGAGTGCATCGTGGGATTCTCAGGGGCATGGAGCGCCCTTATGTGATCGTTTCGGCCGCGATGAGTCTCGACGGCTTCCTCGACGACGCCTCGCCGGAGCGGTTGACGCTGTCGAACGCGGCGGACTTCGACCGGGTGGACGCGGTGCGCGCGGACGTGGACGCGATCGCGGTCGGGGCGGGGACGGTGCGCGCGGACGATCCGCGGCTGCTGGTGCGGTCGGCGGAGCGCCGCGCGGCGCGGGTGGCGGCCGGGAAGCCGGCGTCGCCGCTGCGGGTCGTGATCTCCCCGTCGGGGCGGCTCGACCCCGGCTCGCGGCTCTTCGACGGCGCCTCGGCGGCGCCCGTGGTCGTCTACACGAGCGCGGCCGGGGCGCGGACGTTTCCGCTCGGACCCGAAGCGGAAGAGTTCGGGCCGGGGTCGTGGCCGGAAGGCGCGCAGCGCCCCGAGGTGGTGGCCGTCGGCGGGGGCGGCGTGCCGCCGCACGGGGTTCTGGAGGACCTGGCCGGGCGCGGTGTCGCCCGAGTGCTCGTCGAGGGCGGGGGGATCGTGCACACCGCGTTCCTGTCGGCGGATCTGGTGGACGAGATGCATGTGGCGATCGCGCCGTTCCTGCTCGGCAATGCGGGAGGGGCGAAGTTCCTGTATCCGGCGGTGTTCCCGCAGTCGCCGCGGCGGCCGTTGAAGCTGGTGGAGACGCGGGCGATCGGAGAGGTCGCGCTGCTGGTGTACCGGCGGGCCTGAGCGCGGCGCGGCGTCCCCGAACCGGCCGAGGCGTTGCGTTTCGTCACTTATGGTGACTGAAGCGCCACTTTCGCCGATGAAGGAGTCCGCCCGATGGCCACGACCGCGACGCCGCCCACCGAACCCGGGGAAGTCCCGACGGCGCCCGTGCCGCCGGTCGAGGCGGAGGAGCGGCAGGCGACGCACCCGGTGGACCGGCCGGTGTTCTGGATCAGCGCGGTCGTCATCCTCGCCGTGATCGGCTTCGGCGCGGTGTTCCCCGAGCGGTTCGAGACCGGTTCCACGGCGGCGCTGAACTGGGTGATCGTGAACTTCGCTTGGCTGTTCATCATCGCCGGGAACATCTTCGTGGTCCTCGCGGTCTACATCGCCGTGAGCCGCTACGGCAACATCAAGCTCGCCGCGAACGCCGGCGAGGAGCCCGAGTTCGGGACGCTGCCGTGGATCTCGATGATGTTCGCCGCGGGCATGGGCATCGGCCTGATGTTCTACGGCGTCGCCGAACCGCTCGCGCACTACTTCGACGCGCCCCCGCCGCTCGAGCTCGACCCGGCCTCCCCGTTCTTCGGCGACGAGCTGACCGAGGGCGCGCTCGTGTACTCGTTCTTCCACTGGGGACTGCACCCGTGGGCGATCTACGCGGTCGCGGGCCTGGCCCTGGGCTATTCGACGTTCCGCAAACAGCGCGGCAACAACCTGAGCGACGCGTTCGCGCCGTTGACCGCCGGGAGACGGTGGGGTCCGCTCACCGGCAAGGCGATCGACCTGCTGGCGGTGTTCGCCACGGTCTTCGGCACGGCCGCGAGCCTGGGCCTGGGGGCGCTGCAGGTCGCGGTCGGGCTCGACATCGTGGTGGGCGTGCCCGAGCCCACCCGGCTGGAGCTGATCGTCATCGTCGCGTTGACGGCCGCGTTCGTGGCCTCGGCGTTCTCGGGCGTGCACCGGGGCGTCAAGTGGCTGTCGACGACGAACGTGGTCCTGGCGCTGCTCCTCATCGTGTTCGTGTTCTTCGCGGGCCCCACCTTGTTCATCCTCGACGCGTGGCCGAGCGCCATCGGCGGGTACCTCACCGACCTGGTGGGGATCTCCAGTGCGACGGGCGCGTTCGGCGGCGCCGACTGGATGGGGACGTGGACGATCTTCTACTGGGCGTGGTGGCTGTCGTGGGCGCCGTTCGTGGGCACCTTCATCGCCCGCATCTCGCGCGGGCGCACCATCCGCCAGTTCATCGTCGGGGTGCTCCTCATCCCTTCGGCCGCTTCGACACTGTGGTTCGCGATCCTGGGCGGGACGGCGCTGTGGCAGCAGAACCACGGCGAGGACTTCAGCGGCGCCGTCGCCATGGGCGAGGAGTACTCGCTGTTCGCGCTGCTCGAATCGCTGCCGCTGTACAGCCTGCTCTCGGGCCTGTCGATGGTGCTCGTGGCGATCTACTTCGTGACCGGCGCCGACTCGGCCTCGCTCGTGCTCGGGTCGCTGTCGAGCCACGGCTCGCTGGCGCCGAAGAAGCCGCTCGTGGTGTTCTGGGGCGCGACGATCGGCGCCGTCGCGGCGGTCCTGCTGCTCTCGGGCGGCCTGCAGGGCTTGAAGAACGCGACGATCGTCGTGGCGCTGCCGTTCGTCATCGTCATGCTCCTGCTGTGCGTCTCGCTCATGAAGGAGCTCACGCGCGACCCGGCCGCGCATCCGCTGCGGCATCAGTTGCGGCACAAGGGCTTCCGCGACGCGATCCGCAAGCTCGTGGGCGAGGAGGTCGAGTCCCGGACGGCCGCCCCGAACCGGTGGGGCCGCAGCCGTCTGCGTTTCGGCGTGGGCGGCAAACGGTCCGGCACAGAGGAGTGAGGCCCGCGCGGGCCGCTGCTATTTTATGGGGTGACCCTGCGGCGGAAGGAATCCTCATGAAGGCGATCGTGGTCGAGCAGACCGGCGGGCCTGGCGTGATGCGGGTGCTCGAGGGCGAGGACCCGGGCCCGCGCCCGGGCCAGATCGCCGTCAAGGTCGCGGCCGCGGGCGTGAACTTCATCGACGTCTACCACCGCACCGGCGCCTACGGGCTGCCGCTGCCGTTCACCCCGGGCCTCGAGGGCGGCGGGTACGTCGCGGCGATCGGCGCCGGCGTCACCGGCTTCGCGGTCGGCGACGAGGTCGCCTGGAAGAGCGTCCCCGGGTCCTATGCGGACCTCGTCGTGGGCGACGCCGACGAATTCGTGCCCGTCCCCGAGAAGGTCGCGGTCGAGACCGCCGCCGCGGTGATGCTCCAGGGCCTCACCGCCCACTACCTGTGCAACACCGTCTACCCGGTGCGGGAGGGCGACACCGTGATCGTCCACGCCGCCGCCGGCGGCATGGGGCTGCTGCTCACCCAGATGGTCAAGTCCAAGGGCGGCAAGGTCATCGGCACGGTCTCCACCGACGCGAAGGCGGAACTGGCGCGGCAGAACGGCGCCGACCACGTCATGCGCTACGAAGGATTCGGTGCGAAGGCCCGCGAGCTCACCGGCGGCGAGGGCGTGGCGGCCGTCTACGACGGCGTCGGCAAGACCACGTTCAGCGAAGGCCTCGGGGCGCTGCGCCGCCGCGGCGTGATGGCCCTGTTCGGCCAGTCGAGCGGCCCCGTGCCGCCCGTCGACCCGCAGGCGCTCCACAAGGGCGGCTCGCTCGTCCTCACCCGCCCGACCCTGCACGACTTCACCGCCACCCGCGAGGAGTACCTGTGGCGCGCGGGCGAGGTCTTCCAGATGATCGAGGACGACGACCTCCTCGTGCGCGTCGGCGAGACCTTCCGCCTCGAGGAGGCCCCTGAAGCCCACCAGGCCCTCGAAGCCCGCAAGACCACCGGGAAGCTCCTGCTCATCCCCTGAGTCACGCTGACGCGGCCGGAGCCGCCGCTTCGGCCGCGCGCTCCCGGAACGTGCGGCGGTAGGCCGAGGGCGAGACGCCCAGGAGGGCGCGCAGATGCTGGCGCAGCGAGACGCCGGTGCCGAGCCCGGCGCGCCGCGCGATCTGGTCCACGGTGAGCCCGCTCGACTCCAGCAGCTGGCGGGCGAGTTCCACGCGCTGCACGGTGAGCCACTGGGTCGGGCTCTGCCCGGTCTCCTCCCGGAAGCGGCGGGTGAAGGAGCGGCGGCTCATCCGGGCCCGCCGTGCCAGCTCGTCGATCGACAGGGGCCGGTCGAGGTGCTGGAGCGCCCACTCGCGGGCCTCGGCGGTGCCGATGCCGGACGTCTCGGGGACGGGCCGCTCGATGAACTGCGCCTGCCCGCCCTCGCGCCACGGCGGCACGACGCAGCGGCGCGCCACCGCGTTCGCGACCTGGCTGCCGTGGTCGCGGCGCACCAGGTGCAGGCAGAGGTCCACGGCCGCACCGGCTCCGGCCGAGGTGAGGATGCGGCCCTCGTCGACGAACAGCACGTCGGGGTCCACTTTGATCTTCGGATACCGGGCCCGGAGCCGGTCGGTGAGGACCCAGTGGGTCGTGGCCGACTTCCCGTCGAGCAGGCCCAGGTGCGCGAGCACGAAGGCCGCACTGCAGAACGAGACGATCCGCGCCTCGGGCCGGATGCCGGCGAACAGCTCCTCCAGCCCGTCGGGAAGCTCCTCAACGTCGCAGACCGGCCCGTCCGGCTGGATGGTCGCCACCACCACCGTGTCGGCCCACGCGAGCGCCTCGGGCCCGTGGTCCACGGCGACGGTGAAGCCGCTCGCAGAGCGGACCGGGCCGCCGTCCATGGAGCAGACGCGCACCTCGTAGCAGGGCGAGAGGTCGTCGCGGACCGCCGCCCCGAAGATCCGGTCGGGAATGCCGAGTTCGAAGGCCATCACGCTCTCGAGCGCGAGGACCGCCACGCGGTGCGGTTCGTCAGGGCCGGTTGCGGACATGGCCCGATCCTTTCACATCGCGGCCCGCGGGCCTCTGGGCGGTGGGCCGCCGCCCCCGGAGACTGGACCGCGTTGCCGCGCAACTGGAAACCATCGGCGCGCGGCCGATTGGAAGGAATGCCACCATGACCACCATGCGAACCGTGACGCAGCAGCACCTCGGCGGACCCGAAGTGCTCGAACTCGTCGAGATCGACAAGCCCCAGCCCGGACCCGGCGAGGTCCTTGTCAAGGTCCACGCCGCCGGCATCAACCCAGTCGACTGGAAAACCCGGGCCAACGGCGGCCTCCAGGGACGCAAGCCGCCGTTCCGCCTCGGGTGGGACGTCTCCGGAACGGTCGAAGCGGTCGGCTTCGGCGTGCGCCTCTACAAGGTCGGCGACGAGGTGTACGGCATGCCCCGGTTCCCGCAGTTCGCCGATGCCTACTCGGAGTTCGTGACCGCCCCCGCGCGGCACTTCGCACCCAAACCCGCCGGTCTCTCCCATGTGGAGGCAGCGGCGCTGCCGCTCGCCGCACTCACCGCCTACCAGGCGCTGGTCGACATCGCGAAGCTCGAACCGGGCCAGAAGATCCTGGTCCACGCCGCGGCCGGCGGGGTCGGGCACCTCGCCGTTCAGATCGCGAAGGCCAAGGGCGCGTATGTGATCGCAACCGCCAGCGCCGAGAAGCACGAGTACCTCCGCGGCAGCGGCGCCGACGAGGTCATCGACTACACCGCAGTCGACTTCGCCGAGGCGGTGAGCGGCATCGATGTCGTGCTCGACGCGATCAGCAGCGAGGACTACCAGACGCGCTCGGCGAAGGTACTGCGCGACGGCGGCGCGCTGATCACCCTCGCCGGTCCCGTGGTGCTTCCGGAGGCAGAGCAGGAGCGCATCACGGCCGGGTTCATGCTCGTCGAGCCCGATCTCGCTGCGCTCCAGGCGATCAGCGCACTGGTCGAGGAGGGAAAGCTGGCACCCACGGTGTCGGCGACCTTCCCGCTGGAGGAGGTCGCCGAGGCCCACAGGTCAGGGGAGTCGGGCCGCACGATCGGCAAGATCGTGCTCACGGTCGCCTGACAGTTATCCACATGCCCTCCACCAGGCAACATTAGTGCAGCTCACGAAGTTATCCACAGGCGGAAACTTTCTGTTGCCGCTTGACTACCCGGCATGTTGTAGTAGATAGCAAAAACGCCATCTGGCACCGGCGGGATGGCGGCGGCACAAGGGGATTCGCGAACGTCGCCATACCGAGACCGCGCGCGGCAATCCAGCCGCGCGCGGCCCCCGCCAGGTGCCACACCCCTCCGCCTCCGCGGAGGCCGCGCGTGGGGGGGGGGCCCCCCCCCCGGGGGCCCCCGGGGGGGGGGCCCCCCCCCCCCCCCCCCCCCCCCACGCCACAACTCCACACAACGGCGTCAGCTCCACACAGGAGCAGCGCCGATCAATCCGAGCGGGTCTGCTCGACCCAGGAACCGTGCAGGCCCGCGTACACCGAGCCCGCCTCGGCCGCGAGGTCGGCGTGCGGGCCCTGCTGCACGAGCTTCCCGGCGTCGAAGACCAGCACCTCATCAGAGGTCTCGGCTGTCGACAAGCGGTGCGCGATGATCACTGTGGTGCGGCCGCGGGTCACCGCGTCGAGCGCGGAGGAGAGCCGGAGCTCGGTGGCCGGGTCGACGGCGCTCGTCGCCTCGTCGAGGACCAGCAGGTCCGGGTCGGTCACGTACGCGCGCACCAGCGAGACCAGTTGGCGCTCACCCACACTCAGGTTGGCGCCGCTCTCGCCCAACTCGGTGTCGAGCCCCGCCGGGAGCGTCTCCAGCCAGTCGTCGAGGCCGAGCTCGGCGAAGGCCACGTAGATCTCCGCGTCCGTCAGGTCGGGCCGGGCGAAGCGGACGTTGTGCGCGAGGGTGCCGTTGAACAGGAAGCCCTCCTGCGGCACCATCGTCACCCTCCCGCGCAGCGACGCGAACGTGACCTCGGTGAGCGGGACGCCGCCGATGCGCACGCTCCCCGAGGTCGGGTCCATCAGGCGCGTCAGCAGCTTCGCGAACGTGGTCTTGCCCGAACCGGTCTCGCCGACCACCGCGACCTTCGAATGGGCCCGGATCTCGACGTCGATGCCGTGCAGGACCTCCTCGCCGCCCGGATAGGCGAACCGCACGCCCTCGAAGCGGACCCCGAGGGGCCCTTCGGGAAGGACCACGCCGCCGACCGGGTCGGCCACGTCGGGTTCGGTGTCGACGATGTCGAGCACGCGACGCCAGCCGGAGACCGCGTTCTGGGCCTCGTTGAGCGTCTCGGTGCCGATCACCACCGGCTGGGTGAAGAGTATGACGAGGAACAGGAACGCCGTCAGCTCGCCCACGGTCATCGAACCGTCCGCGACCAGGAACGCGCCGAGGACGACCACGATCACGTTGACGCCCAGGTAGACCAGCTCCCCCGCGCCGAACGAGAACGCCGAGCGGCTGATCGCGCGGGTCTGGTCGCGCCGGTGCTCGTCGATCGAGGCGTCGAGCCGCTCGCTCGTGCGCGAGCCGACCCCGTACGCGCGCACCGTACCCGCGCCGACCACCGACTCGGCGACGGCCGAGAGCATCTTGGACACGCTCTTGCGGACGTCCGTGTATGCCGCCGCCAGATGCCCCTGGAGCCACTTGATCAGCCAGGTCACCGGGATGAACACGATCCACACCGCGATCGCCAGCTGCCACGAGTAGACGGCCATGACCACGGTCGCCACGACGATCTGCGCCGCCGCCGTCACCAGGACCATGCCGCCCTGCTGCAGGAACGTGCTCACCTGGTCGATGTCGGTGGTCACGCGCGCGGTCAGCGCGCCGCGCCGCTCCGACTGCTGGTGCAGCATCGACAGGTCGTGGATGTGCCGGAACGTCCTGCGCCGCAACGAGGCCAGCGCCTGCTCCGAGACGACGAACAGGCGGCGGTTCATCAGGTAGTTCGTGCCGGTGGTGACGAGCAGGGCCGCGACGCCGAGGGAGGCCACGAGCACGACGTACCCGATGTCGGGTCCGCCTTCGCCGAGCAGGCCCTTGTCGAGGACCTGCTGCGCGCCGATCGGCACGACCAGGCGGCCGATCGAGGTGACGGCCGCGAGGAACACGGTGAAGCCGAGGCCGCGGCGTAGTTCGGGCGAGAGCCGGAGGCCGCGTTTGACGGTCTGCCACGGGCCGGGCTGCGTCTGGGTGTCGTCCTGTGTGCTCACGCCGTGGCCTCCTCGTCGTTGAATTCGCCTTCGAATTCGCGTTCGGCCTCGGCCCGTTCGTAGGCGGTGACGAGGTCGGCGTAGGGCTGGTGGGTCTGGAGCAGGTCCTGGTGGGTACCGCGGGCGGTGATGCGGCCGTCTTCGAGGAAGACGACTTCGTCGGCGAGGGCGATGGTGGCTCTGCGGTAGGCGACGACGAGGACGCTGGCGAGGTCGGCGGAGTGTTTGAGTCCGGTGAGGATCTGGGATTCGATCTTCGGGTCGACGGCGCTGGTGGCGTCGTCGAGGATGAGGAGCCTGGGGGTGCCGGCGAGGGCGCGGGCGAGGGTGAGGCGCTGGCGCTGGCCGCCGGAGAGGGTGGTGCCGCGTTCGCCGACTTCGGTGTCGAGGCCGCTGGTTTCGGGGGTGCTGGCGAGGGCGGCGACGAATTTTTCGGCGCCGGCGGCGATGAGGGCGTCCCAGAGGCGGTCGTCGGTGAGTCCGGCGCGGTCGAGGGCGAGGTTGGCGCGGATGGTGTCGTCGAAGACGAAGGGGATCTGCTGGACGAGGGCGGTGGTGCGGGCGAGGCTGGCGTGGGTGAGGTCGCGGAGGTCTTGGTGGTCGAGGGTGACGGCGCCGCGGGTGGGGTCGATGAGGCGGGCGGCGAGGTGGGCGAGGGTGGATTTGCCGGAGCCGGTGGCGCCGACGAGGGCGACGGTGGTGCCGGGTTCGACGGTGAAGGTGACTTCGTGGAGGGCTTCGTGGCCGTCGGGGTAGGCGTAGGCGACGGCGTCGAATTCGAGTCGGGCGGGGGTGGTGGTCTCGGGGAGTTCGTTGTCGCCGTACGTCATGTCGCCGGTGGCGGAGAGGACGTGGTCGACGCGGCGGCGGCCGACGACGGAGCCGGGGAGGTCGCCGAGGACCCAGCCGATGGCGCGGACGGGGAAGGCGAGGACGGAGAACATGAAGGAGACGGTGACGAGTTGGCCGAGGTCGATCGCTCCGGCTTCGAAGCGGGCGAGGCCGACGAGGAGGGCGACGAGGACGCCGATTTCGGGGAGTCCGGAGATGGCGGGTTCGAAGGCGGCGCGGAGGCGGCCGACGCCGATCATGGCGTCGCGCAGTGCTTCGGCGGAGGCGCTGAAGCGTTCGGTTTCGGCGGCTTCGCGTCCCATGGCTTTGACGACGAGGGCGCCGTCGAAGGATTCGTGGCCGACGGCGGAGACTTCGGCGCGGAGTTCTTGGGCGCGTTTGGCGCGGGGGGCCATTTTGGTGGCGAAGAGGGCGTTGAGGGCGAAGAGGGTGGGGAACATGCCGAGGGCGACCATGGCGATGGCCCAGTCGATCCAGAAGAACGCGCCCATGGCGACGACGACCATGAAGAGGGTGCCGACGGCGAAGGGCAGTGGGGCGAGGGGTCGGGTGGCGGCCTCGACGTCGGCGTTGGCGTTGGAGAGGAGGGTGCCGGTGGGGTGTTTCTGGTGCCAGGAGACGGGGAGGGCGAGGTAGCGGCGGGTGATGCGGCGGCGCCAGTGGGCTTGGACGCCGAACATCATGACGCCGGCGCCGATGCGGCGGGCGCACATGGTGGAGAAGCGGACGATGGAGGTGCCGAGCAGTGCGGCGACGCCGACCATGACGGTGCCGAACGCGACTTCGCCGTTCTCGTAGGCGGGTACGGCGATGCCGGAGACGACCCAGCCGACGACGAAGGAGAGGAAGAGGGTGACGGCGGTGTTGGCCATGGCGCCGGCGGCGCCGATCGCGAAGGGTTTGGGCTCGAGCCGGATCATGTCGCCGATGTTGCGCAGTCCTTGGCGGAGGATGCGGTCGTCGACGGGCTGGTCGTCGAGGGACGACGGTGTGTCGGCGCCGGTGGGCAGCGTCATTGGGTCTCCGGTCGGTGGGTACGGGCGCCAGCCGTCGCGTGCGCTGGCTAGCCGGTCGGCAAGCAACCGCTAGCAATCATGCCTCGCGCTGACGACAGTCGCCAACCGCGATTCGACCCGGCGGCATCGAACGGCACGGTCACGCACGGTGCGGCGCTGGTCGGCAACCTGTTGTACCCCTAGGTCAGGGTTGACGCCGCGCCGATGTACGGCTCGCAAGCTTCGCAGCGATTGGGCCCATCGATGTCCGTTTTATGGAGACTCTCCGCTCGCATTCCGCCGTCCGCGAAACCGGCCGTCTTATCGGACCGGGTGTCCCGCGCGCTTCAGTTCCTGCTTCACTTCGGCGATCGCGACGTCGCCGAAGTGGAAGATCGAGGCCGCGAGGACCGCGTCGGCGCCGGCGTCGACCGCGGGAGGGAAGTCGGCGGCTTTGCCCGCGCCGCCGGAGGCGATCAGCGGGATGTCGACGGCGGCGCGGACGGCCGCGATGAGTTTGAGGTCGAAGCCCTGCTTCATGCCGTCGGAGTCGATCGAGTTGAGGAGGATCTCGCCTGCGCCGAGTTCGGCGGCGCGGGCGCACCATTCGACGGCGTCGAGCCCGGTGGAGCGCTTCTGGCCGCCGTGGGTGGTGACCTCCCACCCTGAGTCGGTGTCGCGTCCGGAGGCGACGTCGGCCGAGAGCACGAGCACCTGGTTGCCGAAGCGTTCGGCGATCTCGGAGATGACCTCGGGCCGGGCGATGGCGGCGGTGTTGATGCCGACTTTGTCGGCGCCGGCGCGCAGCAGCCGGTCGACGTCGTCGGGGGTGCGGACGCCACCGCCGACGGTGAGGGGGATGAAGACCTGCTCGGCGGTGCGGGCGACGACGTCGTACATGGTCGCGCGGTCCCCTGAGGAGGCGCTGACGTCGAGGAACGTCAGCTCGTCGGCGCCAGCCGCGTCGTAGGCGGCGGCGAGCTCGACGGGGTCGCCCGCGTCGCGCAGGTTCTCGAAGTTCACGCCTTTGACGACTCGCCCGGCATCCACGTCCAGGCAGGGGATCACTCGCACCGCAACAGTCACGCGGCAAGCCTACAGGCGGGGTGTCGCCGTGTCGTCCGCCATATTTCCGCTCCGAACTTGAACGTGTTCAAGACAGGGGGTAGGTTCGAGAGAGAAGTTGAACGTGTTCAACTCAAAGTACCGAACCCCGCAGAGAACGGAGCCGGTCATGGACCTGGCAGTCATCGGCTACATCGCCTACCTCCTCGTCGCCATCCCCCTCACCGTCTGGGTCGCCCGCACCCTGGGCGCGAACGGCTACCACTTCATCAAGGACGTCTTCGCCGGCGACGAGCAGCTCGCCCGCGCCGTCAACAAGCTGCTGCAGGTCGGCTTCTACCTGCTGAACTTCGGGTTCGTGGCGCTGTGGCTGCGCACCGCCGACGCCATCCCCGACGCGCGAGGCGTCTTCGAGACCGTCGCCGTCAAGATCGGCGCCGTGCTCCTCGTGCTCGGCGTCCTTCACGTCCTCAACGTGATCGTGCTCAACGGCTTCCGCAAGCGCGCCCACGTCGACGCCCGCGCCCTCGCCGCCCTGGAACCGCCGATGCCGCCGCAGCGGCCCCAGGCGCACGGCGCCTGACCCAAGTAGGATCGCCTGCGTGAGCACCGAAGCCGAGTCCTCCGACGCGTCCGCCCGCCTCTCCAAAGGCGAGCGGACGCGGCAGCGCATCATCGAGACCGCGCTCGACATGTTCGCCGAACGCGGCTACGACAAGACCACGATGCGCGCGATCGCCGCCGAGGCCGGTGTGTCCGTAGGCAACGCGTACTACTACTTCAAGTCCAAGGAACACCTCATCCAGGGCTTCTACGAGCAGGCAACCACCCGCCACGCGGAGCTGACCCCCCGCCTGCTCGACGGCAAGGAGACGCTCGCGGAGCGGATCGAGGCGGCGCTGCTCGCCTGGCTCGACATCGCCGGGCCCTACCACGCGTTCGCGGGCCAGTTCTTCAGGAACGCCGCCGACCCGTCGAGCCCGCTGAGCCCGTTCTCCGCGGATTCGACGGAGAGCCGCGACCGGGACATCGCGCTCTACCGGGAGGTCCTGGAGGGCTCGAAGACGAAGGTCCCCAAGGACATGGCGGACATCCTGCCGGAGATGCTCTGGCTCCACCAGATGGTGGTGGTCCTGTACTGGGTCTACGACGCCTCCCCCGGCCAGGAGAAGTCCCGCGAGCTGGCGAAGCGCACCGCGCCGCTCGCCGCCCGCGTCGTCGCCCTATCGCGGTTGAAGATCTTGCGGCCCTTGGTGAAGCAGGGCGAGGAGCTCGTGCGGGACTTCCTCATCACCAGGCGTCCCCAATAGACGCCGAACGGGCCGGCGGGACGAGTGTCCCGCCGGCCCGTTCGACCTGTCTCACGTTGGCGCTGGGCCGCGGGCTCAGCAGTCGCGCAGCTCCGGCGACTGGTTGAGCAGCTGCCCGCGCGGGGAGATGAAGTTCCGGTAGGTGTCCGAGTCGACCTCGGACAGCGGGAACGCCGCCACCCGGTGGCAGTTCTCGAAGGCGAGCTTCACGCCGTAGTGGCGTTCCAGCGCGTTGCGCATCGCGTCCGAGGCGAGGACCCGCAGCAGTTGCCCGCGGGACTGCTCGTCCGGCGGCGGCGTGGTGTTGTCGGCGAACTGCGCAGAGCCGCTCGACGAGACGACGCCGTTCTTGAGGTCGTTCACGACCTTCGCGATGAGCTCCCACGCGAACGGCAGCGACTGCTTGATGCAGTCGATGAAGTCGGCGTCGGTCACCTCCCCTGCCTGGGCCTTGGCGAGCAGGTCTTCAGAGACGTCAAGGGACATGCGTTCTCCTCTCGGTTCGAATCGGTTCATTGTGCTCGGTCGCGGTGACCCTCCGCTGTCGGGAAATCGACGCAGAGAGGTCCTGAATAGTTCAGTCCGAGGCGCGAGCGTCCGGTCGGGGCCGCACGGCGCTGGGCGGCCAACGGTCAGACCGTCTGGGCGCGGAGCAGGTGCTCCCCGAGGACGTATCCGGGCGCGATCTGGCCGGCGAGGTCCACGCCGGCGCGGTCGTTGCCCCAGGCCAGCGCGGCCTTGCGGTGGAAGTCGTGGGCTTGGCGGGTGAATTTGGCCCAGTCTTTGCCGTCGGTGACGGCCCGTTCGCGGGCGGCGTCGACGACGGCGAGGTTCTCGGGTTCGAGGGCGTCGACGGGGCCGACGCTGCCGCGTTCGGCGGCTTTGACGTATTTGGAGCGGGTGCACCAGCCGATGAGGGCGTGGCCGACGTGCTCGCGGAGGAACGCGACGTCGTCTTCGTCGTCGATCTTGTTGCCGATCACGGAGATCCGTACGTCGTAGTCTTCGGCGTAGCCGAGGTACTGCTTGTAGACGCCGACGCTGCGGAGGGTCGGTTCGCACACGAGGAAGGTGTGGTCGAAGCGGGTGAACATGCCGGAGGCGAAGGCTTCGGCGCCGGCGACCATGTCGACGACGACGAATTCGCCGGTGCCGTCGACGAGGTGGTTGAGGAGGAGTTCGACGGCGCCGACTTTGGAGTGGTAGCAGGAGACGCCGAGGTCGTCGTCGACGAAGCCGCCGGTGGCGGCGAAGCGGATGCCTTCGTGTTCGGTGAAGAGCTGGTCGAAGACCGGGTTGGCTTCGCTGACGGTGAGGAGTCGGGAGCCGGGTCCGGGCGGGGTGGTCTTGAGCATGAGGTCGGCGGAGGGGATGAGCGGGTTGGTGCCGCGCAGGTAGTCCTTGATGTCGTGGAGGTGTTCGCC
This sequence comes from Glycomyces luteolus, assembly GCF_027622875.1. Lineage (GTDB taxonomy): Bacteria > Actinomycetota > Actinomycetes > Mycobacteriales > Micromonosporaceae > Glycomyces > Glycomyces luteolus. The sequence goes on along the minus strand of NZ_JAPZVP010000001.1, from coordinate 194,692 downwards.
GAGGACGGGGCCCATGGCGGCGGCTTCGGGGTCGAGGCCGAGTGCGGCGGCGAGGTGCTGGTTGATGTCGGCGTCGATGGCCATGACCGGGTGTCCGAGGGCTGCTGCGCGGCGTGCGAACAGCGAGGCCATCGTGGTCTTGCCGGAGCCGCCCTTGCCGACGAAGGCGAGTTTCATTGTCGTGGTCCCCCACCAATTGAAAATGGTTGCTGGTTTCAAATGGAGGGTATCAGGGTCCGAATGCGCTTGTGCCTCATGTGCGCCCGTGGCGGAGCGTGACGCGGCCGTGCCCGCCCGGTGGCGCCGGCGGGCGCGGTGCGCGCGACGGCGAGGGCCCCGCCGCGGATGCGACGGGGCCCTCGGTAGTGCGTGATGCGTGATGTGTGACGTGCTACTCGGCGATGAAGGCGGCCTGCTCGATCTGCTGGACGCGCGCGGCCGGGGCGGCGGTCTTCTTGCGCAGGCGCCGCTCGGCCACGACCACCAGCTTCGAGAGGGCGTAGGCCATCACGAAGTAGATGAACGCGGCGATGACGAGCGCCTGGAGGAAGGAGTTGCTGTAGTCGCGGCCGATGATATTGGCCGAGTGCAGCAGCTCGGGGTAGGTGATGACGTAGCCGAGCGAGGTGTCCTTGAGGAGGATCACCAGTTGCGCCAGCACCGCCGGGAGCATGTTCCGCAGGACCTGCGGCAGCACGATGAGCCGCTGGACCTGCCCGTGGCGCAGGCCGACCGCGTACCCGGCCATGGCCTGGCCCGGCGGCAGCGCCGCGACGCCGGCGCGGAGGATCTCGGCGAGGATCGCGCCGTTGTAGATGCCGAGGCCGAGGACGAGGAACGTGAGGCGCCGAGCGTCGTTGCTCCAGCCGAGCTCGCCGGTGGTGAACCCGAAGTACCCGTCGATGGTGAACGAGATCCAGATGAGCAGCACCAGTGGCAACGACCGGAAGAACTGCACGTACACCGTTGAGGCCCAGCGGGTCAGGCCGAACCGCGAGATCCGCCCGAAGCCGAAGATCACGCCGAGGATGAGCGCGAGGATCGAGCCGAGCGCGAAGGCGGTGAGGGTGTCGAGGATCGAGGGGATCCAGGTGGTCTGCACGACGAGCGCGTCGAGCGGGTTCACCCACCGGGACTGCTCGAAGAAGCCTTCCGCGGCGAGCACGCTGACGACGAAGGCCAGCACGCCGAGGATGACGACCGCGGAGACGATGGAGGCGATGTTCGAGTTGCGGCGGCCCTTGGGGCCGAGCGCGTCGAACAGGACCGTGCTCTCTTGCTGTCTGCTCATGAGTCACCCGCTCTCATCGGACGAAGGCGGTGCGTCGCTCGACGAGCCGCACCAGGTAGCTGAGGACGAAGGCGATCAGCAGGTAGCTGACCGTGACGCCGATGACGACCCCCCACAGGTCGAAGCGGCTCTCGTTGTCCTCGATGAGCCTCCGGGACTGGGCGGTCAGCTCGGTGACGCCGATGGCGAGCACCAGGGCGCTGTTCTTGACCAGGGCGATCAGGAGTGAGCCGAGGGGCGGGATGACGGCGCGGACGGCCTGCGGCAGGATCACGCCCTTCAGGGACTGCCCGAAGGTGAGGCCGATCGACCGTGCGGCCTCGGCTTGGCCGAGGGGGATCGAGTTGATGCCCGAGCGCAGGGTCTCGCCGACGAACGCGCCGGTGTACATGCCGAGCCCGAGCAGGGCCCAGACCCAGCTGTCGGCGACGATCCCGACCTTCGGCAGGCCGAAGAACATGATGAACAGGACCGCCAGGAGCGGGATGTTCCGGAACAGCTGGGTGTAGGCGTTGGCCGCCCAGCGCGCCGGGAGTGCGGGGCTGACGTGCATGATCACGAGGACCATGCCGATGACGAGGGCGATGGTGAAGCTGGTGAGCGTGACCCACACGGTGGTCCAGGCGCCTGCCCCGAGGGCGGCGACCATGAGGTCGAAATTGTCGAACAAGCGGACTCCTCCATAAGGCGGGCGGGGGGGGGGGGGGGGCGGGCCGCGGCCTCTTCCCCCCCACCCCCCCGCCCGCCCCCCCCGGGGGGGGGGGGGGGCCCCCCCCCCCCCCCCCCCGCCGCCGTACCGAATGTTGCGGACCTAGTAGCGGTTCGGGACCGGCATCTGGGCCGGGGCGGGCATGCCGGCGGCGCCGAAGGTCAGGTCGAAGGCCTTCTGCCAGTCGCCGTTGGCGGTGGCCTCTTCGATCATGTCGTTGATGAACATGCGCGCGTCGGTCTCCCCGAGCTTCATGCCGACGCCGTAGGGCTCTTCGGTGAAGATGTTCGCGGAGTCGAGGACGCGGAACGCGTCGGGCTTGTCGACGGTGAAGCCGTAGAGGATGGTCTCGTCGGTGCTGACCGCGTCGGTCTGGCCGTTCTCGAGGGCCTCGGCGCAGGCGGCGTAGTCGACGAGCGGCGTGATCTTGGCCTGCGGGTTCTCCGTTTCCAGGTTTTCGATCGAGCCCGAGCCCTCGGCGATGCAGACGTCCTTGCCGGCGAGGTCGGCCACCGAGTTGATGTCGGTGTTGGAGGCCTGGACCATGACGTTCTGGCCGGTCTCGAAGTACGGGCCGGCGAAGTCGAACTTCTCGAGCCGCTCGGGGTACATCGAGTAGGACGCGATGACCACGTCGACGGTGCCGTCGTTGATGTAGGTCTCGCGGTTCTGCGAGGTGGTCTCGACGAACTGGAGGTTCGCGTCCTCGCCCTCCTCGTCGACGGTGCCGAAGATGCGCTGCGCGAGCAGGCGCCCCATTTCGGCGTCGAAGCCCTCGATCTTGCCGGAGGCGGTGTCCTTCTGGCCGATGAGCGGCTGGTCGAACTTGGAGCCGACGACGAGGACGCCCTTGTCCTGGATCTCCTTGATGAGGCCCTCGGGGATCTCGGTGGCCTGCTCCATGGAGTAGGCGCCGACCTCGTCTTCGAGCTTGTCCTGCTCCTCTTGGTCCTGGCTGGCTTCGCCGGAGCAGGCGGCGAGCGACATCGCCACGGCGGCCATGGCGGCGACGGCGGTTCTGCGGAACATGCGCATTCGGATGTGTCCTTTCCTAAGCGGGCAACGGTGTGGTGGTTTCGGTGGCTTAGTGCGTCATGACCTTGGCCAGGAAGTCCTGGGCGCGCTCGGTCTTCGGGTTGTCGAAGAACTCGTCCGGCGTGGCGGTCTCGACGATCTGGCCCTCGGCCATGAACACGACCCGGTTGGCCGCGCGGCGGGCGAAGCCCATCTCGTGGGTGACCACGACCATCGTCATGCCTTCGCGGGCGAGGTCCTGCATGACGTCGAGGACCTCGTTGATCATCTCGGGGTCGAGCGCGGAGGTCGGCTCGTCGAACATCATGAGCTTGGGGTCCATCGCGAGGCCGCGGGCGATCGCGACGCGCTGCTGCTGGCCGCCGGAGAGCTGCGACGGGAAGGCGTCGGCCTTCTCGGCGAGGCCCACGCGTTCGAGGAGCTGGCGGGCGCGGGCTTCGGCTTTCGCTTTCGGCGTGCGGCGCACCTTGATCGGGCCGAGCGTGATGTTCTGCAGCACGGTGAGGTGCGCGAACAGGTTGAAGTGCTGGAAGACCATGCCGACGTCGGCGCGCAGGTTCGCGAGCGCGCGGCCCTCGGCCGGGAGCGGTTTGCCGCCCACGGTGATCTCGCCGCTTTCCACGGTTTCGAGCCGGTTGATGGTGCGGCACAGGGTGGATTTTCCGGAGCCTGAGGGTCCGATGAGGACCACCACCTCGCCGTCCTCCACGGTCAGGTCGATGTCCTTGAGCGCGTGCAGGTCTCCGAAGTGCTTGTTGACGCCGGAGATGCTGACCATCGGTGCCTTCGGCTGCGTTGCTTCCATTCGTGTCCCTGTTGTCGTGTGCAACCCTCGACTGGCGCGGGGCGAGCGGATTGTCTGAAGTACCTGGAAATAGTAGTGTGACAGCTCACGCGCGGTTAGCGGGGCGGCCCCAGCCGCAACTCGTCGGCAGTTGGGCAACAGTTTTATAAAGAACGACCTTCGCATAACGGGTACGACTCGTGGCCGGAACAATCGTGACGCGCACGGCGTCCGGTGGCCGGGCGGGCGCCTCCGGGTTTAGTGTCGATCCATGACCGCAACCGTGGGAACCGCGAGCGTCGCAGGCGGGAAGATCACCGTCGAACGGCGCGGCCTGGTGGACTACCAGGAGGCCTGGGACTACCAGAAGGAGCTGCAGCAGCGGCGGATCGACGATGAGATCGGCGATACCGTGCTGCTCCTCGAGCATCCGAGCGTGTACACCGCCGGGCGCCGGACCGAGACGTGGGCGCTGCCGCAGGACGGCACGCCGGTCGTCACGGTCGACCGGGGCGGGCAGATCACGTGGCACGGGCCGGGGCAGCTGGTCGGCTACCCGATCATGAAGATGCGCAACAAGGTCGATGTGGTCGGCTACGTGCGGCGGGTGGAGGACGCGATCGCGGCGGTCTGCCACGAGTTCGGGGTCGTGTCGGCGCGCGGGCGGATGCACGACCGCACGGGCGTGTGGCTGCCGGAGGACGATCGGGGCCCGGAGCGGAAGATCTGCGCGATCGGGGTGCGGGTGCGTTGGGCGACGACCATGCACGGCTTCGCGCTGAACTGCAACCCGGACATGAGCTACTGGGAGCGGATCGCGCCGTGCGCGATCACCGATGCGGACGTGACGAGCCTGTCGCAGGAGCTGGGCCGCGAGGTCACGGTCGAGGAGGTCCTGCCGGTGGTGGAGAAGCATCTCGGGCTGCTGCTCGAGCGCTAGGAGTTGTTGTGAACGGGCGCGGTGCCCGGCCCGGTAGGGGCCGCCGCGCCCGTTTCGCGTCGTCTAGGAGCAGGCTTCGTAGGGTTCGGGCTGCTCGGCGGCGAGTTCGGGGGTCTCGCCGAGCAGGACCTTGAAGATGTTGTTCCACGCGTCGGACTCGGGGTAGAAGATCTCCGAGTGCGAGTGGACGCCTTCGACGGGTTTGCCGGAGATGCCCTGGTCGGCGAGGCTGAGGCCGTAGTCGTCGACGGCGTCGGGGGCGTCGGAGAGGTTGCCGGTGACGAGGTTGCGGTTCCCGGGGAAGTCGTCGGGGTCGGCGCCGTGGCCGAGGAGCGGCACGTAGGGCATGCCCTGGACGTAGGAGATCGGGTCGCCGGGGCCGGTGATCGAGTAGCGGGGGCGGCAGGGCTCGGTGTAGTCGGCGGGGCTGTAGACGTCGTTGCCCATGCCGGCTGAGGCGATGTGGAGGACCCGGTCGGCTTCGAGGTCGTAGGTCTCGGCGTAGCCGATGACGGCGCCGCCGTAGGAGTGGCCGGTGAGGGTGAGCGGGGTGTCCTCGCCGATCTGGTTGCGCAGGTCGAACGTGAAGGACGCGAGGCTTTCGGCGGCGACCTGCGACCAGGAGGCCCAGGACTCCTCGACCCAGCCGGAGGGCCAGGAGGCGGCGGCCCAGACGACGATGGCGAGTTCGCCGTCGGCGGCGTCGACGAAGGATTTGGCGCGGTTGTAGTAGAGCTCGAAGTTCTCGCTGGAGAGGACGGCGGAGCCGCCGGGGACGAGGACGGCGACGTTCTCGGCGGTGTCGAGGTCGCCGACGACTTCGATCCAGGAGCCGTCGCCGTTGTTGTTGTAGGGGTCGAGGTAGAGGAACTGGCGGTCGGTGCCGACGAGCGCCTGGAGTTCTTCGCGGGCGGGCCGCTCGGCCTCGTCGGACCAGGGCCGTGAGGGGCTGTCGTAGGCGGCGGAGGCCGCCGTGGTGGCTTCGAGGATGAGCTGGTTGGCGGTGATGCGGGCGTCGAAGGGGGCGCCGGGCATCTCGGCGACGACGGAGGGGTAGAGGACGGCGAGCCAGGCGGTGGCGTCCTCGCCGAGGCCGGTGAAGAAGGCGTTGACGTCGAGGGGGTCGAGGTCGCCGCCGGCGTCGTAGAGGTCGGCGAGGGCGGCGCCGAGTTCGCCGGAGTCGGCGGTGGGTTCGGCGGCGACGAGCTCGGCGGCGGTCGCGGGATCGGCGAGGGCCGACTCGAGTGCGGCGGCCGGGTCGTCGCCGGGGACCGGGGCGTCGGAGCGCAGCGCGGCGAGCTCGCCCGCGGGGTCGGCCGCGAGGACGGGGACCGCTTGGAGCTGGTCGGCTTCGGCCTCGCCGAGGCGGGTCAGGCCGGCGAGGTAGACGAGCGCGAAAACGGCGACGGCCGTCACGACCGTCGCACGCCACCACCGAAATCTCACCGGGTCAGCCTAACCGGTGGCGCCCATGCGCGGCGAACGCTGCGCGTGTGAGGGGAGCCTCCGGGGCGGGAAAACGAGGGCAGGGGCCGAGGCGCTGGGGCCGTGTTCCGGGCCCCGGTCAACACCCTGGCATTGGGGTGCGACATTTTCGGGCGGGTTCCGCGCGAGGGTGGCGCGGTTCACGCTTTGCGGTCAGGCGGCGGTGGCGGTGTAGCGGTTGCCGTTGGCGGTGAGGGTGAGCGGGAGGCCGAAGGCCTTGGAGAGGGTCTCGGAGGTGAGGGCCTCCGCGATCGGGCCGGCGGCGACCACGCCGCCGCCCGAGAGGACCAGCGCGTGGGTGAACCCGGGCGGGATCTCCTCCACGTGGTGGGTCACGAGCACCAGGGCCGGGGCGGCCTCGTCTCGGGCGAGGCCCGCGAGTGTCGCCACGAGCGCTTCGCGCGCGCCCAGGTCGAGCCCGGCCGCGGGCTCGTCGAGCAGCAGCAGCTCCGGGTCGGTCATGAGCGCCCGGGCGATGAGGACGCGCTTGCGTTCGCCCTCCGAGAGCGTCCCGAACAGCCGGTCGGCGAGCTGCGCGACGCCGAGCCAGCGCATGAGCGATCCGGCGCGCTCGTCGTCCTGCGGGTCGTACTCCTCGCGCCAGTGGCCCATCATGCCCCAGGCGGCGGTGCGGACGACGTCGAAGGCCTTCTCGTCGTTCGGGATGGCGTCGGCGACCTGGGTGGTGGTCAGGCCGATGCGCGGGCGCAGTTCGAACACGTCGACGCGGCCGAGGCGTTCGCCGAGGATCTCCACCACGCCCGAGGTCGGGTGGTTGCGGGCTGCCGCTAGGTTGAGCAGCGTCGTCTTCCCGGCGCCGTTGGGGCCGAGGACGACCCAGCGCTGTGAGGCGTCGACTTGCCAGTCGATGCCGTCGAGGAGCTGGTTGCCGCCGCGTCGGACGGTGACGCCGGACAGGTCGAGGACGCGTTCAGACTGAGCCACGGGTCAATGAAACCACGGGCTCCGGAGGAGCGGGCGCGGGCGGCCCTCGGCGGCGGGGCTGCGACACACGGGCGAATGCCCCGTCGGCGTCCCGGAGCGAGTCCCCGGGCCGTGCAACGACGCCGCGCCTGGCGGCGTCTGACCTAGGGACGCCGGTCCCGCGGGCGGAGGCGCCACCCGGTGCCGCCGCACCCGCGTCCGGACACCCTGACCATGTACGTCCTAACTGGAATGAGCAGATGCCCCCCATCATCGAGATTTCGGGGCTGAGGAAGACCTATTCGAGGGCCTTCCGTCAGCCGCACAACGCTTTGGACGGCCTCGACCTCGAGGTCGCCGCCGGCCAGGTGCACGGCTTCCTGGGCCCGAACGGCTCCGGGAAGACCACGACCCTGCGGGCCCTGCTCGGTCTCATCCGCGTCGACGGCGGGACCATGCGGATCTTCGGCGAAGAGGTGCCCCAGCGCCTGCCGGACGTGGTCGCGCGGATCGGCGCGGTCGTCGAGTCCCCCCAGTTCTTCAAGCACTTCTCCGGGCGCCTCACGCTCCAGCTGCTCGCCGAGAGCGCGGGCGTCTCGAAGACGCGCGTCGAGGAGGTCCTGGAGCAGGTGGGTCTGCGCGACGCCGCGAAGGCGTCCGTCAAGGGCTATTCGCTGGGCATGCGCCAGCGCCTCGCGGTCGCGCAGGCGCTGCTGAAGCAGCCGCAGCTGCTGATCCTGGACGAGCCGGCGAACGGCCTCGACCCGGCCGGGATCCACCACATGCGCGAGCTGCTGCAGTGGCTCGCGCATTCGCAGGGCGTGACCGTGGTGGTCAGTTCGCACCTGCTCTCCGAGGTGCAGCAGTTGTGCGACTCGATGACGATCGTCTCCAGGGGACGGCGCATCGTGGACGGCAGCGTCGCCGACATCATCGCCGGTCACGGCGATTCGAGTCTGACGGTCAGGTTCCCGGACGCGGCGTCGCTGCCGGAGGCGGCGGAGGCGCTCACGGCGGCTTCGGGTTCGCTCGACGCGGCGAAGGCGGCGGTGACGGCTTCGGTCGACCGCGACCGGCTCGTGGTCAGGGGCGCACCGGAGGCCTCTTGGGTGACGAAGACGCTCGCTGACGCGGGCATCTACCTGTCCGAGTTGCGGACCGAGACGAAGAACCTGGAGTCGGTGTTCCTGGAGCTGACCGGCACGGCGCCGGTGCCGGGGCAGACCGTGCAGATCGGGGAGTCGGCGGTGGTGCCGGCGGCGCCGGCCGAGGTCGCTGTCGGCGACGTGACGATCGAGGTCGAGTCGGAAGGGGCCGAGCGGTGAACCTGTTCAAAGCCGAATTGCGGCGCATCGCGCGCCGCCGCCTGTCGCTGATCTTCGGGATCATCGCGGCGGCCGGGGTGCTGGTGCTGGCCGGGGTCTTCTGGTTCACGTCGAGCAAGGGCCCGACGGCGGAGGCGCTCGAGGAGGCGCAGGCCGAGGCCGACCGGATGAACGAGGAGAACTACGAGTACGAGGCGTGCATCGAGGACGAGGCGTATCTCGAAGGGCCCGATTACGAATGGGTCGAAGACGACCCGTACTACGACGGGCTGAGCCACGAGGAGGCCTGCGCCGAACTCTTCGGCGTGTGGACGGCCGAGGATCTCATCTGGACGTACACGTTCGACTTCGCCGAGGAGAGCCCGCTGCTGCTCATCGGCGTGGCGATCGTCGCGGGCCTGGTCATGATGATGCTCGCGTCGTCGGCGATCGGCGCCGAGTGGTCGAGCGGGGGCATGGCGAACCTGCTGCTGTGGCACCCGAACCGGATGCGGGTGTGGGGTACGAAGCTCGGTGCCGCGGCGGCGGTGTGCGCGGCGGCGGTGCTCGCGCTGATGCTGCTCGCGTTCGGGCTGCTGTACTTGGCCGCGTCCGTCCGCGGTGATGTCAGCGGTGTGGACGCGGGGTGGTGGGACGAGAACCTGCCGAAGTTCGCGCGCGCCGCGGTGCTGTCGGTCGGCATGACGGTGCTCGGCGCGTCGCTGGCGATGCTGGGGCGGCACACGGCGATCTCCGGCGGGATCATCGCCGGTTACCTGATCGTCGGCGACATGCTGGTGCGGATCGCGGCCATGGCGCTGCAGATGCCGTTCTCGGAGCGTTTGTCGTTGTACACGTGGGTGACGGCGTGGGTCGACGGGAAGACGGAGCTGTACGACTGGACCGATCTCTATGCGGAGACGGCGGATGTCATGGTCATCACCGCGAGCGAGGCCGGGCTGCTGCTCGGCGGGATCGTGCTCGGGTTCGCGGTGTTGGCGACGTGGGCGTTCCAGCGGCGCGACGTGTCATAGCCGCCTCCGTGCGGTAGCGCGTGATGCGTGATATGCCACTGTGTTCCAGCGGGGAGAGCCGTTGGAACAACACCAGATCGGTGGCGTGTGGCACGTGATATGCCACTGTGTTCCGAGGGCGAGAGCCGCTGGGGCCGAGCCCGTGCGGTGGCGCGTGATACGTGCCGCGTGGCATATCACTGCTTGAGCCGAGAGTGAACGGAGCGACGCCGCCCGCGGATTGCCGCGGGCGGCGTCGTGTGTTCCAGGCGGTGTCGGGGTGTTTCAGTCGAAGAGGCTTTCGCGGACCGCGTCGAGGCCGTGGAGGATCGCGCCGCGCATGACCGGTTCGTCGACGACCGATCCGGCGACCACGCTCGGGTTGACCGGTGCGAGCTGGGAGGTCTGGGCGGCGACGCGCCCGGCGAGTTCGAGCCCGCCCGCGTAGCCGACGGGCCCGCCGAGGACGACCACCGTGGGGTCCAGGAGGACGCAGACGGCGACGATGCCCAGGGCGATGCCGCGGGCGATCTCGTCCAGGCAGGCCGCGCCCTCCGGGCCCGCGGCGATCGCCTGGGTCAGGACGTCCTCGGGTTCGGCGGCCTCGAAACCGTGCTTCGCGCCGAGGTCGATGACGGCGTCGCCGCCGATGACGCGCTGGTAGGAGCCTTTGGAGAGGCGCGTGACGACGCCGCCGGTGGGCAGTTCGCCGCCGGGGACGGGCAGGAAGCCGATCTCGCCGGCGGCGCCGCTCGCGCCCCGGTAGAGCCGGCCGTTGAGGATGACGCCGAGGCCGAGGCCCCCGCCGAACCACGCGTACACGAAGTCGGTGGCCCCGCCCGCGCCGCCGGAGCGCTGCTCGGCGAGGCAGGCCAGGTTGACGTCGTTCTCGATCTCGACGTCCGGCGTGAACTCCTCGTTCAGCGCGGTGCGCAGGCCCCGGTGCCAGGCCGGGAGGTTCCAGGAGAAGCCGATGTCGCCGCTCGCGGGGTCGATGACGCCGGGAGTGCCGAGGACGATCCGCTGCACCTTCGACATCTCGACGCCCGCGTCGGCGACCGAGTCGGTCACGACGCGGCGGACCACGGCCACCGGGTCGGTCGAATGTTCGACGTCGATCTCGGCGCGGCCGACGATGCGGCCCGTGAAGTCGGCGCAGGCGCCCTTCGTGGTCACGGGGCCGACCTCGATGCCGACCACGTACGTGAAGGTCGGCACGGCCGCGTACAGCGACGCGTTGGGGCCGCGCCCGCCGGACTTGGAGCCGACGACCTCGACGAGGCCGCGGGACTGGAGGCGCTCCATCATCTGCGACGCGGTGACCTTCGACATCGAGGTCCGCTCGGCGAGCTGGGCGCGGGTCTGGGGACCGTCTTCCAGCAGGAGCTTCAACGCTGCCTGGTCATTGAGGACGCGCAGCAGTTTCGGCACCCCGGGGGTGTGGCTCTTCGGCATTCGTACTTCCTTCTCCTACGAGCCCACATTATCCACGGGCTCCCACCCGGCACTGCCGCAGCTAGCGCGCGAAAGCCGAACGCGTGATCGGTAAACGCCGACGGCCCGCGCGATCTCGCTCACACCGCCCGAGCAACCGGTCCTGAATCGTCGGACCCCCGTGTCAGGGTTTGCACCGGGGGCCCGCGATTCAGGCCTCAGCGGCTCGGACCCTGCCCGCGAAACCCCCGGTTCCGTTCACTCCCCGTCGGTCTCGACCAGGCTCCTGATCTGGCGCAGCGAGACCGACAGCACCGCGAGCTTCTCGTCCGAGCGCGCCGCCTCGGCCGTCGCCTCGTGCAGCATCGCGATCGCGGCGGCGTTCCGCTCCGCCCACGAATCGACCGCCTCGGCCGGCTCCGTGCCCGGCTTCGTCTGGAGCACGCTCGCGGTCAGGGCCGCCATCGCGCCGTACAGGTCGTACCGCAGCGCCGACCGCGCCAGCGTCTGCCAGCGGTTCGTGCGCGGCAGCGCCGAGATCTCGTTGAGGATCGCGTCGAGGTGCACCCGCGCCGCGATCTCGTAGTACACCTCGGCCGTCTGCTCGAGATCCGTCTCGTACAGCCGCGCGCATTCGACCACGTCGACCAGCCCGAACCCGAAGATCGGCGCCGAGGCGTCCCGTGCGATCTGCGCGGGCATCCCCTGCTCCTCCAGCTCGTCGCTGAACTCCTCGAACCCGACCGCCTCGGAGTCGTGCAGCAGCTCCGGCAGCCGCGGCTGCAGCACCGCGAGCCCCGGCCGCAGCCGCTCGATCTCCGCCGACACGTCCAAGGTCCCGCGCCGGTGCTGCACCAGCCACCGCACGCCCCGGTCGAGCAGCCTGCGGATCACCAGCATGCCCGCGATCTGCGCGTCCTGCGGCACCTGGTTGTCGAGCGCCTCGATGCGCCGCCACAGCCCCGGCAGGCCGAACGCGTCCCGGATGATCACGTACGCGCGCACCACGTCCACGACGTCGGCGCCGGTCTCGTCGGCGATGCGGAACAGGAACGTCGTGCCCGCGCGGTTCACTGCCTCGCCGACGACCGCGGTCGCGACGATCTCGCGCCGCAGCGGGTGGTCGGCCATGAGGTCGGCGTACGGTTCGCGCAGCGGCGCCGGGAAGTACTCGCGCAGCACCGGCGCGGTCCAGTCCTCATCGGGCAGTGCGGAGTCGAGCACCGCCCGCTTCGCCCAGATCTTCACGTACGACAGGAGCACCGAGAGTTCGGGCTCGGTGAGCGCCGTGCCCGTGGCGACCCGCTCCTTGAGCTGCTTGTCGCTCGGCAGGCCCTCGATCTCGCGGTCGAGGCTGACGGTCTTCTCCAGGTACTTCATGAGTCGGATGTGGACGGGCAGGAGCCGCACGCCGAGCCGCTGGGCGTTCGCCAGCGCCATGTTCTGCCCGTAGTTGTCGGCGAGCACCGCTTCGGCGACGTCGTCGGCCATGTCCATGAACAGCTTGTCGCGGCTGCCGGGGTCGACGCGTCCGGTGAGTGCGGCCGAGCGCAGCAGGATCTTGATGTTGACCTCGTGGTCCGAGGTGTCGACGCCGGCCGAGTTGTCGATGAAGTCGGTGTTGCAGCGCCCGCCGAGGCCTTCGGGCCCGCCCGACTGCGCGTACTCGATGCGGCCGAGCTGCGTGAATCCGAGGTTCCCGCCCTCGCCCACCACGCGGCAGCGCAGTTGCTCGCCGTTGACGCGCACGGCGTCGTTGGCCTTGTCCCCCGCGTCCGCGTCGGTCTGCGCCGAGGACTTCACGTAGGTGCCGATGCCGCCGTTCCACAGGAGGTCGACCGGGGCGGTGAGGATGGCGCGGATGAGCTCGGGCGGTGTCAGGTCCTTGACGTCGGCGTCGATGCCGAGGGCGGTGCGCACCTCGTCGGAGACGGGGATGGATTTGGCGGCTCGTTCCCACACGCCGCCGCCCGCGGAGATGAGGGTCGGGTCGTAGTCGGCCCAGGTGGAGCGGGGCAGTTCGAACAGGCGGCGGCGCTCGGCGAAGGACGCCGCGGCGACCGGGTTCGGGTCGATGAAGATGTGCATGTGGTTGAACGCGGCCACGAGCCGGATGTGCTCGGAGAGCAGCATCCCGTTGCCGAACACGTCGCCGCCCATGTCGCCGATGCCGACGACGGTGAAGTCCTGTGCCTGGGTGTCCAGGCCTTCGGCGCGGAAGTGGCGTTTCACCGATTCCCAGGCGCCCCTTGCGGTGATGCCCATCTTCTTGTGGTCGTAGCCGACCGAGCCGCCGGAGGCGAACGCGTCGCCGAGCCAGAACCCGTATTCGGCGGCCACGCCGTTCGCGACGTCCGAGAACGTCGCCGTGCCCTTGTCGGCGGCGACCACGAGGTAGGGGTCGTCGCCGTCGTGTCGGACGACGTTCGGCGGCGGCACCACCGTGTTGTCGGCGTCGCGGTTGTCGGTGATGTCGAGCAGCGCCGAGATGAACTCCCGGTACCGTGCGACCCCTTCGGCCTGGAAATCGGCGCGGTCGTTGAAGTCGGTCCGCTTGAGCACGAACCCGCCCTTCGCGCCCACCGGCGTGATCACGGTGTTCTTGACTTCCTGGGCCTTCACCAGCCCGAGGATCTCGGTCCGGAAGTCCTCCTTGCGGTCCGACCAGCGCAGGCCGCCGCGCGCGACCCGCCCGTAGCGCATGTGGACGCCCTCGAAGTTCGGGGAGTACACGAACACTTCGAACATAGGGCGGGGTTTGGGCAGGAAGTCGATCGCCCTGGCGTCGAATTTGAACGCCACGTACTCCTTCGGGCGGCCCGAGGCGGCGCGCTGGAAGTACGAGGTCCGCAGGGTCGAGCGGATCAGTGTCAGGAAGGCGCGCAGGATCCGGTCGGCGTCGAGGTTGGGGACGGCCGCGAGGCCTTCGGCGAGCGACGCGTCGATGCGCTCCACGGCCGCGGCGCGGTCGGCGCCGACGCGCGGGTCGAAGCGGGCTTCGAAGAGCCGCACCAGGTTCGCCGCGATCGCCGGGTAGGCGCCCAGCGTGGAGGCGATGAACGCCTGGGAGAACACGAACCCGCACTGGCGCAGGTATTTCGCGAGCGCGCGCAGCACCACGACCTGCCGCCAGGTGAGCCCGGCGGCGATCACGAGCTCGTTGAACGGGTCCGATTCGGCCTCGCCGGTCCAGGCCGCGCGGAACGCGTTCTCGAAGCGGATGCGCAGCTGCGGCACCGATTCGGCGGCTCGGCCGGGCAGTTGGAGGCCGAAGTCGTGCAGGTGGATGGTGCCGTCGGCGCGTTTGATGTGGTAGGGGCGCTCCTCGGCGACTCGCACGCCGAGGTGGCGCAGCACCGGGAGCGCTTCGGAGAGCCCGACTGGCTGCTCGAACGCGTAGACCTTGAAGTGGACGTCGGCGTCGTCGCCGCCGCGGCGGAACAGCTGCAGTTCCATGTCGCCCGGTTCGCGCAGCATCTCGAGCTTCGCGATGTCCTTGGCGGCGTCGATCGGCGGGTGCTCGGCCTTGTACGCGGGCGGGTACGCGCTCGCGTAGGCCTTCGCGAGGGTCCGCGCCTGGCCCTCACCGATGTGGTGGTCGAGCTGGAGCACGAGGTCGGCGTCCCAGGACCGGGTCGCGTCGGCGAGTTCGGCTTGGATCGCGTCGACGTCGACGGGCGGGTGGTCGGCGAACGGGTCGATGCGGACCACGAAGTGGAGGCGGGCGAGCACCGATTCGGTGACGCGGGCGTCGTAGTCGATCTGGGAGCCGCGCAGGCGGCGGCGGAGGATCTCCTCGATCTTCTGCCGGTTCTCGGTGTTGTACCGGTCGCGCGGCAGGTAGACGAGGCAGGAGTAGAAGCGGCCGTAGACGTCCCGGCGCGCGAACAGGCGCAGGCGGCGGCGCCCGGCGAGGCGCAGTACGCCCATCGCGGTCGTGTACAGGTCGTCGGTGCGGGCCTGGAACAGCTCGTCGCGGGGGTAGGTCTCGAGGGCGGTGACGAGGTCCTTCCCGGAGTGGGAGGAGAGGGTCACGCCCGAGCGGGCGAGCACGTCCTCCACTTTGCGGCGCACCACTGGCAGCTCGGTGACGCTCGAGAGGTACGCGGCGGAGGTGAACAGGCCGAGGAAGCGCAGTTCGCCGTCGGGTTCCCCGTTGGCGTCGAAGGTCTTCACCCCGATGTAGTCCATGAAGGACGTGCGGTGGACGGTGGAGCGGGCGTTCGACTTGGTGATCACCAGGAGCCGCTTCTCGCTGATCTGCGAGCGCGCGTCGGTGTTGAAGGAGGAGAGCGGGCGCGGCGCGGTGGGCGCCTTGCGCAGCAGGCCCAGGCCGGTCTCGGCCAGGGGCGTGAGCGCCTCGTCGTCGCCTTCGCCGGTGAGCCGGTACTGGCGGAAGCCGAGGAACGTGAACTTGTCGTCGGCGAGCCAGCGGAGCAGTTCGACGGTGTCGTCGATGTCCTTGGGGGGCACGGGGAGCGGGGTGGTGCATTCAACGCCGTGGGCGACGCGGTCGAGGTCTTCGGCGATCTGGAGGGCTTTGGCGCGCATGGCCTGCCAGTCGGTGACGCACGCGCTGACGTCGGAGAGGACTTCGAGGATGTCCTGTTCGAGTTCGGCGAGGAACGCGGGGTCGGCGACGCGCTGCGTCTCGATGTGCATCCAGGATTCGGGGCGGCCGCCGTCGGCGGGGGCCGCGGTGAGGGCGCCCTCGTCGTCGCGGCGGACGGGGACGATGGGGTGGACGAACACGGAGACGTCGATGCCGTGCTCGTTGAACAGGCCGGTGAGGGAGTCCACGAGGAACGGGGAGTCGTCGCAGACGATGTCGACGCGGGTGGAGGAGGCGGCGTCGGGGCCTTCGGCGTCCTCGGGGCAGTCGAGTTCGAGGGCGATCTGGCCGGGGGCGCGCACTTCGGCCATGCGCCGGTGGTGGGCGGTGGTCTCGAGGAGCTGCTGGGCGCTGCGTCCGACGAGGTCGTCGTCGGAGACGAGGCTCCAGTAGAGCTCGACCAGCCTTGCCAGTGATGCGTCGGATCCGGCCAGCCGGGCGGCCTCCTGGAGCAGTTCCTCCCGGTCGGGGAGGGTCTCGCGGAACTCTTCGTCGCCGATGAACGCCAACACGTCTCGATCTCCAGTCCGATTCGACTCGGCCCACCTCGTCGTGGGCCGTCTACAGGCTAGATCTTAGGGATCTGCCACGGCATCGTAGGGTTCTCAGGCGACACAGCGGTTACACCAGTATTGCCAACTTGGCGGTAGAGTGACGTCAAGGAACCATCCCGCACCCACCGAGTGAAGGCAACACCATGGAAGCTTTCATCATCCTGCTGCTCATCGCCGCCGCCGTGCTTGTCGGCTGGTGGCTGTGGCGCAAGAACTCCCGCAAGAGCGAACCGGCCCCTCCCCGTCCCCCGGTCGACCCGTTCGCGGACGCCGACACCGACGTGCTCCGCGGGGACCCGAAGCGGCTCAAGGCCGCCGACCTCGTCGAGCTGTACGGCAAGACCCTCGCGGTGCGCGGCACGCTGCGCCTCTCGGAGGGCGACTACCACTGGGCCGAGCACTTCCTCGACACCGGCACGGGCGTGAAGCGCTGGCTGTCGGTGGAGGCCGACCCGGATGTGGAGCTGGTGCTGTGGGAGGAGGTCACGGACACCGACCTGCAGCCGGGGCCGCGTGAGCTCAGTCACGAAGGCGTGTCGTTCAGGTCGGACGAGAAGGGCAAGGCCCGGTACGTGAGCGAGGCGACGACGGGCCTGGCGCCGACCGGTACGCTGCGCTACCACGACTACGCGGGGCCGGGCGGCCAGAAGCTCTCGTTTGAGGCGTACGGCGACGACGCCAAGTGGGAGGTGGCGAAGGGGCTTACCCTGGACCGCAACCAGGTCACGATCTACCACCAGAGCGAAGAGGCCTGACCCCCCGCTCACCCCATCGCAACGCCCCCGCCTCAACCCTGGAGCCCACGCTGATAGCGCATATCGAGGTGCCGTTCGTCGACGTCTCGGCGGCCTCGCTCACCTTCCGGCCCGACGCCCCGTCCATGCCGGTGCTCGACCTCCTGGAACGCGACGCGGGTCCGCTGCGGCTCTCGCTGCGCCTCCTCGGCGCGAGCCACCAGGCGGTCGTCGCGACCCCCGACGGGCTCATCGCCGAAACCCTCGCCTACCGCTCCGACTTCGCGCCCGACCTGCCCGAGGCGTTCAGCCAGCGGGTCGGCTCGTGGCGGCACCGCTACGAGTGCAAGGTCGAGAAGCTCCCGGTCCCCGAACTGCGCCAACGGGTCCGGTCGCTGCGCGACCGGGCCGTGCTGCGCACCGGCGAACCGGACCTGCTGGTGGGCGTGTTCGGGGACGACCTCGACGCGCTCACGGCGCTGGAGGTCACCGGGACGGCGCCGCTGTCGTGGCGGACCGTCCACACCTACCCGCAGTACGGCGAGGTCGTGACCACCACGAGCACTGTGGTGCCGACCGGCGCCGGCGTACCCCAGTCAGCAGCGGCGCGACCGTAAGCTGAACCGACTCCCCGACAGGACGACCCGAGGACCACCGATGAGCAACCAGCAGCCGCCCCCGCCGCCGCCCGCTACCCGCGGCCTGAACTGGAAGCACTGGACGGCGATCATCGTCGTGCTCGCCCTGTGCTGCGGCGGGGTGTTCCTGATGAACACGAACTTCTCGAACCCGACGGACACGATCCGCGACCACTACACGCGGGCGGCGAACCTCGACGAGGGCGGCGGTAAGGCGTACACCTCGAGCGCGTCCCCGGCGACGGTGGCCGACCAGATCGACGACGACGCCGAAGCCCGCGAGGAGCGCTCCTCGGGCGGCACGTACTACCTGCAGTACTCCAAGCACATCGTGGCCGTCTCGCCCTACAACGGCGGCTCGAAGATCCTGCTGCACGACTACCGCAGCGGCTACAACCACTACTCGTCCGTGTTCATCCTGTGGGGCTGGTCGTCGTCGCCCCCTTCGCCGTTCCGCGGCGGCGGACCCGGCTCCGGCAAGTGACCCGAACCCAATCCAGTAAGGGAAAGGCAGCCCATCATGCTCGCACAGGTTGAAAATCAGCTGGGAGGGTTCGGGGGCGACGTCGCCGGCGCACTCGCCTACAGCGTCATCGGCATCATCCTGATGGTGTTCGGGTTCTTCATCGTCGACTGGCTCACCCCCGGCAAGCTCGGGGAGCTCATCTGGACCCAGCGCAACCGCAACGCCGCGCTCCTCCTGTCCTCCAACCTGCTCGGCGTGGGCCTCATTGTGGTCGGCGCCATCTGGGCCTCCGAGGGCAACCTCATCCAAGGCGTGGTCTCCACGTTCGTGTTCGGCGTGATCGGCCTCGGCGCCATGGCCGTCGCGTTCCTCATCCTCGATGCGATCACCCCCGGGCAGCTGGGCGCGCTCGTCGTCGACGAGGAGCCGCACCCGGCCGTGTGGGTCAGCTCCGCGATGCACGTCGCCTTGGGCGGGGTCATCGCCATGGCCCTGTCGTGAACGGCGCCGTCGTGAAGAAAGCAATGCGGTCTTGACCACTGAGGTCGCCCCGCAAGCCGTGATGCCGGCGCGCCGGGTCCGCCTGGCGCGCTTCGGCCTGCTCGCCACCGCGTTCGCGGTCTCGGCGTGCGGCCTCGTGTACGAACTGGCGCTCATCACCCTGGGCGCCTACCTGGTCGGGAACACCGCGAAGCAGGCGTCGATCGTCCTGGCGGTCATGGTGTTCGCGATGGGCCTGGGTGCGCTCGCGGCGAAGCCGCTGCGCCGCTGGCCCGCGCTGGCGTTCGCGGCGGTCGAGCTGGCGCTGGCGCTGCTGGGCGGGTTCAGCGTGATGCTGCTGTACGCGGCGTTCTCATGGACCGACCTGTACAGCCTGCCGCTGGTGCTGGTCGCCGCGGCGATCGGACTCCTGATCGGCGCGGAGATCCCGCTGCTCATGGAACTGCTGCAGCGCATCCGGGAGCAGGCCGCGGGCGCGGCCGTCGCGGACCTGAACGCGGCGGACTACCTGGGCGGGCTCATCGGCGGCCTGGCGTTCCCGTTCATCCTGCTGCCCTTCTTCGGGCAGATCCAGGGCGCGCTCCTGGTGGGCGCGGTGAACGCGGTCGCGGGGGTGCTGCTGGTCTGGATCCTGTTCCGCGACGACCTCTCGAAGGCCGCGAAGCAGCTGCTCACACTCGTCGCCGCACTGACGGCGCTGCTGCTGGTCGCCGCGTTCACGTACACGGACCGGTTCGAGACGGCGGCCCGGCAGGCGCTGTACGCGGCCCCGATCGTCTACAGCGAGGACAGCCAGTACCAGCAGATCGTCATGACCGAGGCGGCCTCGCCGTTCGGCGAACAGGACCTGCGGCTCTACCTCAACGGCGACCTGCAATTCTCCTCAGTGGACGAGTACCGGTACCACGAGGCGCTGGTGCACCCGGCGATGAACGGCCCGCGCGAGCACGTCCTGGTCCTCGGCGGCGGCGACGGCCTCGCCGTGCGCGAAATCCTCCGCTACCCCGAGGTCGAGACCGTGACCCTGGTCGACCTCGACGGCGCGGTCACCGAACTCGCGCGCGAATTCGACGACCTGGTGGACCTCAACCGCGATTCGATGAACGACCCGAGGGTCGAGGTCGTCAACGCGGACGCGTTCACGTGGCTGCGCGAGCAGACCGGTACGTGGGACTCGATCATCGTCGACATGCCCGACCCCGACGCGACCGAGACCGCGAAGCTCTATTCGGTCGAGTTCTACGGCCTCGCAACGGATCACCTGAATGCGACGGGTCGCATGGTCGTGCAGAGCGGATCGCCGTATTTCGCACCCAAGACGTTCTGGACCATTGCCTCCACTTTGGAGGCTGCCGGTTACGCGCCCACCCCGTACTGGGTCTCCGTGCCGAGCTTCGGCGACTGGGGCTACATGCTCATCCAAGCCGGCGGCGACGCCCCCGGCCTCGGCCTCGACACCTCCATCGGCCCGTTCCAGTCTCTCACCCCCGAGCTCATCGAAGCCGCCCAGGTCTTCCCGCCCGACCGGGACCGCATGGACATGGAGCCCTCCACGCTCATGCACCCGGTGATCCTCGACCGGGTCGAATCCGAATGGAACAACTACTGAGGTAGCCTGGCGCGCACCCCACACTTCACAACCACAGGAATAGAACATGTCGCAGCAGCAGCAGAACCCCTACCTCCTCACCGCCCGACTCAGCACCGTCCAGCGGGTGCTCATGATCGTCCTCGGCAGCCTCCTCACCGTCCTCGCCCTGTTCGCGCTCACGTTGGGCGGCTTCAGCATCTACCTCATCCTGGGGCCGCTGTTCCTGCTCATGGGCATCCTCTCGACCACGAACCCGTACCTCCGCTTCGACACCGCCAACGGCGAACTGGGCCTCTACTCGCCGCTCGGCTTCAAATCGCGCACGTACGGCTCCCCCAAGGGCGAGAGCATCTACTTCCAGGTCGCCACCGGCAAGATCATGCGGGCCCTCCCGAACGGCACCCACCGCAAGGTGAGCACCTTCGGCGTGGACCGCAACGAACTCGCCCGCATCATCGCCGCCCTCCCCCAGGGCTAGCACCGAACGCAGTGGGGGGGGGGGGCGCCCCCCCCCGCCCCCCCCCCGCCCCCCCCCCCGCCCCCCCCCCCCCCCGGCCCCCCCCCCCCCGGGGGGGGGGGGGCGCCCCCCCCCCCGCCCCCCCCCCCACTCCCCTGACGCGGTCGCCACGCATCGCTACGCCGCGCGGCGGGCGGTCGACACCGCTCACACCTCGGGGTTCTCGATCAGCTGCTTGGCCCGCTTGAGGATCCAGGGGCACCACTCGTCGTTCCGCCACGCGCCGAACCATTCCGGAGCGAACTCGGGCTCGATGGTGAACCGGCAGATCTCCCTCGGACCGGCCCCGTCGTTGCAGGTGATCCGGTACTCCGGCGGGAGCAGCGGGTGACCGCCGTTGTTCGGGCCGGTCCGGAACACCGAGAACACCGCTGGGCCCCTGTGGAAGTCACCGAGCCAGCCGTTGTCGTCGGGATGCGGCTCGGCTTCGGCGAGGCTCGTCTCAGCCATCGCAGCACCGGGCCTTCCGTGCGCGCGTGCCGGTCTGCCGCTCCTTGAGCAGGCTCCCGTTGGCGAAGACGTGCGCGGCGCAGTCCTTCAACCAGGCGCGCCACTCCGGCGGCCGGGAGCGCCACTCGTCGCCCCACGTCGCATGATCGATGCCGGTGTTCAGGCCGGAGACGATCAGGACGAGGTCCGCGCGGTTCCCATTGGCGCACACCTGAAGCGAGTCGGGTGCTACCGGGCTTGAGGCGTACACCCAGAACTCGTTCACGCCGTCGGTGAATCCCCCGCGCACCAACGGATCCGGCCTCGGATCCGGCGACGGCTTCCCATTCTCTGCTGGCAACATCGTTGTCCCCTCTCATGCGGAACGACTCGCGATGTGTCGACAGTAGGGCGATGCATTGCATGATTCAAGAGCAAAACCGCAGGTCAGGCAGTGGCAGTTGGTGCATGGCCCAAGGCTGTGGCCGTCGGCGGTGGCGTGTGGAGTACGCCCACACGCCACATGCCACACGCCACATCGAACTGAACCTTGATGAGGGTTGCGAAATTGGTAGCGGTTGCTTTACTGAGAAGATGCGGAACGACGCGACACGACAAACTCCTATGAGCTGGTTTCAAGTTTGCTGAAGATCGGGCGTGATGGCCATGCGGTCGTGTTTTATCGCGCGGGTGACCCGCCCGTTATCGACAGCTGGCCTCATATCCTACGGTCGAGGACGTCTGCCAGGCTTGGGTCTTCAGCATGAACGGCACCGGTTCGAGGTAGGAGACAGCAGATGGAGAGGCGCATACCGGACCCGGGTCTGGTGTTCGCACGGGTCTTCTCGGGGTTCGTGGCGAAGTACATCGGCCTGGCGCCAGTGCTCGGGCCGGCAAGCGGACGCTACTCGAGGAACCGCAAGTTGTGGGAGGCGCATCGGGCGGAGGCGCGCATGGACGAGAAGTCCTTCTTCCGCTTCACCACCAAGGAACAGGTGCGACAGTTCCTCCAGCACAAGCCGGCGACCTTGGAAGACCTGCTCGTGGCGATCATGATGGGTGCGCTGGGCCTGTGTATCCCGTACCTCATTGCGGGCGTTCCCGCCGTTTTCGCAGCGCTGCAGCTCTTCGCGGGGGAAGGATCGGTCACGGGCCTCGTCGTCTTCTCGGTGTCGGCACCGTTCGTCATCTGGACGCTGATCGCCGTTCTGCGCTATCAAGGCCGCTTCCACTGGGTGCGGCGCGGCATGCTCACCGATGACCCAACCACTGGCGTCGAGCGGTTCCGGTTGTGGCTCGTCACCCCGAACCCGCTGGACTGGGTCTGGGTTCCGATCTGCGTCGGTGCCGGACTCATGATCGTCTGAATAGGTTCTAGATTGACCTTGCGAGGCGTCTCCAGCAAATGAGGCTCGCTGCGAGTTTGATGAAGCCCTGATGCATGATCAGAAGACGGTCCCAGCGGATGGCGAGGCGTTTGAACTGGTGGAGGTGGGCGATGGCCTGCTCGACTACCCAGCGGATCTTGCCGAGTCCGATGATCTTCTTGCCACCGCGCTGCGGGATGATCGGCTCGATCCGCCTGGTGCGCAGCCAGTCCCGGAAGGCCGCGGAGTCGTAGCCACCATCGGCCAGGATCACGTCAGGGCGCCGGCGGGGGCGGCCGACTCTCCCGGCTACGGGTGGAATGGCTTCGACCAGGTCGGGCGCGGCCTTGATGTCGGGCACGTTGCCCGCGGTAGTGATGACCGTGAGCGGGATCCCGGTCGAGTCGCACGCGATGTGGTGCTTCGAGCCTGGCCTGCCCCGGTCTACCGGCGAGCGGCCGGTGCCCTCGCCCCCTTTTTAGCCCTGACATGCGAGCCGTCAAGACAGACGGCGGACCAGTCGATCTCCCCGAGCGCATGCAGCTCGGACAGCAAGAGATGATGGAGCCGGTCCCAGACTCCGGCCTCACACCAGCGGCGGAACCGCCGCCAACAGGTGATGCCGGATCCAAAGCCGAGTTCGGGTGGCAGGTGCTTCCAGTTGATCCCGGTGTAGAGCACGAACAGGACGCCTTGCAGGCACTTCCGGTCATCCAACGGCACCGGGCCGCGTGACCCGGGGCGATGCTCAGGCAACAGCGTCGCGATCCGCACCCACAGGCCCTCATCAATCTCCCAAGGCTTCGCCATACCCGTTCAACGAGCAAACCCGAAACCCTGCACCGGACAACCAGTCCGATCGCCAACGAACTTGAAACCAGTTCTATGCGGCGCAAACTCATCGGCAGGAAGCTCAAGATCGCAAGGAAGAGCGCCGGTCTTCCGATGCGACATCCAGACATCGTGGATGCGGTCGGCTCCACGAGGACCATGCAGCGGCTGGAAGACGGAGAAGGTACCCAGCTCACGTATCCGGTGATCGGAACTCTGTGCGACCTCTACGGAATGCCAGCAGAGGAAAAGTTCGAGCTCCAGCGCCTGTGGAGGCTTGGACCGGCAACCACCTGGACTCAACCGAGAGAGAGGAGCGTCTTCGGGTTCGACGCTTTCCGGGAACTCGAACTTCATGCCAGCGCGGTGTACCGATACGAATCCACGTATATCCCTGGACATCTCCAGACCGAGCACCACATGCGCAGGTTGTTCGCGAAGAACCCCGATTTCAATACCGAGGACATCGACCGCTGGGTCCAAGACCGCATGACCTGGCAGCGGCCGTTCTGGGAAGACGACGGTCGAAGATCATACTTCCTGCTCAGCGAGGCCGCCCTTCGCATCGGCTGCGATGCGGAGCAGCTTGAGCGACTGACTGAGGCTGACTCGCAAGACCACATGACGGTGAAGTACTTGCCGTTCAGCAGCGGCTCGCCTTCCAACCTCCACGTGCCGTTCGTCCTGCTCTCCTTTCCCGATGAAGACGACCCGGATATCGTCTTTGTCGAAGCGCAGGACGCCTACCTATACTTCGAGGAATCGAGTTCTGTGCAGAGCTACCGCACGAGTCTCGATCGAGCAGATAGTCAGGCTAAGGCTATTGAGGAGTTCAGGCTATGAGGAAGACCGGGTGGCGCAAGTCGACCAGGAGCAGCGACCAGGCGAATTCCGCCTGCGTCGAAACCCGTGCCCTCGACGAGGGCTTCCAGGTGCGGGACAGCAAGCTCGGCGACACCTCCCCGATCTTCGATCTGGGAACCGCCGACTTCACCGGCCTCCTCCGCGCGGCAGGCCGCGACTGACACACCCAAGTCCAAGCAGGCCCGAACGCGTCAGCGCTCGGGCCTGCTACGCGTCTAGGGGTCTGAGCACGACCGGGGCGTTGCGGGCTTCACGGTTGCGGCCGCTCACCGTTCAACCGGGCAGCGACGAAAAGGTGGATCGTGGGGCGGCGTGGCGGGCGGCCTCTCGGTTTCGATTGGGGCGCAGACGGATCCGCTTGATGGAACCGACAACGTGAGAGGTTTATGCGCGTGTGGGTGATGACGGACCCGGGCTAACTAGGGGATACTTAAAGTACGCACAGGGATACGGAAAACGTACAGGTGTCGAGTAGGTGCAAGCAGACTAAGCCAAGCCTCTGGCCGACTCCCAAACCGGACCGATTCCGAGACCGCAACCCTCACCGGGATGTCGGCCTCAGTCCCCGAGTGCTATCGGGATCCACAGCTGACCACGGCTCTCAGGGCCGTGCTGGGTGGGAGATCTCCGGTCGGGATCACCTCGGCCGGAGGCAATGTTCAGAACGAGGCATACGAAGACGACCGGTACGACCGTAACGACCTGCGTGGGCCTGAGGGAGGCCCTCGGGGTCTGAGCGGACGAACCAGTCGAGTGCGGGCCCGCCCCACAGCCAGGTCCGCATTGTCGACGTCGCTCCTGCGAGTTCATTACTGCGGGAATGCGACAACATCATCGATCGGAAGGAGTGATCTGGGAGTCCGCACAGGACATCCTTTGTCAAGGCTCGTGTTCGCCTTCGTTGAATCCGCTTGGCCAGGAGGTGCCATGTCACGTCTCAACCAGTTCGAGCTTGTGCGGGCGACCGAGATCATCGGTGCCCTGCGGGGTGCACGGTTCGTCGGGGCCGACTCCTGGTGCCAACCGATACTGGCCACCTCGACAGCTACGGCGCCGATCTCGGGATCCTGCAATAGAGCATCACCCCGGCCCAAGGGAAGACGCGCTCAGGTCTTTCGCTCTGGTCATTCGCTAATGAGGCGCGTACCGGCAAGCGACGCAAGAGCTTCGACCTGGCGACGACATTGGTGTCCGGCACGGAGGTCCAACCTGATCTGCTCGTCTGCCGCCGCGCGCAAACGCTCGAAGTCGACAGTGCCCGGGTCGAACACGCGACGCTCCAACGACGTACGGACCTCGACGTCTCGCAGTGACAAGTTGATCTCGGCCCAGCACCGTTCGGTCTCGTCAAGGGCCGGATCGATGGCCAGCGCACGAAGCCGGTCCTGACCTTCTCTCTTTTTCTCGAAGGAAATGCTGAGTGCCGCCGCGATCCTCCCAATGCCATCGAAGGTGGGGTCGTCCGCAAAGCAACGCTGAAGTTCCAAGTACAAGCGAAATTTCCCCACCGGCAGGTCGTCCGCGGCCTCAGCCCGGATGGCTGCTGGAACCGAATCGTCCGAGAGAAGTTCCTGCAGAATCTCGCCAGCCGCCTGGCAGTCATAAGCTGAGAGGCGGCGGGCGGCGAGTTCACGAGAGTATGGGTCAAGCGACCCGTTTTCCGCAAGGTCTCGCAGCACCTGCACCCCAGACTTCCATCCGTACTCCGCCATACCGTCGGCCGCGATGACCCTGGTCGTGCCTTGAATGTCCTCATCGGAGGCCAGATTATGGAGCAATCGCGATCCGTCCTGCGGTCGGTACTTCGCGATCCCCCTCGCGCCGTGAGCCGCGCGGCTCCCAAGTGCCGGCGGCCAATCGGCGATCTTCTGGAGCTCACGAAGTCCTGCTTCTCGATCGATGCGCGCAAGATGTAGTGCCGCTTCGGTCTGGGCTCTGCCGTCGAGCTTGTAATCCGAGGAGAACTCGGTCAACAGAGCAACACCTCGCTCGCGGTCGAGTTCCAGTAGTCTTCGCGCGGCCTCCACTCTGGCCTGGTCATCGAGTTGGCTACCGGTCGCGTATCCGGCGACGAGTGTCTTTCCCCGGTCGTCCCCAAACTTGTAGAGCCAGTAGGCGGCGTCGACGGGAAGTGAGCGGTAGAGTCCGGCGTCCTGAGCGAGCGGGAGCAGCAGGGATCGCCCTCGCTCGCAGTCAACTTCTGCCACCGTCTTTGCAGCGTTCACACGGGCCCCGTCGCGGGCGTCGAGATCAGCCGCGAGCTCGCTTAGGAGGGGAATCACGGATTCGGGGTCACCTCTGAGCAACTCACGTGCCGCCGAATACCGGGCGTGGTCGCTCACGTCGCCGCTCACCGCGACTCGGTACAGGGCCTCGGTCGCGTCCGAGGGGTGGTACCGCACCAGTGCAGCCGCCGCCTTGATACGGGCGTCCTCGTGCGCTTCGGGGTCGTTCGCGAGTTCCGCCAGTCGGTCGGTCGGCTCGCGTTCGTCGAATTCAGCGAGGCTCACGACCACATCGGCGCGGTCCTCCGGCTGCAGTCGGTTCTCCGACTGCATTTCTCTCAGGATCGTCAGGCCCTGCTCACCGAGTCTCGGCATCAGTGAGCGCACCGCTTCGAGGCGAGCCGGGCCGGGCACCGATTCGTCCATGGCGAGATCGAGGAGACGCTGACGAGCTGTTGGATGCCCGGTCCTCATCAATGAGGCAAGGGCGTTCTCGCGTACGAGGTCGCTGACCGCTTCATCGTCCGCGATGGCCTCCAGCAAGGAGGTTCCCGTGCGATAGTCGTACTGCTGTAGGTAGGTCGCGGCCTGGACCCGGGCGTGTCCGTCGGTGCCCGGGTCGGTCGCATACCGCCGCAGCCGGTCCAACATGCGAACCTGGTCGACGCTCACCATCTCGTCGATTGCGTACACCTGGTCGCCATCGCTCACGGAAGGATCGGACGCGATCGACTCGAGCGTCGCGACGTCGACCGTAGCCCCGTATTGCGCTGGAATCCGGGCAATGATCATCCGTTCTATGGCGTCCAGGGAGCGGTCATTCGAGACTGCTGCGAGTTCGCGTGCTGCGGGCTCGGGGTCGAGCTCACGGAGCCTGACCAGTTGCATGATGCGCGCCCGGTTCGGGATCGCGCGGTCCCGAACCAGGTCCCAGAGTATGGCGACCCCGGTTTCGCGGTCATAGTGCGACAGTCCCGAAGCAGCATTGCCTCGCGCATAGGCATCCACCTCTCGTTTCGACGCGAACGCTTGCAGCGCTGCCGTGCCCGTGTCCTGGTCGATCTCGCAGAGCCACGTCGCGGCGTTGACACGGACGAGGTCTTGGAAGCCGCGCTTCTCGATGAATCGACTGAGCAGACCTTCGGCAAATGTCGGGGAGTGCTCGATCAATGCGTAGGCCGCGTTCACTCGGTCGAACGGGCTCGCATTGGGATCTTCGGCGAGTTCCAGCAGGGAGGGCATTGTCGACTTCGGCCAGTGCCCGACAAGGGCTCGCAAGGCGGCGAGTCGGCAGTTGTCGGGCGTGTTCCGGTCAGCGGCGAGTCTGTTGAGGATGTCTCGTGCCGAGGCCCGGTCGTGATCCAGCAGCTCGTTGGCCGCGTTCCATCGAATCCAGGGATCGTGCCCTTCGCTTGCGAACTCGCGAAGCAGACCAACACCGCGAGGGTCATGATTCGCCAGACTGCCGGAGACGCTGACCCGGTCGGATTCGGATTGCCGTCCTTCCTCCACGAATCGGAACAGCAGGTCTCTGGCGTGCTTCACGTTGCAGAGCCCGTTCACCAGGCGCCACCAGTCGGGTTTCGGATAGGGGGGCCAGACCTGGAGGACTGCTTCAATCAGCGAGTTCCGCGTTTCGTGATCGATGCGGCCGGTTCCCTGGACGACGCAGAGGCCCTCGGCAGCGATCCATCCCAGCGCGTGCACGCACTCCGCGCCCCCGCGCATGGTCTCGATGAGTGCCGCCCGCTGGTCGTGCGGGATCTGCGCGAAGGCGAAGATCGCGCTGATACGGCGTTCGGGGTCGCGGAAGGCGTCCTCCCAGTCCTTCGGGGTCTGGTACGACGCGAGGGCATCGGGAGCGGCCAGGTACTCGGCGTAGGACTTGTGGACGAAGTGGGAGTGCGCGGTCCGGACGTCGTGGACGAGGCCGGTGGCTTCAAGGAGGGTCACCAAGGCGTCGAGCTCGCGGGGTTCCTTCGGGCGGACCTGGAGTCGCAGCAGGTCGCAGGCAATGCCGACGACTGGGCGCTGGCCACTCTCCAAGTACTGCGATGCCAAGCGGCGCAACAGATCACGAATCGCGATATCGGTGCTGTCGGGTCCTGTCTCCCCCGCAGCGCCTTGCCATTCGTGGAGCAGCCGCAGCGCGAGCCCGTGCTGTTCCCGATCGACGCTCATGCGCTTGTGGAACTGGGCTATCCAGTGCTCGATCGCGTCGTGGTAGATGTCGACGCGCCGCGACGGCAGTTCGAGGTGTCGGTCCTGGAAGTAGATCGTGGCCGCGACGCGGGCGAGCAGCGGGAGCTTGATGAGCTCTAGCAGGTCGTCCTCGTCTTCCCACCGTTTCAGGAACCGGTCGGCTTTGGCGACAGCCGCCCTGTACGCCGCGGTCTGGTGCTCGCGGTCCGGGATGCTCGTTTCCGCGTTGACGAGGAACGCGTGGAGTTGTTCCGAGGTGAAGGGCCGCAGCTCGAATTCGGTGACACCGCGGCTTTCGAAGCTGCGTCGGCGGTCGTCGGTGAGGCCGCGCGTGGTGAGGACGAACTTGCAGGCCCGGCTGTGTTTCGTGGCGTCCTCGACGGCTTCGAATACGAGGTGCTCGACCTGGTTGCGGTCGTCGGCGGAGGTAATCTCGTCGAACGCGTCGATCATCACAAGCCAGGTGAGGCCCTTTCCGGGCGGTCGGGCGAGCGCGTCGGTGTCGGTCTCGCCGAACGCCTCGGCGATCGAGGCGCAGCCGACCAGCCTCCTCGCGGCGACGAGCAGCGGCTTGAACTTGGTGGCGCGGTCCGACGATGCCGTACGGTGGCGCAGTTCGTGCTCCCAGTAGCGCAGCAGAAAGGTCTTGCCGACACCGGCCTCGCCGGTGATCGCGATGTGCCGCACCTTCGGGTCGGCGATGACCTTGTCGAAGCTCAACCGCTGCTCGGTCGCCGCTTCCTGCGGTTTTTCCGAGTTCGAGAGCTCCAGTGAGTCACGCTCCCTCGCGAGGTCGTTCCTGGTGTAGACGCGCACGAGGTCGGGCAGGAAGTCGCGGTCGTATTCGAAGCCGGGGGTGGGTCGGGTCGCGGTCTCCAGCAGTCTCGCGGCGTCGGGAAGCACCCGCGGGTGCCGTTTCGACCGGAGCCACACCCAGGTGAGCACCGAGGTGAGCGCGAGAACGTAGGCGCCCGCGGCGATCCAGTTCCAGGGTCGAGGCGCAGTGAATACGGCGATCGCGGCCGGGATCGCGGCGAGGGCGGCGGCGCGGCGGACCCGGACGGTGCCCGACGCCGGCGCGTTCGACTCGGCGTGCGGCTCGTTCTTGAAGGAGTTGGCGATCAGGGCGATCACCATCGGGACGAGGGGGGCTGCGAGGGTCGCGATCACTGGACCCCAGACTTCGGGTCGCATCAGTCCACCTTAGCGACGGGCGTCGAAACCCGGTGCTCCGCAGCCGCAGCGCCTTTCGGCCTCCCCGAGGAGGAGGGCGAGCCACGATCGGGAGGGACACCGCTTCGCCGCTCCCGGTATCCTGAAGGCCCCTCCCCCACAGGAGACGCGATGCCGTCGTCCATTGAATCCCGCCATATCGAGATCCGGTTCGCCCGCCGCTGGTCGGTGGTCATGTGCGCCATGGGCGTGGTGCTGCTGATCTGCGCGGCGCTGTCGCTGCTGATGCCGTTCGTGCCGACGATGGGCCCGTTCGCCCTCGCGGGCTTGGCGTTCCTGGCGGGCGGGCTCCGTTCGCTCTGGAAACCCCGCTACCGGTACGACACCGAGACCGGCGCGCTCACGGTGTTCATGGCCGTCGGCCCCGGCACCAAGGGCATCGGCGCCGCCAAGGGCGAGCGCGTCTACTTCGACGGCAGGCGCATCATGCGCGAACTCCCGGGCGGCGGACGCCGCAAGGTCAGCACCGTCGGCGCCAACCGCGACGACCTCGCCGGCCTCATCGCGGTCCTTCCCCAGGGTTAGGCCCCAGCGGGCTGATCCAGCGCGATGTTCGCGCCGGGTCGGCCGTTCGCCAGCGCGGGTTCCTCGCCCGCCGGGGTCTCGGCGAGGTCGACGGAGTTCCACCGGGCTGAGGAAGAGCGCGGCGACGAATCCGGCCGCCGCGATGCAGGCGGAGATGAGGAAAAGG
Source organism: Glycomyces luteolus (assembly GCF_027622875.1). Taxonomy (GTDB): domain Bacteria; phylum Actinomycetota; class Actinomycetes; order Mycobacteriales; family Micromonosporaceae; genus Glycomyces; species Glycomyces luteolus. Next base: position 164,318 of record NZ_JAPZVP010000001.1, on the reverse strand, counting down.
TGGCCGGTCGCGTCCCCGTAGGAGGCGCGCACGATCTCGGCGGCCGGTGCGGGCATGGCGTCCAGGTTCAGGCTGGAGCCGGTGCCGATGGGGACGGCGAATGCTTCGCCGTCCCCATCGCGGTCCGGATTTCGACCCCGGACCGGATCACATGTTTTCGGCCGTTGCGCCGCTTGCGGCCGGTCCGGTCATCGACGCCGCCGATCCGGCAGGCCTCGCTGTAGCTGTATCCCTCGCTCACGATCTGCAAGTATGCGGCCCCGCTCACGAACCAGTTTCCTCAAGAACCGCCCGGCCCTTCGGTCCGCGACCATCAGCCCTTGACGCACACGACCTGGCGCAGCCGCGCCACGATCTCCACGAGGTCCGACTGCGCGGCCATGACCTCCTCGATGTCCTTGTAGGCACCGGGGATCTCGTCCAGCACGCCCACGTCCTTGCGGCACTCCACGCCCTCGGTCTGGGCGATGAGGTCCTCAGCGGTGAAGCGCTTCTTCGCCGCGTTCCGGCTCATCTTCCGACCCGCCCCGTGCGAAGCCGACTCGTACGCCGCCCCGTTCCCGAGACCGCGCACGATGAAGCTCGAAGCGCCCATCGAGCCGGGGATGATCCCCATGTCCCCCAGGCCCGCACGGATCGCGCCCTTGCGGGTCACCAGGAGGTCCTGGCCGTCGTGCGTCTCCTCGGCGACGTAGTTGTGGTGCACCGAGATCTCCGGCTCGAATCGCGCCGTCGGGAAACGCTTCTTCAGGACCTGGCGGAAGAGCGCCATCATGACGGCCCGGTTCCGGCGCGCGTACTCCTGCGCCCAGAACAGGTCCCGCCGGTAGGCCTCCATCTGCGGCGTGTCCGCCACGAAGACAGCCAGATCCGGGTCCGGCAGGTTCCCGTTGTGCGGCAAGCCCTTCGCCTTCTCGATGTGGTGCTGCGCGAGCGCGTTGCCGACGTACCGGGAACCGGAGTGGAGCATCAGCCAGACCTGCCCGTCGTCAGCCAGGCAGACTTCGATGAAGTGATTCCCGCCGCCCAGCGTGCCGAGCTGCTTCATCGCCTTCGCCTCGGTCCGCCGCGCCACCTGCGGAGCCAGGTCGCCGAAACCGGACCAGAACTCGTGCCAGCCGTGCAGGCCCGTCCTCACATGCCCGGTGTCGACCGAGCTCTTGTGCATGGCCTGGCCGACCGGAATCGCCGCCTCGATCGCCGAGCGGAGCCGCCCGAGGTCGTCAGGCAGGTCGTCGGCGGTGAGCGAGGTCCGCTGCGCGGTCATGCCGCAGCCGATGTCGACGCCGACCGCCGCGGGCGAGACCGCACCGCGCATCGCAATGACGGAACCGACCGTGGCGCCGATGCCGTAATGCACATCGGGCATGACGGCCACACCGTGGACCCACGGGAGCTTCGCGATGTTGTAGAGCTGGCCGAGCGCCTGCGGCTCGACCGAATCGACGTCGCCCCACAGGCGGATCGGAGCCGCCTTGGACTCGAGGTCGGTAAAAGACATGGAGGGGCTCCTCTCAGAGGGACATTGTGGACAACCGGCCGAGTTGCGAGGTCAATGTTCCTATGCGCGCATATAGAAGATCAACACATTTAAAGCTTGTCTCATTGAGTTCGGTGGGCGTGGCGAGCGAGTGATGTGCATGAGCCCCGATCCGACTTCACCGTCCAAGCCGACCTCGATGACGCCGTCGCGGCGGACGGGTAACGGCCTTCCACGATTAGTCTTGAAGGACCGTTCCAGACCCCCCTGCCTGCCACCCCGTTTCGGGACATCCGATCTCACGAGACCGACCGCGAGGTACCAATGCGACCCACCGCGCACACAACGGTCCGACGTACCGACGCCGAGGCTCCGCCGCCGCCACTTCAGCAGCCCTGAGCGCGCTGCTCGCCGTATTCCTCATGGCCGTCTCAACGGCCTGCGGTTTGACGGTCGAGGACGCCGACATGGTGGGGACGTTCGAAGAAGAAGAAGAAGAAGAAGGGGACGCCACAATCGAGCTGCAATCAGACGGCACGGGCACACTGAACGGGTACTACTCGGACTACCCCGAACTGCCCGGGACCTGGGAACGGCATCTCGACAAAATCGAATTCGTCTCCGACCGGGGCCTCACGTCGATCTACATCAGCTCCGCAGGCGAACTCTGGATACCGACGAACGAGGACCAAGGCGACCGGCGCGTCTTCGGACGCATCAGCGATGAAGCGGAGGCGGCCGAATCCTCGGAGGAGCCAGGGGCGCCCTGCGCCGAGCTATCGGCGCTGCTCGACGCGGCAGCGGGGCTCCTCTCAGGCATGGAGGCCGACACCGAAAGCGGGGTCCCCGGAGAGCAGGTGCAGCTCAACGCATCCAACCTCACGCTGTCCGGGCTTCAAGTCGAGCCCCTCGTCCCCGAGGCCATCGCAGCCCATGCCCGCACACTGGCAGACGCGGGCCCGGCGATCACGGAGGCGATCGAGAACGACGGCACGCTGACCGAGATCATGGCCATCTGGATCGTTCCTGAGGTCCTAGACGCCAATGCAGCCGTGCAGGTATACCACGACGGCGAATCCGGCTGCGGGCCTTAGAACGCGTTCCACTCGGCGCTCAACGACGCGGCGACGCGGTACAGCGGTTTCGGATGCTTCCGGGCGGGCGGCTACTGGAGGGCTTCCACCAGGAGGTCGGTGAGGGCTTTCGCGTAGGCGCCGTCGGGGTCGTAGTCGGGGTCGAAGACGGTGAGGTCCATGCCGGCGCAGCGGTCGTCGGCGGCGCAGGTGGTGATGATCTGGCTCAGCTCGCCGAGCGAGATGCCGCCCGGTGCGGGGCCGTCGACGGCGGGCATCACGGAGGGGTCGAGGACGTCGGTGTCGACGTGCAGCCAGAACGTCGCCACCTCCCCTAGCGAGTCCAGCGCCCACTCCGCGGAGCGGCCGACCCCGTTGGCGCGCAAGGCGGGCACCGTGCGCATCGCGACGCCGGAGGCCTCGAGCTCGACCCGGTGCGGGTCGTCCGCGCGCAGGCCCAGCACCACGAGGTGGTCGGTGTCCACGTACGGGCGCAGGCCGCCGATGTCGGTCAGGTCGGGCTGGCCGCGCCCGGTGGCGAGGGCCAGTTCCTCGGCGGCGGCAGCGCCCACGTACTGCGAGTTCCCGGGGTGGCGGAAGTCCGAGTGCGCGTCGATGAAGACCAGGCCGCGGTCCTGGCGGTCGCGTTCGGTGCGGCGCCGGGCCGCGAGCGCGGGCCCGAGGAGGATCGAGCAGTCGCCGCCCAGGACGAGCGGGAAGCGGCGCTCCTGCCACAGCCGCTCCACCCGGTCGGCGAGGCGCCGCGTGTACTCGGCGATGGCCTTCGCCTGTCCGACGCCGTCGCCCGGACGCCACTGGGAGGCGTCGAAGCGGGGCGGGGTGAGGCAACCGGCGTCGACGGCGTTGAGGCGCGAGAGGAGCCGGTGGTCGCGCAGCGCCCCCGGGGCTTTCGCGCAGCCGGGGACGGTGCTCGGGGTGGGCGGGCGCAGCCCGAGGTTGGAGGGCGCGTCGAGGACCGCGATGCGTCTCGATCGAGTCGCTGGCAACGCTCACCTCCCACACGGCACCGGCCACGTTAGCTTGTCACAGCGGACCGCCTCGGCACCAGCGCCGAACGGCCGAACCTCCGCGCCACGGGGTGGCGCGGAGGTTCGGCTCGCCTTGCGGCGCTGGTCGATCGGTTAGAACAGGACGGCGCTGAGCTTGCGGCGGGCCTTCGCGACGGCCGGGTCGTCGACCCCGGCGACGGTGAACAGCTCGACGAGGCGCTTTCGCAGCCGCTCGCGGTCGTCGCCGAAGTTCTTGGCCACCAAGGCGATCAAGCGCTCGTAGGCGGCCTCGGCCTGCCCGGAGAGCAGCTGGAGGTCGGCGGCGGCGAGCGCCGCGTCGATGTTGTCCGGGTCGGCGTCGCTGATGGCGACGGCGTTGTCGGGCAGGGCGCCCACGCGCCGCAGCATCCGCACCTGCGCGATCCCGGCCTCGGCCTCGGCGGACGCCGGGTGGTTCTTCAGATACTTGTCGTACGCGGCCTCGGCGGCGTCCAGGTCGCCTTCGACCATGAGGTTCTCGGCGTTGGCGAGCTCGGGGTCGACCGGCTGCGGGACGTCGAGCCCGGCGGCCTGCGTGACGCGGCCGAGCCACTGGCGCAGGCCCTGCTCGGACTGCGGGCCCTGGAGCAGGTCGAGCGGGCGGCCCTGTGCGAGGGCGACGACCGCGGGCAGCGACTGCAGCTGGAGTGCGGCGGCGAGCTGCTGGTTCTGCAGCACGTCGGCCTTCGCGAGCACCCACGCGCCGCCGGCCTCGGCGGCGAGCCGCTGCAGGAGGTCGCGCATCTGGAGGCTCTCGGGCACCTGGTCGGCCCAGAAGGCGACGATGACGAGCGCGTCGAGGGAGCGCTCGAGCACCTCGCTCTGGACGGTCGCGTCGGTGACGTCGATCGCGAGGACGCCGCTGCCGGGGAGGCCGCCCTGCTGGGCCTGCGCGGCCTGCTGCTGCGCGGCGGCCGCGAGGGTGCTGAGGTCGACGCCTCCGGAGAATCGTGACGGTACCTGGTCGCTCATGGTGGTGATTCTTCCATTCTCATCGTGGCTCGGGAGCGGGGGCCGGGCCGGTGTGGGACTCGGCGCGGCGGGAATAAGCGGCGTCCGGCGGCCTCGTCGCGGCCCTTGCAGGCGAGGCGGTCGGCGCGTTCGTTGCCTGGGTCGCCCGCGTGGCCCTTGACCCAGCGCCAGTCGACGGTGTGCCGGGCGGCGGCCTCGTCGAGGCGGCGCCACAGGTCGGCGTTCTTGACCGGCTCCTTCTTGGAGTTGATCCAGCCGTTGCGCTTCCAGCCGTTCATCCAGGACGTGATGCCGTTGCGCACGTACGAGGAGTCGGTGTAGAGGACGACGTCCATGGGGCGTTTGAGGGTCTCCAGGGCCTGGATGGCGGCCATGAGCTCCATGCGGTTGTTCGTGGTGGCCTTGTCGGAGCCGTACAGCTCCTTCTCGTGCTCGCCCCACTTGTAGTACACGCCCCAGCCCCCCGGGCCGGGGTTGCCGGAGCACGCCCCGTCGGTGTAGATGACGGCGGTGTCCACGTTCGCGTCCGTTTTCGGCATGACCGCCAGCTTAGTCCGCGAGCGCGGCGACGGCCTCGATGCCCAGCAGGACGCCGATCACGAGGAACAGTCCGGAGGAGACGTACCTGACGACCTTCTCGGGGATGCGCTTGGCGATCCAGGCGCCGGCGAACACGGCGAGGAGGTCGGCGGCGAGCATCCCGGCGGTGCCGCCGATCCAGACGCCCCAAGGGTGGTAGGCGGAGCCCATGCCCATCGCGATGATCATGGTCTTGTCGCCGAACTCGGCGAGGAACATGGCGCTGACGATGGTGAGCAGTCCGGTGCGGCGCTCTTTGATGGGGCCTTCGTCCTCGTCGCCGTCGTCCTTCTCGGGTTTGAGGCCCCACAGGCCGAAGCCGACGAACATGATCGCGGCCGCGAGGCGGATCCAGTCGGTGGGGAGGAGGTTCCCGGCGGCGGCGCCGAGGCCGACGGAGAGGCCGATGAGGGCGCCGATGGCGATCACGAGGCCGAGGATGACCGTTCGCATCCGGTATTTCGTGGCGAACGTCAACGCCATGAGCTGGCTCTTGTCCCCCATCTCGCCGAGGAAGACGGCGCCGAAGGCGATGCCTGAGGCGATGAGCAGTGCGTCCATTGAGGGTGGTCCTCCCAGTGTTCACGCCGGGAGGAGGGCAGTCGCGGACCTCGACCCGGCCGTACGGCCTTGGTCGAAGGTCTCGCTCGCCCCGGGAACCGAGGCCGTGCGGCCGGGCCGCCCGGAGGAGGCCAGTATGTCGACCGCAGCGTTGGGAGCTACTCCCCTTCTGCGCTGGCAAGTCTACGCGCGGACCCGCCGCGGGGCGACGGGTCCGGGCGTGACGTGCGCCGCGATCAGACTGAGGTCGCGGCGGTCGCCTTGGCGGCGTTCGGTTCGGGCGCGCGGTCCTTGAGGAGGCGGCGGAGGGTGAGCGGCCCGGCGAACGCGGCGAAGGCGGCCAGCACGGTGGGGACGAGGAGTCCGGTCGTGACGCTGGTGGCCTCGGCGATGTAGCCGATGGCGGCCGGGCCGATGAGCAGGCCGGTGGAGCCGGACATCGAGATGAGCGCGACGTTCGAGGGTGTGCCTCCGGCTTGCCCGATGGCGCTGAACAGGACCGGGACGATGATCGCGATGCCGCTGCCGGCGAGGAGCCAACCCGCCCAGGCGAGGGGGAGGCCGCCGGAGGAGTCCGAGAGCAGGACGAGGACGTATCCGGCGGTGGCAGTGGTGCCGGCCCACAGGAGAGTGGGGCCGGGGCCGAGCTTCGCGCGGATGGGGTCGCCGAAGAGCCGGAAGACGGTCATGGCGACCGCGAAGACGGTGTAGGAGAGGGGCGCGAGGGCGTCGTCGGCGCGGAGGACGTTGGCGGCGTGGAGGTTTGCCCAGTCGATCGCACCGGATTCGATGAGGTGGCCGCCGAGGCCGAGCACGAACAGCGCGGCGAGGAGCAGCGCGCCGATGCGGCGGACGGGGGCTCCGCTGCTGCCGCCGGAGTTGTCTCGACCCGGGGGCGGCAGCAGCGGACGGGTGAAGGCGGCCATGGCGACCGCGCTGATGAGGGCGACGGCGAGGAGCACGGCCTGGCCGCCGAGGCCGATCCCGAGGGCGACGGCGGTGGCGGCGCCCGCGAGGGCGCTGCCGAGGCTCCAGAGGCCGTGGAAGGCGGAGATGATCGGGCGTCCGTAGCGCTGTTCGAGCTCGACCGAGTGGGCGTTGATGCCGACCTCGATGAAGCCGACGCCGACGCCGTAGAGCGCGGCGGAGGCGAGGAGGGCGGTGTAGTTCGGGGCGAGGGCGGGCGCGATGAGCACGAGCTGCGTGACGGGCGCCGTCCACAGCAGCAGCTTGCGGCTGGTCACGCGGTCGGCGATGCGGCCCGCGACGACCATCGAGCCGAGCCCGACGAGCTGGATGAGCAGGAGCGCGGTGCCGAGCTTCGCCTCGCCGAGGCCGAGGCGGGCGTCGATGCCGGGCAGCGAGGCGGCCCAGGCGCCCATGACGAAGCCGGAGGTGGCGAAGGCGCCGTGGAGCCCGATGCGGGCGCGGCGCAGGACGAGCGGGTCCTGGGTGTTCGTTGCGGTGGGCACAGCCGTTGGGGTCCTTACGGTCTCAGGGAAGCGAGCCCGATGCCGACCCGTCCATTTATGTTCTTGATACGAACATAACAAGGTCTCTGCGGGGCCGTCAAGGTTTATGTTCAAGCCGAACACAAAAATTTCGCCACGGCTGGCATAATCCCTGCATGCCCCAGTCGATGACCAGCGCCGACCTCCGCATCCGCAACCAGGTCCGGCTGCTGCGCGCCGTCCACGACGCCGCCGAGCCGTTCACCAGGGCCGAGGCCGCACGCCTGCTCGGCATCGGCCGCAACACCGCCGCCGCGCTCGTCGGCGAACTCGAGCAGGCCCGCCTGCTCCACGAGGTCCCGGCCGAGTCCAGCGGCCGCGGGCGGCCCACGACCCTGCTCGTCCCGCACCCCGACGGGCCCCTGGCGTTCGCGGTCGACTTCCGCGAGGACACCTGGACGCTCGCGTCCGTCGCGCTCGGCGGCGCGATCACCGAACTCGAGTCGGGCGAGCACGACCGCACCCCCGCGGTCTTCACCCAGATCCGCGCCGCCGTCGCGCGCCACGAGACCCCGCGGCTGGCGATGCTCGGCTTCGCCACCTCCGGCCCGATCCGCGACGGCCACCGCCTCCACATCTCGCACCTCGGCTGGGACGAAGTGGAACTCGACTCGGTCCTCGGCGAGGGCTGGCCGCCCACGGTGATCGACAACGACGCCCGCCTCGCCGGCCTCGCCGAATCCCGCCGCGGCGCCCTGCGCGGCAAGGGCACCGCCATGCACTTCCACATCGACTTCGACATCGGCGGCACCCTGCTCCTCGCAGGCGACGCCCAGCGCGGCGGCCACAACATCGCGGGCGAGTTCGGGCACATGCCCCTCACCGGTTCCACTCTGGAATGCATGTGCGGCGTGCGCGGCTGCTGGAGCCTCGACGTCGGCGCCAACGCCCTCGTGCGCCGCTTCGGAAAGCAGCCCGGCTACGGCACGGGACGCGAACTGGCCCGAGAGATCCTGCACCGCGCCGAGAACGGCGACCGCGAGGCAATGGAGGCCTTGGACGCCAACGCGGCGTCGCTCGGCAAGGGCCTCGGGGCGCTCGCGAACGCCCTCGACCCGGAGGCCATCAGCCTCTCAGGACTCGGCATCGACCTGATCCGGTTGCGGCGCAACCTGATCGAGGAACGCTGCCTCGAGAACCTGATGGCCTTCCGAAGGGACGAGCCGCCGCAGATCGTGCCCGGCACGGTCGGTGCGGCAGGTCCGCTGACCGGAGCCGCCGAGATCGCCTGGGACGCGATCCTCGCCCCTGCCGGGCTCAAGGAGCGCCTGCAGGGGCGAGGATCGCAGCCGCCGGGGAGACCGTAAGGCAGGCCCCCCGGGGCACCACTAGCGCCGGAGGGTCACGTGCCCAGCCGGTCGGCGAGCTGGGCGAGATACAGCGACGAGGGATCGAGGCCGGGCTTGTTGGTGCCTTCGACGTAGCCGAGCTGGTGGGTGGTGTACCAGTTGTCCTTGGAGACGGCGCCGGTCGTGCCGATGGCGAAGTTCTGCGAGGTCGGCGGGCGCTGCACGCACAGCCGCTTGCCGTTGTCGACGGTGCAGTTCCAGGCCACGCTGTTCACCGAGGACCAGCCGTGGCCGGAACCGAGGTCGCCGCGGTTGTGCAGCGACAGCACCCAGGCCTTGTCGCTCTGGCTCTTCAGCTCCTTGATGTTGTCGTACAGCAGCCCCTGGCTCCAGCGGTGGTGGCCGCCGGATTCGGAGTAGCCGTACTCGTTGTAGCCGTCCAGCCAGACATTGCCCGAACAGGTGCTCGTGCCCGTCGCGATGAACGCGTGCCTGGCGTGGGTGGCCCAGAGGCCGCGGAACAGCACCTGCTGCGCCTGGGCGCCGGCGCTGAAGTTGTACCGGCGCCCGCCCTCGATCCGCGAACGCGGGTGGCTGGCCCGGACGTCCTGGACGGTGACCCTGGTGCTCCGCTGCACCGAGACCCCGGAGACGGAGAAGTGCAGCAGGGTCGCGTCGCGCACGAACGCGTCCTCGGCGCGCGTGACGACGATGCAGTTCGCGGGGTGGTCCTCGTCCTGCTCCGCCGGGTACCCCATGTCGATGCGCAGGTTCTCGACCCCGACGTTGGTCACCAGTTTGGCGCGATCCCATTTGTACACGTAGGACTGCGAGTACGACCGCTTCAGCGCGTTGAACACCGGGGCGCAGATGACGATGTCGTTGCCGTGGATCTCCTTGATGAACCGGTTGTAGACGATGGGCAGCGAGTCGACGGCCCACGGGGCGACGTCCTTGACGCCGCCGCCGTTGATCGCGTTGATCCAGGCCTGCGTGCACGGGTGGGTGATGATGATGTTGTCGCCGACCTTCAGATTGGCCGTCGACGCGAGCGTGAGGCGGCGCGAACCGGCCTCGACGAGGCTGGAGGTGACATCGGTCTTGGTGCCGGCCACCTGCGAGTCCCAACTGCCGGACGTGCCGCCGACCTGGAGGACGGTGGTGACGTCGGCGCCGCCGGTACCGGTGATGACCGTGTTGGACGCGGTGTCCGCGCCCTTGCCGGAGCCGCGCAGCACCACGCCCGTCTGGTTCATCCTGACGGTGCCGGCGACGTTGTAGTGGCCGGGCTTCAGCAGCAGCGCACCGCGGAATCCGTTGGACCCCTTGGGCATCGTGCTGACCTCGTCGAGGGCCTGCTGGATATGGGCGGTGTTGTCGCCGCTGACCGGCGAGATCGTCTTGACCACCGGGACGTCCGGGATCGCGGCCTCGCCGTTGCGGTAGCCGGCCCAGCTGAAGTCGGCGATCTTCTTGCCCTCGGCATCGGCGGCGTAGACCAGCCGACCGTCCGAACCGGGGTAGACGAGCTTGGAGTGCCAGGCGGCGGCCGTTCCGGCCTCCTCGGCCAACGCGGTCACGGTGGCCGTGGCGGCGACGCCCAGGGCGGCAGCGCCCACTCCGATCTTGAACACGCCTCGACGCGACAGCGATCTGGTCATGGTGATGTTGAGCCCTTCTCATAGCAGACAGAGAGGACCATACTTCGCCGGTTCCACTCGCGATCCCCGGTGGACGGACCGCACCGCCGTGAGATCGCCGCCGCCGCAAGGAGTTCGGGTCGGGAGCAGCGAATCGGGCGGGAGGGCCGAAGCCCTCCCGCCCGATACGTCTTGCGGCGCTTGCTAGATGCCGCCCTCGAGGTGGTGGTAGACCTGGTTCCAGCGGAGTTCCTGCTTGAACTCGCGGGCGTTGGTGCCTTCGCCGATCACGACCAGCTCGATGCCGGAGATCTCGGCGAAGTCCTCCAGGACCTCGCGGCCGTACGCCTGTGTGAACGAGGTGTGGTGCGGCCCGCCCGCGGTCAGCCAGGACTCGGCGGAGGTCTGGAGATCCGGCAGCGGCTCCCAGACGGCCCGCGCCACCGGCAGGTTCGGCAGGTCCTCGTCCGGCTCGACGGTGTTCACCTCGTTGGCCACCAAACGGAGCCGAGTGCCGAGGTCCATCATGCCCACGCAGATCGCCGGGCCGGGAGGGGCGGTGAAGACCAGGCGCACCGGGTCCTCCTTGCCGCCGATGCCGAGCGGGTGGATCTCCGCCTTCGGCCGCTCGGACGCGATCGTCGGGCACACCTCGAGCATGTGCGCGCCGAGGATCTGCGGGGACTCCGCGCCCAGGTTGTAGGTGTAGTCCTCCATGAAGGACGTGCCGCCCTCGAGACCCGTGGCCATGACCTTCATGAGGCGCACCAGGATCGCGGTCTTCCAGTCGCCCTCGCCGCCGAAGCCGTAGCCGTCGGCCATGAGGCGCTGCACCGCGATGCCCGGGAGCTGCTTGAGCGCGCCCAGGTCCTCGAACGTGTCGGTGAACGCCTTCGCGCCGTGCTCTTCCAGGACCGAGCGCAGCGCCAGCTCGATGCGGGCCGCGTCGCGCAGCGACTCGTGGCGCTCGCCGCCCACGCGCAGCTCCGGCACCACGTCGTAGTCGGCTTCGTAGACCTTCACGAGGTCGTCGACGGTCTTGTCCTCGATGGTCGCGACCCGCTCGACGAGCTCGTTCACGCCGTAGGTGTTCACCTCGACGCCGAGGCGGATCTGCGCCTCGGTCTTGTCGCCCTCGGTCACGCCGACGTACCGCATGTTGTCGCCGAAGCGGATCAGCTTGAGGTTCTGGGCCTCGTTCCAACCCAGCGCGGCACGCGCCCAGTTGCCCACCCGCTCCTGGACCTGCTCGTCGGCCCAGTGGCCCACGACGGTCTTGCGGCGGTGGCGCATGCGGGTGAGCATGTACCCGAACTCGCGGTCGCCGTGGGCGGCCTGGTTCAGGTTCATGAAGTCCATGTCGATGTCGGCCCACGGCAGGTCGCGGTTGTGCTGCGTGTGCAGGTGCAGCAGCGGCTTCTGGAGCACGCCGAGACCGGAGATCCACATCTTCGAGGGCGAGAACGTGTGCATCCAGGCGATCACGCCGATGCACGAGTCCGAGGCATTGGCCTCCAGCAGCACCTTCCGGATCTCGTCCGGGGTGGTCAGGACCGGCTTGGCGACGACCTTGACCGGGATCGCGGCGGCGCCGTCGAGCCCGGCGACGATGTCAGCCGAGTTCTGGGCGACCTGCTCGATGGCCTCGGGCCCGTACAGGTGCTGGCTGCCCGTGACGAACCACAGTTCTTTTGCGGGCACAGTCTTGGTTTCCATTGGTGTTACTGCTCCTTGGGGGACGGCTGCTGGCCGTAGACGTTCTGGTAGCGGTCGTAGAGCTTGTCGATGTCCGCCTGGGGGATCGGGACCGGCTCGCCGAGCTGGCGCGAGATGTGGACGGTGCGCGCCACGTCCTCGGCCATGACGGCGGCCTTCACGGCGGCCTTGGGGTCCTTGCCGATCGTGAACACGCCGTGGTTCTGCATGATGACCGCCGGGGAGCGGTGGCCCTGCAGGGTCTCCACGATGCCCTTGCCGATGGCGTCGGAGCCGATGCGCGCGAACGGGCCGAGCGGGATCTCCCCGCCGAACTCGTCGGCCATCGCCGTGATCACGCACGGGATCGGCTCGGCGCGCGCGGCCCACGCGGTCGCGTACGGGCTGTGCGTGTGGACGACGCCGCCGACCTCGGGCATCCGCTGGTAGACCACGTTGTGGCTCTCCGCGTCCGAGGAGGGCGCGAGCTCGCCGTCGAGGATCTTGCCCTCGAGGTCGGTCACGACCATCAGCTCGGGCTTGAGGTCGTCGTAGGACACGCCGCTCGGCTTGATGACGATGAGGTCGGTGCCCGGGACGCGGCCCGAGACGTTCCCGCTGGTCCAGGTCACCAGGCCCCAGCGCAGGAGCTCGGCGTGCAGGTTGCACACCTTGACCTTCATCTCCTCGACGGCGGCAGTGGTCTTGAAGCTCATTTGGTTGCCTCCGTGGCGATCTTGTGCAGCGTGTGCAGTGCGCGCGAGCCGCCGCGGCCGAAGTGGTCGTGCAGCTCCTCGTAGACGGCGTACAGCTCGTCGTAGGCGTCGGCGCGGGCCTGGTCGGGGACGTAGGCGTTGCGCTCGACCTTGCCCATGGCCTCCGAGGCGGCGTAGATGTCCGGGTAGGCGCCCGCCGCGACGGCGGCGTGGATCGCCGAGCCCAGGGCCGGGCCCTGCTGGGAGGTGAGGACCGTGATCGGCATGCGCAGCACGTCCGAGTAGGTCTGCATGAGCCACTTGTTCTTCAGCAGGCCGCCCGCAGCGACGAACTCCTCGATCGGGACGCCCGCCTTGACGAGGGTCTCGACGATCATGCGGGTGCCGAACGCGGTGGCCTCCACCAGCGCCCGGTAGATGTCCTCGGGCTTGGACTGCAGGCCCAGGCCGAGGATGACGCCGTGCAGGTCGTGGTCGACCAGGACGGAGCGGTTGCCCGAGTGCCAGTCGAGCGCGACGAGGCCGTGCTGGCCGACCGCCTGCTGCTCGGCGAGCTCGGTCAGGTACTGGTGGATCGAGATGCCGCGCTTGTCGGCCTCGGCGGTGTACTCGCCGGGGACGCCGTTCTTGGTGAACCACGCGAAGATGTCGCCCACGCCGGACTGCCCGGCCTCGTAGCCCCACAGGCCCTTGGTGATGCCGTCGCGGACGACGCCGCACATGCCCGGTGCCTCGGTCAGGTTCTCGCCGTTGACGACGTGGCAGGTGCTGGTGCCCATGATGGCGACCATCTGGCCGGGGCCGACGGCCTTCGCGGAGGCGGCGGTGACGTGCGCGTCGACGTTCCCGGCGGCGATCACGGTGCCGGCGTTCAGGCCGGTCCACTCGGCGGCCTGCGCGGTGAGCTCGCCGGCCTTGTCGCCGAGCGGCAGGAGCGGGTGCTCCATCTTGGCGTTGAAGTCGGCGAAGTCGGGGTTCAGCGCGGCCAGGTACTCGCGGGAGGGGCGCTCGCCGTCCTGCACGATGCCCTTGTAGCCGGCGGTGCAGGAGTTGCGGGTCTCCTCGCCGCACAGCTGCCACACGATCCAGTCGGCGGCTTCGATCCAGCGCTCGGCGCGGTCGTAGACCTCGCGGTCCTCCTCGAGGAGCTGGAGGCCCTTGGCGTAGGCCCACTCCGAGGAGATCTTGCCGCCGTAGCGCGGCAGCCAGGACTCGCCGCGTTCGGCGGCGACGGCGTTGATCCGGTCGGCCTGGCCCTGCGCGGCGTGGTGCTTCCAGAGCTTGGGCCACGCGTGCGGGCGGTCCTTGAGGTCGTCCAGCTCGCACAGCGGGGTGCCGTCGGCGGTGGTCGGGAGGATGGTGCACGCGGTGAAGTCCGTGGCGATGCCGACGACCTGGTCGGGGCTCACGCCGGCGGCGGCCATCGCGGCGGGAACGGCGTTGCGGAGCACGTCGACCCAGTCCTTGGGCGACTGGAGCGCCCAGCTGCGGCCGAGGCGGACGCCGGAGCCCGGGAGGGCCTCCTCGATCGCGCCGTGCTCGTAGACGTGCTCGGCACTGGCCAGCTCGCGGCCATCGGCGACCGACGCGACGACGACCCGGCCTGACAGGGTGCCGAAGTCGATCCCGATAGCAACGGCATCGTTGTCGCTGCCTGACATTGCGCCTCCTTTGGGGTGCTCGTTTTCGACGCGTTCGTCGAGGTCCTCAAGTAAAAAAGTGATCGCTCACATGCTGCTGTTCCACCGCGTGAAGGCGGCGTACGCACGGAGCTGGATCCCCAACAACCTAACGCATTCACACGTTCGGTACCAGCAGTGGTCCGACCAACGGGAGGCCGAACCGGAAATACCGGATCGATTCCGACGCGCCCCGACCGGAACCGGCACCCCGAGTGTGACGGAAGCAACTCGACGAGCGGCGAGCAGCGGGTCGGCGTGCGCCCGCGAGCGGTCCTAGCCGTGGCTGAGCCCGCCGCGGCTGCCGGCGTCCACGAGCGGCCGCAGGTCCGGCGGCAGCGACTCGCGGACATGGTCCATGATGCCTCCGGTCGTCCCCTCGCCGAGCAGCTCGAAGACCGCGCGGGCGTGGAAGACCGCCTCGGGCTCCTTGATGTGCTCGCGTTCGGCGACGCGGTGGGCGAACTCGTCGAAGCCGAAATGCTCGCCGGTGCCGTGGCCGTCCGGCGCCGCGTACCGGTGGAGGTGCTCGCCGATCTCCGGCGGCAGCTGCGAAGCGAGCTTGCGCGCGAGCGGGTCGGTGATGCGCTCGCCGAGCGTCTCCAGCGTGGCCCGCGCGGCGCGCTCGGCCTCGCCGCGGCTCGACAGGTGTGCCCGGGCCTGGAGCTGTCCGATGAACTGGTCGTGATGCATGGCTGCCTCCCTGGGTGCCCGCGGCGGGTACCCGGTGCGGGCCGCGGTTACACGCAGTGACGGGCGGGGTATCCGGCCCGCGCACACGGCCGAACCGCGGCCGGGCGAGTGGAAGGGGCTACCGATGGGCAAGCCGGCACAGCAGCAGGAGCCTCCGGGGCTGACCGAGGAGATGACCCCGAGACCCGAGGACTCCATGGAGGGCTACGAGGGCCGCGGGCTCCTCAAGGACCGCCGGGCGCTCGTCACCGGCGGCGACTCCGGGATCGGCCGGGCCGTCGCGGTCGCCTTCGCGAAGGAGGGCGCCGACGTCGCCGTCGCCTATCTGGAGGAGCACGAGGACGCCGAGCGCACCGCGGAGCTGGTCGAGGCCGAGCACCGCCAGTGCGCGCTGCTTCCGGGCGACCTCGCGGACCGGGACCACTGCCGCGAGGTGGTCGAGCAGACCGTCAAGGCGCTCGGCGGCCTCGATCTGCTGGTCAACAACATCGCGACGCAGACGCCGGTGGAGCGGCCGGAGGACATCAGCGACGAGCAGTGGGAGCACACGTTCAACGTCAACATGCACAGCTTCCACCGCGTGACCAGGGCGGCGCTGGCGCACATGGGCGAGGGCGACGCGATCGTCAACTGCGCCTCGGTGAACGGGCTGCGGGGGCACAAGACCCTCATCGACTACTCGGCGACGAAGGGCGCGATCATCGCCTGGACCTATTCGATGGCGCAGGCGCTCGCGCCGCGCGGCATCCGCGTCAACTGCGTCGCACCGGGTCCGGTGTGGACGCCGCTGATCCCTTCGACACTGCCGGAGGACCATGTGGAGGGCTTCGGCGAGCGGGTGCCGCTGGGACGCCCGGCCGAGCCGGACGAGCTCGCGCCCTCGTTCGTGTTCCTGGCCTCGAACCGGATGTCGTCGTTCATCACGGGCGAGGTGATCTCGGTCCTCGGCGGGGAGACGGTCCCGGGCTGATCGGGTGGAAACCCGAGTGCTTCCTGCGCGAACGCGCGGTGCACCGGCGACCTAGCGAGGCGGAGCGGCGGGCCCTGGCCCGCCGCGGCGGGGGGGGGGGCGGGGGGCCCCGGGGGGGGGGGGCGGGGGGGGG
>NZ_JAPZVP010000001.1:0-148268 GCF_027622875.1 Glycomyces luteolus | reverse complement strand
GCGGCGGCGCGCCCCCCCCGGCGGGGCCCCGCCCCCGGGGGGGGGCGGGCCCGCCCCCCCCCCCCCCCCCGCTCCGCTGTCGGTGCGTCGCCTCACCGGTGGGTGAGGCGCTTCATCGTCTTCTTGCGCTGCCGCTGCACGGCCGTCGCGGCCGAGCCGAAGACGTCCTTCGCCGCGGCCCAGCGCTTGCGCGCGGCCTTGCGGGCGGCCTTGCGCCGACGCTCGGTCGTCTTGACCGCCTCCCGCGCGGCGGCGCGCGCGGCCTTGGAGGCCCTGCGGTGGTCGCGGACCATGCGCGCCCCCACAGCGGTCGCCGCCGCCGCGCCCGCCACCGCGATCACCACTGTGTAAGGGTGGCGCCGTACCGGCGCGAACGGCCCGTGCGCGTGCCCCGTGTCCGGGTCGAGCCCGAGCCGGGCCCGCAGCTCCTGCACCGAGTCGTTGACCCGCACGCGGGTCCGCTCGGCGTCCTTCTCCAAGTCCGCAGTGGACTTGTGCTGGTCCGCCTCGGCGTCCTGGAGGGCCCAGTCGCGTTGGCGCACCAGGTTCTCCTCCTCTTCGGGCCGCTCGTCCTCCGGCTGGTAGGACATGCCCACCGCCGGGGGCGGCGCGAGCCCGGCGCCGGGCGGGACCGCCGCGCTCGGCGGCACCGTCCACCCCGTCATCGCTCCATCCTCCCTCTCAGCGCCCGGGCGTCCTCCCGGGCGTGCTCCATCGTCTCGTCGGGGACCGGCGGCATGGCCGCGCGCAGCTTGGCGCGTCCCACCAGCCCGAAGATCCCCGCTATCGCCAAGAGCGCCACGCCCATCACGAGCGCGGCCAGCCATGCCGGCCACACCAGCGCGAGCGCGATGCCCGCCGCGAGGGCCAGCGCCGCCCCGCCGTAGATCGCGATGACGCCGGCGAGAGCGAACATGCCGCCTCCGAACGCGCCCCGCCTGGCCTTGTCGCCCATCTCTCGTGCGGCCAGTTGCGCTTCGACGCGGGCCAGGTGCGCCACCTGGGACGTCAGGTCGCCCACGATCGCGCCGACCGAGCGCTGCGGCTCGTTCCGGTCGCGGCGGCCCCAGCCGTGCTCAGGTCCTTCGCGGCTGTCGTACTCGCCCCAGCCGCCGTGCTCGCGCTCGGTGGCGCGGAGGGCCTGAGCTTGGGGGTCGTGTCGGACCTCCATGTCCTCACCTCTCTCCGCCGGGCTCAGGAGCGCCTGTCGACGGCGCGTTGGAGCTCGGCCTTGTTCATCTTGGATCGGCCCTTGATGTTCTTGCGGCGGGCCTCCTGGTAGAGCTGCTCTTTGGTGCGGCCCTTCGGACCGGAGTGCGATCGCTGGCCTCCCCGCTTCGAGGACGACATGTCCTGTGTGGAGGTGCGGCTGGCCGTCTTGGTCCTGCCCTTGCGGGCGCGTTCCTTGTTGACGGTGCGCGCGGCGATCTCCTCGGCGCGTTCGTGTCCCACGCCGCGGTCCTCCGCCTGGTCGCGGATGTGCCGGTACTGGCGTTCTTCCTTCTTGGTCCACTGTTGCTGCGGCATCGTCCTTCACCTCCGAGGTGTCCGGTTTCGTCCGCATCCGATGGACTTCGGGTTCCCCGCCCGGCTTCGGTGGAAACCTGTACACGGTTTTCGCGGGGGCGCGGAGGGTACTCGGCCGCAGGTCGAAGGGGGAACGGCATGGACGGGGCACCGGTGGCGAGCACCCGCGAGACCATCGAGATAGGACTGAAGGTGATCGCGCCGACCGTGGCGTCGGGGGTGGTGAAGCGACGCCGGGCGCCGATGGCGCTGGCGGAGCGGCTGCAGACGGACCGCGCGGCGGTGCGGCTGCTGTCGCGGCTGCGGGACCGGCACGGGCCGGGTCCGCTGCGGCTGCGCGTGCCGGGCCGGTCGATCGCGGTGGTGCTGTCGCCGGCCCATGTGGGGCGGCTGCTCGAGGGCACGCCCGAACCGTTCACGCCTGACAACGCGGAGAAGCATGCGGCGCTGGGGAAGTTCCGGCCGCACGGCGTGCTGGTCTCGCGCGGGGCGGCGACGGCGGAGCGGGGGCAATTCTGGAAGCGGCACAGTCACGAGGCGGTGCTGCAGACGCACCGGCCGCTGCACCATCTGGCGCCCGCGCTGCTGCCGGTGCTGCACGAGGAGGTCGACCGGCTGACGGCGGTCGCGGACCGCAGCGGCGAGCTGGACTGGCGGCGTCTCGAGCGGTCCTGGCAGCGGACGGTGCGTCGGCTCGTGTTCGGCGGGGCCGCCGACCGCGAGCTGATCGAGGCGCTCGTTTCGCTGCGGCGCAGCGGCAACTGGTCGTATCTGGGTCGCCGCCGCTCCCGGGCGCGGGCGGCGTTGGCAGTGCGGCTGCGCGCGGCGATCGACGGGGCGGGCCCCGGGACGCTCGGGGAGGCCGTGCGCGGGCAGGGGGCGGACGCGTCGGTCCGGCCCGAGGACCAGGTGGCGCACTGGCTGTTCGCGTTCGACGCGGCGGGCATCGCGATCGCGCGGACGCTCGCGCTGCTCGCGGTCCATCCCGGCCACCGGCTGGCGGCGCTGAACGAGCTCGCCACCGAGGACCCGGACGAGCCCGCCGAACTGCCGTTCCTCCGCGCGTGCGCGCTCGAGTCGCTGCGGCTGTGGCCGACCACGCCGATGCTCCTGCGCGACGGGACCGAGCCGACCCGGTGGGGCGGCGGTTCCCTGCCCGGGGGCACCGCGTTCCTGGTCTACACGCCGCTGTTCCACCGGGACCCGGCGCGCCGGTACGCGGACCGGTTCGCGCCCGAGATCTGGGTCGACGGCACCGCCGAGGAGGATCCGGCGCTCGTGCCGTTCGGCGGCGGCCCGGCCCGCTGCCCGGGCCGGAACCTGGTGCTCTTCAGCGTCACGAGCGCGCTGGCGCGGCTGCTGCGCGAACGCGAGTGGCGCCTGTCCTCCCCCAGCCCGATCTTCACGGGCCGTCCCGTTCCGGCGACGCTGGACCATTTCGGGCTGGCGTTCCGGCCCGCTCCGGCCCGGCATCCGCTGCTGGGAGGGTCGGCGCATACTTCCGCTGCCTTCGGGTAGCCCAGTCCGGGCAAGCCTGTCTTGCGGGGCTCCCGCCGCCCGGTGCGGTCTGTAGAGGGCTGCCGTGCTGGGCCGGCGGAGTACGGGAGCGGCGCCTCGGGAATCCGTCCCGAGGCGCCGTTCTGTCTGCGCGGGTCAGCGTGCGGCGCCGCGGTTGGTCTCGCCGAAGTCGCCCTCCCCGCGGGCCTCGCTCTCCTTGGGGAGCTTGGTGTGCAGGAACAGGCCGAGCGCGATCATGAGCAGGCCGAGCCCGAGGTGCAGCCAGTCGTCGGCGGTGTTGGCGGGCAGGAAGTTGCCCACGTGCTCGTCGCCCACCGGGAAGCCGTACAGGCCGAGCAGCAGGTACAGGACGCCGCCGCCGAGGAGGTACCAGCGGGCTGCCCGCACGAACCAGGCCATGAACAGGCCGAGGACGCCGAAGGCGAGGTGGATCAGGTTGTGGAGCACCGATACCTGGAAGATCCCGAAGAGCTCCGCCTCCGAGTCGGTCCCCGAGAAGGTCATGCTCGAGAAGTCCTGGGTGATGCCCGGCAGGAAGCCGAGCACGCCGACCACCACGAACACGAGCCCGATCCCCGACGCGCCGTCTTGGACGGCGGTGGTGCGGCGGCGCTCGGCCTCCCACCAGTGGTGCCCGGTGGTGGACATCGAGTGCGAGTTCATCGCTCCCCTCCTTCACCTGTGGAGCGCGCCGCTCAGCCCGCCTATGGGCATCTTCAGGCGCTGCTGCGCGCTGCGGGGTCCGATGGACCCGCATGGCTCGGGTACCCGGGAGGGTCCCTCCGACACCCGGTTTCGGGCCGCTGGGCACGGGTAGTCCTCGCGTCGAGGCACCCGACACCCTGGAGGAGCCGTGAGCGTGATCGAGGCGCGAACCAGCGACATCGCCGAGCTCGGCCAGCAGCTGCGCGTCGACGCGGTGCGCGCGTCGGCCCGCGCCGGGTCGGGGCATCCGACGTCGTCGATGTCGGCCGCCGACCTCATGGCGGGCCTCCTGGCCGGGCACCTGCACTACGACTTCGAGCACCCGCACCTGCCGGGGAACGACCGGCTGGTGTTCTCCAAGGGGCACGCCTCGCCGCTGCTGTACGCGATGCTGCACGCCGCGGGCGCGATCGACGAGGAGCATCTGCTCACCTACCGCAAGCTGGGCTCCGACCTGGAGGGCCACCCGACGCCGCGCCTGCCGTGGGTGGACGTGGCCACCGGGTCGCTCGGGCAGGGCCTGCCGATCGGCGTCGGCATGGCGCTGGGCGCGCGCCTCTCGGGTTCGCCCGCGCGGATCTGGGTGCTGTGCGGGGACGGCGAGATCGCGGAGGGCTCCATGTGGGAGGCGTTCGCGGCCGCCGCGGACTTCGGGCTGGGGAACCTGTGCGCGATCGTCGACGTGAACCGGCTGGGCCAGACCGGACCGACCCGCTACGAGTGGGACACGGGGGCGTACGCGGCCCAGATCGGCGGTTTCGGCTGGCACACCATCGAGATCGACGGGCACGACCCGGCCGAGATCGACCAGGCGTACGCCGAGGCCGAGCACCAGGACACGCCGACCGTGATCCTCGCGAAGACCCGCAAGGGCCGCGGCGTCGCCGCCGCCGAGGACAAGGAGGGCCTGCACGGCAAGCCGCTCGACGAGTCGGAGAAGGCCGTCGTGGAGCTCGGGGGCGTGCGCGAGGCGCGCGTCCGCGTCAACCCTCCCCGGTCGAGCGAACCGCGCCGGTCGCAGCCTTCCCGGCCGGTCGCCCGGCCCACGTTCTCGGTCGGCGGCAAGGCCGCGACCAGGGACGGCTTCGGAGCGGCCCTCGAAGCGCTCGGCGACGCGAACCCCGACGTGGTGGTCCTCGACGGCGAAGTCGCCGACTCGACCCGCACCGCCGCGTTCAGGAAGGCCTTCCCGAACCGCTTCTTCGAGTGCTACATCGCCGAGCAGCAGATGATCGGCGCGGCCGTCGGCCTCCAGACGCAGGGCTGGATACCGTACGCCTCGACGTTCGCCGCATTCCTCACCCGCGCCCACGACTTCCTGCGCATGGCCGCGATCGGCGGCGCCGACCTGCGCGTCGTCGGCTCCCACGCCGGCGTCTCGATCGGCGCCGACGGGCCGAGCCAGATGGGCCTCGAAGACCTCGCGATGTTCCGCGCCCTGTGGCGCAGCGTCGTCCTCTACCCGTGCGACGCGAACCAGTGCGCCCACCTGACCGCCACGATGGCCGACCTGCCGGGCATCAGCTACCTGCGCACCACCCGCGCCGAGACGCCCGTGATCTACCGGGGCGACGAGCTGTTCCCCGTCGGCGGCAGCCGGACCCTGGCCGGTTCGGCGCACGACAGGGCCGTGATCGTCGCCGCCGGGATCACCGTCTCCGAGAGCCTCAGCGCGGCCGAGCGCCTCGCCGACGAGGGCATCCCCGTGCGCGTCATCGACGCCTACTCGATCAAGCCCCTCGACGCCGCCACGATCCGCCAGGCCGCCGCGGACACCGGCCGCGTCCTCACCGTCGAGGACCACTGGCCGGTCGGGGGCCTCGGCGACGCCGTCCTCGAAGCCGTGGCCGGGCAGATCCCCGACGTGCGCTTCCACAAGCTGGCCGTGCGCGGCATGCCCGGGTCGGCCGGGCCGGCCGAGCAGCTGGCGGCGGCCGGGATCGACGCGGCCGCGATCGTGAGGGCCACGCAGCGGCTCGTGGCCTGAGCGGGCAACGGGAACCGGGAAAACGCCGCACCGAAGAACCACGCGAACGATACTCGTGACAAACGACTCAACGAATGGAGACGAGCAGCATGGCAACCGCACGCGACCTC
Source organism: Glycomyces luteolus (assembly GCF_027622875.1). Taxonomy (GTDB): domain Bacteria; phylum Actinomycetota; class Actinomycetes; order Mycobacteriales; family Micromonosporaceae; genus Glycomyces; species Glycomyces luteolus. The sequence continues at coordinate 142,421 of NZ_JAPZVP010000001.1, read as the reverse complement.
ATGCACACCGGGTGCACCTGTGTCAAAAGCAACGACACCGCCGCCAACGCGGCCCGGATGATGGCCGAGCTGGACGTCGGCTCCATGCCGATCTGCGGCGCGGACGACGACAAGCTCCACGGCATGGTCACCGACCGGGACCTGGTCCTGCAGGTCATGGCCAAGGGCCACGACCCCGAGACCTACACGGTCGACCAGCTGCCGCAGGGCCACCTGTTCCTGGCCGACGCCAACGAGGACGTCGACATCACCATCGCCAAGATGAAGGAGCACCAGATCAACCGGCTGCCCGTGATCGACCAGGGCCGGCTCGTGGGCATCATCTCCATCGGGGACATCGCCCACCGCATGCCCGAATCGGTCACCGGCGACCTCGTGGGCTCCATCAAGGCCTGACCTCGGTCGACCGGGAGCCCCCGCGACACCACAGGGGCGAGACCGCCCAGCGAACGACAGCGCCGCCGCGGCGAACCGCGGCGGCGCTGCTGCGCCCGGCGGGGTTTTGCCCGGGTGGGCAGGGGTACGCAATGAACGGACCGCACAAGGGAGAGGACCGATGCCGCACACCGAGCAGGACACCGACTTGATCGACGTCATCATCAAGGACCACCGCGAATTCGAGGCCGCCTTCGTCGAGCTCGAGAGCCACACCGGGCACGCCTTCGGCCGCAAGGAGCTCGTCGACCACGTCATCGCGGAGATCATCCGCCACGAGGTCGCCGAAGAGCAGTTCATGTACCCGGCCGCCAGATCCCGCCTCGCCGACGGCGACAAGATCGTCGACCACGAGATCGAGGAGCACGCCGAGGCCGAGGAGGTCATGAAGGACCTCGAAGGGCTCGGCCCGGAGGCCCCGCACTTCGAGCAGCTCGTCAAGCAGATGATCGAGGACGTCCGCCACCACATGGACGAGGAGGAGCGGACGCTCCTGCCGCGCCTGCGCGAGGCCTGCGACGAGGAGGAGCTGCAGGACCTCGGTTACAAGGTGCTGGCCGCCAAGGAGTTCGCGCCCACCCGTCCGCACCCGAACGCCCCCGACCAGCCGCCCGCCAATCTCATCCTGGGACCCGGGATCGGCTTCATCGACAAGATCAGGGACACGCTGAGCCACCGCGAGGTCTGAGCGCGGCGGCGAACGGGAGACGACTGAGGAACCGGAGCGGCGGGCCTCAGCCCGCCGCTCCGGCGCGATGCTCTTCGTCGTCCGGGCAAGCCCCCCTAACGGGAGGTCTTGCCCAATCCGTCGCGCAGATCCTCCAGCGTCCGGTGGAGCAGCCGGGAGACGTGCATCTGCGAGATGCCCACCTCCTCGGCGATCTGCGTCTGCGTCATGTCGCCGTAATACCGCAGCGCCAGGATCTTGCGCTCCCGCTGCGGGAGCTCCTGGATGAGCGGCACCAGCGACTCGTGGTTCTCGACGAGTTCGAGCGCGGCGTCCTCCTCGCCCACCGACTCGGCGAGCGTCGCCCGCTCCCCGTCGGCGAACGGCGGCTCGTCCAGCGAGACCGCCCGGTAGGCCTGCCGTGCCTCGTAACCCTCCTGCACTTCGGCGACAGTGGTGCCGAGGTGCTCGGCCATCTCCTCGTCCGTCGGCGGACGCCCGAGGCGCTGCGACAGCTCGCCGCCCGCCTGGTTCAACGCGATCCGCAACTCCTGCAGTCGACGCGGCACGCGCATCGGCCAACTGGTGTCGCGGAAGTGCCGGCGCACCTCGCCCATCACCGTCGGCACTGCGTAGGAGAGGAAGTCCGCCCCCTGGTCGGGGTCGAAGCGGTCCACGGCGTGAATGAGGCCCACTGAGGCGACCTGCACGAGGTCGTCCTTTGCGATGCCCTTGCCCGCGAACCGCTGTGCGATGTGCTCGGCCAGGGGAAGGTGTCCGGTGACCAGCTGCTCTCGCACTTCCGCTCGGCGCGGGTCGCCCTCGTCGAGGGAGACCAGCTCGCGGAACAGCGGCGTGAGGTGGCCGTACTCGTCCGAACCCTGCCGTTTGCCTTCTGATCGATTGTCTGCCATGCGATCGCCCTCCAGCCCGTGTGGACATCGGTTGAAGCATGCTGCCCGCTCGCGGGCCCTGACGCTTCTCATTGTAAGACTGATCGGGGGTCGGGGGCAATGATAAATGGTGAATTCATAATGAGAACTCATATAAGGGACTTCAGTGGACAGTCAGCCCAGAGTTCACGGTTCCTGGCCGTACAGGTACCCGGGGGAGGCCGTGCCGAAACGCCCCGATGCGCCCAATGTCACCGTAACCGTTGGGGCGGAGCCGAAACGGTCAGAGGCCGGTGGTCTCGCGGTACTCGCCCCACTCCTCGCGCAGCGCCCCGCAGATCTCCCCCAGCGTCGCCTCGGCGCGGGCCGCCGCCAGGATCGGCTCGATCAGGTTCGCCGTGCCCTTCGCCGCCGCGACGATCTCGGCCAGCGCGCGGTCGACGGCGGCGTTGTCCCGTCCGGCGCGGCGGCGTCCGAGCATGGCGTTCTGCTCGCGCTCGACGTCGCCGGAGATGCGCAGGATCTCGAGGTCGGGGGTGACGGTGTCGTGGAGCTCGGTGACGCCGACGATGTGCTTGGTGCCGTCCTCGAGCTGCTGCTGGTAGGTGAACGCGGCCTCGGCGATCTCGGCGTTGAACCAGCCGTCCTCGATGCCCTGGAGGATGCCGGTGGTGACGGGTCCGATCTCGTGGCGGCGGCTCGCGCCCATGGCGACGGCGGCCGCGTCGTCGCCGGCCTCGCCGCCGAGGGCGAGGATCTGGAGGAAGATCTTCTCGGCCTCGGCCTCGATCTTGTCGGTGAGGGCCTCGACGTACCAGGAGCCGCCGAGCGGGTCGGCGACGTTGAGGACGCCGGTCTCGTCGCGCAGCACCGACTGGGTGCGCAGGGCGATCTCGGCGGACTGGTCGGTGGGGAGCGCGAGGGTCTCGTCGAGCGCGTTGGTGTGCAGTGAGTTCGTGCCGCCCATGATGGCCGCGAGGGCTTCGACGGCGGTGCGCACGACGTTGTTGTAGGGCTGCTGCGCGGTGAGGGAGACGCCGGCGGTCTGGGTGTGGAAGCGGAGCCATTGGGCGCGGTCGGTCTTGGCGCCGTAGACGTCGCGGAGCCAGCGGGCCCAGATGCGGCGGGCGGCGCGGAACTTGGCGATCTCCTCGAAGAAGTCGATGTGCGCGTCGAAGAAGAACGAGAGGCCGGGGGCGAAGCGGTCGACGTCGAGGCCGCGCGAGAGTCCGAGCTCCACATAGGAGAATCCGTCGGCGAGGGTGAACGCGAGCTCCTGCGCGGCGGTGGATCCGGCCTCGCGGATGTGGTAGCCGGAGACCGAGAGCGGCTTGTAGCGCGGGATGTGCTCGGCGCAGTAGGCCATGAGGTCGCCGATGAGGCGCAGGTGCGGCTCGGGTGGGAAGAGCCACTCCTTCTGGGCGATGTACTCCTTGTGGATGTCCGTCTGGAGTGTGCCGTCCAGGGTGGAGATGTCGACGCCCTGGCGTTCGGCGGCGGCGAGGTACATGCAGAAGATGGGGATCGCGGGCCCGGAGATGGTCATGGAGGTGGTGACGCCGCTGAGGTCGATGCCGTCGAAGAGGCGGTCCATGTCGGCGGTGGAGTCGATGGCGACGCCGCAGTGGCCGACCTCGCCGAGGGACGCCGGCTCGTCGGAGTCGCGGCCCATGAGGGTGGGCATGTCGAAGGCGACGGAGAGGCCGCCGCCGCCCGCCTTGAGGAGCATCTTGTAGCGGGCGTTGGTCTGCTCGGCGTTGCCGAAGCCGGCGAACTGGCGGATCGTCCAGGGGCGGCCGCGGTAGCCGGTGGGGTAGAGCCCGCGGGTGAAGGGGAATTCGCCCGGCCAGCCGATGCGGTCCATGCGGGGGTCGGCGACGCCTTCGGGCGGTCCGTAGACCGGCTCGGTCTCCAGCCCCGAGAGGGTGGTGAAGTCGGCCTCGCGCTTGGCGGCCGACGCATAGCGCTTCGCCCAGCGCTCACGGCCTTCGGCGATCGACTCAGCGTCCACGGTGACACCCCATCTTCGGTCGTTCCTGCCGCGCGGGCCCCGCCGTGGCCGCGGGCTCGTGGCCCGCGGTCTCCGATGCGACCGCTTCGGCGAGCCCCGGTCAGGCTCATGGCCAATACTACTGAACGATCGTTCAGGAGCACAGGATCGCGGCCCCCGGATCATCGCATGCGATACGGGAGTATCTCCGCGAATCGCGCCGGGCCCCCGAATTCCATCATGCCGGAAGGGTCTGACATGGCGCGCAACGCGAATCGCGGTCGCGTCAGTCGATGTCCCGCCACGCCCGGAAGGCCTCGAGCTCGACGGCCACGATCTGGCCGGGGTGGAAGAGCCCGGTCACGATCACCACGGTGGCGGTCGGCCTGACGACGCCGAAGAACTCGCCGTGGACCCGGCCCACCGGGTCAGCATGGGCCGGGTCGGTCACATAGAGGCGGGAGCGCACCACGTCCGAGACCCCGGCCCCGGCGTGGACCATCGCGTCCAGAGCGGTCCGGAAGGCCTCGCGGGCCTGCCCGGCGGCGTCGCCCTTCAGGTGCGGCCGCGCCTCGACATCGGCGGTGCAGGCACTCGTGATCACCAGCGGCCCCACCGCGACAGCGCGCGAGTAGCCGTAGAGCTGCGCCCACGGACCGGTCTCCGGTACCCGTTCGACCAATGCCATGCGCGCCTCCCCGGTGGTTACAGTCCCTTCAACAGGTTCAACGCCTCAGCGACCGTGAAGTTACGCTCGTACAGCGCCGTTCCCACAATGGCACCTTCCACGCCGATCCCCGTGAGGCCCGCCAGCGCGCGCAGATCGTCGAGCGAGGAGACCCCGCCGGAGGCGATCACGGGCTTGTCGGTGGCCTCGCAGACCGAGCGCAGCAGGTCCAGGTTCGGGCCCGAGAGCATCCCGTCGCTGTTCACGTCGGTGACGACGTACCGCTCGCAACCGGCGCGCTCGAGGCGCTCCAGGGTCTCGAAGAGCTCGCCGCCCTCGCGGGTCCAGCCGCGCGCGGCGAGGCGCCCGCCCTTGACGTCGAGGCCGATGGCGACGCGGTCGCCGTATTCGCCGCAGATGCGGTCGCACCACTCGGGGTTCTCGAGCGCGGCGGTGCCGATGTTGACGCGGCGGGCCCCGGAGTCCAAGGCGCGCTTGAGGGTCTCGTCGTCGCGGATGCCGCCGGAGATCTCCACCTGCATGTCCACTTTCGACACGACCGTGGCGAGCAGCTCGTGGTTGGTGCCGCGTCCGAAGGCTGCGTCGAGGTCGACGAGGTGCAGCCATTCGGCGCCCTGGCGCTGCCATTCGAGGGCGGCCTCGATCGGGTCGCCGTAGGCCTTGCCGGAACCGGCCACGCCCTGCACGAGCTGGACGGCCTTGCCGCCGGTCACGTCGACGGCCGGAAGAAGCTGAAGTTCGGTCATGACAATCCCTTGATCCAGTTGGACAGCAGCGCGTACCCGGCGTCGCCGGACTTCTCGGGGTGGAACTGGGTGGCGGCCACGGGGCCGCGCTCCACGGCGGCGATGAACGGCTCGTCGTGGGTGCACATCGCGGCCAGCGCGCCGGGCGGCACGGTCTTGGCCGCGTAGGAGTGCACGAAGTAGAACCGCTCAGCGGGGTCGATGCCTGCGAACAGGCGCATGCCCGCGTCGGCTTCGACGGTGTTCCAGCCCATGTGCGGGATGCGCTGGGCCTCGAGGAGTTCAACGCGGCCTTCGAAGACGCCCACACCGCGGGTCTGCACGCCGTGCTCGACGCCCTCCTCGAAGAGGACCTGCTCGCCGACGCAGACGCCGAGGACCGGTGCCCCGGCGGCGGCCCGCTCGCGGATGACGGTGTCGACGCCGTGCTTGAGGATGCCCTCCATGCAGGCGGCGTAGGCGCCCACGCCGGGCACGAAGAGCCCGTCGGCGCGGCGGGCGGCGTCGAGGTCGCTGGTCAGCTCCACGTCGGCGCCCGCGCGCTCCAGGGCGCGGAAGGCTGAGCGGAGGTTGCCCGAGCCGTAGTCGAACAGGGCCACACTTGGTTTCGCCATCAGGTCCCCCTAGCCGTAGATCAGGTACGCGCCGCCGAGGAACGCGGCGACGGCGATGACCGCGACGACGATCGCGGCGGCGAACTTCTCGTTCTTGCGCAGCGAGAGGGACCCGCCGAGGAGGATCCCGGCGAGCGCCATGAGCAGGATCGGCCCGGCGTAGCTCACAGCACGCCCTTGGTGGAGGGGATGTCGGTGCCGTCGATGCGGGTGGCGTACTTCAGGGCCCGCGCGAGGGCCTTGAACTGGGCCTCGATCACGTGGTGCGCGTCGGGCTTCTGGCCGGGGTTGGAGGCGCGGAGCACGGTGACGTGCAGGCAGATCCGGGCGTGGTACGCGAAGGACTCGAGGATGTGGCGGGTCATCGAGGTCGGGTAGTCGGTGCTGATCATCGGCGCGATGTCCATGGGCTCCTCGTGGACCATGTACGGGCGGCCCGAGAGATCGACGACGGCGCGCGCGAGCACTTCGTCGAGGGGCACGGAGGCGTCGGCGAAGCGGACCACGCCGGCCTTGTCGCCCAGGGCCTCGGCGAAGGCCTGGCCGAGGGCGATCGCGGTGTCCTCCATGGTGTGGTGGGCGTCGATGTGCAGGTCGCCCTTGACGGCGATCTTGAGGTCGAAGCCGCCGTGCTTGCCGAGCTGGTGGAGCATGTGGTCGTAGAAGCCGACGCCGGTGGAGATGTCGACGGTCTTCTCGGTGCCGTCGAGGTCGACGTAGACGTCGACGCTGGTCTCGCCGGTGGTGCGGACGATGTGCGCGGTGCGGCTCACGGTTGTTGCTCCTGTTGCTCTTCAGTGGCGCGGTCGAACAGTTCGGGTCGTTGCGCGAGCGCGGTGTCGAAGGCGTCGAGCAGCGCGGTGGTCTCGTCCTCGGTCCCGGCGGTGATCCGGAGGCGGCCGGGGAGGCCGACGTCGCGGATGAGCACGCCCTGGTCGAGGATGGCGTGCCAGACTCCCGCGGCGTCGCGGAGGCCGCCGACGAGCACGAAGTTCGCGTCGGAGTCGGCGACGGGGAGTCCCTTGGCGCGCAGGTTCTTCACGATGCGGTCGCGCTGGTGCTTGAGTTCGTCCACCTCGGCCTGGAGCTGGGCGGCGCACGCGAGCGCGCCGCGCGCGGCGGCCTGGGTGATGCTCGACAGGTGGTACGGCAGGCGCACCAGCAGCAGCTTCTCGACGAGTTCGGGGTCGGCGGCGAGGTAGCCGACGCGGGCCCCGGCGAACGCGAACGCCTTGCTCATGGTGCGGGTGACGACGAGGCGCTGGCGTCCCGCCAAGCGGCCCAAGGCGGTCGAGCGCGGGTCGCGGGCGAACTCGGCGTAGGCCTCGTCGACGATGACGATGCCGCGGGCGGCTTCGTAAGCGGCGTCGATGACGTCGGGTTCGAGCGCGGTCCCGGTCGGGTTGTTCGGCGACACGAGGAAGACCAGGTCCGGGTCGTGCCGCTCGATCGCCTCGCGCACGTACTGCGGGCTGAGCGTGTAGTCGGCCTCGCGCCCGGCGTCGACGAAGGCGGTGCCGGTGCCGCGGGCGAGCAGCGGGTGCATCGAATAGGAGGGCATGAAGCCCAGGACGGTGCGTCCCGGCCCGCCGAAGGCCTGGAGCAGCTGCTGCAGGATCTCGTTGGAGCCGTTGGCGGCCCACACGTGGTCGGCGGTGAGCCCGTGGCCGAGGTACGCGGCGAGGTCGGTGCGCAGCGCGACCGCGTCCCGGTCCGGGTAGCGGTTGAGGCCGCGCAGTTCGCGCCCGATGAACTCGGCGACGACGGCGGCCACCTCGTCGGGGATCGCGAACGCGTTCTCGTTGGTGTTCAACTGCACCGGCACGTCCAGCTGCGGCGCACCGTACGGCGACTGCCCGCGCAGGTCCTCGCGGAGCAGGTTCTCGATCTCGCTCATTTCGCCTCGAATCTGACCGAGACCGCTTCGCCGTGCGAAGGCAGGTCCTCGGAGTTCGCGAACGCGACGACGTCCGCGGCGACGACTTCGAGCGCCTCGCGCGAGTAGTCGATGATGTGGACGCCGCGCAGGAACGTGTGCACGCTCAGCCCGGCCGAGTGGCGCGCGCAGCCGCCCGTGGGCAGCACGTGGTTCGACCCGGCGCAGTAGTCGCCGAGGGAGACCGGCGAGTAGGCGCCCACGAAGATCGCCCCGGCGTTGCGGACGCGCAGCGCCACCTCGCGGGCGTCCGCGGTCTGGATCTCCAGGTGCTCGGCGGCGTAGGCGTCGGCCACGGCCACGGCCTCGTCGATGTCGGCGACGAGGATCGTCCCGGACTGCTCCCCCGCGAGCGCGGTCTGGATGCGCCCGGCGTGGCGGGTGTCCGGCACGCGGCGCACGAGTTCGGCGTCCACCGCGTCGGCCAGGTCGGCCGAGTCGGTGATGAGCACCGAGGCGGCGGCCGGGTCGTGCTCGGCCTGGCTTATCAGATCGGCTGCCACGTGCGCCGGGTCGGCGGTCGCATCGGCGATCACCGCGATCTCGGTGGTCCCGGCTTCGGCGTCGATGCCCACGAGGCCGCGCACGGCCCGCTTCGCGGCGGTGACGTAGATGTTCCCCGGGCCGGTGATCATGTCGACCGGCGCGCACTCATCGGTGCCGTAGGCGAACATGCCGATCGCGGCCGGCCCGCCCACGCTGTAGACCTCGTCGATGCCGAGCATCCCGGCGACGGCGAGGATGCCCTGGTCGGGCAGGCCGTTGTTGTTCTTCTGCGACGGGGAGGCGAGCGCGATCGAGCCGACCCCGGCGATCTGGGCCGGGACGGCGTTCATGATCACGGACGAGGCGAGCACGGCGAGGCCGCCGGGCGCGTACAGGCCCACGCGGTCCACCGGCAGGTACCGCTCGGTGACGGTGCCGCCGGGCGCGACCTCGGTGACGACCTCGGGGAGGCGCTGGGCCTCGTGCGCGGCGCGCACCCGGTCGATGGAGGTCTGGTAGGCGCGGCGCAGGTCCGGGTCGAGCTCCTCGACGGCGGTCTTGATCGCCTCGGCGGGGACCCGCAGGTGCTCCAGGCGCACGTGGTCGAAGCGCTCCACGATCTCCACGACCGCGGCGGTCCCGCGATGCCTGATGTCGTCAATCAGCGGCTGGACCGAGCGCAGGGCCTCGTTGACGTCGAAGGCGGCGCGCGGCATCAGCTCGCGCAGGGCGCGGGCCGAGTAACCGGGTACTTCTCCTGAAAGATCGATGCGTCTGAGCACGGTCCAAGCGTAGTTGCCCGGCTTTCCAGGTCAAAAGGCATACCGCTATTCGGGAGCGTCCGTTCGAAGGCTGGGCCGACGCGACCACCCTGCGCAGACGGTGTAAGTGAAGGTCGCGGCGAGGGCCATGACCGCCAGGGCCCCGAGCTGGAGCGCGTCGAAGGCCGTTGTGAAGTTGCCGACCTTCAGCGCCGCCCACGCCGCGGCGGGGTCGAGCTCGACGAACAGCACCGACGGCGGCCGCCACATGTGGGCGCCCACCGGAGCGCGTTCGACCGAGTCCCAGAACCGCTGCCATTCGTTCGCGCCGATCTTCCAGGCCACCACCTGGCAGCCGATCGAGCCGATCACGAGGCCCAGGAGGAGGATCGGACCGCGGCGTTCGCGCATCGCGGCCCAGGCGACGACCGCCGCGAGGATCCCGAGCGCCAGGCCGATCCCGGCGAACACGAGGTCGCCCTCGACGTAGCCGCTCGGGTAGGTCTCGGTCGAGGCCCAGCCGCCGTCGACCACGACGAACTCGACGCGCGGGGTGAGGATCTGCCACAGCATCGCGGCCGGCAGGCCGATCGCGGTGAGGACGACGGCGAGGATCCCGGCGGCGAGCAGATCGCGCCCGGCGGTCCGCTCCGAGCGCGCACCCCGGCCGTAGAGGCTCGAGGCGGCGCCGCCGTCTGCGGCGCTGCCGCGGGGGTCGGGGCTCACGGCCGCGCCTCCCGCGCCCGCGCCGTCGCCCGGGCGGAGGTTCACAGTGCGTTCGGCGTCGTCAGTCACGCCTGGAATCCTGCCACAGCGGTGCCCGCGCCCGTCAAGGATGTACGGGAGCGAACGGTGCGGAACGCGTCGGTTACAAACCGTCGACAATGGTCGCGGCGGCCTCGAACCACGCCGCGCGCGTCTCCGGGCGCAGCGCCGAGAACTCGATCTTCGCGCCCGGCTCGAGCGACGGGTCGTACGGCACCACCGCGCAGGCGCGGGTGCGCTGCGAGAAGTGCCGCTGGAGGTCGTTCAGGAGCGGCCCCGGGTTCGGGGTCGGCATCGAGAGCAGCGTGACCGCGTTCTTCACCAGGTTGCCGTAGCCGCCCTCCTCGAGGTGGTCGAGCATCCAGTCCGCGGAGAACGCGGCGTCCTCGCGCGGCACCGTGGTGACCACGAGCCGGTCGACCGAGGAGACCACGGTGCGCCAGTTCGGGGACTCCACGTTGTTGCCGGTGTCGATGCAGACGATGCCGTGCGTGCGGGTGAGGATGTCGAGCACCCGCAGCACCGTAGTCGGGTCCAGGCGGCGCTGCAGCTTCGGGTCCTCGTCGCCCGCGAGGACGTCGAAGGAGCCGTCGGAGGAATGGCGGAGGAACTCGTCGAGATGCTCGGGAAGGTGCACCCCGGCGGCCTCGACCTGGTCGAGGTGCTCCACGAGGTGGCGGATGGTGCGGCCGTGGCGGGCCGACCCGGCGCGCAGGCCCAGGGTGCCGCGCAGCTCGTTGTCGTCCCAGGCGATCACGCCGCCGTTGCGGGCCGTGCCCATGGCGGCCGCCGAGAGCACGGTCGCGGTGGTCTTGTGCACGCCGCCCTTGGGGTTGATGAAGGCGATGACGCGGCTGCGGCCCAGGTCGCGGCGCAGGCGCTGCAAAGCGACGGGGCTCGGCTCGGTGTGCTGCGGGCGGCGCGGCTGCGGCGGCAGGCCCTGCTGGGGCGGGCGCACCTGGCCCTGGAGCTGCGCGGCACTCGGCGGCGTCTGCGTCGCCACGGGAGGACGGCGCCCGGCGGTGGGCACCGAGTAGTGCGGCTGGCCGGGCGGCGGACCGACCGGCGGTGACGGCGGATAGGTCTCGCGCGGCGGGGGCGTCGGGGTCTGCTGCGCGCCACCGGCGCGCCCGCGACGGCCCAGCAGCTTCTGCCAACGGGAACCGTCAGACCGGTCGTTGTTCCAAGCTTCGGGCGTGTTCACTCACAACCTCCTCTCGGGCGGACCAAGCTGCGGCTCGCAGCTGCTCTCAAGCCGACTCTCGAGCGTCGCCACCCCGACCGGAATCCATTACCACCCGCGACTATTAGATCACGACGATCCCTCAAGGCCCGTTGCGAATCGCGGGCCTGCGGGGCCCGGGGGTGAGGCGTGCGTTACGCCCGGGGCGACGATGCCGCGAGCGTATGTCCAGTGTCCTTCTGGGGCCCAGTCTAGTGGCTCCCTAGGAGTCGTCTCGCAACCGCGCCAGTGCCAATTCGAGGTCGGCGGGGTAATCACTCGTGAAGGTGACCGTCCGGCCCTGGGTCGGATGCGCGAACTCCAGGCGGAACGCGTGCAGCCACTGGCGGGTCAGGCCCAGCCGCTCGGCCATCGTCGGGTCCGCGCCGTAGGTCATGTCCCCCACGAGCGGATGCCCGAGCGCCGAGAAGTGCACCCGGATCTGGTGGGTCCGGCCGGTCTCCAACCCGATGTCCATGAGGGACGCACCGGGGAAGACCTCGATCGTGTCGTAGTGCGTGACGCTCGGCTTGCCGTCGGCCACCACCGCCCACTTGTAGTCGTGGCGCGGGTGCCGCCCGATCGGGGCGTCGATCGTCCCCGAGAGCGGGTCCGGATGCCCCTGGGCCACCGCGCGGTACCGCTTCGAGACCCGGCGCTCCTTGAAGGCGCGCTTGAGCTCCGAGTACGCGGCCTCGCTCTTCGCGACCACCATCAGGCCCGAGGTGCCCACGTCGAGGCGGTGCACGATCCCCTGCCGCTCATCGGGTCCGTGGCTCGAGATCCGGTACCCGGCGGCCGCGAGACCGCCCGTCACGGTGGGGCCGGTCCAGCCCGGGCTCGGATGCGCCGCGACCCCGACGGGCTTCATGACCACCACGATGTCGTCGTCGTCGAACACCACGTCGAGCCCCTCGACGGGTTCGAACGGCCGCACCAGCAAGTCTTCCGGCGGCGGCGGGAGCACCACGTCGAGCCAGGCCCCGGCGGTCACCCGCTCGGACTTGGTCTGGCACGGCGCCCCGTCGATCTGGACGTCCCCGTCCGCGACCAGCTCGGCGGCCACGCTCCGGGACAGGCCCAGCAGGCGCGAGACGACCTGGTCGATGCGCTGGCCCTCGAAGCCCTCGGGGACCGGCAGCGAGCGCGTCTGGCGCGCGGCCACATCGTTCACGCCGCGGCCTCCTTCTTCTTCTGATCGCTCTTGCGCGATTCGGGCGAGAAGCCGTGCCCGGTCAGCTCGAGCAGCACGATCAGCACCACGCCGCAGCACAGCGCCGAATCGGCGATGTTGAAGATCGGGAACGCCTGGGCGTCGGGCTTGAACACGCTGATGAAGTCGACGACGTGGCCGCGCGCGAAGTCCGGCTCCCGGAAGTACCGGTCGACGAGGTTGCCCGCCGCCCCGCCCAGGACCAGGCCGATCGCGATCGACCACACCGGGTACACGATCCGGGTCGACAGCACGATCAGGAAGACCACCACCACCGAGGCGATGATCGTGAAGATCCACGTGTAGTTCGTGCCGAGGCTGAACGCCGCCCCCGAGTTCCAGGTCAAGTCCAGGTACACGAGACCGCCCAGGATCCGCACCGGATCGGCCGGGTCCAGGTTGGCCTCGGCCAGGTTCTTGGTCCACTGGTCCAGTCCGATCGCGAAGGCCGCTATCAGCAGTGCCGCGATGGTCAGCCCGATACGGCGGACGGGCTTCTTCTCAGGGGTGGTGGGGCCCGGACCTTCAGCGGTTCCGGGCTGCGTGTCCTCGCTCAGCGTCGCTCCTCCAGCTGTTTGCAACCGACGTCGAGGGTAGCGGACGGGAACGCGGCCAACCGCGCCGCCGGGATCGGTTTACCGCACTTCTCACAGAAGCCGTAAGTGCCTTCGTCGAGGCGTTCGAGCGCGTGGCTGACCTGCCGGATGCGCTCGGAGAGCGAATCGGCCACCGCCACCTCGTGCTCGTGCTCGACGGTCTTGGAACCGGAGTCGACCTGGTCGTCCCCGGCGGTGTCGCTCAACCGCTCGCGCTGGGCGAGGGTGATCGAGTCGCTGTACCGCTGCTGCTCCTCGACCAGCTCGTCCAACCGCTCCTTCAGCGCGGCGCGCAGCTCGGCCTGCTCGCTCTCGGTGCGCAGCTGCAGGGCGTCGGCCTCCTCGGCGGCGGGCGGCGCCTGCTCCGCGGTCTTCTTCGCCGCGGCCTTCTTGGCCGTCTGCTTCGCCGCGCTCGCGGTCGCCGGTTTCGCGGCCGCCTTCTTCACCGCCGTCTTCTTGGCCGGAGCCTTCTTGACCGCTTTCTTCGCGGCCTGCTTCTGGGTCTTCTTCGCTGGACTCATGACGCGCCTCTGGAGGGGTATGTCGGCTCGGGTTCCGGTGGCGTCAGAGCACGGCGGCGCCGCTCTGGCGGCCCGCATCGGGTGTTCGGCATGGCGGCTCCCGAAATCGCGTACTCGTGACGGCCTCGTCGAAACGAGGACAATGCGCGCCAGGCCCCGCCGAGGCGGGTACCTGCCGCGCAATTAAGCACACAGGATACGCAAGTCCTGCAAGTAGGTCAATTACTTCGAGAACTTGTGTCCGGACTGCGCGTCACCGCGAACGGGAGTCGCGAGGGCCGCGAGCAAAGCAATCCCTTGCCGGAATGAGCCGGTCAGCGGCCGGCGGTCGGCACCAGGAGCAGCCGCGACACCGGCTCGCACATCGCGCACGGGGTGAAGCCCAGTTCCAGGGCCTCGGAGACCGCGAGCGGCTCGTGGTCGCGCCCGGAGAGGTGCGCGCACGCGGAGTGGTGGAAGCGGGGGCGGCCGTCGACGACCGCGACCTCGGTGTCCAGCCGCATGAGGGCCGCGGACTCGATGCTCGACATGCGCTGCTCGGTCGGCTCGTCGGTCGTGGACTCCGGGGCGCGGTGGCGGTTGACGACCTCGCCGCCGCGGGACTGGCGCGGCGGCACGTCCTCGAACCGGATCTCGGGGTCGCGGTCCACCGCGTAGTCCGTGGGTTCGAAGACCCGGCCTTCGATGAGCGGCATCTCGGTGGTCGGCGTGTCGTCCAGCCCGATCCTGCGGAACTGCCGGGTGTCGTCATCGTCGAGGCCCCTCGGCCCGCGCGTCCCCGAGGACGATCGCGAACCGCGGCGCTGCCCGGCCCGGTCCGGAGCCACGCGGGGGCGCTTGGCGCCCCGGCCGCGAATCCCGACGTACAGGGCCACGCCGGCGGCCAGGCTCGCCGCGATGGACGAGACCAGCAACTGGTCGTTCCCGGTGATCATGCCAGTGACCAGCAAGACCGCCGCGGTGACGAGGATCAGCAGGCTGCTGGCGATCACGTCGATTCCTCCCCTGCGCGCGGGTAGCGGGGCCCTCGCGCGGTCCGACGCGGCCCCCTGCGGGGACCGCGGCATCGTTGAAGCATGGTGCGGCGGTGAGGGCTGCGGTTCTACCCGCGCCCTCACCCGCTCAACCATGATTAACGAGGCGATCCCCGTTCAGGTTATGGCTCGGCGCGACCATTCTGCGGTGCACCGGAACCCAACCGGAGGAGTTGTCCCGGGGAGGAGCGGGAGGGGTTACCCGCGCCCGCCCTGCATCACGAACGCGGACCTGCCATTGGTGCGCTCGTTCGGAGGCGTCTGCTGCGGGGCCTCTTCGAAGCCCTCGTCCTCGGCACGGCCCTGCTGGCCGTTGAGGTCGCGCAGCTGGCTCTCGAGGTAGAGCTTCAGTCGAGTGCGGTACTCGCGCTCGAAGGTCTTCAGCTCCTCGATGTTCTTCAGCAGCGACGAACGGGAGTCCTCCAGCTGGCCGATGACCTTCTGGCGCTCCTGCTCGGCTTCCATCTCCATGCGCTCGGCCTTGTCGCGGGCCTGGCCCACCAGGTCCTCGGCCGCGGCGCGCGACTCGGTGACCAGGGACTCGGACTCGCGCTGGGCGTCGGTCAGGAGGGCCTTGGACTCGCGCTGAGCCTCGGCCATCATCGACTTCGACTCGCGCTGCGCCTGCGAGACCATCGTCTGCGCCTCGCGCTGGGCCTCGGTGACCATCGACTGGGCCTCGCGCTGCGCCTCGCCGAGCACGGTGTCGGCCTCCCGGCGGGAGTCCTCCAGGTGCTCGTCGGCGGTGCGCTGGGCGACCATCAGGAGACGCAGGGCCTCCTGCTCGCCGCCGCCGGCGGGTGCCGAAGCCTGCTGCTCCGGACCGCGCTGGGCCAGTTCCTGCTGGAGCTGCTGCGCCTGCTGCTGCGCGGCCACCATCTGCTGGTGCATCTCGTGCAGTTCGGCGTCGAGCTCCTGGAGCTGCTGCTCCATGGCGTGCTTCTCACGCTGCACTCGGTCGAGTGCGGCGGCCATCTCGGCGTGGTCGGCGGCCCCAGGGGGAGCGCCGGCGCGGAGACTCTCGAGCTGTGCGCGAAGTTCGCCGTTCTCATCGCTGAGGCGCGCGAGCTCTCGCTCCACCTCATCGAGGAAACCGTCGACCTCGTCCTCGTCGTATCCGCGCTTCCCGAGCATGGGTTTCTTGAACGTGACGTTGTGAACGTCGGCTGGGGTCAGCGGCATTCGAAACTCCTTCTCAGCTGTTCGCCTGGCGCACAAGGCCACTCAACACGATAACCGTGCCTCGCACCCCCGCCTGGAACTGCTAGACGATGAGGTTCCTGATGACAACGTCCATCAGGATCCACACGCCGATGAGCAGCGCCAGGAACGCCAGATCAATCGATACAGTACCAAGCCTGAGAGTCGGAATCACCTTCCTCAACCCCTTCAGGGGAGGGTCGGTCACGCTGTAGACCGTCTCAAGCAGGGCCGCGGACTTCGGTCCGGGCTCCCAGCGGCGGGAGAACTGCACCACGACGCTGCACACCAGACGGGCCAGGAGGAAGAGGTAGAAAGCGAAGAGCGCCAGATAGATGAGCTGCAGTGCCAGGTTCACGGTTCGCAGTGTATCCCTCGGATCAGGGCTGGTTGAAGAACCCGCCCTCGGCGATCTTGGCCTTGTCCTCCGCCGTCACTTGCACATGCGGCGGCGAGAGCAAGAACACGCGATTGGTCACCCGCTCGAACGACCCCCGGGTGCCGAAGATGAGTCCGGCCGCGAAGTCGACCAAGCGCTTCGCGTCGGCCTCCTCCATCTCCGAGAGGTTCATGATGACCGGGGTGCCGTCGCGGTAGCGCTCGCCGATCGTCCGCGCCTCGTTGTACGTGGTCGGGTGCAGCGTCGTGATCCGGTAGTTCGCGTGCGACTCCTCCTCCGCCGGCACCGGCCGCACCGTGGCGGGCTCGGCGAGCGCGAGGTTGTCCCGCGTCAAGGTCTCGCGGACACCGGTTTCGCGGCCGCCCTCCCGGGAGGACAGCGGGGTCACCGAGCCGGAGCCGCGGTTGAGCTGTCGGACGGGACGGTCCTCGGACGCGGTCCGGCCGACCCGGCCGGTGGTGCGCTGCGCGCCCCGCACCCGCTGGGGTGCCGCCGTCTGCTGCTCCTCGGCGAACTCGTCGTTTTCCTCGTAGCCGTTGCCGTAGCCGCGATCGTCCTCGTCCTCGATGAGGCCGAGCCAGATGCCTGCCTTCCGCATCGCGCCCATCGATCGTGCTCCCTCCTCGGGCCGCCCCTGTTGAGTCAGGTACGCGGTCTCATCCTAGCGCCGACTCCTTACACGGAGGTGATTTTGCCCGACTAGTCAACCGTCATCGTGCGGCTGTTTGTCCCACTGCTGCCCCACACCTTACGCCATCGATTCACGTTCGCCGAGCACGTTTCTTCCCAGTCTGACCATTGTGGCCCCCGCGAAGATCGCGGTCCGGTAGTCGCCGCTCATGCCCGCCGATATCTCGGTCGCGCCGGGGTCGACACGCTGTACGGTTTCGGAGCAACGGGCAAGCAGCGCAAAGGCTTCGGCCGGTTCCCAGCCGAGCGGCGCGACGGCCATGACGCCTTTGAGGGTGAGCGCGGGGGCGGCGGCGATCGTCTCGGCGAGTGCCGCGAGGTCCGCGACGGGCGTGCCGCCGCGGGCGGTGTCGCCGTCGAGACTCACCTGAATGAGTGCGTTCAGGCTGCGGCCGTGGGCGCTCGCGGCGTTGCCGAGGGCGGTCGCGAGGGGGGCGCGGTCGACGGAGTGCACCCAGTCGGCGTAGGCGGCGACGGACTTCGCCTTGTTGCGCTGGAGCTGTCCGACGAAGTGCCACACGGGATGCAGCCCGGCGGCGGCGAGTGCGGCGGCCTTCGGCGCGGCCTCCTGGTCGCGGTTCTCGCCGAGGTCGGCCTGGCCGAGTTCGACGAGCGCGGCCGCGTCGGCGGCGGGAAAGGTCTTGGTGACGGCGATGAGGCGGACCGAGTCCGGGGAGCGGCCGGCGTCCGAGCAGGCGGCAGCGATGGCCTCGCGCGTCCGGTTGAGGTTGTCCCGCAACTGGTCTCGGCGCGGCTGGGTGGTCAAGATCGAAGGTCCTAGCAGTTGTGGGGTGGGCTTCGGGCGCAACTGGTTCATGGCACGCGAGCTTCGCCGCTTAGCAATTGCATGGCTCGCAAGTATCGCCACACGGCGAATTCACGGCTCGCAAGCTGCTCCGAGCGCCGACGGCCGCCGAGACGAGTGCGTCCCGACGGTCCGCCGCCGCTAGAAGCCGTCTTTCAGGAAGGCCGGAACGTCGACGTCGTCGAACAGGACCTTGCCGTTGCTCGACTCGCGCTCGGGTTCGGGCTTGGTCTCGCGCACCGGCTCGGGCTTCTGCTCGGGCAGTGACGAGATCCGGGTCGGCTGGGCCAGTTCGAATTCGGCCTCGTCCTCGACGTCGAACCCGGCGGCGATCACGGTCACGCGGGCCTCTTCGCCGAGGGCGTCGTCGATGACCGCGCCGAAGATGATGTTCGCGTCGGTGTGGGCGCAGTCGGAGACGAGCTCGGCCGCGTCGTTGATCTCGAACAGGCCGAGATCCGAACCGCCCGCGATGGAGAGGAGCACGCCGCGTGCGCCTTCCATGCTCTGCTCCAGCAGCGGCGACTCGATCGCGGCGCGGGCGGCTTCGACGGCGCGGTTCTCACCGCGGGCCGAGCCGATGCCCATGAGCGCCGAACCCGCTCCGCTCATGACGCTCTTGACGTCAGCGAAGTCGAGGTTGATGAGGCCGGGCGTGGTGATGAGGTCCGTGATGCCCTGGACACCGGAGAGCAGTACCTGGTCGGCGAGGCGGAACGCGTCCATCATGGAGATGGAGCGGTCGCCGAGGTGCAGCAGCCGGTCGTTGGGGATGACGATGAGCGTGTCGCACTCGTTGCGCAGATCGTCTATTCCCGAGACCGCCTGGGTCTGGCGGCGCTTGCCTTCGAAGGCGAACGGCCGGGTGACCACGCCGATCGTGAGCGCGCCGAGCTTGCGGGCGATGTTGGCGATGACGGGCGCGCCACCGGTGCCGGTGCCGCCGCCCTCACCGCAGGTCACGAACACCATGTCCGCTCCCTTGAGGACTTCCTCGATCTCGTCGCGGTGGTCCTCGCAGGCCTTCGCCCCCACTTCGGGGTTGGCGCCCGCGCCGAGACCGCGGGTCAGTTCGCGGCCCACGTCGAGCTTGACGTCGGCGTCGCTCATCAAGAGCGCCTGCGCATCGGTGTTGATCGCGATGAACTCGACGCCTTTGAGGCCCGCCTCGATCATCCGGTTGACAGCATTGACGCCGCCGCCCCCGACTCCAACGACTTTGATCACGGCGAGGTAGTTGTGCGGTGGTGTCATCGCTGCTGCCTTCCTTCCCCTTCGGCCCTGGGTACGGCAAACGGGATGTGCGCGCACACCCGCTCCCCCCTTAACGCTAACTCACAGTGGGGGCATCTGGTGCGCTGACATCGACATGTTCATACCCCCCGGCCAACAATCGATCGGCGACCTCGGCTTTCTGCTCGCTTTCGGAACCGTCGCCCCATCGGAGCGTCCGTCCATCTTCGAGATACAGGGTGACGCTCGCGGGGGACGGCGACTCCACGTGTTCGACCTCTTCGGCGAGGTCGGGCGGGAGTGCCTGCAGCACTATGAGGGTCTCGATCGTCGCCAGGTCGTCCGGTCCCGGCTCGGCGAGCTCGACCCTCCAAATAGATCCGGGAGCGGTCGAGGTCTCGTCGAATACCACACCTTCGGAATCGACCATGAGAAAAGTCTCGTCATCCACCGGAACGGCCAAATACGGCTCGCGTTCGGTGACGGCGACGCGCAGCGCGTCGGGCCACGCGCGGGTGACGTCGACGGACTTGACGGGCGCGAGCTTCGCGACGGCCGCGGCGATCGCGTCGAGGTCGGCGCCGAGCACGGAGTCCCCCACCGCGTCCCGGCCGAGCGCGGCCACCTCGTCGGCGGAGAGCACCGAGGTCCCGGTGACCTCGATTCGCTTCACCTCGAACAGCGGTGTGGTCCAGACGATCACGAAGGCCAGCGCGAGCAGCGCGAGCACGCTGATCGAGATCCACCGCAGCCTTCGGTTGGGCAGCTTGCGGCGCGCCACGTGGACGAGCCGCCAGGGCCCGGGTTCGGACGTGTTCTCTGGGCCGCGCATGGGTCGATGATTCCACGTCTCGGCCGTTCGGCGGTGGCGGCTCGCCCGGCCCTTCGGCTAAGGTAAGGCAAACCTTATCTAAGAGGAGGAGTGCCGCGTGGCGACGCAGACCGAGCCAGAGACCGAGTCCACCGTTCGGCCGTTCGAGCTGTTCCCCGTGGCAGTGCGGGCGATCCGGCGGTTGAGCCCCTCCTTCATACGGGTCACGTTCGCGGGCGCGACGCTGCGGCACTTCGCCGACAACGGCTACGACCAGCGCTTCAAGCTCATCTTCCCGGCCGCGGCCTGCGGCTTCGACAAGATGCCCACGAGCGAGCGCTGGTACTCGGAGCTGCGCGCCCTCCCCGAGGAGGAGCAGTGCGGGGTCCGCACCTATACGGTGCGCGCCGTCCGCCGCGCGGCCGGCGAGGTCGACGTCGACATGGTCGTGCACGAGGCGCACAGCGAGGACGAGTGCGGCCCGGCGCTGCGCTGGCTCCGCGATGCCGCTGTGGGCGACGAGATCCTGCTGCTCGGCCCTGACGCGCGCTGGGAGGGCCCGCACGGAGGCGTCGACTTCCACGCCCCCGAGGGTGCGGAGCTCCTCATCGCGGGCGACGAGACGGCGGCCCCCGCGATCGCCGCGATCCTCGAGGACCTCCCGATCACCGCGCGGGGCAAGGCGTTCATCGAAGTTCCCGAGGCGGCGGACGTACTCGACATCGACGCGCCGGAGGATGTCGAGGTGGTGTGGCTGCCGCGCGAGGGCGCGGTGTGGGGCGAGAAGCTGGTCCCGGCGGTGACCGAGGCGGCCCGCGGCATGGACTTCGCGAAGTCGGGGCAGTTCGAGGAGAACGAGGACGAGATGATCTGGGAGGCACCGCAGGCGGTCGACCAGAGCGACGCGTACGTGTGGATCGCGGCCGAGACCGGCGTCGTCAAGACCCTCCGCTTCACCGTCCGCAAGGAGCTCGGCCTGCCGAAGGAGTGCGGGGCGTTCATGGGCTACTGGCGCAACGGCAAGGCCTGGGACTAGCCGCTCAGAGCTTCGCGGCGAAGGCCGCGGTGTCGAGCTCGAAGTCGAACGGTTCGGGGAGTCGAAGCGGCTCACCGAACTCCACGGTGGTGCGGGTCCGGTAACCGCGCTCGGGTGACGGGTCCGAGTAGGCCGTGAGGGTCCGGTCGTGCATGTCCGCCAGGACGTGCACTGGGACGCCTCCGCGTCCGTACACGTCGAGTTTCGGGCCCAGGTCGTACGGGCGGCTCGCCTCGGTGGTGAGGGTCAGCGCCAGGGCGAGCGCCTCGCCGGGCACCGTGACCGCGTCGGGTTCGGCCAGTTCCGGGTCGTAGACGTAGCAGTCCGGTCCGAGCGCCGCTTCGAGGTCGGGGAAGCGGAACCGGGCCGGGGCGGTGAAGATCTCGTGGCCTTTCGGCAGGTGCTCTTCGAGCTGGCGGCTGACGGCGCGCATCCGCTTGGCGTAGAACGCGGGTTTCCAGGGGGCGACGACGATCGCGCCGCCGAAGACCTCGGCGCTGAGCCCGTCGGGCAGGTCCAGTTTGGCGGCGACCTGGAGCAGGTGCTCGAATCCCTCGTCAAACATCGGCACCTCGCTGGGCGGGTACGGCGAACGCCGAGGTGTCGAGGTCGAAGTCGAACGGCGGGGGCACGCGCACCGGCTCGCCGAAGGCCACCGTGTTCCGGGTCCGGTAGCCGCGGTCGGGCGAAGGGTCGGAGTGGACGATGAGCACCCGGTCCTTCATGTCGAAGAGCAGGTAGACCGGGATGCCGCTGCGTCCGTATATCGCGGTCTTGCGGCCGCGGTCGTTGTCGCGGGTCGCGTTCGAGGTCATTTCGGCGACGAGCCAGAGCGCCTCGCAGGGTGCGGCCGCGGCATCGGTCTCGAGCAGCGCCTCGTCGACGACGTAGATGTCGGGGCCGAGGGCGCCCCGGCCGGGGAACATGAACAGGAAGGGCTCGCCGCCCGCGTCGCAGCCTTCGGGGAGGTGGGGTTCGAGCTGCCGGATCACCGATCGCATCTTGCTGCGGTAGTGGGTCTTCGACCACGGCGACACGACGATGTTCCCTCCGAAGACCTCGACACGTTGTCCGCCAGCGGGGTTCAATTCACTGGCTGTCGCCATAAGGTAACTGGTTTCACTGCTGGGATCAACCGTCGCTCTGGTCCGGCCGCCCGACTCGAGGAGAGTGATGACCATCGATTCGCCTCCTTCCGTTCAAGCAGTCTTAACTATAGGTCAGCAGGGGTTTCCGGGCACCCGCGCAGCGGCGCGGGCGCGTGCCGAAAGCAGTCCGACTTCCGACACCGGACCTGGTGGCGAACGGGCCGAACGGATCGGGAGGGTTCACGCGAACGAGGGGGTGCCCGGTTCGTATTCGCTGACGAAGTCGCGGTGGACCCACAGGTACTTGTCGAGGTCCTGGACCCGTTCGAGCCCGCCGAAGCCGGGGTCGACCTTCTCCAGGAACGCGTGCAGGCGGCGCAGTTCCGCCCCCGAGCGGCCGTCGGAGGCCATCCACGCCTTCTCCTCGGCGGCGTTGGCCGCCGTGTCGCTGAACTCGGCGATGGTCTTGAAGGACTCCTCGGCCAGTTCCAGGTGCCCCTCGATGGCCTCCTGGTCGAAGGCGGGCACGAGCAGGTCGAGGGCGGCCGCGCCGCCGGGGAGAACGGTGGACCACAGGACCTTGAGCGTGCGCTTGATCCAAGGGGCCGAACGGATCAGCCAGTCGCGCGGCATGTCGATGTCGTAGACGCCGCTGGAGGGGTCGCCGTCGAGGACGTACAGCGGCATCCGGGAGTGCTCGCACCACAGGACCACGCGGACGCCGACGTGGGTGAGCCGCTGGTGCCACGCCTGCCGGTCGCGCAGCTCCACCGTGTAGAAGCGGGGGCCGCGGCTGGCCTCGTCGGAGACCAGCTGGATCAGCTTCTGGATCTCGCGGTGGGTCATGGTCCACCGCTCGATCTGGTCGGCCTCGGCCGCGCCCGCACGGCGCACCAGGTCGGCGAAGTCGACGACCGGCGCGGGAACCCGCGGATCCGCTCGTTCCGGTTCGCGGCCGCCCGGTCCGTCGCCGGGGCCGCGGTGGACGAGGGCGTCGATCGGGACGTCGGCCCAGCAGCGGCGGCACTCGGCGTACCGCTTCCCGGTCCGGCGGCGGGTGAGCAGCCGCTCGAGGCCGAACAGGCCCGTCTGGGAGCGTTCGGGGTCGAGGCACTGCGCGCCGCACGGCACGAGCCGCTTGAGGCGGAAGCCCGGCCACAACTCGCCCACGTAGTCCTCGAGGTCCCGGATGAACTCGTGCATGAACTGGTCGGGGTAGAGGGCCTTGACCGCGACCCGGAGCCGCTGCCCTTCGATGCGGATCAGCGCGCGCGAATATGGGTCGGGCTGGATGACGAAGCCGTGGTGCCAGTGGACGCTGTCCTCGAACCGCTCGCGCCCGAGCGAGCGGCGGTGCCATCGGACGATGAGCTGGTGCAGCAGGCCCTCGGGGATGCCCTTGGCGCCGTTGGCGTCCAGGAACTCGCACAGTTGCGCGTCCTCGGTGAGGCCGGCGCCGAAGGCGTCCCACACCTCGCCCAGGGACGGCGGGGCCTCGTCGACGAGCTGCGCGATGAGGCTGCTCGAGGGGCGGCCCGGCGCTTCGGCGATGCGGTAGGAGATGTCGTACTTCTCCATGAGCCGCAAGAGGGCGGGGTGGAACTTGGGGTCGTAGCGCAGCCGCTGCGGCCGCTCCGGGTCGTCCCAGAGCTCGCGCAGGCGGCGGTGCTCGACGAGGCCGTGACGGGCGGCGGTCCCGGCGTCGTCCAGGACGAGGCTGATCGCGGTGCTGAGCCAGTCGCCCTTGAGGACGACGATCGCGTCGAGGCCGCTGATCTCCGGATAGTGGATCCAGTAGCCGAGTTCCGTGGCGATCCGCGCGAGCGCCGCGGCCGCCTCCTCGTCGAGGCCGTGGTCGGCCGCGCGGGCCAGGTAGTCGGCGTATTCGAGGTACGACTCGCCGCTCTCGACGAGCGAGCGGCGCAGGTCGCGCCATCCGGCGGGGACTTCGCGGTGGATCTGCGGCATGGCGGCGGCCGAACGCCACAGGGCGCGTTTGAGCCCCTCGATGCCGGTGCCGGTGGCGCTGTCGACGAAATGGAACCCGCCGATGAGGTCGCCGTGCTCCTCGAACAGGGACGCCTGATCGATCCGGGGGTGCTGGCCGTCGAGATCGGCATGGGTGGCGACGATGTGGATCGTGACGTGCTCGTCCCCCGCGCGGCGGCGGATCAGGTTGATCCAGTAGTCGACGAAGCCCTGCATGGGCCCCTGGCGGGCCTTCCAGACCACGAGGTAGACCGACGGCGCGGTGAAGAACAGCTGGTGGGTGGGGCGGTAGACCCGCTGGCCGCCGAAGTCCCAGGCGTTCAAGGTGATGCCCGCCGCCGGGTCCTCCTCGGGCCCGGCGACCGCGAGGGTCTTGACCTCGATGCCGTGCGTGGAGCCGCGCGCGGGGTCGAACGCTTCGCCGCGCATCGCGGCCAGGAGCGAGCTCTTGCCGACCTCGCCTTCGCCGACCAGCACGAGTTTGGCCTCGCGGAAGTCCGTTCCGGCGGTCTCGACGCCTGCCATGAACTCCGCCAGCGCGTGCCGGCCGGCGGCGGCCGCCGCCCGCAGTTCGGGCGGCAGCAGGTTGCCCTCCATGTAGAGCCCGGCGAGGTTCTCCAGCCTGGTGATGGAGCGGGGCAGCGTGCTGAGTCGGTTGCCTTCGAGGTCGAGGCGAACGAGTTCGGTGAGGTCGCCGATGGATTCGGGGAGGGCCTGGAAGCGGTTGCGGGTCAGGTCGAGGCGGCCCAGGCGGGTGAGGAGCGCGATCGAGTCGGGGAGGGTGGTGAGGCGGTTGCGTTCGAGTCCGAGGTGGACGAGGTTCGCGAGGCGGCCGATGGTCTCGGGGAGGGCGGTGAGTCCGTTGCGCGACAGGTCGAGGCGGGTGAGTCCGGCGAGTGCGGTCACGGGCTCGGGGAGGGCGTCGAGGCGGTTGTCGCCGATGTCGAGGCGGGTGAGGGCGCTCAGCCGGGCGGTGGACGCGGGCAGGTCGGTGAGCTGGTTGCGGTAGAGGTCGAGCCTGGCGAGGCGGGTGAGGCGGCCGATGGAGCCGGGGAGGGCGGTGACCCCGTTCATGTCGAGGTCGAGCCGGGTGAGGGAGGCGAGGTTCCCGATCGACGCGGGGAGGGCCGTGAGCTGGTTGTCGCCGAGGTTGAGTTCGCTGAGGCGCTCGAGGTTCCCGATCGAGTCGGGCAGGACGGTGAGGCGGTTGCCGTAGAGGTTGAGGCGTTCGAGCCCGGTGAGCTCGCCGATCCATTCGGGGAGGCGGGCGAGTCCGTTGACGGAGAGGTCGAGGGACTTGAGGTGTTCGAGGCCCGCCACGGATTCGGGGACGGCGGTGAGGTTCTGCCGGGAGAGGTCGAGGGTCGTGCTGCCGGTGCGTCTCGCTTCCGCGATCCGTCTTCTGGCGCTCATCGCTGGGGTTCACCTGCCGGAGAAGAGAAGGCGTTGACCCCGGCCATCCTACCGCCCGGTTGCGACACTCCGGTGTCGCTCGATAGCGGTGCGTGCGAGGCGGAACGGGCCCGCTCGGCGAGCGGGCCCGTTCGCCGTGCTAGCGCAGGAGGTCGTCCGGCATGAGCTGGACGGGCGGGGCGCCCATGGTGACGACCACGTCGCCTTCGGCCGCGAGCGCCTTGACGGCGGCGGGCACGTCGTCCCATTCGGGGACGAAGGCCTTGTCGGCGTCGGAGAGGTCGACGGCGTCCAGGAGTGCCTGGCCGCCTTGGCCTTCGGGGACCGTCTCGCCGGGTCCGAAGATCTCCATCACGACCGCCTTGTCCGCCAGGGAGAGCGCTTCGGCGATGCCCTCGCGCATCTCGATGGTGCGGTAGACGCGGTAGGGCATGAAGACCACGATGAGCTTGCCGGGCGCGGCGACCTCTTTGAGGGTCTTGATGGCCTCGGTCATCGCGGTCGGGTGGTAGGCGTATTCGTCGAAGACCGCGTACCCGTCCTTCTCGCCGCGCTTCTCGAAGCGGCGCTTGACGCCGCCGAACGCGGCGATGCCGGCGGCGATCGCGTCCGGTTCGAGGCCGACGTACAGGCCGGTGGCGATCGCGGCGGCCGAGTTGAGCGCGATGTGCTTGCCGGGCATCGGCAGGTGGAATCGGCCGAGCAGCTGGTTGTGCGCGAGCACGGTGTAGTCGACGCCGTCCTTGGTGGACTCGACCTCGCCGAGCTGGATGTCGGCGCCGTCCGAGAAGCCGTACGTGGCGACGGTGCGGCCCTCGGCGCGGAGCTTCTTGGCGAGTGCGAGCGTGCCGGGGTTGTCGGCGCAGAGGACGAGGAGCCCGTCCTTGTCCGTGTTGCGGCAGAAGCGCTCGAAGGCCTCCGTGAGGCTTTCCATGTCGCCGTAGGTGTTCAGGTGGTCGACGTCGATGTTGGTGACGATGCCGATCTCGGGCCGGAAGCGCAGGAACGAGCGGTCCGACTCGTCGGCCTCGGCCACGAAGTACTCGCCGGTGCCGTGGGCGCCGGTATGGGCGCCGATGTTCTCGCCGCCGTTCACATAGGACGGATCGAGTCCGGCGTGGGCGAGCATCTGCGAGATGATCGCGGTCGTGGTGGTCTTGCCGTGGGTGCCGGTGACGACGATCGAGCGGCGGCCGGTCATCGCGGCGGCCAGCGCCTCGGAGCGGTGGTAGACGCGGATGCCGCGCCTGCGGGCCTCGGCCACTTCGAGGTGCTCGTCGTTGTGCGCGGTCGAGCGGACGACCGTGTCGATGCCGTCGAGGTTGGCGACCACGTGCTCGCGGTGGAGTGTGACGCCGAGGCGTTCGAGCTCGGGCAGGCTCGGCCAGTCCTTCAGCTCGGAGCCGGAGACGGGCAGTCCGCGCGTGGCGTAGAGCCGGGTGAGGCCGTTCATGCCGACGCCGCCGACGCCGATGAACAGCGTGCGGCCGAGGTCTTCCGCCGTGATGCCCTCGTCGATCGGGCTCGTCAGGTCGTTGGGGTCGTCGCTCATGCCTGCTCCAGCACCTTCAGTGTGTAGTTGCGCAGCGCCTCGTCGCCGGTGCGGCTGCCGAACGCGGCCGAGGCCCGGGACATCGCCGCGACCCGGTGCGGGTCGGTGATGACCGGGATGAGGTTGGCCTCGATCCACGAGGGGTTGAGGTTCTCGTCGTCGCAGAACATCGCGCCGCCGGCGTCCACGACGGGCCCGGCGTTGCGGTACTGCTCCTTGTTGCCCCAGGGCATCGGGACGAAGACGGTGGGCACGCCGAGCGCGGAGACCTCCGCGACGGTCATGGAGCCGCCGCGGGCGAGCACCATGTCGGCGGCGGCGTATCCGAGGTCCATGCGGTCGAGGTAGGGCAGGGTCCGGTACGGGACGGGCAGGCCCTCGGGGATGTGGATGGGCTCCTCGCGGCGGGCGCCGGTGATGTGCAGGACCTGGACGCCGCGGTGCGTGAGCGCCCCGGCCGCGCCGGAGACGGCGTTGTTGATCGAGGCCGCGCCCTGCGAGCCGCCGTAGACGAACAGGACGGGGCGCCGCGGGTCGAGCCCGAAGTACTGGCAGGCCTGGGCGCGCATGGCGTGCCGGTCGAGGTGGGCGATCTCCGGCCGCAGGGGCACGCCGGTGATGGTGCCGTCGGCGAGGATCGGCGAGGCCTGCGGGAGGTGGGGGAAGCCGAGGGCGAGGTTGTCGCTGAACTTGAGCGCCATCTTGTTGGCGACCCCGGGCGGGTCGTTGAACTCGAAGATGACCATGGGGGTCTTGCGGCGCCACGCGGCGAGGTAGGCGGGGACGGCGACGTAGCCGCCGAAGCCGACCACGACGTCCGCCTGGACCTCGTCCATGATGTCGCGGGTGGCCTTCATGGCCTTGAGCATCCGCGGCGCGGTGAGGAGCAGGTCGAGGTTGATCTTGCGCGGCAGCTGGTGGGCCGGGACGTTGCGCAGGTCGTAGCCCGCCTTGGGGATGAGGTCGTTCTCCAGGCCCTTCTCGGTGCCGAGGCAGGTGACGCGGACGTGCGGGTCGTGACGGCGCAGGCAGTCGGCGTAGGCCAGGAGCGGGTAGATGTGGCCGCCGGTGCCGCCGCCGGCGAGGACGACCGATCGAAGCTGAGGCAACGTCATGTCTTTCTGGTCGTAGTTTTCTTCTTGGTGGGCTCCGAGTCGGACTCGGAGCGGGGTGCGGGCGGCAGGGGGGCCCACAGCAAGCGTACGAGACGCGAGGGATTGCGAGCCCGCAGCGCCGTGGCTGCGTCGGGTTCGGCACGCGCGAACCCGGCGAGCATCCCGACCGCCGCGAGGATGACGACCAGCGCCGTGCCGCCGTCGGAGATGAACGGCAGCGGCACCCCGGTCATGGGGATGAGGCCGAGCACGCCGCCGATGTTGATGAAGGCCTGGCCCGCGATCCAGATGGTGACGCCCGCGGCGACGAGCGCCCGGAACGGGTCGTCGGAGCGCCGCGCGATGCGGAAGCCGGTGTAGACGAGCACGGCGAACAGCGCCAGGATCACCAGGCACCCGACGACGCCGAGCTCCTCG
Source organism: Glycomyces luteolus (assembly GCF_027622875.1). Lineage (GTDB taxonomy): Bacteria > Actinomycetota > Actinomycetes > Mycobacteriales > Micromonosporaceae > Glycomyces > Glycomyces luteolus. Next base: position 114,105 of record NZ_JAPZVP010000001.1, on the reverse strand, counting down.
GCGATGAGCGCGAAGATGAAGTCGTTGTGGCCGTTGGGGAGCCAGTCCCATTTCTGGCGGCTCTCGCCGAGGCCGAGGCCGAACCAGCCGCCGTCGGCGATCGCGTAGTAGCCCTGGATGGCCTGGTAGCCCCAGCTGTCGGCGAAGTCCTCGGGCCGCGAGAACGAGATGATGCGCTGCATCCGGTAGCCCTCGAACGCGATGAGGACCGCGGAGCCGAGCAGGCCCATGGCGACGAGCACGCCGAGGATGCGCAGCGGCACCCCCGAGGCCCACAGGAGGCCGAGGAACATCGCCAGGATGATGAGCATCGTGCCGAGGTCGGCGTAGCCGATGATGATGAGCAGGAGCCCGGCGATGGGGAACATCGGGATCGCGAGATCGCGCCAGGACGCGATGCGCGGGCCGAGGCGCACCAGCGAATCGGCGGCCCACAGGAGCAGCGCGAACTTGGCGATCTCGGCGGGCTGGAACTGGAAGGGCCCCAGGTCGATCCACAACTGGTCGGTGGCGAGGCCGCCGGTGGAGTCGCCTCCGGCGGCCTCCTGCTGCTTCTGGCGGATCGACATGACGACCAGGACGAGGCCGAGCAGGATCGCCACGACCAGGAGCGGGCGCGACACGGCCCGGTAGGTGCGCGAGGGGAGGCGCTGGGCGACCCAGAAGCAGACGAGGCCGACCACGGCCCAGACGACCTGCTGGAGGATCACCGCGAACGCGTTCCCGGTCGCCTCGTAGGACTCGACCATGGTGGCCGAGAAGACCATCACGAGGCCGATGGTGAGCAGCAGTGCCGAGGAGGAGAGCAGCAGGTAGTACGAGGCCAGCGGCCGGTCGAGCAGACCGCGCAGCAGCTCGGTGAACCCGCTCCTCACTCGGCCTCACCCTCGATCAGGGCGCGTGCGGCGGCGGCGAACGCGTCGCCGCGGTGCGCGTAGGAGGTGAACATGTCGTAGGAGGCCCCGGCCGGGGAGAGCAGCACCGTGTCCCCCGGTTCGGCCAGTGCCGCGGCGTGCGAGGCGACTTCGGTCATCACCGCATCGTCCCGGCCGTCGAGCACGACCACGGGGAGGCCGGGGGCGTGTCGCGCCAGCGCGTCGGCCACGAGGGCGCGGTCCTGTCCGATGAGGACGGCGCCGCGCATCTTCGGGGCGTACTGGGCGACGAGGCCGTCGACGTCGACCCCTTTGAGCTGGCCGCCCGCGACCCACACGATCGAGTCGTAGGAGGCGAGCGCGGCCGCCGCGGCGTGCGGGTTGGTGGCCTTGGAGTCGTCGACCCAGGTGACGCCGCCGTGCTCGACCAGCGTGACGTTGCGGTGCGGTTCGGGCACGTACTTGCGCAGGGCGTCGCCGATGTCGGCGTGGGCGACCCCGACCTGGCGGGCGAGCGCCGCCGCCGCGAGGGCGTTGGCGACGTTGTGCCACCCGGCGGGGTGCACGTCGTCGACCGAGCAGATCTGCACCGGCTCGGGGCCGGTGTAGTCGACCAGGAATCCCAGGGCCACCCCGAACTGCCCGCGCTCGGGGTGGTTGAGGGTGAACCCGGTGGCCTCGGCGTCGGTGTGCTTGGCGAGGGCGACCACGGACGGGTCGTCGAGGTTGACGACGGCCTGCCCGCCTCGCCAGACCGCGGCCTTGGCCTCGGCGTAGGCGTCGAAGCTGCCGTGCCAGTCGAGGTGGTCGGGCGCGAGGTTGAGCACCGCCCCGGCGGTCGGGGCGAGCTCGGAGGACCAGTGGAGCTGGTAGCTGGAGAGCTCGACGGCGATCACGTCGAAGGGGCCGTTGGCGGCGTGCACGAGCGGGACGCCGATGTTGCCGAGCGCGGCGGTGCGAAGACCGGCGGTCTCGAGCATCGCGGCGAGCATCGTGGTGGTCGTGGTCTTGCCGTTGGTGCCGGTGACGGCGAGCCAGCGGGCGGCGCCGGGTCCGCGCAGCCGCCAGGCGAGTTCGGGTTCGGAGAACGTCTCGATCCCGGCTTCCCCTGCGGCCTTGGCGATCGGGTGGTGCGGCGGGAAGCCCGGGGAGAGCACCACCTGCTCGACGCCCGCGAGGAGCGCGGGGTCGAACTCGTCGGCGACCACGCACCTCGCGCCGCGCGCGGCGAGCTCGCGCATCCGCTCGGAGTCGGTTCGGTCGTAGACGGTGACCGTGGCGCCGCGGTCGAGCAGCACGTCGGCGCAGGCGGCACCGGCGACGCGGGCGCCCGCGACGAGTACGTTGTCGGCGATCCTCACCCGCTACCCCGCGATCCGCAGGAAGTCGGCGAAGAAGAAGCCGAGGGCGATGGCGACGCCGATGCCGGCGATGATCCAGAACCGGACGACGATGGTCACTTCCGACCACCCGGCGAGCTCGAAGTGGTGCTGGATCGGCGACATGCGGAAGACTCTTCGGCCCGTGAGCTTGAACGAGGTCACCTGGATCATGACGCTGGCGGTCGTGATGACGAACAGGGCGCCGATGATCGGCAGGAGCAGGATCGTCTTGGAGGCGAAGGCGAGTCCGGCGATGAGCGCGCCGAGGCTGAGCGAACCGGAGTCGCCCATGAAGATCTGGGCGGGCGAGGTGTTCCACCAGAGGAACCCGAACATGGCCCCGGCGGCGGCCCCGGCGATGAGGGCGAGCTCGAGCGGGTCGCGGACGTCGTAGCAGAGGTTGTCGGCGGGCTGGGCGCCGCCGCACCAGTGGCGGTACTCCCAGAAGCCGATGATCATGAACGCCAGGAAGGCCATCATGGAGGCGCCGGTGGCGAGGCCGTCGAGGCCGTCGGTGAGGTTGACGCCGTTGGCGGTGGCGTTGACGAGGAGGACGATCAGCAGGACCATGCCGACCTTGGTGAGGTTCGGGCCGATGTCGCTGGTGAAGGAGAGGTACGGGGTGGCGACGGTCTCGGAGATCTCCTTGGAGTCGATCGAGCCGGTGTAGTAGACGGCGAGGATGCCGAAGATCGTGGCGGCGATGGAGAGGCCGACGACCTTGGCCCGGCCGGAGATGCCGCCGGAGTGCTTGCGGCGGATCTTGAGCCAGTCGTCGATGAAGCCGACGAAGCCGCAGGCGACGAAGAGTCCGATGAGGACGATGCCGGTGGCGGTGAAGCCGGTGGGGCGGTTGAAGGTGACGCCGTTGACCCGCTCGGGCAGGGCCATGAGGACCAGGTGGCCGCTGATGTAGGCGAGCACGGTGGTGAAGATGAAGACGACGCCGCCCATGGTGGGGGTGCCGGCCTTGGCGAGGTGGGTCTGGGGGCCGTCGGAGCGGATGGGCTGCCCCGCCTTCAAGCGGCGGAACAGCCTCGCCGCGAGCGGCGTGAGCGCCATGGTGAGCGCGAACGCCACGAAAGCGGCGACGATTACGGCTCTCACTGGTCTTTGTCCTCCTTGGCGCGCAGGTAGTCGGCGACGTCCCAGGTCCGGTATCGGGAACCCTTCACCAGGACGGCGTCGCCGGGGCGCAGCCGGCTTTGCAGCAGCGCGATGGCCGCCGCTTGATCGGGTACGTGGGTTGCGGTGACGCCTTCGGCACCTTCGATGATGGGTTCGGTGCCTTCGGCTACGGCGATGACCTCGTCGATGCCGGCTTCGCGGACCTGTTCGCCGAGGCGGCGGTGGCAGGTCTCGCTCTGCTCTTCGAGGTCGGCCATGAGTCCGAGGACCGCGATGCGGCGGCCCTCGGTGGGGAGCTGCCCGAGGGTGCGGACGGCCGCGCCCATCGAGGCGGGGTTGGCGTTGTAGGAGTCGTCGATGACGGTGGTGCCGTCGGGTCGGGTGAAGACGTCCATGCGGCGCTCGGAGAGGCGACCGGCGCGGGACAGTCCCTCGGCGATCTTCTCGGTGGTCTGGCCGAGCTTCCAGAGGACGCCGGCGGCTGCCAGCGCGTTGTAGACGTGGTGGTCGCCCCACAGGCCCAGTCGGACGCGGGCCTCGCCGTCGGGTGTGACGAGGGTGAAGGCGTGGCGGCCGTCGCCGGGGTCGATGTCGGCGGCGGTGATCTCGGCGGGTTCGCGGATGCCGTACCGCCACCCGGTGGCCGCGGAGACGGCCTCCATGTCGGCGACGCGCGGGTCGTCGGCGTTGAGGAACAGGTGGTCTTCGGCGCCGAGGAACTGCGGCAGTTCGCTCTTGGCCTTCGCGGTGGTCTCGATCGAGCCGAAGCCGTCGAGGTGGGAGATGCCGACGTTGAGGACCACGCCGATCGTGGGCGGGGCGATCTCGCAGAGCTGGGTGATGTGCCCGAGCCCGCGCGCGGCCAACTCGAGGACCAGGTACTCGGTGTCGGGTTCGACGCGGCAGACCGTGTACGGGTGCCCGAGTTCGTTGTTGAAGTTGCCTTCGGTGGCCACGGTGGGACCGAGGTCGGCGCAGAGCTGGCCGATCAGGTCCTTGGTGGAGGTCTTGCCGTTGGAGCCGGTGACGCCGATGATCCGCGCATTGGAAGCGGCGGCGACGTGCTTGGCGAGCTTCGTGAGGGCGTCGATCCCGTTGTCCACGTATATCGCGGGCGTCTCGATCGGGCGGGTCGCGATGGTCGCGACCGCACCCTGGGCGGCGGCTTTCGCGGCGAAGTCGTGGCCGTCGACCTTGTCGCCGGGGATCGCCAGGAACAGTCCGCCGGGCCCGGCCTTGCGGGAGTCGAACTCGACGCCGCCGGTGACGACCGCTTCAGGATCGGCGGTCTCGCTGAGCTTGCCGTCCATGACGGCGGCGACCTGGGCCAGGCTCATGGGGATCACGCGGCGGTCTCCTCCTGTTGTGGGTGCGTTCGCTTTACGGGACTATCACGCTTCAAGGTCGTGCGCCGGTTTCACCCTCGCGGCATCGCGTAGCGCACGGGCGAGCAGTTCCCGGTCGTCGCTGGCGACGAGTCCTGCGGCGGTCTCGGTGGCCGTCTCGTGGCCCTTGCCGAGGAGGGCGATCGTGTCACCGGGGACGGCCAGCGCGGCGGCCTCGTGGACGGCGGCCTCCCGTCCGGCGATATTACGGCAGGGGACGCCCTGGACGGCGGCCGCCACCTCGTCGCGGATGCGGGCCGGGTCCTCGGTGCGCGGGTTGTCGTCGGTGACGATGACCAGGTCGGCGGCGCGCGCGGCGGCCGCGCCCATGAGGGGGCGCTTGGAGCGGTCGCGGTCGCCGCCGGCGCCGAGGATGGCGATGACCTTGCCGGGGGTGGAGTCGCGGAGCGCTTCGAGGACGGCGGTGATGGCCTCGGGCTTGTGGGCGTAGTCGACGACGCCTCTGACCGGGTTGTCGCGGGAGACGAGCTCCATGCGGCCGGGCACGCCGGTGCAGGAGGAGACCCCGGCCAGGGCGGTTTCGGTGCTGAGGCCGACCGATTCGAGGAGCGCTACGGCGAGTGCGGCATTGGCGACGTTGTGGCGGCCGGGCATGTTGACCAGGCCGTCGCCGGCGCCGTGCGGGCTCTCGAGGTGGAATCGCTGTGTGAAGCCGTCAGTGGTGATGTCGGAGGCGTAATAGTCGGCGCTGGAGTCGGTGAGGGAGAAGACGAGGTTGTCGTCGTTGGCGAGGGTTGCGACGCGCTTGTCGTCGTCGTTGAGGATCTCGATGTCGGCGCGGCCGTCGAAGAGGCGGGCCTTGGCGTTGAAGTAGTCGTCGAGGTCGGCGTGGAAGTCGAGGTGGTCGGTGCCGAACATGGTGAACCCGGCGGCGCGGAAGCGGCAGCCTTCGACGCGGCCGAGCACGAGGGCGTGGCTGGAGACCTCCATGACCACGTCCGTGACGCCCTTCTCCAGGGCGACGGCGAGGAGTGCCTGGAGCTCGGGGGCTTCGGGGGTGGTGCGGGCCGACTCGATGCGCTCGCCCGCGATGCGGGTCTCGACCGTGCCGATGATCCCGGTGGTGTGTCCGGCGTAGGAGAGCCCGGCCTCGACCAGGTAAGCGGTGGAGGTCTTGCCATTGGTGCCGGTGATGCCGAGGAGGTTGAGGTGCTCGGAGGGGCGGCCCCAGACGCGGGCGGCGATCTCGCCGGTGAGGGTGCGGGGGTCTTCGGTGACGAGGACCGGCAGCGCTCCTTCGACGAGTTCGGCGCCGCGGGCGTCGGTGAGGACGGCGACCGCGCCGCGCTCGGCGGCCTGGGCGCAGAATTCGGCGCCGTGGCGGTTGGCGCCGGGGAGGGCCGCGAAGAGGTCGCCCGGTTCCACGGCGTCGGCGGCGAGACTCACCCCGGTGACGTCGAAGCCCAGCTCCTTGGCCTCGGGGAGGAGGTCGGCGAGGCCGTCGATTCGGTAGGGGACGGTCGTCTCAGGACGCGGAAAGCTCGGCACGGCCTGACCCTACACCGGTACGCACCGTCTGCGAGTCTTACACCGGCGGGGCGCACCGAAAGCGTTTACGCGGCTTGCGGGCCCGCGTGCTCGGGAGGGCCGATCGGGTTGCGGTCGTGCTCGTCGAGGTTGTCCGACCACGTGCCGAGGAGCTTGTCGAGCTCGGCGGCCTGGTCGCAGTTGATCGCGTCGAGGAACAGCTCCCGCACCAGCGAGAGGATGCAGGGCGCGGCGTGCTCGAGGCGTTCGGCGCCGTCCTCGGTGAGGTGCACCCAGATGCCGCGGTTGTCGCGGCCGCACTTCTTGCGCGAGACCAGGCCCATCTCGGAGAGCTTGTTGATCTGGTAGGTGACGGCGCTCTTGGCGGTCACGATGCTCTCGGCGAGGTCGCTCATGCGCATCGCGCGCTCGTCGCTGTCGGCCAGGCGCACCAGGATCTCGTACTGGGTGTGGGTGATGCCGTGCTGCTCCTGGAGCCGCCGGTCGATGTGGTGCTCGAGGCGGTGGGTGACATGGAGGAACCGGGTCCACACGGCGTTCACGTCAGGTGCGAGCCAGCGGCTCTCGTAATCTCCCGCGCTCATCGGCGGCCCTCCTTCCTCGGTTTCGGCACCCGCCCGGACGGCTGGTTCGAATTCGAACAATCCTATCAGGCGGAACGAGGATGAACAGCCGATGAGTTACCCACGCCATAGCCCGTATCGGCACTTCGTAGCGCCGCGACTACCAGTGGTTACGCAGAACGGCCCGTTGCATTCGAGGAATCCTTCCGTTCTAGGCTGTACGCCGACCATCCCGTCCAATCGGCTCCGAGCAACCGAAGGACCCCCAAGTCTTGAACGCCGGCAGTTCCTCCCCCGCGCGAGCCCGCGGCACGCGACCGTTCCTCAGCGGCGCCAAGCGCCTGCTCTCGCTCCCCATCGTGGCGCTCGCCGGCGTGGTCTTCCTGGTCGCGCCCGCCTCGCAGTCCTCTGCGCAGGAGGAGGAGGGGAACGTCTCGGAAAAGCTCAGCGAGGCCATCTCGGCCTACCTCGACGCGAAGGACGAACTGGCCGCGCTCAAGCAGCAGCAGGAGGACCTCGAGCAGGAGCTCGACGACTCTGAGGCCGAGTCCGCCGAACTCCAGGCCGAACTGGAGAAGTACGCGTACGTCGCGTCCACGACCTCCGACTTCCAGTCCACGGCCGCCCTCATGGCCTCGGGCGACCCGCAGGACGCCATCGCCGCCATGGAGCTGCTGCAGTTCCTCGGCGAATCCCGCGCCGACCGGTTGAACGAGCTCGTCACCCGACTCGCGGAGATCGAGGCGACCCGCGAGACGCTCGCGGACAACATCGAGCAGCAGGAAGACGCCACCGAGGAGATGGAAGCGGCCCGCGACGCGGCCGCCCGCGAACTCGCGGCCTCGGGCGGCGACGACGCCGTGGGCCCCACGGCCTCGGACGCGCCCGCGGCCGAGCCCTTCGAAGGCGAGAGCAACGGCTGCACCGAGGACGATCCGACCAACCCCGGCTGCCTCACCCCGCGCACGCTCCATGCCCTGGAACAGGCCCAGATCGTCGGCTTCACCCGGTATGTGAAGTGCTACCGGCCGTCCTCGTTCGGCGAGCACGGCAAGGGCCGGGCCTGCGACTTCGCCGCCCAGCCCGACGGGTTCGGCGGCGACGCCGGCGGTGACGACTACGACTACGGGCAGAACCTCGCGGCCTGGTTCGTCGAGAACGCCGACGCGCTCGGTGTGCAGTACGTCATCTGGTACCGCCAGATCTGGATGCCCAGCAGCGGCTGGAAGTCCTACTCAGGCGCGTACGGCGACCCGAACACCGACCACACGAACCACGTGCATCTGAGCATTCGCTCCTGACCGCCGCTCGGGTCGACTTGAGCTGGGGCCGGACAGGTCACAGGTGCGAAGTAGACGACGTGTCGCCGCCCCTGTGTACCGTGGTGCCATGAGTTTCGGACCGTCCTCCCTCTCCCGCCGCGGCGCCCTGACCGCCGGAGGCCTCGCCGTGGTGGGCCTCGCCGCCGCGGCCTGCACGAAGGAATCGGGCACCATCGGCGAAGGCGACGGCGACGCCTCCTCCGAGGCGCCGCAGAGCGCCGCGAAGGTGCAGATCACGCCTGCCGACGGCGCCACGGACGCGACCGCCGCCACCGAGATCTCCTGGACCGTCGAAGCCGGCGAGTTCAAGGAGTTCAAGCTCACCGACGCCTCCGGCGCCGAGGTCGAGGGGGCCATGCACCCCGACGGGACCACCTGGGTCCCCTCCAGCCCGCTCGAATGGGAGGGCACCTACACGGCCACGGTCACCGCCGACGACGCGGAAGGCCTCACCGCCACCGCGACCTCGACGTTCACCACGATCGCCTCCCCGGGCAACCGGGTCTCCATCGAGAACTACCTGCCGAACCCGGACGCGGTGGTCGGCATGGGCGCGATCCTCGCGTTCCGCTTCTCCGACTACGAGATCCCCGAAGACCTGCGGGCCTCGGTCGAGCGGCGCCTCTTCGTCACCTCCGAACCGGCCCAGGAAGGCTCCTGGCACTGGATCACCGGGCGCGCCCTGGAGTACCGGCCGAAGGAGTTCTGGCAGCCCGACACCAGCATCACGGTGCGCCTCGCCCTCGGCGGGCTCGACATCGGCGACGGCCGCTACGGCGAGTTCGACGCCGAGACCAGCTTCACGACCGACCCCGAGTCGCGGTACCTGGAAGCGGACGACAACACCAAGCAGATGCGGGCCTTCCGCGACGGCTCCATCGTGCAGACCATCCCGATCTCCTTGGGCGCCAACGAGATCGACGGAAACGACGCGCGGTCGTTCTCGGGCACCATGACGATCATGAGCCGCGAGGAGGAGTCGACCTTCGTCTCCGACCTCTACGACTACGAGACCGACGTCAAGTGGGCGATGCGCCTGACCTTCTCGGGCCAGTTCATCCACGGCGCGCCCTGGGCGGCCGACCGGCTCGGCAAGTCCAACGGCTCCCACGGCTGCATCAACGTCTCCGACGAGATGGGCGAGTGGATCTACAACTTCGTGCGCTGGGGCGACCCGGTGATCGTGAAGAACACCGGCCTCGACGTGCCGCAGGGCGACGGCTTCACCGGCTGGAGCCTCGACTGGGAAACGTTCAAGGCAGGGTCGTACCTGCAGGAGTCCTGAGCGAACGCGAAAAGCCCGGCGAGCCGAAGCTCGCCGGGCTTTTCCGATGCCTGGATCAGACCGGCTCTTCGGTGCGGACCTTCGGATCGGCGGCCTGCGGGTGCTCCGCGAGGATGCGGCGGTGCGCCCAGCGCTCCACGAAGAACGAGCCGACCGGGATCGTGCCGCCGAGCATGAGGCCCACCGTCTGCGGCCAGAACTTCCAGCCCGCCTGCTGGGCGAGGTGGAAGGCGAGCACCAGGTAGACCATGTAGCAGAGTCCGTGGATCGGGCTGATCGCCGTCACCAGGAAGTCGTTGTCGCCGAAGTACTTGAGCGGCATCGCCACGAACATGAGCAGGATCAGGAACGTGCCGACGATCCAGGCGACGATCCGGAAGCGTTTCAGAGCGGCGTTCATGCATGGCTCCCATGGGACGGTTCGATATCGGTCTGCCGGGCTTTCAGGATGTCCGACTCAAAAGGCGAGGTCATCGGGGGCGGCTCGGGCTTCACGCGACCAGACCCCTCGGGGAGGTCCTTGCGCAGTTCCAGGCGCATCTGCCGGATCCACAGCGCGAGCGTGAAGAGCGCGAACAGCGGCCACTCGAAGGCGTAACCCCAGCTGATGGCGTTGCCGCCCTGGGCGCGGGAGAGCTGCCACCAGCCGAGCAGCCCGAAAGCGACCGTCAACACCACCGCGAAGCAGTGGAGGACGATCCAGGGAGGCGTCAGCAACCGTCGCACAAAGCCCAGACTAGGGTGACCGACCCGATGTTGCCGCCGGGGGGCCGGGCGTGGTGACATAGGCCGGTGACTCAGGATCTGCCGCTCCCCGGCGCCGTGAAGGCTTACCGCGAACCCGACGCCGACGAGGTGCGCGAACTCCTCCTCGACTGGTGCGGCGCCGATGCCGAGGACGCCGACGACGCCGTGAAGGCCCTCGGCGCGCTCGACTCCGCTGCGCGACTGGCTGCCGACCGCCTCTACCAGTCCATCGCCGCCGACATGGGCGGGCGCAAATGGCTGTCGTGGCCCAGAGTCACCGGGCCGCACCCGCTGATCGGCCTGTACCCGCTGCTCGCGGCTGTCCCGGACATGCTCGCCTACCACCGCGACCACGGCGTCGATGAAGAGCTCTCGCGGCGGCTGCTGCTCGACGTGGGCGAGAAGCTGCGGCTCAACCGGCGGATCTACGGCAGGGCCGGCCTCGACGTCGCCAACTGGTTCACCGGGCATGTGCGCGGATCGCTCTACCAGCTCGGGCGGCTCCAGTTCTGCGTCGAGGGCGAGGGCCCGAACCCGTTCGTGGGCATGCACATCCGCGGCGAAGGCGGGCCGCTCACGCTCGACGCCGTGCGCGACTCGGTCGAATGGGCCCTGGAGTTCTTCCCGGCGGTCTTCCCTGAGCGCTACGACGGCCCCGAGGACATGGTGTTCAAGTGCGATTCGTGGCTGCTCGACCCGCAGCTGCGCGACTGGCTGCCCGAGCGGTCGAACATCACCGGTTTCGGCGCCCTCTTCGACCTCGAAGGCCCGGGCGGGCCAGCCGGCAACCGCACCGACCTGTGGCGCTTCGTCTTCGCCCGCACCGAGGACACTCCGGTCGAGGAGCTGCCGCAGGACAACACCCTCCAGCGCTCGGTGCTCGCCGGGATCAAGGCGGAGGTGCCGTGGCGCAGCCGCGTCGGACGCCTGAACCTCGCCAAGCTCGGCCTCTGAACCGACTCCAACGGCCGCGGCACACTGCGCCCGACTCGCAAGAGTCGTCGTGAGTGTGTTGCGGCCGTTGGCATCTACTCCCCCGAACGGGCCTGCTGCCAGGCCTCGCTCGCCACATAGTGGTTGTCGTACCGCTCGCCCGAAGCGGGAATCTCGGCCGGGTCCGCTTCGCCGGCGACGACACGTTCAAGGAGCCGGTAGTAGTCGAAGCGGTCGGCGGCCGGAGTGAAGACGGCCAGGACGTCGGCGTCGTGCCCGGCGGCGGCGCCGAACGCGTGCGGCAGGCCCGGCGGGATCGTCACGAAATCCCCGGCCTCCAGGACGATGACCTCGTCGCCGGTCAGGACCTGCAACCTGCCCGAGATGACGAACAGCGATTCGCTGGTGCCGGTGTGGAAGTGCGAGGGCGCGCCGTCGCCGCCGTCCGGGAAGGTCGAGCGATGGACCGAGAGGGCCCCGCCGGTCTGCGAGGAGTCGGCGAGCAGGGTCATGACCGAGTGCTGGGCGTGGGCGAGCCGCTCGGCGGTGGCGGCGCGGGCGACGACGGGTGCGGGGACGGTGTCCATGGGTGCTCCTCCGGTAAGTGTTCCGGCCCTCGCCGGAACTCATATCTAGATACTACATGTCTAGATAAAGATCCGCAACCGCGGCCCTCAACCTCATCAGGCCACCGAACCAGGACAGCTAAGATCGAGGTATGAAGATCAGCGAAGGCGTCGAATGGGCCGCGCACTGCTGCCTCCTCCTCGACTGGATGGGCGTCGACGAGCCCGTGTCCACCGCCCGGCTCGCCGCCGGATACGGGCTCCCGCCCGCCTACCTCAACAAGCAGCTCCAACCGCTCGTCAAGGCCGGCATCCTCACCTCCACCGCGGGCAAGAAGGGCGGCTTCCGTCTTGCCAAGAGCCTCAAGGACATCACGCTCATGGACGTCCTGACCGCCATCGAGGGTCCCGCTGAGGCGTTCCAGTGCAAGGAGATCCGCCAGCACGGCGTCTGGGGCGACGAGCCCGCCTCGGTCTTCCGAGCGCCCTGCGCGATCGACACCGCCATGCGCGGCGCCGAACTCGAATGGCGGCGGGCCCTCGCCGCCCAGAGCCTCGCGGCGATCCAGCAGAACGCCGAACTGCAGGCCCCGCGACTCCGCGCCCAGGTTCAAGACTGGTACCGCGAGCCGAGGCCATAGGCTGTCGGTATGCGGATCGTCATCGCCGGGTCGAGCGGCTATCTCGGCAAGCCCCTGATGGAAGCCCTCGAAAGCGTCGGCGAAGGGCACGACCTCGTGCGGCTGGTGCGGCACAGGCCCGACGAGGAGAACGAGATCCGCTGGGACCCGTACCAGGGGCCTCTGGACCCGCAGATCCTCGACGGCGTCGACGTCGTCGTGAACCTGAGCGGCGTGAACGTGGGCAGCCAGCGCTGGAACGCCGCGTTCAAGAAGCGCATCGAGGCGAGCCGCGTGATCCCGACGAAGGTCCTGGCCGAAGCGGTGGCGGCGGCCAAGGTCCCGGCGATGGTGAACGCCTCGGCCGCGGGGTGGTACGGCGACCGCGCCGACGTCGAGGTGGACGAGTCGACCCCGGCGGCGGCCGACTTCCTCGGGCGCCTCTGCCTCAAGTGGGAGTCGGCGACGGCCCCCGCGGAAGCGGCGGGCGCACGGGTCGTCAGGCTGCGAACCGGCCATGTGTTGGGGCCCGACAGCGTCCTGCTCGATCGTTTCGTGCCCGCATGGAAGTGGTTCCTGGGGGGCCGCTTCGGCAGCGGCAAGCAGTACCTGCCCTGGATCTCCTTGCGCGACTGGGTGGGCGCGGCCGTGACCGCGATCGAGGACGAATCAGTGCGCGGCCCGGTCAACATGGTCGGCCCGAACCCGACGACGAACCGCGAGTTCACGAAGGCACTGGGCGCGGCGGTCCACCGCCCGACCCCGTGGATCATCCCCGGCTGGGCGGTCAAACTCGTCGCCGGAGAAGCCGCAGTAGAGCTGCTGCGCGGTGCCAAGATCAAGCCGGGGGCCTTGCAGGCCAACGGATACGAGTACCAGGACCAGACGGTCTTCGAAGCCTTGAGGTACGCCCTCAACTCCTGATCACCGCACCACCCGAACGGCTCCGCCCATGCGCGGGGCCGTTTTTCCGCGTGCCCTCCAAGAGGCGGGCGCAGCTCACAGCGTCCCGCCCTTCCACAAAGGGGCCGGCACGAGTTAAGTTGAACATGTTCAATCTTGAACACGTTCAATTAGTTCTTCTGAACGGATCCCCCCATGGAACCTATGCCCCCTGCCCCGGGCCCCGCACCCGGCACGGTCATCACCGCTCAATTGCGACGCTGGGCGCGTACGGCGACACTCGTGTTCAACGGCATCTGGATCGCCCTCGCCCTGATCAGCTTGATCACCGCCCTCGCATTGGCTCCGGCTGCCGCCATTCAGCCTGTGCTCGCCATCGGGTACGAGGGATCCCGTGGCGACTCGGCAATCCCTCTCGTGGCGGCCCAAGCCGAAGGAAGGAGCTGACGATGCCTTCTCAAGATCCGATCGACCCCGACAGCCAGCCAGAAACGGCCGCATCCGCTCCCGAGATGCCGATCCTGGTTCGCCCCATTCCCCGCCCCAAGCGGCCGAAGGTCATCAGCACCGTGCGGATCCTCACCGGGGTACAGGTCGCGCTGGTCATGGTCACCGGGAATTGCTCATTCGGGATTCCGCTCGCCGGCGCGATCGCCTGGCCCGCCGAGCGATTCAACTGGCATGAAGATCCCGGCGGGATCGCGATTCTCTGGGCCTGGGTCATCGGTTTCGCCGCGATCTTCACTTACGCCTGCTTCACCAACCGCTGGGCGGGCGAGGCGGATCGCCGAGCGCGGACCACGATCATCATCGGAACAGCGGTGCTGGTCGGCCTCACCGCTTTGACCATTCCGATCATGGTGTGGGAACCGGCTCTGACAACCATCATCCTCATCGCTGCCGCACCGTCCCTTATCCTCCAGGCAATCGTTCTGCGGTGCGCCTACGGCCCGCAAGGCCGCCGCTGGTTCAACGGATGACCGTTCCTGCGCAGAAGAGCGCGGCGGCTTGGAGGCCGACAAACATGCTGCGGCACGTTGCCCGTGTTCGCCTGGTGGCCCGCGTTCATGGCGGCCGTCGCGTACTACCTGCCCGGTCTCGGCGGGTTGGATTCCCGACCAGAACCCTTAGGCGTCGCATCACATCAGGCACTTCAATCTCGAAGGAGCACTTGCATCATGGCCCCTATTGACCGCATTCCTCCGGTGGAGACTTCACACGGCCCGGATCGACCGCAGACGATCAAAGTTGCGCAGCGGCTGGTAGTGGCCCAGGCGGTCGTCTCGCTCTTCTGCGGTTTCAACCCGTTCTACATAATGATCTACTCGTTCGGTTTTCCAATCGTGTGGCTGTTCTCGGTGCCCACCGGCGACATCGGGATCGGCTTCCTCGCGACGTTGGTGGTCGCTCCCGCTTGCGGGATTGCGTACGCGACAGTCCTCTACCGTTGGATCGGCTGTGCGGATCGTCGCGCCCACCCGGCCGTGGTGGTGGGAACGGTGGTGCTCGTCGCGCTCGTGGCAAGCTACCCGATGGTGATGGGCTGGCAGTTCCTCGAAATCGCTCTCTTCACCGGTGCTCCGTCGCTCGTCATGCAGGCGGTCCTGCTGTACCAGGTATTCGGGCCCGCGGGCCGACGCTGGTTCGGCAGCGGCGGTGTCCCCGCTTCGTCGACTTCTGCGGGAGACTGAGTCGATGGACCCCTCATCCAGCCCCGCCGGTGACCCGGTTCCGCCGCCGCGCGGTGGGGAGCCCCGGTCGATTCGGATCGCGAAGACTGCGATCTGGCTCCAGTTCGTCTACTTCGTCTGCGGCGGCCTGCTGCCGTTCATCATGCTGCTCTTCCCGTTCGGTGTGCTCATGATCGGCGTCCCGGCCATGATCGTCGGCGATTGGATCCTGTGGCCGCTGCTGTTCGTGTTCACCATCGGGCTCGCCCTCGGTGCAGCGTGGCTCTCGCTCCGGATAAGCGAAGGCGATCCGTCGGGGCGCACTGGCGCAACAGTCGCGTCACTGGCGCTCGCGGCATACGCGGTCGCGGTCGGTTTCACCTCACCGTTCCCGGAGATCACGCTCGGCACCGCCGCGCCCTGGATCGCGATCCAGGTCGTGACCCTGGTCAACCTCCATACGCCGGAGGCCGATCGGTGGTTCCGGAACGACAGCGATGCGGGCGACTCCATCTGATCCACGCCCCGATGCCCTGGCGGGGCCTGCTTACACTTGGTGGCCCCGCCCTCGGAGGACTGCCCATGTACACGCCGCCTGCCACGCCGCCCTCGACGCCGCTGCCTCCTGAGTTGCTGCGCCGAAAGCCGGGGACGGTGACCACGGCCCAGGTGATGCTCTGGCTGCAGTTCTCGTTCCTGATCTGTTGCGGGGCCGGCGGCGGGTTGACCGCGTTGTTCTGGTCGGAGGCGTTGGATTTCAGCGATTTCGAGTTCGAGGACGACCTGTCTCAGGGCTTCGAGGACCTGGCGGCGGTCGTCACCGTCGTCATCGCCGTGACGATCGCGCTCGTGGTCCTCTTCGGCGTGCTCGCGGTCAAGATCGGCGTCGGCCGCCGGTGGGCGCAGGTGACGACGATCGCGATCATGCTGCTGGCCTTCGTGTCCGGCTTCATCGGGATCTACACCGGGTTCGAGACGGCCGGCCAGGCGGGTGCGCCCGCCGACGGTTCGCGGTTGATCTGGACGCTGCTCAGCCTCGCGATGCCGCTGGTCACTCTCATCTGCCTGTTCACGGGCTCGGCGAACCAGTGGTTCCGCCAGCGCGGGCGGGATCCGCTCAGGGGGCTGCCGCCGCAGAGCCCTCCGGCACCGCAGTACCGGTCCTACTGAGGACGTCGCCGAGGGCGGCGATGTTGTCCCCCACCGCGTTCGGGTCTCCGGTGCCCTCGACCATGAGCAGCTGTCGGCGGACGCCGGTCTTCTCGGCGGACTGAGCCAGCCGCTCCGCCACGTGGTCGGCGGGTCCGACCGCGTGGCGTTCGATCATCCAGTCGACGTAGGCGGCGTGGTCGCGAGTGCCCCGGCCCGGTTTGAGGCTCACGTATTGGCCGACGCCCCTGGTGAGCAGTTCGGTGAGTGACGACCGCAGCAGGTCGATCATGGCGGGCCGGTCGGCGATCTGCGCGAGGTGGGTCGAGACGTGTTCGGCCGCATCCGGGTCGAATCCGGCGGCTTCGGCTTCGCGCCGCCAGGCCTCGAGGAGCGCGACGTGGTCCTCGTCGGGGGCGTGCATGCCGAGCAGGAGCGGGAGGCCGAGCCGTCCGGCGAGTCGGGCGGTGCCTTCGCCGGTGGCGGCGACCCAGACGGGCCGTCCGGTGCCTGGGGGCATGACGCGCACGGGCAGGACGTCGAAGAACTCGCCCGCGTGGGCGACTTCGGTGTCGCCGGAGAGCCAGCGCGTGAGGAGCCCGAGTCCTTCTTCGAAGCCGCGTTCGTAGCGGTCGAGGCTGGAGCCGAACACGTCGAGGTCGATCCAGGGCCCGCCGCGGCCGACGCCGAGGCGGAAGCGTCCGGGTGCCAAAGCGTCAAGGGTGGCGGCCTCCTCCCCGAGGGCGACGGGGTGCCGGTTGGAGAGGACCGCGACGGCGGTGCCGATCTGGAGGCGTTCGGTGGCGGCCAGGAGGTGGGCCGCCATGAGCGTCGCGGAGGGGCTCGCGCCGTATTCGATGAAATGGTGCTCGGCGGTCCACACGCCGTCGAGTCCGGCCGCTTCCGCTTGCCGCGCATAGGAGACGACTCGGCGGAGTGCCGCCGCCGGCGCGATGCCGGGGAACACTCCACCGAGGAGGAAGAGATCGTGTGCGCTCATGCGCTCACTCTATGGGCCGAACCGCTTGGAAGGCACCGCTAGTGGCGCAGCATCTCCGCGACGAGGAACGCGAGCTCGAGCGACTGCTGCGTGTTCAGGCGCGGGTCGCAGGCGGTCTCGTAGCGGTCGGAGAGCTGGTCGTCGCGGATCTCCTGGGCGCCGCCGACGCATTCGGTGACATCCTCGCCGGTGAGCTCGATGTGGATGCCGCCCGGGTGGGTCCCGGTCTGGCGGTGCACTTCGAAGAAGCCGAGGACCTCGTCTACGACCTGGTCGAACGCGCGGGTCTTGTAGCCCGAGGCGGACTCGTAGGTGTTGCCGTGCATCGGGTCGCACTGCCACACGACCTTGCACCCGGCGGCCTGGACCTTCTCGACGATCGGCGGCAGGACGGTGCGGACGTTCTTGTGGCCCATGCGGGTGATGACAACGAGTTTCCCGGGGGCGTTGTCCGGGTTGAGCTTCTGGCACATCTCTACCACGCCCTCGGGCGTGGCGGTCGGGCCGATCTTGCAGCCGACCGGGTTCGCGACGCGGGAGAGGAAGTCGATGTGGGCGCCGCCGAGCTGGCGGGTGCGCTCGCCGTTCCAGAGCATGTGGCCGGAGAGCGCGTAGGCCTTGCCGTTGAAGATGCGGGTGAGCGCCCGGTCGTATTCGATGGCGAGCATCTCGTGGGAGGCGAAGACCTCGGCGGTGTGGAGGTTCTCGTCCTCGACGCCGCAGGCGGCCATGAAGCGCACGGCGCGGTCGATCTCGCGGCCGATAGCCTCGTAGCGCTCGCCGGCCGGGGAGGTGCGGACGAAGTCCTTGTTCCAGTCGTGCACGGCCATGAGGTCGGCGAGGCCGCCGCGCAGGTAGGCGCGGAGCATGTTCATGGTGGCGGCGGAGTTCGCGTAGGCGCGGATCATCCGCTGCGGGTCGCAGACGCGGGCCTCTTCGGTCGCTTCGAGCGAGTTGAACATGTCGCCGCGGTAGACGGGCAGGCCGAGCGAGTCGAGCGCGGCCGAGCGCGGCTTCGAGTACTGGCCGGCGACGCGGCCGACCTTGACGACCGGGAGCGAGGCGCCGTAGGTGAGCACGACCGCCATCTGCAGGAGCGTGCGCATGTTGGCGAGCACGTGGTGCTCGGTGTTGTCGATGAACGTCTCGGCGCAGTCGCCGCCCTGCATGAGGAAGGCGCGGCCTTCGCAGACCTCGGCGAGGAGCTCGCGGAGGTGCTCGACCTCGTAGGGCGCGACGATCGGCGGGACCCCGGCGAGCACACCGGCCACGTCTTCGACCTCGGCGTAGTCGTCCCAGGGGGGAACCTGCTCGCGGGGCAGGTTCCGCCAGGCGTCGAGCTGATAGCGCTCGGCTTCCTCCGCGTCGGCGACGACGGGAACGAGGCCAGGGTTTCGCAGATCATGCCATTGGCGGTTCACGCGGTAATGGTACGTGGCGGCGGGGCGAGGGGACCACGCTGATTTGCGTGTCTCAATGGGTGAACCCTCACAGGCGCGGGGCGGGCGGCGCGACACACCGGGACCGGCGAAGACATCCCACCTTTGGGGTCGCGTCTAGGCTGGCCGGGTGCGCAAGACGACTATTGAAGACTGGCTGACCGATCTCGCTTCGGAGCTTCCGGCGCCTGGCGGCGGCGCGGCGGCGGGGATGAGCGCGGCCATGGCCGCCGCCCTGGTGTCCATGGTGTGCAACCTGACCATCGGCAAGCCGAAGTTCGCCGAACACGAGGCGGTGATGCGGGAGGCCCTGGCCGAGGCCGAGCGGCTGCGGCTGGAGGCGCTGCAGCTCGCCGAGGACGACGCGGAGGCCTTCTCGGGCGTCGTCGCCGCTTACAAGCTGCCGAAGTCCTCGGATGAGGAGAAGGCGGCGCGGACCGCGGCGATCCAGGCGGGCCTGGTCGAGGCGGCGGCGGTGCCGCTCGCGGTGGCGCGGGTGTCGGCCGAGGTGATCAAGCTGTCGGGACGGATCCTGGAGGGTTCGAACCCGAACGTGGTCTCGGATGTGGCAGTGGCGGCGTCGGCGGCGAAGTCGGCACTGGAGTCGGCGGCGCTGAACGTGGACATCAACGTGGTCGCGATCAAGGACCCGGCCGAGCGGGAGCGGCTCGCGAGCACGCTCAACGAGGCGCTCCAGGCGAAGGTGCAGGCTGAGGCGATCATGCAGATCGTGGCGAAGAGGATTCGGGCATGAGTGACATCGACGGGCGCGCGGTCGCCGCGGCACTGCGCGCGGAGGTCGCCGCCGACGCGGCGCGGCTGCGCGAGGAGGGCATCGTGCCGACGCTGGCGGTCGTGGTGCCGACTGACGACGAGGGCACGGCCTGGTACGTGCGCTCGATCGGGAAGGCCGCCGAGAAAGAGGGCATCGACTGCAGGATCGAGCACCTCAAGGACCCCGGCAGGGACGAGATCGTCGCGAAGCTGCAGGAGCTCTCCGCGGATCCCGCGGTGCACGGCGTCATCTGCCAGACGCCGCTGCCGGAGGGCGTGACGCTCTCGCAGGTGGGCGGATACATCAGCCCGTACAAGGACGTCGACGGCGCGAACTCGGAGAGCCTCGGCCGGTTGGCCGCGGGCCTGCGGACGTTCCCTCCGGCGACGGCCGCGGCGGTGCTGGAGCTGCTCAAGCGCGAGGACCTGGTCCTCGATGGCGCGAAGGCAGTCGTGGTCGGCCGGTCCACCGTGGTGGGCAAGCCCGCGGCGCTGCTGCTGCTGAACGAGTCGGCGACGGTGACGGTGTGCCACTCGCGCACCAAGGAGCTGGCGGCGGTCTGCCGCGAAGCCGACGTGCTGGTCGCGGCCGTGGGCCGCGCCGGAATGATCAACGCGGACTTCGTGAAGCCCGGCGCCACGGTGATCGACGTGGGCACCAACCCGACCGCGGACGGCGGCCTGGTCGGCGACGTCGACTACGCGTCGGTCGCCCCGATCGCCGGAAGACTGACCCCGGTGCCGCGAGGCGTCGGACCGGTGACCACGGCGATCCTGCTGCGCCACACGGTCATCGCCGCTGAACTGACGAAGACCCACGGCTGACCGTCACGAGGACTTCGAACGGCCGATCGCCCATGATGGGCGGTCGGCCGTTTCGCCGCCTCGGGAACTGTCGGTTTCCCGACAACGTGCGTTCCCGATCGCGATCTTCATGGGAATTGCCCGGAAACGCCGGAAGCCGACGAGCCGATCGATGCCCTGGTCAACGCCCTGACCTCGATAAACTCTGCCCATGAACGACTCCTCCGCGAAGAACTTCTGGGCCGCCGTGAGCGCCATCGCGGCCGTGGCCGGCGTCCTGGTCACCATCCTGATCTGGCGGAGCCAAGGCCCCGCGGACGGCTCCGGCGCCGAGCAGAGCGCCTCCCCGGAAGCCGACGGGGGCGGGGACGGCACCTGGCAGGAGTCCGACGCCTATACCGTCCGGCTGCCCGCGACCTTCCAAGGGGACGACTGCTGGGACCGGCACGTAGACCTGGACGAGCAGGGCGAGAGCGACGCCTTCCACGGCGACAGCGCCCCCGCCGAATGGGCGGACCTCATCTGGTACTCGTGCGGCACCTGGCAGACCGGCTACCTCTACAGCCCCATCAGCGCCTCCGGGACCGCGGCGCTCGGCGAAGACCTCGAACCCGGCGGCTGCGCCTCCGCGACCAGCGGCGAAACGTCATTCGGGATGGAGGTCGACCCCGACGCCCCGCCGACCGGGCACGGGTGCCTCATCACCACCTCCGGCGCACTCGCCGGAGTCTCGCTCACCGCACTCGAATGGGTCGGCGAGGCGGCCGAAGCCGAACTGACCGTGGTCCTCTGGAACCGCCGCGAATAGCGGCCTCAGCCGAGCGCCGCCTTGTCGAGGCAGTCGGCGAGGGCCGGAAGGAAATCCATGAAGCGGGCGCGCTGGAGGTGGGTGTCGGCGCCGTTGCCGTCGCTCTTCCACACCGCGAGCCAGCCGTCCTTCGCGGCCCACGACCAGCGGAACAGATCCAGGCCCGCGGCTTCCGCGGTCGCGGCCACCTTCGCCGCGTACGCCGGGTCGTCGGTGTGGAGCTGCCGGGGCACCGGCCGGAAGAACCGGTCCAGCGCATCGGCGGTGAACCGCCCGATGCGGCCGCGCGGGCGCGCTTGCGGGCGCGGCAGATCGGGCAGGACGAGCGTCGTGTAGCGCGCCCGGTTCGGATGCCAGTTCCCGGCCATGGAGGCATCGCCGTCGAGGAGCCGGTGCTGCACCACGTCGGGCCCGAGGCGCCGCAGCCGCATCGCGTTGCACCGCAGCTGGTAGATCGAGCCCGCCGCGGTCGCGTCGAGCGCGCTGAACCCGAAGCTCGGCCGGCCGCCCCACGCCCCGTACATCCACCCGCGCACCCGCGCGACCGGGATGCCCAGGCGTCCGAGGGAGTCCAGCACTTCCGCGGTCTCGCCGCCGAGGTCCTCGGACTGGAGTTCGGCGCGGAACGCCAGCCGGTACTTGCGGGCGAACTGCTGCCAGCCCGCGAGCGCCGCGCGGGCCTCGCGTTCGGCCGCCGGATCGAGCCCGCTCGCGGACTCGATCGCGGCGCCCGCCCAGCCGGTGCCGCTTTGGCCGACCTGACCCACCACAGGTTCCTCCCACTGTCGATTCACGAGCACTGTATGGCGGCGCGGCAAGGCCGTCCTCCCCCAAACCGCGCCGCGTCGCACCCCCCTCGGCCACCGCCTCCTGAGTTCAGGCCTGTGGCCTCGGAAAATAACTCCAAGTGGCGGATACCCGACAGACACGAACGGTTACCGGACGTAGCGTTAAGGCTTCCTACGCAGAGGAGGTTGCGTATGACACGTCGTCTCGCATTCGTGGCGACCGCCGCCGCCATGATCGTCTCGATCTCGAGTCCGGCGATGGCGTTCCAGCATGACAGGGTACAGAACCCGTTGGTGCACTGGGCAATCGACATCGCGATCCTCGCCATTGTGGTCGCTCCGATCTGGACGGCGCTGCTCTGGGGCAAGGGACGCAGCAAATGGCTGCTGGCCGGCCTGATCGCCTTCGTGCAGCTGCCCGTGGCGGTCCTGGGCTTCTCACCGAGCGCCTCGGCACTGTTCGCCGGCAGCGGCCTGTTCCTCGGCCTCGCGGTCACGACCGCCGCGATCGTCTACACCCGCAGCGTGACCCGTCAAGAGCGGGCCCGGGCCGCCGAAGCCGCGGCTCAGGAAGAACTGCCGGGCGAGGCCGCCTGAGCCGAGCGCGAAACCTGAGAGCCGACCGCCTTCGCGCAGCAGTCGGAGCTCGGGGCAGCCTCGGAAGGGGCCGTCGAACCCGCCGGTGACAGGGTTCCGGTAAGCGTGCCAGGAGCAGTGCTCCTCGCCGACCCAGCCCCAGGCCCGGTGCGTCTCGGCCCCGCCGAAGCGGTACACGCCGACACTGAGCGTCCGGCCGCCGACCGGGCGCCGGTAGAAGTCGGCGTCGAGACCCGGAACGGGGATCGACTCGAAGTCGATGTCCGGCAGGGTCTTGTGATACGTGAAATCGGCGAGATGCGGGATCTCGCCGATTTCCTCCAGATAAGCCACGGGCACACCTGGTCTAACGACCGGGCGTGCCCGTGGTTGCGCTATGAGAGTGCTTTACGGCCGGTCCGGCTTCAGCTCCCCTTCAGGTTTTCCCAACTACTGTGGAAAGCCGGGGGCCCTAACCCAACCGACGACACCGCTGTCGGAGTGCCCGTCGGCTACACGCCGAAGAACACCTCGGCGTCGGCATAGCGCTCGACCGGAACGGTCTTGAGCACGTCGGTGCCTTCGTTGATCGGGATGCGCACGACGTTGGTGCCCTGGAGCGCCATCATCTTGCCGAAGTCGCCCTCGTTGACGGCCGCGGCGGCCTCGAGGCCCAGACGGGTGGCGAGCACGCGGTCGAACGCGGTCGGGGTGCCGCCGCGCTGCAGGTGGCCGAGGATGATCGCGCGAGTCTCGATGTCCGCGCGCTCCTTGATCTCCTTGGCGACCCAGTCGCCGACGCCGCCGAGCTTGACGTGGCCGAACGCGTCGACCTCGCCGTCCTTGAGGACCATGCCCTCCTGGGCGTGCGCGCCCTCGGAGACGGCGACGATGGTGGCCTTGCCGGCCTCCTTGCGCTCCTTGACGAAGTTCGCGACCTTCTCGATGTCGAAGGCGACCTCGGGAATGAGGGTCACGTTCGCGCCGCCGGCGATGCCCGCGTGGAGCGTCATCCAGCCGGCGTGGCGGCCCATGATCTCGACGACGATGCAGCGGTCGTGCGAGTCGGCGGTCGTCCACAGGCGGTCGATGGCCTCGGTCGCGATGTTCACCGCGGTGTCGAAGCCGAAGGTGTAGTCGGTGCCCGAGAGGTCGTTGTCGATCGTCTTCGGCACGCCGACGCAGTTGACGCCGTCGGCGGTCAGCTTCGTGGCGACACCCAGGGTGTCCTCGCCGCCGATCGCGATGAGCGCGTCGACGCCCAGCGCGGCCATGTTCTTCTTGATGGCCTCGACGCCGCCCTCGATCTTGTAAGGGTTGGTGCGCGAGGAGTGGAGGATCGTGCCGCCCTGGTCGAGGATGTTCTCGACCGAGTCCCAGTCCAGGGGCTGGGTGATGCCCTCGATCGGGCCCCGCCAGCCGTAGCGGAAGCCCACGAACTCGTGGCCGTATTCCTTGCTGCCCTTGCGGACCGCGGCACGAATGACCGCGTTGAGACCGGGGCAGTCACCGCCGCCGGTGAGCACGCCAATGCGCATGTGTCTTACTCCCTGGAGTGAGGACTGTTAACTGGGCGGCCCCATTGCCGAAACACGCCCAGCCTATATCGGGACCATGGGTCGGCGACCAGGGGTTCGGCAGGTCGGTCTAGTGGTGGGATTCGACCGGGCCGTACGCGGCGCGCTGGGCGCGGAACGATTCGAGCGCCTTCCAGCGGGCGAGGTTGAGCTTCGCGTCGGTGAGGGCGTCGTGCATGTCGGCGTCGGGCGTGGTCGGCAGTTCGGGGCGGCCGAGGTCCTCCCAGCGCTGGCGCAGGTCCTTGGTCATGCGCGGCAGCGCCCGCGGCAGGTCGGGCATCGTGCCCCACAGCTGCGCGAGCACGACGTGGTCGTACGCGCCGATCCAGGCCCAGAGCTCGATGCGCTCCCCCGGGTGCGAGCCGGATTTGCGGCGCACCGGGGCGACGAGGAACTCGTAGAGCTCGTCGCGGATCGTGGCGCGGTCCTTCCACAGGGAGCTCGCCGGCGGGGGGAGCTTGTCGAGGACGTTGCGGCGTACCCAGTCGATGGCGCGGGACGGGTCGAACTCGGTCGACACGGCGTAGTACTCGCGTCCTTGCTCGTCGACGACGGCGATCGAGACCAGGTCGATCGTGCGACCGTCCTCGATGAACTCGGTGTCGTAGAAGTAGCGGTACGCCACGCATCGGCCTTTCGTATGATCTCGAGCGGTCGTTTCGGCCGTTCTTGAGCCGCACCCGTATGTCGCCGGACTGGAGTCGACGCTACGCCATACGATCAGGCAGCCCGAATCTGACCTCGCGTCCGGCACGCGAGCCACGTGATACCGGACAATCAACGCGAAAGCACGTAGAGTTGATCGTACACTCGGTCGAGTGACAAGTGCGCCGTCTGGACACACGACCCAACGGAGCGTGAAGTTTCCGACACTGGGCTCTGTACAACGACGGAAAAGACAGCGATCATCGGAGGGAACCCGCGGACCCGGGACCCACCGAAGGGGGAGAAACATGGGTGTGAGCCCATCTGAAGACCCGCTTGCAGGCGTCGCCATGTTCGCCGGCCTCGACCCGCAGGCACGGCGGCAGATCGCCGGGGTGGCGGTACAACGCCACTACCGGCGTGGGCACCTCCTGTTCTTCGAAGGCGAGCCGGGCGAATCGCTCATCATGATCCGGTCGGGTGCGGTGAGCGTCTTCCGGACGGCGGCCACCGGCGAGCGCGCAATGCTCCACGTAGCCCGCGCCCCCGAGGTGCTCGGCGAGGTCTCCCTGCTGGACGGATCGCCCCGGTCGGCCAGTGCGGAGGCGCTCGAGGACACGTCGGCGCTGGCACTGGCGCGGTCGTCGTTCCTCGAACTGGTGCACGGGAACCCGAAGATGCTCGACGCGGTACTGCGGTCGATGGGCATGATCGTGCGGCGGTTGACGGAGCAGTCCTCCGACCACGTGTTCCTGGATCTGCCGGGTCGGGTGGCGAAGACGCTGGTGCGGCTCGCGGAGCAGCACTCGTCGCCGATGACGACGATCGAGTTGAACCAGACGCAGTTGGCGGAGATGGCCGGGGGTTCGCGTCAGAGCGTGAACCAGGCGATCGGGATCTTCGCGAACCGGGGCTGGCTGCGTACAGAGGGCCGCAAGATCGTCGTGGTGGATCTGCCTGCGCTTCGGCGGCGGGCAGGCTTCGGCGGAGCCGAATAGGAAATACAGGGGCGGAGCCGAATAGGAAATACAGGGGCGGAGCCGAATAAGAAGCACATGGGCCGAGCCGAACAGGAAATACAGGGGCGGAAGCCGAACAGGAAGCACCGTGGCGGAATAAGAAGCTCGGTGGCGGAGCCGAAAAAGCAGCGCGGTGAAGGGCTGCCGGGCCCGGTTACTTTCCCTTGTCCTTGAACTTCGCGGCGTACTCGTCGACGTAGTCCTGGCCCGAGAGCGCCCTGAGCGCGTCCATGACCTCGTCGGTGACGGCGCGTTCGATGAAGCGGTCCCCCACGAGATCGCGGTAGCGGTTGAAGTCGAGCGAGGGCCCGAACCTGATCTTGACGCGGCCGATGCGCGGGATGCGCCGCCCGATCGGCTGCAGCTCACCGGTGTTGAGCATGGCGACGGGCACGACCGGGGATCCGGTCTGGAGCGCGAGGCGGGCGACGCCGGTCTTGCCGCGGTAGAGGCGGCCGTCGGGCGAGCGGGTGCCCTCGGGGTAGATGCCGAAGAGGCGGCCTTCAGAGAGGACGCGCTTGCCGGTGTCGAGCGAGGCGCTGGCGGCGTCGCCGCCGGCCCGGTCGACGGGGATGGCGCCGACGGCGTTCATGAAGGTGCGTACGAACCAGCCTTTGAAGCCGGTACCGGTGAAGTACTCCTCTTTCGCGATGAACGTGACCCGGCGTTTGACCACGAGTGGCATGAAGAAGGAGTCGGTGACGGCGAGGTGGTTGGAGGCCAGGATCGCCGGGCCGTCCTCGGGCACGTGTTCGAGCCCTTCGACCTGTGGCCGGTAGACGACCCACAGCAGCGAGCCCAGCGTCGCCTTCAGCACCCAGTAGATCACGCGTTCAAGGGTATCGGTACCGGTCGATCCGCTTCGAATCGAAGGCTCTCGGGGCGGGAATGGGTGCGGTGGGGTGCTCCCGCGCGGTGGCGGCGGTCGGCGGACGCGTGCGAGAATGGGCAAGCGGCGCGAAACGGGACCGCCCGGCCGCCGGTTCGACCGGCGGGCCGTGCATGAGCCCTGCCGATTCCCCGCGACCCGTCATTCAGCGACCCGGGAGGCGACGTGACGAACGATTCCGAGGAGTTCACGTTCGACCTCGGCTCCGACGCCAAGGCCACGATGGTGCTGTGCCACGGCTTCACCTCCGATCCAGCGAGCATGCGCCCGTGGGGCGAGTACCTGCGGGACGAGGGCTTCAACGTGGTCTCGCCGCTGCTGCCGGGCCATGGCGACACGTGGCAGGTGCTGGCGAAGGCGACGTGGCAGCAGTGGTACCGGCGGCTCGAGGAAGCGCTGGACGAGGCGATGGCACTGGGCCGTCCAGTGTTCGCGGGCGGTCTGTCGATGGGCGGGTCGCTGTGTCTGCGGCTGGCGGAGCAGCGCGGTGCCGACCTGTCGGGGCTGGTGCTGGTGAATCCGGCGATCTTCGACGACAAGCCGCAGGGGTTCCTGGCGCCGATGCTGCGGTACGTGATGCCGAGCGTGTCGTCGATCGGCTCCGACGTGAACAAGCCGGATGTGCGGGAGAAGACGACGTCGCGGACGCCGGTGGCGGCCTATGCGTCGCTGCGGCGGTTGTGGCAGGTGACGCGGCCCGAGCTGGCGCGGGTGACGGTGCCGCTGCGGATCTTCACGAGCGCGGAGGACCATGTCGTGAGTCCGCGGAACAGTGCGGTGATCCGGGCGGGCGTACGTTCGAAGGAAGTCGAGTCGACGGTGCTGCCGCGGAGCTTCCATGTGGCGACGCTCGACTACGACGCTGAGACGATCTTCTCCGGGAGTGTCGAGTTCATGAACCGGCAGCTGGTCAAGACCCGAGGTGTCCATGACTGACCGCAGTGAGCAGGAGGGCAACGGCGAGCCCGACAGCGGCGAGCAGAAGGACGGACGTCCGGAGCTGCGTCCCGAGGACGTCGACCGGCGTTTCAACGAGCTCATCAAGGGCTTGGGGGACACCGGGACCGGGCTCGTGAAGGGGCTCGACGCCGAGGAGCACCCGACGGAGGTGGTGCCGATGACGCCTCCGGTCACGTCGTCGGACGACGAGCCGACGCTGCTGGATTTGTGGGACGCGGAACTGCCGGACGACGACGAGGACGACTACGAGCCGCCGGAGCCGCCGCCCGTGCCGTGGCCGAGCCTGCCGGCGATCGGCGGGGTGCTGCTCATCATCGGCGGCATCGCGCTGCTGGTGAATCCGAGCATCGCGCCGCTGGGGACGACCCCGGGGCGCCTGGTCGGGTTCGTAGGGTTCCTGATCGGCGTGTGGCTGCTCATCAGCCGACTGCGCCCCGACAAGGAACCGGACGACACCGACGACGGCGCGGTCGTCTGAGGCACGGCCGACCGGACCGCTCTTCAGCTCCCCTTCAGGTTCGCCCCGCTACCGTGGAAAACCGGGGAACCAAACCCAACCCGCAGCAGTGCTTTCGGCGTGCGCCGGGGATCACCGCTTCTGCGCGTCGAGCCAGGAGAGGACCGCGTCGAGGAGTCCTTCGGCCGGCGCGCCTTTGAACACGTCGTCGGGGGCGCCCGCGAAGGTCAGCGGTGTGATGCCGTACTCGTCGGCGACCGCCTGGACCTCCTTCGACTGCGTTTCGGATTCGCTCACCACCAGCAGGATCGGCGGCTCGCCCACCGGTTTCGGCAGCTGCTTCGGGAAGCGCTGCGGCGACACGAGCACCAGGCCCGCCGCGGGGTAGCGTCCAGCGGCGAGCGCGGCCCAGGCCGCGCCCTCGCCGTGTCCGATGAGGACTGTCTGCCGGGGTACGGTGACCGCGGCCTGCACCACGTCGTGGGCGCGGGCCTCCGGCCCGCCGTCGGCGGCGGGCGTGCCGCCCTGGCCGCGGACGCTCACGGCCGCCGCGTACCTGCCCGACGAAGCGATTCGCTTGAGCCACAAGGCATTGAAAGCCGCCGCTCCGGCCGAGTCGCCGGTGCAGCACAGCACCGGGTTCGTCTCGGGGTTGTCCTTGATCTCGATGTCGAAGAGGTCGGCGGGCTCGAAGACGGCGATCTCGCGCCGGACCGGCACCGGCTCGGGGGTGCGGGCGCGCCGGATCCAGGCGGTGAGGCTCATTTGGCGGGCTCCTGTTCGAGGGTGTCGATGATGCGGCCCAGGCTGGCCAGGTACTCCTCGGCGTCCACGACGAGCCGACGGCGCGGGGAATCGTCGGCCGCACTCACCGCGTTGTGGCTGGATTCGGCGTTGACCTGCAGCTTGAAGCTCTCGGCGCGTTCGGGGTCGCTCTTGCGGACCTGGAGCCAGCGCGCGATCGCGTGGGTCTGCCAGTGGACGATCGGCAGCACGCCGACACCGGGTTCGACGAGCCCGGCGACGGCCAGGGTCTGCGCCTTCGGGGAGAACATGCGCGCGAACAGCTTCGGGGCGGGCTGGTCGCGGGTGCCGCCGAGCAGTTCGGGTGCGACGCAGGCGATCTTCGGCTGGTAGCCGGTGGCGAGGACGACGAGGTCGGGGCGGATCTCGGTGCCGTCGGCGAACGCGACGTCGTATCCGTCGAAGCGGGCGACCTCGCCGCGGCGCTTGATGGAGCCGTCGCCGACGTGCTCGAGGTAGCGGCCGTTGCGCACCGGCTCTTCGTCACCGGGGCCGTGGCCGGGCGTCTCGATGCCCATGCGCTGGGCGAGTCGCTTGGGGCCCTTGAGGATGCGGTCAGTGAGGAAGCGCCGCAGGAGCTTCGGGCGTGAGGCGAGCCGCGCGAGCGCGTAGTCGGAGGGTTCACCGCCGAGGTATTTCGGCAGGTGCCAGGAGCCGCGGCGCACGGAGTGGACGCAGCTGGCGGCGTTCACGGCGGCCTCGCAGGCGATGTCGACGCCGGAGTTGCCGCCGCCGATGACCAGGACGTGCTTGCCGCGCAGGCGAGACGGGTCCTTGAGCTGCGAGGAGTGCATCACGGTGCCGCGGAAGTCGTCGAGGCCCGGGTAGGAGGGCAGGTTCGGGGCCCAGTGGTGGCCGGTCGCGATGATGACCGCGCCGTAGCGCAGGCGGCGGGCGGCGCTCCCGGCGGCGGGTTTGACGACGACCTCGAAGCGGGCGCCTTCGACCGTTTCGAGATGGGAGATCTCGGAGCCGTACCAGATGTGCTCGGAGAGCCCGAAGTGCTTCGCGTACGAGGTCAGGTACTCGAGCATCTGGGCCGCGGACGGGTAGTCCGGCCAGTCGTCGGGCATCGGGAAGTCGGGGATCTCGGTCTGGGACCGGGAGGTCACGAGGTGGGTGTTGGGGTAGAGCGGGCTGTGCTGGTTCTGCGGGTTCCACAGGCCGCCGAGCACGGTGTCGCGCTCGTAGCAGTCCACTTCGAAGCCGTTCTCGCGGAGGTTCTTGACAGCGATGAGGCCGGACGCTCCGGCGCCGATCACGCAGACGGCCTCGCCGCGGTCGTAGGCGGCCTGGGAGGAGTACTCCTGCAAAGGACTGGCTCCTTACGGTGGGCATGCAGTCAGGTGCCGGACGGCGGCCCCGCGGGGTGCCCGCCGGGGCGGGACTGGATGCGGGGCGCCGAAAGACTGAGAGCAGATTACCGTGAACGGGACTCGTACTTTCGGGGGAGGTAGGCTGCGCGCGTGCTCTTCGAGCTGTGGAAACATCCCCGCCCCGACGCCCCGGTCCTCCGCCGCGACGGCCAGGTGGTGGTGTCCTCGCACCGTCTCGCCAGGCAGGTGCTGGCCGACCGCGAACGGTTCTCGGCCGCGAACGCGCTCGACGCGGTCACCCCGATCCCCGTTGACGCCCTGCGGGAGCTGACGCGGCACCGGTTCCGGCTGCCCGCGACCCTCGCGAACAACGACACCGAATCGCACGAGCGGATCCGCGCGGCCTTCGGTGCGGTCTTCGCGCCCGCGAACGTGGAGGCGCTGCGCCCCTGGCTGACCGGTCTCACCCGCCGGACCGCGGCCCAGGTCGCCTGGCGGCTGCGGACGGGCGAGACCGTGGACGTCGACGCGGCCGTCTCGTCGGAGATCCCGCTGGCGGCGCTGGCGCGGCTCCTCGGCCTGGAGGTCGAGGCGACCTTGGAGGTCAAGCACTTCAGCCGTGCCGCGCTCGAGCTGTTCTGGGGCGACCCCACCGTGGAACGCCAGCGCGAGCTGGCCGGGGTGGTGGGGCCTTTCCATGCGCTGCTGCGGGGTTGGACGGCCGGGTCGACGGGTGCGACACGGGAGCTCTTGGACGAGTACGGCGAGGACGCGGCGACGGCGGCACTGTTCTTCCTGCTGGTGGCGGGTCAGGAGACGACGTCGCAGTTCCTGACGCTGCTGCTGCACCGCCTGATCGAGGAGCCGGGGCTGCTGGAGTCGGCGCCGGCGGCGATCGTGGAGGAGGGCCTGCGGCTGCTGCCGCCGATCACGTCGTGGCGGCGGGTCGCGAAGCGGGACACGGAGCTCGGCGGTCTGGAGGTGCGCGCGGGCGAGTCGGTGCTGGTGTGGCTGGGGGCCGCGGGCACGGATGAGGACGTGGCCGAGTGCCCTATGAGGATGGTGCCGGGGCAGCGGGGTTCGCGGCGGCACTTGGCGTTCGGGGCGGGGGCGCACCGCTGCTTGGGGAGCCAGTTGTCGCGGATGGAGGCCGAGGTGGTGGTGGCGGAGTTCGCGCCGCTGCTCCCCCGGCTCCGGGTGGCGGCCGCCCCGGTGAGCGAGCCGAATCTGTCGTTCCGGATGCCGAGTCCGCTGGTGGTGCGGTTGGCCGTTTAACGCCTTGCGGTGCGGCGCATGCGCTTGCCAAGCTGTCGGGATGCCTGAATTCCTGGAGTTCCGCCAACGCGGGACCGCTTACGTCCTCCGCGACCTGCCCGAACGGCCCGGCCTCGAGGTGCTCGTGATGCTGCACCGGGACCAGCCGGAGGCCGGGGTGCAAGTGCCCGGCGGCGGGGCGCGGCCCGGGGAGACGCCGGGCGAGACGGCGATGCGCGAGGCGGTCGAGGAGACCGGCGTGCGCGGCCTCGTGTTCGGGGAGGTGCTGGGCAGCAAGCTGATGGCGGTGCCGGACTGGCGCGACCACGACTACCAGGTGACCACGTACTCGTGGATGGTCACGGAGGACCCGCGGGACGCGTGGGACCACACGGTGGCCGAGACGGGCGACGAGGACGACGGGATCCGGATGCGGTGCGAGTTCAGGCCGGTCGAGGCGTCGGGCATCGACTGGGGGCTGGACTTCCTGCTGGGCCTCGCCATTCCGAGGTTCGAGGCGCGGCGCGGGGCCGGGCTCGGCGTGCCCGCTTAGCGTGGCCCGCCGGGCTGGCGCTCGGGGCGACGGCTTTGGTGCGATGCGGGCGCCGGGGGTAGAGGCGCCCGCATCGCACTGATTCGGCACCTATTGGGCCGGTTCGCTGCCAAGGTACTGCGTGGCGTCAAGGCTGGTGGGAGCGAGCGCCATGACTGTGACGGACCGGGTCCGTCACGCGGGCAGGGGGAACCGCGCCGCGGGCGGAATGCCGGGCGGCCGGGCGGTTTGCGTTAGGCGTCGGTGCCGAAGCGGCGGAGGTCGCCTTCGAGGTCGAACCATTCGGAGGCGCTGAGGCGGAAGACCTCGGGGTCGAGCCCGGCGGCGTCGGCGGGGATCCAGCCGAGGCGGCGGCCGGGGAGGTCCTTCAGGTTCTCGTGCTCGGCGAGGCCCGGCTCGAGCGGCCACGATCCGATGAGGACGGACGCTTCGATGCCGCGCCGCGCCAGCGCCTCCAGTGTGAGGGCGGTGTGGTTGAGCGTGCCGAGTCCGGCGCGCGCGACGACGACAGCGGGGCAGCCGAGCTCGACGGCCAGGTCACGGGCGGTCCAGCCGCCGGCGCCGAGCTGCACGAGCAGGCCACCGGCGCCTTCGAGGAGGACGACTTCGGATTTCGCTTCGAGGACCGTCTCGGCGACGTCGTGCAGTTCGAGCATCGGAAGGCCGCTGCGGCGCGCTGCGGCGAAGGGCGCCAACGGATCCGGGTACGAGGCGAGCGCCCGGGCCGGGGCGCCCGAAAGCCGGGTGACCTCGGCGGCGTCATCGTCGTCGCCGGTCTGCGCGATCTTGACGACCTCGACACTGCGGCCCTGCCGCATGAGGAACGCCGCCAGCGCTGCAGTGGCGACGGTCTTGCCGACCCCGGTGTCGGTGCCGGTGACGAGCACGGGTCCTTCGAAGGCGATCACCCCGACAACATAGTGGGGGACGCCGACCGCCCACCGATCGGCCGGGCGCTCCGGTCTCGGGCGGCTGGCGCTCAAACCGCTCAGCGACGGCGCGAGCGGATCGGGGGATGCGGGGCCAGGCGCCCGGCTTTCGGGTTCGTGCGGCTGACCGCGCGTGGCGGCGCTGTCGGACCCTTCGGGAGGGTTGTATCGCGGGCCTGGACGGGCGACGCTCCCGACCGCGGGGGCGGGGCGGCCGGGTTGCGTTGCGGTGCAAGCGGTTCGATGCGGAACGTGAAGGTTCTATCCCCGTATGGGTGTTGCCGGTCGTTCCGTTTGGCGGATCATTGAGGTACGCACAAGGGTAGGGAATCCGTACAGGAGTCTGGTAGGTGCAAGCAGACTACGCCAAGCCTATGGCCGACCGGCTGACCTGACGGTTCCGAGCACACCGCCCCTATTGACTGGAGCGGGGGTCTCGCCCCTGGGTGCTATCGGGTCCCGCAGCGAACCGACCCCCTTCTCTTGGGGGTCCTTGGGTGGGAGACGGATCGGTCGGAATCACCTCGACCGGACCGCGAGTGTCCTGAACGAGGCGCATCATGTCCAGATGGATGCAACGCCGACCATAGCGGGAGTCCGGACATCACCAGGCCACGTTGGTGAACGTAGCGGCAAGGACCGCCCAAGCGAGGGCGGCAACCGTGTGCACGCCGATCAGCCGCACTCCCACCCGGCAGCCACGCCTAATACGGGCGCCTGCCCCGACGCAGAAAGGAGCACCAGCCAGCGCCTCCCGCCGGCCGGACACCGCACCGGGAAGGGGACTCCGTCCTCGAGCGAACCGTATTGGGCTCATGGACTAGCGAGTCTTCCGCACCACCGCGATCGCCCGGTCGAAATCCTCCGCAGGCACACCTGTATTGATCGTGATCCGCAAGCGTGAGCGATGATCCGGTGTGGATGGGGGACGGAAGCAGCCGACCGCCACACCTTCTTCGGCGCATCTGGCGGCCCAAGCCGTCGCCGCGTGGGCGTCGCCGGCCGGGGGCGATAGCACTCCCGCCGCCGGGACCGGCATCTCCAGCGCCTCGGCCGCCAGCGTGGCCCGGCGTGCGAGCTCAGCCCTCGCCGCGTCGGATTCGCGTGCGACCGCCAGGGCCGCGCTCGCACCCGACACCACTGCGGGCGGTGGCGCTGTGTCGAAGATGAAGGTGCGGCCCGTGTCGTGGAGGTGCCGCCGGAGGACCGCCGGTCCGGCGATCACTCCCCCGGCCGCGCCGAGCGCTTTCGAGAGCGTCGCCGTCAGCACGACTCCCGGGTCTCCGGCGAGTCCGGCCGCAGGCACGCCGCCCGATCCGGCGTCGCCGATCGTGCCGATCGCGTGGGCCTCGTCGACGAGCAGCAATGCGCCGTGCGCACTCGTGAGTGCGTGGATCTCGCGCAGCGGCGCCGCGTCGCCGAGGACGGAGTAGACCGACTCGACGGCGACGAGCGAGGGCCGAACTTCCCTCAGCTGGCGTTCGAGGTCGTCGAGGTCGTTGTGCGCGAAGGTTTCCGAGGGCCGCCCGGCCAGGCGGGCCGCGTCGTGGAGCGACGCGTGGGCGTGGGCGTCGAGCAGGACCGGGCCGGCGAGTGCGGCGACGGCGCCGAGGTTGGCCATGTAGCCGGAGGAGTAGAGGACGGCGGTCTCGGTGCCGGTGTGGCGGGCGAAGTCGGTTTCGAAGGCCTCGTGGATCTCGGTCGTGCCGCGCACGAGGCGCGAGCCGCTGGCGCCGAGTCCGTGCTCGGTGAGCGCGGCGGCCGCAGCGGCCAGGACGGCGGGGTGGCGGGAGAGCCCGAGGTAGTCGTTGCCGGCGAGGTCGATCGCGTCGGTGCGGGTCCGGACCGTGCGGGTGAGCCCGGCTTTGGCGCGGAGGTCCGCTTTGCGGCCCAGGCGGTTCCACAGGTCGGCGGTGTCGGCGAGCACTGCGTCGCTCATGCGAGGACCTCGTCGACCGCTTCGGTGAGGGCGTCCACGAGCAGGTCGGTCTCGGCTTCGCCGAGGTTCAGCGGCGGCATCAGGACCACGGTGTCGCCGAGCGGGCGCAGCCACACGCCCCGTTCGCGCGCGGCCTGGCAGACCGCGAAACCCGTGCGCTCACCGACAGAGGCGACCTCGACGCCGATCATCGTCCCCAGCTGGCGGATCTCGAGCACGCCTTCCTTGGCGCCCAATGGTTCCAGCAGTTTCGCGAGCCGTTCGCCGAGTCTGGCGGCCTGGCCGATCACGTCCTGCTCCCCCATCACCCGCAGGTTCGCCAGCGCCGCGGCGCAGCACAGCGGGTTCGCGGTGTAGGTGTGGCCGTGGAAGAAGGTGCGCGGGGCGGTGTCGCCGGGGCGGGTCAGGAAGGCCTCGTAGACGTGTTCGGCGGCGAGCACCGCCGAGAGCGGCAGGTACCCGCCGGTGATGCCTTTACCGCAGGTGAGGAGGTCGGGGACGACGCCGGCGTGCTCGGCGGCCCACATCTCGCCGGTGCGGCCGAAACCGGTCGCGACCTCGTCGAAGATGAGGAGGGCGCCGTTGGCGTCGGCGAGTTCCCTTGCGGTGCGCAGGAACTCGGGGCCGTAGTCGAGCATCCCGGCCGCGCCCTGGATCATCGGCTCGACGATGATCGCGCACACCTGGTCGCCCTGGTCGTTCATGGCGGCGTGCAGTTCGGCGATGGCGACGGCTTCGCGGTCGCTCCCGTTGGCGCGGTTGCCCGGTGAGGCCACGCCGATGGTGTCGAGCAGCAGGGGCTTGTAGGCCTGGTGGAAGAGGTCGTGGCCGCCGACGGCGACGGCGCCGAGGGTGTCGCCGTGGTAGGCCTGGTCGAGGCGGACGAACTTGGGGCGGGAGCGGCCGGTCTGGGTCGAGTACTGGTAGGCGATCTTGAGGGCGGCCTCGACCGCCGAGGAGCCGTCGCCCGCGTAGAAGACCTTGGTCAGCGGCGGTCCGTCTCCCTTGGGGGCCGAGTCCACGAGGACTTCGGAGAGTTCGATGCCGGGGGTGTGGGTGGTGCCGAGGAACGTGGAGTGGTCGAGCTTCGCGAGCTGGGCGGTGATGGCGGCGTTGATGTCGGGGTGGCCGTGCCCGAGGGTGGTGGTCCACAGTGAGGAGACGCCGTCGAGGTAGCGGCGGCCGTCGACGTCGATGAGCCAGGGGCCTTCGGCGCGGTCGACGACGACGGGCCGGTCGCCGGTCCATTGGGTGTGCTGCGTGAAGGGGTGCCACACGGTCGACGCGTCGCGGGCGGTCCATTCGGCGCTGGCGGTCATCGCTCGACTCCCTAGATGGTTCCTACAAGGCGTATTGGAGGATACCGCCGGGGCGGTTCGGCGGGGAAGGGGCGCGCGATCGTTTCCCTTTCGGCGGTGCCGCCGGGCGATCCTCTTGACTCCACCGTTATCGAACCGAGGCCGCCGCCGTCCTCTTGAGGCACGGGGCGTAGTTTTGGGCGGTCATAACGGACCCTCCGGCTCCGTCCGGGTTTTTACACTTTGAACACAGTGGGACGCTTGACAACCACATGCGCCACGGGCAGACTAGTGACACTTGCGGCAATCGCGGAGGATTGTCACTTACCGCCCTTCAGGTATCACTGCACTCCAGGGGCGGAGGCTCGGCGAATCCCTGCGCCGACACACGGCCCCTACCGTGTCCGACGCCGGCGGCGCCGCATCACGACCCCGCGGCGGCCAGCTGCAACGGTGGAGACCGGCGCCCGAGGCCGACGCTCGCGGAGCCGAGAACGAGGAAGGCCCTGTGTCGAACCAGAACCCCCCGCCGGCTCCGGCCGGACCCGCCGACGAGGCGCCGGAATCCGACCGCAGGCCATCGTTCTCCCAGGTCTTCGGCGACCGCGAGGCCGCGGCGTTCCTCCTCGCGTTCTGCATCTCCAACGCCGGCGCGATGCTCAACCGGGTCGCCGTCACCTTCCTCGTGTGGCAGCAGACCGAGTCCTCGGCGCTCGCCGCCGCCTCGTTCGCCATCAGCTTCGCGCCCTACCTCGGCCTCGCCCAGGTCCTCGGGGCCATTGTGGACCGCTACTCGTACCGCAACGTCATGATCGTGTGCGACGTGCTGCGCGCCGGCCTCATCGCGCTGCTGCTCATCCCGGGACTCCCGATCGCGGTGATGATCGCGATCGTCTTCGCCGTCGCCGCCGTCCAGCCCGCCTACAACGCCGCCCGCGTCGCGACCCTCGCCCAGATCCTCACCGGCGACGCCCTGTCGGTCGCCATCGCACTCACCTTCAGCGCCGCCGCGACCGCCCAGATCATCGGCTACCTCGCCGGAGGCCTGCTCGCGGCGCTCGACCCGCACACCGCACTGGCGATCAACGCCGGGCTCTTCGTGGTCAGCGCGATCGCGATCTCCATGCTCGTGCGGTACCGGCCCCCGGTCAACAAGCGCGAAGAGCGCCGCCACGTGCTCGTCGAGACCGCCGACGGCCTGCGGATGCTGCGCGACAACAAGGTCCTGCGCACCGTCTCCTTCGGCATCTGGGGCCTGTTCGCGCTCACCGCCGTCCCCGAGGGCGTCGCGGTCCTGTGGTCGGTGCACCTCAACGGCGACTCCAGGACGCAGGGCCTCATCATGGCGGTCGACGCGGCCGCCGCGGTCGTCGCGACCCTCCTGTTCACGCGGTTCGTACGGCCCTCGGTGCGCGACAAGCTCATCCGGCCGCTCGCGTTCATCGGCCCCGTGGTCCTGACGACCGCGCTCCTCGACCCGCCGCTGGCCGGGGTGCTCCTCATCGCCATGGGCGCGGGCGTCGCGAACATGATCATGGCCCCGATGAACGCGACCCTCGCCCACTGCATCCCCGACGGCTGGCGCGGCCGGGTGGTCGCCGCCGCCAACTCCGGACTGCAGCTGAGCCAGGGCATCGCCATCGCCGGGATCGGCCTCATCGTCGAGTTCGGCGCGACCCTGCCGTACGTGGTCGGCGCCTGGGGCCTCTGCGGGTTCCTGATCCAGTACCTGGTCACCCGCAACTGGCCCGCACCCGCGGAGATCGAGGCCGCCAAGGCCGCCGCCGCACCGCCGCCCGCCGCGGTCTGACCCCGAGGAGCCTGCCGCCGCGCCCCCGCGCCGAGAGCTAGGCTCGTCTCGGCACACTCGAGGCCGGAAGCAACAGGAGCACCAAACGTGGAACACGCAAAGACCGTCGAGCTGCGCGGACACCTCATCGACCAGGGCGTCTTCGCCCGCGTCATGGACGACGTCCTCGAATACTCGGGGGCCTACACGATCGACCGCTTCGACGTGGGACGCCACCACACCGACGAGTCCTACGTCCAGCTCACCGTCTCCGCCGAGACGCCCGAGCAGGTCGAACGCATCATCATGCGCCTCCAGACGCACGGCGCGAACCCGCTCGACCCCGGCATCGCGGTGCTCAAGCCGGCCCCGCGCGACGGCGTCTTCCCCGAGGACTTCTACTCGACCACCAACTTCGACACCCAGATCCGCCTCAACGGCAACTGGATGGACGTCGAGAACTCCGAAATGGACTGCGGCATCATCGTCACCGAGGACCGCTCCAGTGCCAAGACCCTCCCGGTCTCCGACGTCAAGGAGGGCGAGCTGGTCGTCTGCGGCGGCGAAGGCGTGAAGGTCCTCCCGCTGCCCGAGCCCGAGCGCAAGAGCCCCGAGTCCTCGAACTTCGAGTTCATGAGCGGCGGCGTCTCCTCCGAACGGCCCCAAGCGCTCCAGGTGCGCCAGATCGCCGAGCGGATGCGCGAGGTCAAGGCCCGCGGCGAGAAGATCCTGTGGGTCGGCGGCCCCGCCATCGTCCACACCGGAGCCGGGAAGGCCCTCGAAGCGCTCATCAACGAGGGCTACGCCGACGTCGTCTTCGCCGGGAACGCCCTTGCCGCGCATGACATCGAGTCGAACCTGTTCGGCACCTCGCTGGGCGTGGACCTCGACAAGGGACACGGCGTCCCGCACGGTCACGAGCACCACATCCGGGCCATCAACAAGATCCGCACCTGCGGGTCGATCGCCGAGGCCGTAGAGCAGGGCGTCCTCAAGGGCGGCATCATGCACGCACTGGTCAAGAACAAGAAGGACTTCGTGCTCGTCGGCTCCGTGCGCGACGACGGCCCGCTGCCCGACGTCTACACCGACGTCATCGAAGGCCAGCGCGCCATGCGCGCCGCGCTGCCGGGTGTGGGCTTCGCGATCATGGTCGCGACGATGCTGCACTCGATCGCGACCGGCAACATCCTGCCCGCGAAGGTGCCGCTCGTGAGCGTGGACATCAACCCCGCGACGGTCACGAAACTCGCCGACCGGGGTTCGGCGCAGGCCATCGGCGTGATCACCGACATCGGCCTGTTCTGCGAGCAGCTCGCCGGCGAGCTCGTGGTCGGCTACAAGCGCGATTAAGACTCGGTCGCACCAGGCGACATATGACATGTGATATGCCACTGGCATGTCGAGGAGGGCGGTCGACGCGGTCGGCCGCCCTTTCGCGCTGGTGGCGATTGACATCACATTGATGGACGTTTATATTTTGACGACCAACCAATTCCGGCATCCCTTCGGCGACTTCGGTTCTCGGCGCACCGGCGCCTTGGCGTTCTCGGGCGCCTCGGATCGGTCGGCGCTCCTTCTTCCCCGCCTTCGATGCCCCCTCGGCGACGCCCTCGAGCCGCACGCCGGCCCAGGGCGACGCGATCGCGCCATGCATTGGCGCAGAAGGAAAGCAGTCCCATGAAACGAACCAGAGCCATCGGCCTCCTCACGGTGGGAGCGGTTACATTGGCGACCGCGGCCGTCGCCACCGTGACCGCCCACTCCCAAGACCTCGAAGCGCAAGCCGAGACCTACACCTGGAGCAACGCCCAGGTCGCCGGCGGCGGCTTCGTCCCCGGCATCGTCTTCAACGAGACCGAGCCCGACCTCATCTACGCCCGCACCGACATCGGCGGCCTCTACCGCTGGCAGCAGAGCAGCGCGACCTGGAAGCCCCTCCTCGACTGGGTCGGCTGGGACGACTGGGGTTACACCGGCGTCGTCTCCGTCGCCACGGACCCCGTCGAACCCGAGCGCGTCTACGCGGCCGTCGGCACCTACACCAACGACTGGGACCCCGGCAGCGGCGCGATCCTCTACTCCGACGACTACGGCGAGACCTGGGGCGTCGCCGAACTCCCCTTCAAGCAGGGCGGCAACATGCCCGGCCGCGGCATGGGCGAGCGCCTCGCGATCGACCCCGCCGACAACTCCACCCTCTACCTCGGCACGCCCAGCGGCAACGGCCTCTGGCGCTCCACCGACTACGGCCGCACCTGGGCCGAAGTCCAGAGCTTCCCCAACCCCGGGAACTTCGTCGTCACCCCCGGCGACTCCTACCTCGGCGACAACCAGGGCGTGCTCTGGACCGAGTTCTACGGGGACGACATCTATGTGGGCGTGGCCGATCCGGCCAATCCCGTCTACGTCTCCACGAACGACGGCGCCACCTGGTCGCCGCTCCCCGGTGCTTCCCAGATCGGCACCGTGGACGGCTACGACAACGTGCCGAAGCAGGCCGCGATCGACGCCGTGAACGGCTACATGTACGTCATCACCTCATGGGATCCCGGTCCCTACAACGGGAACCCGGCCGAAGGCGCGCGCGGCGGCTCGGTGTGGCGGTACGCGATCGCCGCCGGCACCTGGACCGAGATCCACCCCGGCCCGAACGGCGCCTCCTACGAGGGCTTCGGCTTCGGCGGCCTGACCCTGGACGCGCAGGACCCCGGCACCCTCATGGTCACCAGCGTCAACGCCTGGTGGCCCGAGGAGACCACCTACCGCTCCACCGACTCAGGCGCGACGTGGACCCAGTCCTGGACCTTCGAGGGCTGGCCGAACCGCGTCGACCGCTTCGCCATCGACCACTCGTCAGTGGGCTGGCTCGACTGGGGCGTCACCAACCCGGCGCAGGGCGAGAAGAGCCCCAAGTACGGCTGGATGATCGACTCGATGGCCATCGACCCGCACGACTCGGACCGGGTCATGTGGGGCACCGGTGCGACCATCTACGGCTCGGAGAACCTCACCGATTGGGACGCGGGCCAGACCTTCACCGTGACCCCGATGGTCCACGGCCTCGAGGAGACCTCCGTGCAGGACCTCGCCGCGCCGCCCACCGGGCCCGAGCTGTACAGCGCCCTCGGCGACATCGGCGGGTTCGCGCACACCGACCTCGACGCGGTGCCCGACTCGTTCTTCACCGCCCCGACCATGACGACCGCCCGCTCGATCGACTTCGCCGAGCTCAACTCGAGCGTGGTCGTGCGGGTCGGCGAACTCGACGGCACGGTGAACATGGGGATCTCCTCCAACAGCGGCGGCTCCTGGTGGGCCGGGCAGCTGCCGAGCGGCGCTACCGGCGGCGGCACCGTGGCCGTCACCGCGAACGCGGG
Organism: Glycomyces luteolus; assembly: GCF_027622875.1. Classification (GTDB taxonomy): domain Bacteria; phylum Actinomycetota; class Actinomycetes; order Mycobacteriales; family Micromonosporaceae; genus Glycomyces; species Glycomyces luteolus. The sequence continues at coordinate 73,070 of NZ_JAPZVP010000001.1, read as the reverse complement.
CGCGATCGTCTGGGCCCCTGACGGTCTCGCTCCGCAGCGCTCCACTACCTACGGTTCATCGTGGACGGTGGTGGCGGGCCTGCCGACCGGCGCGCGCGTCGAATCCGACCGCGCCGACGCGAACCGGGTCTACGGCTTCGCGGCCGGGAAGTTCTACACCAGCACGGACGGGGGTGCGAGCTTCACCGCCGCCTCGTACGCGGGCTTCCCGGCGAGCGGCAACGTGCGGTTCGGGGCCGTCCCCGGCAAAGCCGGGCACGTGTGGCTCGCCGGCGGCGCCGACGACGGCACGTACGGGATGTGGCGCTCCACCGACGGGGGCGCCACCTGGTCGCAGGTCGGCGGGTTCGACGCGGCCGACACCGTGGGCTTCGGCGCCGCGGCCCCCGGCCAGAGCTACCCGGCGATCTACGCCAGCGCCTCGCGCGGCGGTGAACGCGGGATCTGGCGCTCGGTCGACCAGGGTGCGACCTGGACGCGGATCAATGACGATGCGCACCAGTGGGGTTGGACCGGCTCGGCGATCACGGGCGACCCGAACGTGTTCGGGCGCGTCTACATCGGCACGAACGGGCGCGGCGTGATCGTGGGCGAGTCCTCGGACTACGTGCCTACCGATCCGACGAGTTCGGCCACGGTCTCGCCGACCGGGTCGGCGACGCCCAGTGAGACCCCGAGCGAGACGCCCACGGAGGGGCCGACGACGGGCGGCTGCACGGCGACGTGGTCGTCGACGAACGCGTGGCCCGGCGGCTACCAGGGCAGCGTGGTCGTCAAGAACGACTCGGGCTCGGCGAAGTCCGGGTGGACCCTCACGTGGACGTTCCCGGGCGGCGAGCAGGTCGGAAGCCTGTGGGGCGGCAGGTGGTCGCAGACGGGGGCTCAGGTGACGGTGGCCAACGAGAACTGGAACGGGTCGCTGGCGAGCGGCGCGTCGGTCACGGTGGGCTACACGGCGACGATGTCGGGGAGCGCCCCGGCGAGGCTGACGCCGACGTGCACGCTGCGGTGACGGCGGTGAGCCGGTGGCCGCGGCGGAAAGCGTTGCGGCCCTGGTGAACCGGTGCGCGGGGCCGGGGGATGTTCGACCTCCGGCCCCGTTACACCGTCGGCCGTCCACAAGCCCCCACCCACCACGAGAGGGGAAAGGACTGTAGGGACCAGCGTCCCGCGCGGGTCCGACAAGAACCGCCCCGCTCGGGCCCCGTGTCACCCGAAAGTGGTCGGATTGGGACGGGGTAGCGCTTTCCAAACCGTGATCCGCCCGCTATGATCCCAATAAATCGATTCATATCGATATCTCAATTGAATCGTTTCACCGGAACCACTCTCAGGAGTACCCATGTCCCTCGCACCGAAGCGAAGACTCCGCACTCTCCTCGCGACCGCCGCCGCCTGCATCGCGGGCGCCGCAAGCGCCGTCACCTTCCCCGTGCTCGACGTCGTCGTCGAACCCGGTGCCGCCGTCGCCCAGACCGCGTGCGGCGCCAACTCCCCCCACGCCACCGTCACCGGATCCAGCGGCGCCTACGTCACCAGGGAAGGCTCCACCACCGTCTACTCCGGCGGCGACTACCGCGCGGCCGTGCAGGCGGGCGTCGACACCATCTCCAGCGGCCAGCGCGTCGCCGTCATGGCCTCCGGCTCGATCGGCGCGAGCACCATCACCATCCAGAGCGGCAAGACCTTCGAAGGCTGCGGCACCATCAACGTGGGCAACCGCTCCGGCCGCGGCGCGATCGAGGCGATCAACACCACCGACGTCAACATCGCGTTCCTGAAGATGACCGGCAACCCGTACTTCGGGCTGCGGTTCTCCGGGACCAACGGCCTCAAGCTCGGCGACATCGACCTGAACCTGAGCGGCGGCCTGGGCATCCGCTTCGACCGCGACGCCGCCTGGAACTACAACGTGACCATGAACGACATCTACGTGTCGGGCGCGGGCTCCCACGCCGTCGAGACCTGGAACATCGACGGCTTCAACATCACCAAGGTGACGGCGCGGAACGTCGGCGAGTCGGGCCTGCTGATCCAGAACTCGCGGAACGGCTGGGTCGGCACGGTCGACGGCAACAACGTCGGCGCGGGCACCGGTTACGCGACCTTCCGGATGGCGAACACCAACGGCAAGACCGCGAGCGGCGGCTACGCCACCAACATCTGGGTCGACAACGTGATCTCCCGCGGCGGCGGGCGCGGCGTCTTCTGCGTCTCCCAGTCGGGCGGCGTGGTCATCAAGAACGTGGACCTGGCGAGCAATGGGAACAACGCGATCCTGATCGAGAACTGCTACAACGTGTCGATCAGGGGCGGGACGGTCAACGGCGGCGGCGAGGTGCGCCTCGCGGCCCGCACGGAGTTCGCCAACAACAAGGACATCTGGATCACCTTGAGGGTCGACAACACATCGGTGCGCGAGTCGCCGTGCGGCGAGAACACCAACTGGACCCTGAGCGGCAACGGCGCGCGGAACATCTGCTGACGCGCTGATCGAGGACGACCGACAAGCGCATAGGGAAAGGGCCGGAGCACCAGCTCCGGCCCTGCCCATGTCGGTGTCCCTAGGGGACGATCTCGCGGTGGCGGGCGAGGTCGGCCGCGCCGATGACGCCGGCCTTGGAGCCGAGTTCGGCGGCGCGGACCTCGGCCACGGGCACCTGGGCCCGGTTGCCGAGGGCCTCCTGGTAGTGCTTGCGGATCGGGTCGAGGAGCAGGTCGCCCGCGTCCACGACGCCGCCGGCGACGAGGATGACGCCGGGGTCGATCAGGTTGACCATGTCCGCGGCGGAGTTGCCGAGGTAGTAGCCGATGAAGTCGAAGGCGCCCAAGGCGACCTCGTCGCCCTGGCGGGCGGCCTCGGTGACCTGGCGGCCGGTGATCGACTCGGGGTCGCCGCCGGCGAGCTTGAGGAGGATCGCGGCCTTTTCGGGGTGCTCGGCGGCGCCTTCCTGGGCGGCGCGGGTCAGGGCCCGGCCGGAGGCGTACTGCTCGAGGCAGCCGGTGCGGCCGCAGCCGCACTGGCGGCCGTCGGGCATCACGGAGCGGGTGTGGCCGATCTCGGCCGCGACACCGTTGGTGCCGCGGAGGAGGTTGTCCTTGACGACGATGCCGCCGCCGACGCCGGTGCCGATCGTGTAGAGCACGGAGGAGCGGTGGCGCTTGGCGGCGCCGAACTTGTGCTCGCCCCAGATGGCGACGTTGGCGTCGTTCTCGACGACGACGGGGAGGTCGATGGCCTCGGCGACCTTGTCGCGCAGGGGCTCGTTCTTCCAGGAGAGGTTGGGGGCGAGCATCACCGTGGAGCGGTCGGAGGAGATCCAGCCCGCCGCGCCGATGCCGACGGCCTCGATGTCGTGGCTTTGGCGCAGCTCCTCGACGACTTCCTTGACGGCCTGGATGACGCCTGGCGTGTCGTCCGCTGGGGTGGGGCGCCGGGTCGTGGCGAGGACGTTGCCGTTCTCGTCGACGACGCCGCCGCCGACTTTGGTGCCCCCGATGTCGACTCCGATAGTCAGACTCACTGCTGTACCCTCCAGCGGATCACGGTTTGAGGCGTGGGATGCCGCGCGACGCTGCGGGCCACCGAGGACTTTACAGCGCGATGACCTGGAGATGAAATCGGCCGTTCCGTCCCACTCGGCGAAGGTATCACCGAGCGGAATCTTCGACGGCCGCTTGGGTGACTGTCCGCAGCCGTCATTCGACGCTCCGGGCCCTGCTCCGCTAAGCTGCCCTTAGCATCATGGTCTGCCTCACAGTCCCTCTTCCGAAGGAAGTTGACCCACCGGTAACATGATCTGTGAGCCACTTTACAAAGCCGTGAACATGGCGTCTTGAACGGAGCCCTATCCATGCGCGAGTTCGCCGTCCCCCCCGTGGTGACTGTGCCCGACGAAGACAACACCCTCACCGCGCTGTGGGACGCGGCCGAGAACCACCCCGCCTCCATCCTCTTCATGCGCACCTTCGACGGGGGCGCCACCTGGCGGGACGTCACGTCCGTCGAATTCCGCGCTCAGGTCATCGCCGCCGCGAAGGGCCTGGCCGCGGCCGGGATCCAGCCCGGCGACCGCGTCGCCATCATGTCGGCCACCCGCTACGAGTGGACCCTCCTCGACTACGCGATCTGGGCCGCCGGCGGCGTCACCGTCACCATCTACGAGACCTCCTCCGCCGACCAGGCGAAGTTCATCCTCGAAGACTCCGGCGCGGTCGCCGTCATCGTCGAGGACGCCGAGATGACCGCGATGGTCGAAAGCCTCGGCACGCAGGTCAAGCACGTGTGGACCATCGACGCCGAGCACGGCGCGATCGACGCCCTGAACGAGCTCGGCGCCGGCGCCGACGTGGACATCGAGGAGCGCCGCACCTCCCGCAGGGCCGACGACCTGGCCACGATCGTCTACACCTCCGGCACCACCGGCCGCCCCAAGGGCTGCATGCTCACCCACCGGAACCTCCTCGCCGACATCCGCAACGTCATCCCCGAGGTGCCCGGCGTCCTCTTCGACGGCGCCCGGATGCTGCTGTTCCTGTCCCTCGCGCACGTGCTGGCCCGCATCCTCCAGCTCGCCGGCATCGAATCGCGCACCACCATCGCGCACGCCGACCGCACCAAGCTCACCAAGATCATGCCCGTGGTCAAGCCGACCACCCTGCTCGCGATCCCCCGCGTCTTCGAGAAGGTCTACGCCGGGGCCTACCAGAAGGCCGTCGACGGCGGCAAGGGCGCGATCTTCGAGAAGGCGGCGGCCTGCGCCAAGGAGTACAGCCGCGCCCTCGACAAGCCCGGCGGGCCCGGCCTCGCCCTCAAGCTCCGCCACAAGCTGTTCGACCTGCTCGTCTACGGCAAGATCCGGGCCGCGATCGGCGGCGAGTGCAACTCCGCCGTCTCCGGCGGCGCGGCCCTCGGCCCCGAGCTCGGCCACTTCTTCCGCGGCATCGGCGTCACCATCTACGAGGGCTACGGCCTCACCGAGACCTCCCCCGTGCTCTCGCTCAACCTCCAGACCGCCATCAAGGTCGGCTCGATCGGCCGCCCCACCCCCGGCACCGCGCTGCGCGTCGCCGACGACGGCGAACTCCAGGCCAAGGGCCCGCAGGTCTTCCCCGGGTACTGGAACAACGACGCCGCCACCGCCGAGGTCCTCGACGCCGACGGCTGGTTCTCCACCGGCGACATCGCCGAGATCGACGACGACGGGTACGTCACCATCACCGGCCGCAAGAAGGACATCATCGTCACCGCGGGCGGCAAGAACGTCGCCCCCGGACCGCTCGAGAAGATCCTCGACGCGCACCCGCTCATCGCGTACGCCATGGTCGTGGGCGAGGGCCGCCCCTACATCGGCTGCCTCATCTCCCTCGACGGCGAGATGCTCCGCGACTGGCTCACCCGCCACGGCAAGGACGCGGACACCCCGATCAGCGCCCTCACCGAGGACCCCGAGCTGCTCACCGAGCTGCAGGCGAAGGTCGACGAGGCCAACCGGACGGTCTCCAAGGCCGAGCAGATCAAGCAGTTCAGGGTCATGCCGGTCGAACTGAGCGAGGACGCCGGGGAAATCACCCCGTCAGTCAAGGTCAAACGTCACGTCGTCATGGAAAAATACTCAAGCGAGATCAACGCGCTCTACGACACGGCGAAGGCGCGACGAAACGAGTAAGCGAGGTGCCCGCATGGGCGATGAGGCGGTGCTGGAGCGCCAGTGGCGACTGCCCGCCGTCGCGCTGCGGGGCGTGCTGTTCGCGCTGGTCGCGGTCTTCGGCTGGGCTTCGGAAGGGCTCGCCGACGCCCTGACGTGGTGCGGCATCCTGGCCCTCGCGGCGCTGCCCGGCGTCGTCCTCCCCCGCCACCGGCTCCTGGCCCCCGCCGGGCAGCTCGCCGAGGTCGCCGTCGTCGTGCTCGGCACGCTCGCCACCGACGGGCTGCCCGCGTGGATGCTGCCCTACCTGATCGCGCCGTTCGCCACGGCCGCGTTCGACGCGGCCGACCCGACCGGCGAGGACGACCGCTACGGCCGCCTGCGCAGCTGGGTCCCGCCCGTGCTCGTCGCCGTCGCCGCGATCGGCCTCATCGCGCAGACTCCGCGGATCTCCGCGTACGACCGCGGCACCTACGTGACCACGGTCGCCGTGGCGCTCGCCTTCGGGCTCGCCTCGGCCGTCGGCGCCTGGTGGCTGCGCCGCTCCCGCTCCTCGGACATGCACCACTCGCAGCTGCCGTACGCGGAAGCGGCCGCGCTGCTCACGCAGCTGCGCGTCGTGGCACGTCAACTGCCGGGGTCCACACTGGACCCGGGCGGGATCGCGACCGAGATCGTCGACACCGCCTCCCGCATCCCCGGCGTGGCCCGAGCCGCCGTGCTCTCCGCGGCCTCCGGCAGGCGGCTCGTCGTGCTCGCCCAGCACGCCGACGAACGCGTCGACTGGGAGACCTCCCCCCAGTTGAACTCGCTCCTCGCCGACGCGTGGGCCGGGCAGAAGCCCCAAGCCGGGCAGGTACCGCTGTCGCGCTCGACCCAAGGACCCGTCGCGTCCCTGGTCATCCCGCTGGTTGCCGAAGGCCGCACGGTGGGTCTCGTCGCCATAGAATCCGACGACCCGGCCGCGTTCGGCCCCGAGGCCATCACCGCCGCCGAGGACCGCACCAAGGGCGCGGCCCTGCGCCTGGAGACCGCGCTGCTGTTCGAGGACGTGCGGTCCATGGCCACCACAGAGGAGCGGCAGCGCCTCGCCCGCGAGATCCACGACGGCATCGCCCAGGAGCTGGCGATGCTCGGGTACGGGATCGACAACGCCATGGCGATCCTGCCGCCCGATGCCGGGGAGGCCAAGGGCGAGCTGGAGGACCTCCGCTCGGAGGTGACGCGGCTCGTGACCGAGCTGCGGTTCTCCCTCTTCGAACTGCGTTCGAACGTCGACCGTCAGGGCGGGCTGGCCTCCGCAATTGCGGACTATGCTCGTACTGTGGGCGCTTCCGCCGGCCTCAGAGTGCATTTGTCGCTCGACGAGGGCGGCGCGAGGCTCCCCGCGAGTACCGAAGCGGAGTTGCTGCGGATCGCGCAGGAGGCGATCACCAACGCCCGTAAGCACGCCCGGGCCGAGAATCTGTGGGTGACGTGCGAGGTAGACCCGCCTTACACGCGCATCGAGGTGACCGATGACGGCCAGGGCCTCTCCGGCGAGGCTCCGGAGGGACGCTACGGGCTCGCGATCATGAGCGAGCGGGCGGAGCGGATCCGCGGATCTCTGGAGATCCGGCCGCACCAGCCGCACGGTACGACGGTGGCGGTGGTGCTCAACGCCGGCGCACGGCCGACGCCCCGCGCCGAGACCCCTCGCCCGGGCTCCGCGGCCTGGGCCGCCGCCGACCGCACGTCGACAACTGAACAGCCGGCCCGACGGCCCGACCACGACAACAATTGAAGGCTCGCAAGCTGCGCCTTGAGTGGCCGGGGCAGCCAATGAGGAGAGAGACGACATGAACGCTGAGGCGCAGGAGACGACCGGTCAGACGACCGTGCTCATCGTCGACGACCACGACCTGATCCGCAAGGGTCTCCGGCATGCCTTCGACCGCGACCCCGAGTTCGAGGTGGTCGGCGAGGCCGACACTGCCGCGGACGCCCTCCGGCACGCCGCTTCCCTCATGCCTTCGGTGGTGATCATGGACCTGCGCCTGCCCGACGGCTCGGGCCTGGACGCGACCCGGAAGCTGCGCAAGGCGCACCCGAACATGGGGATCGTGGTGCTGACGATGTACGCGGGCGACGACCAGCTGTTCGGTGCGCTCGACGCGGGCGCTTCGGCGTTCGTGCCGAAGTCGGCCCCGGCGAACGACGTGGTCTCGGCGGCGCGGCACGCGGCGGCGAACCCGACGGCGTTCAGCGCCGCGGACCTGGCCGAGGCGATGCAGCGGCGGCTCACGCCTACGGGACCGCAGCTCTCCCCGCGCGAATCGCAGGTGCTGAAGCTCCTCGCCGACGGCCTCTCGGTGGCGGGGATCGCGAAGCAGCTGTACGTCTCGGAGTCGACCGCGAAGACGCACATCTCGAAGCTCTACGAGAAGCTCGGCGCGGGCAACCGCGCCCAGGCCCTCATGACCGCCCTGAAGCTCGGCCTCCTGGAAGCCCCCGACCAGCCGAAGTTCTAGGCGAAACGGCCCCGGGCAACCTCGATCGCCATCCTCGGGCGGCTCGCACGAGCCGCCCGCAGCGTATGCCCCCGCCCCGCCGAAGTCGGCGCGACTCGCCGCTCCTCAGGCCGCTGACCTGCCGAAACGCTCGAGTGTCGGACCCTTGTGGGAGAGTGGTCCTTTTCGGTTGGTCGGAGGTGGCTGCGGGTGGGTACGGGGCATCCCCTACGCCCGCCGCGCAGCGGCCGCCGCGCCCGCCCCGCTCAGACCGTCTCGCCGTACAGCATGCCCTCGAGCCTCTCGGCCTGGCGGTCCCAGGTCCATTCGCTCAGGGCCCATTCGCGACTGGCCTCGCCGAGCTTTCGCGCCAGCGAAGGGTCGGCGAGGACCTGCGAGAGCCGGAACGTGATCTCGCCGAGGTCGCGGCCGTCGACCACCCACCCGGACTGGTCGTGCAGGACCGTGTCCGGCGCCCCGCCCGAATCCCCGGCGATCACCGGCAGCCCGCACGCAGCCGCCTCCAGGAACACCGCGCCGAGCCCTTCCACGTCGAGGCCGCGGCGCCGCGTCCGGCACGGCATCGCGAACACGTCCCCGGCCGCGAAGTGCGCGGCCAGTTCGTGTTCGGGCACGCCGCCGGTGAACACCACCTGCCGTTCCACGCCGTGCGACCGCGCGAGCGCGCGCAGCCGGGCCTCGTAGGGGCCCTGGCCGACGATGAGCAGCCGCACGTCCTGCCCCACCTGGTCGCGGACGTGAGGGAGGGCCGCGATGAGCATGTCCTGGCCCTTGCGCGGCACGAGCCGCGAAACGCACACGATCACCGGCAGGCCCTCGAGGCCGTACCGCTCGCGCACGAGGTTGCCGTCGACGCCGGGGTGGAACATCTCGGTGTCGATGCCGAACGTCAACTGCTCCAGGCGGGTCAGGTGCCCGGCGACCGGCGCGATCCGCCGGTGCGTGTAGTCGCCCAGGTAGGTCATGACGTCGAGCGATCCGGCGATGCGCCGCAGGGCGCCGCGGGTGCCGGGCATCATCGCCCAGCCGACCTCGTGTCCATGGGTGAGGGCGATGGCGCGTTCGATCCCGGTGTCGTGCTTGAGTCCCGCGGCGAGCAGGCCGAGCGGGGCGGCGGCGCCGAACCAGACGCGGTCACAGCGGTGCTCGCGGGCGAGGTCGGTGACGGCGCGGGCGACCCGGGGCGTGGGCAGCAGCATCGCGGTGCGGTCGCGCACCACGGTGAAGGGCTGGGCCGCGTCGAACTCGGCCCAGCCGGGCGACGTCGAGGTGTATACGACCAGGTCATCGGAGGGCAATCGCAGGGCCATGCCGTGCACAAAGGTCTGTATGCCGCCCCGGCGGGGCGGGAAGTCGTTCGTCACCAGCAGCGTCCGGCTCATCATGACCCCCTTCATGATCCGACCAGTCTGTCACGCCTGCCCGGACGTGCGCGGGGATCCGGGATGACCCGGGGGTGAAGAGCAGCGGTCGGCACTTCCTGCCTGTGACGGCGGTGGCACACTGGTGCCTATGTTGAGCGGCCAGGAAAGCGGCGACGAAGGCCCTGAACCGACGGCCTCCGGAGACGGCGGCAGCGGGGACGGAACGTCCGAAGAGGACCCCGCCGAACCGGGGGCCGGGGTCCCCGGCGACGCGGCCGAGGAGGGCGACGGTCCGGCCGTGTTCCTCACAGAGCCGGTGCGGCGCAGGGCCGTCGAGATCGCCGCGGTGGCCATGCCCGGGCTCGGCCCGGGAAAGGTCCCGGCCAGGCTCCGCCGCTTTCTCAAGTTCAGTCCGGTCAAGCGCGCGAAGCTCGCGAAGTCCGAGCTCGTGGTGGCCCTGGCCTCCGACACCGCGTTCCGCGAGGACCTCGCCGAGGTGCTCACGTCCACCGATTCGCCGCTCATCGGGGCCATCGCCACCGGCGGGGAGGTCTCGCCGATGGCCGACCCGGCCGAGGTCGCCGCGCTCGCCTACCTGCTCCGGCCCGAGGGCTGGAGGGAGCTCATCGCCACCGCGACGCAGGCCGTGCCAGAGACCGCGGAGGCCCCGGTCGCCGAGAGGGCGCCGGAGGGCGACCCGAAGCGGTTGGCGGCGCTGGAGAAGGAGAACGGGAAGCTCCGCGGGGCACTCGCCGAGCAGCGTTCGGCCGCCTCGGTCCTGCAGGAGGAGCTGCGGCGGATGCGCCGCGAGTTGAAGGACGCCGAGGACCGGGCCGCCAAGGCTGCCGGGGACCTCGCGGCCGAGCGCGGCCGGCTCAAGCACCTCGACACCGAGCGCCGCTCCGAGCGCCGCCGCTTGGAGTCCGAAGTGGAGTCGATGAAGACGCAGCTCGAGCGGGTTCGCAAAGCCGACAGGGAGCACGAGCGCCTCACGTCGGCGCGGCTGTGGCTGCTCATGGAGACCCTCTCGGGCACGGCCACCGGCCTGCGCCGCGAACTCGGGCTCGAACCGGTCGGGGACCGCCCGGCCGACTACATCGCCGACGAGCTCTGCGCCGAACCCGAAGAGCGCACCGCCGAGGGCTCGCGGGGCCTCGACCAGACCGACCCGCAGCGCCTCGACCACCTGCTGTCGCTGCCGAACCCGCACCTCATCGTCGACGGCTACAACGTCACCATCTCGGCCTGGGGTGAGACGCTGACCCTCGAGCAGCAGCGCAACCGGCTCGTGCAGGGCCTCGGCGCGGTCGCGGCGCAGACGAACGCCGAGATCACCGTCGTCTTCGACGGGGCCGACGCGATCTTCGGCGCCAAGCCGAGCGCCCGCGGCGTGCGGGTCCTGTTCAGCGCCAAGGGGCAGATCGCCGACGACGTGGTGGTCGAACTCGCCCGGGTCGAGCCCGAAGGCAGGCCGGTCATCGTCGTGTCCTCGGACCAGGAGGTCGCGATGCGCGTGCGGCGCGAGGGCGCTTACCCGGTGCCGTCACCGCTGCTCGTCCGGTGGCTGCAGCGGAGTTGAGGTCGACCGCGGGCCTATGCCCGCCGCGGGGGCACCTTCAGCACCACCGAGGCGGCGGCGAGGTCGTGGAGGCCCCGTCGGTACGGGTGGGCCAGCGCGGTCAGTGCCGGGAGCGCGAGTGAGAGCAGGATCGCGCGGACGAGGGAGCGCAGGGGTCCTATCGGCCCGCCGTGATCCGCAGAGACGCAGGCGATGCGCATGAGCATCATGCCGAGCGTCTGGGTGCCGAAGGCGAGCAGGGCCGTGCAGTACGCGGCGAAGAGCACTGCGCGCACCAGGGCTTGGCCGAAGGGGTCTGCCGTGACGAGGTCGAGCCAGCTCAGCGCGATGGCGACGACCGTGCAGGCGATCCAGTCGATGAACAGCGCCACGAACCGGGAGCCGAAGGTCGCCAGGTCCTGGCCGGAGCCGGTGGTTTCGGGGGTGTTCGCACCGCGTTCGCTCGTCATGGCGCGAGTCTACTGGTGGGCCCGAATGGCGGCTTCTGCGCCGCCGTGAGCAGTGGTTTCTGTCAATGTGGAACAGGCTTGAACAACGCAAGTAACACGTACGAAACATTTGATTTACGGTGGGGCAACTGATCGCGGTTAGCGTTTCGCCTAATAAGCTTAGACGTCGACAGCGAGGTCGGCCTGCCTGGCGAAGCTTCGCGAGCCGGCACTGAGTACGGGATCGGGGGAACCGGCCACGGGCCCTCCGGCACTCACCTACCGAGAGGAATACCTTCGTGTTCTCCAGCCCTGAAGAGCTCCTCGGCTACGTCCGCGACAACGACGTGAAGTTCATCGACGTCCGCTTCTGCGACCTGCCCGGCGTCATGCAGCACTTCAACATCCCGGCCGAGTCCTTCGACGACGACCTCCTCGAGGAGGGCCTCGCCTTCGACGGCTCCTCGATCCGCGGGTTCCAAGAGATCCACGAGTCGGACATGCTGCTGCTGCCCGACGTGGCGACCGCGTTCATCGACCCGTTCCGCGAGCAGAAGACGCTCGCCCTGAACTTCTTCGTCCACGACCCCTTCACCCGCGAGGCCTACAGCCGCGACCCCCGCAACGTCGCCAAGAAGGCGGAGCAGTACCTGGCCGGGTCCGGCATCGCCGACACCGCCTACTTCGGGGCCGAGGCCGAGTTCTACATCTTCGACTCGATCCGCTTCGACCAGACCGCCAACCAGGCGTTCTACGAGATCGACTCGGTCGAGGGCGCCTGGAACACCGGCGCCGACGAGCCCGGCGGGAACCTCGGCTACAAGCCGCGCCACAAGGGCGGGTACTTCCCGGTCGGCCCCGTCGACCACTTCGCCGACCTGCGCGACCGCATGGTCACCAACCTCATCGAGGGCGGCCTCACCATCGAGCGCGCCCACCACGAGGTCGGCACCGCGGGCCAGTCCGAGATCAACTACCGCTTCGACACGCTGCTGCACTCCGGCGACGACGTCCAGAAGTTCAAGTACATCATCAAGAACACCGCCACCCAGGCCGGCAAGACGGTGACGTTCATGCCGAAGCCGCTGTTCGGCGACAACGGCTCGGGCATGCACACCCACCAGTCGCTGTGGGCGAACGGCGACCCGCTGTTCTACGACGAGACCGGTTACGCCGGCCTCTCGGACACCGCCCGCTTCTACATCGGCGGCCTGCTCAAGCACGCCCCGAGCCTCCTCGCCTTCACCAACCCGTCGGTGAACTCCTACCGCCGCCTGGTGCCGGGCTTCGAAGCGCCGGTCAACCTGGTCTACTCGCAGCGCAACCGCTCCGCGTGCACCCGCATCCCGGTGACCGGTTCGAACGCGAAGGCCAAGCGCGTCGAGTTCCGCGTGCCGGACCCGTCGAGCAACCCCTACCTGGCGTTCTCGGCCATGCTCATGGCGGGTCTGGACGGCATCAAGAACAAGATCGAGCCGCCGGCGCCGGTCGACAAGGACCTGTACGAGCTCGGCCCGGAGGAGTACGGCGACATCCAGCAGGTCCCCGGCTCGCTCGACCAGGTCCTCGACCACCTCGAGAAGGACCACGACTTCCTCACCGAGGGCGGCGTGTTCACGCCCGACCTCATCGAGACGTGGATCCAGTACAAGCGCGAGAACGAGATCGACCCGATCCGTCTCCGTCCGACCCCGCACGAGTTCGACTTGTACTACGAAGTGTAACGAGTAGTACCAAAAGGTCCGGCCTACGAGGTCTGACGGGCGCAGGGGGCGCGGCGGGTGTGTGATGCACCTGCCGCGCCCCTTGAACGTTTGTTCACCGCATCGGCCGCGGGGGATACTCGCCCGGTGCCTCCCCGCTTCCTCCCCGAACGCGACCGGGACGTCTTCCGCGACGCCCTGGCGATGTCGATCGGCATCGGCATTGTCGGCGTCTCCTTCGGCGCCCTGGCCACCTCGGCCGGGCTGCCCTGGTGGATCCCGGTCGCCATGTCGTTCCTGACCTTCGCGGCCACCTCCCAGTTCGCGATGCTCGCCGTCGTCATGGCCGGAGGCGGCGTCCTTGCCGGACTCGCCGCGGGCGTGCTCGTCCACCTGCGGCACATCCCCTACGGCCTCGCCGTCGGCAACCTCTACTGGGACAAGTGGTGGACGCGGTTCCTCGGCACGTTCATGCTCATCGACCAGTCGACCGCGTTCGCCCTCGCGGCCGGTGACGACCGGCGGCGCGCCAAGGCCGCCTACTGGATCACCACCTCGATCATGTTCGTGGCGTGGAACGTCGGCACCGTGGTCGGCGTCCTCGCGGGCGGCTTCATCCCCGACCCGAACGTGTTCGGCCTCGACGCCGCGTTCCCCGCGCTCCTGCTCGCACTGGTGATGCCCGCCCTGAAGGACCGCGACACGCTCCTCGCCGCCCTGGTCGGCGCCGCGATCGCCGCGGCGACCGCGCCGTTCCTGCCCACCGGCATCCCGGTCCTGCTGGCCCTCGTCGGGCTCCTCGCGACCTGGCCGCGCCGCAAGCCGAAGGAGGACGCGGCATGACCATGACCGCCGTGCTCGCCCTCGCCGTGGGCGTCTTCCTGGTCCGGCTCGCCGGGCCGCTCATGCGCAGCCGCATCAACGTCTCCGAGCGCACCGAGACCCTCATGAAGCGCGGCGCGATCGTGGTCCTCGCGGCCCTTGTGATCACCGGCGCGCTGTTCGCCGACGGCGGCTTCGCGGGCTGGGCCCTCCCGGCCGGCGTCCTCGTCGGCGGGCTGCTCGCCTGGCGCAGGGCCCCGATCCTGGTCGTCGTCATCGCCGCCGCCGCGACCACGGCGCTGCTGCGACTGGGCGGCATCGCCTGAGGGGCAAGCGAAAGGGCCGCACAGTGCGAACTGTGCGGCCCTTCCTCTATGCGGTCGGGCTCAGCGCCCTGAACCGCGTGGTGTCTACCAGTCCTGCGCGGCGCGGCGGCGGCGCATGATCAGGAAGATGGCGGCGGCGGCCACGATGAGCGCGGCGGCCGAGCCGATCATGATCGTCATCGAGCTACCGGTGGTGGGCAGCTGCGGCTGAGCGGACGGGGTGTCACTCGGCGAGGGGGTCTCCTCGTCGCACGGGATCCAGGAGACGCCACCGCTGGTGGAGTCCTTGGGTCCCTCGATGTAGTAGTCGACCCAGAGTTCCTCGTCGCCTTCGGCCTTGAACGTGAACGTCGCCGACTCGCCTTCGGCGAGCTCGACCTCGGTCGGCTCTTCGCTGAGGCTGGTCCAGAGGACGAACAAGGTCTCCTCGCCGTCCTGGGGAACGGTCAGTGTAAAGATCAGGCCCTCGCAGTCGGCCTCGACCTCGACGTAGCTGCACAGCACCTTGTCGACCCACTCGATGGTCTCGACCAGTTCCTCGCCGGCGTAGATGTCGACGACCAGTTCCTCGGCGCCATCTTCAAGAACGAAGTAGTGGCTGAACTCCTCGTCGATGCCGGGAGTACCGGAGACCTCTTCGCCAGTGCTCGAGACGAAGGTGAACTCCTGGAGGTCATCGGGGTTCTTGTTCCATGCCCGGGCCTCGATGCCGACGCAGTCGGCCTGTCCGCCGAAGCCGACCACGGGGCCTTCTTCGCCGTCGCAGCCGTCCATCGGGGGACCGACGGGGAGGCTTACGGTCGTGCCCTTGGCGCCGTTGGTCCACTCGGCGGAGACCGACAGGGTGACCTCGTCGGTCTGGTCCGCGGTGAAGCTCTGCGTGCCTTCCAGGACCTCCTCCGAGCCGTACGCCGGAAGGGCGGCGCCGACGAAGATGTCGCCGTCCTCGTCGAGATCGCCGACGACGGCGGTGATCGTGCCGGTCGCGTTCTGGGTGCCTTCCCAATCCTCGACCAGCCAAGTGACGGTCCAGCCGCCATCCTTGGCGCAGGTGCTGAAGCCCGAAACGGTCGGGTGGTGGGCTTGGGCGGCGGAAGCGAAGGTGACCGCTCCTGCGAGGCCGAGGACGACGCTGCCGCTCAGTCCCAGCACCCGCTTGAGGGTACGGTTCATGGTTCTCCTAAGGATGCTTTTGCATTGGGGGATCGGAGCCGCGCGGTCGAGGGTGTGAGGGTACGACCGGCTTTAGGCAACTTACCAAAGGAGACACGTCCCGATGCGAGGAGAGGTCGCATAACGATCGCGTAACGGAACTCCTGTGACCCACAGTGGCGCAGCGAGAACCGAAGGGACACACTGAAACGGCCGGGCGATTGCCCGGCCGTCCTCGCTGTGTCCGCTTTGGAGCGCTCAGCCTAGTCGGCGGGGGCGTTGTCGATCGCCTCTTCGGTGGCGTAGCCCGAGGCGACGACGACCTCCTTGTAGTTCTCGGCGGTCACGTCGACCGGGTCGAGGAGGTAGGAGGGGATGAACTTGAAGCCGTTGTCGTAGGTGCCGAGGTCGTTCACGTCGGGGGTGGAACCCTCGACGATCGACTTCACCATGTCGACGGCGACCTCGGCGAGCAGGCGGGTGTCCTTGAAGACCGTCTCGGTCTGACCGGTGCCCTCCTTGATCGCCTTGAGGGACCGCAACTCGGCGTCCTGGCCGGTGATGACCGGGAAGTCGTCCGAGCCGGGCTCGAAGTCGGCGGCGACGAGCGCCTCGACGATGCCGCGGCTGATGCCGTCGTAGGGCGAGAGCACGGCGTGAAGCGGCTGGTCCTGGTAGAACTCCTCGAGCAGGCCGGCCATGCGATCGCGCGCCACGTCGCGGCTCCACTTGTCCGTGGAGGTCGGCTCGAGCTCGGTCTGGTTGGAGGGGATCACGACCGAGCCGCCGTAGATGTAGGGCTCGAGGGTGTCGAGGCCGCCCTGGAAGAAGTGCTGGGAGTTGTTGTCGTCCGTCGAGCCCGAGAACAGCTCGATGTTGAACTTCTCGGTGCTGGTCTCGGTGATGCCGAGTCGCGAGATGATGTGCTTGGCCTGGAGCACGCCGACTTGGTAGTTGTTGAAGGACGCATAGTAGTCGACGTCGGGGGTCTCGAGGATGAGGCGGTCGTACGAGATGATCGTGACGCCCTTGTCCTTGGCCTTGCTGAGGACTTCACCGAGGGAGGTGTTGCCGATGGCGGCGATGATGAGGAACTCGACGCCCTGGTCGATCATCGACTGGATCTGGCTGACCTGCGTCGGGATGTCGTCCTCGCCGTTCTCGAGGATGGTCTTGTAGCCGAGGTCCTTCAGTCGCTTCTCCAGGTCGGCGCCCTCCAGCACCCACCGGTCGGAGGTCGTGGTAGGCATGGAGATGCCGGTGAATCCGCTGAGCTGCTTCGTATCCTCGCCCGCGCCGCATCCGGCGAGCGATACGGCTGCGAGCCCTGCCGTTCCGAACAGCAGGCCGCGACGACTGAGTTGCATGGGCGAGGTGCTCCTTCGTACAGGTGAGGGGTTTAATTCATCTTCGAAAACTTACACCAGTGGAAAGCTCGCTAAACCGGGTCATTCCGTGATCGAATCGTGTCCGTGAAGGAGGGACGAAACAGGATTCGGCGGCTCATCGCGCCGCATTCCCCCGCTGCGTTCAAGGACCGTGATCGACGATTTCGGCGCCTCCCTAACGAACGTAGAACCTGCCGGAAAGGCACTTCCCGGCGGCCCTCCGCAAAGCGACGCGCCTCGCTCCCCCCTGTGTACGCGGTGATCGGCGTCGATATGTTCGCGCATGGACCGCATACCATTGCGCCCATGAGTGATCGGTGGATCGAGGTGGCCCCGCGCGTGTGGGCGCGGCGCCTGAAGGAACTGGACCAGACGCTGGGACTGGTGATCGGCGACGACTGCTGCCTGGTGATCGACACCGGCATCAGCGCCGAGGCCGGGTTCGAGTACGCGACGGCGATCCGCGAGAAGACGGACCTGCCGTGGCAGGTGGCGTACACGCACGACCACTTCGACCACTGGTTCGGGACCTCCGCGTTCGGCGAGTCCGCGGTCTGGGCGGTGGGCGACGGCGCGCAGTACATCGGCCGGGGCGACGAGCAGCGCACGGCCTGGGCCGCGCGGTACCGGCGGGAGGGCCGCGAGGAGGACGCGCGGCGCATCGCCCGGTCGAAGCTCGTGCCGCCGAACTGCCAGGTGAAGGGCGCGATCGGGCTGAACCTGGGCGGGCGCACGGTGGTGCTGCGCCAGGTCGGCCCGGCGCACAGCGACAACGACATGGTGATCGAGGTGCCCGACGCGGGCGTCCTGTTCGCCGGGGACCTCTTGGAGAACGGGGCGGCGCCCTCGTACGACGGGGCGTTCCCGTACGAGTGGCCGCAGGCGGCCGAATACCTGCTGAGCTGGAAGCCGAAGGTGGTCGTCCCGGGCCACGGGGACCCGGCGGACTACTGGTGGGCGAGGGCGCAGGCGCGCGACCTGGCCGAGATGGCGCGGCTGTGCGCCGAGGTGGCGCAGGGGTTCCTCTCCGAGGAGGAAGCGTTGGCGCACAATCCGTTCGGTGAAGCGCAGATGCGGGCGGCGCTCGACCGCTGCAAGGCCCTCACTCCCCCGCCGCCGGAGCCGCAGGCGGCCGTCGCGGAGCCCGGTCCGAGCCTGCCGCCGCCCGTGATCGTCTACGACGTCCTGGACTACGACATCGACATGCGCCGGTGAACCGGCGGCGGCTCCGGCCGCCGCCCGGTCTCTAGCCGAAGGGCTGATCCTCGAAGTTCGCGTGCAGCTTGCGCAGGAGTGCGTCCAGTTGGCGGCGCTCGTCCGCGTTCAGGACCGAGAGCTTCTCCGAGTGGAACGCGACGCCGGCGCGCGCGGCGGCCTCGATCGCTTCTCGGCCCTGCTCGGTCATGCGGACCTTGAGGCCGCGCCGGTCGGCGGGGTCGGGCAGGCGCTCGATGAACCCGGCCGCCTCCAGCTTGTCCAGACGGCCGGTGAGGCCACCGGAGCTGAGCATCAGGGTCGCACTGATCTCCTTGGGCGACAGGGTGAACGGTTCGCCTGAGCGGCGGATGGCGGAGAGCACGTCGAATTCGTTGCGCGCGATGCCGTACTCGGCGTAGAGGCGGTGGAGCCGCTCGCCGAGCTTCGTGGAGATCCGGTGGATGCGGCCGAAGATCGCCATGGACTCGAGCGGGAGGTCGGGCAGCTCCCGATGCCACTGCTCGGTGATCCGGTCGACCGCGTCCTGCTCCATGGCCTCATTCTGCCCTGCCGGGCGCCCGGGGTCGGCGGTACCTCAACGTGAGGCAACTCAATCGGAAGTATCTTGACTTCAAGTAGCTTGAGAGTAAGCTACTTATTGACAAGCTACCCCAAGGAGCCACCATGAACCGCAGCACGAAGGACCTCCTCCTCACGGCCCTCGCCCCCGTCATGTGGGGCACCACCTACGTGGTGACCACCGAATTCCTTCCCGCCGACCGCCCGTTCCTCACCGCGATGCTCCGGGCGCTCCCCGCCGGACTCCTGCTCGTACTCCTGTCACGAAGGCTCCCAAGAGGTTCCTGGTGGTGGAAGTCGGCCGTGATCGGCACCCTGAACATCGCCGCGTTCTTCGCCCTGCTCTTCATCGCGACCTACCGCCTCCCGGGCGGCGTCGCGGCGGTGGCCGCGGCCGTCGGGCCGCTGGCGACGGCCGGGGCGACGCTGCTGATCCTGCACCAGAAGGTGCGCCTGCGCACCTGGCTGCTGGGCCTGGCCGGCGTCGGCGGCGTGGCGATGGTCGTCCTCACGGCCGAGGCGGCGCTCGACCCGATCGGCGCCGCCGCGGGCATCGGCGGCGCGGTCTCCATGGCGATCGCGGTGACCCTGACCAAGCGCTGGGGCATGCCGGAGAACGCGGGAGCGACGGCCCTGGCCGGTTGGCAGCTCACCGCGGGCGGACTGCTGCTCATCCCCCTGGCCTTCGCCGCTGAGGGGGCGATCCCCGCGCTCACCGGCACGAACCTGCTCGGCTACCTCTACCTGGGCATCGTCAACACGGCCCTGGGCTACTGGCTCTGGTTCCGCGGCATCGGCCGTCTCTCGATCGTGCCCTTGAGCTTCCTGGGCCTGCTCTCACCGCTCACCGCGGCCACCGTGGGGTGGATCGTGCTGGGCGAGACCTTCTCGGCCTGGCAGACTGCGGGCTTCGCCGTGGCCCTGGCGGCGACGGTGGCAGCCCAGCTCCAGGCGAAGCCGAAGGCGCCCGGGCTCATCGAGGCCCCGGAGCCGAAGGTCCTCGCCCGCGTATGACCCGGCAGCATCGCGGGGGGGGGGGGGGGGCGGCGGGGGGCGGGGGGCGGGGCCGGGGGCCCCTCGCGGCCCCGGACCCCACGGGCCTCGCCCGCTTAGGCCCCGGCAGCATCGCGGCCCGGCGCGAAATGCGCCGGGCCGCGATGCCGTCTGCCGAGTCCCCGCCTTGCGGCGGGATGGCGGAACCTAGGAGTCCGAGTCGTCCTTCAGCGCTTCCCAGACCGGCTCGGTGTCGAGGTCGGCGGCGAGGCCCGCGATCTGGTCGACCGTGACGTCGACTTCGTTGCCGTCCATGTCGCCCCACCACACGGTGGCGACGGAGCCGTCGGGGAAGAACGCGGCGGCCTCGATGTAGGTCGTGTCGGTCGTCCAGGCGACCACCGTTCCGTCCTCGAGCTCGACCTCGCCGCACTCGGTGTCGCTCTCGCGGCAGTGCAGGAGGTAGTGCATGTCGAAGTCGTCGCCGCCGGACACGTCCTGGATGCCGTTCGTGATCCCGCCGGGCAGGTACAGGGCGGTCTCCAGGCCCTCGCCGGTCTGGTCGACGTAGAAGTCGGCGCGGAACTTGCGCTGCACCGGCGTCTCGTTCTGGCCGTCGATGAAGTAGTTCTGGAGCCGCTTCATCGGCAGCGACGCGTCGAACGTCCAGTCCTCGAAGTGCTCGGTGAGCTGTTCCTCGGTCTCCTCGTGGGCTTCCGCGGTGAACTCGTCCTCGACGAAGTCCCACTGCTCGGAGTAGTCCCAGCCATCGGCCGGGATCCCCGGGTCCTGCGCGGCGGCCGCGGTCGCCGGGAGGAGCACCGCCGCGGCCGAGGCCGCGACGATCACGGAGCGCTTGAATGAGGCCATGATGGTCGCCTTTCGGTAGGTCCGATCACCTTGTCGCTCTCTATATGCCTTGAACCGTCCGAAAGGTTGCACCACCTGGTTCAGCCCGCCGCGCGGTAGGCGGTCTCGAGCCAGGCCCGCACTTCGGCGTCGATCGGTTCCGGCCCAAGGAGTTCGAGGTGATGCATCCAGACGTTCGGCGAAGGGTGTACCACCTCCTTGAAGCGATCGGAGTCGAGGCGTTCGGGAAGCGCGATCGACAGCACGGCCGGCACCGTCGAGTCGAGGTACCGCCCGGGCCGCCATACGAACGCGAAGGACTTGCGGCGACGGAACGCGATCTGGCTCTTGCCGGTCCGAACTTCGACCTCGCCGAACGCGGCCACCGTTTCGGCGACGTCCTCATAGAGCGCGAGACCCTCGGGGTGTCCCTCGAAGAGGTCGCCCGGACGCCACTCTCCGGTCATCTCGCGCCGCCTTCCCGGGCCGTCGCTCGCTCGTCAGACCATCTTGCGCTTGTAGGCGCGCATCGCCAGCGGTGCGGTGACGGCGAAGATCCCCGCGGCCCAGACGAACGTCCACATGAGCGGTTCGGTGATCGGCCCGAACGACAGCAGGCCCCGCATGGTGTCGGCGAGATGCGTGACCGGGTTGACCTTGGCCCAGGCCTGCATGAAGCCGGGCATCGTGTTGATGTCGACGAAGGCGCTGGACGTGAAGGTCAGCGGCATGATGATCACGAAGGCGTAGATCTGGACCTTCTCCTCCGAGTCGGCGACCACGCCCATCAGGACCGAGATCCAGGAGATGGCCAGGGCGAAGACCACGAGCACCAGGGCCGCGAGGAACGCGCCGGCGACCGTGCGCAGCTCGAAGCCCATGAGCAGGCCCAGGCCGAGCATGACCACGATGGACCAGACCTGCTTGAACATGTCGGCGAAGATCTTCCCGGCCAGCGGCGCCGAGCGCGCGATCGGCAGCGACCGGAACCGGTCGTAGACGCCCTTGCGCAGGTCGGCGTTGATGCCGGTGCCGGTGTACATGGTGAGGAAGATGGCGTTCTGGGCGATCAGACCGCCGAGGACGTACTGCAGATAGTCCGAAGTGGATCCGGCCATCTGGCCGCCGAAGACGTAGACGAACAGCAGCAGGAACATGATCGGGCTGAGGCTCAGGTCGACGAGTTCGAACGGGTTGTGCTTGATGCGGACCATCTGCCGCCAGGCCATGGAGAGGACCTGGCTGACGGTGGCGCCGAGTCCGGGCCGGTGGATCACCGGGGCTTCGATGGTTGCGGCGGTCATTTCGCGGCCTCCTCGGTCTCGTCGGCGTCGTCGGTCTCGGTGCGGCGTCCCGTGAGGGTCAGGAAGACCTCGTCGAGGCTGGAGAGGCCGAGGTGGAACTCGGTGAGCGCGATGCCGCGGTCGCGGAGGTCGGCGGCGAGGGCCGGCATGATGCCGTCGTCGTTGACGCCGATGGTGATCGCTCCGGCCTCGACCACCGGTTCGAGGTCGGGGAAGCGCGCGGCCACGAGGTCGCGCACCGTGTCGAGCTGGCCGTGCTCCTCGGGTTGGATGCGCAGGCTCTGTCCGCCGATCTTGGCCTTGAGCTGCGTCGGCGTGCCGGTGGCGATGACCTTGCCGTGGTCGATGACGGCGATCTCGTGGGCGAGCTGGTCGGCCTCTTCGAGGTACTGCGTGGTGAGCAGGACGGTGGTGCCGTCGGCGACGAGGCCGCGCACGAGTCCCCAGAGTTCGCCGCGGGCGCGCGGGTCCAAGCCCGTGGTGGGCTCGTCGAGGAAGAGGATGCGCGGGCGGCCGACGAGGCTCGCGGCCAGGTCGAGGCGGCGCCGCATGCCGCCGGAGTAGGCCTTCGCGGGCTTCTCGGCGGCGTCGGAGAGGTTGAACTGGGCGAGCAGTTCACGCGCGCGGGCCTTGGCGTCCCGCGTGGGCATGCCGAGGAGGCGTCCGATGAACCGCAGGTTCTCCTCGCCGGTGAGCAGTTCGTCGACGCCGGCGAACTGGCCGGTGAGGCCGATGAACGTGCGCACCTGCGCGCCGTCCTTGACGATGTCGTAGCCGCCGACGCGGGCGGTGCCGGCCGTGGGCTCGGAGAGGGTGGCGAGCATGCGGACCATGGTGGTCTTGCCCGCGCCGTTGGGGCCGAGGACGCCGAGCACGGTTCCCGTGCGGGCCGCCAGGTCGACGTGGTCGAGGGCGACGAGGTCGCCGAAGTGCTTGGTCAGGCCCTCGGTTTCGATGGCGTTGTCTTGCGACACTTCGTCCTCCTTCGGAGTGGTGTCGGGTGGAAGGGTTCTGGCTTCCGGGCGTGCACCCGGAATCATGATGTCATCTTGACGCGTGTTTGACATCCCCGTTGTGGTGGCGATGCGCCGTACCGTGCGCGGCGTACGCCGGAGTTCGATCATGCACCCGAGGTGTGACATCCCGCGAGCGAATGCCCTTTAGAGCGTCTGGAGGAGCTTCCGGATGCGCTTCTCGCTCACCTGGTAGCGGGTGCCGAGCTGCTGGGCGAAGAAGCTGACGCGCAGCTCCTCGAGCATCCAGCGGACCTCGCGGCCCTCGCCCGAGCGCAGGGCGGCGGGCCGGGCGCGCGCGAGCGCGTCCCGTTCGGCCTCAAGGGACTGGATCACGGCCATCTTGCCCTGGTCCCCCGCGACGTCGGCCACCGCGCGCTTGGCGCGGAAGCCGATGGCCCTCACGTAGCGCAGCAGGTCGTCGAGCCGCCACCAGCCGGTCGCGCCCACGAAGCCGTCCGCACCCACGAGCCCTTCGAGCTGGCGGCGCATGTCGCTCAACGCGGGAAGCACGTTCAGGGCGAACTTGCCCTCGAGGAGGCGGGACGCCTCCCGCGCCTCGGTCAGCACCGCCGCGGCCTTGCGGGTCACAGCGGCGGACTCCCCCGCGACCTCGGGCTTCGCACGCTTCAGCAGCGCCTCGAAACCCTCGCGGTCCCAAGCCGGGCCGCCGCCTTCGATGAGCACCTTGTCGAGCACCGTCCGCACGCAGTCGGCGAGCAGCGCATCCACGTTCGCGTACGGGCCGGTCGCCAGCGCGAGCTGCTCATTGCGGGTGAGCACGGTCTTCAGGCGCGGGTCGGGGCAGTTGAGGCGCAGCAGCCTGCGCGTGCCGGCCCACATGTTCGCGGCCTGCGTCGCGGGGTCGGGGAAGGCCTTGACGCCGACGCTGCCGCCTTCGTCGACGAGCGCGGGGTAGGCCTTCGCTGTGTAGCCCTTGCGCGGGGTCTCGTGGAGCTTCGGCAGCGCCTCGAAGTCCCAGGTCTTGAGGCCGGTGCGTTCGAGGTCGAAGGCCTCGGACGCGGCCTCCTGGGTCTTGGGGGCGAGCTGGCGCTGGAGGGCGCCGAGTTCCTTGCCTTCGGCGAGGACCTTGCCTTCCTCGTCCTTGACCTGGAAGGTGACGAGGAGGTGCCCGGGGACCTTGGTGAGGTCGAAGGCGTCCTCGGGGACGTGCACGTTCGTCATCGACTTGAGGGTGTCGGCGAGCGCGCGCATCATCGGCCGGCCGGGGGCGGGGGCCATGCGGGCGACGGCGGCCTTCGCGAAGTCGGGGGCGGGGACGAAGCTGCGGCGCAGGGACTTGGGGAGGCTCTTGATGAGCGCTTCGGCGAAATCGGCGCGCAGGCCGGGGACCTGCCAGGTGAAGGCGTCCTGGTCGAGCTGCTGGAGGGCGGGAAGGGGGACGGCGACGGTGACGCCGTCGCGGGCGGAGCCGGGTTCGAACTCGTAGTCGAGTTCGAGGTCGGCGCCTTCGGAGGTCCAGACCTCGGGGTAGGAGTCGGCGGCGACGCTCTCGGCGCGGTCGCCGAGGAGGAGCTGCTCGTCGAAGTCGAGGAGGGTCTTGTCCTTCTCCTTCTTCCACCAGGCGTCGAAGTGGCGGCCGGAGACGATGTCGGCGGGGAGGCGTTCGTCGTAGAAGTCGAAGAGGGTCTGCTCGTCGGCGAGGAGGCCCCGCTGGCGCACCCGGTTCTCGAGCTCTTCGACCTCGCTGATCTTGGCGAGGTTCCGCGCCAGGAACTTGTGGTGGGTGTCCCATTCGGCTTGGACGAGGGCGTGGCGGATGAAGAGTTCGCGGCTGACCGGGACGTCGATGCGTCCGAAGTTGACCTTGCGGCGGGCGACGATCGGGACGCCGTAGAGCGTGACGCGCTCGAACGCGAGCACGGCTCCGGCCTTCTTCGACCAGTGCGGTTCCGAGTAGGTGCGCTTGCTGAGGTGCTCGGCGAGCGGTTCGACCCATTCGGGTTCGATCTTGGCGCACACGCGGCCCCAGAGGCGGCTCGTCTCGACGAGCTCTCCGGCGACGACCCAGCGCGGCTGCTTCTTGGCGAGGCCGGAGCCGGGGAAGATCGCGAACTTGGCGTTGCGGCCGCCGAGGTATTCGCGGGTGTCGGCCTCTTTGACGCCGATGTGGGAGAGGAGCCCGGCGAGGAGGGCGGTGTGGACGCGCTTGGGGTCGGGGGTGGCGTCGGGGGATTCGATGGGGATCTTGAGGCTCTTGAGGACGCCGAGGATCTGGCGCACCAGGTCCTGCCATTCGCGGATGCGCAGGTAGTGCAGGTATTCCTGTTTGCACATGCGCCGGAAGGAGCTGGAGGAGCGGGTCTTGCGCTCGTCTTCGAGGTAGCGCCAGAGGTTCAGGTACGCCGAGAAGTCGGAGTCGGGGTCGTTGAAGCGCGCGTGGGACTGGTCGGCCTGGGCGCGCTTGTCGGCCGGGCGCTCCTTCGGGTCCTGGATGGACATCGCGGCGGTGATGACGGCGACGGCGTGGACGCAGCCTTCGTGCTGAGCCTGGAGGATCATGCGGGCCAGGCGCGGGTCGATGGGCAGGCGCGCGATGTCGCGCCCGGCCTTCGTGAGGCGCCGCTCGCCGCTGCGCACGTCCTCGAGCGCGCCGAGTTCCACCAGGAGGTCCATGCCGTCCTTGATGTTCCGCGAGTCGGGGGCGTCGACGAACGGGAAGGTCTCCACGCGGCCGAGTTTCGCGGCGGTCATCTGGAGGATGACGCTGGCGAGGTTGGTGCGCAGGATCTCTGCGTCGGTGAACTCGGGCCGCGAGTTGAAGTCGTCCTCGGAGTAGAGGCGGATGCAGATGCCTTCAGCGACGCGGCCGCAGCGGCCCGCGCGCTGGTTGGCGCTGGCCTGGCTGATCGCCTCGATGGGGAGGCGTTGGACCTTGGTGCGGGCGGAGTAGCGGGAGATGCGCGCGTACCCGGCGTCGATGACGTAGCGGATGCCCGGCACGGTGAGCGAGGTCTCGGCGACGTTGGTGGAGAGGATGATGCGGCGGCCGGTGTGGGAGGAGAAGACGCGGTGCTGCTCCTGCGCGGAGAGGCGCGCGTAGAGCGGGACGACCTCGGTGTGGCGGAGTTTGGCCTTCTCGAGGGCGTCGGCGGTGTCGCGGATCTCCTGCTCGCCGGAGAGGAAGACGAGGATGTCGCCGTCGCCGACGCGGCCGAGTTCGTTGACGGCGTCGAGGATGCCGTCGGTCTGGTCGCGCTGCTCTTCGCCGTCTTCGTCGCGGAGGGGCCGGTAGCGGATCTCGACGGGGTAGGTGCGGCCGGAGACTTCGAGGATCGGGGCCGGGCCGCTGTCACCCGCGAAGTGGTTCGAGAAGCGTTCGGGGTCGATGGTCGCGGAGGTGACGATGATCTTGAGGTCCGGGCGTTTCGGGAGGATCTGCCGCAGGCAGCCGAGGATGAAGTCGATGTTGAGGCTGCGCTCGTGCGCCTCGTCGATGATGATCGTGTCGTAGGCGCTCAGGAGCCGGTCGTGCTGGATCTCGGTGAGCAGGATGCCGTCCGTCATCAGTTTGACGTAGCTGTTGTCCGACACCTGGTCGGTGAAGCGGACCTTCCAGCCGACGGCCTCTCCGAGCGGCGAACCCAGTTCGTCGGCGATGCGCTCGGCCACCGCGCGGGCGGCGATCCGCCGCGGCTGCGTATGGCCGATCATGCCGCGGACCCCGCGGCCGAGTTCGAGGCAGATCTTGGGGATCTGCGTGGTCTTGCCCGAGCCGGTCTCACCGGCGATGATCACGACCTGGTTGTCGCGGATCGCCTCGAGGATGTCGTCCTTGCGCTGCGACACCGGCAGCGCTTCGGGATAGACGATCTTCGGCACGCCCGCCGCGCGGGCCGCCAGCGCCGCCTCTTTCCGCTCGACCTCGGCCTCGAGCTTCGCGAAGGCCTCGGTCCGGGCCGGGCCTTCGAGTTCGCGGGCCTCGCGCAGTCGGCGGCGCAGCGCACGCTGATCGGCCGTACGCAGGGCGAAGACGCGCTCGCGCAGGCTGGTGCGGGTTTCAGGGACGCTGCTGGGCATGACGATCGTCAAGGATACGCGGAGGGCCCGCCCGGGCGCCATCCATTAAGCCGCGCAGTGACCGAGGCCGGTCAGTCGGCGTCGAGGTTCCCGCACAGCACCCGGTCGGCGTCCGCGCCCTCGGACGAGGTGAGGGCTTCCGGGGCGTGGACGACGACGCTCCGGGCCCGTTCGTCGAGGATGAGGTCGCTCGAGACGGTGGCCGAGCCGACGCCGGTGTCCGAGGTGGTGAATGACAGCTCGATGATGTTCCCGGCCGCGTCCTCGCCGTCGGGGTCGGCGAGCCAGTGGCCGCCGCCGGGCGGGTCCTCGTCGCATCCGCCGTCGTGGACGTGCGACATGTACTCGGTGCCCGGAGCGAGGCCGGTGACCGCGAGCCGCACCGAGGTGCTGCCGGTGGAGGAGACGTCGGCGGTGCCGGTCGCGCGCGGGGCGATCTCGCTCCAGGCGGTCGTCACCGCGAGCGTGGCGGTCCAGGCCCCGCCCAGGTCGTCGCTTTTGGGGTCCTCGCCGCCGCAGCCCGCGAGGGCTCCGGTCAGGACGACCGCGGCGGCGGTCAGGGCTCGGATCGGCGGCATCGGCACTCCTTCGTCAGTGGCGAACCCAGTATCGGTCCGCGAGGGGCGCCGCCTCGGGATTGCGGCGGCCGTGTCCGGCGTGGACACGGCCGCCGCGGCTCACACGCCCGCCGCCACGGGCACGTCGACCGCGATCCCCTCCCCCCGCGTCAGCTCCACCCGGCGGGTCAGGCCGAGGCCGTCGAGGAACGCCTCGTCGTGGCTCACGACCACGAGGGCGCCCTGGAATGCCGTGAGCGCCTGCTGCAGCTGCCGGATCGAGCTCATGTCGAGGTTGTTCGTCGGCTCGTCGAGCAGCAGCAGCTGCGGCGCGGGCTGCGAGGACAGGACCGTGGCGAGGGCCGCCCGGAGGCGCTGGCCGCCGGAGAGGGTCGACACGAGCTGGAAGACCGAGTCGCGGCGCATCCCGAAGCGGGCCAAGCGGGTCCGCAGGAGCTTCTCGGCGGCGTCGGGGGCTTTCGCGCGCACGTTGTCGAGCACGCTCGCGTCGTCGTCGAGCAGTTCCAGCCGCTGGGTGAGGAACCCGTGCGGGACGCGGGCGGCGTCGGCGATGGCGCGCAGCAGCGTGGTCTTGCCCGCGCCGTTGTCGCCGGTGACCGCGACCCGCTCGGGTCCGCGCAGGTGCAGGCCCAGGCCCTCCCCGTACAGGTCGCTCACCTTGAGCCCCTTGAGGATCACGATGTCGCGGTGGGTGGAGACGCTGGTCTCGGGCAGGTCGATGTTGATCCCGCCGTCGTCGCGCAGGCTCTCCTCCGCCTCGTCGAGGCGGTCGCGGGCTTCGGCCACGTCCTCGAGTTTGGCGTTGAGCAGCTTCGCGGAGGACACCTCGCCGGCGTTCTTCTTGGCGTTGAGCAGTATTTTCGGCGTGCCGCCGCGAGCCTGCTCGCGACGCCATGACGAGGCGCCCTTGTCGTTCTGGGTGCGGGCGGCGATGAGCTCCTTCTTCTGGCGGGTGAGGTCCTGCCTGGCGTCGCGAACGGCGCGCGCGGCGGCCTCCTGCTCGGCCTCGATGGCCTGCTCGTACACGCTGTAGTTGCCCTCGAAGACGCGGATGCGTCCCTTGTAGAGCTCGGCTACGGCGTCGACGTGCTCCAGCAGCGCCCGGTCGTGGCTCACGACCACGAGGGTGCCGTTGAATCGCCGGATCGCCTGGTACAGGCGCTTTCTCGCCGATCCGTCGAGGTTGTTCGACGGCTCGTCCAGCAGCAGCACGTCAGGACGGCGGACGAGCCGGCCCGCCAGGCCCACGAGCATCGACTCGCCGCCGGACAGGGTGCCGACGGTGCGGTCGAAGTCCACGTGGTCGAGGCCGAGCTCGTCGAGGACCACGCGGGAGCGGTCCAGGAAGTCCCAGTCCTCGCCGATCACGTTGAAATTGGCCTCGTCCGCGTCCCCGGCCTCGATGGCGGCCAGCGCGCGGCGCTTCCCGGCGATGCCGAGCAGATCGGACACGGTGTCGCCCAAGCGGAGCGGCAGCTCCTGCGGCAGGTACTCGATGAGCCCGGAGGCCGAGATCGTGCCCGACTCGGGCTCGAGCAGACCGGCCACGAGCTTGAGCAGGGTCGATTTGCCGGTGCCGTTGTCGCCGATGAGCGCGGTGCGGCCGTCGGAGAAGACGGCGTCGAGCCCGTCGAAGACCCTTTCGCCTTCGGGCCAGAGGAAGCGGAGCTGTTGAACGTTGATATAGGTGGTCATGAGACCTCTCTCAGGTCGATGCTGAACGGAATCGAGATGAGAGACATCGCGCCGGAAACGGCGTAAAGGGAACATCCCCCCGGGAATGGGCACCCTCTTGATCGAAGACACACCGGTCACGTGCACAGAGACGTGATGGCGCGATGTCTACGACCTAGAGCTTCAAGTGAGTGCCTAACGTCGGGAACAAGGACGTCGTCAAGGGTAGGCCAGCGCCGCGGCGGCGTCAAGCGAGACGCGCGCCACGGGCCGCCCTGCGGGGCAGGCGGCCAGTGGCCATCGGGGGCGATCTTGCAGCCGGTGGACTGCCTCCACACGCCGGCGGAACCGGTGGGGGGAACCGAATTAGAAAGGAACCTGACAGTCGCGCACGTCGACAATGGCCGCACACGCTTCGTGTGCGGCCATTGTCGACGGACGTCAGTCCTCGTGCTGTTCGGGATTCCTGACGAGCGCGATGATCGAGACGAGCAGACCGCCGCCGACCACCGCGAGCGCGACGATCATCATCGCAATGGCACTGGGAGTCACAGGTCGACCTCCTTCTCGATCGATACGTACCCGGCGTCGTCGAAGACCTCTTCGGGGATGGCCGGCGGCGCCTCCTTGCGGCGCAGCACCAATGCCATGACCAGTGCGAACGCGAGCGAGCCGCCCGCGACGGCCCAACCGAACGCCTGATACTCGTGGTAGTCCGCGAGCGGGCTGTCGGGCCCGGCCGCCAGCAGATCCCGCACGTTGAAGAACAGGATGACCGCCAGCGCGAGCGGCGTGATCACGCCCAGGCAGGCGAACCAGATCGGGCCGATCTTGAACGTCGAGGTGGCGTTCGCGTCGTCGCGCAGCTCCTGCCACCGCCACAGGACCCACACCACGGCGATGATCGCCACCGGAGCGGCCACCGCGATGCCGTAGTTGTTGATGAAGTGGTCGGTCACGTCGAGCACCATGAGGCCGTTGACCGTCGGGAAGAGCACCAGCGATGCGGCGGCCATGACGCCGCCGACGATCGCGACGGCCTTCCTGCGGCCCCAGCCGAAGCGGTCCTCGAACGCCGCGACCGGGACCTCGACCACGCTGATGAGCGAGGCCCAGCCGGCGACTACCAGCGAGACGAAGAAGAGCACGCCGAACAGCCCCGCCAGGTACGGCAGCGTGTTGATGATCGCCGGGAAGGCGATGAACGCCAGGCCCACGCCCGCGTAGGACTGCTTCTCGATCGGCACTCCGGTCTCGAGCGCGAGGAAGCCCAGCACCGAGAACACCGCGATGCCGGCCAGGATCTCGCCGAACGAGTTCGACATGCCCACCGTCCACGCGGAGGTGGTGATGTCGGACTTCCGCTTGAGATACGAGCCGTAGGTGATCATGATGCCGAAGCCGACCGACAGCGTGAAGAAGATCTGCGCGTAGGCGGCGAGCCAGACCTGCGCGCCGCGGATGGCCTCCCAGTCGGGCGTGAAGAACGCGTTCAGGCCGTCGACCGCGCCGTCGAGCGTGAGCGCCTGCACCAGGAGCGCGCCGAAGAGCACCACCAGCAGCGGGATGAAGACCTTGCTGGTGGCCTCGATGCCCCTCTTGATGCCCGCGCCGATCACCGCGAGGGTGGCGAGCCACACCAGCGCCAGCGCCACGGCCAGGCCCGGGAGCCAGGTCCCGAAGTCGTAGAGCCCCCCGGCTTGGAGGAAGTCGACCATGAGGAACGTGGCGGGGTCCTCGCCCCACTGCTGGTCCAGCGAGAAGAACGCGTACCAGGCGGCCCAGGCGATGATGACCGCGTAGTAGACGCCGATGACGATCGAGATCGCCACCTGCCACCAGCCGATGAACTCGGTGTTCTTGTTGAGGCGGCGGAACGCGAGCGGGGCCGAGCCCCGGAAGCGGCGCCCGATGGTGAACTCGAGGATCAGCAGCGGGATGCCCGCCGTGCACAGCGCGACCAGATAAGGGATGAGGAACGCGCCGCCGCCGTTCTCGTAGGCGACGCCCGGGAAGCGCCAGATGTTCCCCAGCCCGAGCGCCGAACCGACGGCGGCCAGGATGAACCCGAGGCGGCTCCCCCAGTTCTCTCTGATATTCGGTTCTCTCGCCATCGGCAGTCTCTCCAGTACATCGGGGTCGGGGCGCTGATATCGGCCTATACCGTAGCGAAGTCTGCACCACTGGAGCGCGCGAGTACCCGAAGGTGATCTTCGTCAGGCGTGCGCGGGGACCGAGGACGAGACGATGCCGCCCCGCGAGCGCTAAGCTTTTTCAGTTGCGCCCGACGCTCAGCGGCACTGGCGAGCTCACCACTCTCGCAGCGCCCGGCACCTTTCGCGCACCTTCGATTTCAATCCCGTCCGCTCCGCATCCGAGGAGAGCCGTGTCCGCTGCCATCACTCCGGCCGTTCAGTTCGAGCAGCAACGCCTCGACGAGCTGTACGCGCGCCTCGACCGCCTCCGCGGCGAGGCCGACGAGCGGCTCGACGAGTCGCGGCGCAAGCACGTGGAGAACGACCAGGAGCGCTCGCAGCGCGACGCCGAGACGCACCTGTACCACCGCCGCATCGCCCAGCTCGACGCCGTCGAGGAGGGCCTGTGCTTCGGACGGCTCGACTACCTCGCCTCCGACGTGCCGATGTACCTGGGCCGCATCGGGATCCACGCCGAAGGCGGCGAGCAGATGCTCGTCGACTGGCGCAGCGAGGCCGGCCGCCGGTTCTACCTCGCCACCGCCGCCTCCCCGGCCGGGGTGCGCCGCAGGCGCCACCTCCACACCAAGGGCCGCCGCCTCCGCTCCGTGAACGACGAGGTCCTGGACCTGGACGCCGCGGGCGAAACGGGATCCACGATCGGCTCCGAAGGCGCGCTCATGGCGGCGCTCGACGCGGCCCGCACCGGCGCGATGCAGGACATCGTCGCCACGATCCAGGCCGAGCAGGACCGGATCATCCGCGCCCCGTTGGAGGGCGTCATGATCGTCGACGGCGCGCCGGGCACCGGCAAGACCGCCGTCGCGCTCCACCGCGCCGCCTACCTGCTGTACGAGCACCGCGAGAAGCTCAAGCGCCAGGGCGTGCTCATCATCGGCCCCGGCAAGCAGTTCCTCCGCTACATCTCCGAGGTCCTGCCGGGCCTGGCCGAGACCGACGTCCTGCTGCGCACACCCGCGCAGCTGTTCCCCGGCGTCGTCGCCGACCGCCCCGAGACCGAGGCCGTGGCCGCGATCAAGGGCCGGGCCGTGATGGCCGGCGTCATCGCCAGCGCGGTCGCCGACCGCCAGGTGGTGCCGCGCGAGCCCGTGCCGGTCGACTTCGAGGGCCACGAGCTGTACCTGCGGCCGGAGAAGATCACGGCGGCGCGCGATGCGGCCCGCGAGACGGGCCTGCCGCATAACGAGGCCCGCGAGACCTTCCACAAGCGCGTGATCGCCGACCTCGCGACGCAGTATGCGGACATCATCGGCGAGGACCCGCTCGGCGGGGAGAACCTGCTGGGTCTCGAGGACCGGGCGCAGTTCGCGGTCGAGATCGCCTCCGACCCGATGATCCGCGGCCAGATCGAGGTGCTGTGGCCCGAGCTGACGGCGAAGGAGCTGCTGGAGGACCTGTTCGCGTCCCGGGAGCTGATCGCGTCGGCGGCCGCGGTGCTGCGGCAGGAGGAGCGGGCGCTCCTCCTCCGGCAGCCGGGCGGCTGGAGCGCCGCGGATGTGGCGCTGCTCGATGAGGCCGCTGAGCATTTGGGCGAGATCGAGGTGAAGCAGCGGGCGGGCGAACTGACCGCCGAGCAGATCGCGTACGCGCAGGACGTGCTCACGATCGCCGCCGGTTCGGCCTCGTTCGACTTCGAGGACGAGGAGTCGGAGATCCTGCAGGCCACCGACGTGATCGACGAGTTCTGGCTCGGCGAGCGGCAGGTGGACGAGGCGTTCGTCTCCGTGGCGGAGCGGGCGGCGGCCGACCGGCGCTGGATCTTCGGGCACGTGATCGTCGACGAGGCCCAGGAATTGTCCCCTATGGAGTGGCGGGCGCTGCTGCGCCGCTGCGTGACGCGGTCCTTCACCGTCGCCGGTGACCTCGCGCAGGCCGCCGGGCCCACCGCTCCGACGAGTTGGGGCCAGGTGTTCGGGAACTCCGGGCTCACCTGGCGCGCCGAGCAGCTGACCGTGTCGTACCGGACCCCGGCCGAGATCATGGAGGTCGCCACGCGCGTGCTCGACGCGATCGACGTGGAGGCGGCGCGGCCGCGCTCCGTGCGCGAATCGGGGCACCGGCCGTGGCTGGAGATCGCCCAGGAGGATCTCGACGAGCGGGTCGAAGCACTGGTGTCGGCCGAGAAGGCCGCGGTCGGCGAGGGCAGCGTCGCGATCGTGACGACGGCCGAGCGCGCCGCGGGCCTGGCGGGCATCGCCGAGGCGTCGGTGCTCACAGTGAAGCAGGCCAAGGGACTCGAGTTCGACAGCGTGATCGTCGTCGACCCGGACGCGATCGCGGCCTCGGGGCTGCGGAACCTCTATGTGGCGCTCACCCGCGCCACGAAGCGGCTCGGCGTTGTGGCGCCGGACAAGCCCGTGTTCCCCGGCGCAGAGGTCCTGTGAGAGTCGTACGAAGCTCCTAGACTGTTCAGCAGGTGTAGGGGCACGGCGCCCGCTTGCCGCGGTATATGAGTGAGGTGCGGGTTGACAACCACGACAGGGGACCTGACCGGTGCGCGCGTCGACGGGCGGTACCGGCTCGAGCGGCTCATCGCGCGCGGCGGGATGGCCGATGTCTACGAGGCGCGGGACGAGCGCCTCGACCGCACCGTCGCGGTGAAGATCATCACCAACGCGGCGGTCGCCGGGTTCGACGTGAAGGCCTTCGCCAACGAGGCCAAGACCATCGCGCGGCTCTCGCACCCGAACGTCGTGGCCGTGTTCGACCAGGGCGTCCATGAAGGACTGCCGTACGTGGTCATGGAGTACGTCCCCGGGACCACCCTGCGCGACCTGCTCAACCGGCGTCGGCGCCTGCGTCTCGAAGAGGCCGTGGAGCTGTGCGGGCAGGTCCTCGACGGGCTCCAGGCCGCGCACGATGCCGGGCTCGTGCACCGCGACATCAAGCCCGAGAACATCCTGCTCAAGAACGGCGGCCGCGGCGACCGCGTGAAAGTGGTGGACTTCGGTCTGGCCGAGGCGGTCCACGGCGACCGCGACACCGGCGGCCCGCTCGTCGCGACCGCCGCCTATGTCGCGCCCGAGCTGGTGAACGGCAAGCCCGCCACGACCGCGAGCGACGTCTACTCCACCGCGATCCTCCTGTACGAGCTGCTGACCGGCGAGGTGCCGTTCGACGGTCCCGACTCGGGTGCGGTGGCGCGCAGGCATGTCGACGAGGACGTCCCTTCCCCGCAGGTGAAGGCGCCCGATGTGCCGGACGGGCTCGCCGAGCTCGTGACCGCCGCCGCCGCGCGGCGGCCCGGCGCGCGCCCGGTCGACGCCGGGGCGTTCCTGCGGCGGCTCCAGGCGATCGACGTGCGGCCCGCGAAGGGCAGCACCGGGAAGGTCCCGCGGCCGACGCGGGTCGTGCAGACGACGATGGTCGTGGACCCGCCGAAGGCCAAGCGGTCGTGGAAGGCGCTGTCGACACTGGGGCTCATCGCTCTGCTGCTCGTCGGCGTCGCCGCGGCCGGGTGGTGGATCGGCATCGGCAGGTACACCGCCACGCCGTCGCTGCTCGACCAGACCCGGGAGTCGGTCGCGGCGTACGCGGAGGCCGAGGGCTTCGAGGTCGAGCTCGTGGACGGCTACAGCGAGAGCGTCCCCGTCGGCGGGATCGTCTCGCAGGACCCCGGCGTGGGCGACCGCATCCGCCGCGGCGCCACCATCACCGTCGTCATCTCCCAAGGGCCCGAGCGGTACCAGGTGCCGAACCTGGCCGGGATGAGCGAGGACCAGGCCCGCGGCGAGCTCGCGAAGTTCGACGCCGACGTCAAGGTCGAGCGCGAGTACAGCGCCGACTACGCGGCCAATGAGGTCACGCGCACCGACCCGCCCGCGGGTGAAGAGGTCAAGGCCGGGACGCCCGTGACGCTCTACGTCTCCGACGGCTTCCCGCCGCTCACCGTCCCGGATGTGGTGGGCCAGACCGAGGGCGCCGCCGCGTCGAAGCTCCAGACCGAGGGCTTGGAAGTCGGCGAGGTCAGCCGCAGCTACAGCGACACCATCGACGCGGGCCTGGTCATCTCGCAGACCCCGGCCGGGCAGGAGCCGGCGGGGCCGGGCGACACCGTCGACCTCGTGGTGAGCGACGGGCCCGAACCGGTCGAGGTCCCCGACGTGGTCGGCATGGACATCGGCGACGCCACCGACAAGCTCGAAGAGCTGGGATTCACGGTGAAGACCGCGCAGATCTGGTTCACCGGCACGGTGTTCGACCAGTCCCTCGACGCGGGCACCGAGCACCCGAAGGGATCCGAGATCTGGCTCTGGGCCCGATAGCGCGCGAACGAAGCGGGGCCGGACGATCACTCGTCCGGCCCCGCTTCGCTTGCGCTAGTTCGCTCCCGCGGCTTTCAGCTCGGCCATCGTGAACAGCGGCTGCACCTCGACGCCGACATCGGTCAGGTTCTTCAACCCGCCCGCCTCGCGGTCGATGACGCACAGGCCCCGCTCGACGATCCCGCCCCGGTTCCGCAGCTCCTCGACGGCGTCGAGCACGGCGCCGCCGGAGGTGATCACGTCCTCCACGATGAACAGTCGACGGCCATCGACGTCGCCGCCCTCGGCCAGGCGGCACGTGCCGTAGGTCTTGGCCTCCTTGCGCACGAACAGGGCCGGAAGGCCCGTCACCTGCGACAGGGCGGTCACGATCGGGATGCCCCCGAGCTCCAGGCCGGCCAGCGCGTCCACGCCGTGCGCGGGCACCAGCGGTGCCAGCGCCTCGGCGATGCGCCGCAGCAGGACCGGGTCGGACTCGAACAGGTACTTGTCGAAGTACTCGTGCGCGACCACACCGGACCGGAGCGTGAACTCCCCGGTCAGGTGTGAGCGGTTGAAGATGTCGCGAGCGAGGTCGTCAGTGGTGCTCATGCCGTCAGCCTGCCACGTGCGGGCCCTTACGGGCGCAGCGGCGGGTAGTCCGGGTCGAGGAGGTCACGCTCGGCCAGCCAGTTGTACAGCGGCGTCTCCTTCGGCCAGTGGCCCCAGCCGTGGTCGCCGGTGGCCATGTGGCCGCCGAGCATCTGCTGCTGGACCGGGTCGAGGTCGTTCCACCACGGCTCCATGGGCAGGTGGTCGACGAGGTCGCGGGCGCGGATCCAGCGCGGCGTGAACCCGAAGAACGCGACCTTGCGGGTCAGGTCCGAGTAGTTGTCGCTGCGGGCGTGCCAGATGCGGCGGTCGAAGAACATGACGTCGCCGGCGTTGCCGGTGACCTCGATGGCGCCTTCGGGGTCGGGCCACTCCATGTCGCGGCGCGGCGGGCCGTCGATCTGGTTCCACTTGTGGGAGCCGGGGATGATCTTGGTGTTGCCCCGGCCCTCCTCGGAGAGGTCGGTGAAGAAGAAGGCGAGCTTGACCGAGAGGCGGGGCCGGGGGTCGGTCTCGGTCTCGCGGTTCTGGCGGCCGCCGTCCTGGTGCCATTCGAAGCGGAAGGGGCGCTTTCCGGCGATCGGCGGGTGCTTGTCCACGTGCGAGTGATAGACGTGGAAATTCCAGCCCAGGATCGACCACACATAGTGGAAGGTCTTGGGGTGGTTGAGGAGGAACGCGAGTTCCGGGCAGGAAGTGACGGCGTCGAGGCGGTGCATCGCTCCTTCGGGGCTGAGTCGCCCCGCTTCCCGCTCGATTTCGTATACGCGGTCCAGAGCGTCGGAGCAACGCTGGATCTCTTCGGCGTCGAGCGCGCCGCGGATCATCAGATAGCCGTCGCGATCGAAGGCTTCTCGCTGCTCAGGGGTGAGAGCTGCGACACCGACCGATGTCAATGCGGTCATCTCAATGCCTTTCCGGTTTCCAGGGGGTCTGTCGTCTATCTAGACGCCCGATCAACCCCTCGCGGTTGCACCGCGGGTTTGGAAAAACAAGCAAGAAACCCGCGGCGTTGATTACCGGAAAGCGTAGTTGCCACCGGTTAGTGCACGCTGGAGAAAGCCTCGAAGTCTCATCGGAAAGTCGCGGAAACGAACGTAATTCACACCATTGGGGAGCGGACCGTCATTCTCCGAAAAGATCGGTGATCCAGTCGAACCAGCCGAATTCAAGCGAAATCCAGCTCCAACTGAGTTGGTCGAGATAGCTCATGCCGACCATGAACAGGAAGAGCCCGGTGGCGAGGTGCGCGAGCCGCGCCGACTTGCGTTTCGCGTGGAGCCAACGGCCCCAGAGGATGCCGCCCGCGACGCGGATCAGGAAGAACACGCCGACGGCCACGGCGAGCACGAACAGGTAGCTGAAGACCTGGCTGCGCAGCGTCTCCATGCCCTGCTGGATCGCCCAGATGAGCCACATGATGAGCGAGAACAGCCCGCCGATCACGGAGAGCTCGAAGCCCTTCGAGAGCGACCCGGGCGGGCCGAGCAGCGGCGGCCGGTCGGCCTTGTCGAGTTCGCGTTCGCTCGGTTCCTCGGGGTCGGTGGCGAGCTTCAGCCGCGGCAGGGGGCCGCGTTCCGCGGGCGGCCCGGCGGAGCGGCCGGGCGAGTAGCCGTCGGGGCGCTCGTCCTGGCCGGGGACGCGGACGCGACCGGCGACCGGCTTGTCCTGCACCTGCTGGGACGGCACCCCGGCCGCCATGACGCGGGTGCCGTCGGCCATCACGCGGGTGCTGTCCGCCTGCGGCGCGACCTGGGTCGGCGGGGCGGCGGGCGCGGACGGGCGGTCGAGGCGGCGGGTCGCGGCGGAGTCGATGGGGGCGCCCATCGGCACCGAATGCGGGCCGCCGGTGTGCTGGGTGTTCCAGTCGACGCCGAGGTCGGGGAGGTTCGCGCGGGAGACGACGGCGCACAGCTCGCCGATCCAGCGCGGCAGCTCCTCAGTGCGGGGCCGGTTCTCCGGCTTGTCGTCGAGCGGGGCGGTCAGCAGCTCGCGCAGGCGCGGGTGCGACTCCAGGACCGGGTGCTTGCGCAGCCGCGCCCACGGCACCGTCTGCTCCTGCCCGGGCGAGTCGGTGCGGGCGCTCGCGCCGGTGACGAGGTAGAACGCGATCGAACCGAAGCCGTGCACGTCGTAGGCGGGGCCCACGTTCCCTTGGTGCGCTTCGGGACCGGCGGTCTCGCGGGTGTAGGCGATGGTGGTCAGGTGGGCCGGCGTGTAGTAGCGGGCGCCGGTGAAGTCGATGACC
This sequence comes from Glycomyces luteolus, assembly GCF_027622875.1. GTDB lineage: Bacteria > Actinomycetota > Actinomycetes > Mycobacteriales > Micromonosporaceae > Glycomyces > Glycomyces luteolus. The sequence continues at coordinate 34,602 of NZ_JAPZVP010000001.1, read as the reverse complement.
TTCGCCGAACCGTCGGGGCCGATGATCACGTTCGCGGGCTTGAGGTCCATGTGCAGGACCGGGTGCGCGCCCACGGGCGGATGGTGCATCGCCTGCATGACTTCGGCGACGGATTTGAGGGTCCGGGCGGCGTCCACGCGGCCGACCCGCCACTGCAGCAGCTGGCGCAGGTCGTGGCCGGGCAGGTATTCGAGCACCTGGAACGGGACGGGCTCGCCCTGCGGGGCCTGCCCGGGAGGGTGCGGCAAGCGGCCGTAGAACGCGTCGATGCGGCGGCAGATCGCGCCCACGTTCCGGCCGTGGAGGTCCATGAGGACCGCGTCGCCCTTGTCCCAGGAGCGGAACTGGTGCTCGCGGGTGTCGTGGGGGTTCAGGCGGAGGACCTTGACGCTCAAGGGCGCGGAAGCGACCCCGGCCGAGACGCGAACTGCCTGGTACACGTCGGCCTGCCCGCCCGAGCCGAGCAGGCCGGTCAGCCGGTAGCTCTGCTCTGACCCCGGCAGGGGGTCGGCCGGGCCGCAGACGAGGTCGACGGTGGCGTTCGACATGAGTGGTCCTTCGCGATGAATAACTCCGAGCCCGCCCTCGGCGACGCTTGCGAGCCGTGAATCCATATAGCGTAACGCCCGGAATCCACCTCCCACGGCCCCCAGAGCCGGTCCTGTTCGCAGCGTCTCAACGGGCAACCCGGGCCCGCCTGAACGAATCGGCAGGTTCAGCGGCCCGAGCCCCAGGGACTTCCGGCTTGCGGCGAGGAGCTCGGCGTGATACCGCCGGCGGACGGCTGGCCGTAGGAGCTGGCGGGCGGGGCCGGGGCCTGGCTCGACTGCATCGGCTCGAAGACGCCCCCGGGCTGCTGCTGCGGCTGGGACGGGACGGCCGGCGAGGGCTGCACGCGGTCGTAGGTTCCGGTGGAGGACGGCGGCGCGGCGGCCTGGCCGCGGCGCGACAGCGCCCACAGCGCGGGCGAGACCGCGATCGACAGGAGCGCGAACCCGAGGATCCACGTGTCGACGAACCGCTCTTCGGCCTCGGTCGCGCCGAAGTCCATGTAGGCCATAAGAAAGCTGAAGGCCATGAAGAGCAGGGCACCCAGGAGGAACAGCACCTGGAAGATCTGGAGGAGAACGCGAAAACCCTTAGACATGTGTCGACGCTACCAACACGCGTCCAATTACTCCAGATCCGAAATGGCGAATTCTCCGGTTTTGGCCGAACGGCGCAGGGCCCGGGCGAATGCCCGGGCCCTGCTGTGCTTCGTCGCCGATTAAGGCAGTTCGGGAAGCTCGTGAGTGGCCTCCCACTCGGTGAGCATGTCGATGCGGCGCTGGTGGCGCTCGGCCCCGGAGAAGGCCTCGTCCACGAACGCGTCGGCGAAGCTCGTGGCCTCGTCGAGCGAGTGCATGCGGCCGCCGATGGCGACCACGTTCGCGTCGTTGTGCTGGCGGCCGAGCTTCGCGGTCTCCACGCTCCAGGCCAGGGCCGCGCGGCAGCCCGGGACCTTGTTCGCGGCGATCTGCTCGCCGTTGCCGGAACCGCCGATCACGATGCCGAGGCTGCCCTTGTCCGCGACCACCCGCGAGGCGGCGTTGAGGCAGAACGGCGGGTAGTCGTCCTCGGCGTCGTACTGGTGCGGGCCCACGTCGACGACCTCGAAACCGCGGCCGCCCAGGTGCTTCACCAGGTGGTCCTTGAGTTCGAGGCCCGCGTGGTCGGAGGCGAGATAAATGCGCACGATGGGACCTTAGCCTTTCGGGAGCTCGACGATGGCGAGACCGGCGCGGGCCTTCGGCACGAACCAGGTCGATTTGCGCGGCATCTTGAGCCGCTGGAGATTCACGTCGATGAAGTCGGGGACGGTGACCGGGGCGATGAGGATCGCCAGGTCCGCCTTGCCCGCGTCGACCTGCTCGGCGAGCCACGAGGCCGGGTAGTCGCCGCCGACGTACGTGATGCGCTTGTCCCCCGCGTCCCAGCCGAGCAGGCCGGTGAAGACCTCGTTCTCGACCTGCGTGTGGTCGAGGCGGTCCACCACCGAGCCCTCGACCGCCGGGAAGGCGATCTCCCAGGTGCGGCCCTGGCCGTAGACGACCACGGTGCCGCCCTCGGACGGAGTCTCGGGCGGGCCGTCGGTCTCGATGACCGAGGCGCCGATCTGGCCGATCTGCTCCACCAGCTGCGAGGCCGAACCGGGCAGGCCCTTGACGAGGCGGTGGTAGGGGCGGATGACGACCGACTGCGGGGTGGTGATCACCGCGAGGAACCGGTCGAGCTTGCCGACCTGCGCCGCCAGCGAGCGGTGGTTGCCGTCGGCGACGATGAGGTCGCCGTCGCCCGCGAGCGCGGTCAGGGCCTCGCCGGCGTCGCCGCCGATCGCCCAGATCTCGTGCGCGCGCCCGGCCTCGTCCACGTCCTTCGCGACGGGCTCGCCCGCTTCGGCGATGGCCGCCCCGATCGCGGCGTGCAGCTCCTCGCCGCGGCTCGACTGAAGCAGCAGGACGGGGCTGAGCAGGTGGCGCAGGCGCTGGTTGAGTTCGTTGCGCTGCTTGACCTTCTCGATGAAGACGTCCTCGTTGCGGATGACCTTGCCAGGCTCCTCGGCGGAGGAGGAGATCTCGGCGGTGTCGACGAGGCAGAACACGCCGTACGCGGTGGGCTCTTCGCCTCCGGAGATCCGGTAGGCGACGGCCACGTCGCCGAACGCGGCGAAGCGCCCGGCCTCCTTGAGGGCCGCGAGGCGCTCGGCCGCGGCGGGCAGGGCCTGCTCGAACGTGAGTCCGGCGGCCACCGCCTCGGGCGTGTGCGCCGGCATCTCGACGCCCAGCATGGATGCGGGATTCGCCTCGATGATCCGCGTGATCTCGGTTTCGTCGGGGAACTCGTCGTAGTTCTTCGCGCCAGTGTTGCCGGTGGAAAGCCAGGCCTGGTCGATCGGGTGTGCAGCAGTCACGCCACGAGGGTAGTCGACCCGCTTCGCCGCCCATGTGGCCGCTTGATGAACTTCCAAGATTTGGCATCCTCCCGCTTCCTGAGAGGGATTTCCCGACTCGAGATCGCGGTCCGACTACGGGTGGCCTGCTCATGGACTCGCGCGACCTTCAAGCGGGCCTTCGTCCGGTTCGCCGAGCCCTTCACCTTCACGAGAAGGCGCGCTGCGCTCGGGCGCCCACGCAGTCGCCATGCCGGGAAGGGCGGCATCCCGCTACGGATGAGGACTTCCAGTCGGATGTGACACACTTCTTTCATATCCGAACCCTGACTGGAGGCATTGTGGCGGCAACGCACATTCTCACTCGAGACGAGGCTCAGCGGCGCGCTGAGCTGCTCCACGTCGAGTCCTACACCGTGGAGCTCGACCTCACCGGGCACGAGCAGGGCGACACCTTCGACTCGCGCACCGCCGTCAAGTTCTCCTGCACCGAACCGGGTGCGGAGACGTTCATCGAGATCGCCGCCGAGCGCATCGAAGACGCCTACCTCAACGGGGAGCCGGTCGACCTCACGGCCTTCGATCCCAAGGCCGGGCTGAAGCTCCGCGGCCTCGCGGCCGAGAACGAGCTGGTCGTCAACGCGGTCTTCGCGTACTCGACCGACGGCCAGGGTCTGCACCGCATGACCGACCCGGTCGACAAGGAGACCTACCTCTATTCGCAGTTCGAGGTGGCCGACGCGCAGCGCGTGTACGCCTGCTTCGACCAGCCCGACCTCAAGGCCGCGTTCACGTTCCAGGTGCGCACCCCGAAGCACTGGACCGTGATCTCGAACATGAAGCCTGAGTCGGAGACGGTCGTCGAGGACGTCAACCTCAAGGTGACGCTGTTCGAGCAGTCGGTGCGGATGAGCCCGTACATCACCGCGATCTGCGCGGGACCGTACGTCGGCGTCCACGAGACCCACGACGGCATCGACATGGGCCTGTACTGCCGTCAGTCCATGAAGGACTACCTTGACCCCGAGGGGGTCTTCGAGGTCACCCGCCAGGGCTTCGACCACTTCCACGCCCACTTCGGGGTGCGCTACCCGCTGGCGAAGTACGACCAGGTCTTCGCCCCGGAGTACAACTTCGGCGCGATGGAGAACTTCGGCTGCGTCACGATCGCCGAGGCCTCGTTCCTGTTCCGCAGCCAGGTCACCGACTTCGAGCTCGAGCAGCGCGCCAACGTGATCCTGCACGAGATGGCCCACATGTGGTTCGGCGACCTCGTGACCATGCGCTGGTGGGACGACCTGTGGCTCAACGAGTCCTTCGCGGAGTGGGCCAGCCACTGGGCGAACGTGGAGGCCACCCGCTTCGACGGCGCCTGGACCACGTTCCTCTCGGCCCGCAAGAACTGGGGCTACGGCGCCGACCAGCAGCCGACCACGCACCCGGTGTACACCGCCGCGGGCGACACCGAGGAGATCCAGGCCAACTTCGACGGCATCACCTACTCCAAGGGCGCCTCGATCCTCAAGCAGCTCGTCGCCTACGTCGGCATCGACCCGTTCCTGGCCGGGCTCCGCGCCTACTTCGAGAAGCACCAGTTCGGCAATGCGGTCTTCCAGGACCTCCTCGGCGAGCTGGAGACCGCGAGCGGCAAGCCGCTCCAGGACTTCGCGGACACGTGGCTGCGCACGGCCGGGGTCTCGACCCTGCGCCCTGACGTGGCGGTCGACGCCGACGGCAACTACACCAAGGTCACCGTGCTGCAGGAGGTCCCGGCCGAGCACCCGACCCACCGCACGCACCGCATCGCGATCGGCCTCTACGACCTCGAAGACGGGGTCCTGAAGCGCCGCGACCGGACCGAAGTCGACGTCGCCGGCGAGGCGACCGAGATCGCCGCGCTCGTCGGTGTCACGCAGCCGGACTTCCTGCTGCTCAACGACGACGACCTCACCTACGCGAAGCTGCGCCTGGACGAGCGGAGCCTCGCCACGGCCGTCGAGCACACCTCGGCGCTCGATGACTCGCTCGCCCGCGCGCTCATCTGGGCCGCCGCCTGGGACATGCTGCGCGACGCCGAACTGCCCGCGACCCAGTTCGTGGAGCTCGGCTGCCGCAGCCTGACCACCGAGGACGACATCAACATCGTCACCGTCGCGCAGCGGCAGGTCGGCGGGGCGCTCGCCTACGCCGACCCCGCGAACCGGGCCGCGCTGCGCGAGTCCTGGGCGCAGGCCGCGAAGGCCGCCATGGAGGCCGCCGCGCCGGGCTCGGACCCGCAGCGCTCCTGGGCGAAGGCCTACGCGTCGAACTCCAGGTCCGAGGCCGACCTGGCCCGCGTCAGCGGCTGGCTCGAGGGCCGCGAGGTCCCCGAGGGCCTGGCCGTCGACGCCGACCTGCGGTGGGCCCTGCTCACCGGGCTCGTCGGCAACGGCGCCGTCCCCGAGGACGCCATCGACGCCGAGCTCGACCGCGACTCGACCGCCGACGGCCAGCGCCTGTCGTACGTCGCCCGCGCGGTCGTCCCGAACGCCGAAGCGAAGCAGCGCGCCTGGGAGCGGATCACCGACCCGAACTCGGAGAACTGGGTCCGCCGGTCCTCCATGCTCGGCTTCGCGCCGCTCGACCAGGCCGACCTGGTGCGCCCGTACCTGCAGGCGTACCTCGACGCGGTGCCGGAGCTGTGGGAGAAGCTGGGCGCGCAGCAGGCCGTCGAATTCTCGAAGCTCGCGTTCCCGTCGAACCTGATCGAGGCCGAGACGCTCGAGCGGCTCGACGCCTGGCTCGCCGAGGAGCGTCCCGCGCCGGTCAAGCGCGGCGTGGCCGAGGGCCGGGCCGACATCGCCCGCGCCCTGAAAGGCCGGGAACTGGACAAGTCCGCTTAATTCCGGAACGAGTTCCATCGGGGCTCCGTGGTCGCCGCGCACAACGGCGGTCCCGGAGCCCCGAGCGCTTTTCGCACCGTTGATAAGCTCGCTCTGATTCACCCCTGTGCCTCCCGGACAATGCTGTGCCTTCGAAGGCCGAGCTGTAGCTCCCAAGGCAAAGAATGGAGAGAACCGTCTTGTCCGCGCTTTTGCCGGTGGCCGTTCTGAGCGCCACCCTGGTCGCGTTGTTCGGGATCGTCCTGCCGCTCCTGCTGCTCGGTCCCGTGCTCGCCTCGCGCACCCGCCCGCAGCCGCAGCAGCTGATGTTCGCCGTCGTGCTGCTCATCCCGACCGTGCTCATCGGCTCGGGATTCCTGGCTTGGTGGGCGGTGGACTGGCTGCGCCGCTACGACGTGCCCGCGCCGGAGCTGGTCGGCATCGCGCTGGTCGCATCGGCCGTGATCGGGCTGATGGCGCCGCTGCGGCTGCCGGGCGGGAACGGGCCGTTCTGGCTCAAGCCGCTCCTGGGCTTCGCCTCGGGTGTGCTCGTCCCGATGTCGATCATCTGGTCGGTCGACGCGGGCCTGCACGAGGTCGCCGCGGTCGGCATCGGCGTGCTCGTGCTGGCGGTGCTCGTGCTGCTGTTCCGGCTCGTCGCCAAGCCGCTCGCCGACCGGCGCCAGGTCAAGCAGGCGCGGAACTCGGTGCGGCGCTTCCAGGGCCAGCTGGTCGACGTCACCGACGCGGCGTGGAGCCTCTCCAGCGCGCGCGGGGACGCGAACCGGATCGTGCTCACCTACAACGGGGAGTCCGGCGGCAAGTCCGTCGGCGCGGCGCTGATGCTCAAGCGCGACATGGAGTGGGTGCCGAAGGCCAAGGAGAACGAGTCGGCGGTGTTCGAGCTCGCGAAGGGCCTCAACGGCCAGCCGACCGAGGCGGTCCTGGCGCAGAAGCAGATCGGCTCGCCCGCGACGCTGACGATGCGGATCCCGGGGACCACGATCCTGTCGATCCGCGAGACCGTGGCCGACTCGCTCTCGTGGGTCGAGTTCATCGGGAAGCTCGAGCTCACCAAGGCCGAGGACCTGTTGAAGCGGCAGTTCCCGGCAGACGCCGGAAAGGCCAAATAGACAAGGCGATGGCCCGGAAGCCGAGGCTTCCGGGCCATCGTTCTGTCTCGGGTCTAGCGGCTCGAGGCGGTCTCGGCGAGCATCCGCAGGCCGGTGATGATGCCCCCGGCGAGCTGCCCGGCGCCGAAAGCGGCTTCCATCGAGAAGACGACGAGGGCCGCGGAGCGGTCCGGGACCTTCTCCTGGGCGAGCTTGCCCGTCACGATCTCCAGCTGCCGCTGCTCGGGCGAGACGGCGATGAGGATCGAGCGGTCCGGGTCGGCGAGCTTGTCGTGCAGGGCCTCGGCCGCGCCGCGGACCGGGTCGTGCAGCGGGCCGACGAAGACGCTGTAGTGCAGGCCGCCGCCGTCGCGCTCGGCCACGGAGAGGGCCTCGTCGATGTGCAGCAGTTCGCGGGTGTCGAAGGGGCCCTCGAGCATCGCCGGCTGGACGTCTTCGGGGCTCTTGTCGACGCCCTCGATGATCGCCACCTGGTTACCACTTGCCATGCGAGCCTCCCTTGGGTCCACTGGCGACGGTCTCGGCGCCGTGGGCGCCGGACTCGAGTTCGGCCAAGCCGGACTCGCCTGCCACCGCGCCATTGCGGGCGACGAACCACACCGGTTTGAAGTTGTAGGGATCGCCCGCGCGGTAACGGGACTGCGGCCTCGGGTGGCGCAGGAAGATCACGGCGAAGACCGCGACCACAACCAGGATCGGGGCGCCGAACAGTATCAGCAAGTCCTGGAACGTCATGTTGCTCCCCTAAATACAGGTACAGGGTGACTCGGTGGGATCTACGGCTGGCAATCGGGCGTCGTCGCCCTCCTCAGTCACAGCCGGAAAAGCGGGCTCCGAGTCCGACCCTCAGACTAATCCAATTACGCCCCTCACATCGCCGCAGGTGGTAAGTCGGTGCAGCCGGTCGCACAGGGACCGAATGCGTTGGCGCGCCATGCCAAGGACACGCACAGGGCCCGTCGGCGGTCAAGCGACCGTCGACGGGCCCTGTGCGTCCGATGGAGCGGCTCTACGAGAGCCGGGCGCGCTCCTTTCCGTGGCGGGGAAGCCAGGCTTCCCACGCCGGGTCGGGGCGGCGCTGGCCGCGGAAGCCGCGCAGCTGCCAGCCCGAGGGCGGCCGGGGCACCCGGGGCAGGCGCCAGCCCAGCTCAGCGAGGGTCTTGTCGCTCTTGCGGTGGTTGCACGGGGCGCACGCCGCCACGACGTTGTCCCACGTGTGCGTCCCGCCGCGCGAGCGGGGCACCACGTGGTCGATGGTCTCGGCCGAGGCGTTGCAGTACACGCAGCGCCAGTCGTCGCGGGCGAACACGCCGCGCCGCGAGGGACTGGACCCGACCTGCCTGGGGATCGGCACATAGCGGTTGAGGCGGACCACCGACGGGACGGGGATGTGCATGGTTTCCGAGCGCAGAAAACCGTCACCAGGAGTGACGGTTTCGGCCTTCCGAGTGAGCAGCAGCACCGCCGCCCGCTTGACTGGTATCACGCACAGTGGCTCATAGCTCTGATTCAGGACGAGGGCGGAGCCCAGCGTGGCCGCGTTGTGCGTGAAGAGATTCGGGAGCACCCCTGGGGAAGGGTCATCGCTGTCGAGCGTGCTCCTATGTCGAGGACCTATCACGGTGACGTACCTCCAAGCCATCGGTCCCGTCAAGTTTGACCTAAATCTCAGAAAATTGCACCCTGGTTCCGTGGGATCTTGAATGACGCGCGAATATCGTCTGTGCGGACCCGGGACGACACCGGATCGGACGGTCGTCGGTAAGGGTGCGCGCGGGCCGTGAACATGACGACCGCACCTCGATGACCTTGAGAAGGACGAACGTGGAATTGCTTGCCGCCACCGAGGGGACCTCGCCCTGCGACCCGGGCTTCAACTCGTGCTCGCTGCTGTACAAGATCACCGGCAACGAGGAGTTCGCCCTCGACGGCGGCGTGGTGCTCGACAAGATCGGGCAGGTCCTGCTCATCGTCGTGGCGGCCTTCTTCCTCCGCTGGCTCGTCAACCGGGCCATAGGCCGCATCATCAAGCAGGTCACCTCGATCAAGGGCCCGCAGTCGATCGCTGAGCTGGCGGACAAGCTCGGCTCCGGCAATTCCCGCCGCGACGAGCTGCTCGGCGACCGCAGTGACAAGCGCGCCGAGACCCTCACCGGTGTGCTCCAGCACGTCGCCGGAATCGTGATCTTCACCATTGCGTTCATGCTCGTGCTCAGCGCCTTCAACGTCAACCTCGCGCCGATCCTCGCCAGCGCGGGCATCGCGGGCATCGCGATCGGCTTCGGCGCCCAGAACCTCGTGCAGGACTACCTGGCCGGGATCTTCATCCTCATCGAGGACCAGTACGGCGTCGGCGACGTCGTCGACGTCGGCGACGCTTCCGGCGTGGTGGTGGACATGGGCCTGCGCGTCACCACGCTCAGGTCGCTCGACGGGACACTGTGGTACGTGCGCAACGGCCAGATCCTGCGGGTCGGCAACTCGAGCCAGGGCTGGGCGTACGTGGTCGTCGACACGCCTCTGCCGCCGTCGGCGGACATCGACCGGGCCGGGGAGATCATCACGCAGGTCGCCGCGGCGTTCGTCGAGGAGGAGGAGTGGAGCACCCACATCCTCAAGGAGCCCGAGTACCTCGGGCCGATCGAGATGACGATCGACGAGATCAAGGTGCGCCTCGGCGTGCGCACGGCCTCCGACCAGCAGTGGGCGGCGGGCCGCGAGCTGCGGCTGCGCGTCACCGAGGCGCTGCGGGAGGCCGGGATCATCGACCCGGCGACGAGCGGCCGGATCTACGTGCCGCGCTCGGCCGCGGGCGGGGCCGCTGGTGCGGCGGGGGCCGCCGGGACTCCGGCTTAGGTGATGTAGGGCGCATTCGGTGTGACGCGTGCCGGATCGCCTTCCCAGTCGGTCCCGCCCTTGGCACGATTGGGAGATGCCTAGTGACAGCCCGCGGGCCGTGGTGGCCCTGACGCCGACCGGACAGCCTGCGCCCACGCAGTCCTTCTACGAGGCCGTGGGCGGCGAAGCGACCTTCGAGCGTCTGACCAGCGCGTTCTACGCGCAGGTGGCCGACGACCCGATCATGCGCCCGATGTACCCCGAAGCGGACCTGGCCCCGGCCGCCCGGCGGTTGAAGATGTTCCTCGAGCAGTACTGGGGCGGGCCGCACACGTATTCCGAGGAGCGGGGCCACCCGCGCCTGCGGATGCGCCATGCGCCTTTCACGATCGGCGAGCGCGAGCGCGACGCCTGGCTGCGCTGCATGCGCCACGCGATGGACGAGGTCGCTCTGGCGCCCGAGTACGACAAGGTCATGTGGGAGTACATGGAGCGGGCGGCGGACTTCATGCGGAACGCATGAAGCTTGAGCGCAGTATGCGGAACGCATGAAGCCCGAGCGCACCACGCCGAACGCGTGAAGCCCGAGCGCACCACGCCGAACGCGTGAAGCCCGAGCGCACCACGCGGAACGCATGAAGCCCGAGCGCACCACGCCGAACGCATGAAGCCCGAGCGCACCACGCCGAACGGGTAGCACTCGTTCTGCACCAAGGCAACTGAACATCGAAACGGAGCGGCAGGGATGACCCCGCCGCTCCGTTTTCATGTACGCGCTCAGGTCAGGCGAGGCACTGGCGCTCGACCTCGCGGTAGAGCTCGTCGTGGGCCTGGGCCCATTCCAGGTATTCGCTGCTGGCCAGGTCTTCGAGGTCGTCGATGGTGCCCGGGTACTCGTCGGCGATCAGGATTTCGAGCGCATCGGAGCAGACCTGGCGGGCCTCGGAGTCGGCCTGGAGGTTGTCGCGCTCGAGCTGGAGCGCGACGATCTCGTTCTCGAGTTCGGCCTTCGCGTCCGCGAGTTCGTCGCGCTCGGCTTCGGCTGACTCGAGCTGGCCGGCCTGTTCAGTGAAGTCGTTCGCCTTCTCCGAGTAGAGGATGCCGAAGGCCGCCGCGGCGATGAAGAGCACGATCGCGATCACCGCGAAGGCGATGGCGGCCTTGTTGCGGGGCTTGCGCGGCGCGGGGGGCAGCGGTATGGGTCCGGTCGGCATCCCGGGGGGCGGTCCGACCGGCGATCCTGCGGGCGGGCCCATCGGCGGCGGGGTCATCGCGTAGCCCTGGACGGGCGGGGCGACCGGCGACGGGAGTGTCGCCTGCGGCATGGCGCCGGGGGACGCTGCGGGTGCTGGTGCGGCCGAAGGCGCTTCCGCGACGACGGGCGCGGGCGCGAACGATGGGAAGTCCGCGGAAACGGGTGCCTGTGTCTCCGTGAGGAAGTCCTCGTCGCTGGAGGCGAAACCGGACTGGGGCGAAGCGGCGGCCGTCGGCGCCGCGGCGGGCCGCGATGCCGAGCCCGGGACCACCTTCACGGTTGCGTCTACTTCGGACTCGAAGGCCGATGGCGCGGCCTGCGCGGGGAAGTTCACCGTGGCATCTGGTTGCGGCGCTTCGGGTTCGGGGTTGGAGGCGAAGGGGGCGGGTGCGGCGGTGCCAGGGGGACGGGCGCCTTGGGGTTCGGAGGTCATGAGGTCTCCTATCCAATTTGGAGATGGGGGTTCCTCATGAGCGTACCGGTTTGAAGGGAATCTCACCTGCTCAAAGCGCCGCCCCGGGCTCCGATGGGAGCCCGGGGCGGCGGTGCACAACGGTCAGACCGGCAGGGTTTACAGCAGTTCGCCCTCGAGCCACTCGACGAATGTGCCCGAGATCGCGGTGCCGCAGTCGATGAGCTCTTCGAGCAGGGCGGTGGTGATGCCGGGGCGGACGGGGACCTGGATCTCCCCGAAGACCGGGAGCGCGCCCGATTCGGTCGGCTCGCCGAGGTAGGCCTTGAGGAAGCGTCGGGTGCGGTTCCACTCGTTCATGGCGGCGTAGCCGCGCTCGGCCCACTCGCGGGGGACGGTCTGGTAGGCGCGGGCGCGCAGGACCAGGATGTCGGCGTCGGGGCCTTCGGCGCGGACCTGGACGATGTGGCGCTCCCAGAGGGCCACGATGCCGCCGTTCTCGTCGACGAGGTAGCGGATGTCGAGGCTCTTCAGGGCCGCGATGATGCGCTCCGAGTCGAGCGGCGCGGCCTCATCGGCCTCCTGGGCCACCGCGTCGGCGGCGATCTGCTCCAGGTCGGTGACGAAGTCCGGGTCGATCTCCTCGAGATCGCGCTTGATGAGATGCCAGCGGTCGACCTCGGAGATCTGCTCCCGCTCGGGGCCGAGCAGGAGCTGCTCCGCGGTGAGCTCGTGGCGCAGCTCACGGGAGGCGAACTCGAGGTCGACCTCGAACTCCTCGGTGTCGAGTTCAGGATCCTCATGCCGCTCGGCGCGCGGGGTCGGGACCGCGCTCGGCTGGCTGCCGCGTGCCTGGGCGCGTTCGGCGGCTCCGCCGAGCTCGCTGTCGGCTTCCGCGACCGCCTCGGCGATCGATTCTTGCTGTGCGTCGCGTTTTCTGCTGCGCCACCATGCCATGGTGTTGTCCGCCTTCCCACCCAAAATGCGAATCACTGGCAGTGTTGGGTAATACGTTGGCATTCATGCTGAGCTGAACCATTGGTTGTGATTGGTTGTGCTTCGCGGGGCATAGCCAAGTTACGTCGTGTTGCAGTGAGCAGACTAGGGCTTGCCACTGACATGGCACAAGCGTCAACCAATCCTGACCAAAAGTATGAACCGTCGCGCGTTTGTTCGCAGGCACGAACGGGGTACTGTCACCGGTTTCATATGTATCAGAACGGGAAGCGCCGTCCCATCCTCCGGACGTCGGGTATCCGTCACCGAATGGTGTGACGTCACTGTGTGTTCCGAATCGGTCACAGCATCGGCAGGCCGCGGTCCCTGTCCCAGACGGTGCCGTAGGTGCCGGCGAGCCCGATGCGGCGACCGGCCTTGAGGACCTTGACCGGGTCCTCCCCGAGAAAGCCCATGCGGCACAAGGCGGCGACGAGTCGGAATTCGACCGGATAGATCCTGCCGTCGTGTTCGACGCGGAGGGTGACGTGGTCGAGCATGGCGTCGCGCAGGCGCCGGTCCCCGATGCCCTGGCCGCGCCGCTCCCGCAGGGCCTGTGCGGCCTTGCGGTCGATGTCGGCGATGTCGGCGGCCGGGACGGTCTCGACGGTCGTCCACGGCTGCTTGGGGAGGCGCCCGCGCCATTCCGCGACGGGCCGGGGCGCGGCTTCGCCGGCGACGAGGTCGCCGGCGCGGTAGAGGCCCTCGGCGAGGTCGCCGTCGGCGGCTTCGCGGACGGCGAGGACGCCGATGGGCAGTGCCGCCCAGAGGCGGCCGCCCTGCGCGAGCACGAGGGCGTCGGGGTCGAGCCTGGCGGCGCGAGCGGCGAAGGCCGCGTCGTCCCCGGCGGTCGTCGGGTCGGTCATCGGAGCGTCAGTCGGTCCACTGCTCGAGGTAGGCCCGCTCCTCCGCGGTGATGCGCCTCGGGCGCTGGGTGACGATGTCGAAGGGCACCATCACGGTCTTGGCGCGGAGCGCGAGCTTGTCGTTCGCCATGAGCTCGTAGGCGAACGAGAACGAGGAGTTCCCGATCCGCTCGACCCAGAGCTCGACCCGGGTCTCGGCGGGCACGACCACGGGCAGCAGGAAGTCCACCTCGTGGCGGGCCACGACGACGCCTTCGCGGAACCCGGGGATGCCGGATTCCGCGGCGGCGGAGAACATCATCGCGACACGGGCCTCTTCGAGCAGCACCATGAACTGGTTGTTGTTCACGTGCCCGAAGGCGTCCATGTCCGACCAGCGCAGCGGGACGTCGGTCTTGAAGCGTGCCACGGCTAGTCCCGGGTGAGCTTCCGGTGGGTGACGCGGTGCGGGTTCGCGGCGTCGGGACCGAGGCGCTCGATCTTGTTCTTCTCGTAGGAGTCGAAGTTGCCCTCGAACCAGAACCACTTCGGCAGGCCGTCCTCGCCCTCGCCCTCCCAGGCGAGGATGTGGGTCGCGACCTTGTCGAGGAAGGCTCGGTCGTGGCTGATGACCACGGCGCAGCCGGGGAACTCGAGGAGCGCGTTCTCCAGGCTGGAGAGCGTCTCGACGTCGAGGTCGTTGGTGGGCTCGTCGAGCAGGAGCACGTTGCCGCCCTGCTTGAGGGTGAGCGCCAGGTTCAGGCGGTTGCGCTCGCCGCCCGAGAGGACCTTGGTGGGCTTCTGCTGGTCCGGGCCCTTGAAGCCGAACGCGGCGATGTAAGCGCGCGAAGGCATCTCGACCTTGCCGACCATCAGGTAGTCGAGGCCGTCCGAGACGACCTGCCAGACCGACTTGTCGCCGTCGAGGCCCGACCGGTTCTGGTCCACATAGGAGATATCGACGGTGCCGCCGATGTTCACGGTGCCGGAGTCGGGCTTCTCGAGGCCGACGATGGTCTTGAACAGGGTGGTCTTGCCGACGCCGTTCGGGCCGATGATGCCGATGATGCCGTTGCGCGGCAGGTTGAAGTCCAGGCCGTTGATGAGCGTCTCGCCGTCGAAGCCCTTGACCAGGTCTTTGACCTCGATCACCGTGGAGCCGAGGCGCGGGCCCGGCGGGATCTGGATCTCTTCGAAGTCGAGCTTGCGGGTCTTCTCGGCTTCGGCGGCCATCTCCTCGTAGCGGCCGAGGCGGGCCTTGGACTTGGTCTGGCGGCCCTTGGCGTTGGAGCGGACCCACTCGAGCTCGTCCTTGAGTCGCTTCTGGAGCTTGGAGTCCTTGCGGCCCTCCACCTTCATGCGCTCGGCCTTCTTCTCCAGGTAGGTGGAGTAGTTGCCCTCGTAGGGGTAGGTGCGGCCGCGGTCGAGTTCGAGGATCCACTCGGCGACGTTGTCGAGGAAGTACCGGTCGTGGGTGATCGCGATCACCGCGCCCGCGTACGCGGCGAGGTGGCGCTCCAGCCAGAGCACGGACTCGGCGTCGAGGTGGTTGGTGGGCTCGTCGAGGAGCAGCAGGTCGGGCGCCTCGAGCAGCAGCTTGCAGAGCGCCACGCGGCGGCGCTCGCCGCCGGAGAGGTTGGTGACGGGCCAGTCGCCGGGCGGGCAGCGCAGGGCGTCCATGGCCTGTTCGAGCTTGGAGTCGAGCTCCCACGCGTTCGCGGCGTCGAGCTCCTCCTGGAGGCGGCCCATCTCGGCCATGAGCTCGTCGGTGTAGTCGGTGGCCATCTCCATGGCGACCTCGTTGAACCGGTCGAGCTTCGCCTGGATCGGCGCGACGGCCTCCTGGACGTTCTCCATGACGGTCTTCGACTCGTTCAGCGGCGGCTCCTGCGCGAGCATCCCCACGGTGGCGCCGTTGGCGAGCTTCGCCTCGCCGTTGGAGACCTGGTCCTGGCCCGCCATGATGCGCAGGAGGCTGGACTTGCCCGCGCCGTTGGGGCCGACCACGCCGATCTTCGCACCCGGGTTGAAGTACAGGGTGACGTCGTCGAGGACGACCTTGTCACCGTGCGCCTTACGCGCCTTTTCCAAGGTGTAGATGAACTGCGCCACGCTGATCCTTCGCTTTGGGACGAGCCGTACTGAACTGACCGGTCCCAATGATGTCAAGTCGCCGGGGGTATCCGCCAATCGGGCCGTCGCGGGGACCGTCTGCGTCACCGCGACCGCCGGGCACCCCGTCCCGGTAGGCTTGCGAAAAGGAGGAAATACGAATTGAGCAACGCATCCTTCATTGTCGTCGCCAACCGCCTCCCCGTCGACTCAGTGGTCGACGACGAGGGAAACCGAACCTGGCGCCGATCCCCTGGCGGCCTCGTCACCGCCCTCGAACCCGTTCTCCAGGCCAATCGCGGCACGTGGATCGGCTGGGCCGGCACCGCCGGCGAAGCCCCTGACGCCTTCGAGTCCGAAGGCGTCACCCTCATGCCGGTCCCGTTGAGCGAGAACGAAGTCCTGCGCTACTACGAGGGGTTCTCGAACGCCTCGCTGTGGCCGCTCTACCACGACGCGGTCGAACCGCGCGTCTTCCGCCGCTCCTGGTGGAAGTCCTACTACGAGGTCAACGAACGCTTCGCCGACATCTGCGCCCGCGAGGCCGCCCCCGGGGCGGTCGTGTGGGTCCAGGACTACCAGCTGCAGCTCGTCCCCGGGATGCTGCGCGAGCGGCGCCCCGACCTGCGGATCGGGTTCTTCCTGCACATCCCGTTCCCGCCCGTGGAGCTGTTCATGCAGCTCCCGCACCGCATGGAGATCCTCAACGGGCTCCTCGGCGCCGACCTGGTGGGCTTCCAGCGGCCCCTCGCGGCGCAGAACTTCCTGGCGCTCACCCGGCACCTCCTCGGCTACCGGCCGCGGGGGCACTACGTCACCGTCGACGACCGGCTCGTGCGCGCCGACGCCTTCCCCATCTCGATCGACACCGCCCACAACGAAGAGGTCGCGAACTCCGAGCGGGTCCGCCAGCGCGCCAAGGAGATCCGCATGGAGCTCGGCGAGCCGGAGACGATCATCCTCGGTGTGGACCGGCTCGACTACACCAAGGGCATCGAGCAGCGGCTCAAGGCCTTCCGGGAGCTCCTGGAGGACGGCCGCCTGCAGGTGCCGAACGCGGTGATGGTGCAGGTCGCGACCCCCAGTCGCGAACGCGTGGAGCAGTACATGAAGCTGCGCGAGCGGGTGGAGCGCCAGGTCGGGCGCATCAACGGCGAGTACGGGCAGGTCGGCCTCCCGGCCGTGCACTACCTGCACCAGAGCTTCGACCGGTACGAGCTGGCGGCGCTGTACCAGGCGGCCGATGTGATGGCGGTGACCCCGCTGCGCGACGGCATGAACCTGGTGGCGAAGGAGTACGTGGCGAGCCGGGTCGACAACCGCGGCGCGCTCGTCCTGAGCGAGTTCGCTGGTGCCGCAGGCGATCTGCGGCAGGCGTTCCTGGTCAATCCGCATGATTTGACCGATTTGAAAGACGGATTTGTGACAGCTGCGAATGCGCCTCTCGACGATAAGATGAAGAGGATGCGCGCCATGAGGCGGTATCTGCGCAAGCACGACGTGAGTCGCTGGGCGCGCAGTTTCCTCACAGCGCTAGGAGTTCCGGAGCGCAGCGCGGCGTACAATCCGGGCAGCCCGCCTGCTGAAGTCTGATACCCGGCGGTCGGGCGGCAGGCAGAGACATTTCCGCAACGACGGTGTTGGAGAGATACGCCACGATGACCGCACCACGCCCTGAGAGCCACGCGTCGGAGGACTTCAGCTCCTCCGAGGAATTGCGTTCGGCTCTCACACTGCTCGCCCGCGTTCCGCAACTGCTGATCGCGTGCGACTACGACGGCACGCTCGCGCCGATCGTCACCGATCCTTCGCAGGCCATGCCGATCCCGGAGTCGGTCTCGGCCCTGCGGACGCTGGCGAACCTGCCGCAGACGAAGGTCGCGGTCATCTCCGGCCGGGCCCTGCGGGACCTGGCGGCGCTCTCCCGCCTGCCCTCCGAGATCCACCTGGTCGGATCCCACGGGTCCGAGTTCGACGTCGGCTTCACCCGGGCGCTCTCCAGCGAGGACCAGCGATTGCGCGACAAGCTCGTAGCCGAGCTGTCGGCGATCGCCGAACGCTACGAGGGCGCCCGGGTCGAGCCCAAGCCCGCCGGCTGCGCGCTGCACGTCCGCGAGGCGTCCGAATCGGATGCGATGCGCGCCATCGAGGACGTCCGCGAAGGACCCTCCACATGGGACGGTGTGCAGACCACCGAGGGCAAGGCCGTCATCGACCTGTCCGTGGTCACCACCCACAAGGGCGACGCGCTCGACAAGCTGCGCCACCAGCTGGGGGCCTCCGCGGTCCTCTTCCTGGGCGATGACGTGACCGACGAGAATGCGTTTGCGCACCTGCACGGACCCGACGTCGGCGTCCGCGTCGGCCCCGGCCCCACCCGCGCGGCGTTCCGCATCAGCGACCCCGAGGACGTCGCGAAGCTCCTCGCCCGCCTCGTCGACACCCGCCGCGCATGGCTCCAAGGCGAATCCGCGCAGCTCATCGAGCGGCACACGATGCTCGCCGACGGCGCCAACCACGCGCTCCTCACCCCCGACGGGCGCGTCACCTGGATGTGCCACCCGCGGCCGGACTCCGGCTCGGTCTTCGCCGACCTCCTCGGCGGCGAGCACGCCGGGCACTTCAGCGTCCAGCCCGTCAACGCCGGCATCCCCCTCGGCCAGCGCTACGTGTCCGGCACGATGACCGTCGAGACCCGCTGGCCGGGCCTCGCCGTCACCGACTGGCTCGACTCGACGCCGCGGCGCCGCGGCGACCTCAACGCCACCGTCCTCGTCCGCGAGGTCACCGGCGAGGTCCCCGTCAAGATCACCTTCGCTCCGCGGCCCGAGTTCGGGCAGCTGCCGGTGCAGCTGCAGCCCGTCGGCGACGACGGCCTGCGCGTCCTCGGCGGCCGCGAACCCATCAGCCTGCGCTCCCCCGGCGTGGACTGGCACATCGAATACGACGGCCAGCACTCGCTGGCCGTCGCGGTCGTCGACCTCGCCGCCGTCGGCGGGTCCGTCGTGCTCGAGATGCGCGCGGGATCGGCGAGCCTGGACGAGTGGAAGCCGCCGGTCAACGTCCGCCGCCGCACCACCGAGGCCGGCTGGCGCAACTGGTCGGACTCGCTGCGGCTCCCCCGCGTCGAGACCGAGATGGTCTCCCGCTCCGCCTTGGCGCTCAAGGCCCTGTGCTTCCAGCCCACCGGCGCGATCCTCGCCGCGGGCACCACCTCGCTCCCCGAGGAGCTCGGCGGCGTGCGCAACTGGGACTACCGGTTCTGCTGGATCCGCGACGCCGCGATGACCGCGAACGCCCTCGTCGACCTCGGCTCCCTCCAAGAGGCCGAGTCGTACTTCGCGTGGGTCGCCGGGATCATCGAGCGCACCGCGGGCCACCCCGAGCGGCTCGCCCCGCTCTACGACATCGAGGGCATGGCCCCGAGCCCCGAGGCCATCATCGACACGCTCCCCGGTTACGCCGGGGCGCGGCCGGTGCGCATCAACAACGCCGCGTCGAACCAGGTCCAGCTGGACGTGTTCGGCCCCGTGGCGATGCTCGTCGAAGCCGTCGCGCAGCGCCGCGGGCACCTCTCGGACTTCGAGCAGCAGGTCATGGGCAGCATGGTCGAGGCCGTCGCGAAGCGCTGGCACGAACCCGACCACGGCATCTGGGAGGCCCGCCAGGCCCCGAGGCACCACGTGTACTCGAAGGTCATGTGCTGGGTCACCGTGGACCGCGCGCTCAAGGTCGCCGACCAGTTCGGCATGGAGTACGGCCCCAACTGGCACGAGCTGCGCGACCAGATCGCGAAGAACGTGCTGGAACTGGGCTGGAACGACGAGGCCGGGGCCTACACGGCCGCGTACGGGCACGACGACCTCGACGCCGCGTCCCTGTGGGTCGGCCTCTCCGGGCTGCTCCCGCCGGACGACCCGCGCTACCTCAGGACCGTGCTCAAGATCGAGGCCGGTCTGCGCTCGGGCCCGACGGTGTACCGCTACCACCGCGACGACGGCCTGCCTGGTACCGAGGGCGGGTTCATCATCTGCGCCGCGTGGCTCGCCGAGGCCTACCTGCAGGTGGGCCGCCGCACCGACGCCGAGGAGCTGTTCGAGCAGATCCTCGCGTGCGCGGGCCCCACGGGCCTCCTGCCCGAGCAGTGGGACCCGATCGCCGAACGCGGCCTGGGCAACCACCCGCAGGCGTACTCGCACCTGGGCCTCATCCGGGTCGCGAATCTGCTGAACGGGCAGAACAACCGCATCTGAGTCACCCTCAAGGCGAGGGCTACTCTGTTCAGGACTGAACCATGCCTCCTGACAGGAAGCCCTCGCCTTGAGCTCCCCCACTCCTGCCATCCCCGGCTACCGCGACTTCGAGATGGTCGCGCACGGGTCGACCGCGTTCGTCTACCGCGCCGTCCAGGAGCGCCTCGACCGCACCGTCGCTGTCAAAGTCCTGCTGGTCGACGACGACATGACCACCGCGGACTCGGTCGAGAAGGAACTCGAAGCCACCGTCGCCGTCTCGAACCACCCGCACATCGTCTCGATCATCGACACCGGCCACACCGAGGCCGCGCAGCCGTACATCGTCATGGAGTACTGCGAGGGCGGGTCCTACTCGGCGATCCTGAAGGCCAACGGGCCCTTGCCCGTCGAGGACGTGCTCGACGTGGGCGTCAAGATCGGGCAGGCCCTCCAGGCCGCCCACAACGCCGACATCCTCCACCGCGACGTCAAGCCGCAGAACATCCTCCGCGGCCAGTACGGACCCGCGCTGGCGGACTTCGGCATCGCGCGCACGCCCGCCTCGCTGGCCGCGACCGCCGCGATCGACAAGCTCACGCCGCTGCACGCCTCTCCTGAGGCGCTGCTGCGGCAGGCCCAGACCTCCGCGAGCGACCTGTTCAGCCTCGCGTCGAGCATGTGGCACCTCCTCGCCGGGTACGCGCCGTTCGCGAACCCCGAGGGCGGGACCGACCCCGACACGCACCGCGAGCGCGTCACCTCCGACGCGCCGCCGCCGAAGCTGCCGCGCGACGACGTGCCGGAGTGGCTGGAGAGCCTGCTCGTGCGCGGCCTCTCGCGCGACCCGGCCCGCCGTCCCGCCTCGGGCAAGGCGTTCGCCGAGGAGCTGCAGCGAGGCATGTACGGCGGCGGGGTCGGCAAGGCCTCCGCGCCCGCCGTGATCGGCGACGTCAGCAACGAGGAGACGGTCTACCGGCCCGAGGTCGCCTCGCGCGGCACCCGCGTGCCGCTGGACCCGTTCGCGCCCGTGCAGCCGCTGCCGCAGCCCGAACGGGGCGGCACGCTCGGCAGCGGCCTCACGGGAGGCCGCACCGGCGGGTTCGGCGGGGAACTCGGGCACGCGGTCGACCCGCGGTACGCGCAGCTCGACGGCGGTACGCAGGGAGGCCCGGTCTCGGCCGCGCCCTTCTCGGGTGCCCCGATGAGCGCCCAGCCCTTCTCGGGGGCGCCGATGAGCGCCCAGCCGTTCTCCGGCGCTCCGCAGCAGGCGGCGGCGCAACATGTCGCGCCGTACTCGGCGCCGCCGCAGGCGCCGGTGAGCATGCAGCCGCCGCCCACGCCGTGGCACCCGCAAGCCGCCCAGCAGTCGCCCCAGATGCAGCAGCAAGCGGGCCAGCAGGAGCAGGTGTTCGCGCCGCCGGTGATCGGCCGCGACGGCGCGAAGCCGCGGAAGACCAAGGCCTACAAGGCCCCCAAGCAGATCCAGCCGAAGCAGAAGGACGAGCGGAGCCTCAAGTCGTACGTGTACCTCGGGCTCGCGATCACGGTGCTGCTCGGCGGGATCATGACCGTGTGGCTGTGGCTCCTCACCCCGGACAAGACACCCGATGACTTCGACCAGGCGAACACCGGGGGCGACGCCGCTCAGGAGCTCGTGATCGAGTCGTGGAACGAAGGCGAGGTGTCGCTGACCTGGACGGCCGCTGCCGACGCCGAGGGCTTGCGGTACATCGTGTTCGCCCAGCGAGTGGGCGATGAGAAGGCCGAGGCGCTCAACCCCGACGGGACCACGGCGACCGAGTTCACCGCGGCGGGCCTCATCCCCTCGGAGGACTACTGCTTCACCGTCGGAGTGCTGCGAAGCGTCGACGAGGTGCCGATGTCCGAATCGGTCTGCACCGCGGATCTGGCGGACTGACGCGCCCACCCCATTGGGGATCGTCCGATCGGGTGAGCCGTACGCGTTCAAGGGCTTATTCGGAGTGCCTTCGATAAGCGGCGATCGGCAATTCGCATAGACGCAGTCGAACAGGCGATCGAGCAATGCAGAGGAAGCTCGAAACCCGGATGCGAAAAAGCGCTCCACGCCCTGACGGGCATGGAGCGCGAAGTTCGCGGGTGCGAAACCTAGGCGGCGACGGCCTCGGCGGCGAAGGCGTCCGCCTCTTCGAGGGTCTTGAGGGTGGTGTCCCAGCCCTGCTCCGCGGGGAGCTTGGCGGCGAGGCCCTCGATCTCGGCCTTGATCTTCGCGCCGTGACCGGCGGCGGCGAGCGCCTTGACGGCCTCGGTGAACGCCTCAGAGCCGGTGGCGAGGTGCAGGGTCTTGCCGTCGACCAGGTTGCGCAGGTACACGTGCTTCCCGTTGTTGAGCGGGATCAGGTACTTGAACTCGCCGAGGACGTTGAGTCCAGCGCCGCCCTTGGCCTGGCCGGCCTTGACGGACGCGCGTGCTGTCTTGGAAGTGTTGGCTGCCACGCCGGTCTCCTCACCATGTCGTGTAAGACGAATCTTCGGCCTGACACAGGGAGAGCAGCCCGAATCGCGGGTGCTGAACCTGGGTTGGACCACAAAAGAAAACCGACAGTGCGCCGGTCATGCGCAAGTGTAGCTCAGGCGCGGGCTGCGGCGACTAGCACACGTACCGGGTGTGACGCATCGAATGATCGAAAAAGTGAGCCCCCGGGGCGGTTTAAGCCTAGCGCGATGCTTTGGAAGCTGTCAGTATGTAACTGAGCGGAATAGCGTGCCGGGTTCGAGTTCATCCCACTCTCATCCCGGCCGATGCTCGTTGCACGACTTTAAGTCGTAGCGAAATGACCACAAGGAGTGAGCCAGTACTCAGAGACGCCGATTCCCAAGGAGGTGCGCGATGCAGACACGCGGCGTGATCTACATCCACTCCAGCCCGTCTGCGGTCTGCCCGCATGTCGAGTGGGCGATCGGCCGTGTCCTGGAGCGCTCCGGCTCTGCCGCGAGCCAGGGCGTGAAGCTGGGCTGGACCCCGCAGAACGCCGAGCGCGGCACGATGCGCGCCGAGCGCCCCTGGACCGGCTACGCCGGCATGGGCGCCGAGTTCGCGAAGGCCCTCGCGCAGTGGCCGATGCTCCGCTTCGAGATCACCGAGGACCCGAGCGCGGGCGTCGACGGCGAGCGGATCATGCACGTCCCCGGCCGCGGAATCTACCGCGCGGCGATGAGCGCCGGCGGCGAGATCATGATCGCCGAGGACCGCATCCGCGCGCTGCTGGCGACCACGACCAGCGCCGAGGCGCTGCGCAACGGACTGGACCAGCTGCTCGGCCTGGAATGGGACCGCGAACTGCGGCCCTACCGCCAGGCGGCGGGCGGCACCGAGCAGTCCTGGCTGTCCCAGGTCGGCTGAGCCGCAAGACGAACGGGACCGGGCCCCGCGCGATTCGCGCGGGGCCCGGTCCGCATTCGTGAAACGCGAACGCCCGCAACACCTTCGCGTTGCGGGCGTTGGCGTTCGTTCGCCTAGAGGTCGGCGGTGAGGTTGTCGAAGTTCGGGCCCTCAGTACGCGAGCGCTTGAGCTCGTAGAAGCCCGGTGTGGTGGCCACGGCGTAGACGCCGTCCCACAGCTTCGCGGCGGCCTCGCCCATCGGAGCGGGGGTGACCACGGGGCCGAAGAGGCCGACCTGGACGCCTTCGTCGTTCTCTACCGCGACGACCGGGGTGCCGACGTCGGTCCCGACGAGGCCGATGCCGCGGTGGTGCGAGGCCTTGAGCGCCTCGTCCCATTCCTCGGTCTTGCCGGCCTCGGCCAGCTCGAGCGGGAGGCCGACGGCCTCGAGCGCGGCGGGGATGTAGACCTCGGAGTCCTTCTCGCCGCCGAGGTGGATGCGGTTGCCGAGGGCGGTGTAGAGGCGCCCGAGGGTCTCGTTGTCGTACTGCTGGGCGACGGCCGTCGCGACGCGCACAGCCGGGACGGTCTTCGGGAGGAGGTCCTGGTAGAACTCGGGGAGCTCGTCCAGCTTCGGCTCGTTGAGCACGAAGAGGCTCATCACGTTCCACCGGACGCGGATCGGACGGAGCTTCGCGGCCTCGATGATCCAGCGGGAGGTCATCCACGCCCAGGGGCAGGCGGGGTCGAACCAGAAGTCGACGGTCTTGGTTTCAGCCATGGGCACTACACTACTTCAAATTTAAACAAGTTCCCTGGGCGGTTCGCCCCTATGATCGAGACACACTGTGGAACCACGATAAAAGGGATAAACTTGCCGTCGATGCTGGTGAATACGCGACAAGACGACATAACGGGCCGCCTTTTCGCGCCCGCCCCGGAGCCGGCCCCGCACGACGGCCCGTCGATCGAGATCCTCACGCTGTCGCGCCTGCGCGAGAGCGGCGACGCTCCCGCTCTGACTCGGCCCTTCCGGTCCGACCGGCACTGCCTCGTCACGCTCACCTCGGGCTCGATGCGGCACTCGGTCGACTTCGCGGAACACGCCGTCGCCCCGGGCCAGTGGCTGTGGGCGCGGCCCGGACAGGTGCAGCAGTGGGGCGGCCTCGAGCGGGCCGAGGGCACCGTCATCCGCTTCGCGACCGGGTTCCTGGACCCGGACACCGCGATCGGCGTGTGCGTGGACGATCCGCACGCCCCGGTGGTTCGCGTCCCGACCGCCGAGGATCACGCGCTGCTGCGCGCGGCGACCACGCAGCTGCAGTGGGAGCACTCGGCGGACCGGCTGCCGCTCGATACGCGGCTGCAGGTGCTGCGGCATCTGCTCGCGGTGCTGGTGCTGCGGGTCGCGAGCCTGCCCTCGCCGCAAGCCGGGCCGGAACCGAGCGAGGTGTACCTGGCGTTCCGCGACGCGGTGGAGCGGGACTTCGCGAACTCGCGGCGGCTCAGCGACTACGCGGAGGCGCTCGCCTACTCCCCCAGGACCCTGTCGCGGGCGACCCTGGCGACCGCGGGGATTCCGGCGAAGGAGTTCATCGACCGCCGGGTCATCCTGGAGGCCAAGCGAATGCTGGCATGCTCCCCCGTCCCGGCGGCCCGCATCGGCGAGCGCCTGGGGTTCAGCAGCGCCACGAACTTCAACAAGTTCTTCGCCCAGCGAACCGGTACCACCCCGATCGCCTTCCGCAGCGGAGCGGCCTCGCCAAGGCTCGTCTAACAAGCCCGACACAGGGGCACTGACCTCGGAAGACGCAGATGTGTCGGACCCGTATGGGAGTGTGGTCCTATTTGGTTGGCCGGAGGCGGATGCGGGTGGGAAGGGGCATGCCCTATATCGCCTGCCGAGCGCGGCAGGGCGGCCCGGAACCGCGGCTTCGCTATCCAGCAGCCTGGCCCAGTGCGCCGCTATCTGGCTACCCGACTCGCGGCACCGCCATCCGGCAACCCGACCCGCGGCGCACGGCCTCAGTTCGCGGCGGCGAAGACCGTTTCGGGCTTCGCCTTGTCGCCCTTCTCGGTCATCACCGCGAGCAGGTCGCCGTTCTCGCTGAGCACCGCGTAGCGCCCTTCGATCCCGGCCGCGTCGAGTGGCTTGCCGTATGACAGCGCCTTCGCCTCCGCTTCGGTCGCCGTGCGCGTCGGCATGAGCCGTGCGGCGGCCTCGCCCATCGTGAGCGCGCCCAGCGGTTCGCCCGCCTCCGACCGGTCGGACAGCGTCTCCAACGTCGCGGCCGTGTCGATCCCGAAGCCGCCGATCCTGGTGCGCCGCAATGCGGTCAGGTGCCCGCCGACCCCGAGCACGCTGCCGAGGTCGCGCGCGATAGCGCGAATGTAGGTGCCCGAGGAGCACGAGACGTCGACGTCCACGTCCACGAACTCGCCCTCGCGGCGGATCGCCCCGACCTCGATCGAGGCGATGGTGACCCGCCGGGCCTTCAGTTCAACCGTCTCGCCTTCGCGAACGCGCTTGTAAGCGCGCTGGCCGTCGATCTTCACCGCGCTCACGGCGCTCGGCACCTGGTCGATCTCGCCGGTCATCGCCGCGAGTCCGTCGCGGATCGCGGCGTCGGCGACCGCCGAGGCGTCGACGCTCGCGGTCACCTCGCCTTCGGCGTCGTCGGTGACCGTGGCCTGGCCGAGCCGGATCGTCGCGGCGTACGACTTGTCGAGGCCGGACACATACGTCAGCAGTTTGGTGGCCTTGCCGATCGCGACGATGAGCACGCCGGTAGCCATCGGATCGAGCGTGCCGCCATGCCCCACCTTGCGGGTGCCGCAGATGCGGCGCATCCGGGACACCACGCCGTGCGAGGTGATGCCCTGCGGCTTGTCGACGACGATGAGGCCCGGCTCGACCGGGCGGGCGGGTTTCGGGGATCTGGGCGGCACTGTGGTCACGGTCGTAGAGGCTAACCGCGCCTCGGACCGGGCCCGCCGCGCGGGTGGCTACTGGTGCCGGTCGAGCGATTCCTGAAGGGCGCGCAGTGCCTCCGCCTTCTCCTTATCCCAACTATCGGGACGGGTACGGCGCTTCCGTCGAGTCGATGAAAGAGTCTTCATGCTCGAAACCTTAACGAGGGTTCAGGAGAAATTCCGCGCACAATTCACATGGTGGGATCGGAGTTTTCAGTCGCGCTCAGCGCCGGTGACGGCCCAGTCACCCGAGCGCAGGCGCCAGAGGATCATGCCGAGGCGCACGAGCATGAACACGGCGATGCCGCCCCAGATGCCGGTGAGGCCCCACCCGAACGCGAGCGTCAGCCACGTGAACGGCAGGCCGCTCGCGATCGAGATGACGGTCATGTTCCGCATGAACCGCAGGTCGCCCGCGCCGATGAGCACGCCGTCGAGCGCGAAGACCACGCCCGCCACCGGCAGCAGGACCACCAGCCACGGCCAGATGTAGCCGAGCTGGTCGTGGACGTCGGCGGACGCCGTGAACAGGTCCGGCAGGACCGGCAGCAGCGCGAGGATCCCCAGGAGGAAGACCACGCCGTAGCCGAGGCCGACGAGCGTCAGCCGCTTCGCCGAGGCGCGCGCCGCCGCGGGCCTGCCGGCGCCGAGATCGGCGCCGATGAGCGCCTGCGCCGCGATCGCCACCGCGTCGAGCGCCAGCGCCGCGAAGAACCACAGCTGCATGCCGATCTGGTGGGCGCCGAGCGCGGCCGTGCCGACGCGGGCGGCCACCGCGGTGGCGGAGAAGGAGCTGACCTGGAAGGCGATGCCGCGGATGATCAAGTCGCCGTTGGCGACGAGCTGCTTCGACATGAGCCGCCGGTCGACGCGGAGCGGGACGCCTTCGCGCCGCAGCGCGAGTAGGAACAGCACGCCCGAGACGGCCTGCGCGACGACGTTGGCCCAGGCGGAGCCGACGAGGCCGAGCCCGACCGGGTAGACGAGGATCGGGGCGAGGGCGGCCGAGAGCAGGAACGAGGCGGTCACGAACCACATGGGGCGCTTGGTGTCCTGGACCGCACGCATCCAGCCTTGACCCGCGCCGGCGGCGAGCAGGAAAGGGGCGCCGAGGACGGCGACGCGCAGCCATTCGGCGGCCGCGGCCTCGACGGCCGGGTCGTCGCCCATGAGTCCGGCGATCGGGCCGGCGAGGAACTGGAAGGCGATGATCATCACGAGGCCGGCGGCGAGCGCGAGCCAGGTGCCTTGCACGCCTTCGGCCACCGCGCCGGGCCGGTCTCCGGCGCCGTAGCGGCGGGAGGCCCGGGCGGTGGTGCCGTAGGCGAGGACGGCGCCGATGAACGGCGCGAGGCCCATGATGACGCCGCCGAGGGCGAGTCCGCCGAGCGGAACGGCGCCGAGGTGGCCGACGACGGCCGTGTCGATCAGGAGGTAGATCGGCTCCGCGGCGAGCACGACCAGGGCCGGTATCGCGAGGGACGCGATGCGCCGGTACGAGGCCGGTCGCGGTGCGGCGTCCCGCGAGGCCGGGGTCACCGGGTGGACTCTTCCGAGTCCTCCTCTTCGTCCTTCTCTATGTACGGGTTCTCGTCCCCCGCGTAGGAGGCGCCTTCGGCGATCTTGTGGACCTCGGCGTCGGCCGCGGCGGCCTTCGCGAGGAGCTCTTCGATGCGGTTGGCCTGGTCGGGGACGGTGTCGGCCACGAAGGTGAGGGAGGGCGTGTGCCGCATCCCGAGGGCGCGCCCGACAGTGGTGCGGAGGTGCCCGGTGGCGCGCTCGAGTCCGGCCGCGGAGGCCTTGACCGCTTCGTCGTCGCCGAGGACGGTGTAGAAGACCGTCGCCTCGCGCAGGTCGGGGGTCATGCGCGCGTCGGTGATGGTGACCATGCCGACCCGGGGGTCCTTGAGCTTGCGCACCGCCTGGGCCGTGAGCTCCATGACCCGCTTGGACACCTGGGCTCGCTTCGCCGCGTCTGCCATCGCATTCCTGCCTTCCGCTTCACGCGCACCTCGGTTCGGATGCGCCATACTCATTGACGGCTCGCATGCTTCGCCGAGGCCGCTCTGCCGCGCGCATCGAGT
This sequence comes from Glycomyces luteolus, assembly GCF_027622875.1. Lineage (GTDB taxonomy): Bacteria > Actinomycetota > Actinomycetes > Mycobacteriales > Micromonosporaceae > Glycomyces > Glycomyces luteolus. The sequence continues at coordinate 6,567 of NZ_JAPZVP010000001.1, read as the reverse complement.
GTGCGCCGCTACTGGTCTTGCTACTGCACCCGGGCTATTCGTCTTCTGGGCCGAAGACGCGTCGCCGGACGCTCAGGAGTTCCACTTCGGGTCGCCCCGCGATGTGGTGCTCGCAGGCGTCCAGGAGCTCCCGCACGTGCCGGTTCTCGCCCGCCACGGCTGCGACGCCGATGGTGGTGCGGCCGTGGACGTCCTGGTCGCTGACTTCGGCCACCGCCACCTCGTACTTCCGCAGCGAGGCGACGATCGGGCGCACGTAGGAGCGCTTGGCCTTCAGCGAGCGGGAGTCCGGCGGGAGGAGGAGGTCGAATTCTGCGCATCCGGTGAACACCGCTCTAGATTACGCGCCGCCCCTGACATCCCCAAGATCTTTTCAGCCGCCGGAAATCACCGGTTTCGCGACCTCCATCACGGGTTACTGCCACCATGAGGCCGAGAAGCGGGCCGTTTCGGGCGGTTCGGGGCTTCGCTGAAAAGGAGGCACCATGTCGGCACCGCAAAGCGGATGGGCCGGGAACCACGAGGAACCGACGCGGCGGTATCCGGCGGCCCAGCCGCAGTCGCAACGCCCGTCGGTGGACGCCGGGAAGCTGTGGGCGGGCGGGTTCGGCACGGCCGTGGTCGCCGCGCTGGTCGCGCTCGTGGGCATCCTGCTCGTGCGCGGGGTGTTCGGCATCAACATCCTCTCCCCCTCGGACGCGGGGGCGTACGGCGACGCGTCCACCACGACGTACGCGTTCGGCGCGTTCGGCATCGCGATCCTCGCGACGGGGGTCGTGCACATGCTGCTGCTGCTCATGCCGCGGCCGATGAGCTTCTTCATCTGGATCATGCTGCTGGTGATCGCGGTGGGCGTGCTCATCCCGTTCACCGTGGTGGCCGATCTGGAGTCGCAGATCGCGACGGCCGGGCTGAACCTGGTGATCGGGATCTGCATCCTGAGCCTGCTCAACTCGGTGGCCGGGATCGCGACGCGGGAGGCGGGCGGACCAGGAGCCGGTGTCGCCTGAGGTAGGGCTGTCCCTACCAGGAAGACGCAGGACGGCCGGGTCGCGATGGCGACTCGGCCTTTCTAGTGTTGACGCATGCGAACCACCCTGAGGCAACTGGGAGTCGACACCGGCTACCTGCTGTCGATGTTCTTCATCGCCTTGCCCGCCTTCATCATCGGTGTCACCGGCACGGTTCTCGGCGTCGGCACCGCCGTCATCTGGATCGGTGTGCCCATCGCCGCCGCCACGCTCTTCGCGATGCGCGGCATGGCGGCCGCCGGCCGGTCGATGCTCCCCTCGGTGCTGCGGCGCGAACTGCCCCGCCCCCGGTACAAGCGCGCCCGCGAGGACGCCTCCGCGCTGCGCCGGTACCTGACCGTCCTCACCGACGGGCAGTCGTGGCTCAACGTGCTGTGGGCGGTCGCGGCCCTGCCGATCGCGATCGTCGGCTTCGTGGTCGCGGTCACGTGGTGGTCGGTGACCGCCGCGACCTTGCTCTACCCCCTCTACAGCTGGATCATCGAGGCCGCGACCGGCGGCGACAGCGACGACGGCCTCCACTATGCGACCGAATGGCTCGGCTGGGGCTCGTCGTACGCGGCCCGGTCGGTCCTGGCCGTGATCGGCGGCATCGTCATGGCGCTCACGCTCATCCCGGTCCTGCGCGGCCTCGCGCTGGCCCAGGGGTACGTCGCGAAGGGGATGCTCACCTCCATCAGCGGCCTGCACGAGCGGATCGACCAGCTCGAGGAGTCCCGGAACGCGGCCACTTCGGCCGAGGCCGACGCGCTGCGCCGGATCGAGCGCGACATCCACGACGGGCCGCAGCAGCGGCTCGTCGGCCTGGGCATGGAACTGGCCCGCGTCAAGCGCCAGCTCGCGACCAATCCCGAAGCGGCGCAGGCGACCCTGGAGGCCGCGATCGCGCAGACCCGGGAGACCATCGACGAGCTCCGTTCGCTCTCGCGGGGCATCGCCCCGCCGATCCTCACCGACCGCGGCCTGGACGCGGCGCTCGCGGCCCTAGCGGCGCGCTCGCTCGTGCCGGTCGAGTTGGAGACGAACCTCAACGGCCGCTACAAGGCCAGCGTCGAGAGCACCGTCTACTTCGTGACCGCCGAGTGCCTCACGAACATCGCGAAGCACTCGCAGGCGACCAAAGCCACGGTCGCCGTCGAGGATTGGGGGGATAGGCTGGTCCTCTCGGTCGGCGACAACGGGATCGGAGGCGCGCATGTCTCGAAGGGGCACGGGCTCTCGGGTCTCACCGACCGGGTCAAAGCCGTCGAGGGCCAGTGGACCATCGACTCCCCCGACGGCGGTCCGACCGTGATCGTCGTGGAGGTTCCGTGCGTGTAGTGGTGGCCGATGACGCAGTGCTCATCCGCTCAGGGCTGGTCAGGCTCCTGGAGGAGTTCGGCTGCGAAGTGGTCGCCGAGGTCGGCGACGGGGACGCCCTCGTGAAGGCCGTCGCCGAGCACCGGCCCGACGTGTCGGTGGTGGACGTGCGGATGCCGCCGTCCTTCACCGACGAGGGGCTGCGGGCCGCGACCCGCGCCCGGGAGCTCGTGCCGGGCGCGCCGGTGCTCATCCTGAGCCAGTACGTGGAGGTCTCCTACGCGGACGACCTCCTCGCGGACGCCCGGGGCGCGGTGGGTTACCTGCTGAAGGACCGCGTGATCGACGTCGACGACTTCATGGACTCGCTGAAGCGGGTCGCCGGGGGCGGCACGGTCTTCGACCCCGAGGTCGTCTCCCAGCTCATGGTGCGCCGCAGGAAGAACGACCCGGTCGCGACCCTCACCCCGCGTGAGAAGGAGGTGCTGGGCCTCATGGCGGAGGGCCACTCCAACAAGGCGATCGGCAAGAAGCTCTTCATCTCCGACGGCGCGGTCGAGAAGCACATCCGCAACATCTTCACCAAGCTCACGCTGAGCAGCGAGGACGGCGACCACCACCGCCGCGTCAAGGCGGTCCTCGCCTATCTGCGGTCCTAGGGTCCGCCCTGGGCGCTCGGCGCCGCTAGCGGAGGAACCCGCGTTCGATGAGGTGCCTGATGAACGGGTACAGCTGGGCGTAGAGCATCGCGGGTTCGGCGCCGTACGTGTCGGCGAGGAGCTGGACCTGAAGGCGCACTTCGGATTCGCCGTTGCAGGCGCCGAGGAACGCGACGACCAGCGGGTCTATTTCCTCGGCGTAGCGCATGCCGTTCGCCTGCTGGAGCCATTGGCGGTCGACGTCCCAGCCCTCGCCGCCGAGCGCGGCGCTCTGCTGGAGCATCACGCCGTCGGCGACGCGGAGCTTCGCGTGCCACAGCGTCTCCGGCTCGAGGTCCCTGGCGCGCACCGCGAACCAGTCCTCGACGCGGTCGCGCCAAGGCGTCTCGACGGCATGCCGGGCCTCCTCGCAGACCACCTCGGTGGGGCCGTCGACGCGCCGGATGCCGATGAAGCCGAAGCCCACGCCTGCAACGGTTTTCGCCTCGAACCAGTCGAGCCAGGCCGCGGCCTGGTCGGCGTCGTCGGTCTCGCCGGAGTCGCGCTGCCAGGTGCGCACGTAGTCGAGCGGGTCGAGCCGCTCGCGTTCGACGGCCCAGACCCGGAGTCCGTCGTCCGGGAACCAGGCCGCGACGCGCTCGGCCCAGTCCTCGCCCGCGACGTGCAGCCAGTTCGCGAGGAACTGCATCGTGCCGCCCGGGTTGAGCAGGTCCGCCGCGGCTGCCGCGAGTTCGGCGGCGATGCCGTCGGCTTCGCGGCCGCCGTCCCGGTAGGTCCAGCCCGAGCCGGGCGTGGCGATCACGAACGGCGGGTTCGCGACCACCAGGTCGAAGCGGCGGCCCGCTACGGGTGCGAGCAGGTCGCCTTGCAGGAGTTCGAGTTCCACGCCGTTGACGACGGCGTTCAGCGCGGCGAAGGCCACTGCGCGTTCGCTCAGGTCGGTGGCGGTCACGGATGCCGCGTGTTCGGCCAGGCCGAGTGCCTGGACGCCGCAGCCGGTGCCGAGGTCGAGGGCGCTGCTCACGGGAGCGCGCAGCGTGGCGTCCATGAGGAGTTTCGAAGCGCCGCCGACACCGAGCACGTGCTCGCGCATACGGCCGCCCGTCGTGTTCGGAAGCTGGTCTGAGAACAGCAGCCGGTCGCCGTCGAACTGGGCGCCCCAGCCCGCCAGGTACTCGGAGTTCCCCCACACCAAGCCGCATTCGCGAGCCTCGTCGAACCCCAAGGGGGCCAGAGCACTCGCCACCTCCTCGGCCGGGACCGGCACGCCGATCACGAACAGGCGCGTCAACACGCCGAGGCGGTCGTCCTCGGCCAGGGCCAGCAGCGCCCGGTAGTCGCCGCGGTCGGCCGCGGCCATCGCTGAGTGACCGTAGACGGCCGACAGCGCGGCCCGACGGAAGCCTTGGAAGGCCTCGCCGAGCCGCGCTGCGGCTTCGGTCTCGAGGAGCCGCACTTACGCGCGCGGCTTCTCGCGCATCTCGAAGGCTTCGACGATGTCGCCCTCTTCGATGTTGTTGTAGTTCTTCAAGGTGAAACCGCACTCGAAGCCCTCGCGGACCTCGGTCGCGTCGTCCTTGAACCGGCGCAGCGACGAGATGGTCGTCTCGATGACGACGTTGCCGTCGCGCATGAGGCGGACCTTCGCGTTGCGCTTGATCGAACCGCTCGTGACCAGCGCACCGGCGATGTTGCCGAGCTTCGAGGAGCGGAACACCTCGCGGATCTCGGCGGTACCGAGCGCCACTTCCTCGTACTCGGGCTTCAGCATGCCCTTGAGCGCGGTCTCGATCTCCTCGATCGCCTGGTAGATGACCGTGTAGTACCGGACGTCCACGCCTTCGCGCTCGGCCATGTCGCGAACGCGACCCTCGGCTCGAACGTTGAAGGCGATGATCGTCGCGGACTCGCCGTCGCCCGCCGCGGCGAGGTTGACGTCGCTCTCGGTGATCGGACCGACGCCGCGGTGGATGACCTGCAGGTGCACTTCCTCGGGGATCTCCAGCGCGACCAAGGCCTCTTCGAGTGCCTCGACCGAACCGGCGCCGTCGCCCTTGATGATGAGCGAGAGCGTGGTGCGCTCGCCCTCGGCGATCTTGTCCATGAGGTTCTCGAGCGTGGTGCGCGAGACGCGGGACGCCTGCTGCGCCGCGCGGCGGCGAGCCTGCCGCTGCTCGGCGATCTGGCGGACCATCCGGTCGTCGTCAGCGGCGAGGAACACGTCGCCCGCCATTGGGACGGACGCGAGGCCCTGCACCTGCACCGGGAACGACGGGGTCGCCTCGGTGACGCGGTTGCCGTCGGCGTCGTGCATCGCACGGACGCGGCCGTGCGCGCCACCGGCGACGATCGAGTCGCCGACCCGCAGCGTGCCCTTCTGGACCAGGACGCTCGCGACCGGGCCGCGGCCCTTGTCGAGGTGCGCCTCGATCGCGATGCCCTGCGCGTTGCCCGACTCCGACGCTTCCAGTTCAAGGGAGGCGTCAGCGGTGAGCAGCACCGCTTCGAGCAGTTCCGCGATGCCGATGCGCGGCTTGGCGGCCACGTCGACGAACATGGTCTGCCCGCCGTACTCCTCGGCGACCAGGCCGTACTCGGTCAGCTGCTGGCGGACCTTGCCCGGGTTCGCGTCGGGGAGGTCGGTCTTGTTGACCGCCACCACGACGGGAGCGCCCGCGGCGCTGGCGTGGTTGAGGGCCTCGACCGTCTGCGGCATGACGCCGTCGTCGGCCGCGACCACGAGCACCACGATGTCCGTGACGTTCGCACCGCGAGCACGCATGGCGGTGAACGCCTCGTGGCCCGGGGTGTCGATGAAGGTGATCGCGCGGTCTTCGCCCTCGTGCTCGACGTGCACCTGGTACGCGCCGATGTGCTGGGTGATGCCGCCCGCTTCGCCGGCGACCACGTTGGAGCTGCGGATCGCGTCCAGCAGCTTCGTCTTACCGTGGTCGACGTGGCCCATGACCGTGACGACCGGGGGACGCGAGACGAAGGTGTCCTTGTCCTCCTCGTCCAGGTCGATGCCGAACTGCGCGAGCAGCTCGCGGTCCTCCTCCTCGGGGGACACGATCTTGATGTCCCAGTCGAGGTGGGCGCCGAGGAGCTCGAAGGTCTCCTCCGACACGGACTGCGTGGCGGTCACCATCTCGCCCAAGGAGAAGAGCTCCTGGACGAGGGTGCCCGGCAGGGTGCCGATCTTGTCGGCGAAGTCGGAGAGCGACGCGCCGCGGGCCAGGCGAATGGTCTCGCCGTTGCCGCGCGGGGCGCCCGACTGCATCCTCGGTGCTGCGAGGTTGTCGAACTCCTGGCGCCGCTGACGACGCGACTTGCGGCTCTTGCCTCGGGGGCCGCCGCGACCGAACGCACCGGCCGCACCGCCGCCGCGGGCCTTGCCGCCGCCACCCGCGCGACCGCCGCCGCCGCGGTACGGGGCCGGCGCACCGGTCGAAGGACCGGAACCGCCCGCGCCGCCGGCGCCGCCAGCGGCACCGCCGCCGGCTCCGCCGAACGTGCCGCGGTAGTTGCCGCCGCCGCCACCGGGACGACCGCCGCCGCCAGGACGACCGGCCCCCCCG